>CAVSMG010000006.1:0-305538 GCA_963728955.1 uncultured Verrucomicrobiae bacterium
AAAGATAACGCCTGTCAATCGGCTGACCCTACGACTCCGAGTCGGCAAAGGAGGAATGTGAAACGGGAAATGATATTACGGATTTTGAAGTTTCGCCGTGCTCTCTGCGATCCCTTGCCGCGCTGCGGCCAGATTCGGATCTAACGCCAACGCCTCTTTGAAAGCGAGAATGGCGCGCTCGTGTTGATTGAATAACGCCAGGTATCGCCCACGATTGGTCAGCATTCTCATATAAATCGGCAAAACCTTAAGCTTGGCTACATCATTATTCGCAACCCGCAGTGTCCCGTCGGCCAACCCGCGCAGCAGGAGACCCGGATCCGGGGAATCGTGAAAGCTTTGGTCAGTGGCGAGATTGAAGATCAAGCCTTGCGGAACAAGTTGATAGCTTTGCGGGATCCATCGGTTCACATACGCGTTCGTTTGGTCGGAGGAGAGCACGTCATCGGTTATGTAAACTGGCGCGACCCTGATTTCATTCCTCACGAGTGACTGAACCATCTCCAGGAATGCCATGCTAATCCTTTGGGTAAGGTCCTGGTTGCTGGCAAAGGCTCCAGGATCGCGCTCCCATTGTCTAAGGAGCTCAACGTATGGATCGATTTTATCGCGTGATCGGTCGATTAAAGCGGGATGCGCATGTTTCAGATAATCAAAATACCACGAGCGGCGCAGCAGATTAATGTCCACCACTTTCACATCGCGTCGGCGTTGTTCGATCTCCTGGGCATAGAACATTGGGGATACCACCTGCCAATCCTGTGTAAGCAACAGACCATCAGACGCGATCGTAATCAGCAGGTTTTGAACATAATCTTCTGCAATGAAGTAATGTCTACGATTGTTGAACGGCCAGTTCGCTGCGAACGCCGTCGCAAAAGTGAGCACAATGGCAATGCCCCCCAGAAGGTATGGTCTGCCCTCGGGCGCACTCTTCGGCTTACCAACTTGGATTAACCATTGAATGCCGAATCCAGCGGCAATTGCGATCGAAATAAACGCGGGCAAATAGTAGGCGTCCTTGTCTTCGGCAATTTCGTAGCTGAGGGCGTAAGCCAGGTCGGCGATTACGACCAACAGCAAAAACCAAAAAACGGGGCGCTCCCGCTTGTAAGCGCGAGCGAAACCGGCGAAGGCCAGAAACGGCGCCACAGGCAGCCACGGAAACCCAAATTCACGCAACGCCATTCGACAGAATTCAACAAACTGCGCTCCCATTGTCGTCGGCGAGAAAGAGAAGAACACGCGATACTGCCGGCCGGTGATGTGCCACCAGATTTCTTGGAGCGAACGCGGATTGCCCCAGTTCATC
Organism: uncultured Verrucomicrobiae bacterium; assembly: GCA_963728955.1. Classification (GTDB taxonomy): domain Bacteria; phylum Verrucomicrobiota; class Verrucomicrobiia; order Chthoniobacterales; family UBA10450; genus Udaeobacter. The sequence continues at coordinate 1,313 of CAVSMG010000006.1, forward strand.
ACAGGCGACCGCGACGCCGCGAAGGGCAAATACGCGTAAACCGCCACGAGGCCGCCAATTGAAATCAGCGCGGCATATAAGAGTCGCCGGCTGGTAAAAAGTCTCCGACCCTGCGTTATGTAAACGATCGCGGCGATAGCTGGAAGTGTTAGTCCCACCGTGACGTGATGAACGCCCATGGCCAGCCCAAATACGAACGCGGCAGCGTAAAGCCAGTTGTCGTGTGTCGTGACTTGGTCGCCTGCATCTTTTTGCGTTTCAAGAATTCGCCGCCGCCAGCGAACGATTAGAACGAACACAGCAAGGATTAGCAGCGTGTTGAGAGCATAGACTTCAGTGATCGTCGCATACGACCACAGCGTCCGGGAAAATGCTATGAGCAACCCCGCACCGACTGCGGGTGCGAATATCAAAAATCGGCCTCCGGTTGAATCCTCAAGTTTCCTGCTCTGCTGCATTGACCTTTTGGTCGCTTTCTTCGTGGCGGCATGGGAACCCAGGATCATCAATTCCGCGACAACAAGAGTCAGCATTGCGCAGGCGAGCGAGGCGAACAGCGCCGACGTAAAATTGATCCGCACCGCAACATTTCCGAACGGCAGCAACGATGCGAGATGAACGAGCATGATCCAGAGAGGAAAACCCGGTGGATGCGCGACTCCCAACCCCCGCGCTGCCACGATCAATTCGCCGCTGTCTACTAGCGTAACTGTCGGCGCGAGCGTCACCGTGTATAACAGTATCGCTACAATAAAGACCGCCCCGGCGCAGAGCAGTTCCGTTCTCGATGAACTCGCCTCGTGAGGGGAGTTCGTTTCCAGAGCAGCGTGTTTTAGCGGGCGCGCACGCTTCGAGAGTCCCTGAGCCATGGGCTATCGTCTCGCAAACTGCCTTTCCTGCAAACGATGAAAGCGATCCGAGTTGTCGCGTCGCTTTTGACTGTAACAAAGAACCCTTGTTTGCCTCGTGTGCTTCATCTTCAATATCAAAAATATGAAGGTATCGATCTGCGTCTGGATGTTGTGCATGGGCCTGGGCACCACGCTCGCTGCTCAATCTCAAACTCACGCGCCATCACTGGCACAACCATCCGCGGACTACGACCTCCGGTGGGGCGTCAAAATTCCTATGCGCGACAAGGTCGAACTCAACGCGACGTTGTATTTGTCTAAGAAGCCGGATGGCTCACCACCAAAGACGCCGGTGATCTTCACGCTTACGCCGTACATCTCGGACACCTACCACGCCCGCGCCGCGTACTTTGCATTGCATGGGTATGCGTTCGTGCTTGTGGATGTCCGCGGTCGCGGAAACTCCGGCGGCGAATTCGAACCGTTTGCGAATGAGCCGCGCGACGGACACGACGTTGTCGAGTGGTTGTCGAAGCAACCGTTCTGCGACGGCAAGGTCGCGATGTGGGGCGGGTCGTACGCCGGCTTCGACCAGTGGGCTACGGCGAAAGAATTTCCGCCGCATTTGGCAACGATCGTTCCGGCAGCAGCCGCGCATCCGGGACTTGATTTTCCCTCGGTACAACAACATCGGGATGACCTACGACATGCAGTGGTTCACCCTCACCAGTGGTCACACGCCACAGGATAGGCTCTTCGGCGATCAAAAATTTTGGCGCACAAAATTCCTGGACGCTTACAAGAAGCATCTGCCTTTTAAATCGCTCGATTCATTCGTCGGAAATCCTTCCGTTAATTTCCAGCGTATCCTCAAACATCCAACCGCCGATGCGTACTACGACGCGATGCTGCCGACGCGTGACCAGTTTCAAAAAATTGCGCTGCCCATCCTGACAATCACCGGTCAATACGACGGGGACGAACTCGGCGCGCTTACGTATTACCGGGATCATCTGGTGAATACTCCGCCCGAAGCGCGCGTGAAACATTTTCTCATTATTGGCCCGTGGGACCACGCCGGCACGCGCACGCCCACGGATGAAGTTGTATTATCTGCTCGCCCCCGGCAACTCCGGCGCGAATGGCGAATGGAAATACGCCGACAGCTTTGAAAGGTTGATTGCGAATCCAAAAACCTTTTACCTCGATTCGAAGAATGGCGATGCAAACGGCGCCTTTCGCTCGGGCGCGCTCACCGAAAAATCACCAACTGCCGGCGCGGACGAATTTACGTACAATCCGCTCGATACAAGCCGCGGCGAAAATGTTGAAGGAACTGATACGAAAGAGAAAACCGCGGCAATCGACCAGACCTACGCCTTGAGCATCGGCAAGGATGGATTGGTTTATCACACCGATCCATTGCCAAACGAGACGCCGTTAGTCGGCTGCCCGGCATTGACCCTTTGGGTTTCCATCGATACGCCCGGCGTCGATCTTTCCGCTGATCTTTACGAGATCCAGCCCGACGGTACGAGCATCGCGCTCTGGAGCTACGTACTCCGGCTGCGTTACCGCGAATCCTTGCGTGAAGCGAAGCTTGTCAATGCGGGCGACATCGTGCGCTGCGATTTGAATCCTGGATTATTTGTGGCGCGCCGTTTGATGAAAGGCAGTCGGCTTCGCCTGGTTGTCAGTGCAGTCAATTCAATTTTGTGGCAAAAAAACTATTGCTCCGGTGGAGTCGTTACCAACGAAACAGCCAAAGACGCGCGCACTTGCCACGTGCAGATCTATCACGACGCCGAGTATCCGAGCGCGATGAAGCTGCCATTCCGCGAGCCTGTCAGTTTACAAAAATAGAGTACAACGGGATGGCAAGGAAGATTCGTGTGGGAATACTATTCGGCGGCCGATCCGCTGAGCACGAAGTTTCCCTGCAGTCAGCGAAAAATATCATCGACGCCATCGACACCGATAAATACGAGGTTGTGTTGATCGGCATCGATAAAAAAGGACAATGGCATCTGAATCCAGAATCTCGGTTCTTGCTTCCAGCAGCTGAGTCTGGATTGCCCAACCTACCGGAAAGGGGCGAGAATCTCGCACTAGTCCCAGGGAAGCAAGACGAGCAGCTTGTGGCGCTTTCCGGCCAGCAAAGGCTCGGCTCTCTGGATGTGATCTTTCCTGTTCTTCACGGTCCATTCGGGGAAGACGGGACCGTCCAGGGACTGCTGAAGCTCGCTAATGTCGCGTTTGTTGGCGCTGGCGTGCTCGGCTCTGCAATCGGCATGGACAAAGATGCGATGAAGCGGCTGTTAAGGGATGCCGGTATTCGCATTGCCCGATTCATCGTGGCCAACAGATATTCCCCGGAGAAAATCGGCTTCGACTATGCGCAGGAACATCTCGGCTTGCCGCTTTTTATTAAGCCTGCAAACCTCGGTTCGTCGGTCGGCATTCACAAAGTCAAAAACTGCGAAGAATTTGATCGGGCACTCCGTGATGCGTTCGATTATGACAACAAGATCTTGATCGAGGAGTGCATCCGCGGCCGCGAGATAGAATGCTCCGTGCTGGGCAACGAAAATCCCATCGCATCGGTCCCCGGCGAAATCTTGCCTCGTCACGAATTTTACTCCTACGAAGCGAAGTACCTTGATGAGAATGGCGCTGTGCTGGAAATACCGGCGAAACTTCCGCCGCAGACTTCGGAGCGCATTCGGCAGTTGGCGATCAAAACGTTTACTGTGCTTTGCTGCGAGGGAATGGCGCGGGTCGATTTCTTCCTGAGAAATGGCGAAGAAATCATTGTTAACGAAATCAACACCATTCCTGGATTCACGAGAATAAGCATGTATCCGAAGCTTTGGGAAGCGACGGGTGTTTCTAACAGCGAATTAATCGACAGACTACTCCAGCTCGCAATTGAAAAGTTTCAGCGCGAGCAACGGTGGAAAACCGATCGGGCGTGACCGTGAGCAAAAGATTCGGCATCGCCTTTTTTCTGGCTTCGCCGCCGATACTCGTGATCGCCCAACCGCAAACGGACTCGTTGAGAAACTCGCTAACGATTTCTGGTTATGGCGCGCAAAACACGCGCCGTTTACTGGCGACGATGTAAATCGGATGGAGCGGCCCGGTGGAACGCGCGATTGGTCGCGGGCGAGCATTGATCAGCGAGAGAAAGATTTGGCCGGATTTGAAGTGCGCTGGAAAAAGATCGGCTCGACTCATGCCGACTGGCCGATCCCAAAGCAGGTCGATTACAAATTGATCGGCTCGGCATTGTCGCGCGTGCGAGTGAACGCGATCTGAACTTTATGTTGAGCAGACACTCACTGCTCTGGCCGAAGCGCTGACAGTGTCCGCCACCGTATGACGAGGCACGTAGCCGCGAGATTCTTACGCGCATCGAAACATCCCGTCGATCCTGGAGCAGGGTTTAGAGAACCTCCAAGAGAAAGTTCCGATGGATGAACAGCCCGCGCGCCAGGAAGCAATCGCGTTTTCAACCGGTCCCGGTCAGGTCATCACCTACGAGATCGGTAAACTGCAGATCATGAAATTTCTCGCCGACGCGCGCGTGAAGCAGGCCGGCAAATTCAATCTTTGCGCCTTCCATGGTTTCGTCTGGAAGAACGGCAACGTGCCTATCGCGCTGCAGGAGTGGGAATATGTGGGCGTTACCGAAAAATCTCCTGAATAGTTGTCGCCGCAGTTTGAAACTACTACTCGACAACCTCTAAACCCATTTGGCGGGCTGTGCCGGCGATGATGCGAAAGGCGGCTTCGTCGTCGCGTGCGTTCAAGTCTTTGCGCTTGGTGTTGATGATTTCCATGACCTGTTTGCGCGTGACTTTGCCGACCTTTGTTTTGTTAGGCTCCTTTGAACCGGCAGCGATGTTGGCTGCTTTCTTCAACAGAACGGCGGCGGGCGGGCTCTTAGTGATAAAAGTGAACGACTTGTCTTTGTAAACCGTGATCACGACCGGAAGAATGTCGCCGGCTTGTTTCTGCGTGGCGGCGTTAAATTCCTTGCAGAACGCCATGATGTTCACGCCGCGCGGGCCGAGAGCAGTTCCCACTGGCGGAGCAGGGTTCGCCTGTCCGGCGGGAATTTGGAGTTTGATGTGTGCGATTATCTCTTTTGCCATTTCGGAGAGTGTTTAGTTGAGAGTTATGTGGTGAGAAATTTATCCGCGTTCGACTTGCCAGTATTCCAGTTCCACCGGGGTTGCGCGACCGAAGATTGTGACCGAAACGCGCAGTTTGCCGCGCTCAGGATCGATTTCTTCGACGATGCCAGTTTGATTTTGGAACGGGCCGTCCGCGACTTTTACCGATTCACCGACTTCGAAGCTGACTTTCGGTTTCACCTTTTCTTCGCGCTCTTTCATTTGCGCAAGCATGCTGTCCACTTCCGATTGGCGCATCGGAATGGGTTTGTCCTTGGTCCCAGCAAACCCGATCACGCCCGGCGTGTTACGGATAAAATACCAGGTGCGCCCGACCAGCTGATTGTTTTCGTCGAGCAGGTGCATGTTCGCGATTAGATAACCGGGGAAAAATTTTCGCGTGGTTTCGGTCTTCTTGCCTTTCTTGATTTCCGAGACCCGCTCTGTCGGAAGAAGCACATCATAAACCATGTCGCCCATCTCCTCCGTCTTGATGCGTTTCAAGATGTTCTCGCGCACCTTGTTTTCCTGGCCGGAAAGCACGTGCACGACGTACCATTGATTCTTGCCTTCAAGTATTTGTGCCATAATCAATGCAACCGGGTGAAAAAGTGCACAACATTGACCAAAACAAAATCGAACAGCGCGACATAGCCACCCAGCAATAGCATCGCGATAACAACTACAATCGTCGAGTCAACGAGTTCCTTGTAGCGGCGGAAACCTCTTTCCTTCGGGTCCCACGGCCACGAACATTTCTGCAGCTCTACCTTCACCTCGGTGAAGAAGTTTTTGACTTTGGTGATCATCGCTTCGCTATATTCGGTGTTGTCAGTCTCTTGGATGCACGCCAGGAGGGACTCGAACCCCCAACCGACGGTTTTGGAGACCGCTACTCTACCAATTGAGCTACTGGCGTATTTAATCTTCCTCTTCTGCTTACTCTTAATCTTCTATTCCCTAAACGGTCCGCTCAATAGCAGAGTCAAGGGAAAAGTTAGAGGAAGAGTTTAATCCAGAATGTCGCCAACGCGGCCCGCGCCAACTGTTTTTCCGCCCTCGCGAATGGCGAATCGAATCGTCTTCTCCATGGCGATAGGCGTAATCAACTCGACCTCAATCGAGATGTTATCCCCAGGCATAACCATTTCGACGCCGTCGGGCAGCTTCACCGTGCCGGTAACATCCGTTGTGCGGAAATAAAACTGCGGCCGGTAATTAGTGAAGAACGGCGTGTGACGTCCGCCCTCCTCCTTGCTCAGCACGTAAACTTCCGCCTTAAATTTCTTGTGGGGCGTGATGGAACCGGGCTTCGCGATGACTTGTCCGCGTTCGACCTCCTCCTTCTTCAGACCGCGTAACAGGACGCCCACATTGTCACCCGCTCGGGCTTCATCGAGAAGTTTGCGAAACATCTCGATATCTGTCGCGACGGTCTTCGCCGTCGGGCGAATGCCGACGAGCTCAACTTCCCCCATCTTTTTAAGGATGCCTCTCTCGACACGACCCGTCGCCACGGTGCCGCGGCCTTCAATATTGAACACGTCTTCGATCGGCATCAAGAACGGCTGATCCACGGGGCGCTCGGGCACGGGCACGTAATCGTCAACCGCTTCCACGAGCGCGACGACTTGCTTCTCAGAAGGCTCATCGCCGTTGAGCGCCTTGAGCGCGCTGCCTCTGACGATTGGGATTTTGTCACCCGGAAATTCGTACTGGGTCAATAGATCGCGCACTTCCATCTCCACGAGATCGAGAAGCTCGGGATCATCCACCATGTCCACCTTGTTGAGGAAAACGACGATGGAAGGCACGCCCACTTGTCGCGCCAGCAGGATGTGTTCGCGGGTCTGCGGCATCGGACCGTCAGCAGCGGAAACAACCAGGATGGCGCCGTCCATTTGCGCCGCGCCAGTGATCATGTTTTTCACGTAATCGGCGTGTCCCGGGCAATCGACGTGCGCATAATGGCGTTTGTCACTGGAATACTCCACGTGCGCAGTATTGATGGTGATCCCACGCTCTTTTTCTTCCGGGGCATTATCGATTGAGTCGTATTCGCGCACTTCGGCCATGCCCTTTTTATTGAGCACCTTGGTGATTGCTGCAGTGAGCGTGGTTTTGCCGTGGTCCACGTGACCGATCGTGCCGACGTTCACGTGGGGCTTGTCGCGTTTAAAAGCTTCCTTAGCCATATCGTTTCTTATTTACCTCTATAGTTGATTTCATTGCCGGTCACAAACTCACCGAGCCCATGACCGGGATTGAACCGGTGACCTCGTCCTTACCAAGGACGTGCTCTGCCAACTGAGCTACATGGGCTGCTCGTCACCCACCCAGCGCCTCCCTTGGAAACCCGGGCGGCGAACCGGCCGTGCCTTCGACCAGAGAGTTAAAAATCCCAGAGTCGCGCCAAATCGGCATTTGAACGACCATAGGATCGCGTCGCTCCGGCGAAAAGCGTTCGCAAACTAACCACGCGCATTGGCGTGTCAAAGAAATTTTGGCCTCCGCGACGCATTGTAGCGTGCGCTGTCTCAGCGCACATGGGCCAGCTGATCGTTTGAAAACTCCGCTGATGACAGCGGACACTACAGCGATCTTACCTAACGAATTCTATGGCTGGTGGCCTCTGCCTTTCCGCGCGTGAGAAGACGCACGATCACAGCAATTATGAGCAGCGCGACGACCCCTATGCCGATGTAGAGCGGACTGATTTTGTCCATCAGGGTCTTTTCTTCAGGCGTGGGGCTCGCAATGGGAGGCGTAGGAGAAGGCGATGCGTTTTTTGCCGCCAGCATCGACTGCGCATATTGCAGGCGTTGAAACGTGTCGTTGTCCTGTGGATTGGCCTTTAGAACGGCCTGGTAATCCGCAATGGCGTTCTCGTACTGCTGCGCCAGGCTGTAGGTGTATCCGCGCTTGGTGAGCGCTTCAAGATCATTCGGGTTTTTGGTAATCAAAAATGTGTAATCGGCAATGGACGCATCGTAGTTTTTCAAATTTCGATATGCCAGTGCGCGTCGATCATAACTCTGAAGAGCGTCCGGATTCTTTTGGATTACAGCCGAGAAATCGGCGACTGCTTTGTCCCACTGATTGAGTCCAATCTCAGCGAATCCGCGGAATTTTATTGCATTGGCGTCATCTGGCTTCAATTCCACCGCCTTTTCCAGATCGGCAAGCGCGGTGTCGAACTGTTTAACTTCGATCTCGGTCTCACCGCGTTCCAGATAAAGGGATGCGTCCTTCGACGCCAGCTCGATGGCTTTTGAAAAATCGGCCACTGCAGATTGATATCTTGTCGATGCCCCTTCCTGATCTCCAGCGGCCAACGCAGTTCGCGCTCCCTGCCGATAGGCCGTGCCGCGATTTGCGTAACCGCGTACATCGTTCGGATTGTCTTTGATGGCCTTACCGAATTCCTCGGCAGCAGCGTCAAAATGCTGTTGCTGGGCGAGCTCGATGCCACGTTGCATGTGGTTTCCGCCGCCGCCCTTCGCCTTCGGCTTGGCATCGCCAACCTGAACAACTACACAACAAAGAAGCGACACGATTCCAGCGATGATTGGGTGTTTGTTTAACATATTCGTTTCTCCTCAGGCCTACTTTTGCGCGATTTACCGCCTGCAGGCGAGAAAATTTAATGCGAGGGCCGCTATGAAAGTTTGGGTGCGCCAATCCGACATGCTGTAGAATCCGCTGTTTCAACGGACCCGCGGTCTCCGCGCGACCAGGCAAGCCGATGACCGCGCACGCTACAGCCGTTGAGTATGCCGGATGAGTCTTCATATGAATCCCGAAATCTCATCCGTGCCTTTCGATGTTCCCCGGCAACGGAATGCCAATCTCTCGAAGGGATATTCCGCAGTTTTTGCCACCGTGTTCATCTGGTCGATGCCGTCGTTATTCATGTATTACCTGAATCGGTATTACGATCCGTGGGCCCAAAATTTCTATCGGTACGCGGTCGCTTGCATCGCCATCGCGCCGTTGGTGATTTATCGGATCAACCGCGGCGGACCGCGCATCGATATTCACGCGGTGAAGCTTTGTTTGCTGCCATGTCTGCCCAACGTCGTCCACCAAGTCACCCAGGTGATGGCGCTTTTCTACATCGGACCCGGCGTGTATACAATTTTCACTCGAGCGTCAGTCATCTTCACAGCACTTCTGGCGCTGGCATTCTTTCCGGAGGAACGCGTCGTTATCCGGCAATGGCAATTCCAGCTTGGCACATTGCTTGGATTAATCGGCGCATTCGGGGTGATTTGGTTTCAGGCGAATGCGGACTCGCATAAACAACACGTCGCCTTGCCTGGATTATTCATTGCGTTTACCGCAACATTTTGCTGGGCGCTTTACGGTGTTCTGATTAAACGTCCGTCAGCTCAGCTTGGATCGATTCGCAGCTTCGGTCTCGTCAGTTTTATCACCTCGGCACTGCTGCTTCCTCTTACTCTGGCATTCGGCAAAATCGGCACACCCTTTCATTCCGGCGTGCAGGCGAACCTGGTTCTTATCATCTCGGCAGTAACGTGTATCACGCTCGCACATGTTCTCTTTTACGTGGCAATAAACGAAATCGGAGTTGCACTCTCTCAAAGTCTCCAACTGCTTTGCCCCGCCATTGCGATGGCGCTTTCAGCCTGGTTCTACGGCGAGCGGCTCACGCACGCGCAGATTTGGAGTGCCGCAATCCTCTTAATTGGCGCGTTCCTCGCCATGCGTACCAAACCCGTGGCCACCGCGGAAACCGCTGAAAATATTTAAGATTGTTGCCGGCAGAGCACGCTACTTCCGTTGCCTTACCCGCAATTGACTACTCTGATTCCGATGCTGCTGGACACTCTGCGCGGAATTGGATTATCGAGTATCAATAATCAAGCAATTCCAGCATCCGTCTTTGTCTCGTGAATCTTAAAACGTATCTCCTTACTCGCCAGAAGCTGATCGACCGCGCGCTGGACCATTACCTGCCGAAGGCGAAGACGAAGCCTGGCACACTTCACCGGGCGATGCGCTACAGTTTGTTTGCTGGCGGCAAACGTTTGCGGCCGATTCTTTGCTTGGCTGCAGCCGAAGCCTGTCGGGGCAAGATCAAGGATGCGCTTCCGCTCGCCGGTGCGCTTGAATGCATTCACACGTATTCGCTCGTGCACGACGATCTTCCCAGCATGGATAACGATGATTTCCGACGCGGTCGTCCCACGTGCCACAAAGTTTTCGGCGAAGGCATTGCCGTGCTGACGGGCGACGCTCTCCTGACTCTCGCTTTTGAAATTGTTTCCCGCGCAAGGCCGAGCCCGCGCTACGATACGCCAACGTTGTTGCGCGAGATTGCCGTCGCCGCGGGAAGCAAGAAACTCATCGCCGGTCAGGTGGCCGATCTCGAAGCAGAAGGCAAAAATGTCAAGCGACGCCAGCTGCAATTCATCCACGAGAACAAAACCGCAGCGATGTTGAGAAGCTCGGTGCGACTTGGCGCGATGAGTGCCAATTCAGATGCCAGCAAATTATCCGCGATCACACGGTTCGGGGAGTGGCTAGGCCTGGCGTTCCAAATCATCGATGACATTCTTGATGTTACACAGACCTCACAAATTCTTGGTAAGAGCGCCGGCAAAGACGTCGCGGCAAAGAAAGCCACCTACCCCGCGGTGATTGGCCTGGAACAGTCGCGTGCCGAAGCGAGACGACTCACGCGCGAAGCGCACAATGCTTTGTCGGTGTTCACTCCTCGGAATGCCGAGCCACTGCATGCACTCGCCAATTATCTGCTCGAGCGCGAGTATTGATTGTAGCCGCCCTCCTGTGGGCCATGCATCCCATCGCCTGCACGACAACAGTCAGCGAGTCTTTTGCACAGCGAAACGGCTACAACACCAGTGCCAGATTCGGATCAATCTCGTCCGTGACTTGCGATTCACATCCCACCTGTAGTCGCAACAACGCGGCGAATGCGATCATGGCGGCGTTATCCGTGCATAGCCAAAGCTCCGCGTTTTTGAATTCGATGCCTTTCCGGATGCAAGCTTCGCGCATTTGCCGGCGTAGCTCTTGATTGCAGCTGACGCCACCGCTCATTGTGACCAGGTCCACGCGATATTTCTGCACCGCGGAGAGCGTTTTCGTGACAAGCACGTCGATCACTGCCTGTTGAAAAGATGCGCAGACGTCGCGCAGTGTTCGCTCATCCAAATCGTAGGGCGTCTGTGTTGGCCTCTGTTCCTCGCCCGTCGTTTTGCCGAGCTGTCCCGCAACTTTCGGCAGCAAGTAGCGCACAGCAGTTTTTAATCCGCTGAAGCTGAAATTTTCCGAGCCCAGCATGCCGCGCGGCAGATCAAAACGCTTGGGATCTCCGCTTCGCGCGCGTTTTTCAATTTCGGGGCCGCCGGGATAACCGAGTCCGAGCATTTTTGCCACTTTATCGAATGCCTCTCCTGCAGCGTCGTCAACGGTGCGCCCGATCAAGTGATACTTTATCAGGCCCCGCACAAGAACCATCATCGTGTGTCCACCGCTGACGATGAGCGACACATTCGATCGGATTTCGTTCTCACCATCTTCTCCGCTGCGAAAAAAGGGCGAGAGCAAATGACCTTCAAGATGATTGATCGCAAGATACGGTTTGCCGAAGCCAATTGATAATCCCTTTGCGAGTGAGGCACCGATCATCAGCGAGCTCGCCAGACCGGGGCCGCTGGTGGCCGCAAATGCATTAATTTCTGAGAAGCTGATCTTCGCTGTGCTCGCAGCGCGATCTAGCAGACGCGGCGCATAGATCAGATGATTACGTGAGGCGATCTCGGGCACGATCCCGCCATATTTTTCATGGGCAGCGACCTGCGTTGCCACTTCACTCGCCAGTAAGTCGTACCGCGAATCAGCTCCGCGCAAAATCGCTACGGCCGTTTCGTCACAGGAAGTTTCGAGGCCCAATACTGTCATGTCGAGCGAAGTGGAGATATCTCTTGAATCTACGTGCTCAAGCGCACCAGAAACAATTTAGAGATTCCTCGACTGCGCTCGGAATGACCAATGCCCCCGGCGGCAGCACTACTTCTTCACCGCTTGCGCTTTCGGCGCGCTTTGCTGCGCATAGATCATGACACCCTTCAACGCGTCGATTGCGCGCAACATTTGTGGATCTTTCGTCTTGATAATGCTGGTCTCTTCCTCGGGCTTAACATTTCCCGCATTGCGCAGCGAATTGAGGGCCCGCTCCTCTTCGGCGGTCAGACCCACGCGAATATTCGGCGTTACGCCGTTACCCTGGATGACCTGTCTGCTGGGCGTGTAATACTTTGCCGTCGTAAAACGCACTGCGGAGCCGTCGGGCAATTGCAGCACATTCTGCACAGAACCTTTTCCGAAAGTGGTTTCACCGACAAGCACCGCACGACGCAAGTCCTTGAGGGCGCCCGCTACGATCTCCGCGCCACTCGCGCTGCCTTCGTTGACCAGCAGCACCATTGGAAAGTTCGGACGCTGCTTACTGGCGGCGGAAGTGGAGTAATCATGCTGCTGGGAAGGAACTCGTCCCTGCGTTGAAACGACTTTTGTGCTCGGTGGCAAAAATTGACCGCACACGTCCACGGCGCTGTTCAAGAGCCCGCCGGGATTATTCCGGAGATCAAGAATGAGCGCTTGCATCCCTTGCTTCTGTAATTTGTCGAGCGCCCTTGATAGCTCGTCGGCGGTAGGCTCGTTGAACTGGATCAGCCGAACATAACCAATCCGGAATGGGCCGGTTAACTCCGGAGCCAGTAACCTGTCTCCTTTAACACTTTGGATTTTTATTTCCGCGCGCTGGAGCGTGTACTCCTTGATCTCCTTAGTCGACGGTCGCAACAGCGTTAGACCGACTTTTGCTCCCGAGGGACCGCGCAGAACGTTGATCGCGTCCTGGAGATCCATTCTCTCCGTGGATATGCCGTTGATTCTCAAAATCTGGTCGCCTGAAAGGATGCCAGCCCTCGCCGCAGGTGTATCCTCCATCGCCGTAACTACGGTAGGCAGGCCGTTTTTCATTGAGACCTCAATGCCGAGACCGTTGAAACGGCTGCGCGTGTCATCCTGCATGTCCCGAAAGTCATTCGGATCCATGAACTGGCTGTGTGGATCCAGCGACGACAGCATTCCCTTCATTGCCGCGGTAACCAGATCATGATAGCTCGTCTTGCTTTCATCCACGTAATCCTGCCGGAGCAATTCCAAGGCTTTTGCGAAAATGGCAATCTGCGAGTAGCCGTTATCCTCGTCGCTCTTTGGCGGCGGCGCTTCCTGCGCGAAAACGCCGGGCATGGGGACGGATAGTAGAAACGCCAGCAAGGGGGCGATGACCAAGCGTCTCATATCTTTACCATGATTGGAAAACGATGCGACAATCGCTCATAGCAAATTTTTGGCAACGCCCAACGCGCAGCATTGTCTTACGTGAAGCTCGCAATCTGAGAGTTTCAAATGAGTCACTGTTTAGCTGATCCCGTTAACATCCGCCTTCAACCAGGTACAGAAGCCCATCCAAACACTGGCTGTTCTGAGGGCCTGCCTCCGGAGCGCAAGTTGCTAAAACGGTCTGATTCTTGTGCACTTAGCCGCATCGGGCTGAAGCCTGATGCTACTAATCAGAACACGCCACGAAAGACCCTCGCATTGGTTTTTCTCCTGTTGGTGCTGTGTTCCTGCGCTGGTGCTCTCGGTGGACAAACTCAGGACGCCGAATACGAAACGGTAGCCGAAGAGTACGTGAAAACGTATCTCGCCGCTCACCCGCTCCAGGGAACTGCTCTCGGTCTTCACGAGTATGACGGAAAAATCAGCGATTATAGCCGGCTTGCGCTCGACGCCGAACTCTCCCGCCTCCGGAGATTCGATGATCGCCTTGCCAAATTCGATCCAGCGAAACTGAGTCTTCGTCAGTCCGTTGATCTTCGAATTCTCCAATCAGCGGTGAAGCGGGACCTGTTCGAAATGCAAGACATGTCCGTCTTCGAACGGAACCCGATGGTTTATGCTCGTGCGGGCGACGTGAACGTCTACATCAAAAGGAACTTTGCGCCCCTTGAGGATCGCGTTCGCAGCCTTGTTGCGGTTGAGTCGCAAATTCCAAACATCCTGATCGCGGCGCGAACAAATCTTGATGAAAAGCTGCCAAGACCGTTCGTGGAGCTTGCGATTCAGATTGCCAGAGGTTCCGCCGATTTCTTGAAGAAAGATCTCGTTGCAGCGGTAAGCGGGTTAAAGGACGAGCAACTTCGCCTGGCATTTCAGGCAGCCAATCGCAAAGCTGCAAAGGCGCTGAATGATTACGCTACCTGGTTGGAGCGGGAGAAGCTCCCAAAAGCTTCACTCGACTTTGCTTTGGGTGAGGAGAAATTCCGCCGCTTTTTGGCGCAGACGGAGCTCGTCGATCTTCCCCCGCAAAAAATTCTCGAGATTGGGATGGCGCAATTAAAGGCTGAACAGGCAGCATTTGCTGACGCCGCGAAAAAAATCGACCTGAACAAATCTCCAATTGAGGTTTTCAAACAAATACAGACCGAGCATCCAACTCCGGACAAATTGATCCCAGACATTGCCAAAGACCTGGACAAGCTCCGCAAGTATGTTGTGGGCCGTCACTTGGTCGGCATTCCATCCGAGGTTCGCGCGAAAGTAAAAGAAACACCACAATATCTGCGCACTACCTCCTTCGCCTCGATGGATCCTCCGGGTCCGTTCGAGAAACGCGCCACCGAGGCGTACTACTACATCACGCCTACAGAGGAGGAGTGGCCGGAAAAAGAAAAACAGGAATGGCTCACTGCGTTCAACAATTGCACCTCCGACCTCGTTTCAATTCATGAAGTTTATCCCGGACACTACGTGCAGTTCCTCCATCTGAACGTGTCGCCCGCCAGCAAGGTAGAAAAAATCTTCGGTAGCTATGCTTTCATCGAAGGCTGGGCGCACTACTGCGAAAAAATGATGATCGACGAAGGCTACGGCAGCGCGGCGAGCTCGACTCCAAGCGAAGACGAGGTGAAAATCGTGGCCAAGTATCGTATGGCGCAAGCCGACGAGGCGTTGCTGCGTGTCTGTCGGTTATGTGTGTCCATCAAGGTGCACACACAAAACATGTCAATTGATGAGGCGACCAAATTTTTCCAGGATAACTGTTACTACCAAGAGAAACCGGCGCGCCAGGAAGCCATGCGCGCTACCTTCGATCCGGGGTACCCCAACTACACGCTGGGCAAATTGCAGATCCTGAAGTTGCGCGACGATTACAAGGCGCAGCAAGGCGACGATTTCACATTGCAAAAATTCCATAACGAGCTGCTCAGTCACGGCATGCCGCCCATTCGTCTCCTCCGTGAGATCATGCTGAAAGATCAGAGCAAATGGGACCAGGTGTTGTAACCCAGGCATCCTTGGCTCCCCCGGTCGCATAGGCTTCCAGTTTGCGGGCAGCGCGTGTAGCGGCTGTCCTCAGCGGAGGACCGAGGCCATAGTTCGCAGCTCACGCGCGTAGTAGCGACCCTCGCATTGCGTCGCTTTGCGCTTTCGCTTAACATTCGCATCCGGGAATTAAAATGACAGAGCTGGTTTCATCGATGGCCGACAAAATCGATCGCACCATGCAGCGGGTGATTCCGCTTGCGTATCGTGTGCGACGAACTGGCCGGCGTTTGGTGCGTCGCGCGCTACGCAAACCGCGCAGCGTATCGGAGGGACCAAACCTGCTGCCCTTGCTGATTCAGGTCCTGGCAAGTTTCACGAAAGCCGACGGCGTGATCATGGAGGAAGAGATCGACTCGAGCCTCGGCTTCCTGCGTTATGACTATCCGGAAGCGGTTTACTCCGAGTTGCGACAATTGTTCCGACAGGCGCTTTACGAGCAGCAGGACCTCGCTGCGATGGCACAAAAACTCGGTGTGCAATTGAGCACCGAGCGCAAGATCATGCTCGGGGTGCAACTGTATGATCTAATTTCCCAAGCAGGTCTGAAGCAGGAACAGGTGGTCGCATTCTATTCGTTCATGTCGCAGATGGGCATGGCTGCGCAAGCGATCGACATCGTTTACCAACTTAATGCGTCAGAAGAGTCCGACCCGTCGATCTACCAGCATGGCGCGTCGCCTCTGGAGTCGCTCTCGTTCGGAGTGAACAGCAAATCCGACATCATCCTTAAGAACCTCGGAGAAACAGACCGGCTGATGGCCTTTCGTTACCACGATCTCATTATTTTGAAAAACTACAGTGCTCAGAACGTCTCAGTGCGTGGAAGGCCTTTAGCGCGGGGCGGTTTCTGTCGGATTTATCCCGGTCAGCGCATTTTGATCGGGGACCAGGTACTCAGTTATCAGGAGCTGGCGCAATATTTCAATGCGAAGAAGAACGTGTCGCTCCCGGAAATCTTTATCCGGGTAAGTAAAGACGCAGAGCAGGTGCAGTTGGAACGATCGCGAACCCGGGAGAGTGCACTGCGGGTCACCTTCGGACTTAAAGTACGTGTGAAGGCGTTGCGCGATATCGACGCCGAGCTTAACGAAGTGCGACTCAAGGCTGGCACTCAGGTCGACGCGACGCTGGAAGACAAGATCGTTTTTCACAACGACACCGAGCTGGATTTGAACGATCTGCGCCGTCGCGCGCGCGCATTGGGCGGGCGTTTTCAACTGAAGGCATCGAAGTCGGAATATCTGGTCTCGAACGATCCGAGTCGGCTGCAAGCGGACGATATTTTGCTTTCACCCGGCACGGCCGGGGACGTGTTGCTGAAGATTTTTTGCGATTACGATCGGCGAGTGGGCACCCTCGAAGTCATCGAGGCAGACCGTCGGATCATGGTAGGCGACGACCCTGTCCGTACGACGGCGAAGCTCAAAGACGGCGACATCATTCGTATCGACGTTGGACAGGTCCTCCGGTGCAATTTTTTGGAGCGCATCATCGAGGAGGAGCGGAACATCATACGCACCCTCGAACTAAACGAAATTACGCACCGTTTCGGTAAGGGTCAGATTGGCCTCGATGGAATTTCGTTCACCATTACGCGTGGTGAGCTTGTTTGCGTGATGGGCGCAAGCGGTGCTGGGAAAAGCACGCTAATGAGAGTGCTTGCCGGGCAGCTCCAGCCGACCAGCGGCGAAGTATTGCTCAACGGACAATCGCTTTATCGGAACGTCGATATTCTGAAACAATATGTCAGTTACATGCCGCAACAGGACGCTTTTGATGAGCATCTCACGATCGGCGAGAATTTGCAGTTCGCGGCGGCGATTCGCGCACCGCACCTCTCACGGCGCGACCGGGTCAGGCGATTGGACGCAAAGCTAATCGAGTTGGGCCTAAGCGAACGCCGGGATGCAGTCGTCGGCAGTCCCGAGAAAAAAACGCTGAGCGGTGGCGAGCGAAAACGGCTCAATATTGGACTGGATATGATCGGCATGTCGGACGTTTACCTGTTCGACGAACCAACCTCCGGTCTCTCGTCGAAAGACTCCGAGCACGTGATCGAAATCATTCGGAGCATGTCGCACAACAAAATCGTCATCGTCACGATTCACCAGCCGAGCTCAAAGATTTTCCAGATGTTTAACAAGGTGATCTTGCTCGATAAGGGTGGGCGGCTCGTCTTTTTCGGAACGCCTTCTGATGCGCTGCGCTATTTCGCCGAAGCGGAACATCAACACCAATTCGGCGCCGAACTGGGTGCGTGCCCCTCGTGCGGAACGACCCGGCCGGAATTCATTTTCGACGTACTCGAGACGCCGCTACGCGATTTGAGCGGCGATGTCATTTACGAGGAAAACAGCCGTGGACAGCTGATACCGGCGCGCCGTTACTCGCCGGATTTCTGGCGCGATAAGTACGAGGCGTTCCGATTAATCCAGGACGTCAAGCAAGTCGCCCTGCACCAGGAGGAGGCGGCCCCGTTGCCGGTTGCACCGGTCCAAAAGAAGCGGCTTCCGCTGCGGTGGCACGACGAATGGACTCAATTTAGGACCCTGCTGCGGCGAGCTTTCATCAGCAAACTGCGCAACCGCGCGAACCTGGTGATCACGATCGGCGTTTCACCGGTGCTGGCGCTATTGATTGCGACGATCCTTCGGTATTCAGAAACAGGGACGTACGATTTCGCTTCGGCTTATCATATTCCGACGTTCTTGTTTCTCGGTCTGATCGTCGCGATGTTTCTCGGGCTGACCAACAGCGCTGATGACATCATCCGGGACCGGCCCGTCCTGCAACGCGAACGCAACATCAAGGTACGCCTCTCGTATTACGTTATCTCAAAGACGATCACACTCGGATTCTTCGCGCTCATTCAGTGTGTCCTTTTCGTGTTGATCGGCAATTTCGTCCTCCAAATCCGTGGCATGTTCTGGATCGACATGGGGATCATGTTCCTGACCGCCTTGAGCGGTGTAGCGCTGGGGCTGGTTATCTCGTCGCTGGTCGCCGATCCGAAAACCGCGGCCAATATTGTCCCGCTGGTTCTAATTCCGCAGATCATTATGGGGGGCGCCCTCATCAAATACGAGGACATGAACCGGAATCTCGGTCTGCTTTACTCCTTTTCACACTGGTTTTCCGAACACCCGAACGCGGAAAAAACGAGAAAGACCGAAAGCAAGCTGCAGGTCCCACTCGTCTGCCAGTTCATCGCCATGCGTTGGTCGTACGAAGAAATTGTGGTCGCGCAAGCCAAGCTCAACCCGCTCACGAAACGGCAGGATCGGGCGCAGGATGAAATTCAAAAGCTCGCGCCCAAAGCGGACACGCCCCAGCAACGCGCGCACCTCAACGATTTAAAAGATGTATTGGCATTGCTTTCGGGATTGGAAGGACCTTCCGCGCGGGAGATTGAGCGATACCTGAAGCTGGTCGATCCGGTCGTTGCCGGGAAACAGAGGTTCGATCGCTCGTTGTTTAAGGACGCGAAGGGGCCGGTTACCGCAGACCAACTCTACGTGAACCAGAAAGTCTCCGACCTGATCTCACGGGCTGAGATGGAGCAGAACGATTATCGCCGTGGCAGTAAGCCCAACGTGTTCTTTGGTCTGGAGAAACGTTACTTCGGAATCCAATTCGGCGTATTTACTTTCGACACCTTGGTCCTAGTCGTCTCCACCCTCGTTTTGCTCGTTGTGCTCCATTGGATTTTGCGAAAACAACTGCAAGTCCGCAGAACCTAACGGCGCTCGTTAATAGCGCCTGAGCGCGGTGACGTCTACAATTGCCGTAGACGTCAGCCACCTGGCACCCGGATAAAACAGGTTGTTAATGAGAGGTTGATCCAGCGACAGCATTGGAAAAGAGTAGTGGCCACAATGAGCAAAACAAAAACCAAACCCGCGCGGCTTATGGTTGCGGCGAGCGAGCAAGATCCGGACATGCTTTACGCGACGAAGTTTTGGGCCCCGGACCCATTCATTTTTCTCCAACGTAACGGCAAGCGCACACTGGTCTTGAGCGATTTGGAAATCGATCGCGGCCGCAAACAAGCTAACGCGGACGAATTCGTCATGTTCAGCGAACTCGAGCGCGAGCTGCAGGGAAAATCAAAAAAGGCCCCTCCCTACGAGAAAGTCTTGGCCTATTTTTTGAAAAAGCGCGGCGTGAAATCGGCAGTTGTGCCAGCAAATTTTCCGCTCGGCTACGCCGAGGAACTTGCCGCAAACAAGATCCGTGTCCGCGCGACAGACGGATTTTTCTGGCCGCAACGTGAAGCCAAATCGGACAAAGAAATCGAGATGATGGGACGCGCCTTGAGGATCACAGAGGCAGGACTCAGACGTGGGATTGAAGTTTTGAAATCGTCAAAGCCGGGTTCGGGAAAACGATTGCGGTGGAACGGGAAGACGCTCACCTCCGAAATGCTGCGCGCTGAAATTGATTCCGCAGTTTTGCGCGCCGGCGGCGTTCCGACCGGAACGATTGTCGCCGGGGGCGATCAGGCCTGCGATCCGCACGAGCGCGGCCACGGGGCGCTTTACGCAGATTCACTGATCATCCTCGACGTTTTCCCGCGTGACGCGAAGACCGGATACTTCGGCGACATGACCCGTACGGTGTTGCGCGGACGGGCGAGCGAGGCGCAGCGCAGGCTTTGGGAGACCGTGAAAGCAGGTCAAGCACTCGCGCTCAAGAGAATCAAAGCCGGTGTTGACGGCATGGCGATTCACAAGGCCATCCAGGAATTCTTCGGCAGCCGCGGTTTCCCGACGGAGGTGCGTAACGGGCGCCATGTCGGATTCTTCCACGGAACCGGACACGGACTCGGGCTGGAAATCCACGAGCATCCACGTTTGCAAAAGGTTGTTCTGAAAGATCGCCAGGTGCTCACGGTCGAACCGGGCCTGTATTACCCTGGGGTTGGCGGCGTGCGTCAGGAAGACGTCATAGGAGTCACAAAGAGAGGTTGTCGAATCCTCTCGCGTTTTCCAAGGCAACTGGAGATTTGACCCATTTGCAGGGTCATCGGGTTGCGGTCGCGGCGGCGACCCGGCGCAGCGCAACATCCCTACCATCGAAATGAACGTGCAACGCCTTCAGAGGTCTAATTTCTGCCCGGCCAAGTGACAAGTCGCCTTGCCGGGTTAAATTTGTTCCACACATGTATTATCCATCTGGTTTTGGTTTGGGGTCTCACTGGCTGATTTATATCGGTGTCCCGTTGATCATTGGCATTTGGGCGCAGATTCGGGTCACCAGCGCGTTTAGCCGATGGAGCAAGGTGCGTGCGAGTGGCAACATTACCGGCGCAGAATGCGCGCGCGAAATCCTGCAGGCAGCGCAGATCCATGATGTTGACGTCGTGGAGACGAACGATTTTCTCGGTGACCATTACGATCCGACCAAGAAGCAGCTGCATCTTTCGAGTAACGTTTATCACACGCCCTCGGTGGCATCGCTGGGTATTGCTGCGCATGAGACCGGGCACGCGATTCAGCACGCAAAAGCTTATGCGCCATTGAAGGCGCGAATGGCGATTGTGCCGGTCACGATGATCGCCTCGCAGATGCTTCCATTCATCATTATCGGCGGTTTGTTCTTCAGGATCACCGGTTTGATTACCATCGGCATCTGGTGCTATTTGATTCTGCTGGTGTTTCAATTGATCACGTTACCGGTGGAATTCGATGCGTCCCGACGGGCAAAAATCATCTTGCGGGAAATGGGGATCATACAGCCCGGCCAGGAAACGGCCGGTGTCAACAATGTCCTGAACGCGGCCGCGCTCACGTACATTGCGGCATTCATTGCTGCACTGGGCAATTTGCTCTGGTTGATGTCGATCCGTGACCGGCGGTAATCGACCGCGCAAATATCAAAAATGAATCAAGTGCTCGCTTTACCTGCTCGTCGCATTACCGATTTGTTATCGTCGGGTCTGGAGACGCATGTTAAGTCTAAGCGCCAGGCGATGGATCAGCCACGAAGCGACCCAGACCAGGAATTGGTGAAGCGAACGCAAGTCGGCGAGGCGAGCGCGTTCGACGATCTGGTGATCAAATATACGCCGCGTCTCTACGGGCTGGTCTACAACATGACCTCTAACCACGAGGACACGAACGACCTTTTACAGGATATTTTCGCCAAGGCTTACAAGGCCATCCGCGGCTTCCGCGGCAAATCCTCGTTTTACACCTGGATTCATTCGATCTCGGTCAATATGACCTTGAATTTTCTCAAAAAACGCGGGCGCCGGTTTCAATTGAGCCTCGATGATGTGGACGCAAGCATCCAAAACGATAAGGAATTCATGGAGGCGACTGCAACGAGCAGCCCCGTGCGCGAAGCGGATCTCTCCGAGCTACAGCGAAGATTGAACGAGGCCATGATGAAATTGTCTGATGATCACAGAGCAGTAGTCACCATGTTCCATATACAGGGCATGCCTCATGCGGAAATCAGTAAAATCTTGCGCGTTTCGGAAGGCACAGTACGTTCGAGGCTCTTTTACGCGAATCGGCAACTGCAAAATTACCTAGACGAATTTCGTAAAAATCCTGTCTCCTAAGGGCGAAAAAATGGACGAATTTAACGACAACGAAATCGCGAGATTGCTTCGGTTGAAGCGCTACGAGCAACCGCCGCCCGGTTACTTCGAGGATTTCCTCCACGAGTTCCATCGCCGGCAACGCGATGAATTGCTGCGTCAGCCGCTTTGGCGGATTTGTCTCGAACGCGCTCAGAATTTCATGTCGCAGCTGGATATTCGGTCGCTCGCCTCGTATCCCACTGCTGTCGCCGCGGTTCTGGTTTGTGCCGCGGTGATTTCGTTAAAGGTTTATCAGCAACCCGAAACGGCTCGCCTCGCTAGCCAGCGTCCAGTGACGTTATCGTCGCCGGTAAATTCCGAAGAAGAATGGAACCTTGCATCTCCAGTCGATACGCAGATTTTCAGGGCGCAGCCGGTTCGCAGTTTTAATCAAAACGTTCAGACTCACCGAGCCGCCCCGCCACGCTACGTGCTTGATAGCGTCCCCGTGAGTTATGAGCCCACTTTCAGGTTCTAGGCGAGGCGCGATCGCTGTCGCGCTGGTTTTCTGCTCAGGCGCAGGCCTGCTCTTTGCCCAGGAGCAATCGGCTACGGCAATCAGCCATCAGGTCAGAGACATTTTCGAGCGCACTGCCAGAGCCGTGGTCAAGATTCACGGCGTCGACCAACATAGCGAGATCTGCGGCACCGGATTCTTCGTGGACCCGACGGGAACACTTTACACGGCATACACAGTCGGGGGCGAAGCGGGTAATTTCACCGTTGAATTTGGCGGGAAGAAATATCCGGCACGGCAACTTTTGGCAGACATCCGTAGCGGGACAGCCATCCTCAAGGTGGACGAGACGACGCCGGCCCTGCCGATTGGCAAATCAGACGAACTGCAAGTCGCAACGCCCGTCGTGTCGATCGGTTATCCCCTCGATTTGCCAAAGACGCCGACCTTCGGCATGATCGCTGGGTTCGACCGGAAATTTCTCGGCCGCTATTTTTCCACCATCCATTTACGCGTGAACGCTCCGACCCAGCGGGGCGAGGCTGGCGCGCCGCTATTGAATATGAACGGGGAAGTGGTGGGGATCGTTGTCAGTGGTCTGGGAAATAATTCTGCTTGTTACGCTGTGCCGATCGAGGCTGCGGAGAAAATCCGGAGCGATTTTGTTCGTTTCGGCGAAGCGCGGCACGGCTGGATCGGCGTGAACAATGTTTCGCCCGCATCCCAACAGGTTGACGGCTCACGAGCGGTAGTGACGCAGATCGGGGAGGATGTGCCGGCGGGGCGGAGTGGAATGAAAGAAGGCGACGTACTGCTGCAAATCGGCAAGAAAAAAATCACCGATCCCGAGGATGTATTCGACGCCTCGTTCTACATTACCGCTGGTGACGTCGTTCCGATCACGGTGATGCGTGGAAATCACAAGATGACTTTCAACGTGCAAGCTGCTATGCATCCGGCCAGCAAGACCGGTATGTTGCTTGCCTCTCCCGGCACAATCCCTGGCGTAATTTCCATGTCGCTTGAAGACGACGCGACTAACTCGCCTTAGCACGTACACCTACCGTTCGGGAAGTCGCCTTGCTGGCGCCGCATGTGCTGGCGTTCAGCTGGCCCCAAGCTGGGTATTGCTGTGTTTACAAAAGACACCCGACGATTTGATGCGCCGCACAACTGCACCCGTCACAGCATCTTCCGAAACTCGTTTTCATCCATGATTTTAATGCCGAGTTCCTTGGCTCGATCGAATTTGCCGCCGGGTTCAGCACCGGCGAGAACGTAGCTGGTTCTCTTGCTCACGTTGCCAGTCACATGTCCACCAAGCGCTTCGATTTTTCCTGTCGCTTCCTCGCGCGTCATGGATGGCAAGCTGCCTGTAAGCACGAACGTCTTCCCAGCCAGCGGCAGTTCGGCCGCTTTTTTCGCTGAAACTTTTTCGCTTCTGGGCTCGATTCCGAGCTCCTTCAGGCGTCGCGGAATTTTCTTGCCGGCCGTCGACGCAAAAAAATCGAGGACGCTCTGTGCGACCACAGGTCCGACTTCAGTCACGATGCCGCTTTTTACCGCTTTGCTCCTGGATTGCTGGGCAAAACCAGCCTTGATTAATCGTTCGCCAATTTCTTTGGTGGACTCTTTCTGTTCACGCTTGTCGTGATAATCAAGAACGTCACGGAGCAATTGTGAATTGGCCACGTCCTCAACCGTTTCGTGAAACCGAGCGAGCTGTGTAGCTGTCGTCTTCCCAACGTCGGGGATCGCCAGCGCAAAAAGCCAGCGCGAGAGCGACAATGTCCGCGCTCGCTCGATTGCCTTTTTCGCCTTGCTCGCATTTTTCTGGCCGAAAACGCGCGGCGCTTCTTCAGTGCCGAGATTCAGTTTCGCAAGTTGCTCGATGTTTAATTGGAACAAGTCCAGGGGCTCCCGGACAAGACTGCTCTCAACGAGTTTATCCGCCACGGTCCCGCCAATGCTTTCGATATCGAGTGCGCCGCGCGCGGCGAAGAATCCCACACGTCGCGTTGTCTGCGCAGGGCAATGAAGATTTTCGCAACGCCACGCCACGAATTCCGGATCGCGTCGGATTCGGCCGCCACACACGGGACATTTGCCGTGAATGTGTTTAGCGAAATCGAACGGCTTGGCGTCGCGTGGGCGCTTTGATTTCACAACTTCAACGACGGCCGGAATAACTTCGCCGGCTTTCTCGATCACCACCGTGTCGCCGATCCGGATGTCTTTGCGTTTGATTTCGTCCTCGTTGTGCAATGTCGCGCGCGCGACGGTGCTGCCACTTACAAACACCGGCTCGAGCGCCGCAACCGGTGTCAGAATTCCGGTGCGTCCAACCTGAATGATAATGTCGTTCAAACGAGTCTCCACGCGTTCCGCTGCGTATTTGTAGGCAATCGCCCAACGTGGTGATTTCGCAGTGAACCCGAGCCGCTCTCGCTGCGTGAGCGCGTCTACTTTAATTACCGCGCCGTCCGTTTCGTACGGAAAATCGCGTCGGATCTCGTCAAGATCGCGGATCGCCTTGAGGATTTCGTCGACCGAATCGGCCAGCCACCAATCTTCGTTTGTTGGCAGACCGAATTTCTTGAACAGCCTGAAAATGTTCGAGTGAAGATCGAGGTCCAAACCTTGGACAGCACCGGTACCGTAGAAAACGATTCCGAGTGGGCGTTGCGCCACAGCTCTTGGATCAAGATGCTTTAGCGAACCGGCGGCGGCATTGCGCGGATTCGAAAACAACGGAAGTCCCGCGGCTTTACGTTCTTTGTTCAGTTTCTCGAATCCAGCTTTGTCCAGATAAGCTTCGCCACGAACCTCGAAAACCTCTGGCGCATCACCGCGCAACCGGTGCGGCACAGATTGGATTGTTTTGACATTTTGCGTGATATCGTCGCCGACAATACCATCCCCGCGAGTCGCGGCATATTTCAGCCGGCCTTTTTCAAACATCACTGACACCGCCACTCCGTCCACTTTCGGCTCAATCACCACCGGAATTTTCTCGTCCGGCAACAATCGCGTGATTCGTTTGTAAAAATTCGCGACCTCGTCTTCGGAATAAGTGTTGTCGAGGCTAAGCATCGGCGCGAGGTGCCGAATTTGCGCGAATGCCTCAAGCGGTTTCCCGCTTACTAGCTGGGTGGGTGAATCCGACGTGACCAGATCAGGAAATTGCGATTCGAGATCAATTAGATCTTTATAGAGCCGGTCGTATTCGCGATCGCTGATAATCGGCGCGGCTTCATCGTGATAGAGCCGATCGTGGTTCCGGATTTCTTGTCGCAATTGAGCGATCTTTTTGTCGGCTTCCCTGTGGTCCATCGATGTTTTCACGATACGAACACCCGAAATTTCGGCAATGGCAGGACCGGCAGTCCTCTGCACACTGCGGTGTTTCAATAGCGGCGGCCGTTCGGAGTGACGCTCTTATCTATACTGCGCTTTCAAAATTGCCGAAAAGCGGCTAAGCATAACGAATCGTGAAACCCGGTGAGCGCATCCTCGGGGTTGAAGGCGGCGGAACCAAAACCGCCTGGGTCTTGGTGGAATCTGTAGCCGGGGGCGTTGACCCCGGCTCGCAATGGAGCATCCTCGAACAGGGAAAACTGCCGCCATCGAATTTTCGGCTGACCGCCCCCGACCGGTTGCGCAAGATTCTTGCAGAGATTCCGAAGCAAATGCAAATCGATCGCGCGGGCGTTTTCCTCGCCGGCTGCGGGACAGAGGAAGACCGCCGTCTACTGAAGCAAATCTGTCTCGAGATCTGGCCAAAGGCTCAAGTCGTGACCGGCAGCGACCGTGACTCCGGGTTGGCCGCGGCGCTCGACTGCGGCGATGGCATTGTTGTCAACGCGGGAAGCGGGTCATCGGTAACTGGACGGCGCGACGATCGCATCGAACGGGCCGGCGGATGGGGACATATTTTGGGGGATGCCGGCGGTGGTTATTTTCTTTCCATCCAGGCGCTCCGCCTGATTTTGCGCGAACACGATCTGAATCGTGGCGCGATGGAGTTCACCGCAAAAATTCTGCACGCACTTTCGTTGAATAACCTGGATGAACTCGTTCGCTGGGTCCAGACGGCGGACAAAATGGAAATCTCCAGGCTCTCCCCCGTGGCGTTTGAAGCGGCTGCCGGCGGTGATCCGCGGGTGACGGAGATCATCGAAAACGGCGCGGGCGTCCTTTGTGATTACACTGAGGCGATCGCGGCCCGGCTTCACATGCTTGCGCCGAAAGTTGTGCTCATGGGCGGCCTTTTTCAGCGGGACTCAATTTATACGCACGCGTTTCGTCGGAGGCTAAAGAAGAACCTTCCCGATGCTCGAGTAGCAACTGCCGAGCGAGCGCCTGAACTGGGCGCCGCGTGGCTTGCAGCAGGAGCGCATGATCCTGCTGCGTTTCGCGCGAAGCCATCGCAAACTGAAATCGACAGTTTGGCTGTTGCGTTGACGGAACAGCGCAATCCGCGCTCCGAAAATCTTGAAAAAATGAGCGCGCCAGAACTGGTTCATATCTTTGTCGAAGAGGAAAAATTCGTGCAGGAAGCATTGCGTACGGCCGCGCCGGATCTTGCCCGTGCAATTGAAATGGTAACCGGATCGCTTCGAAACGGTGGCCGGTTGTTTTACGTCGGCGCTGGAAGCAGCGGACGCGTCGGTGTATTGGACGCAAGCGAAATTCCACCCACGTTCGGCACGTCGACGCATCTTGTGCAGGGGGTAATTGCCGGCGGAACCACGGCGCTGCATCGAAGCGTGGAAGGTGCGGAAGATGACGAGAGCGCCGGAGCATTGGCGGTGCCTGAGCGGGGCGTGACGGCTGCCGATGTTGTCATCGGAATTACGGCGAGCGGCCGGACACCTTTTGTGCTCGGCGCACTTGCTCGGGCAAACTCGTTAGGTGCAAAAACGATCTTGCTTACGTGTAATCCTGCCGTAGCCGAGGGCGATGACGCCGGCCAACCGGGGTCACCGACCCCGGCTACAACAAAGGACGTCGATCTTGTAATTACGCTCCCTGTCGGTCCCGAAATCCTAACTGGATCAACCAGATTGAAAGCCGGGACTGCCACGAAGGTTGCCCTGAACATCATCAGCACCGGCGCGATGATCGGACTTGGTAAAGTGCGCGGAAATCTGATGGTCGATCTGCACACTTCGAGCATGAAACTACGTGACCGCGCTGTGAGGGTTTTGGCCGAGTTGACCCAACGCGATTATGAATCTGCCCGCGGTTTGCTGGAAGCGAACGAGTGGAATCTCCGGGCAGTACTAGAGAAGTGGTAGAAATTTTCATTGAAATAAGCGCAACGGAAGTGGCTCGTGCGATGATACGTACGACTTAACCGAAAGGAATAAACTTATGCTCTGGACAATATTTGTGATTTTGCTCGTGCTATGGCTGCTTGGATTGGTCAGCTCATATACGCTCGGCGGGTTCATTCATATCCTGCTCGTGATCGCGATTGTGGTGCTGATCATTCAGTTGCTCTCAGGCCGCCGCTCGTTATAACATTCAAGCGATGAAACCAGTCGGCATCATCGGCATCATTCTGATCGTTATTGGCATTCTTGCCCTTGTATATGGCGGGATCACGTACACCAAGCGTGAGAAGGTGCTGGACCTCGGCCCCATTCAGGCGACTGCGGAAAAGCAAAAGACCATTCCGTTTCCGCCTGTGTTGGGCGGGATCTGTTTGATCGGCGGAATCGCGCTGGTGATCGTCGGCAGCCGGAAAACCTAGGCTGCTCATTTGGTGGTGTAGTGTGGCGCTGTTCTCAGCGCATCTGTGTCGGGAAGGCAAAGTGTCACCAATTGTCCGCTAAGGACAGCGGACGCTAGCGAGGATTTATCCGGCAGCTTTTAGGACGGCAAAAGTTTTGCTGCCCTTTCGATCGAGGTAAAGAAGCACGCCGCGTTTCGGATCGGCCTTATTGAGCGCCTCACGGAAGGATTTCACGTTCGTGACTGGCTTGCCGTCGACCTCGGTAATCACGTCCTCACGCTGAATGTCCTGGGCAGCGGCGATACTATTGTCTTCCACCTCGGTTACGATCACGCCTCCATGCGTCGACAGATGCAGGCGGTCTGCAACCTCCTTCGTCAGTTCCTGCACCTGCAATCCAAATTTGCCAACATCCTGCGGTTTCGACTCGTTCGGTTGTATCGGCCGATTGGATGCGCGAGTAACTTCGTCGGGCAATTCGCCAGTCTTCACCGGCACCTTTATTGATTGGCCTTTACGCCAAACGGTCAGCTCGACGTTCTGACCGACTTTCTTTTTCAGAATTTCGTGCTGTAACTGCGCATCGGAGCTGATCGAGGTTCCATCAACTTGCGTGATCACGTCGAACGGACGTAGATCACTTTTGGAAGCCGGTGCGTCCGCTTCGATTGTGCGGACCACGACGCCTTTGTCGGCGCCTTTAAACAAATCACGGATCGTTGGGTCGTCGCCAACTGTTTCGATGCGAATGCCCAACCAGGGCCGCACGATTTTACGCCCGGCAATGAGTTCGCTGCCGATCTCTTTGGCCATGTTGATGGGAATGGCAAAGCCCAGGCCGCGGTTCATCCCGTTGATCAGCGTGTTCATCCCGATCACTTTGCCGTCGATGTCGCACAGCGGCCCGCCGCTGTTACCCGGATTAATCGAGGCATCGGTCTGCAAATAATCCGATATGGAGTAGCCGTTTGTTTGAAGCAATTTACTGCGGCCTTTGCCGCTTATCACGCCGTAGGTGAATGTGTAGTCGAGCTTGAACGGCGCGCCGATAGCGAACGCAAATTGCCCAACACGCACTGCATCGCTGTCGCCGATTGGAACCACCGGCAGATCTTTCGCATCAACTTTGATCACGGCGATGTCCGTCTTTTCGTCCGCACCTACTACGCGCGCTGGAAACTCGCGGCCATCTCGCAGTTTCACGTCAATTTTGTCCGCGTCCTCGATCACATGGACGTTGGTAAAGATGTAGCCATCCGGCCGCACTATGAACCCGGACCCTTCGCTTTGGACCGGTCGCGGCGTACCTGGATTTCGGCGCGGACTGTTTTCATCTGGCGGTCCTTGAAAAAATAGATCCTCGAGTGGCGAACTCTCGCTGATATCGCTTTTCTTGGAAGACTCGATAATGACCACGCCGGGAGCCACGGTTTCGAAAACTTTTGCGAAAGCATTATTCAACTGATGAACCACATCCTTGCCGGTTTCAGCTGCGGATGAATTCAGCGGAACCGCGCCGCTGGGCACGGCCTCCGGTTGCGCAGCAAACGAAGTACTGAGCGCAAGGCAGAGAGCGAAGATGGACAAGCGCATAGGTTGGAGTTTTGACAGTGCTCAACATGCAATGTTCAACCGGTTGCGTCCAATTCCGGTTCGCCATGGCGAATCCGTCCCGCGGCGGACTTACTTCAAAGACGCACTCGCAGTTTGGTTCCAGCCATGCCAGATTCATTGACGGAAGGCGTATAATTGGCAACCCAACCATTCACATGCGCATGTTCCAGAGGCGATTTGTCTTACGAGTGGGCGTTCTCGCTCTGGTTTTGATTCTTTTGTGGGGATTGACCATTGGGCCGGAACCTCACGTGCGCGTCACCATTTCGCCGGACGAACTGGTGCGGGCTGTCACGGTTCAGCGCGAATCGCTCATCGACTTGTGTCTAATGGAACGCGTTGATCCCAATGGACGCGACGCGCAAGGCCGCACACCACTGTTGATCGCAGCGTCGCAAGAGGATTGGAAAACTGCGCGTCGGCTCCTCGATGCCGGAGCCGCGGTTGATCTTACCGACAAGAGCGGTTTCACACCGGCAATGGCCGCAGCGATGCGTGGAAATCCGGAAATGTTCCGGTCCCTCCTGGCGCGCTCAACCAATCTTCATCCGGAAGCTCCATGCGCCGACGGACAAGATCTTCTGGCCTTTGCCATCGACGGCGAAAATCCGGAGATCATCAAGACCGTCTTGCAGCGGTTGCCGATGACGTCCGAATGGACCTCCAGCACGCGCCGCGCTTTGTCCCGAGCTGTACAAACCGGGAAGAAAGATGAAATTCGGTTGCTCCTCACCAAACACTCGGTGCCACCGACACCCGAAGGTAAACAAGTGCCGTATCTTGCATATGCGATCGCCAGCAGCAACTCCGTCCTTTTTAATACACTGCTCGATTGCGGAGCAGATCCCAATACGTTTGTGCCGTCGCGTTGTGACAAAGATTTTCTCGCGCTGTTGCCGAAAGGATTGCGCAGTTACATTGAAGACGATCGCAACGTGACCGTACTGATGCTCGCTGCCGCTCTCGGTCAGGCGGATTACTTGCGCGCTCTGCAGGATGCCGGAGCCAACAGGACCCGGCTAACGACCCGGAACAAAATGTCCGCGTTAGATGTTGCCGCGGAGACCGGGCACTGGCAGTGCACTCAAATTCTTCTCGGCGGCGGGCCGGCGCCGGAAAAGTTGCGGGTTGAAATTTCTCTGGCGCTGCAAAAGATCGCTCTCGTGAGAGATGGCGTGCAGATTTATCACGCGCGATGCTCTACCGGACGGGAAGGTTATTCGACAAAGAAGGGCGAATTCGTCGTTACCAACAAGGAGCGCAACCATCGTTCCACGATCTACCACGTCGAGATGCCGTATTTCATGCGGCTGAGCTGTCTCGATTTTGGAATGCATGCGGGCGTCGTGCCGAATCATCCGGCATCGCATGGCTGCATTCGATTGCCGTGGGACGCCGCCGAGAAACTTTACTCCGAAGTGCCGGTCGGCACAGTGGTGATGGTCGAATAGCGAGACCGATTGCTGCAATTTTGACGCGAAGGCGGGAGATTCTCCGGTTTCTTGAATCCAAACTGTGCCTTGCGGCATCGTAATGGAATCTATGGAAACAGAGAATCCTGTTGCACCGTTCGCTCTCGCGCCCGATCAGCCGTCGGTTCCCACCAAAGTTTCACGCGCCACGTGGGGTGGATTGTTCATCTCGCTTTTCGCGATGCTGATAATCCGCCAGCTGGTCGCATTCTTCATCCCTGGGACCACGTTTGCCTCGGCAGTTCTAAAAGAGGCGCTGATCTGGGTGAGCGCAGTCACGCTGATTGTGATCGTCCGGCGCGGCGAACATTTGCCCATGCGTTCTATTGGACTGGGTACCGCGCGCTGGTGGAAATCGATCTTGTGGGGCCTGGTTGTTGCGATCGTGTCGGCAGCGGCCGTTGGCCTCCTGGCTTATATCACTGGTTACGGGAATGGTCCCGGCTCTGCCGCGTTCGAGAAACTGCCGCTATGGTTGATCACCGCTATTGTTTTCCGGGCCGGAGTGGTGGAAGAATTGTTTTATCGCGGCTACGCCATCGAACGGTTGCGCCTGATTGGTCTCGGCTCAGTTTTGCTACACATCTAGTGGAAAACGGATACGATATCCGCACCGTTCAAGAACTGCTGGTGCCACAAAATCGTGTCCACGACCATGATTTACGTTCTGAACATACCGGGCCTGGCTATCCGCAGCCCGCTCGACGATCAACCGCCGGCAGGGAGGCGGCACTCGGTTCCAAGTTAGACAAAATTCTCGTCCAATTCTCGTTAGGTATATGACGCTTCAGGACTGGAGTAACTTCGCACAAGTAATTGTGCGCGATCGCCGTCGTCATTTCACTATTCTACGTTGGATTTCAGATTAAGAGGAACACGAGCGCGGTTCGCTCCGCCACTGCGCAAGCAATTCACAACAACTATGGTGATTGGTATATGAATCTGATGGGCGATGCCGAGCTCAATCGGATCGCGCTCAAAGGACTGAGAGACTACTCGTCACTGGATGAAATAGAGAAAGCGCGATTCATTCAGACTTTCATGGCATTTATCTCTTTTTCGCAGAACGGCTTCTACCAGTCGCGCGAAAAGGCGTTATCTCCTTGGCTTTGGGATGGTTGGGAATTGCTTGTCATGAATTTGCTTTCTGCTCCTGGCGGAAAAGGGTTCTGGAAGGAACGAGGCTATGTTTTCGGGAAGGAATACCTGGAGTATGTGGAGAAAGTCATCATGACGAAAGGGCCACATTCCGAAGCCAGACCCTTTGGCGCTTTCAAGATCAGCTGATGCGAAAACATGGGCCTAATCCGCGATGGAGCGAACCGCGGACCGTCCTTATGCCTAGATTGACGAGTATGCGAAGGTCACTTCTAAGTCGCGCGGTCGCTGATCTTGTGTCTCGTTAGACCCATGGTTGCCATAGTTGCCTCGATCATTTTATTGGCGACAACACCGAGTCCGTCGCCTGCTCGCGTCAAACTTAACGATCTCGTCGGTATGTGGATTACAGTGCGTGGGGACTGTAGAGAAGGTCAGCATTTACTCAGCGCCAACGGAGATTACAGAATGTGGTGCTTCGATAGCGTCTCAGACGGCAAGTGGTTGCTGCGTGGCCAGAATAGGATCGTCATCAGGTACGATCCGAAGAAGTCAGACGAGGAGATCATTACAGTGTTGCGCTTCGAGCCTTACTTTGATCACACATTTCTTTACGTTCGTTATCAGGATGGGAGCCGAGAGAAATGGATGAAGTGATGACGCTAACCAATCGATGAAGCTAACGCCCCCATTCCAAAATGAGTTGACACATTCACTCCGGCTCTTTCGGCCTTCGGCTCGCCGATCTGTGTCGCACCGCTTTCCGAGGGCTCCATTTAGTGTGTTTGCCACGACGCCTTGCCGTGGCTTATCCCTTCCTGTTAGATGTTCAAACATTCCGTCGCCTATCGTATGAGTCCGGTAGATCGCGGTCGCTGCCTTGTCCTGGCCGTCATCGCTATCACGCTGCTGGGAGGTCTTGGCTTTGGCGTTCTCCCGGCTGCAAACGAAAGTATCCCGTTCTTCACGGGTGCGATCCTTGCTTTCTGCGCCGTGGCGCGATTGCAGCGCGATATCGATAACCTTTTGGAGTACCGAAATATCTAATCAGGCGATGCAGCGCACCGCGGACCGTCTTTATGCCCAGCATTGAGAGGACGCGAACGTCACTTGTAATGTGCTCGGTCGCGGATCTTGTGTTTCGCTAGGTCTATGCAGCGCCGTCCAAGATTCGCCTTAGCAGTGGTTGGTGCTGTTTGTGCTCGTTTACAGCGCGTTGATCCTGCTCGTGATTCGACCGTGCCTCGATGACATGCGTGGGCTGCTTCTCGGTCAGTCGCCCGCGGATTTGGTCGCATTCGTCGCCGGGATTCTCTGTATCATCGGTGTGCGGATGCTGCTTTTCCGCCGCTGGGATAAGCGGTGTTATTTGGTTTTGCGCCATTGTTGCCGTCGAGGTTTCTGCAGCGTTGCGTCAGTTCAGTCCGACGGAGCTCGATTCCGATGGCACTAGTCATGTCTCGCTCCATGTCGTTCTCAGCCTCATCGCGCCGGTGATCTTCGCTCTGTTTGTTTTACCCGGGTCGCAGAGCCGCCCACACAAACGGCCTAACTAATAGATGAAGTCAACTCCCGAAGGCTTTGACTCGTTCGCTCCAGCTCATTCCCACCTTCGGTTTGCCCATCTATGTCGATCGCGTCCCCGCGGCTGCATTCGCGAATATGCTGGCCCTATTGCGAATGTTCGCTACTCGTAACCGGGGAAGGCTTCAGTACAGTCGAGTCCCGCACGGCTAATCTGGCGACGATCAACGCGGCCACCGCAGCTTCTCCCGTACTGGTACAAGAATGTATCGAACAGGACCCGTTTGCTTTTCCAAATGGAGTCGCAGGCATTCATACTCCCGTTATAACACGCGATCTGTGCCTCATTAAAGTCAGCAGCCCAATCGCCGGGCTCAGCCAGCATTGGCTCTTGCGCCGCTGGCAGATCGGATTGTGCCCTCGTGTCACATGCCCAAAACAGATAAGCGCCAGCAACGACCGAAACCGATAATATCAGGGAGACACGGCGACGAGCATGGTTCAAAATTTGTCCCCATCTCTGGATTGGGAAAGCGGCGAGAATGCATCTGTTGCCTAACGACTTCATGCTCCAATTCTGATGAGGAGCAAGAAAGCAAGCAAGACAAATCCTTAATGCCGGCCGGCGGATCTTGCAATCATCTTTAAAAATCGCTCCAACCAATCCAGCACTTTGTTGTAAGCTTTCAATGATGCGCTGGCGAATTTTCAAAGTGCTGGGTGCTGAGCTCCATCTCGTCAAATCCATGAACTCCGTTGCCCGGCGAAGACGGATGAAAGCGTGAAGCGTTTAATTCTTTTCGCTCCAGGAGCGGGCGCACCTTCCACCCATCCGTGGATGCAAACCTGGAAACAGCGTTTGTCAGAGATCGGTAGTGTTGAGATTTTCGACTACGACTACATGCGTGAAGGACGGAAACGGCCCGATCGGTTGCCGCATTTGATCGCGGCGCATCGGAAAGCGTTGCAAGCCGCGCGCGAGAAACATCAACCGGAGTCGACAGTTCTAATCGGCAAGAGCATGGGCGGCCGGATCGGATGTCACGTATCGCTGGAAGAAAAAGTGGACGGCTTGGTTTGTCTTGGATACCCGCTTTGCGCCATGGGCGATCGTACAAAACTCCGCGATGAAGTTTTGCGCGCGCTGACTACGCCCAGCTTGTTTGCGCAAGGCACACGCGACGCACTTTGTCCGCTGGATCTCCTGGAGCACGTGCGAGGCGAGATGAAAGCGCCTAACTCTCTGCACGTGGTTGAAGGCGGCGACCATTCGTTACGCGTGCCGAAGCGCCAGCTTCAAACCAGCGATAGAACGCAGGACGATGTTGATAAGCAAGTTTTGCGATCGATCACAGAATTCATTTCCAGATTCGCCAGCAAACAACATCGTTAATGCAATTGGATGTGCGATCCTGTGCGATCTTTGTCGTAATAACCCGGTAAGAGGGAGGAAGGCTCTCCAGCTGGCTAGGTGCGTAGCTAGTAGATGTTGACCAACTGCCAACGACCGCAGATTAGATGAACATGAATAGGAAACCTGCTGCCGTTTCCATGCGCGCCGGTCAGGTCGAGTTTGTCAAAGTCAATACTGACGCATGGAGGTGGCGCGATGTTTATCGTTGGTTGATTGGTTTGCGGTGGCCGCAATTCGCCGCGGTTGCCGCCGGCGTTTACATCACTCTGAACCTCCTTTTTGCCGCGGTTTACAGTCTCGAGCGGGGCAGTATCGCGGGCAGCACCGGGGGACATTGGTTTTTTGATTGCTTCTTTTTCAGCGTCCAAACGCTGGCCACCGTGGGCTACGGTCATATGTACCCGCAAACGCTCTATGGCCACATCGTAACGACGATTGAGATCATGAGCGGCCTCTTTTTGCTCGCGGTCATGACCGGACTGATTTTCGTTCGCTTTTCGCGACCGATTGCGCGCGTTGTGTTCAGCAATTCAATCGTGATCGCGCCACTGAACGGAAAACCGACATTGATGGTGCGCATAGGAAATGAAAATCACCACAGCATGGTTGAAGCGAAGTTCCGTGTGATGTTTTCGCGTGACGAACCATTACTCGAAGGCGGCGATTTCAGGCACTTTTACGTTCTAAAATTACACTTTGATCGGCTCACAGTCTTCCCTGCAGCCTTAACGTTGCGGCACACGATCGACGAAACGAGTCCGCTGTTTGGCGCAACTCCAGAATCGCTCGAATCCAGCCGGATCCTCTTTATTGTTTCGGTCGTCGGGATCGATCCCGTTATTGCGGCGGCGGTGCAGACGCAGAAGGATTACAGCTGGTGGGACGTCCGGTTCGGCGAACGTTTCGTCGAAATCTATACAGAGCATGGCGGCGGCAGACTCACCGTCGATTACGGTCGTCTGCACGACACCGAACGCACGGAGTAACTTTACACCGCGCTACAGACGTTGCCGATTCATTCGGGTAGCAGAAGGATCATGCGCGAAAACTGGAACAGCGCGATGATAACCTGGAACACAATGCCAATGAAGAACGCCCAGAATACGCCCAGGAAGGCAGCGTTGCACAGTTGCAAGAGGGTTGCCGCTATGCCGAACATTCCGAATAGATAAAAAATGAAACGTGTGGCGCGTTCGCGCCGTGCCTGTCGCACGTCCAAGCGACGAAAGTATTTCGTCATCGTAATGGCGAAGAGCAAAGAAACCACAAATGCGATTCCGCTGCACCATCTCCAGATCCCGGGCGGCATCGGTTTGATCGTGAGCAACACCATTCCCATCATGCAAAGACTCAGCGGCAGGAGAGAATTGGCGAGCAAAAGCCGTAACCGGAGTTTATCTACTGCCGACCATTCATGTACGGATTCGCGGCGGAAAACGACGACCACGCCGGCGAACCCGGCCAGCGCGACTGCGATCTGTGCAGCGATACCAAGAGCTTCGCCCGGTTCCATCGTCAGGGTTTATTCCTGTTGTAGCAGGCAGCGCGAATAAGTCGCCACCCTTTTTTGCGCAGCCACAGATTCGCAGTACTTTCTCAGCGCACAACGATTCGAAAGGAGTAACACATTATGGCTAGTTATATCTGTCTGATTCAGTTTACGGAGCAGGGGATCCGAAACATCAAGGATACGGTGAAGCGTGGTGATGCTGCCATCGCTGAGGCTGAGAAAATGGGAATGAAAATCGTGGAGGAATACTGGGCGATGGGCGCTTACGATGCGGTCGTCGTACTGGAGGCACCCGATGACGAGACGATGAGCGCGTTCATACTTAAGATCGGCTCACTCGGCAACATCAAAGGTCAAACCTTGCGCGCGTTTCGGCGCAACGAGATGGATGGGATCCTGGCGAAAATTAAATAGCCCTTTTTAAAGGCCTAATTTTGCCATCTCCGCGCCAGACAACCTCGATGGTCGGAGAAAAATAAGGTCGGAATCCCACCTCGCGGGGTAAAGATATAGGGTCGATTTGACCGCACGTTCACGCCAATCGCAGCCGGCTGACGCAACTCGGTACTTGGCACGGCTGAAACCGTCAGAACATGCTGGCCCGCCGGGATGAAGTGGTCGTAGCGGCGACCCTGGATCATGTTCGCAACGGTTGGGCCATCGATCTTCAGATTGGCGCAAGGTTCCAGCCGAAGTTTGCGGTTCTGATCACAATCAGACGTCCGCCCGGCCGACCCGCAGATTTGCCAAACGAGAGTCCGGAGAAGAAGACAAGAATGAGAACAAATCTGCTGATGTAGCTGGTAAGGTCCTCATAGAATTCGTTATAGGCACGATTGCTTCCGCGTCGGCACCTTTAAATGCGCCAGAGCGAGCGGTGCGTGCCGAACTCAGAGATTTCGCCGGAGGAGCGTTTGCTGACGTAAATGGTGATTGAAATGACGCTCACGAACGTGGCCACAAAAACCAGCGCCACCAGCCACGACGGGATATGTCCGATGCTTAGGGCATGGTAAAACGAAACGAAATCGTTAATCGGCGCCCTGGCGTGCAAAAAGACTTTTGTCAGCCACGCGATCAGGATCAGAACGAAAATGAAGATGTAATTCCGTTTCAACCGGCGCCCGATCGCCTCCAGCTTCGTGATCTTGAAGCTGGGCAAAATTAAATCTTCGCACACCAGCTTTTTCCATTCGCCCTGAAGCAGTTCGCGATTTTCCATCACCATCGGCACTAGAAAATGCGCTTCCAGCATACGGACGCGCGCGCGGAATGCGTCGTAGAAACGGTACCTGCGAGCCTCGATCCAAAGCAGCACAACGACAATGGCCAGATTAAAAAAGAAAATGATGTGTGGTACCTCGCGCGTGGAAAATGCGATTGTGATAATGGCGGTAGTGCTGGTGATGGCCCAGTTCGTGGTCACGTCCAGCCGTTGCCGCCACACCATGATCCGGCTCATCTCGCCCCGATAAAAATGCGACATGGCGTTGACATAGCCCGGATCGTAAATGCTCCGCTGGAACGACACTGTGCGCTCCCCTTTCGGGGCTAAAGCTGTATCTTGAGTTGCCACGATTTGCTATTAACTGGATAACTGGATTTGCCGCATAATCCAATAAATCTCTCCTCCACTAATGCCTATCGCACTCGCAGATCTGCTAGACGAACAACAGGTAATCCTTCGGTTGCGCTCACGGAAACCGGCGAATGCGATTGGCGAGATCGCGCAGATGCTTGCGCACATCGGAAAGATCGCCGGGTCAGAGGCTTTTCTCGAACAGGTGCTCGCGCGTGAACGGACACATCCGAGTGTCGTCGAAAATGGCGTCGCGTTTCCGCATGCGCGCACAGATTTGGTCGAAGAAATCATGATCGGAGTCGGTCGTAGCCGCGCTGGCATTCCATTCGGCGAACACCAACCGCGTGCGCATCTGATTTTCGTGGTCGGCGTTCCCGAACGCCTGATCAGCGATTATCTGATTTGTGTCGGCACACTGTCGCGACTGGTGCAGGATGAAAAGATCCGTTCGACGTTACTAGGCGCAGAAACGCCTAGGGAATTTGTCGACGCGTTAACGGTAGAAAATCTGTAGCAGCATCTTTGTGAGACGCATGAACGAAAGGGTTTGGCAAATACGAGGACGCCTTACATGGCGAGCCGGCTACCACCTAACGAGAGCGCCTTTTTGGCGGTAATCCCAATACCGGCGCGCGACAGGTTTCTTTCGGTCCTTTTACGCCAGAGATTTGATCGTAGCGGAGTGTCTTCATCGTCGCATTTACGCGCTCGCTCAGCGTGTTGAACGACAGATCGGTCTGGCGTGCCGCCTGCGCTTTGCGGAATTCCTTGGCCAGCGCGTACGTGAACACTCCGTATCCGATCGTTCCGTGGTGATATTCATACGCGTAGCCACCCTCCTCGCACGCCGTGAGGACCACGGGCATGTACGGTCCGCGCCGTTCGCGCGGCGCCTTCCGATACTGCTTTGCTGTTTGTTCCTCACGGAGGCTCATTGCTGTACCAAGTTTTTTCGTGCTGCAATTGCGCCCCATGTATTTTTGACGGACCGCGCGGCTACCACCGAAATCCGGGTTCAGGTTCCGCAAGTCGCGCTCTTCCCACATTTGTTCCGCTTTATTCCAGCGCAACATTCGGTGCCGGATGTCGTCTGGCGGAGTGATGGCGCGAATCTTCCGCGCGCCATCCCGAGTCAGGCCGCCGGAGTGGCAGCAATCGAAGACGGCAAAAAACTTCGCGCTGTATGGAAGCGCACTGTAGTAACGCAGAAAATCGTCATCGGTAATGGCACTGTCCTGTGTCCAATGAAAATCGTAAGGCACGAGGCATTCATCGACATGATCAATTCGCTCCGCCGGGTTGTAGTCTGGCAGCTGTGCTCCATGTCCGCTGTAATAAAGAACGCGCTCATGGCCATCGGCCGTAGCGTCCAATAACCAATCGATCCGTTCGCGAATCGCTGCAGCAGTGGCGCGCTCGTCGAGCACGACTCGAATATCTTCCGCGTCGAACCCGATTTCCTGCAAAACACTGCTCATAAGAAAGACGTCGTTTACGCAGCCTTCCAGGCGAGAGGCCGGGTCGGGATAGTCGTTGATGCCGATAAGCAATGCCCGACGCCGGCGTTCCCCTACCGTGTTCTGGAATTGGGTGCTTCGTCTTGCGAGGGCGCGCACGCCCGGTCGTTGTGCAAGAACGC
This sequence comes from uncultured Verrucomicrobiae bacterium, assembly GCA_963728955.1. Taxonomy (GTDB): domain Bacteria; phylum Verrucomicrobiota; class Verrucomicrobiia; order Chthoniobacterales; family UBA10450; genus Udaeobacter. Next base: position 41,430 of record CAVSMG010000006.1, read on the forward strand.
GATACACGCGCTGCCACGTCAAATCCCGTTGGAGATAACCGGCATGCCCGGGGAACTTGTTTAAATCAACAATTGCGTCATGGCCGGCAACGCGGTCGTCCCACGAAATTTCCTCAAAGTTCGGAATACGATCGAGAATCCGATGAGCAAGGACCGGATCGCTTTTATTAAACAGATGAAACCAATATTTCTGATTAACGCCGGCGATCTTGTTACCAAAATGCGCTGCTTTAAGAAACGGATTGGCGATTTGTGAACCGAAGGTAACGAAATAGCGTCCGGCGCACGCATTTTTGTCCTTATGCGCAAAGGCGTCGTAGCAAATAACGCTTCCGAGACTGTGCGCCATGATCACGTCCGGATTGAAGGCGTTGATTCGCTCGGTCAAACGTTTGCGCAACGCAACACGCAGCTGTGCGTTCTGGTCCCATTCCGCCACCATGCCTGCATGCCAGCCATCGGCGGCATCGGCGACGGGTTTGGCCCAGTCCAATAAGCCGCGCTTGGGACGGAACCATCCGGACACGGTTTGAGCTGCGTCTTCGATAGCGGCCCCGAGCGGTGCGAACCCGAGATGCGCAGCTGCGCCGAGATCGCTCAAAAGATTAATCTTCCCGGAGAACAAATTATCGTAGTCGAAGCGCTCGTACGTCGGAGCGAAGGCAGGAGCGAAGTACTGGATGCCGGCGGTGATCGCTTGTTCCCAGGGTCCTTCCCAAGGCTGATTGTCCGGACGCTCCTGGTGGCCGACTCCGTGAACCAGGAGGATTTTCATCTTGATTAAACCGTGAACGGTTTCTGTTTTTCGAACGCGTAGTTGGCGGGTCCGATGGTGAAATAGTTCGGTGTCTGCGTCGGCGGCATCAGTTTCACGATTGATTTCTGAAACCCGCGATAATCGCCTTTAAATTTTCCATTTTTCCAAACAGCAAGCAGTGTCTCGGTAAACAACCCGTTGCGATCGCCGTCTGCGCTGGTTTGGTTGTCCTGACAACCGGAGATCAAAACCGCGGTGGCGCGCATCTTCGCACGTGGGTCGGCGCCGCGTTGTTGTAGTTTGTCGTAAAAATTCTGGTGGTCCATGTAAACGCGCAGCGCGACATCGCGCGGCATCATGCGCGGACGAACGGGAGTCACTCCCAGGGCAGAGAAATGCGCGTCTCGCAGAACCGTGCCGCTGTGGCAACTGTCCGACAGCACGAAAATTCGCACACCCGCGGCGAACTCGTTCAGCGCTGCGTAAAGCTCGTCATCGATTAGTTCGCCATCATATAAACACCACGTTTCGTCGAAGCCGTCCGGTTCGAAATCGTTCCCGGTGTTTGGCACCTGGCCACCGTGTCCGGAATACGTAAGAAAGAAAATGTCGTTCCGTTTCAGTCTCGCCGCAGCGGCTTTGATATCGGCCAGGACTCGATTCCGTGTTGCTCTTTTCGTCAGTCGTTTGGCAACCTTGCGAAACCCTTGTTTTTTGGCCAACGCCTGCATGTCGTTCGCGTCGAACTCGCAGGCGGTGAGTTGTCCGTCCCAACCGCTGTAATTTTTTGGGTCCACGGCGTTGAGACCGATATGGAGAGACGCTCCAACTGTCATAAGGGGTCCTTTCGTTTGAAATGTGATACCGATTCTGAACCAGAACATAACGACTATGCAAGGCGATTGTGATCTCCAGAAACCGGATTGCTGCGTTATTCCGATCATTTTATTTGCTTCGGCTGAAACCACGCGGCTATCTTGCGATCCGTGTTCAGCTTGACAATGCTCGGCAGCGGGAGCGCGGGGAACAGTGCGCTGGTAGCAACCGATCATTGCAGGATCCTCGTTGACGGAGGTCTGAGCGCGCGCCAAGTGGTGTTGCGCCTGGAGCAGTGTGGCGTAACGCCTGACCAGGTCGACGGCGTCGTTCTTACACACGAACATAGCGATCACATCTGCGGCCTTGAAGTTCTCTGCCACAAGTTTGATCTGCCGATTTATTGTAATCGGCTCACCGCGGAGGCGCTTCGGTCTGGTGGTCTCGCAGATCGATGCCACAATTGGCGACTCTTCCCGACCGGGGCGGAATTTTCTATCTGCGACATTACAGTGCAAACATTCCCCGTGCCCCACGACGCAGTGGACCCGATTGGGTTTGTGTTTCACGCCGGCTCAGGCAGCCTCGGATTTATCACCGATCTCGGGTACGTGACCAAGATGATCGTCGAACGGTTGCGCCCTGTGCGAACGCTCGTTGTCGAAACGAATCATGACGAAAAACTTTTGCAGAACGATATCCATCGGCCGTGGCCGGTGAAACAGCGGATCCAGTCGCGCCACGGCCATCTGTCGAACACGGCTGCGGCGGGTGTGATCGAGGAACTATTACCCGGAAACATCGAGCGCGTAGTGCTCGGACACCTCAGCCGGGATTGCAATACACCGACGCTCGCATTGACCACGGTGCGCTCGGCACTGGAAAAGTGCGGCAGGACAGAAGTAGAAATCTATTGTGCGACGCAATTAGAAATTAGTCCACGATTTCAAATCGGCGACACGGACCCTGGCGCTTTTCAGCCTACGTTTGAAAACGCTTTCTTCCAAAGGGTGCCGTAGCGGCTGTCTCTGCACGCTTCGCATGTAATCGTTGTCCTCTGCAACCTGATCGCGACAGGTGTCTGACTACAATGTCAGCGAGGGGGGCTTGAGGCTCGCGTCAGGCTGCGCTACGGTCTGCTCGACATGTTTTTGGGATGCCTCAAATGGGCTGCAGTGGGTTTTGTCGTCGCTTTCGCGCTGATGAAACTATTCGAGGCCAGTCAAATTCACGACGATATCCCCAAACCGGTTTTTAAGATACGACAGACCAAGCGCGTGACGCTCGTGTTATCAACATTCGCAGCAATCCTTTCGGCGCTGGTCTGGTTACTCGTGCAGAAATTGGACTGACCTATCGGCGTTGGTTGGACGAAAACCGATCAGCCCAAATAAAATCCGCCGTTCACATTGAGCACGTGACCTGTGATGTAACTCGCCATCGGCGACGCCAGGAATAGCGCCGCATCGACAATTTCACGCGCGTCGCCGAGACGACCCAGTGGGATTTGTTTGATGAAATTTTGAGCCACTTCCTCCGGCATGCCTTTACTCATTCCCACATCGATGAAGCCGGGCGCGATCGCGTTGACGGTGATATTTTGCCGGGCAAACTCGCGCGCCGACACTCTGGTCAGTGCAATGATACCTGCCTTGCTCGACGAATAATTCGCCTGCCCGAATAATCCGATCTGACCGCTGACAGACGACATGTTGATGATCCGGCCGCCCCCGTGCAGGATGGCAGCGGCTTTTTGCGTAACCACGAATGTGCCGATGAGATTGATGCCGATGACGCTTTCGAAGTCATCCAGCGACAGCTTCTTGATGGTGCGATCACTGATGATCCCGGAATTGTTCACCAGAACATCGAGCCCCCCGTGCCGCTCGCGTATCTGTTGCATCATCGCTTCGACCTGTTGCGGCTGCGTCACGTCACACTCGATCACCAGCGGTTCCCCGAGTTCTGCCGCCACTTTCATGGCGTCCGCCTTGTTCTGATCCTGCGGGTCGGCGACGTAATTAACTACGCATTGCGCACCACGTCGTCTAAACGCCTTGATCATCTCCGCGCCTATCCCTCGCGAGCTGCCCGTGATGAGCACAATTTTCCCGGTGAAATCCAATGGATCACTCATGACGATTGGTCCGTCGCTTCAGAATATCGGCGCACAATGAATGCGGTGGGCAAGCCGATCAAGCAGATGTGAATGGCAAGCTCGAGCAAATCGTTAGAAAGCCGGTGTCGAAATGTTGGGAATGCCGAAGGCAACACGATCCAGTACATCATGATGTAAACGCCGATCCCGTAAAGCACGCCCCAAACAAAGGGTTGTTTTGTCAAATACGGCATTTTGCGACTCGCCAGGTAGAAAACCGACACCACCACGAACACAACGAAAAAATGGAGCGCCAGGCCGAGGCCGGCTGTTGCCAACCCGCCTTCGAACGACTTGGTGCCGAGCAATCCAGCGGCGATTCCCTGCAATCCCCGCTGGAGCGCGACACCCCGTTGCCACCAAATGACAACTGCGGAGGAGATATCCAAAATCCCAACGACCAAACCAGCCGTGACGATTGCGTGAAGCGCTCGGCAGTTGTTCATGCAGATTCGCTGTTTTTGCCAGTGCGCTTCAACGGACCGGGCATATCAAGTAAGTTTAATCAGGAAATCAGGAAGCCAAGAAATTAGATTCCGCCTCGTTTTCCTGTTTTCCTGCGCGCCAGATTTGTTGTTATCTCTTGGAAGAAATGGCTTCACCAATTCGGATACTGACTGCTGTCCCGATTTGCGACGGGCACGACAGCGCGATTAATACGATCAACCTGGAATTCATCCGCCACGGGATCGAAGTGATCTATCTTGGCTATCACCGCTCGGTCAGCGATATCGTGCGCGCAGCAATCCAGGAGGACGTGCGCGCCATTGGCATCTCGAGTTACAACGGCGGGCATATCGAATTTTTCGCAGCCGTTGTCGATCTCTTGCGAAAAAAAGGCGCTAACGACATCAAGGTTTTCGGCGGCGGCGGCGGCACCATCTCCCATAAGGATGCTGCGATGATGAGACGCAAAGGCGTCGACGAAATCTTTTTTGCCGGCACATCGCTCGAGGAGATGGTGAAATTTGTCCATCGCCGTTATGGCAAGCCGCGGGCGAAACGGCCGCGCCCCAAATCTTTCGATCAGGAACTCGCACACAAGCTGACAAAGATTGAAGACGCTTATGCGAGTGGACGCAGAAAACGTCCAACGCTCAACTCCCAACGTTCGACGTCGAAGTCGCAAACAAGACATCAAACATCAAACATCAAACATCAAACATCTCGAGTCATCGGTTTTACCGGACCGGGCGGCGCTGGAAAAACAACGTTGATAGATGAGCTGGTGCTGCGATTCCTCAGTCGAAATCCGAAAGTTCGGATCGCTATTTTATCGCACGACCCCAGCGTGATCGGCGAAGGCGCACTATTGGGCGATCGCGCGACAATGATCAATTCGCAGGATGATCGCGTGTTCATGCGCAGCATGGCCACGCGCGGACAGGCCGGCGGCCTTTCACCCGCAACGCATGACTGTCTTGCGCTGCTGGCGCAGTCAAATTTCGACCAGGTCATCATCGAAACGGTGGGCACCGGACAAGAGGCCATGCCGTTTCGAAGAAATGGAATTGTCGATTCGACCGTACTTGTGATGAATCCCGATTATGGCAGCCGATTGCAACTGCAGAAGATCGTGATGCTCGACCTCGCTGACATTGTGGTCGTCAATAAGAGCGATCTCCGACGCGCGCGCACCGCGCACACGGAAATCGAGCAACGTCTTGGGCAAAACCGGCGGGACCAGCAATTGGTGGACACGGTCGCAAAACGACATCGCGACCCTGGCGTGGACCGGTTGTTTGAGTTAATTTCGAGTCCCTGCTAACCAGGAATGTAAGACGGGAATCTATGAGCAAGCTCGGGCAAGTCGTCGAATCGATCCAAAATCATAACAAATTCGTTCTTGATCAGGTGAAGCGGGCGCGCACGGACGAAAAATTCGGTCGCGATCTGCTTGGACGTTGGAACGATATTAAAGCGAAAATCCCGGTCACACGCACACCGACCGGTTTGCCGCTGCCGCGTCTTGCGTTACCGGAGATCGACGAACCGGGCGAGATCGCGCGCTACATTTTCGGCGAAGGTTTGCCGGGCGAATTTCCGTACTTAAATGCCGCGTATCCCGAGATGTATCTCCAACCGATCCGGGAAATCGAGAGCTTTGAAAAGAACGGCAACGGCAAAAAACCAATTCCACAAGCGGAAGAACCAACGCGCCTGTTTTCGGGCTTGATGCTCGCAGAAGATACGAACGAGCGTTTCCATTACCTTACGCGCCATCAGCGCACCCATCGGCTCAGTACCGGCATTTGATGGGCCAACGCTTTACGGACTCGACAGCGATACAGATGGCGTTTTCGGAAAAATCGGCGAGGGCGGCGTGGCGATCGATACCGTCGAAGACATGGTGCGCCTTTATGATGGATTCGATCTCGGTTCGCCGATTTTTTCTGCCTCAATGACTATCAGCGGCCCGGCGCCGATGATCATGGCAATGTACATTGCTGCCGCAAAGCGGCGATTTGGCCCGAAGGTTGTTCCGAAATTGCGCGGCACGGTTCAGGCCGACATTTTCAAGGAAGTTCAGGCGCAGAACGAAACCATTTTTCCGATCGAACCATCGCTGCGGTTTCTCACCGACATGGTCGAGTTCACGACGCGGGAAATGCCGCGCTGGTATCCGATCTCGATCAGCGGTTATCACATTGGAGAAGCGGGCTCGACTCCGGTGCAGCAGGCCGCTTACACCCTCTCAAATGGATTCGCTTATGCGGAAATGTTCTCCGCGCGCGGCATTCCGGTCGATCAATTCGGGCCACGGCTTTCGTTCTTTCTCGATTGCGGACTCGACGCGGAATATATCGCGCTCGCTCGAGTATCCCGTCGCATTTGGGCAATCGGGATGCGCGATGTGTTCGGCGCAGGCCCAAGAGCACAGCTTTTGAAATTGCACACGCAGACCAGCGGCCGTTCATTGATCGCCGCCGAGTTCAAAAATAATCTCACCCGTACGGCTGCGGAACTGATGCTGGCTTACATGAACGCGACGAACTCGTGTCATTCCAACAGCGCGGACGAACCGTTCACTACGCCGAGTCAAGAATGGATCCGGCTCGCCGCACACGGGCAGGCGATCCTGCTGGAGGAATCCGGGATTTTCAAACACACAATGAACATGTTGAGCGGCTCGCCCGGTATGAAAGCAGTCGAGCGCGCCGTGCAATCGGCGATTCTCGATGAGTTCCGTGAGATTGAACGGCTCGGTGGTGTGCTGGCCGCGGTGGAAGAGCGATATCAGCGCAGCCAGATCCAGAACGCCGCGCATCGCTACGAACAACAAATTTATGACGGGACGCGCCCGATCATCGGATTGAATCGGTACCGCGACGGGGATGACGAATCTCCGGACGTCAAATTGGCACGGACGCCGCGGGCGAAACAGCAGTTGCAAGTCGATCGGCTTCGTAAGTTCAAAAAGAAAAATGCTGACAAAGCCAAGCGCGCGCTGGACAAACTGGCAACGGTCGCGGAGCGCGGTGAAAATGTTTTCCCCGCTCTGCTGGAGGCAGCCGAAGTATGTTCGTTAGGCCAGATCACCGGGCGCCTGCAGGAAGTCGTCGGTCGTTTTCGCCCGATGGTGTGATGTAGCACAGCCATCCTGGCTGCGGAGCTGGCGGGCGTCTCACCTGCCGAAGATTTGAGACATGCAGGCGGGATGCCTGTATTCCCATTCTTATTTCACCCGCTTGAGCCGCATATTCTGCCCATAGAACATGAGGCAACGTGATTCCACGAGATGCGTGGTTTTCATTGATACGACAATCCCGGCGCTGGCACGCGTGATCGTGCCTGTTCCTAAATTATGAAAACTATCTTCCCAGTTGAACGCGAGCTTGTTTTTGCCGGTGATTCTTGCCGGCCCTTCGCCATCGGGCGCTGCGCCATGCGCGTCAAAGAAACCGGCGTCGAACGAGACTTGGACGGCGTTTCCGGATTGTTCAATGGTTAATTCGAAGACGGCCTGACCGTTGAGAAAATTTTTGTCCGCGTACTCGCCCGCCCAATTCGGTTCCGCCGACGGGCTATTGAATGCGCTACCGACGATAACAATCGAAATTAAAACGGTACCGCCGCTCCACCTCATTGCATGCAGCATACCGGCAACAGGACGCGGATAAAGCTGAAACGAAGCCAGAGGCGCCCCGCCGAGAAACGCACTCATCCTTCTGGAAATAGTGCGCTGAGTCACTTTCGCTTTTGGCAATGCGCACAGAACCATGAAGTGCGTCCGCCGACGGTTGCTGACTTCAATTTGCGGCCACAGCGCGGACATTTGCCTTGTTTTCCGCGATGCGTCAGAAGCCATGATTTCGGCAAACGATTGAAATCGGTTTTTAACGCAATTGCTTTTTCCAGGACGTAGCGCGTTGCGCGAAACAGCCTGGCCAGGTTCTGGTCGCTCAACCGTCTTGCTTCCGTGGCTGGGTGCGCCCTGGTGCGGAACAAGATCTCATCGGCATAAAGATTGCCGATCCCGGCGATCAACTTCTGGTTGAGTAAAATTGCTTTCACTGCGCCGCGATGCGTTCGTGGTATCGATTTGAATTGTGAAAGACTGATGTCTAGCGCGTCCGGGCCGATAGCGCGTTTCCCAAGAAATTCATTTACCTTCCTGATCAAGCCGATCTCGCCGAATTTGCGCTGATCATCGAACGCCAGCTGACTGTTGTTGGCAAAGTGAAAAAGCACTCGCGCAGTTTTCGGCGGTTGTTCTTCGCCGTTGAGGTGGTGAAGTGAACCAGTCATACCGAAATGCAGTCGCAACCAGAGCTCATCATCGGCGCGGACAAACAGATGTTTGCCGTGGCGCCGACTGTTTTCGAAACGAAGTCCTTTGAGTCGACGCGCCAATTCACTCGCGGAGACACCTTGCAAAACATACGCGTCGCGCACCTCCACGCTGGTGATCCGCTGGTGCAATGACGTAGCGTCCAGATAACGTTTGAAGGTTTCTACTTCGGGCAGCTCTGGCATGCGGCATTTCACCTGTCGCATAAACGATTGCCTGGGTCACCTCTCGGCCGAACGTTGGCGGAGCGATGTCTTGCAAGGAAGTCGATGAGTTTCTGCTATTGCTAAGAGAATCGCCTTCCGGTGCGGTTTTCAATCCGTGGTGGCAGTTCGACCCGCGAAACGATATCGGAGTAGGTTCGCCGGCGATACGGCGGAAACAATTGCGCGCCTACCTTCAACGACGGCTGGGCAAAGTGAGGTTTGCGATCATTGGTGAAGCGCTTGGGTACCGCGGCGGCCATTTCAGCGGGATCGCCATGACTTCCGAGCGGTTGCTGCTGGGGCGAAGCAAGAAGATTCAGGTAGAGTCGAGCGACTTCTTTTTCAACATACGGCCCCGGTGCACCAGCAAAACTGAGAAATGTCCGGACGGATTTTCCGAGCCGACAGCGACAATCGTTTGGGGCACACTGCTGAAGCTCGGTTTGCAACCGACAGAATTCGTTCTCTGGAATGCGTTCCCGTGGCATTCGTTCGATCCGCGCCGCGGCATGTTAAGTAATCGTACGCCTAACAACTTCGAGCGAGCTGCCGGCCTGCCGGTGCTCAAGGTCTTTCGCGAATTATTTCCGTGCGATCAAGTTATTGCGCTTGGAAAAATCGCAACCACTCAGCTCGGCGAAATTGGTGTCGATGCACATTGCGTTCGCCACCCGGCGTCGGGCGGCGCAAAACTTTTCCGTCAGCAAATCGCGAAAATCATTGAACGCTAATCGTCTACGACTTTGGCGGTTCGCTCTTTTTGATTAACGGCGTAAAGATGTCGATCGGAATGGGAAGAAATGTCGTTGTATTGCGCTCGCTGGAAATTTCCCGCATGGTTTGCAGGAAACGCAGTTGCAGTGCGATCGGCTCCTTGCTCATCATCGCGGCTGCCTGCACCATCTTTTCCGCCGCCTGAAATTCGCCTTCGGCGTTGACGATCTTGGCTCGGCGCTCGCGCTCGGCTTCGGCCTGCTTGGCCATGGCGCGTTTCATGGTGTCGGGCAGCGCCACATCCTTTACCTCGACCGCCGTGACTTTGATTCCCCACGGCTCGGTTTGTTTGTCGATGATCTCCTGCAACTTCAGATTGATCGACTCGCGCTGGGAAAGCAAATCATCCAGCGGCGCCTGCCCGATTACGCTACGCAATGTAGTTTGGGCGATAAGCGAAGTGGCCTTGAGAAAGTTTTCCACTTTTACGACCGCGGCTTGTGGATCGACCACCCGGAAATAGACCACCGCATCCACGCTTACCGGCACGTTATCACGCGTCATCATTTCCTGGCGCTCGACGTTGATGGTCACCACGCGCAAATCCATTCGCACCATGCGATCGACGATCGGGACAAGAAAAATCACGCCCGGACCTTTGGCGGTAAGTAATTTCCCGAGTCGAAAAATAACGCCACGCTCGTATTCGCGCAGGATCCGGATTGCCTGCGGCAAGATAATGATGGCAAGAATAATGATGGGCACGGCCCAGCGGAGCAATCGCGGAAACATTTCAATTAATTCCATAGCTGTCTCCTTTTCGAAATTAGTCTGAACCGAAACCATGCACTATACCAGAAGGATCGTGCCGCGTTTTGATTACCAATGGCTGGCGCTTATCTACAGCCGCCTCGCTGTCCGACGCGTGATCGTCGCGTGTGAAACCGGCTTGGCTCGCGCGTCTCACAGAGACGCGGCTACAAAGTGAGCTTTTAGTTCAATAGCTCGTACCAATTATTGCGACGGCGCGGCTCGTAACCCGCGCCGCGGATGAGCGACTCGATTTGCTCGGCATCGAGGCGGAAGGTTGTCCCGGCGCTGCTGACGACATTTTCTTCCATCATCACCGAGCCGAAATCGTTTGCGCCGTATCTCAGGGCGATCTGGCCAATGTCGGGGCCTTGCGTGACCCAGGAGCTTTGAATGTTCTCGATATTGTCCAGGAAAATCCGCGCCAGCGCTTGCGTCCTCAAATATTCGGAGACGCCAGTGGGCTGCTTCACTTTGAGGACGGTGTGCTGCGGCTGAAAAGTCCAGCAAATAAACGCGGTAAATCCGCCGCTGCGATCCTGTTGGTCACGAATCCGTTGCAAATGTTCGACGCGTTCTTCAATCGTCTCGACGTGGCCGAACATCATGGTGGCGCTCGATTTTAATCCAAGCTCGTGGGCCACCTGCATGACCTCCAGCCATTCATTACTGTTGATTTTTAAAGGCGAAATCTTTTTTCGCACCCGGTCGACAAGGATTTCGCCGCCGCCGCCCGGAATTGAGCCCAGCCCGGCCGTCTTAAATTCGGAGATCACATCTCGCAGCGGCATCTGAAATGTCTCCGCGAAATGCTGAAACTCCGGCGGACTGAATCCGTGAATGTTGATGTGCGGATATTTTGCGCGGATGTGCTGCAAAAGATCGATGTACCATTGGAACTGCAATTTCGGATGGTGCCCGCCCTGCATCAGGATTTGCACCCCGCCGGCGGCGGTGAGTTCATCCAGCTTTTGGTCAAGCTGCTCAAAGCTCAAAACGTAATGATCTTCATCGCGCTCGGTCCGATAAAACGCGCAAAATTTGCAGTAAACGTTGCAAACGTTCGTGTAATTGATGTTGCGATCGACGATGTAGGTGACGATCTCGCGTCCGCGTCCTTCGTAACTCTTCGCTTTCGCCAAATCGCGCCGGGTATTCGCCAGCGCAGCCAATTCTTCCAACGGCCAGCGATACAATTGCAGCGCATCATCTGTGGAAATACGCGCGCCCGCGAGGATTTTCTCGGTCACCGCATCTCGGTTAAGTGAAACCATCGCCGGTCATTTTATATGACTCGTCGAACCATTGCACGTAGATGATTTCCATGCTCGTTCGGCATCCAGTCGTGGTTTCGCTGGGCGTTTGTGTCCTGGCGGCGACTGCCGAGGGAATCCTCACCGGAAACCGGGCAATGCAAGTGCTGGCGACTCTGCGCCTGCCGCGTTTCACCCCGGCGCGATGGGCTTGGATTGTTATCGGCCTCTTCTATTACGCCATTTCTTTCACGGTTCTCGCGCGTCTTCTGCAAATGGACGGAGCCGACAGACTGCAATATTCTGCGATTGTCCTGACGATCGCTTTACTGGGTCTGAACGGATTATTCAATTACCTGCTATTCAGACTGCGGAATCTCCTGGCTGCCTGCGTGTTTTTTATTCCGTATGATCTCGTTGCAGTCGCGCTTCAGATTTGTCTTTTCCGGCTGGACAACACGGCTGGATACATCTTCGTCCCGTACGTTGTATATCTCGTGTTTGCCAATGTGTGGGGATACCAACTTTGGCGATTGAACCAGGCGAAGTAACCAGAGAGTTAAATGAATCCATCTGTCGCAATTATTGGCGGAGGCGTCTCCGGGTTGACGTGCGCGGTTGTGCTAGCCGAGCACGGATACCGCACCGCGATATTCGCCAGAGAAACGGGTCGGAAAACGACCTCCGGTGCCGCTGCGGCGGTTTGGTTTCCATACGACGCCGAGCCGGCTGCGAAAGTGATTCCGTGGGCGCTCCGGACTTTCGATGTGCTTGTCGAGTTAGCTCGCGTTCCAGAGAGCGGTGTCTCCATGATCGAGGTGTGTCAATTTTTGCGCACAAGCGAAATTCAAATCCCGGCTTGGGCGATCCCGCTCGGTGCATCTGTCATCTCGAGTGAAGTCGAGACATCTCTGGCTACGAATTCTTCGGTCTTCAAAAGCGGTTTCTCGCTGCGTGTTCCGCTAACGGACACGACGATTTATCTCGATTATCTCGCCGCGCGTTTTCGGCGAGCCGGCGGCGAAATCAATGCGAATGTGCAGATCGAAAACCTTGAGGACGTCGATCGCGAATTCGATCTGGTCATCAACTGCGCAGGAATTGGCGCGCGTGAACTCGTGCAGGATGCCGATCTCGAGCCGCATCGCGGTCAGGTCGCAATCGTCCCGAGAATCGAGGGTCTTTCCTGCGCAATGGTATGTGATGATGCGCCGCTAATGTACGCGATCCCCCGGGCGAACGATTGCGTCTTCGGTGGAACAAACGAACTCAGCGACAATCTTGCGGCGGATTCCGCAACGACATCACGAATTGTCACCGAATGCTGTCGGGTACTGAACATCGATGAGCCGCGCGTGCTTGCCGAGCGTGTCGGTCTGCGGCCTTTCCGAAAAACAGGCGTGCGTCTCGAACTCGATCGTCTACGCGACGGCCGGGCTGCCATTCACAATTACGGCCACGGCGGCGCCGGCTTCACCCTGTCCTGGGGTTGCGCCCGCGAAGTTGTTGATCTAGCGGCGTGCACCGCCACTACCCGCTAGCACACCCGCCTCGCGTATTATGCCACTCTGGCGAACAGAAAAAGCGCGAAGGCAAGCAACACCGCAAGCGCGATTGCGATCAATGACTGTCTGCGCCATTGGGGCCGAGTCGCCGCGGAGATAGCGGGAAAAAGCAATACCCCGAATGATCCCGCGCCGGCTGTCAGAAGGCCGTATGCAAAATACGCGATAGCCGCTCAACGGTTCTGGAAATGCGCAAAAACGATTAGCGCTGCACCGATTGCAAAGACCACGAAAGCGCCGCGACCAGAGCATTGGATCGCGCTGCATTTCAGCGAAGGTTCAGCGTCATAAAAGCGCTGTTCGGGTCAGGAATATAGCTGCCGAATGGTGGACACTCGAGAAATCCGTGTCTTTTGTAGAAAGCGCGAGCCGCATCGAAATACGGCCACGAACCTGTCTCCAGACTCAGCCGGCACAATCCCATCTGGCGCGCCATCGCGATAATGTGTCGGAGCATCGCGCTCCCGGTACCTTTCCGTCTGTGCGACTGCGCCGTATGCATTGATTTTATCTCCCCGTGGGATTCCGAGAGTCGTTTTAAAGCGCCGACCGGCACAACGTGATCTCCATCCCATGCAGACCAAAAGTGAATATCCGGTGATCTCAACCCATTGAGATCAAGCGCGTGTGCGCTACCGGGTGCTGTCTCGGCGCACGCTATATAGAAATGGTGAGCCAGTAGAGCCTGCACGCGAGGATCGTCCAGCCCGCCATCAGTGATCTTCATTCACGTGTTCTCATAATCCGCTGAAACATCAAGTCGTCATGCATTGTCGCCGTAATAAGCCACCGCGGCGTGTCGTAGCGCGCACGCTGCGGTCGTTTGGAAATCGGCAGCCTACTCGCGAGCCTCTGGAGTTAGGTTCATTGATTGGGTCAGGCGGCATGCCACGTACTATCACGAGGGTGGAAAGCTTTTTGTAACGATCAGCGTACCTCGTGTCGAGTCCAGCCGCAGTGGGAGGATCTCCTGCTATTCGGGCGAGTCATACCACGTCTGAAACGCGGGCATTGATGGGAATCGAAAGTGACGGTGCGCGGGTGCTCCATCGGTCCTTCGACGACGTTCGGTTCTTCATCGAACGCGATGCTTCGCCTCCCAACGAGAATTGGGCGAAGAACTTCGGTTAATTCGGATCGCGATTTACGTCAGCGCAATGCACTGAAACGAACTGACGACGTCGTCGGGGCCTTTCTCGGCAAAGAAGCTTTCGTAATACCCGGGGCCGAGGTCCCAATACGGACCCTTGTAATAATCGTCGCGATAAAATCTCCACACTCCGCTCTCCACAATCACGCAGCTCATCCGGTCGTTCCAGTAATCGCCGACGTAATGGAAACTCAAGTTCGTCCGGGCGTAGGAACCTTTAAAACCGACGTGATCGTAAAGAACCAGCTCGGGCAGTCGAACAATTTCCTTGTTCGGTTCAATGTTGACCTTCCCGGCGCCAGATGAGTGATAGCTCAACGGGCCCAGGCTCCATTTCATGTCGATGACGCACCCGTTATCGGGTGATAATTCAATTTTAGATAGTCGTGGCATAAGCGTGCAGGGCGATGGTTTTCAGTAATTTGATCAGATGAAATCCGCTCTGTCGAGCACAGAGATTTTGCCAAGCGATCTCCGGAAGATTTGTCAAGTAGATGTGTCCATCGTCCGCCACAGCCGAGACAGCGCGATCGAACAATCAAAGTTCGGCGGCAGCTCGACCGTCACTGAGTTTTTGCCCATCCAATGACCCCACACGCGACGCGTGCGCCTGCGTCGCCGGACGGCTGAGACTTTAGATCGTCCTGCTTTGCGTGCACCACGACGGAGCGGCCAATCACCGATCTGTCGTCGTTCGAGAGAGAAATCTGATGGTCCACGTAATCCAGCTTCGCGTTGCCTGAAGCGTCTGCTTCGATATTTCCCATATCGCCCTCATGGCGTTCGGCTGCCTCCGGTCCGGCGTGCGGTTTGTGCGTGGGATTAAAATGTCCGCCCGCGGAGCTGGCATCGGCCGCGCTGCAATCGCCAAATTCATGAACGTGAAAGCCGTGCTTTCCGGGTGTCAGGCCTGTGATCTCTGCATGCACCTGCACGCCATCGGCGGTTGGTGTGAATGTGACAGTACCCGTCACTTTGCTGCCCCCGGAAGGATGAAGAACCGCAATACCTTTTGATGACGCTGCCGATTTCGCGGCAGGTGTTTGCGCCAGCGCGATTAAACCTGCCAACGAAAGAACTGCCAGACCGATGAAAGAAGCTCGAAAGGAATTCATATGGACATCTCTATTTCGCAATTGCCGAAGAGTCCAGACGCATCCAGCTAATGTTTGATCCAGCTGAAAGCGCCGCAAGCCGAAAGCTAATCCTGAGCCAGGGCAAGCAGTCCTCCATAGGCCGTTCTTGAAGCCGGCGCGCACGGAGTGACGCGCCCAACCGCGCGAGATGAGGGGTCGCGGCGGAGATTTTTCTGGCCATGGACGGGGCAGAACATCAATACTGTTCGCTCACTCGGGGGAGGAGCAGTTGTTCATGGAAACGCCTATTGTAACCGGAGCCGCTAATTCGACCATCGCCGACACGCTGGCGCGTCTCGGAGTCGATCCTAAAGCCGGTTTAACTGACGCCGAGGTCCAGGAGCGTTTGAAGAAATACGGGCCAAATGCGCTCGTGGAAAAAGAAAAGAGCGCGTTTGCCGGGCTGCTTGGTTATTTCTGGGGGCCGATCCCGTGGATGATTGAGGCCGCTGCTTTGATGGCGTTCATCGTAGGCGACTGGGGCGATTTCGCGATCATTACCTCGCTTCTGTTTTTCAATGCGCTCCTAGGATTCTGGGAGGAACATGAGGCTTCCAACGCGCTCGACGCGTTAAAGAGTTCGCTGGCATTGAAAGCCCGCGCACTGCGCGGCGGACAATGGAAGGAGATTGATGCGCGAACGCTGGTGCCGGGAGACGTTGTTCGGTTGTATCTCGGCGACGTTGTTCCCGCGGATTGCAAGCTCACCGCGGGCGATTACATCAGCATCGACCAATCCGCGCTCACCGGCGAGTCCCTGCCGGTCAGTAAGAAATCCGGAGAAGACGCGTACTCAGGCTCGATCGTAAAGCAGGGAGAAATGATCGCGGTCGTTACTGCCACCGGCGCGAACACGTTTTTCGGACGCACGGCAAAGCTGGTCGCTGGCGCCGGAAGCGTCTCGCATTTCCAGCGGGCCGTAATGAGGATTGGCAACTTCCTGATCATTCTCGCCCTTGTTCTGGTGGTGATTCTGGTGGCCGCTCGGCTTTTCGATATGCGCGGCCATTACGATAAGGCTGTCCTGCTAAAGTTGGCCGAAATTGTTCTCATACTCTTGGTGGCATCCGTGCCCGTAGCCATGCCGGCCGTTTTATCGGTCACTATGGCTTTGGGCGCGCGATTACTGGCAAAACGCAAGGCAATCGTCTCGCGCCTGGAAGCGATCGAGGAGTTGGCAGGCGTCGATGTGCTTTGTTCGGATAAGACCGGTACGTTGACGCAGAACAGGCTGACCCTCGGCGACGTACAGCCTTGGGCTGGAACGGATGCGAACACATTAATTTTGATGGCATCGCTGGCGTCACGCGCCGCCGATAACGATCCGATCGACCTTGCAATATTGGCGGGGCTTAAAGACGAATCGGTCCTCAAGAGTTATCAGCAGCAGGCGTATGTACCCTTTGATCCGGTGCGCAAACGCACCGAAGCAACAATCAAGGATCCATCCGGCGAAGTCTTTCGCGTTAGCAAAGGCGCGCCACAAGTGATTCTGGCATTAACCAAGCTTGCTGGCTCCGATTTGGAAAAAGCGCAACAGACTGTGGAGAGTCTCGCCGGTCGCGGTTATCGCACCATCGGGGTGGCTGTTGCTCACGGCGGTGGCGACTGGGCTTTCCTGGGAATTCTGCCGCTGCTGGATCCGCCACGGCCCGATTCAAAGAGCACCATCGAACGGGCTCGCGCTTATGGCGTGAAGGTGAAAATGGTGACCGGCGACAACGTCGCTATTGCCCGCCAAATTGCACTCGAACTGGACATGGGGACAAACATCCAGCCCGCGACGGAACTCTTCCCCAACGATGTAACGAAAGGACAAATCCCCCTGGATGCAGCGGAAAAGATCGATCAAGCCGATGGCTTTGCTCAGGTTTTTCCCGAACACAAATACGCAATCGTAAAAATATTGCAGCAGAACGGTCACATTGTCGGCATGACCGGTGACGGCGTGAATGATGCTCCGGCGCTCAAGCAAGCCGACGTGGGCATTGCCGTTTCCGGGGCGACAGAAGCGGCGCGCGCAGCGGCGGCGCTGGTCCTGACCGCGCCAGGTTTGTCGGTCATCATCGAAGGGATTGCGGAGGCCAGGCGGATCTTCGAACGGATGACGAGCTATGTATTATATCGAATCGCCATGACGATCGCCATCATGGTGTTTGTGGTGCTGGCCTCGATTTATTACCACTTCTTTCCACTTACCGCGATCATGCTAATTGCGCTCGCGCTTCTCGACGACGTTCCCATCATGACTATTGCGTTTGACAACGCTACCGTGCCGCCGCAGCCGGTGAAATGGGAATTGGACAGGGTGCTCGTGATCTCATCAGTGCTGGGATTACTTGCGGTGATTCAAAGCTTCGGTCTGCTTTATCTCGGCGACACGGTTTATCATCTGGATCATCCACAGCTGCAAACAATGATGTTCCTGCAACTCGTCGCAGGCGGTCATCTCATGTTATTTGTGACGCGGACAAGAGGCACGTTGTGGAAGCCGCCGTATCCCAGCCTGAGGCTTTTCTTCGCCATTGTCGCAACTCAAATCGCGGCGGTGTTCATGTGCAGCCAGGGCTGGCTGGTGCCGTCGCTCCCATGGGGAATCATCGGTTTTGTCTGGGGTTATAACCTGGCGTGGATGATCGTGCAGGATCTGGCGAAGCTGGCACTTTATGGAATCCTCGATCCTGACCGTTCCTGGAGGAAATCTTTTTTCCAGCCACTGCGAGTTTCAATGAACGGTGGGCGAGGGCGAGCGCGATAAGCAGAAGCGAAAGAAATAACCATGTCGAATTACCTGAAAAAGCTCGTCGTCGAACCCGGCTCCAAGATCCGGCTAAAACATCTGGATCCCGGTTACCACGGTAAACATGAATCTCACAAGTCGACTTTGCCGGAGATTCAAGAGTACATGCAAAAAATGGAGCAACTCCAATACCTCATGTATGCGGAAAAGAAGCATTCGCTTCTCATTGTCCTGCAAGGGCTGGACGCCGCGGGCAAAGACGGAGTGGTCCGTCACGTTCTGACGGGGATGAATCCGTCAGGTTGCGTCGAATCAAACTTTAAACAACCGACAGCCGAAGAACTGGCCCACGATTTTCTATGGCGCGTACATCCGCTTGTGCCGGCCAAAGGATCAGTCGCCATTTTTAATCGTTCCCATTATGAGGATGTGCTCGTGGTAAGAGTGCACAAGCTTGTGCCGGAAAAGGTCTGGTCGAAACGGTACGATCAGATAAACGATTTTGAGAAGCTCATAGTTACCGAAAACAACACCACGGTACTCAAATTCTTCCTCTACATTTCAAAGCAGGAACAACTTGCCCGGTTCAAGAAGCGACTCGACGATCCGATGCGCCAATGGAAGATCAGTGAATCCGATTATAAGGAGCGCGACTACTGGAAAGATTACATCGAGGCGTTCGAGGATGTGCTTAGTAAAACAAGCACTGACCATGCTCCCTGGTTCATCATTCCTTCAAACCACAAATGGTTTCGCGATCTGTCCATTTCGCAGATCATCACCCGGACAATGGAAGAAATGAAAATGCAATTGCCGAAACCGACTGTAAATGTTGCGGAAATTCGCCGCAAATATCATCGGGCGGTTGACGAGGAGAAATCGGGTAAGGACGAGAAACAGTAGCATTGGTCGAAGCCACTCCATTCCAACGCCTGGCATTCCTGTTGGACGAGTCGCCGCTGAAAGCTCTCCAGCGATGGCTTTGGGTGCTTTCTACTGGTGGGACGTTACTTGATGGCTTCGCCATTTTCGCTCTCGGCGTGGCGATGCCCCTCATCATCGCTCAGTTTCATATCACACCGGACGTCGTCGGTCTGATAGGCGCTGCCCTTGTTTTCGGCGCGGTTATGGGCGCCGGAATCGGCGGGCCGGTAGCGGATCGCCTTGGCCGCAGGCGTTTGATGCTCATCGATATGATAATTATTGTCGCAGGCGCCGCGACCAGCACGCTCGCGACCGGACCTGCAGTGCTCTTTGCTGGCCAACTGCTTGTCGGGGTGGGCATCGGCATCGATTTCCCCGTTAGCAGCAGCTACTTGTCAGAAGTGGTGCCCAAACGCTGTCGCTCGCGAATGATGGTCGCCATGATCGCCTGTCAGTCGGTCGGCATGCTGCTTGCAGCAGCGATCACTCTGCTGTTGTTGAAAAATGTCGCGAGCACTCAGAGCTGGCGGTTTTTCCTCGCAGCCGAAGGCGCCATAGCCCTTCTCTTTTTCCTGATGCGTTTATCCGAACCGGACAGTCCGCATTGGCTGATGACTCGGGGTAGATTTGCCGAAGCGGCAGAAGCTTTCATCCGGATCATGCCGCAGCAGCGAGAGGAAGTGTTGCAACTTACAAGCAACGCTGAAAAAAAAAGCTTCGCGGATCCTACGGCGCAGGCGGAGGCACCCGGGATCGGAATTCTATTTTCACGTCCTTATCGTGCCCAGACCGTGCTGGTAGCAGTTCCATGGTTTTTAATGGATATCGCCACCTACGGTGTGGGGCTATTCACCCCGCTCATCCTCGGCGCGATCACTATCGCCAGCGATACCGGTAGCGTCATTTCCAGCGACTTTGCCAATACCAGAGGAACCGCGGCAATCGATCTGTTTCTTTTTTTCGGTTTTCTTCTCGGAATCTGGGCAGTCCCACGATTCGGACGTATCCGGATGCAGGCCATTGGTTTTGCGGGCATGACTTTCGGCATGTTGATATTAATGTGTGCCGTTCACCTTTCGGATTCCGCACTGCATATTCCGCTGGTATTCGCAGGATTTATCCTGTTCAACTTGTTAATGAACGCCGGGCCCAACGCGACCACGTTTACCCTGGCGCCCATCCTTTTTCCGACCCAATTGCGTGGCACCGCCAGTGGCTTCGCAGCGGGCTTCGCGAAGATCGGCGCCACGCTCGGGGTCTTCGTCCTGCCAATTCTAAAAGGTAAATTCGGCATCCCTGCGGTCTTGGGAATGGTCGCGGCAGTCACCGTTTTGGGTTTGGTCGTGACCGTGGTGTTCGGACACGAGGATCAGGAGTAGCCGCTTCCTGGAACAGTAGAGATGGCGCCGGAATGGTGATACTTTTATGTTGGAGCCGGTTATGGAAATACCGAGACGATTGATCGATTATTTAAACGCAAACAAAGTGGAATACGAGATCCTGCACCATGCTGAGGCGGTAACGGCGCAACGGATCGCTCAGGCCGAACACGTCAAAGGACGACATCAGGCGAAAGTGGTCATGATAAAATCCGGAGATCAACATTTAATGATGGTGTTGCCGGCAGATCACCGGGTCGATTTGGAGAAGGTCGAGAAAATAATCGGCCGGGCTGTCTCGCTTGATAAGGAACAGGACTTCAAGTCACTCTTTCCTGAGTTAGTGACTGGGGCGATGCCGCCGTTTGGGAATCTCTTTGGCCTAACGACCTATGTGGACAAACATCTGGCGGAACAGGACCACATCGCGTTCGAAGCGGGCACGCACACTGAGGCCATCATAATGAGTTACCGCGATTACGCGAAGATCGTGAAACCAAAGGTAGAAGATCTCGCCATCAAACTTCAGCCGATGAAAGGAGTGTGATCTCCTACGGACGCTTATGCAGGGCGATCTGCAAGAATGACACAGATGATGGCAGGAGCTTTGCGACGCCTAACGAATGGTCCCGGGTGTGGCGGCGGAGCGTGGCCTCGCAAAGCTCGCCTCTCGATTTGCGTTGCTACCACGGTTCTCTGGCTCGGTTGCACAGCGGCGCCGGCAGGTTTTGCAGCAGAAAAGGTTGGTTTTATCCATGTTGACGGCGCGATCGGGCCTGCGACAGCCAGTTACATTTCCCGAAGTATCGAGGAAGCCAAAGCGCAAAGTGTACAGTGCCTCGTGATTCAACTTAACACGCCTGGCGGTCTGCTCGATTCGACCCAGAAAATTGTCCAAAGCTTTCTCGGCTCTCCGGTCCCTGTTGTCGTTTACGTCGCTCCCACCGGCGCGACTGCGACAAGCGCCGGTTGTTTCATTACCCTTGCTGCCAATGTCGCGGCCATGGCGCCGGCCACCACAATCGGCGCGGCGCACCCGGTATCGATCGGCGGTTTTCCCAGCGGCGGCGAAGAGAAAACGGACGAAACGATGAAGCAGAAGCTTGAGAATTTTTCCGTGAGCTACATGGAGACCATCGCGGGCAAGCGCCAGCGTAACGTTGAATGGGCCAGGTCTGCGGTAAAGGAAAGCGCTTCGATCACGGCGCAAAAGGCGCTGGAATTGAAAGTGATTGATTTGATCGCCACAGATATGCTCGAGCTGCTGCAAAAATTGAATGGGCGCGTCGTGGACGGCAAACCTCTGAACACGGCAGGCGCGCAACTGATGGAAATAAAGATGTCACCGGCGGAGCACGTTTTTCAAAAACTCTGGCGACCTGAGGTGATGTTCATCCTGATGCTGATAGCGATCTATGGGATCATTGGCGAACTGACGTCGCCCGGTGCCATTCTTCCCGGTGTCGTAGGAGCGATCGCGTTAATTCTGGCGCTTTACCTGGCTGCAATCCTGCCGGTCAACGTGGCTGGATTAGTCCTGATCGCGCTGGCTCTGATGCTGTTCATCTTCGATCTATACACTCCGACACACGGCGTACTTACGGTCGGTGGAATTATCGCGTTTCTGATCGGATCGCTCATGCTCTTCGATCGTGCGGATCCGCTCTTTCGCTTGTCATTGAACCTCATTATTCCTGCGACGCTAGTCACCGCCGGGTTCTTTGCTCTCGTCATCGGAAAAGGCCTGCGCGCGCAATTGTTGCCGGTCAAGGTGGGAAAAGAAACACTCATCGGAAGAACCGTGACGGCGTTGACTCCGATCGATTCGCGCCATGGCACGATATTCGTTGAAGGCGAATATTGGAACGCCGTCAGCGACGTCTCGATCGAAAAAGGCGACGAAGCCGAGATCGCAGCCGTGCAGGGATTAACTATCATGCTGAAGAGGAAGCCTCGTTGAAAAGCCGGCAGGCCGGCTAAATCGGGAACTTTATGTCGTATGCAGAGCGAACTGGGGATTGATCAAGAGATACACCGTCGGGTTGTCTGAAAAATCTCGCCTTGACGATAGGGGTCTTATTTCCGATATAGCCGCCTGTCCTGCGTGGGTTCGTTTTGCGTGGGGCTGCGCCTCGGACATATGGAACGTTTTTGTGGATGGATGCGCCCCCCGCTGTTTGCGATTTGGATCGCCGCATTTTCTGCGCTCTTTGGGGCTGTAATTGCCCGGGCACAAGCTCCCCAAGCACCCGCCGGGCCTCCGATCATTCGTGCCCTGGAAGTGCAGTACACAGGGCCCGCAACGATCAGCAAGGAAGCCATTCTGGCGCAGATGCGCACAAAGGTTGGCCAGCCATATTCGAACGAGATCGTACAGGAGGACATCAAGACGCTGTACAAGACCGGGTACGTCCGAAACGTTCGCATCTTTGGTCAGCCTGACGGCGACGGCGTGAAGGTCATTGTCGCCGTGCAGACGCGTGCGATTATCCGCGAGATTGAAATCACGGGCGCGGAACATGTCAGCCCGAAAAGGCTGCGCAAGGAAATCAAAGTGAGACTCAACCAGGCGGTTGACGAACAGCAACTGGAAGACGCGCGCCAGAAAATCGTCGACACCTATCAGGGAAAAGGATTCACCGACGTCAGCGTTCAATTTCGGATTGATCCAATCGACGAAAAACGTGGCACGGCACGCATCGTTTTCACAGTAAACGAAGGCGCCAAAGGAGCGGTGAGCCAGATCCGCTTCGAGGGGAATACGCACCTCAGCGAACGGGTATTGCGCAAACAAATGAAAACTCGTGGCAGAACGCTCATTTATTTCATGGATAAAACGGGCCGCCTGGATGAAGTCCAATTGGAACAGGACCTCGACAAAATCCGCGAGTATTATCAGGACCACGGCTTTATCGACGTGGAAATAAAAGAGGTGCGCAAGGAACGCACTCACAAAGGCCCCATGATCATTACTATCGTGATCGCGGAAGGCCCAAAGTATCACGTACGCAATCTGACCATCGAGGGCTATCATGTGGCCAACAAGGCCAAGATTCTCGCGCTGTTAAAAATGAAAGAGGGCAGCGTCTATTCGCCGAAACAGCTTCGCGATGACGCCAAGGCCGTCGCCGATGCATACGGCAGCGGCGGCTACGTCGATCTCGTGATTACACCCGAAGGCACTCCTGCCGGGCCAGCCCTGATCGACGTGCATTACATTATCGAGGAGGGTACCCGCTCCTTTGTCAACCGGGTCAATATTGAGGGCAACACGCGCACCAAAGACAAGGTAATCCGGCGTGAAGTGCTCGTCGCTCCGGGAGACGTTTTTAATACTGTTCGTGTAGACACGACGAAGAAACGTTTGGAGAACCTCGGTTACTTCGCAAAGGTCGAGACGTATCCCGAAGAGACAGATATACCCGGGCGCAAAGATCTGACAATTCTAGTGCAGGAAAAACGCACCGGTTCGCTCAGCTTCGGAGGCGGTTTCAGCACCGTTGATAAGTTGGTGGGCTTTGCGGAACTTACACAAGGCAATTTCGATCTGTTCAACTGGCCTTCGTTCACGGGTGCCGGCCAAAAGTTCCGGTTGCGAATCCAGTACGGCACGCAGCGAAAAGACTTCATCCTCGTGTTGACCGAGCCATACTTTCTTGATCGGCGGCTTTCGCTCTCTGGCCAGGTGTTTTACAACGAGGCGAATTATTTGAGCGCCGATTACGACCAGCGGAACTACGGGTTCCTGATGGAACTCCGCAAGCCGATCAACGCTTACATGTACGGAACCCTGGGATATTCCCTGCAGGATATCGATATTTTTAACGTGGCGTTGTCCGCGCCTTCGTTTATTCTGTCTCAAAGCGGCACGTTTACCGAAAGCAAGCTATTTAGCAGCGTGGTGTTTGATTCGCGCGACAATCCTTTGCTCTCACGCCGCGGACAACGGATTACTTTTTCGCCTAGCATTGCCGGCGGTTTTCTTGGAGGCGACACCCAGATTTACGCATTCGACCTCGAAGGGTCTCAGTATTTTCGCCTGCCGAAGGATACTATCCTGCTGCTTAATGGCGAAATTGCGACGGTGAGCCAATGGGGGAGCGGGAGCGTGGTGCCGATTTTCGAACGGCTTTTTCTCGGTGGCTCGAACAACCTCCGCGGCTTTCCGTTTCGCGAAGTCGGCCCGCAGGAGAATGGGGAGCCTATCGGCGGCCAATCAATGGCGCGGGCCACGATTGAATGGACTTTCCCAATTATAGAAAAAGCGCGCGGCGCAATTTTTTACGACACCGGTTTTGTGAATACGGAGGCGTGGTCGTTCGGCTTTAATCACATGGCTTCCGACGTGGGCGTTGGGCTCCGGCTCGATTTACCGATCGGGCCGCTACGCCTCGATTACGGATATCCTGTGATGCGTGACGGATATAACGGCGGCGGCCATTTCAACTTCAACGTAGGTTATCAATTTTGAACAAATATATGTGGTTGCAGTCTAACGAGATTCCGGCAACGGTATCCTCTGTTTTTATGAAAAAATCTCTGTCAATACTCTCTGCGCTGACGCTGGCTCTTCCGATGGCAGCGTTCGCGCAGGGCACATCCAAAATTGGAACGGTTGATATGCAACGGGCGTTCAAGGACTACAACAAAACCAAGGAAGCCGAGGGAAAGATCAACGAGGCCAAGAACGCCGCTAAGAAGGAATACGATGACCGCGCGGAATCTTACAAGAAGGCGCTCGACGAAATAAATAACCTTAACAAGCAACTTGAGTCTCCGGCATTGAGCGCCGACAAGAAAACAGGCATCGCTAAGGAGCGCGATGACAAGATCGCCAACATCAAAAGCATGGAACGAGAGATCAGTGATTTCCGCCAGACCCGGGAACGGCAGTTGCAGGAGCAGTTGATGCGAATGCGAGAGGGAATCGTAAAGGAAATTACCGACGTCGTAATGGAAAAGGTCAAAGCCAAGAATCTTGATTTTGTTCTCGATAGATCTGGGATCAGCATCAACGGCGTCCCTGTGGTGTTGTATGCGCCGGAGAACGTTGATTTCACAAACGAGATCATCGAAACATTGAACAAACCGGGTCGCGCTACCGCTTCCGCAGCTTCAAATAAAAAGACCGGGGCAAGCGCTTCTGTCAGTCCGGCAGCAAGAGTAGTGAAACCCTGAGGTTCGCCTCGGAATTCTTAAACGTACACGCGGACTACACTCGCGTGTACTTTTGTGTACGGATGAAATCAGGCGCTGGCACGCCGATCCTCACCCGCAGCCGCGAACCTTTTAAGCATGTTTGTTCCGACCAGGTCTCGACTAACGATATGGGCGAGCGCGATCCTGCTCGCGTCCTGCGCTGCTTTGGAGGCAGCAAATTGGCAGGGGACGCTGAGCAAGGAGCCAGCTGGGAATTTCCCGGAGTTGCGCCCGCTGCACGCGTCTTATCGTTTCGGGTGGTCAGGATTGACCGCGGGCACGGGTCAGGTTCACTTCACCAAGCCCTCGAGTGACAGATTTCAGCTCGAGGGAACAGGCGGAACCAGCGGTTGGGTCCGGGCGTTGTGGAAACTGGATGTGAACTATCGGGCGGTGGCAGACGCGGCGACGTTAAACCCGATCGAAACTCAACAAACAGAGAATTATCGATCAAAACGAATCGTTACCGATCTGACTTTCACGAACAGCGCCGTGGCTCGGGCACGAACAGAAGGTCAAGGCAGCACCGCGCAGACCAAGACAAAGAAGTTTGTCTTTCCTAACCTTTTCGATCTGCACTCCGCGGCGCTTTACTTGCGCAGTCAGCCGCTCAAGCAAGGGAATGTTTATCGCCTGGCGGTTTACCCGGCAACAAATGCTTACCTGGCCACCGTCACTGTAACCGGGCGTGAAAAAATCTCCGCGCGTGCCGGCACTTCCAATGCGATCAAGCTCGATCTGCAACTAAAACGCATTGGAAAGCATCTCGAATTGGAGCCGCACAAGAAATTTCGTCGCGCCACAATCTGGGTGTCAGACGACGCCGAACGGCTAATTCTTCGGATTGAGGCCCAGATTTTCGTCGGCACAGTCTTCGCAGAACTGCAGTCGATGCATTTCGACGCTCCAAAACAGGTGGCTTCTGATGCGGACAATCCTGTCCGCGGGATTACGAACAGGCCGTAGCGCTTGACTGCGATAGGCGCGTGGATCTCGCGGGCACGATTGTGTGCGTCATAAATCAGTCTGGAAGCCATTGACCGCGCACCGGTGGGCCGACCGGAGGACGCATGCGCTGACGGTAAGGATCGTAAAACGGTTGGCGCGGCCCCGGCAACAATCGCAGCGCAGCAAGCGTTTTCAGATCAAGTCGGCCGGTCAGCGGAAGTCTCGTTCGCGCTTGGTACGCGCGCAGCGAAAGTTCCATTGCCGGTCCGTAGATTCCGTCAATCTGTTGCCGATAAAGTCCAAAGCGCGCGAGCGCTATCTGTGCGGAGACGACCACATTGCGTTGCACCACCGGAGGAGCGGTCTCAAATGGAGTAGCGGCAAAAACCGCCCCCGGTGAAGTCGCCCGACTGGCGGGAGTTGATGGATAAATCTGTTGGTCTTGCGGGGAATTGCCAAAATTGCGAACTGGAGGCGCGGGAGTGGCGTTTTCGGCTTCGTCAGAGGGTGATTCATCCAACGTAGAAGCCGCAGGAGGAGTGGGCGACCCGGATTTGATAGTTTGTCGGGCGCTGCCGGAAGACTTAATTCCGAGCGACTGCAGCGTCTCGTCGTTAAGCTCACCTGTGACCTGAAGCCCGTTACGAATCTGATACCGGCGAATGGCTGCCATCAAAGTCGCATTTGTTTCGCCGCTGATTTCCCCGTAGTAGAAGCCCTGATCCTTCAAAGCCTGCTGCACGTTTTCGATCACTTGATCCGCGCGCATCAATGTGAGCGATCCAATGAAGATCAGCGCGGCGACTTTAGTTTTCATTCCGATGTCATTCGACGGTGATGCTCATTTGCCTATTCAGCGCTCTCCCGGAACTGTAGCTGCCAAAACTGATTTTTGATGACTCGCCGCTTCGCGATATCGCAAAATTCCGTCGGCGACAGCTGCCGCAAGTCGGTCGCGATAATCTTCGCTCGCCAGTTTCGCGACATCGTCCTTGTTGGTAAGAAAGCCGCCTTCAATCAACACCGCGGGAGAAGTCACGTTCGCGATCACAAAAAACTGTCTGGCTTGCGTGCCGCGGTCGACGGAACTGGTCCGCGTCACCAGCATTTCCTGAATGAAACCGGCAAGACTTTGGCTTTCAGGCTTCGGCGAGTCCGACGGCGGCCGGGTCAAAAACGGCAGCCAGGAAGCGAGAACAGAGCCTGAGGTAATCTGATGCGCTGCGTAGTACGTTTCCACGCCGGTCGCGACGGGTTTGTTGTTTTCATTGAAATGAATGCTGACAAAGATGCTATCTCTGACCCGATTCCCGAGCGCTGCGCGGTCCGCCAGTGATACATAGGTGTCCCCGACTCGGGTCATCAACGTGGCGACGCTTTCTGAGCCCAGCAGGCGATCGACGCGGCGGGCGACGTCCAGGGTGAGATCCTTTTCCATGACGCCGCCACACATTGCGCCGGAGTCTCGACCGCCGTGACCTGGATCAAGAACAACCGTTGTAAATGGTTTGGGCGGCGTTGCCGGAGTTACCTTCGATTGTCCTTTGATGCCAGGTCGCTCGTGTTGATAAAACGCGATCCAGATCAAAGAGGCAGTCATCAACAATATGCCGGCGACCGCGAGTGCATTCCGGAGGGCTTGGTTCATTTGTGATCCCCGCGCGAAGAGCTGTCTTCATAATTTAGTCACTAATGAACGAGTGCAATTCCTTATCTAATAGCGAACGGTAACGAATTGTCGTGGTGCCATCGCGTTCCAGCACTGCTGCCTCGATTGCGGCCATGGCGAGTTGTTCCCGGCAATGTTGCTCAATGGCCTCGCGCTCGGGCAGTTCTTTTGCGTCACTGACTTGCAACAACATGTGTCCGACGCTCCATGCGTCGAGCGCGGATTTCACCGCCGCCTCAAGGCTACTATCCGATTTATGCTCGATTTTTAGAAATGCTTCCATCAGCTCGACCGATTGTCGCGTACCGCTGAGCACGGCAAAATCCTGCCGTGCTCGCGCATAGGTTGCGCCGTTGCTCGCGATTTCCCCGTCGTATTCGACTCGCAAAAACAAATCGTCCTCCGGACGTGCGCCGACCTCGGCAAAAATCATCCGCGCCAGATACGGCGGACCGTACACCTGTTCGAATGCGCTTTTCATGACAGGGCTGAGCGAATAATGCGCAAGCCGCCGCAATGAAACATCCGCCGCCGACCGGGTGAATCCCTCCGTGCTGGCCAGTTCGATCGCCGCCATTCGCAAGCGCTCGATGTCGCCCGGGTGCCCAATCGCCCCCATTGCGATCCGATCATAAATCTCGAAAAGTTTCTGACGCGTCTGGCCGAGCGTAAGAAACAAAATGCCATCGCGAAATCCGAGCGCCGCGATAGGACTACCGGGAGCGAGTTGCCCTTCGATGTACTCGCGCCGGTTGGCAATCGCTTCGACCCAACGATACGGCTCTTCGATCATGCAACCATTCCCTTGAACACGGCGCCGATTTTGCTCTCCGGCAAAGTCGTGATGCCTTCCCGCGAAACAATTTTGATCACGGGATAAATTTTTCCGCTACGATCCACGCCCGCCGTCGCAGTATCCGATTCAGCAGCAGTGTCGAGCGCGCGCAACGCCAACGATATTGCTTCTTCTTCCTTCAGCTTGTGCAGCGGCTCCGCGCCCCAATTGTTTTCGTAATAGAGAATGCCGCGCACCGCCGGCGAGCCCGATCCCGTCGCCGCGTAATCGGTCGCCTCAAATTGTGCGCCCATCGCGTCGTAAAAATAGAGGCGCGTCTCCGGCTTCGAGTTTCCGTCGTAAGTCGCGAAAATCGGCACTACTATGCCGACTCCCTGCATTACGAGCCCGAAATTGTCGCGCAACAGTTTGGAGAGCGCGCGCACTTTTCCATCGACACTCATTTCCTGTAGTTGCGTTCTCCGGAAATATTGGAGTGAATGCTCGAGCACACGAGCCATCTCCCAGGCGGTCGCAGGCACCCCGGCGATGGCCATAATCGAGTGCCGGTCGATCTCCAAAACCTTGTCCGCACGATCGTACACGACAGTGTTACCTGCAGTGGCGCGACGATCGCCCGCTACCAGAACGCCGCCGGAAAACTTGAACGCCAAAATCGTGGTCGCTTCGGTCGGTTGCCAGGTTTGTTGTTGTATAGCGGTCTGTGGCATTGCACCGGCGGCAGCCGGACCCAAGAAACCTTTGCGTCGCAACAGCGAAGGAAAGTCGCCTGCTGCCCCAGACAAATTCTGGTCAAATCCCAACTGTGAACGGTCCATTACTGACCCGTGCGCTGCCGATAGCGCTTGGATTGGTTGGGATCGACCTTGCGCATTTTCTTTAGGAGATCCTTTGTGTCCGGTCGCGAAATGTCCGGTGAGCGCGGGCCCCCGCCATCGCCTTGTTTTGGTCCCCACGGAGCCGGTTCCACCGGCTTTTGAATGCGCTCAGGCATAAAAAAACGTACGAGCAAAAGTTGGAAACGCAAGCTGCCCGCTTCGCGCGACTGAAGTGTTGAATCGTTAAATCTCTACATCGGACGTCGGATTTACGATTCAGCGATTTAGCAGTTAAACGCGGCAAAGCCGCTTGTCAGACAAATCTGGTGGTGGCAAAGTTTTGTTTCGATGAAGGCAGGTGCCATTTTCTGGACGATCATTTCTTGCGCGCTATGCGCCGCTTCTGCTCAGAGCCCGGCGCCCGGTGAAACAAAATCGGTTGATGCGGTGCAATTTGAAGCGCTGGCAAAAAAGATTGACGAACAAAACGCCAAGATCGACGCGCTTTCTCAGGAGATTCTCAAGCTGGAGCAGCAAATTTCACACATGCGTCCTGGCGTAATGATCGGGGAAGGAGCGCCAGCAAGCTCCGCTGCTCCAGCCGCATCTGCATCGCACCCCGCCATTCCCGGAAACACTCACACTGTAGCACGTGGGGAGACGCTCACATCAATCGCCAAGATGTACAAAGTGACCGTGGACGAGTTACAACAAGCAAACCACATCGAAGACGGTCGCAAGTTGCAGGCGGGCCAAACGATCGCGATCCCAACACCGTCGCCTGCTGCTGCCGGCTCGGCATCACCATAACTGACAAGCGAACGCTCCGGTGAATCAAAGGCGGTTTCTCCGTAAGCATGGGGAAGGGAACCACCTTCGGGCCGATACAGTTTAACCAAGTCGCGCGTTGAGCAACTGCCGCGCACATCGCACCACACGCCTTTTGTTGCGCGATCTAAGCTAACCCGCCTAACGAATTAGTTGCGAGCCGCGGCTGGTGTAGTGTGCGCTGTCTCAGCGCAAAACGGTCGCGCTTTTTGAACGAGTATTCAGACCTGCAATCGCTCTTCTTCGGTTTCCGCAAGTTCGGAAGTAACGATCTCCGCCTGCGGCCCTGGTTCCCGTTGAGTCGACGACTCCAGCAAGCTCTGCCGGCATAGCTGCGCGTATTTTCGATCGAGCGACAGCAATTCATCGTGCGTTCCCCGCTCGATGATCTGGCCGTGATCGAGCACTAGAATTTGGTCGGCGCGCACAATGGTCGAAAGACGGTGCGCAATCACAATCGATGTGCGGTTCGCCATCAGATGTTCCAGCGCCTCCTGAATCAATCGTTCCGTTGCCGTGTCCACACTGGCAGTGGCTTCATCAAGAATCAAAATAGGCGGGTCCTTCAGCAGCGCCCGTGCAATTGAAAGCCGTTGTTTTTCTCCGACGCTCAGTTTCACGCCGCGCTCGCCCACGATGCTCTCCAGGCTACGTGGCAGACGCTCGATGAATCGTCGCGCGTTCGCCGCGTCCACCGCGCCCCACAATTCCGCTTCGGTAGCTGTTGGTTTCCCCATCAAAAGATTTTCACGAATGGATCCATTGAACAAAAAGCTTTCCTGCGTCACCACACCGATGGCTTCGCGGAGCGTGCACAGGTCGTAATCTCGAATTGGTTTGCCATCGACATATATTTTGCCGGAGTCGAACTCGTAAAAGCGCACCAGCAAATTCACCAGCGTCGATTTTCCCGCGCCAGTGGCGCCGACCAATGCAGTCGTCGTGCCCGGTGGCGCATCAAACGAAACGTGCCTGAGCGCAGGTAGCCCTTCGGCATAACTAAAACTCACGTCCTCGTATCGAATGTCACCGACGATGCGCGGGCGGTAGCCGCGATCGGTGATCGCGGTGCCGGGGTCACCGCCCCCGGCTACAACCCCTG
Source organism: uncultured Verrucomicrobiae bacterium (assembly GCA_963728955.1). Taxonomy (GTDB): domain Bacteria; phylum Verrucomicrobiota; class Verrucomicrobiia; order Chthoniobacterales; family UBA10450; genus Udaeobacter. The sequence continues at coordinate 73,190 of CAVSMG010000006.1, forward strand.
GCTCCTCCGCTTCGTCGAGAATATCGAACACTCGTTCGCCTGCGGCGCGGCCGGCCTGTACCAATTGATTCAGCTGATGCAGGCGACTGATCGGATCGTACAGAAAGGCCGTTAGCAGGAGAAACGCGACCAGATCGCCGATCTGCATCGTACCTGTTAAAACGGCATGACTGCCAAATCCCAGCACCAGTACCGCGCCGATCGCTTCAAACATCGACATCGCCGGCGAGTAAATCGCCCATGTTCGCATCACCACCAGGGTAGCGTGCCGCAATTGATCGCTCGCCCGATTGAAACGGCCGTGTTCCTCACGTTCGCGCGCGAAACTTTTGATCTGACGGATTCCAGCAAGATTATCGTGCAACAGCGCATTGATATTCGATGCCGCTCGCCGCTGCAGTCGATATCGTCGATGCGCGGTGAGCGTGTACGCAAGCGCGCCCCCGATCAGCAGTGGAAACGGGACAAGCACAAGCAATGCGAGCTTCGCGTTCCAACAAAACATGACCGTCAGCACGATCACGATTTGCAGGACCGCCACGACGCCTTGCTCGATTCCATCGATCAACACCCGCTCGACCGAGTTGACGTCCTCGATGACGCGCGTCATCAGATCGCCCGTAGCGCGATTATCAAACCAGCGCAACGGCAGCAGTTGAATGTGCGAATACAAATCGCTGCGCAGATCAAAGATGACCTTCTGCTCGAACGTGTTGTTAAGAATGATTCGCAGCGAATTGAAAACGTGTTGAACCAGGAAGGCTCCAGCCGCAAGAAGGATTAACGGTAGCAATTTATCCGGCCGGTTGGCGCGCACGACGTCATCGATAATCCATTTCGTGACGCTCGGAAACACGATCACCATCAACGTGCCCATGATCGCGCACGCAAGCGTGCCCGTAGCCAGCCACGGGTACCGCTTCAAATAAGCAAAAACGCGCCAGACTGTTTTCATCTGCGCAGTCAACGTCGCGCAGCGCCATCGCTGTAGCAACCGGCCTTGCCTGGCACGCCGAAGCCGCGAAGGCGGCTGGTGGGTTTGGCCCAGCGTCGCGTAAAGGCAAGCCCGCGGGAGCAGCGATGGGAAACTTTAGGCTTGATAATTGCTCGCCACGGAGTCAAACCAGCGGTCGCTATGAAGACCCTATCTGAAAGATTCCGGTTTGTTGTATTCGGCGTAATCGTGATTGCTGTGGTCGTCAGTTGCTGCAATTATGCATTTCGTCATCCAGGGCACAATCGTCACCGGCACAAATTCTTTTGCGTTTGTGGACATTGAATTAAGCAACGAACAAAAACGACTACCGCCATACGTTTATTGGACGTCCCAATGTCAGTTCGACAACGCATTGGCACAAGTTTTTCGGAATGGTGGGTCATTACGACCTCATTGTTTTGCTCAAGGATCGGCGCGGACCCCCATCCCTACAAATTTAATAACGATTGTCGAATTATATTGCCCCCGTCGGAGGAGATAAAGACTATTAAGGTCACCAAATCCAAAGCCGCGGAAAACATAGCGGCTGGAGAGTCTATTGCTAACGATCCAAATGTTTCGCACAGGGTTCAATCTCCTAATCCGGGTGACATAGTTAAGGTTCTCAACGCGCTCAAAAAATGAGCAGCGCCATTATCCAGATCGCTTCTGAAAACTAGATGGGTCTTTCGAAGTACGTTTACGCGGCGTGGCTGACCCTGCACTTTCTGCTAATCGTTTGGGTTTCCTGTCTCGGCACACTGCAAGCCGTAGCCGAGGGACCGACGATTCTTCCTCTGGCCTTTAGGGATTTTCAAAGAAAGCGGAGCGGATTGTTTCGATTGCCCTCGGCCAACAGTTGTCGGCGTCAAATCTGCTGCGCGAGGCGCTCAACAGCTATGTGCAGCTTGCTGGGATTGAAACCGGTTACGGATACTTTGGGCCAAATGTGCCCGGCGGTTACAGGCTCGTTTTTGAGTTACGCTATCCTGATGGCCGAGTGGAATACGAGTTGCCGTCGGTTCGCAGTGCAGCCGCCGTATTGCGGGTAGCTGGCTTGTTGGATAACATCGGGCGCACCCCTTACGACGCTTTGCGGGAAATTTTGGTGAAGACGCTGGCGCAATCCGTCTGGCGCGAGCATCCTGACGCTGAGAGTGTTCGCGCGATAGTGGGATCGATCAGGTTACCGACCGCACGCGAGTTCAAGGAGGGAAAACGAGAATCGTATGAGTTCCTGTACGCGTACGATTTCAGTCTCGAGAACGCGCCTGCCAAAACGAACAATCGGTAATCCAAATGCAACGCGCCAAAACCCGATTGCTTGTATTTTTGTTTCCAGCCGAGACGGATAGTTGGCTGACTGTACTACGGATCGGCCTTGGCCTCGAGGTAACCCTTTACTCCCTCTCGCTTCGAAACGATTGGATCTATTTGTTTTCGGGAGCTGCACGCAAAGTGGCGGAAGCACTGCTTTCTCTGGAAAGCCATTTTGTCCCGAGACTCGGGTGGTTTGTTGCTCTGGCGGCACAACTCGGCGTGCGCGAAGAGAACGTATTATTTCTGGCGTGGCTGTGTTTGTTTGCTTCAGGTTGCGCCCTGCTCGTTGGAGCGGCCTGCCGCTTCTCTGCAATTGCGGCTTGGTTCTTACACCTGTGCGCTGCGAAAAGCGGAGGCTTCGTCTCCTATGGGATGGACAACTTCCTGACGATTGGTCTGTTCTACTTGATGTTGTCGCCGTTGCCGGACCGTTTCTCACTCGACTGCCGCCTTCGGGATTTGAAACCGAAAGATCCACACTTCCTGGGATTCTGGCAGCGGGTCCTTCAGCTTCACCTGTGCATCATCTATTTTTTTAGCGGCTTGACCAAATGCCTTGGTAGCGGCTGGTGGGATGGCTCAAATGTGTGGCGCGCGCTGATCCGGCCGCCGTTCAACGTGATCGATCCCGAGATCCTGGTGAGATGGAAATCCCTGTTTCCGCTGGCGGGAATTTTTATTTGCCTGTTGGAAGTCGGGTATCCGTTCTTTATCTGGAACACCAGAACACGAAAGGTTTGGCTCTTTGGCGTGTGTGCGATGCACGTCGCGATCGCGGTCACGATGGGAATGTACCTTTTCTCGCTGGTGATGATTGTCCTCAACGTGGCAGCCTTCGGGCCGGGGCTGTTTCGCACAAAGGGCGAAGAGATCACGTTACAGCCTCAGGTTGTTGTGTCATAACGTTGTAAGGCCGCCGTTGCCTGCAACCGAGGCTGTCATTATCATTAACCCAACGCGTGAATGCCGCAAACACGCCTGCAGAACTGAGACCTGATCTCCAGCTTGAGATCGCGCACCTGCTGTTACTCGACCTTGTTGGCTATTCAAAACTGCTTGTGGAGGAGCAGGTTGCACTGGTCCAAGAATTGACCGAAATCGTGCGGGCGACGGAATGCTTCCGCAATGCGGCACAAAACGGCAAACTCATTCGAGTTCCAACGGGCGATGGAATGGCGCTGGCTTTCTTCTCAAGCCCGGAAGAACCGGCGCGGTGTGCGCTCGAAATCCGCAGAGCCTTGCAAGATCACCCGCGGATCCAATTACGCATGGGAATTCATAGCGGTCCTGTGAATCGCATTCTGGACGTTAACGAGAAGACCAATATCGCCGGGGCGGGAATCAATGTCGCCCAGCGGGTGTTGGATTGCGGCGACGCGGGACACATTCTGTTGTCGGCACATATTGCGGAAGATTTGGCGGAAGTTGGCCACTGGAAGGCTTATCTGCACGATTTGGGCGAGTGCGAAGTGAAACATGGCCTGCGTCTGCACTTGTTTAATCTGTACATGGATGGTCTCGGTAATCCACAGGTTCCCGAAAAACTGCGGAACCGAAGACTGAAAAAAACATCCGACGTCATCCCCCCGGTTACTGCGATGCGTCGGCCAAAAATGAGCGTTATTGTAGCGGTGTTGGGATTAGCCATAGCTCTGCTGATCGGTTCCCTCCTCATCTTCGATCGAGCCCCGCTATCGGACGTCATACGATTCGCAGGCCGGGCAACAGGCGGCGCTTCGGCTGCTATTCCCGAAAAAAGTATCGCTGTTCTTCCATTTGAAAATCTGAGCGGTCAAAAGGAGAACGTTTACTTCGCGGACGGGGTCCAGGACGAAATCCTCACGGGACTGTCAAAAGTTGCTGATCTGAAAGTCATCAGTCGCACTTCTACATTGCAGTACAAGAGCAGAGCCGCCCGCAATCTGCGCGAGATCGCGAAGGCGCTCGGCGTTGCACACGTGTTGGAAGGCACCGTCCAACGCTCTGGGGGGCGGGTGCGCATCAACGCACAGTTGATCGATGCGCGTACCGACAGCCAAATCTGGGGGGAACGCTACGACGGCGATATTGCGGACGTGTTCGCAATCGAAAGTGAAGTGGCTGGAAAAATCGTCGCGCAGCTTCAAGCCGAAATCTCTCCGGTTGAAAAAGCGGCAATCGGGCAAAAACCGACGGCTGATCTGGCAGCGTACGATTTGTACATTCATGCCAAAACGCTCATCACCGCCTCGGGCTTTAGCACGCCTCAACTGGAGAGTCTGTCGGAGGCCGTGCGCCTGCTGAACGAGGCAATCGAACGCGATGCGAACTTTGCGCTTGCCTACTACCAACTCGCCCTGGCACATGATCAATTCTACTTCAGCGGCATTGATCACACTCCCGCGCGGTTGGCCATGGCCGATGCGACGATCGAATCACTCACCCGCCTTCGCCCGAATTCAGGCGAAGCGCATCTCGCGCTGGCCAGGCATTTGTATTGGTGCTATCTCGATTACGACCGCGCCCGCAGGGAACTTAGCCTGGCACAGAAAAGCTTGCCTAACGAGTCGATCGTTTTTGTTTTGGCCGGTTATATCGATCGACGGCAGGGGCGCTGGACTGAATCGGCCAACAATCTTGAACGCGCTGTCGAGCTGGATCCAAGAAACGCCGACGTGCTTCAGCAACTCGCTAATAGTTACCTCTGGCTGCGCCGGTATGCGGATGCCGAGCGCATTCTGGATCGCGCAATCGCGGTCGCCCCCAAAGACTCAGCCACCCGAGCGTTTCGCGCGGCAATGGAGCTCTACTGGCACGCTGATCCGCGCCCTCTGCGCTCCACAGTGGAAACGATCGTGGCTGGAGATCCGCGCGAGGGCAAAAACATGGCGCAACTTTGGCTTGAAGGTTCTTTATGCGAGCGCGATGGCGATGGCGCGAGTCGCGCCCTGGCTGCTCTGCCGGTCGCCGGATGTTACGAGGACCGGATTCCATTTCCGCGGGCTTGGTGCGAAGGCGTTGTCGCTCGGCTGCGCGGTGATAACGCGGCTGCGCACGCCGCCTTTACGAGCGCCCGAACCGAAGCCGCCAAACTGGTTGCGGACCAGCCTGATTATCCCGAGGGGCTCTGCGTGCTGGGAATGGCTGACGCGGCCCTCGGCCAGAAAGAGGACGCAATTCGCGAAGGCCGCCGCGCGATCGAGCTTTTACCGGTAACAAAAGATTCCATCATGGGCGCAATGTTGCTGAAAAATTTGGCGCTCATTTATGCGTGGACCGGCGAGAAGGATCCTGCCTTTGATGAGTTAAGCATCGCGGCGAAGATTCCCGGTTATTTAAGCTACGGTGAATTGCGTTTGCACCCGTACTGGGATCCGCTGCGAGGAGACCCACGATTTGAGAAAATCGTCGCTTCGCTCGCACCGAAATAGTTCTGGGGAGTCTGGTTTAAACGTGTGTTGCTCGACGCAGCACCGCGATAATGTTACTTGATGCCTAACAAATTATATCAGGTCCCCGACCAAATTCATATCGAACAACTTGAAGTTTTAACGCGCATCGGAGTTCCGGAGGAAGAACGCGCGAATCCACAGAAGTTGACGGTAAGCATTTCATTGTGGCCGTATCAAAAGGCAGACAATCTGATCGATAACATCGAACAGACCGTGAACTATTCAGCCGTGGCCGAGGAAACGAAGAATTTTGTTCGCGATCAGTCGCTGAATTTGATCGAGACGCTGGCGGATCGACTCGCAATGCCATTTACTGAAAAGGTTTCCGATTCAGAAGGTGACGATCGAAGTGCGGAAATTTCCTCTGCCGGATGCAAAATACGTTTCCGTCAATGTCACTCGAATTGCGTGTGCCGGTTCATGATGCGCCATAATTGGCTGGCGACATGATTGCGTCTTGAACACGAGTTTGTCGATCATAAGTTGGTTGGTGCACGCGTCGACAGCTACGGATTCGCTCAGCGTGCGCTGGCTTGGGCGAATGCAGTTTGCAGATGCGCTCGCATTGCAGGACGACCTCGTAGCGAAAAAGCGCAACGACCGTTTGTTGGAAGATCAAGTCCTGCTTCTCGAACACGAACCGGTTTATACAATCGGTCGCACTCCTGATCGATCCAGCTTGTTAGGCGCCATGCACTTGCCGCATCCGCTCTATTCGATTAATCGCGGCGGGCAGGCGACATATCATGGGCCGGGCCAATTGATCGGTTATCCCATTATCGATCTGCGCCGATGCGGCCAGGATTTGCACAAGTATTTGCGCTGGCTCGAACAACTGCTCATCGACGCTCTCACGGAATACGATATCGCCGCGAACCGGCGCGAATCGCTCACCGGCGTCTGGGTAGAAAATCGCAAGATCGCTTCGATCGGGGTCGGTGTGCGCCATTGGATCACCATGCACGGATTCGCGTTGAGCGTGTGCGGCGATCTCTCACCTTTTGATCACATTGTTCCCTGCGGCATTAATAATGTCGCAATGACGTCGATGGAAAAGGAAATCGGGAGAGCATTCACCGTTGCCGGGGTTGCGGGAGCTTTTGGAAAAATGATCTTCGATCGAATTAGCAGCTTGCGCGTTGCGCGGGAGACGCAACTGATAAACGCTTAGCGTATGATTCCACTCGAAGATAACGCCGCTGACATTGTCGGAAAGGCGCAACGCGGCCTCGGCATTTCCGATTCCGAACTGGCCGAAAAAGCAGGTCTCAGTTCGCAAACAATTCGCAAGTTGCGTGAGGGCGATGTCGACGAACCGGCGCTAGTGAGCGTTGCACCAATGCTGGGCCTGGACGGGCGGACGCTGTGCGTAGTTGCAAAAAGCGAATGGCGTCCAGAAAAGATCGACGCTGACGGCTTGGCGCAATTCAACAGCGATTATGACGGCATGGCAGTCAATGCCTATCTAGTGTGGGACCCTGCTACCCATGCCGCGGCGGCGTTCGACACCGGCGGTGACTCCAAGGATATGGTCCGTTTCGCGAAGCACCACAAACTGGATGTGCAACTGATTCTTCTTACGCATGCGCATCCAGATCACGTCGCAGACCTGCCGTCTCTCCGTGAAGAAACCGGCGCAAATGTGTTTACCCCTGCGCGCGAAGCGGTTCCGGGTGCGGAGCCGATCGACGAGGGAAAGAAATTCCGGCTTGGAAATCTGCAAATCGATACACGACTCACCTGGGGCCATTCGCCGGGCGGCATGACGTACGTGATAAGCGGGCTTGTGCGTCCCATCGCAATTGTCGGCGATTCGCTTTTTGCCGGATCAATGGGCGGCGGGAACGTTTCGTATCACGACGCGTTACGAAACAATCTCGAGAAAATCCTGACGTTACCAAACGAAACGATCATCTGCCCCGGACATGGCCCGATGACCACGGTGGGCGAAGAGAAAGTGCACAATCCGTTTTTTGCAGGCAAAGTTTAATGTTTGATGTTTGAGGTTTGATGTAGGCTTGGCCGTGAGCAAGGCGGAGCTACTCAGGCGCACAAAAGCGTTCGCATTGCGGATTCTCAAACTCGTCGACCATCTACCTCGGACCACGTCTGGGCTCGCCATCGGAAATCAGCTTGTTCGCAGCGGCACCTCTGTCGGGGCGAACTATCGTGCAGCTTGTCGATCCCGATCACGTGCTGAATTTGCATCTAAACTTGGCCTTGTGGCGGAAGAAGCTGATGAGACCGTGTATTGGCTGGAACTTTTGCGTGACGGAAAGTTGCTCTCCGAAGCAAAACTTTCTGACTTATTGAGAGAAGCTAACGAACTGACCGCGATTTTCACCACAGGGCGACGCACGTCGAGTCGCACTGAAACGTCAAACATCAAACCTCAAACATCTTACATGGTTTCATGAATATTGGCTTCGTTGGAGTCGGTCGGATGGGCGCGAACATGGCGCGCAGATTGAAGGACCGTGGTTTTCACGTCACGGCGGTTTACGATACGAACCGGGCTGCCGCCACCGCACTCGCATCGGAGCTTGGATGCGCCGCTGCGCAGGACTTATCGGAAGTGACAGCAGAATCCGATGTGATCTTCACGGTCGTCACCGACGACAACGCGATGCGGCAAATTTTCGCCGGCCCCGGTGACAATCTGCTGGTCAACGCTCACGGCAAATTGTTCGTCAACTGCGCGACGATCTCGCCGCAGGTGCACGTCGAGATCGAAATGCTGGCTGAGAAAGCCGGGGCGCAATCGCTGGAAGCATGCATGGCCTCGAGCATTACGCAGGCGCGCGAAGGTAAGCTTTACTTGATGTGTGGTGGAAGCGAAAGAGCGTTCCGAAAAATGGAACCGATCTTGAAAGAACTTGCGGCTCAGATTCGCTTCGTCGGCAAAGCCGGTGAAGCTGCGAAAGTGAAAGCGCTGGTTAACATGGTGATGAACATCAACACCGCTGGCCTGGCTGAAGGTCTTGGACTCGGCGCAGCGCTGGGCCTCGACCTAACGATGCTTCGTGAAGTTTTCTCGCAGACCGGCGCCAACTCGCGTGTGCTCGGAACCGACGGCGAAGACATGCAGAACCGCGAACATAGCTGCTTTTTTTCCGCCGCGCACGCCGCCAAAGACAGCGGAATTGCTCTCGAGTTAGCGCGGAGCCTCGGTCTCGATTTACCGCTCGCCAGCGCCACCAAGGAACAATACGACCGCATGACCACCGGAGGCCTGGGCGAGCTCGACAAATCAGGCATCGCCGAACTCACCTTCAAAGATCGCCACAAACAATCCGGCGCTAGCACGTGACGCGGTTGGTCTGACCTCCAAACCGAGCTAAAGCGCGAAGAACGCGCAATTTTCCTCAAAGCCTTTCAACTCGAAGTCACCAAGAAAACGTATTGCAAGGCGTTTGCAGTCGTGGGATTTCGAAACGGCGGCTTGCTAACCCCTAGGAACGTCGTCAACCCTTTACATTTCGACTATAATGTCAGGAGTTGAAGAACGCTCTCCTTGCGGCAATGACAAAATTGGGAATGCCCTCGCTCGCCGAAAAGTAAAGAGTCGGTTTTCAGATTTATTGCCCTTCGGGACCAATTGCTGAAACCTGGGCCGAAGTCCATCCAGCTTTGCCAAGATCCCCAGACTAATATCCAAGAAGCTTCTCGATTCGACCCCGTAGCTTGGCTGGACAGCAAGTCCGCTTGTAAACCACCCGGCGCAATTTGGCGCTTTCGCTGGGAAGTTGGCCACTAAGAAATTGGAATGCGATCACTCCCAGCGCGTAATCATCTTCCAGGGTTCCTGTCTGCCGCGTTGCAAATTCTTTCCTATAACAGGGGGGAATATAAGGAAACGATCCCCACGGCACTCGCGTGTCGGAAGCACGACAAGCTCCTTCGAAATCAATCAGACAAATCTTTTTGGCCGAAACAAAAATATGTTCCGGTTTGCAATCGCGCCAGACCCAGCCGGCGGCATGCAGTTTTGAAAGCTCGGTCCCGACTTTGTCGAGAATTCCCAAAGCGCGTCGCCACGATGGTTTCGCCGGTTGTTGCCGCGTGGGCAGCAGCAAGGGTCGCCCGCAGATTTTCTCGAGAATCAAGTACCGATCGCCGCTGTAATTAAACTCTCGAAATACTTTCGGTACTGGAATTCCTGCTCCCTGCAGCAATCGCAATATTCCACCTTCGCGCCTAAGGCGTGCGTATCCATCTTTACCATTCCAATCGGTATCACCGTGTCGTTTGCCTTGCTTGATGACGACCAAACGCGCTTGGGAAGTAAAAGCTCAAGCGCCTCAAAAACACTTCCCTTGCCAGTCGTCCATTCGCGTAGGCTCCGTAGCGGTAGTACACTAACGAGCCGCGTCGCAAAGCCGTGGCGATTTCAATTGCACAATTGAGGGGTGCTTCGATATCATCGGCGAAAACAAGCGCCATGCCATCACCAGTTGGCAGACGAACAAGTTTCCCCGCTTCTTTCGCCTCCCGAAAACAACCCGTCTCCCGCACTATCCGCGTCAGCGAGCCTTGCACCGCGTGCTGTTCACCAATCGCCAATTTGGAGTATCCTACCGTGTCGATAAATAAGATGTAGGCGATCTCTGGCTTATCTGGGGGATTATCAATTTCGGCAGACATGGATAAACCTTCGACAATTCTCAGTTTATGTCCGGCGTGCGGACAAAGTCGCTGTTAAACCATGTTTCGCGAGGTCTCGGGCAGCACCTTCCGACGTTTCCTAGCTTCTAGCACGAACACCTTCTTAAGGTGCGGGCATCACCGCGTAAGGGGGGTGCCTGGGGGCTGTCCAGCGAGAACTCTTTACTTTTCGGCAATCGGTGCCGGCGCATTTTCGCAAATCCTATCAAGGATGATCTGCGGAGGATTCGCAACATTTTGACCGAAGAGTAAAGAATTCGCTGCCGACAAATGAAAAACTGCGGTGCGCGACGAATCACGCTCGCAGCATGAAATACGCCTCGGCAGAGCTCAGTTGTCCAAGGGCCTCTAATTTGTAATTCAGGAAAAAGAGCTTGTGCCCGAGAGCATACGCAAAACTTTCAGCCCACTCTGAAACGGACGTCGCGGATGGTTTTGCCGCCGAAGCGTTGTTTTAGTTTGCGCAGGATTTGGAGCTTGGAGATTTGTTCGAGCTCGTAGTGCAACGCCGGTTGGAGCACACGGACATATAGAATGCCCTCGCGCAATGCGACGGGGGCGGAGTGCGCGGCGATAAAGTCGCCGACGATTTTCGACCAGGCATCGATTACTTCGGTTTCGCGCAGGCGCTCGCGTAGCCCGAGCCGTTGCATCAGTTTCGGCATCAGCTCGGCCGGGGATTGCCAGCGGTGGGGTCGCATTTTTCTGTCGGGCAAACCGCGCCATTCAGCGATCACGGCGGCGCGAAGGGAGGCATTCATGGACGGTTGAGCTTTAGTTGTCATCAACGTTAATGGCCTGCGTGGCCACACGGAACTTGCGCCTTGCGCATTCTCCGTCGCAGAACAGTAAGTTGCGCCAGGTAATAGACGAGCGCGACGCAGAGCACTGAGCTTGCAAGGAGCAACAACGTATACAGCCACTCGGAATGCTGGCCGATCCAATCGCTCTCGCCTGCTGCGACTTTCAATGCACGATCGACGTCGCCACCCGTGTAATCCGTTCCGTAAATCCATTTTGCGATGCGCAGTTTCGAATCGAGGACAAGCAGAAGATTCGGGTGCGCAAATTCCCTTCCCGCCCGGCCATATTGAAACCCGATCGATTCGAGAAGCGCGTCGATGTTTGGCTGGCTTGAGGTCCCGACAAACCAGGCTAACGGGATGCTCTCGTGCGTGCGATAGGCCGCCAACTTCGCCGGCGTATCGCTACTATCGAACGAGAACAACAACACACGAAATTGTCGGAGATCAGAGGAAGAATCACTCAGCGCGTTCTTCAGTCGCTCAACGTTCGCCAGGCATGCGCCCGGGCAGCGAGTATAAATCGGCAGAAGGATTACGGGGAAACCGGCGAATTCCGACAATTGACGGACCCGGCCGGTCTCATCGGTCCAAGGGATGCGTGCGACAGATTTTCCATGCTGCGGCGAAACGTCTTCGACAGCTGTCCCAAAGGACGTCGCATAGAAAAAGGCGACGAAAACGACAGACAGGAAGAGTCTCATTCCAACGAAGTCACGGATTTCGTGCGCTGGTGATCGGCCGGGGATTATCCGGGGAGTAGCCCGGCGCGCCTGGGAAATTGCTACGAATCGTTTGCGTGATTGGCGCGGCGTAGGCGATCACGAGCAAAAGCGCAGCGCCGGCCAGCCATGGCGTGAATGTTTGCACGGCCGGCACGCTCTCGTCGTGATAAGGCTCAGACACGATCAACTCCAAGTCGCCTTGCCTAACTCGTTTGCCGAAAAGCGTGGCAAAGAAAACGATGAAAAACATCACGGCCGCGATCGCCATGATGGTTCCGCCAATACTACCGAGCACGCGGGCTGCTGCCCAATCGGAATGATAAAGCGATGAATTGGGATTTGTGTAAGTGAGTCCCATATTGGTCCTGCGCGGTTCGCCGCTGGCGCCGCCAATGAACAGGCCAGTGGAAAAAATCATAATGCCGATTGTCCAGATATAGGGCACCCAGACGTTCCAAGTCGGCAGTCTGATCTCTTTGCCTAAAAGCGTTGCGACCAGAAACAGACTCATCCCGATATAAGCAAGAAACACCGGACCAGCGACGGTTTGATGGAAGTGCGCGGGCAACCAGGAGGTGTTATGCACAACAGTATCGAGATTGTAGGACGCGTTGATGACGCCGGTCACTCCGCCAAAAATGAAAATGACCAGGCCGGCAAACAGGTACGAAAACAACCAGCGGTCTTTGTCGAGGTACGGAAGTTTGGCCCACCATCCCAGCAAACCGCGACCACCGCGCTCGCGAGCACCGTATTCAAGCGACGCGCCAATCGTGAAGGCCGTGACGAAACTCGGAACCGCCACCAGCATGGTGAAAAATGCGTGCACGAATTTCCACGTACTGCTGATTCCCGGTTCGGTAAATTGATGATGAATTCCGACCGGCGCGGAGTATAGCACGAGCCAAAGGAAGGTTAAACGGCCTGCGAAATCGGAAAACAGCTTTCCGCCGGCCAGCTTGGGCAACATCGTGTAGTACATGACGTAAGCCGGCACCAGCCAGAAATAGACAAGCGGATGCCCGAAGAACCAGAAAAGCATCCGCGCCAGTGGCACGTTCACGGTCGCGACCCAGCCCATCGACCACGGAATGAGCAGGAAAATGAGTTCGATTGCCGCTGGTATTGTGGCGATCAACCAGATAATGAACGTTGCGAAAATGCCGACCACAGCGAGCGGAACTTTCTTGCCCGGGTGTTCTCGTTTCCAGGCAAAGTAAGGTGGCAGCCAATTGAAGAACGCAATCCACGAGCCAACGACGAGCAGGACTACGCCGATGTAAAAAGCCGGGTGAGCTCGCAATGGCGGATAGAATGTGTAAAGAACCGTCGCTTTTCCCGAGAGAATGGCTGCCGCCGCGAGCAGCGTTCCAATGATCATCAGTGCGAACGAAAGCCACGCGATCTTCATGTTGAGGGGGCGCCGGAAGTAATAACGGATGATCGCGTAGCCAAACGCGACCGCGAAGAAAGTCGTGAACACGATCGCATTTATGACTCCGTGCAATGTGAGGCCCTGGAAATAATCGAGTCCCAGGAATTGGGACCGGTGAATCATTCCCGCGCGATACAGCACCTGCATCAAGCCGTGATAAATTCCCAGGATCAACAGCACCATCGGGAGAATGATCTCGATTAGGATCATTTTTCGGAGTCCCGGTTCGATGTCGATTTTAGGCTCGCTCAGTTCCATCAGCTCTTATTTCAGCGTTTGTAGATATTCTATGATTTCTTCGACTTCGTGGTCGCTGAGATCCGTTTTCGGCATTTCCTGCTCAAATGTTCCGGCGATGATCTTTGCCTCGGGATGAAGAATTTTTTCACGAATAAACGCGTCATTGACCGTGACAGTGGATGCGTCTTTCAGCTTTTGGGTTTGACCGTATAAGCCTTTGAACGTCGGCCCGATTCCTTGCTGGCCATCAAGCGAATGGCATGTGGTACACAGATTTGCATCGAGGAGCTTGTAACCAGGGTGCGTCGGTTCAGCGGCAGGCGGCGGGCTTGGCTTCGCAGCAAAGGTCGCCGCGTCCACGACGTGCAGTTTGGCGGCCATTTGGTCATGACCGGTGCCGCAAAATTCGTGGCACAGCAGTTGGTAAACGCGCGGCTTATCGAATTTGACTCGCGCATAATTCACCACGCCCGGTACCGCCATAAGGTTTAGATTTGTGCCCAGCAAAATCAGGCCGTGTGTCACGTCAGCAGCGCTCAGATAAATGTCTACCGTCGATCCTGCCGGAATCGTCACGTCTTCCGGCTCGAACTTCCACATGCGCGCGACGTAATGCAGTTCGTAATGCGTCGGCGAACGAGCGATCAATTCGCCTTTCTGAAAGGGTTTGATATCGGTGAGGCACGTGGGCAGACCAACGTGAAAAAGATTGATCGCCAGCGCCGCGAGTGCCAACAGCACAAAGACAAACGCCATGGAGATCCAAATGATCCGCTTTTCCAGTTGCGTCGCGCTCAGCTTGTTCATGTTCGCGCGATCATGAGCCAGTAAATTGCCAGCCAAAGCGCGGCATAAAACAGAATCAGAAGCGCAAAGAAGAAAATTGCGCCGATGGGAAAGAATCGTTTGGTGTTTTCGGTTTCGCCTGGCTCCATCGGTTCAGAATTGCCCTTCAAAATCGTGCCAAATGCGCGGACCCAACAGAAGTGAAAAATCGGGTAACACCGCCAAAAATGACTGTGCTAAATGCGGGGATCATTTTTCCATCTGACGAAGTTTTAAATAAATTGCGCCCATTAAGACTCCGATCAGCGCGATGCTCACAGCCAGACCAATCTGACGGTATTTGTACTCTTCGTCGGCTTGACTAACGAGCACATCGGCATGCTTAACGGCTTCTTCCCCCGGCGCGGCGACCTGCTGAAAAGTATTGCGGCTGAACGAATGCACATACGTCCGCGACTTTTTCAACGCGTCGCCGAGGTCCGTTAGCTGGTTATTGATCGGATCCACATCGAGCCCCCGGGCTGCGACCTTTTCCGAAACTGCAATGAATCTGGTCCGCGCCTGGTCCAACTGAGTGATCGTGTCGTGAAAATAGTCCGCAGTCTTGATGCATTGGGGATCTTCCTTGGCGTATTGGCGATGGCAATCGCCGCATAACTGACCGGGTCCGGTCGCCAGCATGGAATCATGCGTTTTCGCAATGTTATGATTCCCATGGCACTTGCCGCATTCGGGCCAGTTGTGTTGATCGAATGCCAGCTTGTGTTTGCTGCCGTCGAACAAACTCGAATTGGCCGAGTGACAAAGACTGCAACTTCGACTCACCTGCGTGACGCCGGGAGGCGTCGCAGCATGGTTGCCGTGGCACGTGTTGCACGCGGGCGCACCAAGATCGCCGCGCACGAGCAGCGCGCGTCCGTGTACACTGTCGCGATATTCCGCAAGCTGATTCGTCGGGAGCGGTGAGCCGTCCGGGAGCGTGAACCCGGCCATGATTTTCGGATCGGCATGGCACGCGCCGCACGTCTCCGGCACGCGTTGCGCGTATACCTTCGACTGCGGATCTTTCGCCGGCCGAATGCCGTGAACGCCATGGCAACTCACGCACGACGGCGCGCGGTCGTCATGTTTCTCGAGCAGTGTCCGGCCGTGCGGGCTATCCTTGAACTTCGCCAATTGATCGGTCGGCAACGAGGGATTGAACTCGTGCATTCTTGCTGGGTCGGAATGGCAGCGTGCGCAAAATTGCGCCACCCAGGCCCGATTTTTTTCGCGATCTTTCTCTGGCCATTCCTTTACGAAATCATGACCGAAATCGGCGGTGGGGTCGCCGCCGTGACAACCGGCACACAAGAGGCCGCGGCGAAAATGGGTATCCTCGACAACTTCCTTCAGGTTCATATGCCCCGCCGGTTGGCGTGAACCGCTTGGAACAAAAAAAAGATTCTCTGCCGATTGAGATTCGGAGTCGGTGTGACACAGAATGCATCTGTTCTGCAAGAGCAGTTCCATCTTTTGCGAACGCAATTGCAGCCCGAGTAGCGTTGCTAAGTGCTCTGGACGCGTGATCACCTCCTTTTGAATAAGATCGTTGAGGAGGGCGCGGAGATTATCATTGAGGCCAACGAAGTAGGCTTGTTCTTCCGGGCTAATGATCGGTTTGCCCTTCGCGTCTTTGGCCTCGAGCATCGCGGACAGTTTCGGACCTGCTCCGGCCGAACTTTGGTCTGCCGCAAAAGCGGCAGCGGAAGCCAAAAACACAACAAGAGCAATCGCGGCCGTTCTCATCTTGCTGAACTGGAATGCGCTCGCGAGCGGGTCGCGTATGAAATTACGATTGCGGTTGCCGCCACCGCGACCGAGATCAGGCCGGAAAGCAGATAAGAAACACCGCCCAATCCGTGCAGCGCTACCTGCAACAGAGCCGCCCCGGTGAGGACGAACCAGCGATGTTCGAATCGCAAATATCGAACAACAATGACCACCGCGCCCGCGGCCAAAGTCCACCACGCGCAGACGCGTGCGACATTACGCAACGCAGCCAGTTCATTGCTTATTCCGCGCGCTCCGATGTCCCAGCCCATGAGCGTCAGGTAAGTCAGAAAAAGAATCGCCGCCCAACCGAAATCGCTGAAAGCCGGTGACGGTTTATCGTGATAAGCGCGTCGGTCGAGCCACGGAATGATGGCCCAAATGCCGAACAAAAGCGCAATCAACAACAAACAAACTTGCGGACCTTCCAGACCAAAGAGGTGCGGCGGAAATTCTTTGAGCAGCTGATACTCCCACAGAAAATACCATTCCGGTTTGATGCCGGGATACGCTGGCGCAAAAGGATCTGCTTTTTCGCCCAGTTCCCAATCCATTCCCGGAATGCCCGGGCCGTACGGAAGAAAAACCGCCAGTGCCGCCAACGCCATCAAGCATGCCAGCCACAACAGAGCGTCGCGCATCGCAAAGCTGGGAAAAAATTTCATGCCGCGCGGCGCGGTCCTGGCTCCCACTGGCGTTGCCATTCCCTGGCGCTGAATCAAAAGCAAATGCAGCCCGATCAAGCCGACGAACGCGAGGGGCAAAATTACCACGTGCGCTGCGAAAAATCGGTAGAGCGTGTTAATGGTGACATCCTGCCCGCCGCGCAACACCTGCAACAGCCAGTTGCCTAACAACGGGACCGACTTCACGATGCTTGTGCCCACCGTGGTCGCGAAATAGGCCAGCTTGTTCCACGGAAGCAGATAGCCGGAGAAACCGAAGCCAAGCGTGAGTAGAAACAACAGGTATCCGGAAACCCACGTCATTTCGCGCGGCGGCCGATACGCTTTCAACATCATCGTGCTGAACATGTGGAGCGTCAGGGAGATGATCATCAGATGTGCGCTCCAACTGTGGATCGACCGGATCAGCCAACCGAACGGCACCTTGGTCGTCAGAAAACGAATGCTCTCGTACGCGGTCGCTTCACCCGGTTGATAATACATCAGCAGCAGCACACCGGTAACGACCTGGACGATGAAAAAGAACATCGTGACCCCGCCCAGGTAGTACCACCCCATCCAATGCGAACCGATGGGGACTTCCTTGTGGCGCAAGAACTCGAACAGTGGCGTCAGATGATAACGCCGGTCCAGCCAACCGCGCACGCCTTGAGTTTTTTCCGCTGTTAAATTTTTGCCAGGATTCATTCCAGAAACAGCGCGGCGCGTTGGAAACCCTCACTTTCATCTTCTCCCCTATGAGGCGCGAGGAAATCCCGACGTCGAGAGATGAAGCGTGCAGCGAAAGACGCCGCGGTCATCGAGTGCGGAAGTCTGTCGCCTCTCCCCTCCGAGGGGAGAGGGCCAGGGTGAGGGGGCGAAGTTTCCAAAAGGACCGCTGGCACTATTTGTGAAGCGATCTTCACGCCTTTTCTTCAGAAATGACGATTCCACCGTCGGGTTGGCGTTGAGCAGATAAGTGAGGCAACGGTCGCGGCGGCGGCCCGGACAAGACCCGCCCGTTGAATATCGAAGCGGCCGTCATGACACGGGCACCAGATTACGGATTGCGCCGGCAAAAACGTAACAGTGCAGCCTTCATGGGTGCACTTCGCGCTGAACGCGCGCAATTGATCGCCCGCTTGCAAAACGATCACGCGCTGTCCGCTCACCGGGACGATCACAAACTTGTTCTGCTCAAGCTTGGAGGCTTCATCGCGCGTCAATCGCGTCGGCCCGGTCGGGCCCGGTCTGCGGCAATGGTTTGAGATAACGAATGATTGGATACGCAATGCTGGCCAGCCATCCGAGCAAGCTCGCACCCAAAATAAGATCGAGAAAATGGCGGCGCGAAGTTGCCGGAGCCGGCTCGGCTTGTTCATCCATGGCCAATTTTTTTATGCATTGGTCACGGCACCCAGGTGCAAGCATTTGTTTGCGGCTGGCAATCGGGTTCGACGTCGCCTTTGTGATGACAAATACCTATGAATGCCGGCTGCCGCTTTGCGGCTGTCGCGGACAGCGCGCACGACAAGGTCAGGGCCGCGGACGAGATCGCCGCCTGCGAAAATGCCGGGGACACTCGTCATTTGTTTGCATCGACAACGACGCCGCCCCATTTGTTGATATCGATGTTGTCAGAGTTGCCAGCGGCGAAAATCGGAACCGGATCGAATCCGTAAGCAATCAGGACAATGTCGACTGGCACACTGAATTCGGATCCCGGAATCGGCTGCGGTTTGCGGCGGCCCTTTGCATCCGGCTCGCCTAATTCCATTCGGATGCAGCGTGCTTCGACAACCTCGGCGCTCTCATTTCCCGATAGCGCGATTGGATTCGTCAGAAACATGAAACGCGCGCCTTCTTCCGTCGCGTTGAGATATTCGCGCCGGCTGCCGGGCATGTTTTCCAGGTCGCGACGGTAAAGGCAGATCGCTTCACGCGCGCCGCTGCGGAGCGCAGTGCGCAGACAATCCATGGCCGTGTCGCCGCCGCCCAGGACGGCAACGCGTTTGCCGCGCACATCGATTGTCGATCCTTCCTCTGGATCGACATTCTTTCTGAATCAAAAATGGCAGCGCATGAAATACGCCATGCAAATCGGCGCCGGGAATCCCGAGTTCTTTTGGCTTTTGCGCGCCGATCGCAAGGTAAACGGCATCGAACTGCTGGCGTAAGATCGACAACGAAATGTCGCGCCCGACAGTCACGCCGCATCGAATCGTGACTCCGCGACGGCGCAGCAGATCGAACCGACGTTCCACAATCTCCTTTTCGAGTTTGAACGACGGGATGCCGTTCACGAGCAAACCACCGGGACGACTTTGGGCTTCGAAAATCGTGACTGCATAACCAAGTTTCGCCAGCTCGTCAGCGCAGGTCATTCCGCCGGGACCGCTGCCAACTACCGCGACGTTTTTCCCATTCGATGGAGCCACAGCGCCATTAATCAGCTCGTGCGCAAATGCGTATTCGTTGATGAATTTTTCCACGGCGCCGATGGAGACCGGATCGGACCGCGCATTCAGAATGCAGGCGCCTTCGCAGAGTCGATCTTGCGGACAAACCCGGCTGCAAATCTCGGGCATGTTGCTGGTCGAACGCGATAAAGCAGCGGCTTCGAGAAAACGTCCATCAGCGGTGAGCGCAAGCCATTCCGGAATTCGATTGGCCAGCGGGCAGCCATTTTTTACGCAGGGCGGATCGGGGCAATTGATGCAGCGACTGGCCTGAGCGCGAACTGTGGCCTCATCAAAGAGGCCGTAAATTTCGTCGAAATCGCAGATCCGTTCGCCCGGC
This sequence comes from uncultured Verrucomicrobiae bacterium, assembly GCA_963728955.1. GTDB lineage: Bacteria > Verrucomicrobiota > Verrucomicrobiia > Chthoniobacterales > UBA10450 > Udaeobacter. Next base: position 92,847 of record CAVSMG010000006.1, read on the forward strand.
GCGCGTTTCGGCGGCGTCTCGCGTTGGATGTAGCGCCAGTTGTGTTTGGCTGGCCAGTAGCGGTCGGCGTTTTCCATTTGTTCGAATCGATCTCGCACCGGGCACGCGACAATGCCTACGCAGCGCTTGGCAAACACTGTGCATTTATTGCACGGCCGTACGAAGCGCGGAAGTGATTACTGCGCCGGCGGTTTGAGACCGTGACCGAAATGCCGCAGGGACGAAACTCTGCGCCGCCTGGCCCGGCGAGTCGAGGAAGCTCGTCCGCAACGGCGAAACTTCGCCAGCGCTTCAAGTGGCATCGCAGCGACGGCCATGAAAGCAAGTTGACTGACAATGAATCCGACTAGCCATGGAAACGCTTTTTGCATGAAACCGTAGGAATGCAGACCCACTCCGAGCATGTTCACACCAAACCAGGAGAAACTGGTCACGATGTTGCCGAAGAGCGCCATGATCATCAGGCCGCGTTGCCGGATGAATCCGCCCCAGCGCGCGTGCAAAATGATCGCGCACCACAGCACGATGAGCACGGCGCCATTTTCTTTCGGGTCCCAGCCCCAGAAACGTCCCCATGATTGATCGGCCCAGATTCCGCCGAGCACGGTGCCGACGAAACTGAAAAGCGTCGCGAAACAAACTACGCCGTAAGTCATGCGCGCGAGCGAATCGGCGGTTGCTTTTTCAGCGAACGCGTGAATACGCCACGAATGATGTAGATGATGGCGAGCATTCCGGCCAGGAACATTGCCGCATACCCGGTAGTGATCGCGACCACATGCGTGGCGAGCCAGATATTGGTATCGAGCACAGCCTGCAACATCTCCAGTGTGTCGCCGCTGCCTGCGAGGTGATGCGCGATGATCAGCGTAATAAAACCAATCGCGCCCGCGCAGGCGGCGCCGATCCCGTCGTGAAAATTCTTTCGAGAATCAGCGCCACAATGACTGCGCCCCAGCCGATAAAAATCGCGGAGGAATAAAGATTCGTCACTGGCGGGCGTTCCTGAAGATACATCCGCGAAACGAGCCCGAAGGTGTGAATCGCGAGCGCGAGCAAAAGGAGATAAAACGCCGACCGGTTTAGTGGACCGTGTTCCAGCCAAGCCATGAGGCGCACGCCAAGAGTAAAGCGAGAACGTAAAGCACCATGCTTTGAGTAAAATGGCTGAAGCCGGTTGAACAAAAACTCGAACGATGCACGCTTGGTCGCGTTTGGCTGTTCTTTCGCGAACCAATGCGTCATGAGATGGACATGTTGATTGAACAGCGCTGGATCGCCTTCGCGGTAAGCGTCGCCGATGATCGCGTATTCGGGCACGATCGATGAATCTCGCCGGTGCCAACCGAGCGCAACAGACTGTCGCCGACAGAGTGCCATTCGCCTTTTCCTGTAGCCGGGGGCGGTGATCCCGGCGGGTTCATGGGGGGCACTGCCAGAATGTAGGCCATCTCCGACAGTCGTTCATAACGTTGAATCATCTCGCGACGTCATCGAGCTGTCCCTTGTCGAAATTTTCGCCCATCGCGCGTTTGGGTGCTGCCTTTGCCGCACCCGGCACACTGCTTTTTCGAAACCTTGAAGTTCGGCAGTGAAATTTTCTGCGTCTTCCGGTCGAACGCTATTTTTCAGTCGCTGATAGAGCGAGAGCCTGTTTCGCAGATTCAGGATCGCGCTTCTGAAAGGCCGAGCGCTGAACTGATTCGAGTTTGTCCGATTGCTCGCCTTGTTCATCGATTTTTTTCAGGAAAGGCGACAAACTCGGCAAAGCTAAAATATTTCCGGTCGCTTTGTTCCCAGCCGAACAAGCCAAGAACGTCTGAGTTTTGCACAAGGAATACTGGATACTGATCGGCAACGGGAGCATTGAAGCACGACGTCGGTGAGCCACTGCATCGCGCTCACCCGCTGCCGCTTTCAAGACGCAGCGTCCTGTTTGCCGTGAATGATCAGGAGCGAATTGCGCGCGACGGTGTCCAGCGGTTTGATGCGGCCGCCGACGAGGACCGGGATTTTGCCGAATTTCGTGAAATCGAAATCGTTCCTCGCCGTTTTGGGTGGCAACCCAATTCGGGGCGATCAATGCCACAGCAACAGCGAAAATGATCAAAGGTACGAAACGTTTCATGCGATTGCCTTCCGTCGTTGTCGCGAAAATCCGACCAGATGGAAACCAAATTGCACCAGCAGACCGGCAGCGACAATCACGCACGCCACATAAGGCGCAATGAAACTCGGGTTATGCACCACTTGCAAAATCGTCGCTGAATCGTCCGTTTGAAACCCGGCCTGATAAAACGTTTCACCGCGATAACGCAGCGGATGATTCATGTAAATCAAAACGTCGCGGTCCACGGAGCTCTCCGGATCGATCAATGTGACTTTGCTTGAGAAATTCTTCGGGATTTCGGTCCCGGCGTATTTTTCGTGCGTGAACTTCTGCAACGTGACGCTGTAGGGCTTGTAATAACGTGACGGCCGCATCGTGATCATCCATGTGCGGCCGCCGCACGCAAATGTCTGCGGCGCCCCGAGCCCATCCGAAACGAGCCACGTGCCTAACGAACCGCCGTCCTTCGGCAGAATTTCGATTGCAGCGCTCGGCACGTCGCGCTCATCGGCAGCGGTCGCGGGCGGCGCAGGCTCGACTGCGATCATGGCGCCGGGTCCCTGGTTGGCGATCGGTCGCGCGCCTTCGCCCGCCTGGCTCAACATTTTGAGACGCGAATTTTTGTAAAAGTTCCTGACCACGATCCGGAACGGCAAACTCGAGTGGTCAATCACACGATTATGCCGCAGCACGCTTTCGGGAATGGCGGTCACCTGATCGAGATCATCGCCGCTCGTATCGATCACTGCCAGTTCCGTCTCGCGCATGTCCTCGGAGTAATTTTTAGCGTCACCATTCGACAGCCGCATGTGGCTCTCCACCGCGAAGAGATCGGTGAACAGCCCGCCGGCGAGCATGATAATTAGCCCGGCGTGCGTGAGATGAATTCCCAGTTTCCGCCAGCTCCAACGGAAACGTTTCACGTGAGCGGCGATTAGATTGATTAGCAGCACGGCGCCGATGAGATGGCCTCCAGGAAAAATCGGTATTCTGATTCCGCGTCCCTCCGGCGGCCACCAGACAAACATGCTTTGGAAATAACGCTGCTGCGCTTCGTGGATTCCAAGATGGACCTGCGCCAGCGTGCCGGCAAAAATCAGCGCCATCCCCGCCGCAAGACATACGATCGTCAGCTTTAGCGATGTAAAGATGTCGACGATTTTGTGCAGCATGTTTCTAAACCCCATCTCTAGATGTCATTCTGAGCGAAGCGAAGAATCTCAAGTCCATTCGGCCTTCGTGAGAATAGCCAGAGATGTTTCACTTCGCTCAACATGACAGTCATTTGTGAAATTAAAATCGAACTGATTCGATGAATTTCACGAAATTCGGTTTCTCTTTTTCAATTGCCGCTGTTGGCCCGGTTGCTTTGAAGAACCAGACGCGTCCGTCGCGGCGGATCCAGGCCGCAATGGTGCGCGTATCGGCACCGGCGATGTCAGTTGTTGAGAACGTTGTGTCGGCGGTTTTGAGAGGAGCGACTTGCGATGTCAAGGCGCTGGCATCAATCGGCGCGAGACCAATTTGACCGCGCCACCTGTTGATGTTGTCGGCGTCGCTTCCTCCGTCGCCGGGGAAGGTCACAATCGAGATATCGATCTTTCCGCCTTCTTCTGCTGGCGCGCTGAAGCTGGCATAACGCATCGAGGACGGCGGCACTTCTGTCCAGCCTTCCGGCGCCTTCCAGTGGACCTGGGGTGCGCCAGAATCACGTGGCGGCGCTGCTGCCATTTTGGGCGGTTCATTTTGACTCTGTGCATTGCAAACTGCCGCAACCCATTTAATGAAGTTGCCCTTCTGTGCCTCGGTGAGATCCGCGTTGCCGCGCATTTTGAAAAACAGCGTCGAATTACCGGTAGTCACCATTGCCGCAACGATTCTGCCGTCTCTTGCCGGATCGGCGTTGTCCGGGAGTCCTGTCAGGTCAACAATGGTTACATCACCCAGCGAGGTGTGCAGTCGCTGCGCAGTCTCGCCGAGCTTTTGTTCGGTGATCGGCGGTTGACTGAGTTGGCCCAGCCAGCGGTTCACATTCTCGAGGACGTTCCCGGCAGCCGAGCCGAGACTGACAAATGAAATATCTGCGACCGCTCCGTCGTCGCCTTTGACGAGAAAACTTGCCTGGCGCATTTGGGAAAGCGGCTGCGGTTCCCAATTCGGCGCTGTCGTGACCGCCGTTTCCGTCGCAGGCGAAAGACCGCCCGGCATCCGTGGGGCGGTCGTATTCGTGGGCATGGCACCTTGCTGCGGAGGTGCCGATTCCTCCAGCGGCGCCTTGGAAACGCGATAGACCTTGATCTCTGAGTTTTTCTCGCAAGCTGCCATGAACATCGCGAGGACAGCGGAATAAACTGCAACTCGCACCATCTGGTGCCTCTCCCTTCCCAAGGGAGAGGGTAGGGTGAGGGTTGGATATCGCGAGCCAAACCGTAATGGAAATCCCCTCACCTTTATCCTCTCCCCTTTTTGAAAGGGGAGAGGCGAATTAACCGCGGTCGTTTTCAAAACAGCAAATTATTTCTGAGGTCCGCCGGTATGGCAATCAACGCATGAAAATTCCGCATACGGGGCGTCGATATGAACGAAGTCGTATCCTGCGGCATTTATTTGTTGAAGCGCTTGAGGGCTGCCTTGCGCGAGGATAAGGTGACACGATTTGCAGTCGCTGGCTTTGATCGAGTTTTTGCCATCGGCGGTGACATGTTTGCCGTCATGACAGCGGAAGCAGCCGTTCCAATTCTTGTGTCCCACAAAATCCGGATACGTTCGCCAATCGACTTTTACCTCCGGGAAGAAATTCTCGCGATAGATTGCCTGCGCCACGTTGATGATTGGATTCGCCTGCACCGGGTCAGGATACGCTTCACGCAGTGAATTCGCGATGCCTTGTTCCGCTTCAGCTCTGGTGGAGTAAGGCTTAACCAAAGCGGCGACGACTTTCGATTTCACCCACGGCGTCTTTGAATCGAGCCGCCCGGTCGACAATGCAAGATCAACGGCATCGTTAGGCGTGTGGATCTTGTGCGCAGGGCGACTATGGCAATCCATGCAATCCATTCGGCGAATTTGATGCTTTGCCGGATCGTCCTTGAACTCCGGATCGCGATACTCAGTAGTGACACCCTGGGCGTTCGTCATTCTTACCCACGGAATGTTCAGAAGCTCGTCGTCGGTGGCGATGTATTCGATCTTGTTGGCAATATTCATATGCCAATGAATTCCACCGGCAGGACCATTTGAAGGGTCGCCCCCGCCGACGTTGAGCAGAAGACGAACGCCAAACGGCGTATTGTGTTCGTCGGAAAGATAATGCTGGTAGGTACGCTCGACATTTCCGACGTATTTCTTTGGCCAGTGGCACTGCTCGCAAATCGCTTGAGCCGGACGCTGATTGTTTGGAAGACGAATAGGGCGATCAAAGTCGTTGCGAACGGTGTGATAAAGTTGTTTCACGCCGTTGACCTTTGTCTTGAAGTACGCGGCCGCGCCCGGGCCGACATGACACGCCACGCATTCCACGCTCGCGTGTGCAGTGTGCTGATAAGCAACGAACTGCGGGTCCATCGGTAAATGACAAGCTTTTCCGCAGAACTGAACTGATTCCGTAACCTGATAGGTTTGATAGCTCCCAAGCGCCGTCAGAAATAAGAATCCGACGCTGCCCGCAATGAAAAGTGTCAGAATTCTTCTGTCGCGCGGCCGCGACAAATCAATTTTGATCGCAAGAGGCTCCGCCGCTCGCACAGCATGACGCCGTGTGCGCCAGCGAATAAGCGCACCAAGGAACGTAAAAAAAATTCCGAGAATGAAGAATAGCGGCGCAACCGCGTAAGCCAGAATTCCGACGTAAGGGTTGCGATGTCCGGCGAAAAGGTCGATTGCGAAGAGGAGGCAAAAGGCGAAAAGGGCGCTTGCGGCCAGCACCATTCCGGACCAGCTAAGCCAGTTGCGGAAATTGCGCCTGAAGGGCCGGGGCTGTGCGGGAACTGTAGCGTCAGGCATCGCGGCAACTATTCACCTGCGTTTTGAACAGTCATTGCAACCGTACCCAAGTAATTGCGGAGTTGGAAAACAAGATGGACACCGAGTCGGCAACAAAAGTGCCGCTTCGCGGCTCCCCTCCAAAGCAGTTTGCGCAAAAATTTACGGCGTTATTTCTTCAAGGAACGGACGTAGGCCACCAACGCTTTCACGTCGGCATTGGACAGCTTATCCTTGAAGCCCTTCATCTTGCCCTTGCCGTTCGTGATGATATTCGTCGCCTCGGCATCACTGAAGCCCTGTTCCTTCGTGTAATTTTTCACGCCAAGCTTTTTCCCCATCATCGTGTTCCCGCCGCCATCTTTGCCATGGCAGGAGGCGCAATGCTGGGTCCAAATTGCAGCCGCATCGGCTGCAACACCAATGCCTGCTGACGTAATAATGATTGTCGCGAACACGAATATTTTTCGTTTCATAAGATTAGTGCCTTTACTCGTGGAAATCCGACGTCAAATCTACCTTCTCAATCAATACCGAGAAAGGATTTATTTCTTGAGCGTCCGAACGTAGGCAACAAGCGCCTTAATCTCGTCGTCACTAAACTTGCTGCCGAACGCTTTCATGGTCGTTTTGCCATTCTGCTTAATGCCGTCTTTGATTGCCGTGGCAGCTTGCGCATCAGTGAAGGACGACTGCTTTTTCGGATCCGTTAGATCCATTGCATTTAGCATCTTGCCCATTTTCGTATCTCCCTTGCCACTCGCGCCATGGCACTGGGCGCAATTGTTGGCCCAATTTGTTTTTGCATCCGCGGCGCGTAGCGCCAACGGCGCCGCGATTAGGAGGCTGATGGTAAGTACAATGATGGTTTTCATGTTGGATATCCGCAGTGCTGAATTGATTAGAACCGAACTTGAAGACTCGAAAACAACGAATGTGCGCGATAGTTATTATGACCGCCAGAGGTCGTGTCTCGGTAATCAAAAAATCCATACTTTAACGTCAGGCGCGTATTCTTGCTCAGTTGACGCGTCACAGTCGCCGAGACGGCATTTTCGGTGGCGCCCATCCCGTATGGCACGGCAACCGCGGCGTTTTTGTAGTAATCGTTAGCGCAGTAGAAGTAATAATCAGCGTAAAAATCGGTCTTATCGTCGATGATGTAACCGATGCCGCTGGTTACCGTCCAGTAGTCGTTTCTAAAGTTCGGGACCGTTGGCCCTGCGTTGGGGATGAATTCGATGTTATTCGCCGGCGTGTCCGTTTGATTGAGAACGTAAGAGAAGTTCGCCTGCAGAAAGAAACGGGGGAGGGGATTCCAGTTCAGTGACTCGCTGATAACGTTCCTTTTGATTTCACCGCTTTGGAGTTCGGCAAACGTTTCGCCGTCAAAGTACCACTGGCTGTCGATCGACGTATGCACGAAATCGTAGCGTGTCACCAAGGCAAGCGTACCAAGGCACGCCGGCAGCTTCGGCCGAAAAGTCATCCGAATGTTAAAGTCATTGATGTTCCAATCCTGATTGACCAGTCTTGGGAAGTCTGCGGTTATGATATCCTCGTTATACGAAGCACTTCTATAAAAGTACTGCCCGGCCAGAGTTAATCTCATCGTGGGATTCCAGGTGGCGCCGATAGTATATTTTTGGCCAAGCGCATTGGTGTTTTTATCCAGGGGGACCTCTTCGTCTATCGACTGAAACTCATTGACGTGGCCGTTTTCCTCTTCCCACTCGCCTTCGGCATAGAAAAGCCAGTTCTTAATACCGGTGTAACGCAATTCCAGCCTCTCGGCGAAAAGGTTGTAATCTGCCCACCTCCCGCCAGAGGCTGGTTCTGCCAGTCCATAGTGGAATCCACCGGCGGGATTCGTCGGGGTAAACGGGGGCGTGTTCGGCGCAGGTTCCTCCGCGATAAAAGTGGACTCCGTGTCCATGTTCTCATGAGTGTACCGGAAACCCGACAAAATAGCGAGGTTCTCCAACGGCATCCAAAACAGGTTGGCATTAAATAAATTTTCCTTGATCTGGGCAGTTCCGGCCAAGTCGATAAAAGCGTGGTCACGTAGATTAAGCGTCGGGACCGGTTCTCCAAATGCCGAATCCCAGTGCGTCCCGTAGATGCGCGAACCCGAGAGATCGTTTGTTATTGTTGTGTAGGAATACCCCGCAGTGAACCAGAGATTATCAGTAATTCGAGTCTCAGTAATCCCGTGGCCACTGAACAGGTCCACATCATCATTCTGTTGTTGAGTGACCTTGCGCTGCTGGCCCGGAGGCGGGACGACCGGGGGCAACTGGCCAGCGCCGCGCTCCATATTTAGCGAGTAATCATTCGTGTTGTGCTCGTAACGCATCCCGAGCAAAACATCGGTGTTGCCGATCGTCTTCGATGCCTCGAACGAAAATATGTCGCGCTTCTCATCGATGTTGCGGAACGACGGGATGATCTTTCGCGTTGAATTATACGGAGGTTGCAGGCCGGTTAGGTTTGTATCGCCCCAAACGGTTGAATCTTTCTGGCCAAACCGAAATTCATGGTCGTAACGGATCGTGATCTCGGGCCAATTTGGTGCGCGCAACCCCAGTTCGATCCATGCGTCCCCGCGATCGATGTGCATTTCGGGATAGGGCGGATTGAAAAACACATCGTTATGCGGAAAGAACCCGGCGTTACCATCGTACCAAGTGCGAAACTCGTTGTAGCCGGCCTTTATGTAACCGAGGTTCGGCTTCGACAATTGCACGGTTATGTCGTAGTCGTTGAAATCCCAGAGCGCGTGACCATCGACGGAAAACACGGCGTTTTTATCGAACGTCCCTTCGAAGTGTAGATCCTTTATGCCACCGTACGGCTGATCGCCTGGCAGCCAGTGTTGTTGCTCGAACTGCGCGCGATCGCCACTGGTGATGACTCCACCGATAGCGAGCTCGATCCAGTTTTTGTATTCTTCGGGCTGCTCTTCCGTGGCCGTAGCAGTCACGGCTTTGCCATCGCTGGTTCCGCCGCGAACCCCAGCGGCGACAAAAGTTCCCGCAAAAACCAGCACCAAGAATCTGCGAGAGGTGTTTGTCATAACATCGACCTCAATATCTAAGCAACGGCGTCACGTTGGAGCCGTGCGGTTCTTCATGGCAGCCAGCCGACCAACACGTCCCCTGCTGCAGGAAATTCGAGTGATCGACGTCTCCAATGAAAATATGCCCGGGTATTTTTTGCTCCTGGAAATGGCATTTCAGACAAAGCGTCGCGCTGCGTTCGTTTAGCATGCGCTGGTTCACGGAGCCGTGGGGCGAATGGCAGACCGTACAGCCTTGCTGGACTGCCTCATGTGGGTAAACCCAGGGACCTCGTTGCTGTGTGTGACACTCGAAACAGGTTTCGTTTCGGCTTAGGAAAGCAAGGCCACCGGCTTTGAGCTTCTGCTGGATGTTCGTCGGAGCGCCTTTGATCGCGATGCCCTTGTGCACCTCGTGACAATCAGCGCAACTCATTTTGCCTTCCGGCACCGGGTGATGGTGAGGCAATTGGAACGCTGCGCGAACTTCCAAGTGACACTGGAAACAGGTTTCCGGCGACTTCCGTGGATTGATAATCGTACCAGCCCCACCCCCGGCTTTGACGTGCAGACTCCCCGGCCCGTGACAAGTCTCGCAGCCCATGTCCACAGTCTCCTTTGGAGTTCCGCTGCCCTTTTCGCCGGTCTTATTTACGACAACCCTTCTCGTCTGCAGTCGTGCATGAGTGGCTGTTCGGAAATCGCGCACGATTTCTTCGTGGCAGGTGGCGCATTCTTCTGAGCCGACGAACTCCGCGCCGGGGATGCTCGGCGGCGCGAGAATTGTCCGGTTGGTCGTGCTGCAAGAAAGCAAAATTACGGCTAGCGCGACTGCTCCTCCGGCACCCCAGAACAGACTTTCGCGCTTAACGCGGATCCATCGAGTGAGTCTCGAATGCCACACGAATAGCGAGTATTGCCGAAGAGATAAAGTCGTGACTACGCATTTCTTCGGCAAAAACAGCTGGAGTATTCTGCGTCGAAATATTCAAGTCAGCGCCGTTTTGTTCGCTTTGAGTGGCTTGCACGGTACGCACTGGGGGATTTTCCAGAAAGCTTTTTGAAAACGCGATTGAATTGCGACAGCGATTGGAACCCAGCCGCAAACGCGATTTCACTGATTCGTCGATTGGAATTCAGGAGAAGGTCACGCGCTTTTTCAAATCGGGCACCTGCAACATAGTCCACAAAATTTATGCCGGTTACCTGCTTGAATTTTTCGCTCAGATGATTCGGGCTGATATTCACCATCTTCGCCGCTTTGGTCAGGCCGAGTTCCTCCTCCGCGTGTTCGTGAATCAACTTGCGCGTTTTCCAGATCTCGACCGGCTCGGCGCGATGGCGTGAAGTAGCTTTTCTAAATTCATCTCCGGGCAACATCTTAATCCCTCCAAAGAGCAGTTAATCGCCATTGGAGCGCCGCTGCTGTTCTTCCCTTGGCAATTTCTCACCTAATCTTGGCGTGGCGGAAAAATGACTGCTTCGGGTCTGCGCAATTTTTGCAAAGCAAAAGGCAAGAAACGTGGAGCACGAGGCGTATCGACGGCTTACGAAACCTCATAAAGAAGCAAGTATGGAATGCCTGATTCTAGGTGCCGTCGTAGGTAATGATGGCGCTCTATGCGCTGATCATCGGCGGCTGCCTGAAACAGCTAGAATGGTAACAGTCAACCGCAGATGGGGAGGCGATGAACAAATGAAAACTTTGTCAACACCAGTCAGTAGCGAGGCGCGGCATGCGCAGAACGAAATCGCAGCGCTGCTCAGCATTATTCCGGGACTCGGGCACATCTACAAAGGCCATTATGCGGCTGGTCTTCTCTGGATGTTTCTCGGAATGCCATTCGCAATCTGGATTGGCATCATATTAAGCCTGGCGACGGCAGGTCTCGGCCTGCTGTTACCAATTTTGTGTTGGGCGGCACTGGCGTGGGACGCTTACAATGCAAAAAACCGACGCCATCACCATTTGACCACCACGTGGGCGGATGACGATGAGTCGCCGGATTGATTTTTGTTTCGCGGCCGCCGCGCAGCAAAGGGCAAGGACTCAAACGACTAAAGCGACGACAAACACGCAGTCGGTTTTAGTCGTGCCTCTCCGCAGTTTTTGTTCTTTGGCCACGACGCGATTTAGCGGATCACGGCGCCGCGGTCGAGGACGGACTCCTGGGATAACTTTGCCAGCGCGCGGGTGTACTGTGCGCGTTCGAACGCGGTCGGGTCCGGGCAATTTTTCTGGCTGACGATGCCTTTGATTTGCTCGACCGATTCGTATTCGTGTTCTTCCATCCATTCGCGCATTTCGCGCTCGATGATGCGAATGTGATCGATCCCATGGCGCAACAGCACAGAGCAGAGCATGGTGACATCAGCGCCCGCCATTATCATCTTCAGTGCATCAACGCCATGATGTATCCCACTTGTAGCCGCGAGATTTGCGCCAATCCGCCCATATAAAAGTGCGATCCAACGCATCGGCAGACGCATCGCCATCGGCGTGCTGAGAAGCACATTCGGACTCACCTCGAGCGTCTCCAATTCGATGTCCGGCTGGTAAAAACGGTTGAACAACACAAGCGCATTGGCGCCTTGCTCGTCGAGGCGTCGCGCGAACCGGGAAAGATTTGTGAAATATGGACTGAGCTTCACCGCCACGGGAATTTTCAACAGTCCCTTTATCGAAGTGACGATGGTCAAATATTCCGTCTCGATGTCATCGGCGGTGCGCTCCGGGTCGGTTGGCACATTGTAGATGTTCAATTCCAAGGCGTCAGCGCCGGCTTGTTCAATGAGCCGCGCGTATCTCTGCCAACCGCCAAACGTTGAGCCGTTCAAGCTGCCGATGATCGGAATGCGCACCGCCTCTTTCGCCTTTGCGATGTGCTTCACATAGGCCTCCGGATCCACCTTGAAGTCCGGCTCGTCGGAATAATCGTCGAGCGCGTCAGACGAGAATTCGCCGCCATTTCCGGAAGCCGCGGCGCATGCGATAGGTTTCCCGGTCGAAGCTGTTCTTCAAAAAGCGAATGGAAAACCACTGCCGACGCGCCGGCGTCCTCCATGCGTTTGATATTATCGAGCTTTTCGGAAAGCGGCGACGCCGATGGCACCAGCGGTGTCCGCAGTTTCAATCCAAGATAAGTAGTCGCGAGTTTCATGGGATTTGTCTCCAAGACGTTTTTATTGGGAAAATCATAGTTGCTGTCTGCTGCGGGCGATGTACCGTGATTGCGTTTTGCTGTGCAGTTATTGCGCAGGCGCTTCAAACATCCGCCGCCGGATAAGTTTCGAGCGCGCGCATGTATTGGGCGCGTTCGAACGCGCTCGGATCAGGGCAGTTTTTCTGACTCATGCTGCCTTTGAGTTGCTCGATCGATTCGTATTCGTGTTCTTCCATCCATTCGCGCATTTCGCGTTCGATCACGCGAATGTGTTCGATCCCGCGGCGCAAGAGAATTGAGCAAAGCATGGTTACGTCAGCGCCGGCCATTAACATTTTCAGCGCGTCGGTTGCGCGATGGATTCCGCTTGTCGCTGCCAGGCTCGCACCAATGCGCCCGTAGAGCATTGCGATCCAGCGCATCGGCAAACGCATCGCCATCGGCGTGCTGAGCAGGATGTTGGGTGAAATCTCCAGCGTCTCCAGTTCAATGTCCGGCTGATAAAAACGATTGAACAGCACCAGCCCGTCGGCGCCTTCACGGTCGGCGCGCCGCGCGAATCGCGCAAAGTTCGTGAAGAACGGGCTGAGCTTGACCGCCACCGGTATTTTCACCTCCGCTTTGATCGCCGCGAGAATGCTGAGGTAATGCGCTTCGATATCTTCCCCGGTAATCTCAGGATCACTCGGAATGGAATAAATGTTCAGCTCGAGCGCGTCAGCGCCTGCTTGCTCGATCTGCTGGGCGTAGGCCAGCCAGCCGCCCAACGTGCTGCCGTTAAGGCTCCCGATGATTGGGATATCGACCGCCGCTTTCGCCTGGGCGATGTGCTCGAGGTACGCTTCCGGCCCAACCTTGAACTCGGGGCGAACAGGAAAATAGGTCAGCGACTCCGCAAAAGATTCCGTGCCCTGTTCAAGATAGAAATCCAGGTCATGGTGATCGCGACGAATCTGCTCTTCGAAAAGTGAATGGAAAACGACCGCCGCGGCGCCTGCGTCTTCCATTCGTTTGATGTTGTCGATCTTTTCTGAAAGCGGTGATGCCGATGGCACGAGAGGCGTACGCAATTTAAAGCCGAGATATCTGGTCGTTAGGTTCATGAGTTTGGTGTAGGGGTTGAATTTTCTCGTGGCGAGAAATTCGTAGAATACGCGGCGGGCGTTCACGTCTGCCTGCGCCTGGGTGAGCAATTCCCTCGCGGCACGCGGTTCGCTTTTTTCGAGAATCTTGAACCGCTGTTCGAGCTTGAAGTAATCCGCGATTTTTACGCGCGGCGCGGCGGAATCCAGCTGAAGCGGATTTTCTCCGAGCCGCAGCCGCTCGGGATTGTAACGATACAGCAGCCATTGGCCCGTGTTCACTGCCGCTTTCTGGTTTTGCATGGCCGTGGTCATGTTGATCCCGTGCGCGATGCAATGGCTGTAAGCGATGATGAGCGCCGGGCCGTCATATGCCTCCGCTTCGAGAAACGCCTTCAACGTGTGCTCGTCTCGCGCGCCCATCGCGACTGAGGCGACGTAGATCGTGCCGTAAGTCATCGCCATCAGTCCGAGATCTTTTTTCGGCGCGCGTTTCCCGCCTGAGGCGAACTTGGCGACCGCGGCGCGCGGCGTGGATTTGGAGCATTGTCCGCCGGTGTTGGAATAAACCTCCGTGTCGAGCAGCAGGACCTTGACGTTACGGCCGCTTGCAAGCACATGGTCGAGTCCGCCGTAACCAATGTCATAACCCCAACCGTCGCCGCCGACGATCCACACGCTCTTGCGCACAAGCGTGTCCGCCAGCGCAAGTAAACGCATTGCTGTAGCGGCGGTCTGTGACCGCCGATCTCCGGCGAGGCTTTTAAGTCTGCGCTTTAGCTCGCCGACGCGTTCGCGTTGGTCGAAGATGTCTGCTTCATCACGTTGGCGTGCATTCGTTATTTCGGTGACGAGTCCGCGCCCGATTTGTGGTGATAGCTGCTGGAGCAGTTCCCCTGCGAACTCTTGCTGTTTGTCGAGCGAGACACGGAAACCAAGCCCAAACTCCGCGTTATCTTCAAATAGAGAATTTGCCCACGCCGGACCGCGTCCATTGCCATCTTTCGTGTAAGGCGTGGTTGGCAAATTGCCGCCGTAAATGGACGAGCAACCGGTCGCGTTCGCGATGATCAACCGATCGCCAAAAAGCTGGGTGAGCAATTTGATGTAGGGCGTCTCGCCGCAACCTGCGCACGCTCCCGAGAACTCAAAGAGCGGCTGTTGCACCTGCATCTTGCGGACATGGTCAGTTGACACCTCGCGGCGATCCATCTCCGGAATTGAAAGGAAGAAATTCCAGTTCTCCCGCTCTGCTTCGCGCAGCGGCAACTGCGGCTGCATGTTGATGGCTTTCAATCGCGCTTCGGATTTGTTGCGCGCCGGGCAAACATCCACGCAAATGCCGCAGCCGGTGCAATCTTCAACGGCGACTTGCAGCGTGTATTTCAACTCTTGCCACTCCGGCAACCGCGCCTCCGCCGATTTGAACGACGAAGGCGCTCCTTGGAGAACAGCCGCCTCATACGCTTTGCTCCTTATGACAGCGTGCGGGCAGACCATCACGCACCTGCCGCACTGGATACAAACTTGCGAATCCCAGACCGGCACTTCGCTCGCGAGATTTCGCTTTTCGAATTGCGTTGTGCCGGTCGGATAAGTGCCGTCGTTAGGCAATGCGCTCACCGGGACGCGATCGCCCCGACCCGCGATGATTCGCCCAGCACATGGCGCACAAACTCCGGCGCCCGCTTGAGTCTCGCCGTTGGGTTGTAGCCGGGATCGTTGATCCCGGCGGCACGGCGTACAAGCCGCCGCCGGCTACAGCGTCCGGAACCTCCACTTCGTACAGATGCGCGAGCGTCTGCTCAACCGCCCGCAGATTCAGCGCTACGATCTCATCGCCTTTCCGAGCATAGGTTTTCCGAATTGAATTCTTAATCGCCTCGATCGCCTGCTGCGACGGCAGCACGCCGGAGATGGCGAAGAAACAGGTCTGCATCACAGTGTTGATCCGGCCGCCCATCCCTGCGTCCCGCGCCACTTTGTTTCCATCGATGACGAAGAGCTTCGCGCGCTGCTCGATCAGCCGTCGCTGCACGTTTTCTGGCAGACGGCCCCACACGCGGTCTGGACCCAAGGGTGAATTCAACAGGAATGTTCCACCGGTCGCGAGGTCTTTGAGCACGTCACAGGTCTCGAGCAGAACCAGTTGATGGCAGGCAACGAAGTTTGCTTTGCCAATGAGATACGTCGATCTGATCGGGCGTGGTCCGAAACGCAGATGCGAGATCGTCATCGCGCCGGATTTCTTCGAATCGTAAACGAAATAGCCCTGTGCGAAATAATCGGTGTTCTCGCCGATAATTTTAATCGATTCCTTGTTCGCGCCCACGGTGCCGTCCGAGCCAAGGCCGAAGAACTGGGCACGCACAACATCATCCGGCTCGATCGAGAAATTAGAATCGAAATCGAGACTGGTATTCGACAGATCGTCATCAATGCCCACAGTGAAATGATTTTTTGGCGACGGTTGCGCCAGATTGTCGAAGACCGCTCTGATCATCGCCGGCGTGAATTCCTTGGAGGACAATCCATAGCGGCCGCCAACCACTTGCACGGCGCTGCGGCCCTGCTCGTGAAGCGCATTCACGCAATCGAGATAAAGCGGCTCGCCTCCCGATCCCGGCTCTTTTGTGCGGTCCAACACAGCGATGCGGTGCGCATTCGGTGGCAACATTTTTACAAAGGCCGCCGCATCAAATGGCCGGTACAAGCGCACCTTCAGGAGGCCGACCTTTTCGTTTTGCGCGTTGAGAAAATCGACAGTTTCGTGCGCAGCTTCGCAACCTGAGCCCATCAAAACGATTACCCGCTCTGCGTCGGTTGCGCCGTGATATTCGAATAGCCCATATCCCCTGCCAGTTAGCCTCGCGAACTGATCCATCATCCGCTGCACCATCGCCGGACACGCCGCGTAAAAGGGGTTCACCGACTCGCGCGCCTGAAAATAGACATCCGGATTCTGCGCCGTGCCGCGGATCACCGGATGGTCCGGCGAGAGCGCTCGCGCGCGGTGCTCAATCACGCGTTCTTCGGTGATCATCTCATGCAGCGCCTCGTTAGGCAGGGTGATGATTTTCGAGATCTCGTGCGACGTGCGGAACCCGTCGAAGAAATGCAGAAACGGAATGCGCGATTCGAGCGTGGCTGCGTGCGCGATCAGCGCCAGGTCCTGCGCCTCCTGCACCGACGCCGAACAAAGCATTGCCCAACCCGTCGCGCGCGCGGCCATGACATCGCTATGATCGCCGAAGATCGACAGCGCCTGCGCGGCAAGGGAACGGGCGGCGATATGAAAGACCGTCGGGGTCAGTTCGCCGGCGATCTTGTACATGTTTGGGATCATCAGCAGCAATCCCTGCGAGGAAGTAAACGTGGTGCTGAGCGCGCCCGTTTGAAGTGCGCCGTGGATGACTCCCGCCGCGCCGCCTTCGCTCTGCATCTCAATCACAGACGGCACTGTGCCCCAAAGATTTTTTACGCCAGCTGCCGACCACGTGTCCGCCCATTCACCCATTGGCGACGCTGGCGTGATCGGATAAATCGCGATCACCTCGTTCAACGCATACGCGACCCGCGCCACCGCTTCGTTCGCATCCAACATTTTATAGCCCGTCTTCACAGTGCCGAACGTATCCGCTATCGCTGGCAGCCGATGTACGTCCATTGCGTTTTGCTGTGCAGTTATTGCGCCCGGTCGACCAACGCATCGCGATTGACTACAACGTGGTTGCGATCGCGTTGCTCTACTCACGCTGGCCCAATCACGGTTTCGTACTGTTTCATGCGCACGAAGCTTGAACGCAAAATAAGGGCTTCTATCCAGAGCAATTTTTGCAAAGCAAAAACCAATCCACGTGGAGCGACGTGTTCACGGCACCGTTAGCCTGACGCGTGAAAGGAGCAGTTATGAAAACAGATCGGGTGCTAAGCATAGACGAATTTATTAATGAATGGGGCGCAGTTCCGACGCGTGTAAAACCCCCAGCCTGTGGCGCACGTCACGTCCCGATCTCAGAAGAGAAGGAGCTGCATCCTGGGAGGAACGCGCGTAGCTGCAATTGCGATCGCTGGGGGCATCCGTGTCCAGACTGTATCGAGCGCGTTGTTGTTCAACCAAAACCGGGTCCGCCGGTTTCAATACCGACGAAGAAATGAGGTAACACATGGAATACCTGATTGTATTTAGTGTCGCGGCGATGATGACAGTGTATGTCTGGATCCTCGCCCGCTACCTGCAGCACGCGTAATCGCGCAAAACGCGAGAACACAAACCTCGTTGTCGTTTCAGTACGGGGAGCCGTAGGAGTTTCGCCATGGATCAGCGACTAACAAAGAAACGCATTGCAGACGTTAAAAGGGCAGAGGCGAGGGCCGGCACGTGGTCGCGAGTGGTCCGGCTGATTGAAGCGCATCCGGACGTACAGCAGGTGCGGCTGAACATCAACAAGCACAGCGTCACGGTGGGCTTCTACGAAACGCCATCGGAAGAAACCTTGAACCAAATCAAGACTGACGTGGGCGTGGAACTTTCCGGCGAATGGGATGTATCGATAAAGGCTGATGATAAATCGCCCACGGTTCATCTGCACAGGATCGGTAATTACACGACCGAATTTCATCGCGCTCATCCCGCCGACGAACCGCCAGTAATTTGGAGATCGATTGCGTTGCCGGCGTGGCGAAACCGTCCGTTCCCGCGACCGGTCGCGCGTGATTACCGCCTCATGTTGCTGCTGGCCGCGACTTGTGGATTGAGCACGCTTGCCGGTTTTCTCTTTGGCCGCGCGAGAATGCCAGGCGAGCTTATCGCAGCTTCTTTTGTTCTGGCTTACCTCAGCGGTGGATGGTTCGCGACCCAGGACGTGTGGCACGCCCTCAAGCGCGGCAAGATCGATATTCAGTTTCTGATGGTTGCCGTCGCGCTCGGCGCGCTTTTTGTCAAAGGATGGACCGAAGGCGCGACGCTGCTCTTTCTCTTTTCGTTGAGCAACGCGCTGGAACAGTTCGCAAATTATCGCACACGAAAATCAATTGAATCGCTGCTGAAGGTAGCGCCGAAACACGCAGTGCGACGTGAAAACGACCGGTGGATGGAAATCTCCGTTGATGAAGTTGAGCCCGCAGACGAGCTGCTGGTCAAAGCAGGCGAACTTTTCCCAGTGGACGGCGTAATCATTGAAGGTGCGACGTCAGCGGATGAATCGGCGTTGACTGGCGAAGCGATTCCGGTCGTGAAACAGATCGGCAATGCGGTCAGCGGCGGCACACTTAATCTCGACGGGCAGGCAGTCATTCGAGCGACCGGCCGCCTGGAGGGGAGCGCGCTCAATCGCATTCTTGGGCTGATTGAAATAGCGCAGCAGCAGAAGGCGCCGGCGCAACGGTTCACCGACAAGTTCAGCCGTTACTACACCTGGCTCGCGCTTTCGCTCGCTGCGATTGTTTTTTTTGTTTTGCTGGCGACGCATCGGCCGATCGCAGATGCATTTTATCGGTCAATGACCGTGCTGGTAGTATCGTCGCCATGCGCGCTGGTGTTATCCATCCCATCAGCAATTCTGGTCGCCATTGCCGCAGGCGCGCGGCGCGGAATATTGTTTCGCGGCGGTGTTGCCGTCGAAAATCTCGCCGGCGCGACACAGTTTGCCTTCGATAAAACGGGAACACTCACGAAAGGCACGCTCGTTGTCGCGAGGATCGCGTCGTTCGATTCACAAAGCGAAGATGAGATTCTTCGGCTCGCGGCCTCAGTAGCGCATTTCTCCACGCATCCGCTCGCCCGTGCGATTGTCGGCGAAGCGGACAAACAACAGTTGTCGCGGATTTCAGCAAAGGATTTTCTGAATGTTCCCGGTCTCGGCATGGAAGCGTCGATCGACGGAAGCCGAATTTTCGTCGGGAGCAGGCGATTGATGCGCGACCGCGGTATCGCGCTACCAGAAGTTGGATTGACAAATGACGCGGAAGTTTGGATCGGCAGCGGTCAGCCACTTGGAGTGATCTATCTGCGTGATGAGATTCGGCCGGCCACGAAACGCGTCATCGATTTCCTTAAGCGCTCCGGTCTATCGGTCGCACTGCTTACGGGGGATCGACCCGGGCCGGCTGCGATGGTGGCCGAGCAAGTAGGCATTGACGATGTGCGCGCCGAGTTGAGTCCGCAAGCCAAGCTGAAATGCATTCACGATTGGCGCGCGTCCGGAAAGAAAGTCGCGATGGTCGGCGATGGAATCAACGACGCGCCCAGCCTGACCGCAGCCGACGTCTCGATCGGAATGGGCGCGCGCGGTTCCGATGCTGCACTGGAACAGGCCGACATAGTTTTGATGCACGACAAGATCGAGAATGTCGAAGAGGCGTTCGTGCTGAGCCGGCGCGCTCGCTCGATCATTCGCCAAAACATCACGATCTCGCTGGGCGTTATTTTCTTGCTGATCATTTCCGCGCTGGCAGAAAAGATTAATCTCACCGCCGGTGTAATTGGGCACGAAGGCAGCACAGTTCTGGTGATTTTGAACGGCCTGCGCTTACTGCGCGCGCAGGGTGCCAGCAGCTAGGGTTTGATCGCAACTTTCAGGCAGCCATTCCGGCGTGAGCCAAAGACATCGTAAGCTTCGACGATTTGATCAAGATTGAACCTGTGCGTGATCAAGGGGAGCGGATCGAAACGCTTCGATTGCACCATCGACATCAGTCGGCGCATCCGTTCTTTTCCGCCCGGGCAAAGCGTTGTCACAATTTTGTAATCGCCAATGCCGGCAGCGAAAGCGTCGTATGGGACCTGAAGTTTTCCCGAATACACTCCGAGACTGCTCAAGGTCCCGCCCGGACGCAGACAGCGCAGACAATTTTCGAACGTTTCCTGGAGTCCGAGGGCTTCAATCGCGACATCGGCGCCGCCCCGGGTCAGCTTCTTCACTGCGGCAACCACATCGCACTGCTTCGGATCGAGCGCTACGTGTGCGCCCATTCGCTTCGACATTTCCATTCGAACAGGATCGCTTTCCACGCCGATGATGAAAGAAGCGCCCATGAGTTTCGCGCCCGCGGTGGCGCATAAGCCGATTGGCCCCTGTGCAAAAACCACGACCGTGTCGCCGATGCGAATGTTCGCCGATTCTGCCCCGCTGAATCCGGTCGAAGCGATGTCAGCGAGCAAGACCACTTGCTCGTCCGTGAGTTCGTCCGGGATTTTCGCAAGGTTTGCCTGCGCATTTGGCACAAGCAGATATTCGGCCTGCGCGCCGTTGATCGTGTTGCCGAATCGCCAGCCGCCGATCGCTTCGATGCCCTCCCCGTGTCCGCATTGCGCCCATTGACCAGACAGACAGGCGCGGCATTGACCGCAGGGTGTGATCGCGCCGACGAGAACGCGATCGCCGATTTTGTATCCGGACAATCCTTCGCCGAGTTCCTCGATCACGCCGACTGGCTCGTGTCCGATTACCAGCCCCGGCTTCACCGGGTATTCGCCGCGCAAGATGTGCAGATCGGTCCCACAAATCGTTGTTAGTGTGATCCGAATTACCGCTTCACCGGCGCCGGGCCGCGGCCGCGGCACTTCTTCGAGACGAAGATTGTTCGGTCCGTGAAAAACAGTGGCTCTCATTTCTTGCATCGGTAGATCCTCCTCCGTTACGCAACTGCCGTTTAACGCCGGCGCAGAAAAGGCGTAAAACTGAACACGAAAATCTCTGCGTGGCGCGGTTGCCAGTGATGGAAATCCACGCGGAAGCGTCCCACATTTTTCCCGCGTACGTCCTTGTTTGAGTTCATCAACTGGAAAAGTTTTTCACTCTCACTACGATTAAAAAATCCTGAATCCAGGAATTCGGTCACCCAATTCATTTCGTGAGCATCGGTGAGATAAAAGGTGACCTGCACATCCTCATCGGAGTTTTCAACCATCACGACGCAATAGTCATAAGCATTGGCGTTCTTCCATTCGCCTTCGAAGAAGATGGTGCAACGTGGTTGCACTTCGGTTGCTCGAAACTTCGACGCCTTAAAAAATGAAACTGCATTGACGTAGGTGAGCGGCGTCGTGGCTGTTGGCGTGATGGGACTGGCGACGAAGAGGGTGAGGGCGCAAGAAGCGATCGTGTTGGGCGTTTTCATTTTGCTGGTGCGTGTTGAGCTGGATTCGATTGCCGCGCGCCAGGGAAAGATTTTCGCAATTGTTTGCGTTGACGTGTCATCTGCTGCGCCGTGTGCCTCGATGATTTCGGCACGTCAGCCATTCTGCTCTGCGGATGAGACGGCACGACCAAGACGGAACAAGGCGCGTGTCGCACCACCCGTTCCGCGACGCTGCCAATCAGCACATGTGTGAATCCTGTCCAACCATGCGTCGACGTAATGATCAGGTCGACATTGTGATCTTTTGCAAAGGCGCAGATATCAATGACAGGCGATCCGTCCGTAAACACCGTTTTAAATTTAACGGCTCCGAACTTCACAGACCGCACGAGCTCGCGCATTTTGCGCTCGGCAGTTTTCCTGGCAGCCTTTTGCAAGCCCGGAATATCGTAGATAGTTGTGCCCTCGCTCGAATAGACGTATCCGAGATACGTGGCGTGCACTAAAATGATCTTCGCGCCGAATTCACTGGCGAAGCCGATCGCGTACTCGAGACCTTCACGCGAGCAATTGGAAAAGTCGACCGGGACAAGGATGGTCTTAATCCTGAATCGTGAACCATTGTTCGCCTGAAGAGCGTTTCCGCGCGTAACGAGAACCGGACACGATGAATGCTGCACAATTCGCTCAGCCGTGCTGCCAAGAAAAACATGCTTTAACCCCGTGCGCCCGTGCGTTGGCATGACGACGAGATCGGCAGGAATTGTCTGCGCAAGCGGACAGATTTCATCGAAGGGCGGAGCGCCAGTGAGAACATTGCAGCTGGCGGATGAGACGCCGCATTCATCGGCCACCTTCTTGAGTTCTTTGAGCGCGGCTTGTTCTCCGTTCTGCTCGTATGGCATGAAGGAAAACGGGACGATTGGCGGGGCTGGTGCGACAAAGTCCGCTGCGCAATTGAAATGACGAACATGGGCTAGATGTATGGAAGCACCAAAACGCCGAGCCAACCGCTTGGCGATTTGGATCGCTTGCACCGACATTTTCGAGAAGTCGATTGGGACCACGATGTTTTGAATGCTCAGCGTTTTCATGTCCATAGCATGAACGCTCACAACCCGATGGCTCGGCACTGCTTGCCAAAGGCGAAGCGTTTTTTGCGCTCTGATTAACGACGATGCAGGCGGTTCCACCTCACCGCGCCGAGTGAACCTAGATCAGGCCGTTTTACTTGCGCGTCTGCCGGAAGAAACACGCGCCCGGAACTCGGTGGGTGATTGGCCAAACACGCGTTTAAATGTGCGATTGAATTGCGTGAGCGATTGGAAACCTACGTCGTAAGCAATTTCGCTGACGCGCAGATTCGGATTGAGAAGCCGGGCCCTGGCATCTTTCAAGCGCACGCGAGCAACGTAATCGGTGAAGGTTAACCCAGTGGCTTTGTGAAACACTTTGCAGAAATGAAACACACTCGCTCCAGCGACTTTCGCCACATCGGCCAGCGATAATTCTTCGCTCTTATGTTTGTCGATGTACTCGCGCGCCTTGAGGACAAGAGGCGGCTCTGCATTGCTCTGCTCCAGGACGATTTGATTTGCCAGTGTGGAGAGTTGTTCCGCGAAAAATGTGAGCAGTCGCACGGTGGCATTGTATTTGTCCGGTGGAATGAGCGGAGTTTTCTCCCATGCTTTGCGAATTTCGCCCGTGAATCGCACTCCGTGCCGCTCCAGTTCGCGGCTGACTTTTGAGCTGTCCGATTTCGCCGGCGTGTGACGCAGCACCTGGCCGATGCGCAAATATCCGATGATCTTCGCTCCGAGTGCTACGGGGACCGCCGTTTCAGTTAATCCAAACGGGCAGGTGACCGTATGCGGGATCAAGCCGGTATGATCGATAATGTCCTGATGCGCTTGTAAACAAACCGCCAGTGTCGCCGGCCGCTCGGCAAGCATGGCGCAGAACCGATTCTGGTGCTTCTTGCCGTCATGCTCCAACTGCCAGTAGTCCACTGGCCGAAGCGTCAAAGGCAACCCCGTCGCCTCGCTAAAGACCTGCTCGTATCTGCGAAACAGCTTCGAGCGCCGCAGAGTATCAATAAGCTGCTTATTCGAATCTGAGTGGACGACTTCTGCCTCAGCCATGACCCCTATAATACACCCACCATCCCAGCTTGGGAAAATGGCGTCAATCGCGATTCAACAGCAGACTTAATCGCGGCTAGCCGATACAGGCCGACTCTGTTTGCAACGACGCACGCTCCCAAATCAGCGCTTCATGCGACATGCGGCTTACGATAAAGGGACAGCATCTTGTCATGGGCAGCCTGCAAGCGCGTCACCATCACGGCGCTTATCCGCTTGAGAAGCTCGTAACCTAACGAGTGGTCCTTTTCGCAATACTCCCGGAGGATCGCGGCATAGAAAAACAGCACCGTTGTCGGTTCGATTGCGCGTGCTGTAAATTGCCAGATGTACGGCGGAAACATCCATGACCACCCGAGCAAATCTCCTGCGCCAACGATTTGTATTGGGATCGATTCAAAGCCGGCCACTGACTCGAGCGCTACCTTGCCGGTCTCGATCAGGTAAAATCCATTCGCGAACTCGCCTTCGCGGAGAATCGTCTGGCCTATGGTGAAATGCCTGGCCACCGCGCAATCCGTGAGCAATGTCACTTGTGTACGATTCATCCCGGCCAAAAAAGGATGAAAGGCAACGCGCGTGTCCAGTGGTTCGGTTTGTATTTCAGAATGAGTTTTTAACTGCGCATTCACAAGCTTCCCCCAATCGCTAAACAAACTCGTGTTCTTTTTCGCGAACGACGAGTACTGGACACGGCGCAGTGCGCACGATTCGCTCAGCCGTGCTGCTGATGCACAGATGCCGCCAACTGGTATAACCGTGGGTCGCGATCATGATAAGATCGACGTCCAGATCCTTGGCCGCTTTGGTGATCTCGTTGGGTGCATGCCCACTGCGCACCGCTGACGCAACGGAGTTCAGACGTTCGCGCGAGCTTGCTGCCAGGGCTGCCAACTCCGCTTTCGCTGCGGCCATGTCGTCCTCCAGCTGCGCAAAAACGTCGACGGCAAGCGACGTGCCCGCGATGACCGTTTCTGGCTCGACGACGTGCAGCAGAACGATTTTGCATCGGAACTGTTGGGCAAATCGCAACGCGTACTGAAACGCGTGTTTCGACATGTCCGAAAAATCAATAGGGACGAGAATTTTTTTGAGATTCAAAATCTGCGGGACCATTTCGGTCACGCCGTCTGCTTCGGTAACTTGCGCTTTCATTTACCCGAATTTTCGATGCTCTGTCGATGGACGGCTCGGCAGCAGTTGCTGAATCGTGTGCATTTTTTGCGCTGAGGTTTGGGGAATTATGGGCCGTCGTTCCGGAGTTTTTGCGCGCCAACCGCCCGGACGCATCGCAACCCGAGTAACAAATGACCGAAAAATCGCAACCCGTGCCGAGCATTTCGGGTATGCTCCGGATAAGCTCAATCGCTAAACATGGGAAACAAACGTGCTCGATCCTTGAAGCAGACGATAATAAATGGTGGTGGTTTCCGCGACCGTGCGATTGCCGAGTATCACGAGCTACTCGCAGGGGACGAGACGCTAACTCCTGCGACGTTCGAAAGATTGCGCAGCGCCATGCGCAAAAGTCGGCTGCTTTACGGCGACCGACCGATTGGCATCGCGTTAAGGCCGCATCTTCTCGATGAGAAACAATTTCGCGCACTGAGTCTATTGGCAGAACGCGTTACAAGTGCGTTGGAAAAGGTCGCAGCCGCAGTCGTGCAAGATTCGGCCCTCATGGATCAACTCGGCCTGACAGAAGCGGAATGCAATATGGCCTTGGTCGATCCAGGATTTTCAACAGCCGGCGTAACGACCCGCCTCGATGCGTTCGTTCACGGCGACGAAATTAAATTTGTCGAATCCAACGCCGAAAATCCTTCGAGTTTGCCGGATCAGGAGGAACTGAATCGATTGCTCTTCGAGTTGCCTGTGATGACGACCTTTGCTCAACGCTATCATCTTCGTCAGTTCTCGCCGGTTGAAACGTTACTCGAAACGCTTTGGATTACGTATCGCGAATGGGGCGGTACCGGCGTCCCGAACATCGCAATCCTGGATTGGAAGGACCTGCCTACGTCGAGTGAGTTCGTTTTTCTGCAAGAGCATTTCAGCGCGCACGGTGTTCCCGCCATCGTCTGTTCGCCAGACGATCTCGAATATCAAAATGGTCAACTCCGAAGCGGCGCGTTTCGGATCGATCTCGTTTACAAGCGAGTGATCATTCACGAATTCCTGGCGCGCTACGACGATACGCACCCGCTGGTCCGCGCATACGTGAACAATGACGTTTGTTTGGTGAATCCGTTCCGATGCAAGATCATGCACAAGAAAGCGGTGTTTGAGATGCTCACAGATGAGGAGCGCCAAAGTTGGTTCACCAGAAGCGAACAGGAAGCAATTGTCCGATCGGTGCCGTGGACCCGGCGCGTCGCCGACCGACAAACCACGCGGAAAGGACGAAAAATCAGCCTGCTCGACTTCGTCCGCAGCAATCGGTTGCGCCTGATTCTTAAACCGAATGATGATTACGGGGGGCACGGCGTCTATTTCGGCGCGCAACTGGATGAGCGCCAGTGGGACGACGCGATCGAAAGGGCGCTTTCAGCCGACTACATCGTGCAGGACGCGCTGGATTTGCACCCGGAAGTGTTTCCGATCTTCAGCGAGACCGACTGGAAGTTGCAGCCGATGTTCGTTGATACGAACCCATTTCTCTTTCGCGGGAAAGTCTGCGGCGCGATGGTTCGTCTATCGACCACACCACTCGTCAATGTCACCTCCGGCGGCGGTGAGACAGGGTTCTTCGTTTTGCAGTAAACACGCCGGACCGAGCGTGTTTATTAGACGGTTTCGAGAACCGCAAAAGAAGACCAGTGAATCGCAAATACCACAGAGTCTGTTGCGAAGAGAAACCGCACGATCAATCATCCTTTCAATACTTGATAATATGGATGTTGCCTCTACTCCGCAAAACGCCTTAGCTGAATTGAAGAAAACGACGACGCGGCTTCGCAGTCCCGAGCACATTTTCACTCTCGGGATTGAGGAAGAATTTCAAATCATCGATCCGGAAACGCGCGAACTGCGTTCGCACAGTCAGCAAATTCTCGCCGACGGCAAGCCGATTCTAAAGGAGCAGGTCAAACCCGAGTTACACCAGTCGATTGTGGAAATCGGCACGGAAATTTGCGACGATTCAAGGGCGGCCAGAAAACAAATTGTCCATCTTCGCAGCGAACTGGCTAGGTTGGCAGCAAGAGATGGGCTTCAGATCGCTTCATCCGGCACGCATCCGTTTTCGCATTGGATGGACCAATTGATTACCGCCAATGAGCGATACGCAACCATCATAAATGACATGCAGCAGGTGGCGCGGGTCTGTTTGACGTTTGGCCTGCATGTCCATGTCGGAATTCCCGATCGTGAGGAAGCGATCGACGTTATGAATCAGGCGCGTTATTTCCTGCCTCATCTTTACGCGCTCTCGGTGAACTCGCCTTTTTGGCTGGGACAAAGCACCGGGCTGAAAGCGTACCGGCAGATGATTTTCGAACGCCTTCCGCGCACCGGCATGCCGGACGCGTTCGAAAGTCTCAGCGAATATGAAGATTATTTGAAATTGCTGGTTGCCACAAATTGCATCGACAATCCGAAGAAGATTTGGTGGGACATTCGGCTGCATCCGTTTTTCAACACAATCGAATTTCGCATTTGCGATGCGCAATCGCGTGTGGACGATACCATCGCGTTGGCGGCGCTCATGCAGGCGATTGTCTTTAAGTTGCAAAAATTGCGCCGCGATAATGTCACTTTCCGCAAGTATTCGAAACGGTTGCTTGATGAAAATCGCTGGCGCGCAGGCAGGTACGGCTTGGACGGCAAGCTGATCGATTTCGGCCGTAAATGCGAAGTGGACGAGCGCGATTTGCTCCAAGAGATGCTGGAGTTTGTTTCCGCTGAGGCTGAGGAGCTGGGCAATCAGGCCGAGATTGCGCACATCGAGCGGATCATGCGCGAAGGCACTGGCGCAGACCGGCAACTGATGGTGTGGCAACGCACTCAGGACATGAAAGCCGTAGTCGATCAGATCGTCGCAGAAACATACGAAGGTCTTGATGTATAGAATCAGGTGCCGGTTGGATCACCGTCG
Organism: uncultured Verrucomicrobiae bacterium; assembly: GCA_963728955.1. GTDB lineage: Bacteria > Verrucomicrobiota > Verrucomicrobiia > Chthoniobacterales > UBA10450 > Udaeobacter. The sequence continues at coordinate 120,561 of CAVSMG010000006.1, forward strand.
CATTGGGAACAACGATGTGTAACTGGAAAGACCGCGCACGTATTGCGCGCGCTCGAACGCGCTCGGGTCCGGGCAATTTTTCTGACTCATGACGCCCTTGAACTCGTGCAACGATTTGTGACCATGCTCCGTCAACCACGAGATTAGATCCATTTCGATTCGCTGTATGTGCGTGATGCCGTGCCGCATCAGGGCGCTGCATAACATGGTTGCGTCGGCGCCGGCCATTACCAGCTTGATCACGTCTTGTGCCTGATAAATACCGCTTGTCGCTGCCAGACTGGCCCGGACTTTCCCGTAAAGGATTCCGATCCAGTGCAGCGGCAATCGCATATCGGCCGGACTGCTCAACGTGAAATTTGGCGTAACCTCCATTTTCTCGATATCGATGTCAGGCTGGTAGAATCTGTTGAACAACACGAGGCCATCGACGTTCAGATCGTCCAGATTGGTCGCCATGGTTGCGAAACTGCTGAAGTAAGGACTGAGCTTGATCGCGAGCGGAATCTTTGTGGCAGCCCGAACGCTGCGAACGGTCTCCACGTAAATATTTTCAATCGTGCTGCCGGTGACCTCGGCGCGCGTCGGTATTTTGTAGATGTTTAATTCCAAGGCGTCGGCGCCGGCCTCTGTGATTCGGCGCGCGTAGCTGATCCAGCAGCCGAGCGTAGTGCAATTCAAACTGCCGATGATTGGAATCCCGACTGTGCGCTTGGCTTGCTCGATATTTTCGAGGTACGTATCCGGATCGATGCGGAATTCCGCCGCGGGGGCTTCGATTTGCTCTTCAAACAGCGAATGAAAAACGACCGCGGCAGCGCCCGCTTGTTCCATCGTGCGGATGTTGTCGATCTTCTCTGAAAGCGGCGACGCAGACGGTACCAGAGGCGAACGCAGCGAGAGCCCTAGATAGTTGGTCATTAGATCCATCGGTTACTTTCAGGGACTCAGTAAGGAAAGGAACTGTATATCGACTCGTCAAGAAGGAACGATCGTAGATGGTCGTATCATGTAGTTGTCCTCGTGTTCGAGGATGTGGCACTGCGTGGGCGTAGGTCTGGGGCGCGCGGAGCGGCGTTTGCCTCCGTTTGGTTTCCGAGTAATTCTCTCAGCTTTCAGTATGCCCGATCGCGCTTATCTCCATCCGATTGATGCGGAATTGATTCCGGGCGCCCACAACGCGATCGATGTCTGTCTACGGTTGAAACCGCAGGAGCGCATTACGATTATCACCGATGCCGCCACCCGCGGCATCGCGGCAGCGTTGCAATCAGAAGTGGAGCGGGTCGGGTCAAAATACAGTTTGTTTGTGCTCGAACATCACGCGCGCCGGCCGCTCGCGCACATGCCTGAGTTCATTCTGGATGACCTGGCCAACTCGCAGGTATCCATTTTTGCCGCACAAAGTCAGCCCGGCGAACTCGGTGCGCGCACGGAAATGACCGCTGTGGTGAACCACCATCGAATCCGGCACGCTCACATGGTGAATATTAATCGTCAGATTATGCTCGAAGGCATGCGGGCCGATTTTTGTGCAATCGATGCAGCTCAGTCAGCGCCTGGTCGAACAGGCGCGCCAAGTCGATCGCATTACCTGCAAGACGCCGCACGGCACCGAATTCGAGGCCGAGTTGTCGCCGAAACTCAAGTGGCTCAAAACCAGCGGGCTCATTACGCGCAACAAATGGGGCAACCTTCCAGGCGGCGAAATTTTTACTGCGCCGATGAATACCAACGGCGTGTTTGTCGTGGATGGCGTCGTCGGTGATTACTTGTGCGAACGCTTTGGCGATCTGCAATCGAATCCGCTCACCATCGAAGTTGAAAATAATCGGATCCGAGCGCTGCATTCCGAAAACAAGGATTTGCGCGACGAATTCTGCGCTTACACCAGCACCGACGAAAACAGCAACCGTGTAGGCGAATTTGCCATCGGCACCAATATCGCCTGCACCCATGTCATCGGGCATATTTTGCAGGACGAGAAGATTCCCGGCGTCCACATCGCATTTGGTCATCCTTATGCTGAGCACACCGGCGCGAACTGGACTTCGAAAACGCATATCGACTGCGTGGGCCGCGATTTCGACATCTGGTTCGATGGCCAGCAGGTAATGCAAGCCGGGAAGTTTCTGATATAGTGCGGCAATGATTGCTGACGTTCGCAGGCGCCTTGAGCGGGTTCCATTCGTCCCATTCGTGATCCGCACTTCGGACGCTCACGAGTATTCAGTGCCGACCGTTGATCATGCCAAGATCTCTCCACGCGGACACCGTGTAGTTGTGTTCACGGACGAGGATGCAACCGCGATATTGAGCCCGCTTCATATCAACAGCATAGTGGACTCTCGGCCCAACGGTGAATAGCAACGGCGGATCATCACTGTGGATCCCAAACTTCGCGCCGCGTTTAACGCTGACTTTACGCCCGAGAAATACCCGGCGCTGGTGCGCTGCGTAAATGAAACGGAGAAATGGCCGGCGGATTTCCGGATTTCCGAGACACCGATTTTTTTGACACGCGAGTTCACGGACGAAGTGACCCGTGCAGCGAATGAGATAGCCGCTGCCACCCGCACGCCGGAATTCGTGAAGCACGCGGCATCGGCGGTTCCGAAGGACCTGGAAGTGCCTAACGAATCGGCGCACCCGAACTTTCTGGTCGTAGATTTCGCAATTTGCGCCCGGGAAGATCGGCTGGTACCGCGCTTGATTGAGTTGCAGGCGTTCCCGAGCGTGTTCGGTTTTCAATTATTGCAGCTCAGTTGCATTCGCAAAGTGTATCCGAGCATTCCGCGAAATTGGACCTCATCATTTGGGGGAATCAAAGACGACGCATATCTCCAACTCCTGCGACGCACGATCATCGCGGATTCGCCCAAGGAGAGTGTAGTGTTGCTGGAGATCGAGCCGGAAAAGCAAAAGACGCGCGTGGATTTTGCCGCCACCGAAACGTTACTGGGAGTCCGGCCAGTTTGTGTGACCCATATCCAAAAACGCGGCCAGCAATTGTTTTATGACCGCGACGGACGCGAAACCCGGATTGAGCGAATATACAATCGAGTCATTTTCGATGAGCTTACTGATCGGTCTGATCTGAATTTACAATTTCACTTTCAGGATGATCTCGATGTCACGTGGGTGGGTCATCCGAATTGGTATTTTCGGATTAGCAAACATTCGCTACCGTTTCTCCGGACCGACCACACTTCGGCGGCGTTTTTCGTTGATGAATTTCCTTCTAACGAAGAAATCGATAACTACGTTTTAAAACCTCTGTATTCGTTCGCCGGACACGGCGTGGACATTGAGCCGAGCCGCGAAAAAATCGCGGCGTTGGAAAATCCGAACGAATGGATACTGCAACGAAAAATCGATTATGAGCCGTTCGTGCCGACGGTCGATGGTCAAAGATCGAAGGCCGAGATCCGAATGATGTTTGTGTGGCCGGACGAGGATCGCGATCCCACTCTCGTCAATAATGTCGTTCGAATGAGTCAGGGCAAAATGATGGGTGTCGATTTCAACATCGACAAGACTTGGGTGGGCGCCAGCATCGCGCTGCACGAAACGGCGAAATCCTAAGAGGACCAAGAGACGCCGTTGACATTAGGAGCGATCAGCCGTTCGACGATCACGACATCAAGCCAGCGGCCATCGAGGCGCGCATGCTTTTCATAGATGCCGACCTCGCGAAACCCGTGTTTGCGGCAGAGCGCGCGGCTGGCCTCATTGAACGGAAAGATCCGCGACAACAGTTTCCACAATCCCATTCGTTCCGCTTCGGTGATGAGACCATCGACCAGCAGATTGCCCACGCCTTGGCCTCTCCAGTTGCGGCGAACGTACATCGAAAATTCGCCAATGCCCCGATAACACTCCCGCGCCCGGTACGGTCCAGCGCCGGCCCAGCCGACGATTTGCCCGTCGATTTCGGCGATGACGGCCGGGTAACGACCAGCGATGGATTGAAGCCAGGCCTGCTGATCTTTCGGAGATCGCGGCTCGGTTTCATAGGTCGCTACGCGGTCTTCGATTCCCTGATTGTAAATCTCAGCGGTCGCCGCGGCGTCATCTACCGTGGCGACGCGAATCTGTACGCAGTGCGACATTAAAGGTTCGCGCGCGTGCTTAGACTGGTTCCGTTGAGACGCTCGCTTCACCGGAGCCTTGCTCGAATGCCTGTTGCACTGCGCGCCACGCAAGCATGGCACACTTTACCCGTTGGGGGAATTTTCGGACGCCTTGCATCACGCGTAGATCGCCAAGTGTTTTTGGTGCCTCGCTTGTTTCTTTTGTCACGAGATTTTGAAATACGCGAAGCATCTCCGTCACTTCCGCCTGGCTTTTGCCCTTCAATTTCATTGTCATCAATGAAGCCGACGCCTGGCTGATGGCGCACCCGTGGCCGGTGAACTTGATGTCCTGTAAGCCTCCGTCCGGGCCGAGTTTCACCGCGAGATGAATTTCGTCTCCGCATGCCGGATTATCGCCGCGCACTCGCACCGTCGCGTCCGGTAGTTCACCAAAGTTTCGTGGCCGCCGTGAATGATCGAGGATCACCTCCTGGTAGAGCTCTTCGATTTCCGGCATCATGAAAAGAAACCTACGGCGCTTTGAAGGATTTCAATCATTCGGTCGATCTCTTGCATCGTGTTATAAAAATAGAAGCTCGCGCGGGTCGTCCCCGATACACCGAAGCGACGCATCAACGGCTGGTTGCAATGATGTCCACCGCGCATTGCCAGACCGTACTGATCCGCGAACGTGGTCAAATCGTGCGGATGCACAGCATCCATCACGAACCCTACTAACGCGCCGCGCTCCCCCATCGGACCAAACACGCGGGTTCGGGGCAATTCGCTGAGCCGCTCGGCCGCATAATTCGCAAGCTGCGAGTCGTGCTCGAAAATCGCCGGGCGCCCGATTCGCTCAATGTAATCGATCGCTGCAGCGAGCCCAATTGCGCCGGCGATATTGGGCGTGCCGGCTTCAAACCGGTGTGGCGGTTTCTTGAACGTGCTCTTCTCCAGCGAGACACTTACAATCATTTCGCCGCCGCCATGCCACGGCGGGACCGAATCGAGGATCTCGGATCGTCCGTAAAGCACGCCAACGCCGGTCGGCCCGCACATCTTGTGTCCGGAAAACGCGAGGAAATCGCAACCCAGTTGCTGTACGTCGAGCGGCATGTGGCCGACACTCTGTGCCGCGTCCACAAGCGTGAGCGCACCCACGGCGCGCGCTTTGGCACAAAGTTCGGCGACAGGATTAATCGTGCCCAGGGAATTTGAGATGTGTGTGACGCCGAAAAGTTTCACCTCCGGTGTTAACAACGAAGAAAGCTCCTCGAGATCGAGAGTCCCGTCATCAAGCACCGGCAGAAATCGGAGTTGCGCACCTGTCCGTTCCGCCAGTAACTGCCATGGCACCAAATTGCTGTGATGCTCCATCACGGTCAGAAGAATCACATCTCCTTTACCGACAAATGTTCCGCCCCACGCCTGCGCGAGGAGGTTGATGCTCTCAGTCGTTCCGCGGGTAAAAATGATTTCGGCAGGAGTTGCCGCGCCGATGTACTCCGCGACACGTTGCCGCGCTCGTTCGTAAGCCTCCGTCGCGCGCGAGCTCAGCGTGTGCAGGCCGCGATGCACATTTGCATTGTCGTGTTCGTAGAAATTCCGCAGCGCCTCGATCACCGCCCGCGGCTTTTGCGAGGTCGCCGCGCTATCGAAATAAATCAGCGAGAGCCCGTGCGCCTGCTCACGCAGAATCGGGAAATCCTCGCGGACCGTGTTCCAATCGATGGCGCTGGCAGCCGCCTTATGCACATCATAATCTGCTCCACACACCCGCTACGCGCCACGTTATTCGAGGAGGGCAATTTTGGGGGGCGAGCAGGTCGGCTTCCTACAGCTTTTCGTTCATTACTTCGGCCGCTTCAGTCGAAGTGCGCACCGGAACGATTTCGATCTCCATCAAGTCTCTCCAACTGTCGATCCATTTGTCGAAAAGTCTGAAATTCTCAGTTTTCATGAGCTGATAACAAATTTTAAAGTCGAGATCGATCCAACTCGAAACGTATTCGAGGCCTTCAGGCATCATTCGGCCTTTCTCGCGAAAACGCCGATAAATGTCCGGCGCAGCACCTTCTTTGAAACGCTCGATCACCATGTAAAGCAGGGTTTTCTGTAGTGGCGGGCGTGTCGCCCGCAAATCTTCATTCTGCAGCCGACACGGCTATCGCTACAAGTCTTTGAGCTTCTCGTTCACTTCCGCAAAGGCGTTCACGGCGAACTCCAAGTCTTCGCGTGAGTGCGCGGCGGAAACCTGTGTGCGGACACGCGCGGTGCCGTGCGGCACGACCGGATAGAAGAAGCCGATGACGTAAACGCCCCTCTCCAGCATGCGTGCGGCAAACTCTTGCGATTTCGCCGCGTCGCCGATCATGATCGGGACGATCGGGTGCACGCCGGGCTTGATCGTCAGTCCGCGTTCGGTGAGCGCAGCGCGAAAGTATTTTGTGTTTTCTTCGAGCTTGTCGCGCAGTTCGGTGGACGCGCTGAGAAGCTCGAGCGCTTTCAGCGACGCTGCGACAACCGGCGGCGCGATTGTGTTGGAAAACAAATAAGGACGAGAACGTTGGCGCAGAAGATCGACGATTTCTTTACGCCCACTGGTGAATCCGCCGCTGGCGCCGCCAAGCGCTTTGCCAAGGGTGCCGGTGATAATATCGATCTTGCCCATTACACCACGATACTCGTGCGTACCGCGCCCGGTTTTGCCGAGAAAACCGGTCGCGTGCGCGTCGTCGATCATCGTCAGCGCGTTGTACTTTTCTGCGAGATCGCAAATCCCTGCCAGATTCGCGATCGTCCCGTCCATGGAAAAACAGCCATCAGTGGCGATCAATCGAAACCTTGCATCTTTCGCCGCGCAGAGCTGCGCTTCCAGATCCTCCATGTCGTTATGCTTGTAACGAAACCGTTGCGCTTTGCAGAGGCGGATGCCGTCGATGATGCTGGCGTGGTTCAACTCATCACTGATCACCGCGTCGTTCTCGGTCAAGAGCGTTTCGAATAAACCGCCGTTGGCATCGAAGCAGGATGGGTAAAGAATAGTCTCCTCGGTTCCGAGAAATTTCGTAAGCGCGGCTTCCAGTTCCTTGTGGATGTCCTGCGTGCCGCAAATGAAGCGCACACTGGCCATGCCAAATCCGTGCGTATCGAGCGCCTCCCTGGCGGCAGCAATGAGCAACGGATGATCGGCCAGCCCCAGGTAGTTATTCGCGCACATGTTCAGCACGCGTTTGCCATCGGCAATGGCGATATGCGCATCTTGAGGTGTCGTGATGATGCGCTCGGTCTTAAATAGGCCTTCCGATTTAATTTGATCGAGTGTTAGAGAAAGCTGTTTTCCGAATTCGGCGACCATATCCTGAGCAGAAATTACAAATCATCTCACACAAAGTCCACGACGGACACAAAACCAATTGTGGATTACGACGCTAGTGTCCCTTGCGGCCTTTGTGTGAGGTCTGAAAGAGAGGATTATGCACTTGACAAATGTTATGAGATTGTAGATTGGCGGCATGAAACGACAGAGCATGTTGCCAACGCCAGACGACCTTACTCTGGATGAAATTCAATCTCGCTTCGGCACCGATGAGGCAGCGCGAGCGTACTTAGAGGAAATCCGTTGGCCGGATGGCGTCGTATGTCCACACTGCAAAAACGCGAAGCAAAACCGCATTTGGGAAATCAAACCGAATGATGCGGCGAAGATTCGCGCCGGTCTGTATCAGTGCGCGGAATGCAAGAAGCAATTCACCGTCACGGTAGGGACGATCTTTGCGGATTCGCACATTCCGTTACGAAAATGGCTGGTTGCTTGGTATCTGCTTTGCAGTTCCAAAAAAGGAATTAGCTCTCTGCAAATTCAGCAGATGCTCGGACTAGGTTCGTATCGCACCGCGCTCTTTATGATGCACCGGATTCGGTACGCTCTGGCGCAACCAGATTTTACTACATATCTCAAAGGTGTAGTGGAAGTGGACGAAACATACGTTGGAGGAAAAGCGACCGGCTCGGGAAAAACGGGACGCTCCCCAGACAGCAATAAAACATGCGTCGTTTCGCTCGTTCAGCGCGGCGGGCAGGCGCGGTCGTTTGTGCTTGATCGTGTCACAGCGGAAAACTTGCACCGGAAGATCGACGAACACGTTACTGAAGGTTCAATCGTCGTGACGGACGATTTCCGTGGGTATTGGAACATGCCGCCCGTGTACCGATCACAAACCAATCAAACACTCCGCGAAGCAATACGTACACAAAGACGGAGATTTCAAAGTCCACACGAACACTGTTGAATCCAAATTCTCACTTTTAAAGCGCGGCATTGTTGGCACGTTTCATCAAGTCTCGAAGAAACATTTGCCGCTTTATCTGGCGGAGTTCGATCACCGATTTAATCACCGCAAAGTTTTGGACGGCGAGCGCACAGTGTCAGCGTTGCGATGTGCGGAAGGAAAACGATTGACACTCAAGCCATTGAAACGCGGCTTGAAAAAATCCTGACAAAGCCTACGGTGAGGCTTGGACTCACTTCTCCCGCATCCAACTGCGGGTATTTGACCCATAAACTACGTAGGCAGAATGAAGTCGGTCTCGCGGGGGACATGATGAGCCTCGGAAAAAGCAATCATGTCCCCCGATTTCTGTTTGCGCGTAAAGTCCGACCGGCAGGCATCATTTGCGCGCTGTGTCCCTCCTCGTCATTGGGTTCCCCTTCAAAGTCATTTGGTGGCTCCCAGCACTCGGATGTAAATATCCGATTTCCAGTAGCGTCGCTTTCCATCCTTTAATTCAGTTTCAAGTTTCCCTTGTGCGTGTAGGCGCTGAAGTGCTTTTGCAAGAGTAATTCGAAGGTGTTTTCCTCTGGGCACAAATCCCCCATCCAGTAAATGTTTTTCCACTTGTGAGATGCTCGCTTGGCTTCCGATCTCTTTCACAGCATCATACGCGGCTTCCGTTAGACCCATCTCGGAATAGTGTGCGGGCGACAAAGCTGAACCATCTTTGAGTGCCGATGATTCAATTTCGAGTTCATCGAGCAGGGCGAGCTTTTGTTCGAGTGCCTCGATTTCTGCTTTTCTAGCTCGCAATTCCGCAGCGTATTTGCTCCGCAATAATGATAGTCGATCTGGTGGCGCAGCATTCATAGTTTATCCCCGTGAACAATTGATAAACCACCAATGGCTAAGTCGCAAGCTAAAAATTGTAACATGACATGGGCTATCTGTTGGGGTTGACTATAACCAGTGACGCTACAGAGTGGGGAAGATTAGTCTTTACTACAGGCGCAGGGAATAGTAATATGGTTTCAAATGCCAGCCGCCAAGCCAGTTCAGCTACAACGTCCGCTAAAATTCGACGACGCAATGCGTAAAGCAATGCGCGTACCGCCAGCACCTAGTGGCAAAAAGGCAAAGAAAAAAGTCCGGCGCAAGAAACGCCCGCTAGTTGATTATGGCAAAGAGCACTAAAGAGCAATTATTTGAAGCGTGGCGGGAATGGGATTTAGAAATGACCGATCCGCAGAAAAAGCGTGCCGCGAAAGAGCGTCTGGATGGACTGACCGACGAATACAAAACGGCGACAAATAGCGGGGCGGCAAGAGTACTTGTCAGACTATGGCTGCGCGAAGAGTACGCAGATTGGCGAATGAAAAACGGTTAAACCGCTGATGATCTGATTAAGTCGGTCAACTCCGTGAAATGCCACGTTTGCAGAGTATCCCGGAGATTATCTAAGCAGAGATTGAGAAGCTCAAATTCCTCGGCAGCGTTGTCTCGGTGTTCCGATTGAAGCAATGTCATGGAGAGCATTTCGCCGTCCGATACTAGGGAACAAAGCCAGCCGCGATGGATTCGCTGCCAGCGGTCTTTATGCCGAGAGGTAAAAAATTGCTCCTGTTCTACTTCTCGGAATTGCTGAATCCCTGCACTCCATTCGTTGAAAGCCTTCTTCCATTCAGCAAGAGGATCAGCAATACGCAAGAAGTCCTTCCAATCTTCCGAAGCGACATTGGAACGGATCGGCGCACTGACAAGATGTGCTGTTGCAGGCATGTGGTTTTCTAATGTTTAGACGCCAGACATCTGATTTGTACTCAAATGTCAAGCGTATTTAATACGCATTATATACGGATTATATACGCACAGCGTGTAGTTCGCTAGCGTTCCTCGGAAAAAGTTTTGGCCCAAATTGAACCCAAACTTTTCCAGCCCTGTCACGGCGACTTCAAGAGTCCGTTTCTGGTCACATTTGTCAAGTGCATAATCCTCCTGAAAAATATTCTTGCCAAATTGTGAATAACTGTTAATAACTCGCGCAGGTGGTTCCGCCTTGACCTACGCTGAGCGACGTAACCTTGCGCTGATCCTGCTGGCGGCGTTTATCGCCATTCTTCTCCTTACTGCCTGCGGTACATCACAACATCACCCTTTGCCCACGTTAACGAACCGCCGCTTGGGAAAACAGATTTTCAACATGTGCGCACAACCGCGTACACGCATACTGAATCGGACCATCGCCAGTACAGTAACCACAACGCGCTGGGCGGAGAATTGCGTGCGGCGGGTCCGCCGATCCATCGCGCCGAAGTGACAACTCGCGTGACGCTGGCGTATGAAGTCCCACGCGCTGTTCCGGTGGACGACCCTCCCGAAAGCGAGGTGCGCCGCGCCTCCTACAGCCCGCGACTTCAACCGTTTTCAATGGACGACAAGCGAAAGAGTGCTGGCACGACGAGACACACGGCTAAAACAACGCGTAACGTGAAACGCGCAACCGTCGTTTCCAAAGCGCCACAAATCGGCAGCGCCGCGGCTGACTGGTCGCGCTGGCCGGCGGGGACGGTATTTCGTCTGCTTTCGACTGGCCAAAACTACCGCGTGGAAGATTACGGCTGGGCTCTCGCGGGACGCAACACCATAGATCTTTACATGGCGAACCAGCGTCAAATGAATTCGTGGGGCGCCCGTGAAGAGACAATCGAAATCCTAAAATGGGGCGATCCGCAGGGAAGTCTGCAATTCCTGCAAAGACACCAGGATTACAGACACATTAGGCGCATGGTTCTGGAGCTGGAAGGCCGCGAAAAAGAAGCCGCTTCACTGCGGTAACAAGGATTGGGCTGTCGGCAATTGGAGATATCGACAGCACGGCTCCTTTCCTCGAATTGTTCATGGACAAGAGAGCAGCCGATATCACGGAATCGGCGGCTTAACCCGGCGCTGTTGATTTACCGACCAACTGCGGTGCGGGCTTGCCCGTGTTAGGATTGCGTTGTTACCGACCACTCGATTTACCTAGCTGCGTTCGAGTGAATCTCAGCGTCGTTTCGTCGTCCCTGCCATCCCCTGTATAAACTTCCACGTTATCAAAATGTACCCTGAGCGCAGTAATGGGTTGCGATCGAGTCTTGTCCATCTGGATGATAGATTGTCAGGGTTTCAGGGCCCGAAGCAGTCGTAAACGTCTCCACGATCGCCGAGTCAGTGGCGATCGCCCGATACGATACCCGGACTATCGAGCCGTTTTCTGTTGTCGTTTGCCAGTCGCCGATCACGTGATGAGGGTCTGCGAACGCGTCCGCACCGGTTAGGCCGAACAACTTGCTCTGAGCAAGCAGGAGAATAGTCAGAGTAGATAAAACCGATGCAGCCAAGCGGGGTATTACACATACAACCAAATCTAATCCTCAAAGGCCCAACTCCCACCTCAAGGCTGAATCGCCAAATACTGCGGCCCAGCATTCGATTGCGGATCGCCAAGCTCTGAAGCAAAGACAGTCGGCTCGCCCCAGCGTGTAAATTTTAAGATATCGCCGCTGGCAGATGGAGGAATCTCCGTTGCAAAAAGGTTGCCCGAGCTGTCAAAGATTAGGCCGTGAGGATTGGGGAGCCCAGCGACAGAATGTATTTTTAGCCCCCGTTGGAGTAAATTTAAGAATTCTGTCCGCGTTATAAGGGAACACTGCAGTAGATACGAAGAGATTCCCGAGTTGATCAAAAGCCAGGCCGATAGGACCAGTTTCAGCGGTGAAAGCTTCTGGATCAACGAATACGCTCGGTGTGCCGTCGGGAGTGAACTTATAGATAGTTTGGCTCGTCGCGTCCGCTGCAAAAAGGTTGCCTGCGTTGTCAAAAACTAAAGCCAAACCGTGTCCAGGGACAAAGCCGAAGGACCTCCGTCCTCCCTGGGGACTAAGTTTAAAGATTATTGAGATAGTATTCGACCAGCTAATCGCCATGACAAACACGTTGTCTGAGCGGTCAATCGCCAAACCTTCTGCGAAAAAAGAATCTGGTATGGTAGCAAATATAGCAGTTGCTCCACCGGGCGCGATTTTCAAGATCGTGGGATGACACCACGTAGTAGCGTCGCAGTAGTTTGTGGCCGCAAACAGGTTACCCACACTGTCGAAAGCTAATCCACGAGGGCGAGAGAGCCCATAAGCGAGTGTGTTTCGGACCCCGTTTGGATTATATTTACAGATGAAACCATTTCCGGGAGTCCCATTAACAGAGACGAAAAGGTCCCCCGACTCTCCATTTGCTACGAGGGCACCCATTGCTGCCAGGATTGCAATTGCGAACCCGGAATGAATAATTTTCACCGTTGACCTCATTTTGTTAGTCCTTGCGAATCGCGGGTTCGGAAAGAGGCGAAGAACCGGGTGGGGCAAAAGGCGTTCGCCTGATGGAAGTTGTTTTTTCATCATTTGAATCTCTCGATTAATTTTTCCTAGAGATTGCTGGGCTACGAGCCCCCCGCGCGCGCCGGGTGTTTTATGCTGAGCGGCCGGCATAGAGTTGTGGAAAGTTCTCGATTTGACTTGCATCGCCTTTATTTGTTACTCACAAAACGCGCAGATGGCTGAATTGTCGCCAATTGTTCACTGACCTTCTGGAGTTGAGAGATGTATTTTCGCAGAGACTTATCGAGCTCGGCAATTTCCTGCTCTTGCCGTTGCGCAATCTTTGCAGAGTCTTTCTGTTGCTCTGCCAGCGTCGCCTTCAGTTGGGCGATAGTGGCGCCTTGTTCTTCAACCTTTCGATGCTCTTTTAGAAACTCATTCAACAACATCGCATTCACTGCTTCATAGCGGACGGTAAACGGTTTTCCTTTGTCATCCTGCACGACTAAGTCAGGGTTGATCTTGTCCACTTCTTCCGCCAAAAGACCAAACTCGCGTGCCTGTTTGGGATCAATCTCCTTTTTGTAGCGGAAACACACCGGTCGCAGCGACAGAAGGGCCTCGCTCATCTGATCCATCGACTCAACCTGGTCTTTGTAGCGTTGTGAAGAGGGCTTGATCCCTAATTGTCCAACAGCGTTTATGGAAACAGTCATACCTGCGAGCGGCGTCCCCGCGATGCCGGCGATGTAGGTGGCAGTCTGGGTTCCTTGCGTTCCGATGCGGATGGTGCCGGTATCGGTATTCAGGCCCGGATCGCCGATCTCGATGTTGTTGCTGCCGGTAGTAATGTTATAGCCGGCCTGCCAGCCCAATGCAGTATTGTTGGAGCCGGTGTTGTGGTAAAGAGCGGAATTCCCAAAAGCGGCGTTGTAGGAACCCGATTCGTTCTCATAAAGGGCTCTAAAGCCATAACCCGAGTTGTAGGAACCGCTGGTATTTCGGTGCAGGACCTGGTAGCCACTCCCGGTGTTCAACGTGCCGGTGGAATTTGAGGTCAGCGCGGTACTGCCCACCGCCGTGTTTCCGCCCACCGTATTGTTATGGAGCGCGGAATAGCCGAGGGCGGTATTGCTCGCGCCAATGCTGTTGATAAAAAGCGCTTCCCTCCCGAGCGCTGTATTAGCCGCGCCGGTGGTATCATTATACAGCGCATTATAACCGACGGCCACGTTGTTATAGCCCGTCGTGAGATTAAAAAGGGCGTCCTCTCCTTCGGCCGTATTGAAGTTAGCATAACCGCCATCGGGTGGCGGAACAACCGCCAGAGCCGTTGTTACAGTCACGACAAGAGCGATCGCCGCTGCGCTCGTCTTGGTCCACCAGGGACGGGGGACAGGGGGGCGCCGTTCAACAAGTTGATGTTTAGTAACTAACTGAGTTTTGGTTTTCATTGTTCTGGTTTTTCAAGAGTTGGTTATTTATTTTTGTCCTTCTATTTTCTAAAGCGGAAAATCCAGACACAACCCACCACGATGCACGAGATTTTTGTGCCCGTTACTGGAACTGGAATCGCCAGTAGCTTTGGGCTTTTCCGCGGGACGCGTTCATACGCCTGCGTTTGTGGAAATCAGCTCTTGACAGAGAAATTCTTCCTCCCCCACGATGACTGACGTCCCACCTGGCATCAACTCGAAGGGATCATGCAGACCTCAACGCAAACAGATTTTATGTCAAGCAGTCAATCAATGAAAAAGCTCATTTGGATTGTAGCCTTATCTCTTCAGGGCGTAAATGCGAATTTAAGTCTAATGTTTCCCGTTTCGTACGGCTGGCAGTCAGCGTGAGGCGGTAGCACCTGCTCAATCCCTGGTCGGCGCCGTGCGTCGAAACCTGTGAGAGTCACCGTATAAATCGTCGTCGTGTAGCTCGTGCCATCAAACTGGTGAGAAGCCGACGATACCCAGGGGGTGACGCCTGCCGGGATGGACCTATCGACGCTGATTCCGCCGGCTTTGAGCCACACTTTCTTATCCGGGGGGAGTGGGCTCTCTCCAGAGACTGTTACAGAGTTAATAGATGCCCCGGCTGGGAGGGCGACGGTGACGTTTGCTACGCATTGAGTAAACCCGCTCCACTCGAAGCCTGTGACAGGGTAGCCGTCCGGGGGGTACGCCGAAACATCGCCAGACGAAAGGACCACGAAGAGTCCTACGATCATTAGGATCCATGCCTGACCTTTCATGGATCGTTTCCTTCGCGAAGTTCTCCCGAAAGAAAAACTGATTCTTTTCAAGATCGTCGGGAATTGTTCTTGCTTTTCGAGATCCTGTTTTTGCATTGTTTGGGCCTCCATTGCTTTCTGTTTCCTAAGGTGGAAATTCCGCTTCGTGAGTCTATGTTAATTCTCTGCTACAACCTGAGCTGTCGGTTTCTGTAATTCCAACTTGAGGTGAATACTTTGCAGACCAGAGCGTAGAGCGGCGATATCCCTTTCTTGCGTCGCAAGAACGGAACGAAGCTCGCTCAGCATGTGCTCCTGCGATTCGTTGTCGCGGCGTATCTCCTCGATTCGGCAATTCTGGTTGAGAAACTCATTAAGCAGCATCGCGTTGACTGCTTCGTACCGGACCGTGTAAGGCCTACCCTTATCGTCGCGAACGACCAAATCGGAGTTTACCTTTGCCACATCCTCCGCGACTAAGCCAAACTGCAGAATGCCGTCTGGATCGATGTCTTTCTTGTAATGAAAAGAAACGGGCTTCAGGGATAAGAGTGATTCACTTGTTTTGCCCATGGGCTTAATCGCTTCCTTGAAACGAATTGAAGAAGTCAACGTCCCGAGGCGCCCATCCGAATCGGCAAATACCGGCACGCCGGCGATAGGAGTACCGGCAATGCCCGCGATAAACGTCTTGCTATGAACGCCAGGCGTGCCGAAGCGAGTGACGTACGAGTCGTCCGCCGCACCTGCGTTGCCGATGGCGATGTTGTTGTTAGTCGTTGTGAGGTCATATCCAGCCTGGTAACCCACTGCAACATTCGATGAGCCGTTAATGTTGTTGAAAAGAGACTGTGTTCCCACGGCGGTATTGGACTCGCCACCGGCGTTGCTGTAAAGGGAGCGATTGCCGACCGCAGTGTTGTACGAACTGGAATCGTTGGTGGATAGAGCGAGATAGCCTACCGCTGTGTTGAAGTCACCGGATTGATTATTATAGAGAGAATGGTAGCCAACAGCAGAGTTGAAATCTCCCTCGTTGATGTTAAGCGCACTAATGCCAAATCCGGAGTTGTACGAGCCAAAGCTCCCACCCGCTCCAGTTCCTTTAAAGGTATCGTAGGTAATCAGACGCGGAGCGGGTCGTGCCAGTGCGAGTTGCCGCCCGATTTTTTGCGTGTCGGTCCTAAGGGTGTCGATTTCTTTGCCTTGTCGTGCGAGGATGGAGCGAAGTTCGGCGAGCGCTATTTCCTGTGTCTCGTCCGTGGCCTTTGCTTGCTCCAGTTTACGATGCGCTCTGAGAAACTCATTAAGTAACATCGCGTCGACTGCTTCATAGCGGACGGCATAGGGCTGTCCATCGGTATCAAACACCACCAAGTTAGGATCAACCTTCGCTACCTCTTCCGCTACCAAGCCAAACTGAGCGGTGCCGCTTGGGTCGAACTCATGTTTGTAGCGATAAGTGACCGGCCGAAGCGAGAGAATTGATTCACTTGCTTTATCCATCGGATCGATTTCTTCCTTGAAACGCGCTGAGGATACTGCGACGCCGAGTCGGCCTCCATTTATGGTGACACCCGCCCCCACGACAGAAACATTCCAAATCCCGGCTATATAGGTAGCGCTCTGATACGGACTGCCAATCCGAATCGTATTGGCTTCTCCGGCCGATCCGGCCAGGGGGGCGCCAATATAGATATTGTTACTTCCACTTTGCAATCCCGACCCAGCTTCCATTCCTAAAGCGATGTTATAGCTACCGGTTTGATTAAAAGGAAGAACGTAACTGCCGACGGCGGCGTTGTAGCTGCCGCCCTCATTCTTCACAAGAGATCCCGCCCCAGCGCTCGTGTTGTAAGTTCCATCGTCGTTGACGACGAGGGATTGATATCCAATCGCAGTATTGCGAGCTGTAACATTATGCCTAAGCGCCTCGGCTCCGAACGCGACATTGTATTTTCCGTCCTCGTTGGAATTGAGTGCATACCAACCAAACGCAGCATTAAGTCCGCCTTTCGTCCCCGCGCCGACACCGTAGTAGGTATTTAAATAATCGAATCCCTCGTAGGCGACTGGTTGTATAGCGGGCTTCACTAACCCAAATTCATTTCCCATTTTCGCCAGCCCGCTACTAAGCACTTCTATCTCTTTTTTTTGCTCAACGAGAGCAGAGTGCAGTTCAAGCATCGCTGATCTCTGCGCTTGGTTTTGACAGCTCTCTCGCTCGATCTCACCATGCTCTTTTATGATTTCATTTAATAGCATCGTATTGATCGCGTCGTAGCGGACAGAGTAGGGCTTACCTCTCTCATCTGGAATCACCAGGTCTGAATTAATCTTGGCCACATCCTCGGCCAAGAGGCCAAACTGTCGAAGGCGATTGGGATCGAACTCCTTTTTGTATCGAAACCTGACGGGCTGGAGTGAAAAGATAGCTTCACTAGCCGATTCAATTGGCCGAATATCTTCTTTGAAGCGCTCTGACGAAGACCTGACCCCGAGCTTGCCCAGACCATCTACATGAACGCGAACTCCTGTTCCGATTGTAACACCGTCAATGCCGGCGATATAGGTCGCGGTTTGTGTGCCCTGGGTGCCGATGCGGATCGTACCTGATTCATCGGCTCCATCGTTTCCAATATGGATATTATTGCTGCCACCGACGACATTAATGCCGGCCCTATAGCCAAGTCCGATGTTGTTGGAGCCAGTCTGATTATTGTGGAGGCTGAGTGCTCCGATGGCCGTATTGTTGTTGCCGGTAGTATTGTACGCCATCGAGTATATTCCGATTGCAACGTTATGATCGCCCCCGGTATCAGAGAAAAGGGCATCGAAGCCCACGCCAATATTGCTGCCGTCACCTGTGCTATCGGCGACAGCATTAGCTCCGATGGCATTGTTATAACTTCCATTGGCGTTATTGTGCAGAGCATCCCAGCCAAAGGCGCAGTTGTAATTGCCCAGGGAGTTATTCGTTCCCGCTCCGTCGCCGAAGAACGTGTTTTTCAGCAGCGGCGGCGGCGGCAACACTTCTGCGCACAGGCTGGTGATCGCAGCCAAAAAGGCTGCGCTAACTATGCTAAAAAAGAGCATGATTTGAGTTTTGGATGTCATAATAGTTTCCTGTGGGCTATTACTGCAGCTGATTGGTTACGAGGCGCGGCGCAAGCGTGTTTGCGTCCAGTTGCGCACTTATTTTTTGAATTTGATCGGTTTGCTTTTGTAGAGTTGCGGTCAGAGCGCTGATCGCCTTCTGTTGCGCGGCGTTAATCGATTGCTGCCTAGTATTGGCGGCTTCCAGCAGTTGGACTTTGCGATACTCTTTGAGAAACTCATTAAGGAGCATCGCATTCACGGCTTCGTAGCGAACGCTGTACGGTTTGCCTGCTTTATCGCGCACCACCAGATTTGGGTTAACCTTCTCGACTTCCTCTGCGACAAGGCCGAACTGCGGGATGCCCGAAGAATCAAGCGCCTGTTTATATCGAAAAGTCACCGGTTTGAGCGCCAGGATTGCTTCGCTCGCATTGTCCATCGGTTTGATATTATCCTTGAAACGCGCCGAAGACGGCATTGTCCCAAGGTGGCCGTCCGTACCGCAGAAAACTGGCATCGGGGCAAACGGAACCATCGCTCCATAGATGCCGGCGACATATGTGTTGGTCTGGGCCGTGCCGATCCGGATGGTGGTGGCCTCACCCGCAACGCCAGCGTTGCCGATATCGATGTTGAAGCTGCCGGTAGTTAGGTTAACACCGGTGCCATCGCCCAATGCGATGTTACTGGCACCGCCGGTATTGTTTGCGAGCGCAAAAGTACCAAGGGCCGTATTGAAGTTGCCGTTGATATTACCCACGAGAGCGAAATTACCGATGCCCGTGTTCTGGATTCCGACGGTGTTATTAGTCAACGCTTGGAAGCCATTTGCGGTGTTGCTGTCGCCGAAAGTATCCATCGCGAGCGCACGGTTGCCGGTTGCGGTGTTACTCGGAGCTGTCGTTGCGGCGAGTGCAGAAGCACCGATGGCGGTGTTACCGTTGCCGACCACGTCGTTGAATAGGGCATGGAAACCTATCGCTGTGTTGCCGATGCCGCCGGCGAGATTGAAAAGTGATTGAAATCCCTCCGCGGTATTGCCGCCAGGGTAGCCACCGTCTGGTGGCGGAACGACTGCCTGGGCAGTTGTCACAGCCCATAAGCAGGCGACGGCGCATATGGTTGATATAGCGCGCCGGCAGCGGCGCCTACGGCTTTGGTGTTCGGAGAATGAATCTTCGACTATTAACTGGAGTTGATCTTTCATATTTGGACCTTTCATTATTTTTGTTTCCACTTCTCAAAAGCGGAAATCCCGCTCAGAACCCACCACGCCACATCGGAAAATTTTTAAGCATGTGCGACCAGAGTGGCACGAAACGTGTAAAAAATGGCTGGCGTCCCCACGCAGCATAATCCATAGGTATTGGGAAGAGTCTGTGCATGACGACACCCTCATCGCCGCAACAACAGGTCACACAGCTTCTGGTTGCCTGGAGTAGCGGAAACAGAATTGCGCTCGAAAAGCTAATTCCGCTGGTGCAGCCCGAATTGCACCGGCTGGCGCATTATTATATGAGCCGAGAACGTGCCGGCCATACGCTCCAAACCACCGCGCTACTCGACGAAGCCTACCTTCACCTGGTCAAGGATCCCAACCGCAGTTGGCGGAACCGCACCCACTTCGTCGCGGCGGCCGCACAACTAATGCGACGCATCATGGTTGACCACGCACGCACGCGGCACGCGCTCAAGCGCGGCGCCGGAGCCGTGGAGGTCACTCTGGACGAGACGGCTTTGGTCACCGACAAGCGAGCGGAGGAGTTGCTGGCACTGGATGAAGCGCTGGAAAAGCTGGCCGAGTTTGATCGCCGCAAATGCCAGATCGTGGAAATGCGTTACTTCGGCGGATTGACCGTAGAAGAGACTGCCGACGTCCTTAAGGTACACCCTAACACGGTGATGCGAGACTGGAGCGCGGCGAAAGCATGGCTTTACGCGGAACTGACGACTGAGGGATGTTGATGGAGCGCGAGCTGTGGCAACGGATAATCAACCTATTCAACGACGCGATCACACAGGGGCCAAAAGAGCGTATCACTTTTCTCGACAGGGTCTGCGAGGGAGATAGAGAATTGCGCAAACAGGTCGAGCGACTTCTCAAGTCTCGCGAAAAATCGGGAGACTTTCTCGAGTCTCCAGCCTTTACCGTTGCTCCCGAATTTCTGACTAATCACCGGGTTGGCGCATTGGTGGGAGAATCAATCGATCACTACCGCATCGAGTCTCTCATCGGTGTCGGCGGAATGGGCGAGGTCTATCTCGCGCGAGACGAACGACTCGGGCGCAAAGTCGCGCTTAAGTTTCTTCCCGGGAGTCTGACCGCCAACCAGGCGCAACTGAGCCGGCTCGAGCATGAGGCGCGCACGGCTTCCGCCTTAAATCATCCGAACATTCTAACCGTCCACGAAATCGGGGTTAATGGGAGGCGGCACTTCATTGCGACCGAGTTCATCGAGGGTGAGACACTGCGAGCGGTCCTCACACGCGGGAAATTAGATCTCCGCGAGGCGCTGAACATCGCGATCCAAGTCGGTTCTGCCTTGGCCGCGGCACACAAAAGCGGGGTCTTGCATCGCGACATCAAACCCGAAAACATCATGTTGCGGCCGGACGGATACGCGAAGGTACTCGACTTCGGGATTGCCAAACTCACGGAGCAACAGCCGGCATCAAACGATCACGATGTCGGCGCAACGGCGATGCTGCAAACGCGACCGGGGTTGCTGTTAGGCACGTCGGGCTACATGTCGCCGGAACAGGCGCGCGGCCAAACGGTGGATGCGCGCACGGATATTTGGAGCCTGGGCGTGGTGCTCCACGAGATGATCGCAGGAACTCCCCCTTTCGGGGGCGAAACGCAGAGCGATTGCATCGCCTCCGTCTTGAAGACGAAGCCCCCGCCTTTATCTGGCGTGTCGTCGGATTTTCCGGACAAACCTCAATCCATAGTGGATAAGGCTTTGTGCAAAGACAGGGAGCAGCGTTACCAGACGATCAACGAGATGCTGGCCGATCTTCGCAGTCTCAAGGGAGAACTGGAAGCGGAAGCCTCCTTGTGGCCGATCTTCGCCAAAATCAAACGTCATAAGCGAGGCATATTACTTACCGCGATTGCTGCGCTGTTCGTCGCAGGAGCGGTAGTGTACCATTTCTACTTCGTTTCTCCGGCGCCACCAGTAACTGAAAAATCCGTCGCTGTTCTGCCATTCACCGATCTTAGCCCGATAGGCGACCAAGCGTATTTTTGCGATGGCATTCAGGAGGAAATTCTCACTCGACTATCAAAGATTCGTGACCTCAAAGTCATCTCGCGCACCTCGACGCAACGTTTTAAGAGCGTGCCAGCAGACCTGCGGGAAATCGCACGGCGATTAGGGGTGGCAAATATTCTGGAGGGAACAGTTCAAAAAGCAGCGGATCAGGTGCGCGTGAACGTTCGACTTGTCAATATTGAGAGCGATTCCCATGTTTGGAGCGACAGTTACGATCGAAAACTGACGGATATCTTCGCGGTCGAAAGCGATATTGCGAAAACAGTCGCCGACAGTCTCAAAGCAAAGCTGACTCGCTCGGAACAGGAGGCTATCGATGTTCGCCCGACAGCGAACCACGAAGCTTACGAGCTTTACCTCAAAGGCAGATTTTTCTGGGACAAACGCACCGCCGCGGCCTTGCGCAAAGCGATTGACTATTTCGATCACGCGATTGCTAAGGATCCCCACTATGCGCTTGCCCATGCGGGATTAGCGGACTGCTACGATTTACTTAGTGAGTACAGTGACCTTTCACCAACTGAGTGTTATCCCAAGGCTAAGGCCGCGGCAATAAGAGCGTTAGCACTGGATGAGACGCTTGGTGAAGCTCATACGTCACTGGCATATAGTCTGCTAAATTACGATTGGGATTTTCGAGGAGCGGAGAGAGAATATCAGCGAGCGATTGAACTCAATCCCAATTACGCCACTGCCCACCAGTGGTATGCCGAATGTTTGATGACCCTGGGGCGTCATGTTCAAGCGCTCGCTGAGATCAAGAGAGCACAACAGCTTGATCCGCTGTCGCTCATCATCAACCAGGGAGTCGGGGGAAAATATCTCTACGCGCGCCGATATGATGATGCGATGGCGCAATTTCAGAGGACGCTTGAACTATATCCAAATTTCCCGCCGACACGTCAGCGCCTCGGATGGTGTTATTCCCAAAAGCGCATGTACGAAGAGGCTATCGCCTCGATGCAAACGGCAGTCGAGTTTTCCGAAAACAGCACACAAATGATCGCTTCACTCGGATATACTTACGCAGCAGCCGGTCAAAGAGATGCAGCGCAAGGCGTAATTGACGAATTAGAGCGGCGGTCAAAACAGAGCTACGTGGATGCATATTTTGTAGCAACGATCTTTGCTGCCCTTGGAGAAAAGGATCAGGCATTTGCCTTCTTGAATAAGGCCTATGCAGAGCGTTCCAAATGGCTGTCGTACCTTAATGTCGATTTTCAACTCGACAACCTTCGCTCCGACTCCCGTTTCGACCCGCTGGTACAACGGGTTTTCGCTCATTCCACGCCGAACTGAAGGCCGCGAAGAATCCCGGTACGGCTCAGAACACGTACCAAGCGGAATGTGATCGAAGGCCTGCCCACGGGCTGTTGGTGGATTAGAAATTGTGCCGGATGCCGAAGCGTCTGGGAGCAAACGAATCGCGTCCCTACCCGAATTCGCTATATCCAGGTGATCCGCGGTTCCCGTATTATCGTTCGCTCCAGTTGAGCACGATCTTGCCGGAGTTGCCGGATTTCATCAGTTCGATGGCTTCCTTGAATTCTGTGTAAGGGAAGCGATGCGTGATAACGGGGGAAATATCGAGACCGCTTTGGATCATCGCCGTCATTTTGTACCAGGTCTCGTACATTTCACGGCCGTAAACGCCTTTGATGGTAAGCGCGCTGAAGACGACGGTATTCCAATCGATGGCAGCGCTGCCAGGCATGATACCTAACAAGGCGATTTTGCCGCCGTGAAACATGTTCGGCAAAATATCTTCGAACGCCTTGGGGTTACCGGACATTTCCAGCGCCACGTCAAAGCCTTCCTTCATTCCGAGCTTCTGCATCGCATGGGTGACTTTTTCTGTGCGCACATCCAATGCGAGATCCGCGCCCATTTTGCGGGCGAGATCAAGACGATATCCATTCACATCCGTGATGACGACGTGACGCGCGCCGGCACGTTTGCAAATCGGAATCGCCATGCAACCGATCGGTCCCGCGCCGGTGATGAGCACGTCTTCTCCAACTAAATCGAACGAGAGCGCCGTGTGCACGGCATTGCCCAGCGGGTCGAAACAGGAAAGCACTTCCAGCGGAATCGCCGGATCGGCGTGCCAGCAGTTCTCCTGCGGGATGGCCACGAACTCCGCCCATCCGCCGGGATGATCAACCCCGACGCCGTGCGTGTTTGGACAAAGATGCCGCCGTCCGGCGAGGCAATTCCGACAATGACCGCAGGTGATATGACCTTCGGCAACGACGAGATCGCCGCAGACGAACCCTTTGACGTGATCGCCCACGAGATCGATAACGCCGACAAACTCATGGCCAATGATCATCGGCACCGGAATCGCCTTTTGCGCCCAGGCGTCCCAATTGTAGATGTGTACGTCCGTGCCGCAGATGGATGCTTTCAAAACGCGGATGAGCACATCGTCACTGCCAACGTTCGGAGCCGGAACTTCCTCGAGCCAAAGACCGGGCTCGGCTTTGGCCTTCACAACGGCCTTCATCATCTTCTGCACAACTGGAAAGTAGGCCAATCAGGAAAACAGGAAAAGCGTTTTACGAGCGGCCCGGAATCCTATAGTCAGGGCCTGCGCTTTTTCTGGACCGAGATCTCTAAATCAACTTTGTGAAGGCGTGTCCTAGCGAGCCAATCGCGCCATCGCGCTCCTGCCGCGCCGGAATCTCGGGCGAAGACCGATGTTTCTGCCTTTTTGCCAGCCCCAAAAAGTCTAGTTTTTTGTTGACATCACGACCGCATTTTTGGCAAAACGGATACGGGGTAAGGTTTTTTGCGTAGGGAAGGCAAGACAAACAACTAAAATGAATGGCCGGAAATGAGTTCTACAGAGAGAAATCAGAGAAGGCCCAAACAACGAAAGGAAAAAATTAAGTTTATGAAAAATCGCAGTACAATATTCATAATCACCCTGTCGATGCTTGCCTGCTTTGGGCTTTTCTCCCGAGCGCAAGCGCAAGAGGGAGACCTTGGCGGTGGCAACAC
The DNA here is from genome assembly GCA_963728955.1 of uncultured Verrucomicrobiae bacterium. GTDB lineage: Bacteria > Verrucomicrobiota > Verrucomicrobiia > Chthoniobacterales > UBA10450 > Udaeobacter. The sequence continues at coordinate 144,864 of CAVSMG010000006.1, forward strand.
CAACGAGGGGTTCAACGCCCTTCTCAATCTAAGCGGTGGCGGGTTCAACACTGGGCTTGGGTGGTATTCGCAATGGTTCCTGACGAGCGGCTTTTACAATACCGCTGTCGGGGCGGGATCGCTGGACCTCAACAACGGGGATTCCAATACCGCATGCGGCACTGCAGCGATGTTGCTCAACTTCAATGGCACAAGGAACACGGCGGTTGGAACCGACGCGTTGCTCAACAATGGCTTCAGCGGAACGGACCCCGCCACTGCGAACGACAACACCGCCGTTGGCACTCAGGCGCTCTTTTCAAACGTCGATGGCGCGGATAACACCGCGGTCGGCTCTAACGCGCTGTTCTTTAATGACTCGGTTGGAACGTCGCCCGCGACTGCTCATTTCAACACCGCGGTTGGCGCTGCGGCGCTCTTCAGTAACACCGATGGTGCTAACAACACCGCGGTTGGCTTTGAAGCGCTAGTTTCAAACGACGTCGACTCCGGGAACAGCGCCTTTGGTGCCTTTGCGCTTTTAACGAACACCGCAGGGTTTCTCTCGGTGAACGGTCCAAACACGGCCGTTGGTTTTGCCGCGCTCTCGTTAAACACCACCGGCGGCGGCAATGTCGCAGTTGGTGCACCTATAAGTGCAGGTGGATTTAGCACGCTCGGGTCGAATACAACAGGGACCGCCAATACTGCCGTGGGGCAGGGCGCGCTTCGTGCCAACGTGGACGGATTCTTCAACGTGGCTGTAGGTGCCGCTGCGCTCCTCAGCAACGTATCAGGAAATTTTAACACAGCGATTGGTACGCAGGCTGGCTTTAGCATTGACGGCAGCAGCAACATCGATATTGGCCAGGGGGTTCTTGGTGTTGCAGGCGAAAGCAACACGATCCGGATCGGCGACAACCTGCCGGAGCTTCCCGTGGAGGTTTCGCAGTGTTTCATCGGCGGCGTCAACTCGCACGTCCAGGTCTGGAACGGCCTTACCGTTTGTCAAGTTACTGTGGATGCTTTCAGCCATCTTGGCGTCGATTGTACTAATCCGTCTAACGGGCAGAACCCGGGTGTGCCCCAGGCCCCAGGCCATGCTCAATCTAATCCGGCTAACCCGCAGAACCGGAAAGCCCAGGCCATGCTCAATCGCAAAGTTGAAGAATTAGAGACAACGGTCGCGCAGCTTAAGGCGCAGCTGAAAGAGCAGGCGGCGCAAATCCAAAAAGTGAGCGCGCAGCTCGAAGTGAGCAAACCCGCGCCACGAGTGGTCGTAAGCAAACCGTAAAGCTGTAATGTAAAGCGCCTTGTGTGCCGGGCACCGAGGCGAATTTGGAAAGGCGTTCGCCGACGTGGCGAACGCCTTCACCATTTCGTGCCCTCGATAGTAATTGTTGCATCAACGGCACTGTGTCGCCGTGCCCGGAAGTCTGATGCTAGCCAAGAGCGCCTCGACCCGCCTCCGCCGGGGCTACGGGCGAGGCAGGCACAGCGAGGCGGCTACAACTTGTCGCGTTGAAGCAGATATTCGAACGATCTCGCCGTGATATGGCAAGCGTCGGGCGTGTCGGATAGCTTTGCTCGTACCGGGTTGAAGCTCGTGTCGCGAGCATTGGACAAACTGGAGCCACTGGCTCCTCTGGCACGGCTTTCTTCTTGACGCCGCCCCTGCATTTTTGGCAAAACGGATACGGGGTAAGGTTTTTTGCGTAGGGAAGGCAAGACCAACAATTAAAAATGAACGGCCGGAAATGAGCTCTCGAGAGGGAAATCAGAGAAGGCCCAAACAACGAAAGGAAAAAACTAAGTTTATGAAAAATCGCAGTACAATATTCATAATCATCCTGTCGATGCTTGCTTGCTTTGGGCTTTTCTCCCGAGCGCAAGCGCAAGCGCAAGAGGGAGATCTTGGTGGAGGCAATACCAACGAGGGGTTCAATGCCCTTCTCAATCTAAGCGGCGGCGGGTTCAACACTGGGCTTGGGTGGTATTCGCAATGGTTCCTGACGAGCGGCTTTTACAATACGGCTGTCGGGGCGGGATCGCTGGACCTCAACAATGGGGATTCCAATACCGCCCTCGGCACTGGAGCGATGTTGCTCAATTTCACCGGCACAAGGAACACGGCTGTTGGAACCGACGCGCTGCTCAACAATGGCTTCAGCGCGACGGATCCGGCCACAGCCAACGACAACACCGCGGTCGGCACTCAGGCGCTCTTTTTAAACGTCGATGGAGCGGACAACACGGCGGTCGGTTCTAACGCGCTGTTCAATAATGACTCGGTCGGAACCAGCCCCGCGGTTGCTCACGACAACACCGCCGTTGGCGCTGCGGCGCTCTTCAGTAACACCGATGGTGCTAACAATACCGCGGTTGGCATTTTGGCGCTCGTCAACAACACTACCGGGACCGGCGACACGGCGGTCGGTTACTTTGCGCTCGCGAACGACAATGGCGTCGGCTCCAACATGGCCGTCGGTTTTGACTCGCTCCTTGCCAACGCCACCGGTTTCAACAACGCGGCCTTCGGTATTCGTGCCATGGAGAATAACGACATCGGTATCGACAACACAGCCATCGGTAATTTAGCGCTTGATAGTAACATCTCCGGCAGCGAGCATGTTGCCTTAGGCAGACACGCTGGGGATGGCATCACCGCCGCCAATAATAATATCGTCATCGGCCACGGGTCTGGTGTGCACAGTCGTTTTGGCGAGGAAGATAACGTCTGCTATATCGGGAATATCTATGGTGCGAGTGTTGACGACTCGGGCGGGATTGCCCGTTTTGTGCTTGTCGACCCCGATGGAAGGTTGGGCACGGTCACCGTCCCTGTCGGTGGAAATCCGGGTAAATCTCCCAAAGGCGTCCGGCCCCAAGCTGTTCCAGATGCCGCTAAGCAAGCCATGCTCAATAGCAAAGTGGAGGCATTGGAAGCCACTGTCGCGGAGTTGAGAGGGCAGCTCAGGGAGCAGGCCGCGCAAATCCAAAAAGTGAGCGCCCAGCTCGAAGTGAGCAAACCCGCGCCACGAGTGGTCGTAAGCAAACCGTAAAGCTGTAACGTAAAGCGCCTTGTGTGCCGGGCACCGAGGCTATCAAAAATTGGAAAGGCGTTCGCCCCTCCGGCGAACGCCTTTACCGTTTCCGGCTCGATAGTATTTGGTGTAGATACGGCGCTGTGTCGCCGTGCCCGGAAGTATGATGCTAGCCAAGAGCGCCTCGACCCGCCTCCGCCGGGGCTACGGGCGAGGCAGGCACAGCGATGCGGCTACAACTTGTCGCGTTGAGCGAGCGCGTGGCGCAGCTTCTCAAAGTTTAGTTTTTTGTTGACACCGCGCCTGCATTTTTGGCAGAACAGATACGGGGTAAGGTTTTTTGCGTAGGGAAGGCAAGACCAACAATTAACCATGAACGGCCGGAAATGAGTTCTTGAGAGGGAAATCAGAGAAGGCCCAAACAACGAAAGGAAAAAACTAAGTTTATGAAAAATCGCAGCAAAACATTCATAATTATCCTGTCGGTGCTTGCCTGCTTTGGGCTTTTCTCCCGAGCGCAAGCGCAAGAGGGAGACCTTGGCGGTGGCAATACCAACGAGGGGTTCAATGCCCTTCTCAATCTAAGCGGCGGCGGGTTCAACACTGGGCTTGGGTGGTATTCGCAATGGTTCCTGACGAGCGGCTTTTACAATACGGCTGTCGGGGCGGGATCGCTGGACCTTAACAACGGGGATTCCAATACCGCCCTCGGCACTGGAGCGATGTTGCTCAATTTCACCGGCACAAGGAACACTGCTGTTGGAACCGATGCGTTGCTCAACAGTGGCTTCAGCGCGACGGATCCGGCCACTGCCAACGACAACACCGCGGTCGGGACTCAGGCGCTCTTTTTTAACGTCGATGGCGCGGACAACACGGCGGTCGGTTCTAACGCGCTGTTCAATAATGACTCGGCTGGAACCTCGCCCGCGACTGCTCATTTCAACACCGCCGTTGGCGCTGCGGCGCTGTTCGGTAACACCGATGGCGCGGACAACACGGCCGTTGGTTTTCAGGCGCTGGTCAGCAACACTACCGGGACCGGCGACACGGCGATCGGTTTTGATGCGCTCGTGAGCGACAACGGCGTCGGCTCCAACACGGCCGTCGGTTTTAACGCGCTCGCTGCGAACACTACCGGCTTCAACAACGCGGCCTGCGGTATTCGAACCATGGAGAATAACGACACAGGCATCGACAACACGGCCATCGGTAATTTAGCGCTCGATAGTAACATCTCCGGCAGCGAGCATGTTGCCTTAGGCAGACACGCTGGGGATGGCATCACCGCCGCCAATAATAATATCGTCATCGGCCACGGGTCTGGTGTGCACAGTCGTTTTGGCGAGGAAGATAACGTCTGCTATATCGGGAATATCTATGGTGCGAGTGTTGACGACTCGGGCGGGATTGCCCGTTTTGTGCTTGTCGACCCCGATGGAAGGTTGGGCACGGTCACCGTCCCTGTCGGTGGAAATCCGGGTAAATCTCCCAAAGGCGTCCGGCCCCAAGCTGTTCCAGATGCCGCTAAGCAAGCCATGCTCAATAGCAAAGTGGAGGCATTGGAAGCCACTGTCGTGGAGTTGAGAGCACAGCTCAAAGAGCAGGCCGGGCAAATCCAAAAAGTGAGCGCTCAGCTTGAAGTGAGCAAGCCGGCGCCACAAGTAGTGGCAAACAAGCCTTAAACTTCGAAGTAAAGCGGCCTTGTGTGCCAAGCACCGAGGCTATCAAATTTACCATTTCGCGGCTCGATAGTATTTGGTGTAGCCACGGCGCTGTGTCGCCGTGTCCGGAAGTATGATGCTAGCCAAGAACACCTCCCGCCTCCGCCGGGGCTACGGGCGAGGCAGACACAGCGATGCGGCTACAACTTGTCGCGTTGAAGCAGATATTCGAACGGTCGGAAAAGAACTCCACCAGTGCCGGAGCCACGTTAAGTTTCGGTTCACTAGCCGTTGGCGTTCCGTTCTCTTGCGAATTACGGATGGCCAAATTACAGTTTACTTCTGATATGAAAAAAATGTTTGTTCTTTCGATGCTCATCTCTCTTGCGATGGTTTGCTCCTGCCAAAAGCAAGATTCCGCTACTGAAGCGCAACTTGCCAAACGGAAAACGGAGTTGGATGCGCGCGAGAAAGTGTTAGACGACAGAGAGAAAGAATTAGCTTTAAGAGAAACAGTGTTAAATGAAAGGGAGCGAGCGTTGCCGAAAAACGAAAAGGCCGCTGCTAACGTTCGGGCGATTTCTCCCGATGCTCAGTCGCGCGGCCAGATACGCGACCCTGCGGAGTTGAAAGCTCAAAGAGAAAAGATGCTACAACAGCTTCCGCCCGAGGTTCAGGCTCTGGTTCCCAACGCCGCTCGGGTGCAGGCTCAAAGAGACAGGACAATGCAACAGCTACTCGATCAAAGACAGCGTGCGCAGGAATTACGAAAAACCCAGCCACAAATGCAAAACCAGAATGTGATTCCCGCCGCGACAGCAGCTCCTGCGGCCGTATATCCTGGCGCGGAGGCTACTTCGCCAAGTCCCTCGCCCACGCCGCAATAAATCCCAGCCGATACTTATTCTCGGTCAGAAGTGACCGATGAATTTGCGGTCCGGTCCCTGACGAAACCGTGAGCCGTATCACTCCCTCCACAGGTGGATTGAAATGTGTAGCTGCCTTGGAGAATAATAGTGGGATGACCACTCGCGAGTGCGTCAGCGCAGCTTCTCAAAGTTTATTTCTTTATTGACACCGCGCCTGCATTATTGGCAAAACGGCTGCGGCGTAAGATTTTTGCGTGGGGCAGGCAAGACCAACACTTAACCATGAATGGCCGGAAATGAGTTCTCTAGGGAGAAATCAGAGAAGGCCCAAACAACAAAAGGAAAAAACTAAGTTTATGAAAAATCGCAGCACAATATTCATAATCATCCTGTCCGTGCTTGCCTGCTTTGGGCTTTTCTCCAGAGCGCAAGCGGCAGACGGAGACCTTGGCGGTGGCAACACCAACGAGGGGTTCAATGCCCTTCTCAATCTAAGCGGCGGCGGGTTCAACACTGGGCTTGGGTGGTATTCGTAATGGTTCCTGACGAGCGGCTTTTACAATACCGCTGTCGGCGCGGGATCACTAGATATCAACAACGGGGATTCCAATACCGCAGCCGGCACGGCAGCGTTATTGCTCAACATCACTGCCACAAGGAACACGGCCGTTGGAACTGACGCGTTGCTTAACAATGACTTCACTGGAACCTCGCCCTCCACTGCCAACGACAACACCGCCGTTGGGACTCAGGCGCTCTTTGAGAACCACGATGGTCGGGACAACACCGCCGTCGGTTCTAACGCGCTGTTCTTTAATGACTCGGTCTTCACCAGCCCCGCAACCGCCAACTTCAACACCGCCGTTGGTGCTGCGGCGCTCTTCAATAACACTGATGGTGCTAACAACACTGCTGTTGGTTTTGAGGCGATGGTGAATAATGACCTGGGCAATCCGGGGCCAGGCAGCTTTGCGAACCATAACACGGCCGTTGGCGCCTTTGCGCTCGCCGGTGACGTGACTTTGGGCACTACTGGCTTTAGCAACAACGCAATTGGCGATAGCGCGCTCTTTTCAAACCAGAGTGGTAGTTTGAATCAAGCGATCGGTGTTAGTGCGCTCTTCTCTAACACCACTGGCAGTTTCAACACAGCGATCGGTGACAGCGCGCTCGGTGACCTCGTCACCGGTAGCGATAATACAGCCATCGGCTGGTCTGCGGGCTCCGCCCTTACTGGAGGCGAAGCTGGCAATGTCTATATTGGCTCTGGCGCATCCGGTGTTGCCGGCGAAAGCGGCGTGATCCGACTTGGCGGCACCTTTTCGGGAGGCAGTGCCTGCTTTATCAACGGCATCTTGGCGAATCCGCAGCCTTACGTCGCTCCTTATGACGAGACGGTTTCTATCAACACAGCGACGGGCCAACTAGGCCACTATCATGACTTCCTCCCAGCTCAAGTGAACGCGAAGTTGCTCAACGAAGACAAGAAAGTCGAGGAACTGCAAGCAAACATTGCCGAGTTGAAGTCAACGGTCGCCCAGCAACAGAAAGGGATGGAACTTCTCACGGCCCAGCTCAAAGAGCAGGCCGCGCAAATCCAGAAAGTAAGCGCCCAGCTTGAGATGCAGAAGCCGGCGACAAAAGTGGTCGTGAACAAACCGTAAAGCTGTGATATAAACACGCCTTGTGTGCCAGGCACCGAGGCTAATCAAATTTACCGTTTCGGGCCTCGTGTAGAGGCGTGTGTCCTCACGCGCAGGCGCGGGCCCAAGCGTTGCGGCTGAGGACAGACCGCCTCTACACCTTTGGTCTTTCAACAGAATCGGTCTTGTAGCGTTGACGCATGTCTTGCAACGGTCGGTAAAATCGGCATAGAATGGATAAGGCCAGTCAGCTTTGTGGCAAGAAACAAGCCCCAGCCATTCCAGACGATACCGGATTCGCTTGCGACGTTAATTGCATTTGACTAGCCGTTGGCCTTCCGTTCTCTTGCGAATTACGGATGGCCAAATTACAGTTTACTTCTGATATGAAAAAAATGTTTGTTCTTTCGATGCTCATCTCTCTTGCGATGGTTTGCTCCTGCCAAAAGCAAGATTCCTCTACTGAAGCGCAACTTGTCCAACGGAAAACGGAGTTGGATGCGCGCGAGAAAGTGTTAGACGACAGAGAGAAAGAATTAGCTTTAAGAGAAACAGTGTTAAATGAAAGGGAGCGAGCGTTGCCGAAAAACGAAAAGGCCGCTGCTAATGTCCGGACGATTTCTCCCGATGCTCAGTCGCGAGGCCAGATACGCGACCCTGCGGAGTTGAAAGCTCAAAGAGAGGAGAGACTAAAACAGCTCCCTCCGGAGATTCAAGCTCTGGTTCCCACCGCCGCGCAGGTGCAAGCTCAAAGAGACAGGACAATGCAACAGCTACTCGATCAAAGACAGCGTGCGCAGGAATTACGAAGAACCCAGCCACAAATGCAAAACCAGAATGTGATTCCCGCCGCGACAGCAGCTCCTGCGGCCGTATATCCTGGCGCGGAGGCTACTTCGCCAAGTCCCTCGCCCACGCCGCAATAAATCCGAGCGGGCACCTCACATGCCTCGAGAGCGCGTGGCGAGAGTGCGAGCGCACCAAGGTGAATCGATCCGCTGCATGTAAGCGGAGTCATCGACCCGGGCTACAAATGTTTCTACACCGGCGGATTGAAATGCTTAGCCGCCTCGGAGAATAATAGTGGAATGACCACTCGCGAGCGCGCTGCGAAGCTTCTCAAAGCCTGGCCGAAAATTTATCCAACCGCGCATTGCGAACTGAATTTTCGGAATCCGTTGCAGCTCCTGGTAGCCACAATTCTCTCGGCGCAATCTACCGACAAGCGTGTCAACATGGTCACGCCTGCGCTGTTCAGAAGATACCGAACGGCTAAAGACTACGCAGATGCGCCGCTGCTGGAGCTGGAACACGCGATCAAATCGACAGGATTCTATCGTAACAAGTCGAAAAGCATTCGCGGCGCCATGCGCGAAATCGTCGAGAAACATGGTGGAAAAGTGCCCGACGCAATGGAGGAGTTATGCGCGTTACCCGGCGTTGGCCGCAAAACGGCGAACGTGGTGCTGGGCAACGCCTTCCACAAGAATGAAGGGATCGTTGTGGATACGCACGTGATCCGGCTGTCGCAGCGGCTCGGACTGACGAAACAGAAGGACCCGGTGAGGATCGAGCTGGATTTGATGAAGCTTATCCCGCGCGAGCATTGGGCAGACTGGAGTCACTGGCTCATCTGGCACGGGCGCCGCCGTTGTTACGCGCGCAAACCGGACTGCAGCCGGTGCGAAGTATTCAAGCTTTGCCCCGCCGGCAAAGTCTTCCTTCGGACCGGCAAAGCGCAAACCGGATAGCGCACGCGTCTTTCGCTCGCGAAGCTCCGCTGTCGTCATCATTGCTGCCCATTTTGGATCTCAGCGTGATTTGGACGGGTTGCCGTTTTTAGAACGTGCTCCGTCGTGGTCAGATTTTTTTCGCAATCGTTGAAACTGCTCCTCTAATTTCTTGAGGTCTTCATCCGAAAGGTTTTCCACATCGACCAGTTGATCGCGCGCGCCTTTCAGGGCTCGGATCAGCTCGTCCAACTTGAGGTGCATTGCCTTGGCGTCACGGTTCTGTGTGTTCTGAATCAAGAACACCATGAGAAACGTGATGACGGTCGTAGCCGTGTTGATGATCAGTTGCCAGGTATCCGAGAAATGAAATGTCGGTCCGGTGACGAGCCAGACAACAATTACGAGAACGGCGCCGCAAAACGCCCATGCGCTGCCCAGCACGACGGACGTACGCTGCGCGAAACATCGGAACGCGTCGCTGACGATGCAAAAGAAATCGCGGTCTTGCTCGGTTTTTGCTTCTTTTGCTCTGGTTTTGTTCGCCATGTCACTTAGCTCTTCGCACGTGACTGCGAAATTGCGCGCACGGATGTTCCGCTCTCTCTAACAGCCGAGGCATAAAGCGGATTGATTTCCCCACTGTTTTACGGAACACTTACCTGGCGAATTCATGCAGCAGGTACCAACGTTTTCACGTCTGCAAACTGTTCCGCCTGGGCCGGCGACTGCGGCCCGGCGGAAGTTGTGGATTCTCGACTCATGGCGTGACCTGATCTTGTACGTTGGCACGCCGCTGTTGCTGATACCTGCCTTTGCGCTGGCCCAGGCCAAGTGGAGTCCGCAAGATATTTATCTCTTCGTCGCCGCCTTCGGCGCCATGGGGCACCACCTGCCCGGAATGATTCGCGCCTACGGCGATCGGGCTTTGTTCGAACGCTTCAAGTGGCGCTTCATTTTCGCGCCGCTGTTTCTGCTCGCAGTTTGCGTCGCCTTTTTCTGGTGGGACCTGAAAGGAATCCTGTTGGTCGTTTTCTTCTGGGGCGTCTGGCACGGGCTGATGCAGACCTACGGCTTCTGCCGTATCTACGACGCGAAAACGGGGACGTTCGACACGCTCACGCGCCGGCTCGACTTCGCCGTATGCCTGATCTGGTTTGCCACTGCGGTGGTGCTTTCCCCATATCGGTTGAGCGACACCCTGTACACGTACTACATGTGTGGCGGGCCGTTCATCCCGCCCTCGGTTGTACAGCTCGGGCAGAACGTGATTTTGGGCGTAGCCGTTTTTGTTTCGGTTCTATTCGCCGTGCATTTTGTTCGGACCTGGATCGCCGGGAGCCGGCCGAATCCGGTGAAACTGGGATTGCTGGTCACGAGCATCGCCTTTTGGTGGTATTGCAACAATCTCGTTTCAAACATCCTCGTGGGCATCGCTCTGTTCGAAGTCTTTCATGACGTGCAATACCTGTCGCTCGTTTGGATCTACAACCGCAACCGTGTCGAGAAAGACAGCAACATTGGCGGGTTCATGCGCTTCGTGTTCCGAAGAAGCGGCTCGCTGATCGGTCTCTATGTGGGCCTCGTTTTCGCTTATGGCTCGCTCTCGTACATCAATGGGCATCTCGGAATGGAAACCGTCAAACGCATCCTCACCGGTGTAGTAACCGCTTCCACCTTGCTCCATTTTTATTACGACGGGTTTATCTGGAAAGTTCGAGAGCGTTCGACCCGTCAATCGCTGGGGCTCGCCGGCGGCACTGCTGATGTGTCGCTTGGCGGTATTCTTCCGGGGTGGGCATGGCACGGCGTGAAATGGGCAGGCGTATTCGTGGTGCCGCTCGGCGCGTTGTGGTTTTGGCAAATGCATCTCGCTGTTCCCGAGGTGCAACGCATGGCGTGGGTGGTCGCAGATGTGCCTGACGGCGCAAAACCGCATTTTGATTACGGTTCGGCATTGCAGAAGGAAGGGAAGCTGGAGGAAGCGGTCCAGCAGTACAATATCGCGTTGCAGTTCAATCCAAAAGACGCGAGGGCGCATACGAGCCTTGCTGTTGCATTAACCGGGCAAGCGAAATTTGATGCAGCGGTCCCACACGTCGAAACAGCGTTGCGTCTCGAACCCAATAACCCCGATTTCCATCTCGTTTGCGCTACTTTGCTTCAACGGATCGGACACAATGACGAGGCCGCGCTTCATTTCCAGGCTGCGACACGCCTGAAGCCGGATTCACCGGAGCCCCATTACAGCTACGCGGCATTCCTTGCATCGGTCGGCAAGAATGATGAATACATCAGCGAGCTTCGGACAGTTCTCCGGCTCAATCCCAATTACCCCTACGCTGAGCTTCGACTCGCCGATGCGCTTTTTGAAAAAGGCAGTCTGAAAGAGGCGGAGGGACACTATCTGGCGGCGCTTCGCACGGATCCCAAGCTGACAGTTGCCTATAGCAGCTTGGGCAAAGTTTATCTGAGCCAGGGTCAGATCTCCCAGGCCATTGTTCAGTTCAATGAAGCACTGCGGCTGAATCCCGCGTACAAAGAAGCCGAGGAAAACCTGCAGACTGCCAAGGCGATGGATGCCCAGATCTTCCCGGCCGCGCGCCGGTAATCCTTGACCAGGCGCGCTCATCATCTCAATCTCGACGACGCATGGCCTAACGAGGCGCTCGACCTTTCTGTAATTGATGCGCGGAGTTGGGGCCCGCGGTTGCGCTTCTCAGCGCCGCCACGGCTGATCGAACAATTCTATCAGGAGCACGAGAGGACCCTCGCCTCAGCCTTCCTGCTTTACGGGTCGGGCGACTTTCACCATCTGACGGCGCTCCGCTTGCGCCCTACCGCGGAACCCATCGTCCTTGTCTCGTTCGACAATCATCCGGATTGGGATGTGCGACCCCCGAAGTGGGCTTGCGGGGGATGGGTCAATCGCGCACTGGAACTTTCACACGTGCGCCAGGTCAGCGTGTGGGGTTGCGGCAATTTCGAATGCTGGTGGCCTCATCAGATTTTTGGTAATCGCCGAGCCGAACGCGCGGGCGCTCTTGAAGTACATCCGTGGGCGGACGACCGACCGGTGAAGGATCGATGGCGCAAGGGTGCAATCTTGCGCGACAATTGGCGCGAGCGTTTTGAAGACTTTTCCAAACGTGTCGCCGGTGAAAATATCTACATCACGATCGATCTCGACTCCTTGCGTGTCGAAGATGCAGTGACGAGTTGGGAGAACGGCCGATTTACGGTCGCCGACCTTCAGTGGGCGCTCGGAAGATTACGCGAATGTTCCCGGATTATCGGTGGAGACATTTGTGGCGCGTATTCGCCGCCGAGTTACGCGCGTTGGAAACAACGTTTCGCCGCCGAGTTCGACCGGCCCAAACTCGGATTGCCAAATCTGGAAAAAGCGAGCGCCATCAATTCGGCGAGTTTGAAAAAACTCTGGTCATCTTTGGCGCAGCCATAACTAAGCGGAGCGAATCGCTTGCTCTACAGATTCGTCGCTAGCTCATTGAGACCAGCACGATTCCCGCGGTGATCAGGAGCGCGCCAATGACAAGGCGCGCGCTAAGTTTTTCCTTTAGCACGACTGCAGCGAGAATCGCGATGAAGATGACGCTCAAGCCTTGAAAGGGATAAAGATAACTCAAGTCGAAACGCTGAAGCAGGCCGAGAGTCAGGAAAAAGGAAACAGTCATTAGTGCGACGCCTATGGCAACGCGTGAGATGAAAAAGGAATTACGCATGCCGGTTGTCGCTGAGAATTCCATCGCTCTCTTGAGAATGAGTTGCGCTGCCACAAACGTGACCAAAGAAACAACGATGAAGAAGAACGCAAGGAAACTCACAGGCGCTCCTCCATCTTTGCGATTGGTTTGGCCACCAACGCCAATCCGATAACTACCAACGCAATTCCGCACCAGCGCAACGCGGAGATCCGTTCGCCCAGAAAAATCCAGCAGCCAAGCGGAACAAGAATATCGACCACGCGCGAGAGTGGATAAGCGATGCTAAGGGGAATGCACCGAAGCACGTAAAGCCAGCTGACGAAGCTGGCAATGATAATAAGAATCGCCCACCACACCAGCGGCGACGCCAGGCCGTTGATTCCCGTCCACGAGAACGTGCTGCCCGGCGCTGCGACCTCACTTGCACCGCGTTTCAGAAGGAGTCGGAAACAAACACGCAGGCAACGCTCACGCCGAGTTGCAGCCATGGATTGCCAAAGCCGGATGGCCGATTTTGCATGCGCTTTTTTAGCGCGCACGCATGTCATGGCAACAAGTTTCAACTTCGCGTGTTTTGGCAGGTCGCGTCACTCCGTGCGCAGCGGCATGCAGAGGATTGCCCGCCCAATCGCTGTCAAAGCTCATCCGCGTTCGGGAATCGCTGCAATACTGGATCGTGGCGCGTGGGCCCGAGGTATTTGATCATCCGGCGAAACACCGGATTCAGGAGCGGATTCGTGTGCATGATGTACAGATCGAGCGGCACTAATTCGCAATCCAGATGAAGCTTCGGCTCATAATTCAGTGGATTGCTGTAGTAGTATTTCAATCCCTGGTTCAGCGCCCAGGAAATGATGTCACACAGGGTGTAAAAATACAGGTGCAGATCGAGCGCGACGCTGTAATCCAAGCCGATGCACTCATCATAGAGTGTGTCGCCACAAATGAGGCAAAAACTGAATGCGACGATTTTGCCATCTTGTCGCCAGATGAAGAATTGCGCGCGCTCCGGTATGCGCCGCGAAATTTCTCGGAAGTAATCTTTACTCAGTGTCTCAAATTTCAATTGCGATCGCTCGTGGACGTCCAAATACAGAGGATGGATTTCATCAACGAAAGGCGTGATGTCATTCACCATCTCCATCTCAATTTTTGGCGCGCGCTCGGCTCTACGAAATTTTCGACGCAAATCTTTCCGGGTGGCCTTGCTGAGCGTGCGGAAATATTCGTCCCAGCTTTCATACGCGAGTGATAGGCGCGTCATCGGCATGCTTGGAATCCGCGCGTAGCAATTCGAGCGCAACCAGTCGAGGACTGACCGATAGTTCTCAGGAAAATCCTTGAAGACGACCAGGGAAGCTTTGTTTTGCCTTGCGTACCTCCGCAGAGTCGCCTGTAGCGAATGAGTCAGCCATGGTTCGTCTTTTTCGTCGCACGCACCCAACTCCCCCGTCGCGGCGCCACAGCCAACCATCAAAACCCGCATGGTGAGAAAGCGGGGAAAAATCTTCCGAATCCCATCGACCATCGACCGAAGCTTGCCCGGCACGCCTTCGACGAGATTTTGCCGGACAAAGAAAACCGGCTGAATTGCGCGGACATTGCCGGAGTTATCTTCGATCAACAGATAATAATGTTCGAATCCGCACTGGAGCGTTTTCTCCACGATCTCGTAGTAGCGATGATCTTTGCATTTATTCTGAAGCGCGCGCTGCCATGCATCGCAATTTTGGAGCTCAGCCAGCTGCAAGACTTTCGCAACACCGTCCGCAAACTGGATTGTATCGCCGTGCCGCATCGAGATCAGCCAGTTGGCCTGGTGGCGTCTGACATGGACGCCTTACGATATTGTTTCTGAACCGTCCGTGTTTTCGCTCTTCGTGACGGTTTCCACCTTGAGCACGCCGTCGCGAATATGCACGTCTCGCTGGGGAAACGGAAACTCGATCCCGACTTCATGAAACTTCTCGGCGATCGCAAAGTTGAGCTCGCTACGGTAACGGCTTGGACGGTCGCTCATTTCACTGCTCCAGACCATCAGCTTGAAATCGATCGAGCTGTCGCCGAATTGGTCGAGAAAAACAGTTGGCTCCGGTTCTTTTAAGGTTTGAGGATTCTCATGCGCGGCCGCGAGCAGCGCATCACGAACCTTGTTGATATCGCTGCCGTAGGCTACCCCCACCGGAATTCGAAAACGCACGCGCCGGTCGCCATACGTCCAGTTTGTCACCGGTGAATCGATGAATTTCGAGTTCGGCACAATCATCATGATGTTGTCGTTGGTGCGAATGACTGTGCTACGCGCGCGAATGTGCTCCACCTGGCCGGCGATTCCCGCGACTTCAATGCGGTCACCGATCGTGATTGGTCTCTCGGCGAGAATAACCAGGCCGCTGATGAAATTACTGGCGATATTTTGAAGGCCGAAGCCAAGACCCACGCCAACCGCGCCTGCAAAAACCGCCAACGCAGCCAGATGAATGCCGGCATTCTCCAGAACAAAGAAAATGCCGACCACGAGGACGACGTTACTGACGACCTGGGCGATGGCGTACTGCAAGGAGCGGTCAAGCCCGCTCTGCGCAAGCAGCCGGTTAAAAAGAAAACGTTTTGTCCCGGATGAGAGCCAAAAAACGGCGACCAGCAGCGCCACTAGCAGAAAAATTTGAACCAGACTTAGGTTGATTGCCGGAAGCGACGCGTTCCAAGCCAGGGGAATCCCCGCGGCATTGACGGCGGTGACTGTGAAAAAAACAATCGACGCCACACTTAAGATGGTCGTAACGATTGCGATAAAATTTATGTCGATCTTGAAACGGCTGAAAAACCGTCGGACCACCTGACTTTGCAGAAATCGAGCAATGATAAGTCCGGCAGCGAAAAAGCCGACAAAGGCAACTAGCCCAAGTACGGTTACATAATGCTGGCCAACGTGAAACAGCGGCCGATGCAAAAGTGTCGTGTCCACGTCCATTAGTGTGAACGTGTCATGGGGCTTCGCAACCGTGAACGAGAAAACATTAGATCGCGACGCGACCGAAGAGCGCCGACTCATTGACTGGACTCAGCACGAGTGGGTAAGAAGGATACGGGTCACCATGTAGGTCGAAAAACCAAATGTGAGCAAGAAAGGGCGGACCGTGGGAACCCGTTTCCTTCAGTTCGGATGTTTGTTCGTGACTCCGTTTTTCGGCCTACAAGTGACACCGCGCGCACTGGCGCAGCGAAACGCCAGAAACCAAAGCATGGTCGACCGCGCGATACAGCTCCCCGTCGTTTTTAGCGACCCCCAATAGTGCCGCGGGAGCTCTACCCCTTGGGATCTGTTTTGGGGGCGTTTTCTGGGATCAGGTACAGGGCCCACGCCTACGCCTAGACCGTTCCCAACTACATGGCCCCGTCCCACATCCGCGCCTTGCCCGAGCCCGTGAGTTTCGCCTGGTCAGTGAGAATTCATCAGTGACGAGTTAAAGCGACATCACTGTGGCCGTCTTCGTTTGTATTGAAAGCAGCACGGAGATCGACGGCCACAGGCCGGTGGCTACAGTTGAAGAGGCTTTAGCTACTGCTTGGACGCCTTATCTTCGATGTATTTGATGACGTCGCCTACGGTCTGGAGTTTTTCCGCGTCTTCGTCCGGCACTTCGACCCCAAATTCCTCTTCGAAAGCCATTACCAGTTCAACAATGTCCAGTGAGTCTGCCCCTAGATCTTCAATGAAAGACGCTTGCGGCGTGACCTGTTCCGGGTTCACGCCGAGTTGCTCGACAATGATGTCCTTGACCTTCTCTTCGATCGATTTTTCCGCCATAAAATTTGTTAGGTTGGTATTAGTCGCGCGGGATTAAGTCCGGTCCCGCAGAGCGGGAGACAACCCCAGCACAGCATCGCAAGTAAATGAATTAAACAGGATGTCAATCATTTTCGGGAGCTTGGGCAGCGTGCACTGAACCAGTTAGTGTCATTCCGAACTTGGAGTTGTCTCGACTCCGCTCGACATGACAAAATACGGTAGCGGCGCTCAACGTGGATTCGCCTCTCTAGCCTTGGCGTTTGCTTCCGTTTGTCGTTCGAGTAGATGAACGTGATGAGCGCGCCGCCTGTCGAGCCTGCCGATCTGCTTGATCTAAAATTGCTGCCTGCCTGGGTGAAAGAACCCGGCGCGACGAGTCATTATGAACAGTACACACCAGAACCGGACCGGGAACTGCGCAACCGCAACCGCGATGGCAGACAGAAAGATGGAAGATTTCGCTCCAGGCAGCGGCAAGGAGATAAGCAAGGCGCAAGATCTAAACCAAACAGGCGTCGCGATGGGAGGATGCCACAGATTACAGCCGACGGGCGGCGCCATTCCGATCCAGGCAAAAGTCGCCGCTGGCCAGACCGGATTGCGCAGGCTGCCTCGAAACCGCCGGAGATCACCATCCGTTTTTTTCCGCGACAGAGCGTATTCGAAAATGTCGTTACTCAGATCAAGTCCGGATCAGTCGCATATTCGCTATTTGCCTTGGCTCGTTTGTTTTTGGAAAAGCCCGGGCGTTATGAAGTTCATTTGACAGCAAATGCGGAAACACCGTTTTATGAGCTCGGCGAGGGTGGCGCTCTGTCCGGAGATAGGGAATTCCTCGAGCGAAACGCATTTCGATTCGCTCAACGTGACTTTTACCAGGTCGACGTTGTAGAGAACGAGCCGATTAAGGGAAACTTCTCGAATGTGGCGCGGTGCCGGTTGAGTGGAACGCTTCTGGGCCCGACGAATTACCACACTTACCAGCCGCGACTGCGCAGCTTGTACGAGCAACGTTTCAGCCGGCGCATGAGCTTTGCCGATTATCAGCGGCAAATCGAAATCGTAAGCGACGCAGTTTTGGTCGAGCGATGGAAAGAAGAAGCGAGGAAGGTGACGACTTACACAACGTTACGAGAAGAAAATCCCATAACGTTTTCATCTGGTGTGGAAACGGAACGCCATTTTCGCTCGCAGTATTGCCCAAGACTAATCCGTAGCGTGAAGGACGTGACTATCGGCGGCACGTTAAGCCGGAGTCTGCCCGACCGGATGCTGAATCGAGCGATCGAGGAGGCGTGGGCCCATGAAAACCGGTCGCCGTCAAACATGATGCGGGAACTGGCCGGCCGATTTCGGCAAAATGCGCTGAACGTTTTTCGTCATCGGCGCGGCATGTTGTTTGTGTCACCGATTCGCGTTCGCCCGTTTGTTCATGAACAAGCGGCCGTGTCTTCGTCTGTCAACGCAATTTTAGAAACAGTGTCGGCCACGCGCGCAATCAAAGGGAAACAGCTTTTCGAAAAGTTGACCGGCGATGGTGCGAGGGAAGAAGCGGAGCCGCAGAGACTGGCGTTAGCGTCTGACCTGCGTTGGCTGATCAATGAAGGTTACGTGATCGAATTCAACGATGGTTCACTTGATTTGCCTCGTGCGAAATCGAAGCCGCAGGAGAGTGTAGAGGAGCAAGTCGCGGCGAACACCAACTCGACGGAGCCGGCTGTTGACGCGACCGTCGCCACAGTTGCCTGGCCCCTACAGCTTACGTGGCTAGAACCTAAACGATTATTGTAAGGCGTCTGTCTCAGACGCCGAGGCGCAATTCTAGATGGCGCCGGCTTTCTTAAGTGCCTTGTAAGCGCCCTGTTTGTTGATGGTCTTGAGACCTCGTGCCGTGACACGGATACGCACAAACTTTTTGAGCTCTGGCACCCAAATGCGCTGGCGATGCAGGTTTGGCGCGAAAATGCGCGGTACCATTTTCGTGATGTGCCGGCCTACCCCCCCTTTTTTCTTGGCCAAACCGCGCCGGTGAATAACGCTGCCGCGCGTTACTCTTGATCCTGTGATGTGACAAACCTTCATGTCGCGAAAAAGTCGCGTAACGTGGCGTCTCTCGACGCACGGGTCAAGCGGTCATTCGCCCCGAATCCGGCAGGTCGGTTTACGCCCGTCGGCAGACGCCACGCCAGTATGCCATTGGGGCGCTTTACCGAACGCGTGCTACCACCTGAGTTGAACGCGAAAGTCTTTTGCGCGGTCAAAGGTAGCTCTCACTACAGCCAACCGACTTTGCAGCAGCGATCATCGCACAATGCTAATGCACAAGAATAATCATAAAATGCGGATCGGAATTGTCGGGGCAGGCAATATCGTGCGCACCCGCCATTTGCCGGCTCTGAAAAAACATCCTGATGTCGAGATCGTCGCCGTTTCAAATTCCACATACGAAAGCTCGGAACAATTTTGCCGCGAACATTCGCTGTCGGCGCTGCCGATGCGGGACTGGGCGGAGCTGGTTGCGTCGCCAGACATCGACATCGTCTGGATCGGCACCACGCCTTACATGCATTCGGCAGTGACGATCTCCGCGCTTGAGGCAGGGAAACATGTCTTTTGCCAGGCGCGCATGTCGATGGATCTGGCGGAGGCAGAGGAAATGCTCGCCGCGTCGAAGCGGTATCCTGAGTTGGCGACCATGCTTTGTCCGCCGCCGTTCGGGTTAAGAGGCGATTTGATGGTGAAAAAGATTTTGGCCGAAAATTACATCGGCCTGCCGCATCATGTCCGGCTGCAAAGTTTCCACGGCAATTATTTGGACCCGGACGCGCCGGTGCATTGGCGGCAAAAGGTTGAGATCAGCGGACTCAACACTCTGACGTTGGGGATTTACGTCGAAGTTTTGCAGCGTTGGTTCGGTGATATCACAGGTGTGTTTGCACGTGGCAAAGTCGTTCGTCCTGTTCGCGACGCGTACGACGTGATCATCCCCGATCTGCTGACGGTATTATGCAGTTTCGAAAACGGCGCGGAAGGAGTATTGGAATTCAGCGGCATAGACGCGCTGGCGCAAGGCGATCGGCTGGAAATCTACGGCAACGCTGGGACTCTGACATATGATTTCACTTCCGACGTCATGCGGGCCGGAAGGGTCGGCGATCGCGCATTGCATGTGGTGAATACTCCGCCGGAATTGGAAGGCGAATGGCGCGTGGAAGAAGATTTTCTCGCTGCTGTGAAATCAAAGGGGCGCGTGCTTCCCCATCCGAATTTCGAAGATGGCATTAGCTACATGCGCGTCGTGCAAGCTGTTGCTGACTCTCGTGCGCGCAACGAATGGGTGGCAATCGACCACTGAAACGCAATGCCCGCACGCCTAGGGTGTCATCGCGCTTCCTACAAGATATCTTCGCACCAGGAGCGCCCAGATGAGTAACGTGATCAGTTGGTACCAGGCGAAGAATCGATCGTAGCCGCGCCGGTGAGCGATGAGACCGACGGCAGCCAGCACCGCGTAGTGGCCGACAAAGGGAACGTACCAAATTGGTTGAAAGAGATCGCCGTGTATTGCAGTTTGCGCGATATCGAGCACACACATGGCGATGAACGCTGAGTAGTAGCCGGTGCGGTTACGTTGAAAGCGACGCTGGTGTTCTTCCGCTTCGGATAAATCTGGCGGGTAAAGGAAAACGGTGAGCATGTAAAGCGTGATCGTCCAAACGATCAGCACGAGAAACCTGTCGAAGCTCCATGTGATTTCCGTGTTCCATTTAAACGTCACCCACCATTGCAAAACCAGCAGCAGTAGCGTCGCGATGGTGAGGACAATATGAACCTCATCGAGCGGGTTCTCTCTGCGGCGGTAAAACGCGCGGCCGGCTCCAGCGAGCAGATTGGTCACACCCAGACCAACGATGATCGACATGAGCGCCGCGATGAACTCGAAACTGCTCATCAGGTTTTGTGCGTTCTGCATAGCGCGCCGAGCTTAAGGCGGGCCGAACGCTGAAATCGAGCGGCAAATGGGGTGTGCTGGCTCTGGGTTCCTCGGAATTAGCCGCGGTGCGTGCGCTTCAGTATTTTGTTTGGCGCGAAGTCCTTCCCAGCAACCACCCTAGCGTATCAGTCAATTCTGTTCGTGCTCCGCCTTCGATCGGATCATTGTGATAAGCTCCGTGCAATGTGATCACGCGTTTTTCTCCGGCATACGCGCCAACTACCAACTGGTGAAAACGAGGTGCGACCATTTCATCTTTTTCCGCCAGCAGGAAAACCGCCCGCGCGCGACTTGTCCTAGCGTTTGCGGTGCTGTCCAGTTCTCGCGGGATTTGCAGTGCGACTGGACCTGCGAATAGCCAAAGGTTCCACCAGCCAAACTGCCGCATTATCATTTCGCGCAGCGGCGGCGGATTATGTAAAATTAGTCCGGCGATCCCGCCAGGCCGGGACGCCACCAGGTGAAGCGCGGCTGTCGCGCCGATGCTTGCGCCGAACGACACGATCGGCCTATCGCCTGCGTAACGTTTTAGTTTATCAAATGCTGCGAGCGCAGCCGGTCCCATTTTTGAAAGGCGGGCCGGCCCAGTGCTGCCGCCGAATCCGGGATAATTCATTCCCCAGACTTCGACGGCGCGATCGTTCCACATTTCCGCCTCAGCGGCCACCCAGCGATCGGCGCGGTCCGCATTGCCGTAAAAACACAAAATGAAAACATCGGCGCGACCCTGTTGTCGCGTTCGCTGCGATTGCGCTGTCCAGATTTCCAGCTCGCCGCTCTCGAACGGGATAGTTTTACGAACGGCGCCACGGGCGTTGATCGGCGCCGTTGTAGGAAAAAGAATCAGATGGTCCGCCAAATGACCAAAAAGCATGATGGCCAAATATACCATGCCTATTGCCAGCAAACGCCAAAGCGGAGGGAGAATTTTTAGCCGCACATCTGTTTAGCCCATGAGACATGCAAATGATACGAAAATTTTAGAATTCACGAACCACGAGTGCGACTTTTATCGCGGTTGATCACAGATATGATTGGAGCTGTGCAATCCTCCACAGAAAAGAAAGCGGTCTACAGTGCTCTGCGTGAATCCGCAAAACCCGAAGTAGCCAGCGCTATTGCGGAGCTCATCGATCACGCGTTGGATTCCGAGCTTTCCCGCATCAACGCGCTGGCTTTTGCAGCCCGTCACGCTCTGAATGAAGAAGACGTGATAGCTGGTTTTCTCAATGCTTCGCAGCTCGGATTATTCGATCTCGCGTGGAATATTCTTTGTCCCGGCTGCGGCGGCGTCCTCGAGACTGGCGAAACGCTAAAAACAGTGAACCAGGACGAATATAGCTGCGCGCTTTGCGCTTGTGGATACGAGCCGACTCTCGATGAAATGGTCGAAGTCACCTTCACCGTCAGCCCACGCGTACGTAAGATTGCGGCGCACGCTCCCGACACGTTGTCGTGGATCCAGTATTTTAGACAGGTGTTTTGGAGTTCGGGCGTCGACTTGCCGGCCGACGAAGAGCTGGCAGAACTCGTGCACGAAATCACGCTCGACACGGTCGAACTGCCGCCTGGCGAAAAAGTCGTGCTGTCGCTGCAGTTACCAAGAGAGTTCGTGATCATTTTTGATCCGGTCGTCCACCTGGCACACTTCATCGATGTAAAAGGTGAGCCTACCCGTGAACAACAATCACTTTCTTTCGTTATGACCAACGATCAGGCGCCGACTGCGACGACACAGATGCGGCCGGGACCGGTGCGCATCGTCCTTGAGAACCGGTCCACACGGCGGACGTTGCCTGGACTCTGGATCGCAGGTGACAAGCTGCATCACCTGTTGGGAAGACGGCGGCCATTTCTCACGGCGAAACGTCTGCTGAGTAATCAAACATTCCGTGATATCTATCGCACCGACACAGTTGCGGTAGATCAGCGACTCAAGATCACGAGCCTGACGTTCCTCTTCACTGATCTCAAAGGTTCGACCGAACTTTACGAGCGTGTCGGCGATCTAGTAGCGTACGATCTGGTTCGCGCACACTTTAGGTTACTTAACGAAATCGTCGCAACCGAAGGTGGTGCGGTGGTGAAAACAATCGGGGATGCGGTGATGGCGACGTTCCCGAAACCGGAACGCGCGATGGCTGCGGCCCTTCGGATGCGCGACGCGTTAAAAGAGTTAAATGAAGAGTTGGTTTTGAAAATCGGAATTCACCAGGGGCCATGTCTCGCCGTCTCTCTCAACGATCGACAGGATTATTTTGGGCAGACCGTGAACATCGCTTCGCGTGTTCAAGGCCTGGCGACGGCGAGCTCGATCTTTGTCACGCGCGAGGTCATCGAGCACGGCGAAGCATCGAAACTCTTACGCGCTAGCGGAGTCGAGCCAACAGCGCAACAGCGTTCCCTGCGTGGTATTGCCAACCAGTTCGAGATATTTGAAATCACGTGACACTCGGCACTCGTCGCGTGTTTCGAATTGGAGGACGGTCAGCGCCTCTGTAATCGGACAGCGCGCGAGCACGCGCAAAGTTCTAGCTCTTGTTCAGTTCTGTGGCCTCGCTTGGGTTCCGCCGGCGACATCTACATCTTTGTCAGGAAAGCTAGGATTGGCTTTTCGTATTCCCGTTGTGCTGCTCGATGAAGATCGACGTGTTCGGCGTTGGGTACGAACCCAAACTTGTTTCGGAGTTTGCCCGCGCGCCATAAGCATGCATGGCATGCATGTTTCGGCGGGTCAGGTGTTTCTGTCTTTATCCCCGCTTAGGATGAACACCGGGTATACGACGTTTGAAATTCGATCAATATGGTGCAATTGCGAAGCTGAAATACCAAGTCGCTATTGCAACTGCTTAGAGTGAATGGGCAATCAACTACCAACTTACAGAGGAAAGCCGGGAGAAGATGGTCCGGCCAAGCCGCGTTGGTAACAGGTTTGTTACCTTCCGTTACATATTCTGCTTGCTTTTTTCAGACGCATCAGCGCAATATACCGGCACTGAACCGCAGAGCGTCAGCTGTGTTTCAGCGCAAGAAAACTCCCGAATGCTGACGCGTAGAAAAACAAACAGGACGTATGAAAATATCAAATGCAGCACGGTTGGTTTTCTGGGTCACAGCCATTTCGGCGATGGGATTTTTGGTGCGAGCTGAATCTGGCGAAAAACGGGCAAGTATGCCTGATCGAAAGAGCGCGCCCCCCATGCGCATTGTCGATCAAAACGGCCGACCAGCGGCGAGCGGCGCGCCATCGGCAACCAGCCAGATTGTTGATGTGACGGTAGGACCTGATCTCGCGTTTCATCCGGATACAGTCAATATCTCGGTTGGCGACACGGTGCGGTGGACATGGTCCGGTAGCGGCCACAGCGTGACCAGCGGCCAGCCTTGCGAGGCCGATTCGCAATATTGTTCCCCTGATGACATGAACTGCTTCCCGGGAGTCCTCTCCAATTCAGGCACGGTTTATCAGCATACATTCGCAACTGCTGGCACTTATTCATATCACTGCCTCGCCCACTGTTTGGCTGGCATGACCGGTGTGGTAAACGTGTCGGGTGGTTGCGCGCCCTCGGGCTGGTCGGCAGGTCCGGACCTGCCTAGCGTGGGGGTCCGTCTCGTTGGCGTTTATTTCCAATCCAACGGCAAGTTCTATGGGATGGGCGGGCGAAGCGCCGATACCGCCGGAAGCGATTTCACCCATCCCTTTGAATATGACCCGGGCAGCAACAGCTGGACGACAAAATCGGCGACCTATCCGGATAATGAGGTCAATAACATGGCTTGCGGTGTAGTTTCCGAATCGGGAACGCCTTACATCTACTGCGTCGGCGGCTCGGCAGCCGGACAGACGACCGCGACTGCGCGCGTCTTTCGCTACAATCCGGTTACGGACACCATTAACACGCTCACTGGTGATGACTGGCCGGGCGATGTTTCAGGTACAATCTTGCCAGGTGGATTCGCAGTGGCGAATAACAAGTTATATATCCTGGGCGGCTTCGACATCAACGTAGCCTCCACCAACCAGATCTGGCAGTTTGATCCGACTGCAGGCGTAGGCGCCAAATGGACACAGAGAGTTAACACGCCGGTCGGTATCATGTATGCTCCTTCCAGTGCCATTGACGGCATCATCTATGTGGGAGGCGCATCGGATTTCCAGGGTGGATTGGTAGTGGACACCACTACCTCATTCAGTTTCAATCCTGCTAGCAACACCATCGGCAGCATAGCGGCAATACCGAGGGCTACAGGCGAAACCCGTGCTCTGACCTTTAATGATCATATGTTGGTGATTGGCGGCGGTCGAGTCGCACCCAATCCATCCAACGAAGTCGATATCTACGATCCGGGCACAAACGCCTGGACAACTGGTTCTCCGGTGCCTGCGTTCACCACGGCGCGGCGCAACTTCCCGACAGATACTGACGGCACTACGAGGATTTGGTTGGCGGGCGGCTACGACATTACTGGCGTTCCGGTGGGCTCGATGGAGATTTTCTGCAACGCCGGATCGACTCCGACGCCAACACCCACGGCTACTGCCACGCCGACAGCGACAGCAACAGCAACCGCTACTGCAACGCCGACCGCGACACCCACAGCTACTGGTACGCCAACAGCAACTCCAACGTCAACGCCATCCGGGACGCCAACAGCAACAGCAAGTGCAACTGCAACGCCGACTGGTACACCAAGCGGAACTCGATCTACTCCAACGCCCAGGCCTCGCCCAACGCCTGCGCCTCGCCCATAGATTCGCGTTGCCAGTGACACATGCTTTGCGGAGTGTTGTACCCGGCATCATTGATGCCGGCCTGCGAAGCTGTGGGTTATAACGGGGCCGGGATCACCGATCCCGGCTACAGATGACCGACCACGTCGGCTGAAACAAAGCAACCGCTCGTACGTGATTTCTTGGCTGTCTCGCACGGCTGGGCACGCAGCGAAAATGGGAACCGACAGTGGGTCTGGGTTTGATTACGAAAAGTAACAAAATTGTTACTAATCTTTAGTGGCATTTTGTAAGCAAATCTAAAAAAGCATTTGACTATTGACTGATTCGCTTTTTCTCTGAGCGGATAACAAAAACCAAACTTCAGCCTGAAACTCCAAAACAAACTTTCAGTCTGAAACTCGATCCTTAAAAAAAATCCACTTCACATGAAAAAAAAATCCACTTCACAATCCGCCTTCTTTAATCTCCGCGTCTCAATCGGCCTGTTTGTAGTCCTGGCCGGCGTCTTTATGGCGCTGGTGGGCCTTGGGACGTTCTCGGGACTTACCGCCAGCTCCGCGCAAGCGCAGCAAAACCACAAAATTATCAACGTCCCAGGCCTTCCTCCGGGATTTGACTGTGCCACGATTCACGAGAATGGCATCGACAAACAAGAGAACCTCCAGGCGGGATTAATCATGATTGCCTGCGGCTTGTCCGAGGGAGGTTCACCTTCGCCTTACTCTGCCTTCTCTTGGCTTCTCAATACAGTGACAGCCCCTCTGGCGTATGGCGGCGTGGATGTCGACGTGATCACCGGCGCCGACCTCATTGCGCACCCTACTCAGTCTGAGACATACACTCTAGCGAACCCGGGTAATCCCAACCAGATCGTCATCACTTACAACGATTCGCGAACCGCCTCCGCCAACTACTCCGGCGCATCGTACTCCAGCGACGGCGGCACCACTTGGACCCGCCTCAACCCGAGCCCTTTCGCAAGTGGACACGGGACGAACTTTGGCGACCCGGTCACTCTCTACAACACACCTACCAGCACTTTCTTCGCAGTTTTTCTGGCTACGGGCTGCGGCGGACAGGGTATCGGCGCTTGGAAGTCCACTGACGGTGGGGTCACTTGGGCTACTGGTCCTTGCGTCCATACCGGCAGCTCTGATGACCGCGAGTCTGGCGCCAGCGACAACAATCCGGCCTCTCCTTTCTTCGGGCGAATGTATGTTTCCTGGAATAACTTTGCGGTGGGTGGGGGTGCGCTCCAAGCCGTGAGATCCACTGATAACGGTGCTACTTGGAGTGCGCCGGTTACGGTGCAGAATACTTTCGTCCGCGACGTCCAGATCACCGTCGACAAGATCAACGGCGATGTGTACATCGCCGGCATGAACGAAGGCGGTGGTGGTTTGGCCGGTCCCCGTTCCAACAAGATCTATCGCTCCACCGACGGCGGCGTCACTTTTATCAACACCTACACCGGTCCTAACTTCTCTGCTCCCGGACGCGCTAATTGCAGCGCCAATTCGTATTTCGTCTGCATGTATAGCCCCGACACCTGGCGTCATATGGGTTGGGGTGAGCCTGCCGCCTATAATCAAGTAGTTGGCCTCGTCTATGCCCAGCACGGTGCTGGCGCGGATCCGGGTGACGTCTACTACATCCGTTCCACGGACAGAGGTATGACCTTTGGCGCGCCATTCAAATTGAATAGCGATACGACTACTCGCCTTCAGTGGCAGCCGAATCTTTCCGTCAGCGACACTGGCACGCTGCTCTCGGTCTGGTACGACGAGCGCGGGACCACCAGCTGCGCGGTCGGCAACCCGGCCGTTCCGTGCTACCAAATGTGGGCCCGCAAGTCCTTGGACAACGGTTTGACCTGGCTCGCCGACATGGCCTTCAGCGACGTCATTAGCGCGCTTCCCGGTCAACCGGACGGAACAGTCCAGCCGAACTATCAGGGCGACTACGACTATGGCTCGGCGACAGGCAGCAAGCACTACACGTCATGGGATGATGGGCGCGTGACAATCAGTGGCCAATCCCAGCAGGATGTCTTCTTCGACACTGAGCCAGGCGCGGGCGGTGCAACACCAACTCCAACTCCTACAGCAACTCCCACAGGCATCCCATGCTCAGACCTGGTTTCTTTCCAAGTGCGCTGCAAGCCTAGTGCCAACGGCGACAGATTGCAGGCCAAGCTTACCCTCACCAATACGAGCCACTCGGGCCAGCAGGTCACTATCACGGTCGATGGCAATCCCAATGTCGTGACAATCAATGGCAACATGGCCAAACTTCAGATTAACAACCCGGCGCCCGGAGCACACACGGTTGCACTTACTGATCCAGCCGGTTGTTTCGCGCCGGTTAACACGAATTGTCCCTAATGCAGGCTCTTAGTGCAATGGATTCATCATCTTCATGCTCGAAACTCACATAGCAGGATCGAGTTAGGTTCCGGCAATAGATAAACAATCAATCCTCTATCAAGGCGGCGTCCGGCGGTTTGCCGGACGCCGCATGTTAGAGCCGATAACAAGAAAAGTTCTATGACATTAAACTGCGTATTCACATGGCCGCGCTTGCGGCGTTTCTTTTGTTCATTGTTCATCGTGGCAGCCGCCGTAGCAGCGCTGGGAGCGTTCGGCTCCTCGCGTGCTAGCAGTCAGGGTAGCCTGCCTGAACACTCGGCGAGCGCGACCAAGATTGCGCCCTGGGTCATGGAACATACGGCTAACGGTCAGCAGGCGGAATTTTTCGTCGTGCTCGCTGATCAGGCCGACCTGAGTGGAGCGGTGGCTTTGCCGACAAAGAACGAAAAGGGCCGCTATGTGTACGATGCGCTGCGGAACAAGAGTCAGGCCACCCAAGGCCCACTCTTGCAATTGCTGCGCGAACGCGGGCTCGAGCATCAATCCTTTTATATCGTTAACGCAATTTTAGTGAAGGGCGGCCGCGAGATCGCCGAGATGTTAGCGGCTCGGCCCGACGTGGCGCGTGTCGAGGGGAATCCGCACGTTCAAAATTCGTTTCCCCAACCGGGCCCTGCCGCTGATGTGCCTTCCCAACCTGAGGCTCCGGCGACGATCGAGCCGGGAATCAATTATACACACGCGCCTAGCGTCTGGGCGCTTGGTTTTACCGGCCAGAATATTGTGGTGGCGAGCGCCGACACTGGTGTTCGCTGGACGCATAACGCGCTTAAACCTCACTACCGCGGCTGGGATGGGGTAACGGCCGATCACGATTTCAATTGGCATGACTCCATTCATTCCGGCGGTGGCGTCTGCGGTCCCAATTCTCCACAGCCCTGCGATGACTTCTTCCATGGCAGCCACACTACTGGCACAGCCATCGGCGCCGACGGTGGCGCGAACCAGATTGGGATGGCGCCCGGCGCAAAGTGGATTGCTTGCCGCAACATGGACCAGGGTGTCGGCACACCGGCTAGGTACATCGAGTGCATGGAGTTCTTCCTGGCACCTTACCCGGTAGGCGGCGGGCAGGGCGACCCGACCAAGGCACCCGATATTACCATCAACTCCTGGGGTTGCCCAACGTCAGAAGGCTGTTCGGTTAACACGTTGCAAGCTGCCGTCGAAGCTCAAGCTGCCGCTGGCATTATGATGGTGGTCGCGGCGGGTAACTCTGGATCGAACTGTTCCACCGTGACAGATCCACCATCGTTCTATGCGGCATCTTACACGGCGGGGGCATTGAACACCGGCACCGATACGATTGCTTCCTTTAGCAGCCGCGGTCCGGCCACCGTCGATGGAAGCGGCCGGATAAAACCCGATATCAGCGCTCCAGGTACAAACACGCGGTCGGCCTCTAACACCTCCGATAATGCATATACGTTTGCCAGCGGCACCTCCATGGCAACTCCGCATATAGCCGGGGCCATGGCGCTGCTGTGGTCTGCAATTCCGAGCTTGCAGAACCAGATCGACCCAAGCCGCGCAGCCTTGAATAACGCGGCTGTCCATATCGTTTCCACCCAGTGTGGCACTGCGGGACCGCCAAACAACGTTTTCGGTTGGGGCAGGGTCGATATCTTGGCCGCCGTAACCACCGCATCGCCAACTCCGACACCAACCGCAACTGCAACTCCAACGGCAACTCCCACGGCTACACCAGCGTCTATTACCCTCCGTGCCCAGACGAAAAGGATACATGGAATAAACACGGTGCGTCTCAAGTGGAGAGGGGCGAACTCGGCCAACGTCGACGTCTACCGCAATAACGTGCTGATCGTGACAACGGCGAATACTGGACAGTATAATGATTCCACCGGCGACACCGGCCAGGCTCAATACGTGTACCGGGTGTGTGAAGCTGGCACTGGAACATGCTCCAATGATGTAACGGTGATCTTCCCGCAGTAGGAACAACCGGAACGAGGATGATCGTCGTTCCTTGGGCTGTTTCCAGTCCCGTGCCGGATAGCCAAGGTCTCAATAGTTAGTTCCCGCTGGAAGTGAACTGGCGAAAGATAGCCGTCCGCTGCCATGGGAGACATGTGTCTCGCACGAATTCAAATGTCCAAAAGCACCCGTGCTTTCCAGCCACTGTCCGCTTCCTCAACCGAGAAATTATGAAGCGTGACCGCCTTTACGTCGGCACGCTGATGATGACGCTCCGCGTCCAGAGGTTCGCCCTTGCCGGTCGCTTTCAACAGATATTTTTCTTCTTTCTCGTCGAGATGGATTTCTCGGAGGCGCAGCAAAAGACGCTCGGCGTCCTTGAGGTAAATCAGCTCCTGCAAAAGATCGAATAGCAACATCTCGAGGTTGTTGTTGGACAGCTCGATTTCGCGCGTTTCACGCGACTCAATGGCTTCGAGATTATCGATCATCACGTTCATCGTGGCGTCGGCCGCATCTCTGAACAATTCCGGCAGATCCCGCCCGGTCGCCTCAAAGACGATATCGGCCGTGCCGGCTTCTTCTAGATACTGGTAAGGCATGAGGAGAATGACGAATGAACTAATGACGAAATGACGAATTGTAGGGCGTCTGTGTCAGACGCCATAGCGTTTCTTAGAAACGTCCTACAATCATTTATTCGTCATTCTTAGTGGCGCATTGATCCAGCGCACGGAGGATTGCCTCCTTTTCCGCAGCAATGTTCCTCCCGATAAACACCAGTTCCGTGCGATCGGATTCAAATGGCTCAAATTCCCAGCGACCGGCGACGAAGTTGAAAAGCCGGGGGCCGTCACCGAAGCGAACGAAACCTTTCGCGCGAATCACGTTCGTCGGCAAGCTGTCTGCGAATCGTTCGAAGCAATCTCGAGAGAAAATTTTGTCGGAAGTGAATGCGAACGACTCGAACTCGGGCTGGTGCCGATGGTCAGGGCACGTGATTTTCTTTTCGCGTCCGAGGCCGAACAACAATTCCGGATCGATACGGCAACGTTCAGTGCGAACAACTACTGCAGTCGGGTTGATCTCACGCAACTTTGTTTCGAGCGGCTCGATCTGCACCGCCTCGACGAGATCGATCTTATTCAAAAGCAAGACGTCCGCTCCCTCAATTTGCAGGCACGTGGTATGACCGAACTCAGGGAAGCGCACGAACATGTCAGCGTCGATGACCGAAACGACGCCGTCGAGCCGGCATTGCGGCAGCGCGTCCTGGATATTGAACACCAGGGCTTCGGGTTCGGCGAGCCCCGTGGTTTCGACGATGATCCTCTCGGGCGCGATTTTCTCGATGATCTCGTTCACTGCTGCTTCGAATTCACCTAGTAACGAGCAGCAGACGCATCCACCGCCCAACTCGGCGATCCGCACGTTCTTGCCTTCGATGATTTTCGTGTCGATGGCGATCTCGCCGAATTCGTTCATCACAATTGCGATCTTCGCCGGGTACGTGGCGAGAATGTGTCGGAGCAGCGTGGTCTTGCCGCTGCCGAGAGGACCGGTGATCAATGTGAGTGGCGTTCGCGGACTCATCACGCGATGATCACTACCCCTTCACATTCCCAATGGGCGTAAAACGCGCCACCGGCTTGCTAATTCCCGCGGACTCTGTTGCTGCGATCACTTCGTCAATGTCTTTGTAAGCCGCGCCGGCTTCCTCGGCGAGACCCGCCCATGAATTACTGCGGACGTAAATACCGCGCGTTTCGAGATCGCGCTGAAGTTGTCTGCCGTCCCATTGTTTGCGCGCTTTGGTGCGACTCATGGTGCGGCCGCTTCCGTGCGCCGTGCTGAAGAAAGTCTCCGCGCCCGCTTCCGTGCCAACAAGCAGATATGAACCCGTTTCCATCGAACCGCCGATGATGACTGGCTGGCCAACGTCTCGGTAGCGCGCAGCCACTTCAGAGTGTCCCGGGCCGAACGCGCGCGTTGCGCCCTTACGATGCACGACCAACGTCTTTTCTTTTCCGTCGATGACGTGGTCTTCCAGTTTCGCAGTGTTGTGCGCGACGTCGTAGACCATCCGCATTCCCAGATCTTGAGCGCTCCGGCCAAATACCTCAGAAAAAACTTCACGAATCCGATGAACAATCACCTGCCGGTTAGCAAATGACATGTTCAGTCCGCATTTCATTGCGGCGAAATAATCGCGACCTTCCGGCGACTCGAACGGCGCGCACGCCAGCTCGCGATCGAGAATTTTGATTCCGTACTTTGGCTCCATCACTTTCAGGAACGTCTGGAGATAGTCGGTCGCCACCTGATGTCCGAAACCGCGGCTGCCGCAGTGAAACATCACCACGATCTGGTTTGGGATCGTGATCCCGAGTTTTGCGGCGAGCTCCTTATCGCGCACATCCTCTGGCCGCGCGACCTGCACCTCGAGATAATGATTGCCGCTGCCGAGTGTGCCGACCTGGTTGTAGCCGCGATCGATTGCGCGTTCGCTGATTCTCGATGCGTCCGCGCCGGCGATGCAACCATTCTCCTCGGTCAGGTCGAGGTCTTCTTGCCAGCCGAAATCGCGTTCGACGCACCAGCGGGCGCCTTGCTCCACCAAATCGCGAAAATCGCTGTGCGATAATTTAAGAAATCCGTGACTGCCGACACCGGCTGGCACGCGTTGAAAGAGAAGATCGACAATTTCTTTCAAACGCGGTTGCACGTCGTCCAGCGT
This sequence comes from uncultured Verrucomicrobiae bacterium, assembly GCA_963728955.1. Taxonomy (GTDB): domain Bacteria; phylum Verrucomicrobiota; class Verrucomicrobiia; order Chthoniobacterales; family UBA10450; genus Udaeobacter. Next base: position 177,144 of record CAVSMG010000006.1, read on the forward strand.
GAGATTCGTGGTGACGAGTCGCATACCGCAATTGATGTCGAAGCCGATGCCACCGGGCGAGATGACGCCACCCTCGCGCACATCCATCGCCGCGACGCCGCCGATGGGAAATCCGTAGCCGCTGTGGCCGTCAGGCATGCAAAGCGCATAGCGCGTGATGCCCGGCAAGGTGGCGACGTTGCTAATCTGCTGATAGACCGCCTCGTCCATTTCGCGCACCAGTTTTTCCGTCGCGATGATCCGTGCCGGCACGCGCATACCTTGCTTGTAGCTCACCGGTAATTCCCAAACCGTGTCTGAAATTTTTTGGACCTTAGCGATGATGGCCATGACAATCGCGTTCTCTAAACTTTTTGCGGGCGATCTGGAAGGTTTCTCGGGGGTGCGATACATATTGCTGCGCTTACAACCAAGGGTCGGTGCGGACACATAGCTCGGCTAGCAGCCGCGCCATGGTAAATATGCGACTTTAATGGCCGGCAGACTGCTCGTCTCCGGAAGTTGTTGGACACATTGAGCCAGATCGTCCGCGGCATGGATGAATTTCGAAGTGCGGCAGTTGCCGGTTGAAGGCGAAATGTGTGGCCGATTGTATGGCATGTTGGTAACGGTGCGGTGAACGTTGATCATTGGGACGTCGGATGGTCATAAATCGGTAAACGGATCGGGCTTTCTGATTGTACCGTGTTCGCCCTGTTGCTGGATGAGTTTTGCAACAAGGCCCGTCCAGCCGGTTTGATGTGAGGCTCCAAGGCCAGCGCCCGTGTTGCCATGAAAGTATTCATGGAACCAGTAGCGATCCTGATCGCGCTTTGCATCGAGCGCATTACCCGAAGCGCGCGCGAAGGGGCGTTGGTCATCGACATCTCGCAGCCAAATGCAGATGAGGCGATTTGACAGTTCATTCGCGACGCCGTTTAAGGTGGTGAATTGACCCGAACCAGTGGGACATTCCACTTGGAAATCGTCGCCATAGTAATGATGAAATTTCTGCAGCGACTCAATCAGCAAGTAATTGATCGGCATCCACACCGGTCCACGCCAGTTTGAATTGCCGCCGAATATTTCGCTCTGTGATTCGGCGGGCTCGTAGCTCACGACTTTTTTTTCCCGCGAACAGTGAACACGTACGGATGCTCTTTGTGAAATTTGCTCACTGAACGGACACCGTAGTCACTGAGGAATTCCTCGGGGTCGAGCATACGTCGCAGCAAGCATTTCATGCGGTGACCGCGTGTCAGCGCGATGAGCCGGCGTTCGCCCATGCCTGGCTCTTGCCACCGTGAAATGAGACTGCAGAGATGAGGCTGATTTACCAGATACCATTCAAGCCGCTCTTTAAATCCGGGAAGCGCTTCGAGCAGCGGGGGTTCAATTGTTTCCACCGCGAGCAATGGCATCAAGCCAATGAGCGAGCGCACGCGTACCCGGAAATATCGTCCACCGGGCGTGTGCAGTACATCGTAGTAAAACTCGTCTTCTTCATCCCATAATCCTATACCCTTTCCGCCGAGATTATTCATGGCAGCGGCGATGCTAAGGAAATGCTCGAAGAATTTCGTCGCGATGTTCTCGTAAACTGGATTTTCGCGGGCGAGCTCCAGCGCGATGCGCAGCATGTTGAGGCACAACATTCCCATCCAGCTTGTGCCATCGCTTTGCTCCAGACGGCTCCCGTCTGGAAAGACGGCGTTGCGATCGAACACGCCAATGTTATCGAGCCCCAGGAAACCGCCTTGAAAGATGTTGTTGCCTTCGGAGTCTTTGCGGTTCACCCACCATGTGAAGGCGATTAGCATCTTATGGAAAACAGTTTCCAGGAACGCGCGATCGCTGCGGCCAGTCTGTTTTCGTTCGATTTGGTAAACCCGCCATGCCGCCCACGCGATGACAGGCGGATTAACATCGCTGAAATTCCACTCGTATGCGGGGATCTGGCCGTTTGGATGTTGATACCACTCGCGCACGATGAGATCGAGCTGGGTCTTCGCGAATTTCGGATCGACCAGCGCAAGCGGAATGCAATGAAAGGCGAGGTCCCACGAAGCGTACCATGGAAATTCCCACTTGTCCGGCATCGACATCACGCGCTCGTTGTAAAGATGACGCCATTCAGAGTTGCGGCCGTGTTTGCGTTCCTCCGGCGGCGGCGGGAACGCGGGATCCCCCTCGAGCCATTCCTCGACAACATAGTGGTAAAATTGCTTGCTCCAAAGCATTCCCGCGAGCGCCTGCCGCTGGATGGCGCAATGCTCTTTGCTCAACAACTTGGGCGCGAGCGCTGCGTAGAATTCGTCGGCTTCGCGCACGCGTTCCGCAAAGAGATCATCGAAGTTTGCAAACGCGCGGAGTGAACTCTCGCCCTTTGTGATTTGCTTCAAGCGCAGCCGAATTGTCCGGCTTTCTCCGGGTGGAATGTCGATTTTGTAAAGGGCGGCGGCCTTGGTCCCTACGCACGCAGGATTGATCCCATTCCTGTTATTGAAAACCACGTAATCATTGATCGAATCCTTTACGAATGGCGTCGCGTTTGGAATACCCCAGAGCCGCTCCCCGTTGCTCTCGTTTTCTGTGAACAGCAGTTCGTCGGCGTCTTCGCAGTAGAGCCGGTATTCGCCGAGAAGATCGTGGCTCGCTTCAATGATGCGGATTTTTGAAGAACCACGCCGGCCCATGTGCAAGTTTGGCCGGCGTTTGTCGCGGCCCCAGCTCCAGGTATTGCGAAACCAGAGCGTCGGCACAATCTGCAAAGGCGCCGGCGCCGCACCGCAATTTGTCGCCGTCGCGCGAACAAGAATATCGTCTATTGAATTTTTGGCGTACTCGATCTCGATGTCGAAGAAACTCCCCTCGAGCGCACCTGTGTCCCAAAGTTCAAACTCGCCTTGTTTCTCTGAACGCGCTGCGCTTTGCGTGATCAACTCATCATACGGAAAAGGCGTTTGCGGATAGCGATAGATCATCCGCATGAAGCTGTGCGAAGGGGTATTGTCGACTTACCAATAAAGTTCCTTGACGTCCTCGCCGTGGTTTCCCTGGGCCCCGGTCACGCCGAAAAAACGTTCCTTTAAAAGTGGATCGCGCTCGTTCCAAAATGCGAAAGCGAAACACAGCCGCTGCTTGAAATCGGAAATCCCGCCGATACCATCTTCGCTCCAGCGATACGCGCGCGACCTCGCGTGATCATGTGGAAAATAATTCCACGCCTCGCCGCTCGCGCTGTAATCTTCGCGCACGGTGCCCCAGGCGCGCTCGCTCAGATACGGTCCCCAAAGGTCCCAGCGCTCTCCCGGGCGGTCATTTTGCGCGACACGACTTTGCTCGGCATTCATGCGAACGCTCTTTAATCATATCTCTGCGTCCAAGCCAAACTGCTTTTGCGTGCGGCAGAAATTGCAAGTCGGAAATCCGATCAGGCTGCAAACCAGCAATCCACCGCTCACCGAGATCTTCGAACCGCAATCGCTTGTTCGCTTATGACTTCTGAGTCTCGAGAACTTTATGCAAAAACTCCGCAGTCGGCGTTTGGCCAGAGCAAGGTCTGAATCTCTTTTCAACTTCGGCAGCGCACCTAAAACCGCAATAATGCTTCCAAATCCACCAATACGAGATAGACAGCGACTTGGAGTGCATCCCGGCACCAAAAGGCGACCGTTGGACCTGCACCCGCTCCGACGCTGACGGCGGAAAGTGCGACGAGCCTTTTTCTGAGTTCTTTATGAAGACCGCTTCAGGCTTTGCTCTCGACGCTTGAACAGCGAGGCATTAGTCATTGGGCGGAATCTACTTGAGTGACTAAATGTCCACCGAGATCAAGAAGGAGATCAAACTCGAGATTGGCCACGTCCTATTCATGGACATCGTGGGTTACTCGACCCGTCTGATTAACGAGCAGCGCGCTTTGCGTGATGCGCTTAACCAGATTGTCCGGAGCACAGAACAATTTCGAGATGCGGATGCGGCTGGCACTTTGATTAAAAGTCCTACCGGCGATGGCATGGCACTCGTTTTCCGCGGGAGCCTCGAGGAACCAGTCGAGTGCGCGCTCGAAATCAGCCGGGCGTTGAAAGGGCATCCAAATCTGCCGCTGCGCATGGGCATTCACAGCGGGCCGGTTAGCGGCGTCGTCGGATTGCGGAGATGCGGGTCACATTCTCGTATCGAAACATGTCGCCGAAGATTTGGAGCATTACGGACATTGGCAACCGCTCCTGCACGATCTAGGCGAATGCGAAGCGAAACACGGCGTGCGCGTCTCCGCTGTAAATCTCTAAACAGAGGAACTCGGTAACCCGGAACCACCGGAGAAATTTAAGAATCTGCGAGGCAAAAAGAGAACGACTACGGCAATTTCAGGACCGAGCGCAAGACCATCAGGACTGAAGTGGGTAATGATCAGTGCGGTGGTGGTGATCGCAGTCGCGTTCGCAGTGGGCATTCTGATGTTTACGCACCGGCCATCCCTCAAATCGGTTACCCGCTCCGCGCCGACGTCACCTGTTTCCACAGCAGCGACCTGCTCACTTATCACTTGATTGTAACTGAAGCTCTTTACCCTTGCCCACCAGCTGCATGGCGAATGTGCCTGTGTGGTATCGGTGGCAGAGGAGGCAGCTGTCGCCAGCGACTTTGGGCTTGTGACACTGCACGCATTGGGCCTTGGTCAGCGGATTGAAATTGCTCTCAAATCGATGTGGATCACGATTTGCCTCAGCGTTGTCGATCTTGAAATATTTTGCGTACTCGGATTTTGGATTCAGCGCGTGACATGTCTGGCATCCTTTGTCACCCATGAGGCTGAAGTGGGCGGTGTGCTTGAAAACAGTGAATGAATGCACATTGGGTTCGAGATGCGCCGGCAGCCAGTTAACCGTCATGCCAGCGCTCGTTCGATCTGCGGTGTGGCATTTCATGCACAGCCCCGGAGCTTGCGGGTCGGCCAGCTTTTGAAAAGCATCGCGGGCCAATGCTGACCCGACTGACATTTCTGCCGTCGCTGTCAGCCACGCTGCGAGGAAAGGATCGGCATGTCCGGAGGGCCTGTAGAAAATTGTGAAGCTGTCTTGAGGTCGATACCAGCCGCCGGCCACCGTCCATTCTTCCGCTGGTCTCGATTCCACCGGCGCCGGCGAACTCTTTGTTTGCTGCGTCACAGCTTCGGCAGCAGGTGATTCCTGGGGCGAAGGTTCGAGAAGCTTGCCTCCAGCCAGATCTTCATCCTTCGCTGCGGACGGGGTAGGCGTAGGCGGCTGCGTCGAAGTTAAATCCTCTCCGCCAGGAAGAGATTCAATTTCTCCGGCCGGTTTTTGCGGGGCCGAACCGGCCGGGGGAGTTGGTGTTGGTTTCGGATACTCGGCAGGTGGCGGCTTGATGCCTTTGCGATAATTTGCAATTTCGGCAGGCAGATTCGGCATCCATTCTTTCTGCGCCGCGAGCAAAACTGACTGCGACATCTCTCCGCTCAGTCCGGCAGGCATCAACTGTCCGGCCGATGCTATCTGCGATTTCATTTGGTCCAGCAAGTAGCCTTGTCCCTCCACGATCAGGTTGAAGAGTAAATCCTTGACTCCCCATGCCAACTGTTCCGCCGCCGCGATTTGGCCCTGAGTAGCTTTACTGAGGTCGAGAAGATCGATACCATGCAGCTCTTGCAATGCCGTGCGAGTGACAGGGTCGCGATTCAGCAGGACCTCCATGAACGGCGTTAGTTTGCCATCGGCAAATTTTGGCCATTCACCAACGCTGATTCCTTTCGCGCTCAAAGTTTCCAGATCAATACCGGGAACGGTAAAAAACGAGACGCCTTTGACAGTCATTCCCTCGCCTTGAATCTGTGCGCCGTGGCAGGCTGCACAGGTAACGGTGAAATTCTTGACCTCCATGAACCGACCCGATGGATCGGTTACGTGACAGGCCTGACACGAGTCCGGCGCTTTGTCCTGATTCTTGGCGAAGTGGTCCTGAAGATGCGAGTTATGATCGAAATAAATCCGCGTCCGTCGCCGATAGGGATAATCGGAAAAATCGGGATGCCCTTTTTCCAGGCTGGCGAATTGGACCGAATGGCAGGTCTGACACTGTGCATTGGAGAGCTGTTTCAAATCGAAAGTGCGTCCATGATGTTCCTGATGACAGGTAACGCAGGCCATTTGCACAGAATGAGGATCGAACCCGTTGATGGCCCGGCTGATTCTGAGCAGCGGGCTGCTTTCGATTGAACCCGCGGCCCTTTGAAGTTTTTGCTCGAGGGCGGTCAACTCAACGGAGCCGGCGCCGTGCGGATTGAGCGGCTGATCGCCCAACGAATGACATTTCAAACAAAGCGCGCTATGGGCCGGGGTGCGTTTTCCAAGAGAACCGATGCCAGCGATCGAAGGATGCTGACTTGCGTTGTCGATGCTGTGGCAGTCGCTGCATTTTGCAGCAGAAGTCGCGTGGGCATTGGTAAGCGCACCGGGATTGATCCATGAGCGTCGAAACGTCGTCCCGAGGAGGAGCAGAAGCGTTCCAGTTGTGAGCGCCAACATCATCCAAACAACGACCCCACGGAGCCGTCGCAACGAGCGCACAGGCTGGCAGCGAGGAATCGGATGCGAGCATTCCCCCCGAGGGAGCGGACCCTCGTCGCACTTTCCGCCGTCAGCTTCGGAGCGGGTGCACATCCAACGGTCGCCTTTTCGGGCCGGGATGCACTGGCCAGTTGTCCGGCAGTCGCCGTGCCTATCCGGGCCGAGCGGGCATGGCCGGCCCTCCGACGCGCGCCCGCAAATCCAATCCTGGTTGGGCCGCTCGTAGCGGTTTTGTTTGAAGCCGAGCGGGTCGAGCGGCTTCTGCATTTCAAAACCTTCCCGCGTAAAGCATGGCAATGATCCCGTGCGCGGCGCCAAGCAGAATCAAGCTGTAGGTCATCGGAATATGAACAAAGAGCCAGAGTTTCAAAAGGCGCTGAGCCGCGTACTGAAAGTCGAGGTTCTGCTTCGTCTCGATCCAATCTCGAATTTCGTTAGCGATATTTTTTTCCTTTTGGTTGAGATAACGATCCAACGCGTTCATCTCCGCTAACAACGCGTGCAAACGGCGCTCGGCACGAGCCAGACCAGAAATCGCAGATGGGACCCGGGAAAAAAAAGCGCGCAGTCGCTGCACATAAAAATCTCCCAGGGTTGATGATTCGGTTTCGGATTCGGCTTTGCGAATGAGCTGTTCGACGTTGTGCTGGATTCGCCAGCGGTGCGCAGGGATGCTCTCATAGAGCAAAGTTTCACCCGAAGCGGTCATCCGCGCCGGCAGGTTGCGGCTGATGTAGAGGCCGAAAATACCGCTCGCAACGACAATGCAAAAAATCGCCGCCAGCGTTATTTCCATTGCTCCGCTGGGCATGTGAAAACGAATGTGAAGAAGAAAAATGAAAAGGCAGAACCAACCGGCGTAAACGTGGATCTGAAGCCAGATCGCAGCTTTAACGAGCGGCAAGAAGGGAAGTTTCTTTCGCGCATTGAAGAGAGCGAGCATTAGAACCAGGAAGAGAAGGAGTATGCCGGTGTAAATCGCATCGGGTCGCAAAGAGACCCGAAGTAATCGCCATACGACAAACGTCAGAGCCGAGATAGCGCTAAGTCCGGCGATGAAGCCGCAGCGACGGGCAACAAGCGGGCTCAACGGTTCATCCACTTTGAAAGTTTGTCGATCTCGCGCATGTCTGCGCGGATCAACGCGTCGTGGGGACAGGCGCGAACGCAGGCCGGGCCGCCCAGTTGGTCCACGCAAAGATCGCACTTACTCGCCTTCAAGATGGGTGTCCGAGTGGTTTCATCGACAATAAATTTGCCGTCTTTATCGCGAATTTCGACCATTTGGATATTGTCGTATGGGCAACTATTGGCGCAGGTAGCGCAACCGATGCAGGTGAGATCGTTGATCACGACCTGGCCCTCAATCGACTCGCGGTGGATGGCGCCCGTGGGACAGCCAATCATGCAGACCGGATCGACGCAATGCATGCATGCATTCGCGACCATGATCCCGTTCTGCTCGCGGCCGTGACGGATGAATTTGGGATTATTATCGTGAGTCGCGGCGCAGGCACGCACACAGTCATCGCAGCGCGTGCAGCGATCGAGATCGATCAACATTGTCGCGGTGCCATTGATATAACGCTCCTCGACCAGGAATTCTATCATCTCGTCGTCGAACCGCGCTTCGGCTTCTTCCTGCAGATCGATTTGGCGTTCGCGCTCCATGCATTCGCGCATCGCGGTGATCTCGCTTTTCTTGAATCGCGGCGCGATAAACTGCTCCACAATGGCACTCGGAATGATGAGAACGTCGACGTGACCAATGGCGCGCAGCGAAAACTGCAAACCCAGCGGCTCATCCCGCTTCCAGTGGCAAAGCAATTCGGGAAGACCGAACACTTCGCCTTTGCCGAGATAACGAATGGTGCGTTCGCCGTGATTGTAATGGCGGCTCATTCGTGCGAACCCGCTACGGATCAAGATCAGCCCATTTGGATAATCCCCCTCGCGTGCGATGATCGGTTCCTCTTCCAGACGTTCGTGCGCCGGCGCTTGCCGAACCCTGCGATAGGAAACATTCCATTCGAAATCACCGAAGCCCTCGAAGATCGTGTGATCGGCTATCGTCTCCAATGTTTCCTGAGAAAGACCGCTCAGGACCGGCGTCTCGCGCAAGTGGACGAGCAGGCTGCGCTCCCGATAGAGCCTATCGATATGCTCTTTCCACTGCGGCACGTAACGACGGATTTCGCGCAAGCCCTGCCACCGGATCTCCAGCAATTCCGCCGGCTCGTCCGCGATCACAGTCGCGGTTCGCGGCGTCCGGCTTAGGGCGGCGATTTCCCCGAACAATTCGCCCGCCTCCATTCGCGCGCTGCGATTTTTCTCAAGAACGCGAGGAACGTCTTGAAGAAAAATGTAAACGTCTTCGCCGTCTGCCTGGCGGGCTTTCACCACGTCCGAGGCCGAGCCGCTGGCTGCTTTTTCGCTGGAATACTCGCGAACTTCGGGATACGCTGGGCGCGTCCAAAGCTGGGCCAGTGCTGCGAAAAAACTCTTTTTTTGCGGCTCGCGCCGGCCGAGCAATTCAGACGGCAACGAATCAAGAACGACGCGAACGGCGCCGCCGAGAATAAAGAAGGCCGAGCTCCCATAGTCGCCTTCACGCACGATGATATCGCCGTGATCGAATTTGCGAATGCGCGTGTCGTTTAGCAGAATGCCGCGAAACGGAATCGATGCCGGGAAGCGGCTGGCGTCCACTGTCGAAGAAGGAAGAATCGTGAGGAGGCGATCGACATCTTCTTCCGACATCGAACTCCCGAAGGGAACATCCCAGCGATTGGGACGGGCGATTCGCGTCAGTAATTCAGCCACCGTTAAAAACTGGGACCTTCCCTCGGAACTAGCAAGCAGCGACTCTCAATTGTTTACGGTTGATAGGACTTACCGCGATATTGGTCCGGTTTTGGCAACAACGGATCGAGGCCGGCGAGTTTGTCACCTGTTTCCTTTTCTACGAATTTCTTGCCGAGCTCGGCCACTTTGTCGGCAGCCTGGTCCAGCTGATCCTTGTTGTTTAGCTTCAGCGCGACGTCCTTGACCGCGGTGATGATCTCCGCCATCTCGTCGGTCGGCGCCGCTTTCTGGATTTCCTCGATCTTCTTTTTCAATCCGGCGACGCGTCGCGCCATCGTAATGCCGTATGTCGCTTTTTCGGTCGCGCTGCCCACACCGCGGAGACTGTATTCGAGATCAAGAATTGCGCCGGTAGCAAACATCATCCGTTTGCGATTGGCGTTGTCCTCCTTGTTCACTTTGCCCTCCTCGCCCTCAGGGGTGAGGAAATTGTGCCGCACCATGCCCTGCGACCACGCCACGAGTTCAAATCCCGGTGTGCCTGCCGTGTGTCCGCCGGTATTCACCAGCTTCTCATTAGGAACGAGGTGACATTGGAAGCAGTTTGCCGCCACCGAATAAATATTGTCGGGGCGAATCATTCCCGCAGCCACCGATTTTGATCGGCGCTCCTCCCGCGAAAGTTTTTTGTCATTGTGGACATTGATCCAATCGGCCGCCGCTCCATGGCACGATTCGCAGGAAACGCCCGCGATCGGTTCAGCGATACCCGCCTTTGTCTGGACGGTATAGTGGCAGGTCAAACAGGCGCTCTCTGATTTGATACGTTTAATCCCGAGGGCAGCAGCAATCTTTTGGCCGTCGGCACTGCGATGCATCGTATCGAATGTCCTGAAGTGCGGGGTGAGCTTCCACGCCTCAACTTCATATTTGTGGCATTCGCCGCACTTGGTAGCGCCGACTATTTTGGTGGGATCAATCTCATGGACTTGTCCGCCAAATGTGGCAGCGCAGCCTGAAGCGATTCCGAACACAACTGCGATCGCACTGAGTTTAGGCTGCCGAATTTTCATGGCGAATTCTGATCCTGGTTAAGAATTCGTGGCCGCAACAAATTTCGTAATTCAATCGCGCTGGCAGAGCAAGCCTTTTCTATGTTAGGCGGTCAGAAAATTTGGGATTGACTTGGGGTCTTGAAAAGAGCCTCATCGTTTAAAGAAGCGTGAGGCATATGCGCGCGCGCAAAAATGTTTTAATTTTCGTCGCCACGAGCTGCTCCCGTTTTCTTTTCCTCGCAGTGATCTGCCAAATCGCAAACGGACAAGTGGAAACGAATAGTCCGGCAGCCGCGATCGAAAAATCGGCGCAGACCCCAGTGGAATCGTCCAGTCCTGGGCCGGTCGCTTCACCCTCCGGCGCGCCTGCTAAGAGCGCCACTGCGCCTTCCACATCGGACGAGGATCTGCTCGTCCCCGAGAAACCAAAAGCCTCGTCGAACGAGGATCTGCTTGTGCCGGGCGAGGAGGAAGGGATCCCGATTGAGCCAGACAGCCTGCTTCCGCCAGAGCCGCCGAAACTTCCGCCGTCTAGCGTCCCTACAGGTGCACGAGCAGCCGAAGATGCCGCGGCAGCCCATGCCAAGCTGCTCGTGGAAAGCAAATATCCATCGGCCTCAACGTGTGCCACCTGCCATCCGAAACAGTTCAAGGAATGGTCGTTCTCTCAGCACGCCTACGCCCAGATGAGCCCGGTCTTTAACACCATGCAGGCCACGATTGAAAAGCGGGCATCCGGTACCAATGGCGATTTTTGCATTCGTTGCCATACTCAGGTCGGCATGCAATTGAAGGAGCCGATTTTCATTAGCAATCTGGATCGACATCCAACCTCGCGTGAAGGAATCACCTGCATCATTTGCCATCGCGTTAAAGAAAATTACGGCAAAGTAAGCGGCCGCACCTCGATTGTGGAGGGAGACATCTTCGAGCCTGTTTACGGACCCCGCGGAAACGCGATTCTCAAAAAGGTCTTGGCGCAACCCGACGAGTATCAGGTGGTGACAAAGCGGGGCGAAGTGGGCCGGGCCATTCACACCAACGTGGTAAAATTCGATCCTCTGGAGAAATCAGGATTCTGCGGAAGCTGCCACGATGTGAATCTGCTAAACGGATTTCGTCTGGAGGAGGCATTCTCGCAATTCAAGAACGGGCCTTCCAATAAGCTGGGCGAGACTTGCCAGGATTGTCATATGGGAAAAATCCCCGGCCTCAAATCCGGCTACGAATTCGGCCCAGCTGCGATGGTGGGCGACAAGCCGACTCCGCCCCGCAAGTTGACCAATCACACCTTTGCCGGGCCGGATTATTCCGTAATTCATCCGGGTCTATTTCCGTTCAACACCAAAGCGCAGGAGCTGGCTACGCTGCGCGAGTGGCTCCAATTTAATTACAACGCCGGCTGGGGCACAGACGCATTTGAGAATAGCGCGCCGGCTGATTACGTCTTCCCGCCGCGCTGGAAAGCCATCGACGATCGCTATGACGCGCGGGCGATTCTCGACGATCAATTTGCGCGTTTGGAGGAAGCAAACAAGCAACGCTATCAGGTCTTGCGCCGCGCTTTCCAATTACACGATTTCGTTTTGGAACAGAACGATAGCCGCGGGATCAAATTCAAAATCAAGGTCGTTAACGCAACCGGCGGCCATGGCGCTCCCACCGGGTTCGACGCGGAACGCGCAAATTTTTTACAAGTCACTGTGACCGACCGCCGGGGTAAAATTGTGTTTGTCTCCGGCGATCGCGATCCAAACGGCGACTATCGAGACGAAGAATCGAGCTACGTGCACGATTGGAAACTGCCGCTGGACAAACAGCTCTTCGCTATTCAGTCGAAGTTTCTCGTTACGCTCAATCGCGGAGGCGAGCGGGTCCAGATTCTGCCCACCAACAAGAGCATTGACCCGCTGCCGTACGTTCGCCCAGCCACCAACGCCGATGCCTTGTTAGGCCGTCCTGCCGGCGCTCGAAAACAAGGCGTCGTCCTTCCTCCAAAGAGCTTTCGTTGGGCTAACTACAGTGTCGATCGGAAGCTGCTCACCGGCCAACCACCTTACAAAGTGAATTTAAAATTCATTACCCAAATGGTGCCGGTGAATCTGCTGGGCGACATCGCCGAAGTCGGTTTCGATTACAACATGTCGCCCAAGGAAGTGGCCGATGCCGTCGTGCAGCGATCGCAAACTCTGTGGAATAAGACCATCGTTCTGCCTCCGCAGCCTGCGGTTTTCAATTTCAAACCGAGCGAAGCCCAAATCATGGCGCCGCCGCTCAAGCCATTTCTGCCGTACACGTCCGGATCGAAGAAAGTGGCGGATTCAACAAAGCCTTCGTCGAACTAAATGCTGTCGCGCGTTATCCCGACTATCCGCCTTTCGGGTCTGCTTGTCTGGTTGGCCTTCGCAACTGTTGCCGTAGGCGCGGATTCAACTCCGATGATTGTCTGTCCCACGTGCGGCCAGCAGATGCCAGCTACGGCTAATTTCTGTAGCAACTGCGGAACGAATCTGGAGCATCTCCATCCCGCCGCGATGGCGGCAGCGGCAACATCCGCCGCGCCGGCTGAAAAGAACTACTGGGCGCCTTGGGAGTTCTTTTTTCCCCCGTTGAAGTCTCATGGAGCAAAGCATGCCAGCGCACTTAGCGACAAGCCGGCTCCACTTAAGTTGGAAGGATTCCCCGATCGCCCAAAGCCGATTATCGAGATTGGACAGAGTCCATTTCTTGGTCGCGGACCGATCGGGAACGGGTTTGTGGTGCCGACCGGGGCAGTCTGGCAGCCTGAGTTTATAGTTTTCGGCACCGGGCGGATGGCTATGCAAACCTTTGACAATGGCGTCCAGCAGATTACGGAGTGGGCCAATCGTCTCGACTTGTACGGCAACCTTTATTTGACGCCGACGGAACGCATCTTGATCGGCTTTCGCCCAGTGGACAAGGACGCTTTCAACTCCGATAGGGACGCTCTCAGGTTCAGCGGTTATCGCTTTGAACCGCGCGATGGCCCGCAAAACGGCCTCAACGGCTACCTAACAACGCTGTTCTTTGAAGGCGATTTTGGCGAGCTGTTTCCGAATTTCGATCCAAACGACAGGAAGAGCCACGACTTCAGTTTCGCTGTCGGTCGCCAGCCGCTGAATTTTCAGGACGGGATCATGATTAACGAGGATCTCATTGACGCCATCGGCATCACTCGCACGTCTGTGTTTGCTTTGGGCTCCTCGGCCTTGCGCTCAACCGCGCTTTTTGCGTGGGATCAATTAAATCGTAACAACAACGTCCGGGACAACCACGCGAAACTCTTTGGACTGTTCACGACAGCCGATTACGCACAAAGAACAATCGATTTCGATGTTGCCTACGTGAATGCGGAACAGCATGGTGGTGACGGGTTTTATGCTGGACTTGGTTCGACGCAGCGGCTTGGCCTCATTAACTCCACGTTTCGGGTAAACACTTCCGTAGCGTTGGATAAAGATACGCCGGCTGTAAGCACAGGCACTCTTCTTTTCGGTCAACTCTCGACGACGCTTCCGAACAAGAATATCGTTTATTTGGATGGCTTTTGGGGAATCGACAACTACTCATCCGCGGCGCGCGGGCCGGATCGGGGCGGTCCTCTTGGACAAATCGGGATTCTTTTTGCTGCACAAGGTCTGGGTAGTTACGGCGCGCCATTGGGTAACCGGGCCAATGAATCGGCCGGAGGCGCGATCGGCTATCAAATGTTCCTCGGTGGAACCGACCGGCAACTCATATTCGAGCTTGGGGGCCGGGCGGCCACCAGCGACATACGATTCTTCGAAGCGTCCCAACCAAATTCATTCGCGATTGCGACTCAGTATCAAGTAAAAATCGGTCAGCACAGCGTTCTCATCCTCGGTGGCTTTGTCGGGTTTCCCGAAGATCTCGCCACCGCCTACGGATTGCGCAGCGAATGGTTGCTGAAATTCTAATCACCATCATTCTTTTAGAGGGTATGATTTCCGAAGTGGTCGGGGGGCTCTTGGTTGGCGGCGTTCTCCTTCAGCTCGGATTCGTGTCGGTCGAGAATATTCGCCGCATCCTCGGACAGCGCCGGCAAGCCGACCTCGACCTCGAGGTCCTGAAAACCGAGCTCGCGACAATGCGCGATCTTCGGCGCAAACGTGCTGAAAGCGCGCTGCCCTGGAACGGCTATCGCAAGTTTCTTGTCAGCAAGAAAATCAGCGAGTGCTGCGACGTTTGTTCCTTTTATCTCACACCACACGACAAAAAACCACTGCCAGATTTCCTGCCGGGTCAGTATTTGACTTTTCGACTAAACATTCCCGGCTCCGGAAAATCCCGTGATCCGCTGCTACAGCATTTCGGATGCGCCGCACGGCGATGCCTATCGTATCACGATCAAGCGCATTCCGCCACGCGACAAAGGCGGGCCTCCCGGGATCGTCTCGGCCTTTTTCCACGACCGAATCCAAGAAGGCGACATCCTCGATGTGAAGGCGCCCTTGGGACAGTTTTGTCTGGATCCCGTTGGCGGACCCCCGGTTGTTTTGATTGGAAGCGGAATAGGTGTGACGCCGGTACTCGCGATGTTGAACACGCTCGTCACCCAGGGATCACGGCGCGAGATCTGGTTCTTCCACGGAGTTCGCAACCGTGCGGAGCACATTATGAGGGAACATTTGGAAACGATCGCCCGAGAAAATCGAAACGTTCACCTCAACGTTTGCTGTAGCCAACCGGAGCCTGAATACGAACAGGGACGCGATTATCACCATAAGGAACGAATTTCGCTCGACCTTCTCAAGAGGGTGCTACCCTCGAGGAACTTCGATTTCTTTATCTGTGGCCCTGGACGGATGATGCAGGATGTCATCGAGGGTCTCAAGGAATGGGGCGTGCCGGACGCAAATATTCATTACGAGACGTTCGGGCCATCCAGCGTGAAAAAGGTTGCAGCCGCTACTATGCCTGGCGTCGCCGCGGCAGCCACCTTTGCGGTGCAATTCAAAAAGAGCGGCAAAACTGTGAACTGGTCGGGAGAGCACGCAAATCTTCTCGAACTGGCGGAAGCGAACGGGATCAATATTCCGTGTGGCTGTCGTGCGGGAAGTTGTGGCACGTGTCAGGTCGCAGTTTTTTCTGGAGAGATCGCCTACGTCGCAAAATCCGATTTCGAGACAAATCCTGGGACACGTCTCACCTGCATAGGCGCGCCCAAGAGCGATCTCGTTCTCGACGCTTGACATGTCGTTCGGGTACTTCGTCTTTGCTGTGAGACTGATCTCGCGTCCTCATTCTTGAATTTCCAACTCGCTAGGTCACCAGTCATCGCTGTTGCAGCCATGCTCGCTCCTTCCGGATGCAACCATAATTCGGACATCACCATCTTTAGGTCGGCAATGGCCGGCTAAAGCAGCACCGGCTGCTTCCATTCAAGTATCAAGCTGCCGTCGTCGCGGAGCGGATATCTATTGGTTGTCCGCTGGCGCGAGTGAAGCCACGATTTTTCGCGAAGCGCATTCTTGTAGGTTGAAGGCAATTCCTGAACGGTCTGGGAAATCTCTTTGACGTCTTGTCGATGATGGCCATGTCAATCGCGTCTTCTAAAGGTTCTGTGGCGATCTGGAAGCCTTTTCGCGCTAGCTGCAATCTATGTTGCTGCGCTCCCGACCCGGTGGGCGCGGACAAATAGCTTGGCTAACCATCTGTGCCATGGTAATTATGAAGGTTCTAATGGCCGGTCAAACGCTCCTCTCCCCCGGGGAAAAAGCGACCGAAAAGGTACGCTTTGGCAACTTCGAGGTCATCAACGACCCTGAGGGGCGCCCGGTATTGTTAGGCAAAGGCACATTTGGGCGAACGTATCAGGCGCGCCATTGTTTCCTGGACACTATCGTTGCGCTAAAAATTATCACCGAGCGTTACGTGGCCGACGCCGCAGTGCGCCAACGTTTTCTCACCGAAGCGCGCGCCGTGGCGAAACTATCGCATCCGCACATCGCGCGACTCTACGACTTCGGCGAGATGAATGGGGTGTTGCATTACGCGATGGAATACTGCGGTGGCGGCAGCCTGGCCGATTTCGTAGCGAAAAAAGGGGCGGTGCCGTTACGGCAAACAATCGAGATCGCCCAACAAATATCCGGCGCGCTCAAATGTGCGCACACAGCCGGGTTCATCCACCGAGATCTCAAGCCGTCCAACATCATGGTGACCACACCCGATGGACCGCTGTTTGCGAAGTTGATCGATTTCGGTTTGGTGCAACCGAGCGTTCCCGGCGCGACGGGTTCGTTTGGCGACGATCAGTCCGCGGACGGCGCCCGGTTCCTGGGCACGCCGCTGTTCGCCAGCCCCGAACAACTTCGGGAGGAACCGATGGATGTGCGCACCGATTTGTTCTCGTTAGGGATGACCCTTTGGTTTCTAATGGAAGGGCGCGCGCCGGAAAGCGGATCGTCAGCCGAGATCGCCGCCAGCCGGTTAAACCGGGAGAGTTACGCCGCGCGATTGCCGGCGAATCTGCCGCCGCCGGTTCGGGATGTGCTCGCGCAGTTGCTTGAGAAAGACCGCAAGAATCGGTTCGCGACTGCGGCGGATGTGTTCAAGGCGCTTAATGCCTGCGCAACTGCGCTCGGATTTCGCCGGGCGCGAGATTACACCGATCCCGCTGCGGCGCTCGAATGGGAGGATGCGGAAGCAACCGAAAGCGGCGCGACGGATTTCAACAAGATCGGTCCGGCCGAGCTGGAATCGGTCGATGCCGATCTGAGTTCGCAGTTCAACGTCGTGGCCCGGATTAACGAAGACTTCACCGGCCTCAATTACATTGCCGAGGAAGTCGGAAAGAAAGGACCGACGTCGATTCTGCACGTTCTAAATCCGCTGTTGCTGGAGGATGGGCCGGCCCTCGAGCGCTTTCGAGTGCACATCGCGCAATTGCTGCGCGTGGATGTGACCGAAATCGTGCGACCGAAGGCGATCAAACGCTATTCCGATTATGTCGCGGTTATTTCAGATAAACCGGGAGGCACAGACCTGCTGAGCGTGCTGCGCACGAAACGCACAGTGCCTCTGGTTGAAGCTGCGCCATTACTCGAGAAAATTGCGGATGTCTGCGACAGGCTTTGCGCCGCTGGACTGCCGGGCGCGCAGCTCGCGCCGGGCCGCATTTATGTGGAATCGCCTAACGAGGGTCTGAGCAAAGCCCAGGTCCGGCTTTCCCCGCGCTTTCTCGCCGTGAGCGGGGCGCCCGAACTAGCCCGGATGAACGAGCCGGAGGACGCCAGCTCAACCATGACCACCGACATGTTAGGCGATCCGGGGCGGGCGGATAATATGGCCGAGCATTTTGCTTCGCTTCTATACCGCATGGTCGCCGGAAGGAATTGTCCGGTCGCCGCCTCGCTCTCCACTCAGGCGTACGTCGCCGTCCCTGGCCTTTCCGAACAATCGAATCGGATTTTAGCGATGGTCATTGCCCGGCAGGTTGAAGATTCGCAGTGCGGCAAAGTGTTGCACGAAATTCTGAACGCGGAAGGCATCGTCCATCGAGTGCCCGGACACTCTTCTGCCGGATTTACTGAGCGCGCTGGCAGCTCGACTGTCTCGCCGCTCGCCACGCCGCCTACTGCTCCAGTTGATCGCACACCTGCCGCTGTGCGTTCCTGGAAACCGCCCACCGTATCAACGCCGACGCCTGCGCCAGCTGTTGCAAAACCTGTCCCACCGGCGGTTCCCCTTACACCTCCGGTAGTGCCAGCCGAGGCTGTGCCGCCGCGTTTGCCGAAGGAGCCAGTGGCTGCGGTGACTGAGGCCAAGGTCGAGTCAAAGCGCGCGATTGAGCCGCCTGTGGTTATGCCGGTTCCGAAAGCGCCCGCTCCGAAAATTGTACCTCAACCGGTAGACGCTCGGCCGAAGGAGGCCCCGGTGGAACCGGTGATTCCCGTTACGCCTTTCCCGACGCCGCTGGAGACTACGCTGCCATCGTCGGCTCCGGTGCAGGTACCGCCTGCTTCGCCGAAGGCGCCAGTGCCGCCAGTGTCTGACGTCAAGATCGAGTCAAGGCGGGCCGTTGAGCCCGCTGTGCCTGTGGTGTCCGAGACCAAGGTTGAGTCAAGGCGTACGATTGAGCCGCCTGCGTCCGTGCCGGTTTTGAAACCGCCCGCTCCGGAAGTTGTGCCTAAACCGGCAGAAACGCGGGCGAAGCAAGCCCCGGCAGCGCCGATACAGCAAAAAAAGCAAGAAACAGTTAAGGAACCAGAAAAGCCTGCTCCGGTCGTTTCGCCAAAAGTCGCCAAAACGCGCGAGGAGAAGAAGGCTGTTACAAAACCGCCAGTCAGTCCGCTGCCTGAGGAAAAACCGGTGCTCGAGGCACCGAAGGTCATGCCGGCGCCAAAAGTTTCAATTACCCCGCGAAGATCGGCGGATGTTGAAGAGGAACCGCGAGTTTGGGACGCGCGAAAGCTCAAGCCGATTGCAATTGGCATCGCTGCTGTACTTGCAATTTCCCTGTCGTATGTGGGAGTAAAAGCCTTGACAAAGCCGTCAGCAAAACCGCCACCGATCGTCGCGCAGCCGTCGCCAGCTGCGCCGCAGCAAATTCCAACGACCAGCGAAACTGCGCCGCCCCAAATCGCGACCACCACTGAAACCACACCACCGGCGTTAACGAATTCCCCACGTCTGCCCGAAGCCGCGGAAAACGTCGCGCCACCAAATCAATCTCCCGAGGCCGTGGCGCTAACGTTAACGAGTCCTGCAACCGCGCCCGACGCCACGCAGAACATCGCGCCGGCAAACCAAGACGCGACTGGCACTGCCGGTACCGCGCAGAACGTCGCGCTACCAAATCAAGAGGCGACTGGCAATGCCGGTGCCGCGCAGAAACAAGATGCCGCTGGTGAACAATCAACCGCGCATATACAGCCAGGCCAGCCGCAGATTGCCGCGAAACAATCAGAGTCGGAAAATGTGTCGAACGCTAGCCGGCAGACAAGCTCTGGCGAAACCAGCAGGAGAAGCGCGAGCTCCGGGCAAACTGCAAAATCATCTGGAGGCAGCCGCTCTACCTCTCGATCATCGTCAGCTTCCAACGCACGTGCGCCGGCAAGACCCGCAGCGCGAGCCCCCGCGCCTAAAGCGCCCAGCGATACAAGACAACGCCGCCGCTCGGAGTTCGAAGGAAGTGCACCGGGCGGATAGAGAAAAGATTGTTTAGAGCAAAAAGCGTGTATAGTTGTCTAATCAGTATGAAACGTTTAGCGCTGTTTTTAGTAGTCGCGGCGAGCACGTCCTGGCCTTTTTGCAATGCGGAGGACGGATCTGTGCGGGGAGAAAGCAAGGACTACGTTGCATCCCCAAGAGTCGCTGAGCGAAGTGTGCCGCATCGCGCCGTGCAAGCCAGCCATATACCTACTCGGAAATATCGTTTCTGGCATTTCGCGAAAGACTGGCGCAGTAGCTATTACGGACACGCGAATAGAATACCCTGGTGGCCGAGCGCCCCAGGGGGTTAGACCGGCGTATAGAGCGCGCTTTGATTTAAAAAGTAATCTCGAATTTCCCGCCGCCCCACAATTCATTTCTGTCGGTCCCTGCTGGCGGATTTGAAATGTGGTAGGCGTAGTCGCCGAACGGTACCAAAAACAAATCCGCGTCGGGAGGCGCCCATGTGCTGTTTGAGGATCCTCCCAAATGGACCAAATGAATTGGCAGTTCTGCCCCGACTTGTACGTGATTCCAGCCCGTTAACGGATGTCCGCCGTACGGGTTTGCCCCACCGGGTTCGGTCCGATCACGAAAGCTTACAGAGAGAATTGCGTGAGGATTAAAATCCACCCATTTCGCGAGCGGGACATGCCCATTTAATCTTCCTTCCAGGTAGCCTCCCAATGCTTCATTCCGCTGGTTGAACGGACGCGGGTTTGCCGGACGAGGATGTTGCAGTCCGGGCGGAAATTCGTCCACGAAGACAGGCGCATAAAAGAAAGTGCCGTCGTGAGTCGGCTCGGCGCCCCAGCTATAGACTGTCTGATAATAGGTGAGCTGCGGCGTGATGTATTTGGAGAGCTTCGTTGTGCTCAAGCGGATATAAAGCCGGTCGAAATTCTCCTCTTCCACTGTGGGATCTGAGGGGGGAAACTTACTCGTACCTAACCTGCGAAAGCGTCTGTCCGTGTCGGGAATATTCCAAATAAAATTTTCTGGCAGCAAGTCCACCTCAGAAGTCGTAGCGTTGCGAGAAATAAAGAAGCCGATATTGCCTATCGTTACATCAATTGGGCCCAACGAGAATTTGTACGACAAAAATACGTCCAATTCGTCAAACCGAGTTTGAACCGTAGTTGGGAAGCGCGTGTAAGGGACAGGTCCGGCATTACTCTGAGCGAACGGAGTCTGTGTTGTCCCTCCTCCTCCACCTTCGCCTATTGACCAACTGTCAACCGTCGCGTGACCAAATTGGTGTATTCCAAAAAGACCAAGCGTGAAATTCCACTTACTTACTTGCGCATCGAAAAACCCTGCCCCACCGGCGTCGGGCATTAGATTGGTGCCGCGAAACATATATTCCGACATGTATCCAGCGTCCACCAACCAAGTCCAAAAGACTGGCTTCTCCGGCTCGACGACGTTCTTGGGCTGCTTGTACTCGCCGCCCAGTGTTAGGTGCCCGTCCGCGTCCGGTGCGATGTTTAACAGAGCGCTACCGGGGGCGAATGGATTTTGAACCGTGGGGTCCACGCCTTGAGCGTGCGACGTGCACATTGCGCCGAAAAATGCGAAGCCGATCCAGAATGAGTTCTTTACAAAATTCTTCGGCATGGTTTTTCCTTGTTTGTTAGTCTGCAGCGGGCTAAGGGTGGCCGCAATCCACAAGTCGTAAACGAATTGGCGGATTGCAGGCAAGCATCTTTTTTAAACTTCTCTGTTCCGGCTACTGCCCGTAAGTGGACGGTTTCTCAACGGCGCGGAAATTCTCCGGGTTGTCCGATTTGGCTTTGGCTTTCGCGGCCGGTTTTTTGGGCGGCGGCGGCGGTGGCGCCGGCTCTGAACACGCGACGAGAAAGATCGCAGCCGGGAGCAGGATGAGGATCAGTTTTTTCATAGGGTTGAGTGGGGTTTATGGTCTGGGTGAACGAGTTGGAGGAGGCGCGGCCGGCGCCTGCGGGGCGGGCGTCGGGCTTTCTCCCATTTTGAAAGTCGGCTCCCAGCCTAACGTACGTGGTTCCGCTCCGGCGCTTTCGATGCCTCGTCTCCCGACGAGCAGAGCGTAAGCAGCGAGCCCCTGGGCACGCGCCATGTGCACGAACGCTTCGCAGGTGCCGGTGTAACTGGCGCGGAATTTTACGCCGGCGCGCGTATCGGTCCGGCGATCATCCAGAATCAACTGGCCGTCTTCGTCGTACACGTAAAGATCGAGATCGCGGGCGAATTTATCGCGGCCGACCAGAATGACGTAATCAAGTCCCTTGGTGATCGGGATCATCACTTTGACGACGAAGCCGGCCGTGGCCACGCCGCTGGTGTTGGTAGGCGACATGGCAAAGCCGCGCGCGGTGTAATGCACGGCCATGCTGTAGCAATCGTCTTCGGCCTTGGCCGGGTCCGCGTGAACGAGCGGCGCGGACGCGAAAAGCGCAACGCAACCGCCAGAGATTAGGAGGATTTGAAGTTTCATAGGTATTGGCTTTGAACTTTGTTGATCAGGATGTCGCGCCCATTGCAGCCTTTACCGCCTCGGTCGCCAGCTTGTTCAACTGTTCCACGTCCTCCTTGGAAATGGCGCCGTCGCGGGGGACGTTTAGGATTTTCTCGATCTGCGGCAGAACATCGCGCAGTTTCGCGACGAGCGGTGAACTTTGAAGATTGGCCGGCAAGGAGCCGATTTTTTCGTTGAGGGCGCGGGCCAGAAGTGGTTCGCGCAGCAGATTGGATGTTTCGGGCGAATAATTTTCGTCAATCACTGTGGTGGTATAGCGCGCGCCCTGCATCCAGCCGGTCACGATGAGCAACGTGCCATGAGTGGCGTGTTCGGGTTGGTCGATCTTCTTCATGATGTCTTGCTGGAAGAAGCCGAGTTCCATGAACACTTTGAGCCATTCGCCTTTATTCGCCGCGGCGCGCACGGCCCGGGCGCGCCCCAGATCCGCATCGGAGACGCCGAGTTTCTTCGCCAACTTCTCTATGTCGGTGGCGCATTTGTTGAGCAGCTCGGCGTCCTTGGCCTTAATCGCCATGACGCCGTCGGCAATCCGGACCCCGAGGATCATCGGCACGGCCACGTCCTTGTCGTTGAAAGAGTCAGGATCGATATCGACCGCGACTTTGCGGAAAGTTTGTGGCCAATTGACCTTGGTTTTCGTTAGGACTTGATCGAGGGCGATGAATTTATCATAGGGCGTCGGCATCCCCACGCCGGCGTCTTTCGCCTTGCTCGGATCGAATGGCGCTTTCTCGTTGCTCTCGCCCTTTTGCGCAGGCTCCTTCTGCGCTTTTTGGCTTTTTGAGACCTGTTGATTTGGCTGCGCCAGCGCTATGCACGGAACCGCACAGACGACGAACAGCGCAAAGAAAGAACCGGCGAACCTGCGAGAATCTAAGCTTGAGGTCATATTAGTTTGTTTGTCTAACAAATCGACGAAAGGCGATACAAGCTTTT
Source organism: uncultured Verrucomicrobiae bacterium (assembly GCA_963728955.1). Taxonomy (GTDB): domain Bacteria; phylum Verrucomicrobiota; class Verrucomicrobiia; order Chthoniobacterales; family UBA10450; genus Udaeobacter. The sequence goes on from CAVSMG010000006.1 coordinate 200,225, forward strand.
TTTACAAAATTTTCGAGTAAGAATTGTGCTCGACTCGGCACCCGTTGGGCATAAGTATAGGAATCGATATTCTTATGCCGTCGCGGCGCGTTTGGATCGACAAAGAAAAAGGGAGAGGCGGACCACGGTCTCAGCTTGTCTGGGCAGGGAGATTCTGCGCGATATTTGCGCTGGCGATTTGTTTGGCCGGATGTGAGGAACGTTCGCAAGAACTGGAAGAACGGGTCACGCAATTACAGAAGGAACTGAATCGCACGCAGGATGAGCTGCGAAGCACAAAGAAAGCACTCGATGCAACCAATGAAGAATTGGCGCGGGTGAAGGCTGTCTCCGCAAACGCGTCCACGGCCGGGGCAGCGGTTTCGAGCGCCGCTCCGGTAAATCCGGCTTCCGGCACTCCCGCTTCCGTGAATCAGCCGGTGCCACCGCAGCAGCCGGTCGCTCGCTCAATTGGCCTTCCGGCTGACAGAGCGGTTACGATCCAATGGCCGAATAACGGCAGCGCGCCAGTTTCAACTAACCAAAAACCTGTAGCAAACCCGGGCAGCGGTGCTCCCGCCGGAGTCAGTCCGCAGCAAACCGGCAGAAGCGGTTCCGGAGGTGCAAGCAATCGAACCGTTGTAATTCAGTGGCCCGACAGCGCCGGGTCGGCGGCTTCGACAAATCAACCGAGCGCGCCTTCTGGCGCGGCGAATCCGCCCGCGCGCGGCGTTCAGCAACCGGTGTCGAGTGCGACCGGCCGCTCGGATCGGACTGTCATCATTCAATGGCCGGACAGCGGGCAATCGCCGCCTCCGCGAAACTGAAGCGATGCGCATCGCACCGAATAGCGCGGCTGCGAGAAGAGAGCTTGTGGCGCAAATCGGCGGCAGGCTAATTATTCCGGCAAAGAATCAATGACCGGCCTGCTCAGAATTGTCGACGCAGCCGGCGAACGGGATGCCGAGTTGTCGCGCGGGCGAATGACGCTAGGCACGTCGCGGGCCGATGCGCTTTTTGTAAATGGCGAGGGCGATTATCCGTCGCTGTTGTCATTAAGCTGGGACCCGCGGCGCGCGACATGGACGCTGTATTGTCCGCTGCCTCTGGTTGCGCCGGTGACAGTGAATCGTCGCGCGGTGGCGCCGGGCGAGCAGATTCCCCTAACCAATCTCGATGTGATCGAAGTGCCGGGCGCTTTTCTGCAATTTCAACGGTTGCTCGCGCCACCGGTGCGAGCAGGCCAGCCAACCGACCAGATCTCGCTCGATAGTCAGCCGGTCGTGATCGGCCGCGGCGACCCGCACGGCACGGTGGACGCGGCGCGCGTCGACCTCGACTCGGAAGAGATCGCCATCTCCCGTGTTCACGCCATGATCGAGCGCGAGGGCGAAGACTATTTTCTGACCGATCGCAGCCGGCTCGGGACCGAACTGAACGGCGTTGCGTTCACGCGTGAGCGTCTCGTTTTCGGCGATCGTCTGCGGATTTCCGGTTACATCTTCGAGTTTACCGGCGACGCGCTGCGGCTGATTCACCCGGAGAGTTCAGGAACAGTTTCGGCCGCAAACGTGACTGTCCTGGCCGGTGGCCGCCGCATTTTGGATCAAGTCTCTCTCAATATCGCCGCGGGAGAATTTGTTGGGGTGCTGGGTGGATCAGGACATGGAAAGACAACGCTGCTCAACGCGCTTTGCGGTATTAACCCGCCAACATCGGGCGACGTGCGCCTCGGCGGCGTGCCGTTGACGGACCGAGCGCGGCTGCGGGAAATTGGAATCGGTTACGTCCCGCAAGACGACATCGTTCACCGTGAACTGACCGTGAACGAAGCGATCACATTCAGCGCGAAACTGCGCTTGCGTTTGCCTCGACATCAGATCGACGCGCTGGTTTCGCGAATCACCAAGCGCCTGGGCCTGGCCCCGCACGCGCAACAACGCGTGGCCGATCTCTCGGGCGGGCAGCGCAAGCGCGTCAGTATCGCAATCGAATTGCTGGCCAAGCCCAGCATCCTGTTTCTGGACGAACCCTCATCCGGTCTCGATCCGGCTAACGAAGAGGCGCTCATGACGCTATTGCAATCGCTGACTTTAACGAAACTAACCGTGGTCTGCACGACGCATGTCCTTCAAAAGGCGTATCTGTTTGATCGCATTCTTGTCGTGCAATCAGGCAAATTAATTTTTGCCGGGAATAGCGATGACGCGCGACGGCATTTTCTGTTGCAAACCGGAGCTGAAGATCAGGGATCGCTTCAACATTCGCCGCTGGAGCGGATTTACGGGCTGCTGGCGAACTCGTCGAGATCGGCCAGTGATTGGGAAGTTGCGTTTCGACGTTCGCCGTTTGCCGCACGCGCTGCTCCGCCGTTACCACGAGCGCAAGTCACGCAAACGCCGCGCGAATCGTCGGAGAAACTGAAGGTGAACCAGTTCAAGACGTTTTTGCTCTTGGCGGCGCGCCAGTGGAGAATCATTCGCTCGGATTTTCTAAACATCGCGTTTTTACTGGTGCAGCCACTGCTGATCGGGTTTCTCATTGGTTGGGTGGCTGACAAATCGGCGTTGCGAATGTTTCTCTGCATCGTTGCCACGATGTGGTTCGGTTGCAGCAACGGCGCCCAACAAATCGTAGGCGAACTGCCGATCTTCCGGCGTGAACGCGTCTCCGGGCAAGGACTCAACGCGTACGTGTTGAGCAAGCTCGGGTTTCTCTCCGCCGTTTCGCTCACCCAGGCGGTCCTGCTTTTATTTGTCATACTCTTTGTCACAAACATTTTTCATCCCGAAGAGGTCGATGTTCAGAACATCGGAAAAGAATTTGCTGCCCGGCTTGCGCCAATTGAGCTCTCGACGGACGCCTCCGGCGCAGAGGGCAATTTTGACGCGGTGGATGCGGACGAGCCTGCTGCAAACGCAGCATCGACATCGCGGCCGGAAGAAGGCGCCGAAAAAACGCCGTGGCATCCGAACCCGCTGGTCCTCGGCTCGCTCATGAAGCTGGCTGATTTTTTTCAGATTTCACAAAATATTCTGGACTCGAGGCCGCGCATTCTGAGGCAGCCGGATGAAACGCCGCGCCTGGATCCACAGGGCAGCGCCATGACTGTTCCGGGAAGAAGCATCTTCAATGTACTCATCGTCACGTTAGGCCTGCGGTTTCTGGCCGTCGCACTCGCTGCGCTGACCGGGGTTAGCATCGGCCTAACAATTTCATCGGTCGTTACCAATACGACTCAGGCCGTGCTCTGGGTGCCGCTTGTTCTGATTCCGCAGATCTTGTTCGGTGGCGTGGTCGTGACTGTGCCGGACATGAGCAAGTCTGTCCGCGCTTTTAGTCATCTCATGCCCAGCTTCGCCGCGCAACGGATCATGGACACGGCGGCATTGTACGGCCTCACCACTCCGTTTCTCTCCAACCGGACAAAGACGCCGCTGTTTCTGACTTCCGGCGGCGAAAAAGAAACCATCGAATGGAAGGAGGCCGATCGTCCTCGTTCCCAAACCTACGACAAGTTATCGCCGGTGAACATGTCGTGGCAAAACATTGCGGTGATTCCTGACCGGTTAGGCCAGCATAAATGGGATAGGGCCAGTAGCCTCGATGTCTCCCACATCGAATACCGCGATACCACCGACCATCGCGACGACGTTCGTTTTTCAAAGTTAACGCCGTTTTTGTCGCTGCAAGCAGCCCAGCTTGCCACCGGGATTTTGATTTTTTGGAACATTGCCTGTTACAGCACGATCTTGTTAGGTTTGGTGCGCAAACAAACGGGGAAATGATTGGCATGATCGCAATCACGTGCCTGAGAGATCGACCCGGCTGGATCATCTAATATGGTCACGATCCCGACCGGCACGGTCACGTTTCTCTTTACAGATATAGAGGGATCGACGCAGCTGTTGCACCGGTTCGGCGATCGTTATCCAGACCTGCTCGCCCAACACGAAACCATTCTGCGCACCGTCCTGGCCAAGCACGACGGTTATGAAGTCGACACCGAGGGCGACGCTTTTTTCATCGCATTCAACCGCGCGGCCGACGGGATCGCCGCCGCGGTGCGCGCGCAGGAAGAATTCGCCTGCCATGCGTGGCCGGAAAACGGTGTGGTCTCGGTACGCATGGGCCTGCACACAGGCGAACCGACTTCCAAGGGGGAGGATTACACCGGCCTGGATGTGCATCGCGGCGCCCGGATTCGCGATGCCGCTCACGGCGGCCAGGTCCTTGTTTCGGCAGCTACAAAAATTCTCGCCGGCAACCGAATTCCGGCGGACATGACGTTCCGCGATTTGGGAGAGCATCGCCTGAAGGACTTGGAAAAGCCGGAACACATTTTCCAACTCGTTATCCCGGGCGTGAGATCGGACTTCCCACCGATCCGCAGCCTCAACAATTGCCCTAACAATTTGCCGGCACAAATCACGCCGTTGATTGGGCGGGCCGAACAATTAGCCGAAGTTTGCGAACTGCTCCGCCGCCCAGATGTGCGGCTCGCGACCCTGACCGGCCCGGCAGGCGCCGGCAAGACGCTGCTGGCGCTCCAGGCCGCAACTACGTTGCTGGCCGATTTCGCCGACGGCGCGTTCATTGTCGATCTCGCTTCCGTTGTCGATCCAGAACTGGTCCCAGGGGAGATTGCGCGCGTGTTGGGCGTGGAAGAATCCGGGAAGCAATCGATCATGGCGCGCGTAATCACACGACTGCGCGAAAAGCGCCTTCTTCTGTTGCTGGATAACCTCGAGCAGGTCACCAGTGCGGCAAAGACGTTTGCGACAATCCTCGAAGCGTGTCCGCTCGTAAACATTCTGGGGACGAGCCGCTCCCCGCTTCATTTACGCAGCGAACACATCTTTTCGGTTCCGCCGCTCGATGTTCCCTGTCTCAAGACCGGCCCGAGCACGGACGAGTTGTTAGGTTCATCCGCGGTGCGTCTTTTCATCGAGAGAGCCAAAGCGGTCAAGGGCGGTTTTGCCATTAACGATCAAGACCTCACAGCGGTGGGGCAAATCTGTTCATCGCTGGACGGTCTTCCACTGGCCATCGAACTGGCCGCCGCTCGCATGAAACTGCTCTCGCCCGAAGCGCTGCTGGCACGGCTCGTTAGTCCAGATGGACATGTTTCATTACATCTCCTTAGCGGCGGCGCGCATGATCTTCCAACTCGTCAACAAAACGTGCGCGACGCCATCGCGTGGAGCTATAACTTGCTCGACGAGGATCGCCAGAAAATTTTCTGCCGACTCGCTGTCTTTGCCGGTGGATGCACCATTTCTACAGCCGAAGCGGTCTGCAATGAGTTTCGTGATTATGATGTTGATGTGGTCGATGCCATCGCTTCCCTGATCGATAATAACCTGTTGCGACATTGCCACGCCGCGGCAGGCGAGCCGCGCATCAGCATGTTGCAAACCATCCGAGAATTTGGTCTCGCACAACTGCATAAATCCCCCGCCGACGCCAAGGCCTATCGGGCCTACGCCAAGTATTTTGCCGGCTTTGCCGAAAACGCTGAGGCAAACCGCAGCGGCCCCGAATATGCGATCTCGGCGAAACGCATGGAGACTGAGCACGATAATTTTCGCGCCGCGCTTGCTTGGTCATTCGATAACGCGCCCGAACTCGCCATTCGGATCACCGCCGCAGTTGGCGAATTCTGGTTTCGCCAGGGACATTGGACTGAGTTGCGAACGACCTGTGAGAAAGTAGCGGCAGCGAAGCACGCCGAGTTGATGCCGCTGCAAGCGCGATGCGCGCGATTCGCCGGCCAATGCGCCAGAGTCACCGGCGATCCGGAACGCGCGAAAGAAATGTTCGAGAGGAGCCTTGCCATCAGCGAGCAATGCGGGGCTAGCGTCCAGGTCATTGAGGCGTTGAACGAATTGGGCGGTATCCTTGTTCACAACCAGGGCCGTAACCCGGACGCGCGGGCGCTGTTCGAGCGCGCGTTTGATCTCGCCCTCAAGTTAAATGATCAGAATCGCCTTGCCGACACCCTGTTCCAACAGGGCGATCTCGCCTTGGCCGAGTGCGATTTCGAGCACGCTACGGAAAAATTCGGGGAAGCTGCCGCCATCTGTCGAAAATGCGGCTATCAAGCAGGCATCGCCCAATGCATGAGTTATCTGGCGGCGGTGGCGATTTCCACGGGCGAATACGATCGGGCCAGGTCATTCTTGCAGGGAGCTCTGGAAATTCACGAGGAGGCTGGAGAAAAACATCATGCGTCCTGGGATCGCTTTAAGCTGGGCGAGATCGCTGAGGCTCATGGCCAATACACCCAGGCGCGAATCGAATTTGAGGAGTGTCAACAGGCCTTTCAACAAATGAATACAGCCGTGGGCGAGGCCTGGTGTTTGTATGAACTGGGAAAAATCGCGCTCGACACAGAGGAATTCGCCGAGGCGAGCGGCTGTTTCGAGAAGTCGCTTTTGATCTTTCGGACGTTGGGTAAGGCCAACGCTTGGGTCACACTGCAACTCGGAAGCACCGCGATCTACGAAGGCAGATTTAGGTCGGCAAAAAAACTTCTCCAGAAAAGCCTCGACATCTTTCGCCATTCGGGAAGCAAAAATGGAATCGCGCTGACTTTGTGCGAGTTGGCCCACCTCGACCGGTTGCAAGATCGGTGCGACGCTGCTGAATCGTCTCTTGCAGAAGCCATGGAACTGATTCGCGAGATGGAACTCGAGGCGCTATCTTGTCGCCGGACTTCAAGAGAGCGTCTTTCTTGCCACCGCACAAGCCAGGCACGAGCGCGCGGTGGAACGTCTTGGCAAGGTCGAAGCGCTGCGGGAGGAAATCGGCATGCCGCTGACGCCGCGTTCTCGGGGCGACTGGGAACGCGCCATCGAGATCAGCCGCACCGCGTTGGGCGATGAATCATTTTCAAAGTTCCGAGAAGAAGGGCGCCTGGCTTCGATCGATCGGCTCCACGGTTAAGTCTGCAAAGCCCGACCAGGTTGGTTTCTCTAGGTTTGCAGCGACGCGATTTGAACGAAGTGCATTCTTCTACGTTGAGGGCAATTCCCAAGCGGTGTTGGAAATCTTTTTGATGTTGTCGATGATGGCATATCCAATCAACTTGATAGAATTCGTTTCTAAAGGTTTCGCTGGCGACCTGGAAGCTTGCTCGCCAACTGCGATCCTGCGGCTAGAAAGGAATCGACCCACCAAAAAACGTTTTCGCTGTGCACGTTCCGTCGCATGCGTTTCATACGCACGCTCCGCTCGGCCTGATCCATGCGGAACGCGTTCAAGATTGCGTCGGCCATTTGCTCGACATCGTAAGGATTGACCAGCATCGCACCCGACCTAAGTTGCGCGACGGCGCCCGCGAACTGGCTCAATATTAGCGCGCCGTCCTCATCGATACGGCACGCGCAGTATTCCTTTGCGACGAGGTTCATTCCGTCTTTGAGCGGCGTGACGAAAGCGATGTCGCACGCGCGATAGTGCGCCAGAAGATCTTCGCGATGCAGCCCGCGAAAGTGATATTGCACTGGAATCCAGCTGCTAGTCGAGAAACGGCCGTTGATGTCGCCTACGAGACGGTCAATGCGTCCCTTGAATTCGTGATACCGTGGAATCTGTACCCGGCTCGGTACCACCACCTGAATGAGCACGACACGGCCGCGCAGCTCTGGATATCGCTCCAGAGCATTGCGAAAAGCGCGCAGTCGCTCTGGAATTCCCTTGCTGTAATCGAGCCGGTCCGAACCCAGGATTAACTGGCAACCGGGAAACGTATCGCGCAACTGCTGTGATTTTTGCGTGACTGAAGCGGATGTTGCGCAGTTTTCAAAAGAGTTGAAGTCGATTCCGATCGGAAAATGCCCAACCCAAATTTTGCGATCTTCAAAGCGGATCGTGTGCAACTCATGGCGAGAAAGAACTTTTGCGTCCGGCATTACGCGTCGCACGCACTGGACAAAGTTGCGTACGTCGCGCCGGGCCTGAAACCCGAGCAGATCGAACTGGAGCAGTGCGCGCAGGAGCCGCCGTTGTTGCGGCAGCTTCGCAAAAATGTCATACGGCGGAAACGGGATGTGCAGGAAAAACGTCAACGCCGAAAGCTTTTTGGAAGCGTTTCGTTCCCGCAATGCCTGGGCCACATACATCAAGTGATAATCGTGGACCCAGACGAAATCGTTGGGGTGCGCGCAGCGGATGATCGCATCCGCGTAGCGTTCGTTGACGTTTATGTAAGCCTGCCAGTATGCCGGCTCGAAGTTGCAAAAACTTTGCAGATCATGAAACAGAGGCCAGATCACCTCGTTCGAATAGCCGTAGTAAAATTCATCGCGCTCAGTGTCACTCAGGGTCACCGGCACGACCTTGTAACCGGCGTCATGCGTGGCTTCGGCCAGTGGTTTCTTTGGAATTTTGCCCGCGATTCCCGGCCAACCAATCCAGGTTCCACCGCGCTCGCGCAGCACCGGCTCAACTGCGGAAACAAGGCCGCCGACAGCAGGCGTAACCGTCCACAGGTCTTCGCCTGTCGAATCGAGCGCAAATGGCAATCGATTGGAAACGACTATCAGACGATTCATGCAAGCAGGAAGTTTGGGAGCTAACATGTTATACTGTTACAGCAGAGTCCGTCACAGACCGTTTTCTTCATGTTGTAACCTTCTAACTGTTTTAAATGCTTTTGTTAAAGACCAATAGGGTTCCATCCGCGCTCGATCGGTTTGATGAAATGATCGCTCCAGCGCGCGACAATCAGGTTGCAGTTTTTCTGGACTATGACGGGACGCTTGCGCCGATCGTCAGTCAACCGGAGCAGGCACTCCTTTCCGGTTCAATGCGTCAGGCGTTGCAAGAAGTCGCTTCGCGCCTACCACTGGTCATTCTCAGCGGGCGCGATCTCGATGATGTTCGCGAGCGCGTGGGTATCGAGAATATCGTTTATGCCGGCAGTCATGGATTTGATATCGCCGGTCCGAATGGACTGCGCCGGCAAATGGCCAGTGAATTTCTGCCGAAGCTCGACACGGCGGAAAGAAAACTGCAAGAAGCGCTCGATGGAATTTCCGGTGCGCGCGTGGAGCGGAAACGTCTTTCCATCGCCACGCACTATCGGAACGTGAAGGAAAAAGATATCCCAAAAGTAAAACAAGCCGTGGGGGAAGTGGCATGGTGTCATCGCGAACTGCGCAAAATGACTGGCAAAAAAGTTCACGAGCTTCAGCCGGACATTGATTGGGACAAAGGCCGGGCGTTGGTGTGGTTGCTGGAAACCTTGGGCTTGGAAGACGAGAACGTTTTCCCCATTTATATTGGAGACGATCGCACTGACGAAGACGCCTTCCGCGTGCTTAAGCGACGCGGCATCGGCATCCTGGTAAGCGAAAAACCGCGGTTCACCGCAGCGACGTATTCACTCCGGAATACGGATGAAGTCGAGGAGTTTTTGCGTGCCGTCACGGCAAGAGAAGGCCATGCGTCAGGGAAAATTAGGGCACGCGTCACATAGCCGCTTTTGTCTGCCATGAATCGGCGGGCAGAGGAGTACGGGCCATACCAACGCCGCACACCGCCTGGTGTTCGTCATTCGCGCGCCGCGTTTCTTCTCACCTTGGTGTCATTTGGCGTGAGGCGCTTCGAAAGCCTCTGAAAAAGACGCTTCTCCTATGACAAATTGGATAGTATTTAGAAGGGCTCCGAGGCTTTGTTCCAATGAGTTTCTCAAAGACCTTCGCGCGGCAACCACGGGATTGGATAGTCGCGGAGATGATGGCGTCATTAATCGTGATCGCGATGCTGGATTTCATCTCGGGTTACCAGCTCCGGTTGCTGCCCTTTTACGCCGTTCCCATTTTTGCGCTGGCGTGGTTTTGCGAAAAAAAATGGGGAATCACCGCAGCGCTTTTCTCAGGCCTGTTTTGGTGGTGCGCTAACTGGTTCATCGGCGATCCCGATCTCCACGGTTCGCTCGCAGCGTGGGAGGTGTCGAGACATGTCGGTTTCTTTCTGGTCGTAGCCTTGGTGGGTTCTGCCTTACGGACCAAGAGCGATATTGCGGCGGAGCGAATTGCGCTTTTGGAACATTCCCAGCACCTGGAGCGTGAGATCGTGAATATCAGCGAAGCCGAGCAGCGGCGAATTGGCCAGGATTTGCACGACGGTCTTTGCCAATATCTTGCGGCACTCACCTGTAGCGCGACCTCATTGTCTGATGATCTGCAAGGATTGCACCTACGTGCCGAGGCCAATGACGCGAGTGAATTAGTAAAACTTCTTCAGGATGCCGTTGTGCAAACACGTGAGCTGGCGCGCAAGCTTGTTCCTGCGCATGTGAGCCGTCTGGGCCTCACTTTGGCGCTTGAATCGCTCGCTCAGTCGGTCGCCCGGTTGCACGGCATAAATTGCAGATTCAGCTCTCATCCCAGCTTGGCAAATTGTGACGAGCACACAGCGACGCACCTTTATCGCATTGCGCAAGAAGCGATCAATAACGCCACAAGACATGGAAAAGCGAAGAATATCGCGCTCTCTCTCGACACAGCCGATCACTCGATGACGCTCCGTGTTTTGGATGACGGCGTTGGGATTTCCGAGTCGAATTCAGAAGGAATGGGGCTGACCATCATGCAGTACCGCGCACGGTTGATCGGTGGCCAGCTGACAATTAAGCGAAACAGCAGCGGCACGATCCTTGTGTGCAGCGCCAGAACAGATCCTGGGGGAGTGTGAAATCGCAGCAGTCTAAACAGATTAGGGTCGTCATCGTCGAGGATCATCGGATGTTCCGCGAACAATTGGCGCATCTGATTAATAAAGCCGACGACATGAAGGTTTGCGGTCAGACGGACAACATTCGCGATGGCTTTGCACTGATCAAGCAAACACAACCCAGCATCGCAATCATCGATATTACGCTGAGAGGCTCGAGTGGCCTGGAGTTACTGAAAGATTTGCGCGCACACGGAATTTCTGTACCAGCCCTCGTTCTTTCAATACATGATGAATCACTCTACGCCGAGCGAGCATTGCGAGCCGGCGCGAAGGGGTACGTGACCAAACACGAAGCATCAGCAGCCGTTTTAAAGGCAATTCGCCAGATCTTGAAAGGTGAGGTTTACCTCAACCCGCGTTTCATGTCTCGTATGATTGGCAGAATGACAGGCAGCCGCAACATCGCTGTCGAACCGATCGATCGGCTGGCGGACCGCGAACTCGAGGTGTTCGATCTGATTGGTCGCGGCCTGACGACACGCGAGATTGCCGCGCAACTGGGCCTCGGAATCACAACAGTTGATACCTACAAAACTCGTATTAGAGAGAAATTAAATTTGGAAAACTCCGCGCGTCTGCGTTTTGCAGCGAGCCGTTGGGTCCAGCTCAACGAGGAACCGACCGAGTAGTTCGAAAGCGAACAGCGCTCTACTCGGAGAGTAGCAAAGCGCAGGGATGCGTTCCGGAACTCTGTAGTGTTTGTCGCTACAAGCTTTGTCTGACGCCGGTTGCGTATTTCCCATTGACCCTGGGAAGCGCTGTCGGCTACAAGCAACACTCCGATTCTTAACCAAGTGTCATTCAACACTCAAAACGCCATCCAAAAAGACACGCGTCTTTTTTCAGATCTTCGCTTCGCTGTTGCCAGGCACAAAAGATATGAGGAGGCCGCTCGCTCCTAAAAATTCCGTCCACGGGAAAAACACATGCAAAAGAAACAAGATAGCTCCACACATGCGTTTGCGCTTCGCATCGCTCTCGCTCTCGCTCTCACATCGCTCTCGGCGATTTTATTAGCTTCCACGCTCCGACCGCCTGCGGCTGGACCTCAACCCGGCAGACCAGCGCCCGACGTCGTGGCCATGGCCGGGCCTGTGTCGCAGGACCTGGACCTGCGAGCGCTTCGCTATATTCCGGCAAACAATGAGGAGGAAGAACACCGTCTCACCCGGCATCCGTTTCCCCTGGCCGGAGGCACAACCCATCGCCGTCGTCTAATCCGGGTCAACAGTTCACGCAGCAGTTAATGCAGCGCGTGTTGGCGCCAATTCCTAACATGCCCGCTCCAATACAGACATTCGCCGGACTGACCTCAGCCCAGGCCTGCGGGACTTGCGTTCCGCCCGATTCCGACGGCGACGTGGGACCGAACCACTACATTAATTCGGTCAATTCCTCGATCAGAATCTTTGACAAATTGGGTAACCCGCTCACCGGCCCCACAACTTACAATTCATTCTTTTCCGCCATGGGGCCGACTACGCCTTGCGGCCTTAATCAAAATGACGGCGATGGCGTAGTTTTCTACGATCACCTGGCCGATCGTTGGGTGGTCAGCGATTTTGCTTTTCCTGCCTTCCCTGGCGTCTCGTTTTACCAGTGCGTCGGGGTATCAAAAACCAGTGATCCGGTTTCCGGCGGCTGGTGGTTGTACGCGATACAGGTTGATCCGGCGAACCCGACATACCTCGGGGACTATCCGAAGTTCGGGATGTGGCCAGACGCCTATTACCTGTCGATGAATGAGTTTTCGAATAACACAACCTTTAACGGCGTCCGCGTTTATGCGCTTGATCGCAACAGCATGGTCAACGGCGGCTCTGCGAATGCGATCGGGTTCTCGATTTTTCCCGCCGACTTGGGCGATCAATACAGCCTGGTTCCTGCCAGCTTCCGGACCGGCGATCCGCCGCCGGCAGGCCAACCCGAGTGGTTCATGGATGTGAACAGTTCCGCTACAGCGGGCACGGTCGAGAATCAGGTCTTCGTTAGGCGATTCCACGTTGACTTCGTCACGCCGGCGAATTCCACCTTTGGCGTCGGCGCGAGCCACTTGCCCGACGGCATCATCACAGTCAACGGTTTCAAGGACGCGTTCAACGCCACTAATGGCCACCTCTGCCCGAACGGCACCGCTACCTACCAGTCAATGGCTGGATACGTTGGGAGACAAACTCATGTATCCCCTGATCTACCAGAACCTCAGCGGCGTCGAGTCCATTTACGCCGATCAAACGATCGTTCGCGCTACCGACGCTCTGACTGCGCCGACCGCGGTGCGCTGGTATCAGTTCGACATGACCGGCAACACAATTCCGGCTACGCCTGTGCAGCAGCAGGATTGGAACAATGGAGCCGACGGGTTGTTTCGCTGGATGGGGAGTATCAACGTGGACTGGCAGGGCAACGTCGCGATCGGTTATTCCACCTCCAGCACCACCCTCAACCCTGAGATCCGTTATGCTGGTCGTTTAGCCGGTGATCCGCTGAATGACATGGCGCAAGGCGAAGCGACGCTCATCACGGCTGGGGGACATCAGACCAGCACGACTGGTCGCTGGGGAGACTATAGCACGATGTTCGTCGATCCAACTGACAGTTGTACGTTCTGGCATGTGAACGAATATTATACTGCTACCAGTAGCGGCAGTTGGGCCACTCGCATTGGCTCATTCAAATTCGCCCAATGCACGAGTAACCCGATACCAACACCGACGCCGCTACCCAGTGTCACACCAAGTCCGACACCAACAGCGACAGCAACAGCAACAGCAACAGCAACAGCAACACCAACAGCGACAGCAACACCGACAGCGACAGCAACACCATACCCGACTCCGCCGGCTGTCTGCCGGTCCGGTCACAGTCACGGCGACAGCCGGAGTCACTGGCCCGACCGACTACGCGACCGTCGCGCTGGCGTTTACCGCCATTAACACCGGCGTTCACCAGGGCGATATTATCGTTTGGATCCTTGGCGACACCGTCGAGCCCGTGGCCGGAGCGATCCTGAACGCGAGCGGCGGCCCCTCCTCCTACACATCAGTCGCGATGCTGCCGAGCGGCGCCCGCACTGTTACTGGCGCGGCAAACGCAGGCGTCCCGCTAATTGACCTGAACGGCGCTAAGAACGTGAGCATTAACGGCGAAAACGTGGGTGGCAACTCGCTAACGATTTCGAACACGACCGCTTCGGCGACTGCCGGCACGAGCACGATCCGTCTTATCAACGGCGCTCAAAACGATGTAATCACAAACTGCACTGTGCTCGGTTCGTCAAACTCCTCTATCACCACCCAAGGCGGCACCGTTCTGATCAGCACGTCGACTGGCGGAGCAAATAGCGGCAATTACATTTCCAATAACAACATCGGTCCGGCGGGAGCAAACCTGCCGACCAAAGGCATTCTGTCGCTCGGATCGGCCAGTCCAAACAACAACACTGGCAACGTCATCGACAACAACAACGTCTTCGACTTCTTCAACGCGACGCTTGGCGTGACAGGTATCAACATCAGCACCAACACCGCTACCACGACGATCTCGAACAACAGAATTTACCAGACTGCGCCCCGGACGTTCACCGGCGCCGGGCTGGTTTACGCCGGTATCACGGCCTCAGCGAGTACCGCGGCCCTTAACATCACCGGAAATACTATCGGCTTCGGCGCAGCCAATGGGACAGGAACAACGACGATCAGTGGCTCTACGAACCAGGTCAAGGGAATCAATGCCCCGAGCACAAGCACTACAATCACGACCAGCATCCAGGGGAACACCATCTCCGCCATCAACCAGACGTCGAGCGCGACTGGATCCAGCAGCACTTCGCCCTTCATTGGGATTTCCGTTGGAGCTACGGCCGGCTCGTTCAACATTACGGGCAATACGATCGGCAGCCTGGACGGCTCATCGGGTATCGTCGTCAACGCGACGTCAACGACTGCCAACACCATAGGCTTCGAAGGCGTCTTCGATTTCAGTTTCCAGAACCTCGATGTGATCAGCAGTAACAGCATGGGGACGATCACGGTCAACAACGGCGGGACTGGAACCACCGCCGGCTTTCGAGGGATTCTTCTAAGCGGCACGGCGGGCCAGAACGTTACTATTAACAACAACACCATCGGTGGCACCGCAGCCAACTCGATCACTGACAACGTTGTCGGCAGCTATGCCATGTACGCCATCCAGAACGCCGCAGCCAACGTGACTGCGACCGGTAACCTTGTCCGCAACATCACGGGGAATTCCAACGGGGCCAACCTGGTTATAAGCAGTGGAATTCTTGCGACGGCCAGCACCGGCGTGAATACCATATCGCAGAATACGATCTATTTGCTGAGCAACAACTCCGGGGCGGCCAGCAACTCGATTTACGCGCTTTACTGCTCCTTCGCCACCGGACCGGCGAACATTGTCGAACGCAACTTTGTGCATTCGCTCTCGATTAACTCGACTACGCTGACCAGCCAGTTGGTGGGCATTCTGCCGGTAGCCGGTAGCGGCACCTACAAAAACAACATGGTGCAACTCGGTCTCGATGCCAATGGCAACTCGATCGCGTCGGGGTATGTGATTTACGGAATGTTTGAGATTGCGGGAACGAACAATCTCTATTTCAACAGCGTGTATATCGGGGGGAGCGGGGTGGCTTCCTCGAGCAACACATTTGCTTTAGTCAGCAACGTGACCACCGGGACGCGCTTTTACGAGGACAACATTCTCTGGAACGCCCGCGATAACGCGTCCGGACCCGGAAAGAATTACGCGATTTCCCTGTTGGGGACTTCGGGAGCCGTTTCCAATTACAACGATCTCTATGCTACAGGAATTGGCGGTTTCGTTGGATCGTTCAGTGGTGTTGACGACACAACGCTCGCGGACTGGCAAACCGCTACGGCCCTGGACGCCAACAGCATCTCGGTCGATTCGCAGTACATCAATCCAAACGGGACCGCTGCCACGGGTGACCTGCACATCTTCCCGACGAGTCCGTGCGTAGGCGCTGGTCTGACTATTGCCGGTATTACCAACGATTTCGACAACGATCCGCGGCTTAATCCGCCAGCGATAGGTGCCGACCAGCCGCCGGCTGCTCCTAGCCCGACCCCAACGGCTACGGCTACGGCGACGTTTACTCCTACCCCGACAGCTACAGCCACCTTCACGCCTACGGCAACAGCAACAGCTACGTTTACTCCTACTCCCACGGCAACGGCGACGTTTACTCCGACGCCAACGGCAACAGCGACGTTCACTCCAACGCCGACAGCTACAGCCACTGCCACAGCAACAGCAACAGCAACAGCAACAGCAACAGCAACAGCAACTGCTACAGCGACGCCGACGGCCACTGCTGGCCCGATTCAGCTCAAGGCCCAGAAGAAAAGGATAGGTGGAATAAATACGGTGCGTCTCAAATGGAGAGGGGCGACCTCGGCCAACATGGACGTTTACCGCAATAACTTGGTGATTGTGACAACGCCGAACACTGGACAGTATACTGATTCAACCGGTACCACCGGCCAGGTTATGTTCACGTATAAGGTCTGTGAAGCTGGAACCGGGACGTGCTCCAACAATGTGACGGTGAATTTTCCGCCATAAGGGAACAACCAGGCCACTTCTCCCTCACGCGGCGTCCGGCAATTGCCGGACGCCGTGCGTCCAGAGTCGATCCAATAACACGGTGATGCGCACTCCCATACGAGACGCGAGTAATCCACCGAGGAACGTCCAGAATGATTGTCGGCCCTCCGATAAGGAAATGCCAGGGCAAGTCCTCCTCCGGAGTTTCTGTCGTCTTTCTCGCTACAAATTTTGTCTGCCGGCAAGTTCTATTTTACTTGACTCAAAAGGCGGAATGCCTCAAAAGACACCGCTCAATCGCAAAAGTTGGCATTCCTAACTCCTCCACCTCCGCTCAGCAACAAACATGAAAAAACAGCAAAAAAACTCCGCACGCGCCTTTGCGCTTCGAATTGCTCTCGCTCTCGCGCTCACATCAATCTCGGTGATTTTATTGGCTTCCAGCCTCACGTCCCAGACAGGGGCAGCGGGCGGAGTGCAGCAGCCGAATGTTCCCACGGCGGCGCTGGCTATCGGCAAAGTAAAGCCTTTCGTGTTTAGCGGCGATGTGCGCAACCTGCCCCAGGTTCCGCAACGCGAAATCGAAGAGCGCGAGCTGGAGCCTCCGTTCAATTACAAACAGCTATTGCCGGAAGCGGTGACTGGACAAAGGGCAGAACCAAACATTCCGCTGGCGCCCATGCCTCCTCCGATTCAAAACTTTCCTGGGATCAAACGCACGGATACTTGCGTCGGCGGACAATGCGGCGGTGGCACGCCGCCTGACACCAATGGTGCTGTTGGCCCCAATCACTACATCCAGTCTGTCAACACTGCGTTTGGCATTTACGACAAGACCGGCAACCTGCTGGCTTCGTTCACCGAGAACGCGCTATGGGCCGGGAGCGGAACGTTCTGTGACGGGAACTCAAGTGGCGATCCAGTTGTTATTTACGACGCGTTGGCAGACCGCTGGATTCTTACCAATCTCGCTTTTAGCGGCGGCGCGACCACGGGACCATTTTACGAATGCGTAGCAGTATCCCAAACCAGCGATCCCGTGAGCGGAGGCTGGTATCTCTACGCTATTCGCACCGATACGGGCGCAAGTGGCCAACCGCCTGTTAACACCATCAACGATTATCCGAAGTTCGGTATCTGGACCGACTGCCTCTATTACGCGGCTAATGGGTTCGCCGAGCCCGCTGGCAGCTACATTGGCGGTGAGTTCGGGTCGTTTAGCCGTAGCGACATGTATGCGGGCCTGCCTCTAACAGGCGCTCTGGGGTTTGCCGCCAGCACCAGCGATTTTTATACAATGATGCCCAGCGATCTTGAAGCGCCGGTCGTAGGAGGCTATGACGGGACTCCTCCAGCGGGGCGGCCGAATTTCTACGTCCAGGAATCGCTGACAGCCTTCAACTTCCGGGTGCGGACGTTTACTCCAGGCACGAACTGCGGCGGCGGCGGTACGCTTAGCGCCGCGACAATTGTCAGCCAGACGAGTTACACGGTTCCTAGCGCCAACATTGTTCCACAGCCCGGTACCACTAACACGCTCGACAGCCTGGGCGATCGAATGATGCAAAAGGTGCAATACCGCAAAGTCGGCAGCGCCGAATCGCTCTGGGTCGTTCACACGACGCGCGGCGGAAGTACTGCAACGACCAGGCCGCAGTGGGCCCAGATTAATGTCACAGGCGGAACAATTGCCACTACGCCCGTGCAGCAGCAAATCTATGCACCCGATACCACAATTTATCGCTGGATGGGTAGCATCGCCGCGGACATTCAAGGGAACGTAGCGCTCGGCTACTCTACCTCGAATGCGACCAGTCCAAACTTTCCGAGCATCAAATACTCGGGCCGTCTCGCAGGCGATCCATTAAATACTTTGCCGCAAACCGAAACGACGCTTGTCTCCGGTGTTGACTCACAAACAGGCATCTGCGGCGGTGCCGCATGTCACCGCTGGGGCGACTACAGCTCGATCAGCGTTGATCCATCCGACGGCTGCACGTTCTGGTACACGACTGAGTATTTCGATACGTCAGGGGACGGCAGCACCTCGCCTCCGGTATGGACTACACGCATCGGCTCGTTCAAGTTCCCGGACTGCGCTGCACCAACACCTACGCCGACGCCGACGGCAACGTTCACGCCGACACCAACGCCAGAGGAGAGTCCGACGCCGACGGCAACAGCTACGTTTACCCCGACGCCGACGCCTGAGGAGAGCCCGACGCCAACACCAACAGCGACGTTCACTCCAACGCCGACAGCTACAGCTACCGCTACAGCAACAGCTACAGCTACAGCGACGCCGACGGCCACTGCTGGCCCGATTCAGCTCAAGGCCCAGAAGAAAAGGGTAGGTGGAATAAATACGGTGCGTCTCAAATGGAGAGGGGCGACCTCGGCCAACATGGACGTTTACCGCAATAACTTGGTGATCGCGACAACGCCGAACACTGGACAGTATACTGATTCAACCGGTACCACCGGCCAAGTTATGTTCACGTATAAAGTCTGTGAAGCTGGCACCGGGACGTGCTCCAATAATGTCAATGTGAATTTCCCGCCATAAGGGAACAACGAAGGCGCTTTGCTCTCAATGCGGCGTCCGGTAAATTCCGCTCGGCGTGCAGAGGACTGCCCGCCCTACCAGGGCGCATATCTTTGTTTGGTAGGGCGCGTCACTCCGTGCGCGCCGTTCTTCGCGAATCGCATTCGACGCGCAGAGAACTGCGCGCACTACCAGGGCGTGTGCGTTTCGTTGGTTGGCTTGCCTTGAGCGCAGTCGAATTGGTGCGCACCGCAATTGACGTGCGATTTACTTTCATGGACGACGTCCGAATCTAACCGTCATGGAGACCAACGATCGTTCGCCGCGCATCAATCATGTTTCTTGGGGTCGGTTGGAAGTTGAGGGCGAAGCTGAACCGTACAAAGACGCAAAACTTTTTCCCGGTGGGTCGCGCGAATGGAACTGGCGTGATACGGGAACGAGTCATAAACCAGGCATTCAAATCGCCGATGTGCGGGAATTGCTGGATCACGGCGCGAAAGTCGTCGTGCTCTCGCGTGGAATGGCCGAGTGCCTTCATGTTCCGCAAGAGACGCTGGATTTTTTGAAAGAACGGCAAATTACCGTCCATGTGTTGCCGACCGAAGATGCGGCGGCGCTTTACAACAAGCTCGCGCAAACTGAGACGGTTGGCGGCTTGTTCCATACGACGTGCTGAAGGTAGGGCGCGCCACTCCGTGCGCGCCGACGTTTTTGATTGCCAAACGGCGTGCAGAGGACTGCCCGCCCTACCTTTGCGAGTTGCCGCCGTGCGACGGAATCGCTACGCTCCGCGGGTGGATTTGGCCATTCGCAAAAAGCTGCCTCACACAATTCCACAATGGGTGGCCGACAGCAGTTGGTTTTTCATTACGATCAACTGTGTGCCTCAAGGCAAAAATCAATTATGTCGCGCAGACACTGGCGATGCCGTGCTCGCCGCGATGAAGTTCAACCATGAGGGATTCGTCTGGCATTGCCGCTTGTGCCTTCTTATGCCGGATCATCTGCATGCGATTATTGCGTTCCCGCGCGAACCGGGAATGCAAACGACCGTCAAAAACTGGAAGAAGTTTGTCGCCGGAAATCATGGCGTGGATTGGCAACGCGATTTCTTCGATCACCGCTTGCGCGATCATCACGAACTGGAGGAAAAAACCAGCTATATCCTGATGAATCCGGTTCAAAAAGGATTGTGCGAGCGAGCGGAGGATTGGTTGTGGGTTTACCGGACAAACGATCGCCCGCCGCCGCGTTGGTAGGGCGGGCAGTCCGCAGCTTGCGCGCCGAGGCGTGCACGCCGCTGTGTCTGCGATTCAGACGGCGCGCACAGGAGTGGGAGGCCTACCCAAACGGCGCGCACAGGAGTGGCGCGCCCTACCTTTACGGGCCCTACTCTGCTGCGCGTTTGATTCCGTTCGGCGACGCCGGGTTTTCCAACGCGGAGGTGTCGCCGAGATAAGAGGCTCGAACGACGCGCCGCATGACTT
Organism: uncultured Verrucomicrobiae bacterium; assembly: GCA_963728955.1. Classification (GTDB taxonomy): domain Bacteria; phylum Verrucomicrobiota; class Verrucomicrobiia; order Chthoniobacterales; family UBA10450; genus Udaeobacter. Next base: position 220,577 of record CAVSMG010000006.1, read on the forward strand.
TGGCATTTCGCGTTTTGGGAATGTCGCCGACGAACAAAACCTCCTTGGGAGCGAGCGCGTTGCCAAGTTGGGCGGCGAACGCGTTTTCTAAATTGTGAGCGTTTCGAACGGCGTTATGCTGCGCGCAACGATGGCTTCTTTGCAAGCAGACGCCGGCGAAAGTGCGCGCAGTCGAATCGCGTGGCGGCTTCTGCCGTTTCTGTTTCTACTTTACGTCGCGAATTACCTCGATCGCACAAACATCGCGTATGCGACGCTTGGAATGAAAGGCGACCTGGGTTTAAGCGATTCAGTGTTTGGCACGGCCAGCGGAATTTTTTTTATTGGATATTTTGCGCTGCAAATTCCCGGGGCGCTGCTGGTGGAACGCTGGAGCGCCAGACTTCTCCTGGCGACAACGCTGATAATCTGGGGCGCACTCACAACACTCACTGGTTTTGTCCGCACGCCGCTGGAGCTTTACGGCGCGCGTTTCCTGCTCGGCGCAGCCGAGGCAGGCTTTTTCCCCGGTGTGATTGTTTATCTTTCGCACTGGTTCGTTTATCAGGATCGGGCCAAGGCGGTGGCGCGGTTTATGTCGGCTATTCCCATTGCTTACATTCTCGGCGGGCCTCTTGCCGGCATGATCCTGCGTGTTCATTGGCTCGACACTGCCGGATGGCGATGGCTCTTCCTGCTGGAAGGCGTGCCCGCGATCTTACTTGGAATCGCGACACTGTTCGTGCTGCCGGATCGGCCTGACGAAGTGCGATGGTTGCAGCCTGACGAGCGCGATTGGTTAAGTGCTCGTCTTGCTGAAGAGCGGCGCGCCAAAGCACAGCACGTTACGATTTGGCAAGCGCTTCGGCATCCGGCGGTGTTGATGCTCACTGCCGGGTTGTTCTTCTGTTATACCGGTGGCTACGCCTTTTTCTTTTGGATGCCGACCATGCTTCAGCGGCTCACCGGTTGGACAGATGTTCAGCGCATCGGCTGGATCGGCGCGATTCCGTTTGTTGCGGGTCTCATCGGAATGCTGCTGCTTGGTTGGAACTCCGATCGCACCCGCGAGCGCCGCTGGCATTTTGCCGTGCCGCAATTGACGGCCGCCATCGGCCTAACGGTGTGGTTTGTATTGCCGCATTCAAATACTCTGCTTCTTGTCGTGTTCACACTCATCGGTTTTGGCACCGTTTCATATTTGCCGGCGTTCTGGGCACTGCCATCTGCGTTCCTCACGAGCTCAGCCGCGGCCGCGGCGATTGGATTCATCAACTGCACCGCCAGTATCGGTGGATTTGTCGGGCCAAAGATTTTTGGCGATCTGAGTCAGCGCACCGGCTCATTCCGCGGCGGGTTTATTTTTATGGTCGCGTGCTGGATAATCGCATCACTGCTGGTGCTGCTATGCCCGCGCGAGCGGACGGCGTAAATCGTAATTTACACTTCCGGGCTGCAGCGACGGGAAGGGAGAGACCCTGGCGCGCGCGATCGTTGGTAGTGTCCTAGTTTGGTTTTCTTGCGCAGGGAAAAATCGATGTGCTCAAGAAAAAGCGAGATTCATAGACTGATCGGTAGAAAAATCCTCGAACGCGTCCGGAAGCGCTGAAGCCAGCGAAATCGCGTGCTGGCTTATGATCGACTCAAAGATTTCGAGCGTCTGGCAAAACGAGTTTGAGTCTGCGATTGCGCAGACCGCGGCATAACTCAAAGTCGCGGCGGTCAGTTGTGACAAGATCTGCTTTGGGCGATCTCTCAGCCAGCGATACGAGAGAGGCATCCGCGGCATCCATGCTCGGATATTTCAGCATGATTTGCTGCGCATCAGCGAGATGTTCGGGCCATGGTCGCGCGAGAATGAGTGCGCCTTTTCTGACCAAATCGAGAAGGGCGTGAACCGGCTGTGTATTGCCGCCAAGATGCCAGCAGGCCTCACCAAGCACGATTTCCGTCGTGTGCAGCGGACCGCGGCGTGCGGAAAAAACAGCTACGCTCCATTTGTGCCATTGATCGGTCTCATTGAGCCAGCCAATCAACGGTCCGGCATCAACGATGGTTCTTATTTCCATACCCTTCCCGGCTGGAAAGATCACGCGGCCCCTTAAACATCCCGCGATACGGCGCCGCCAGACGCGCAAAATCGACTTCGTGTTCCTCCACTTCACGCGCCAACGCTCGCCGGGCAAGATGCGAGAACTTTTCTTTCCGGCGCGCGATGGCTCGCCGAATCTTGCTATCCAGGCTGTCTGGAATCTTCAGGGTCACAGTCTTCATGGTAATACGCATTGTATTACCGACCGTTTTATGGTCAACCGTTCTTGGGATTTTCACGCTGGCTCTCGCGCGCAACGTGGCTGCCATCGAGATTCACAAACAGCCTCCAGTTCCAGACGGTTGAACTGTGCAAGGTTTGACTGCCTCGGAGAAACACAGCACTTTTCCAGCATGAGCGCGCAAGAGATCATCGCCGAGCTATCGAAGCTCAAGCCGGGCGAGTTGCAGCGATTGAAAGAGAAGCTTCACGAGCTGGAAACCGTCGCGCAACCTGAGCCGCGAACCGGCTGGGGACATTCCCTACTCGAAATTGCCGGGACGGCCGACGATCTGCCAGCCGATCTCTCCGTCAACCACGACCATTACCTGTACGGCACGCCAAAGGGCCAATGAAGGCGGTCTTTGCCGACACGGCATTCTTCCTCGCGCTCATCAATCCGCGCGACCAATACCATCGCTCCGCCGTGGGAAATGAATGCGGTGTTGGGTATGCCGTTGGCGACCACTGCCTGGGTGTTGCTGGAGTTTGCCAACGCCATCGCAGCTAGCCGCGCCCGCGAGCGGTTCGAGCACGTGCTCGCACGGCTGCGTTTGGAAGAGGATGCGGAAATCATCGCACCGGCGCCGGATCTGTTTGATCGCGGATGTGAGTTCTACATCGCGCGTCCAGACAAGGAATGGTCGCCCACGGATTGCATTTCGTTTGGCGTGATGGAACGCGAAGGGCTGACGGAAGCACTGACTGGCGACCGTCATTTCGAGCAGGCTGGGTTCAGGGTGCTCCTTTCGAATTAGGACGCATTATCGCGGATCGGGAGGGTCCTGATTTGATTTTTTGAGCAGAAAATCGATCTCCCGGAAAAAGAGCGAGATTCAGAGATTGATTTGTCCGTGCCGTTCTTCCGGCCGAGCAGCCTATTTATCTCGCGCGAATGCACAGACAGTGCGGGTCCGTTACATGAATGAAGTGGACGTGATTCCGCCCGCCTCATCGTTCTACGCCAACGCGACTTCGACGTATTCGGCGCTCGATGAAGGCTCAGGAACTGGCAACCCGTCTTCACGCATAGCCTCGATATGAAACTCGATTGCCTCGCGAATCAGCTTCAGCACTTCGCCTCTTGTTTCCGCGGCGGCGACGCATCCGGGGAGATCGGGCACGTACGCGCCGTAGCTGGCTGGTCCCTTCTCCACTACAATCGCGTATCGCATCATTCGGTTTTGAGCCCCGCTTGCTTCAGGATACTGTTCAGAGTGCCTCGCGGAATGTCAACGCTCGGATGTCCCGCGATGGTCACGATGCCAGGTTTCTTCAGATGCTTGAAGTGTCGATGACTGCCGCGCGCTCGCGCCAGATACCAGCCGACCTTTTCAATCAATTTGATAGCGTCGCGCACTTTCACGGCCGCAGCATGACGCAACTGAGATCAATGAGACAAGCGTCTTCGCGAATGCGGCCACGCCGACGCAGTTTGGCACACTGACCTCTCAGCCTCCCATCACAAAACGCTCACGGATTGCATTTCGTTTGTCGTGATGGAACGCGAAGGGCTGACGGATGCGCTGACTGGCGACCGTCATTTCGAGCAGGCTGGGTTCAAGGTGCTCCTTTCGAATTAGGGCGCCTTGTTGCAGATCGTTAGTGTCCTGATTTGATTTTCTTGAGCGGGAAAAATCGCATCGCATAGTAAATTTCTTTTTTGTGAACTGAGAGCCGCCCGCTCGCGAATGGAGCCCATGGGATGAGCGACATAGAAGGTAAAGTTGCGAGGGAAGCAATGAGTGAGTGTGGGCAACGAGCGAGTTTCAAGACTTTCGGAGTGGCGAACATCGCCGCGTCATCTTACGATAAGCGTTTCGTCCCCGGCGATGAAAGAAATCCGCCTGAAAATCTCAGATATTTTCGAACTCGAGCCGCAAATTCCTGACCAGCCAAGGGGGTTGGCGGCAATTACAGCCTATGTTCTGAAACATTATGCCTTTTTGCCGCAACCAATCGCTGTGACGGTTGAAGGGGATGAGGTTGTCATCTCATACCCGGAAGAGGCTGATACAAAGCGCGAGGAGGCAGCAAGACTTGCGGCACGCGCAGTCAAGCGAGCAAGTGAGGGACAGTACGGCAAAGCGATCGGCGTCTACAAACGCGTGCTTGAATTGCAGCCTTCATTTCATGACGCGCGTCGCGATCTGGCGATGGCGTATATGGAATTGGGTGATGTTGAAAACGCGACAAACCATTTGATCGAAGTCCTGCGTTTGGACCCAAAAGATGCATGGAGTTGGGTAGTCCTGGGCAATCTTTATATCCGTGAAAAGGCCGATCCGGAGGCTGGCGAGAAATTCCTTCGGAAGGCATTGGAAATTAAGCCGAATGACGCGTGGGCTTTTCTATTGTCGCTGATCCCGCCAGCTCCATTCCTTAATTGCCTTATGAGGCAATTGAAGACCAGCAGCCAGCAACATTTTCTCTCAGGTGTTCCACTGATGATGTTCCGTCCAGAAGTCTGTTTAAACAGATTATTTTCATGAAAGTCGCGACGGTAGTATGTCGCCGCCACAGAAAGACCTACCCTTCGGCTGCGAGCCCGGGCGGTGACGACAGACGAGCAGATTGAGCTGCCGTGATTTTTAGGTTTTCGATCAGAGGACTTCCTCGCCCTCCGCCACCTGCCCGATGCGGAGAAATGTTGCGACAAACTCTCCTTCGCCGCATACGATCATCTCCGGAAAGCGCTTGAACCATTTGCCTTCTGGAACATCTGGCTCCGTGTCCAGCCACACGGCGAAAAGCTCCAACTGACCAATAGAAATTTCCCGCTCGTCGATCCGGCGCCAGAGATGCTCAAGCAGGGCTCCTGGCACGCCACGGCGGCGGACCTTAGGCATGCGAGCTGCCACCGTAGAATCCGCGCGTCAATTCTTCGCGAATCCTTAGTTTTTCCACCGGATCGGCCGTGTCGATCATGCGTTGCGCCAGTGCCGCTAGTTCTTTGCCGCTGAGCATTCGCTCGGCATCAAGCCGATAGGCGAACTGGATAACTTCTGCCTGCTCGGTCGGTGGCAAACGCTGTATTTCGCTGATTATCTCGCGTGCGCTCACGAGCGAACGTAACCGTAATCCGCCTATGGGCGCAACTGGCAACTCGGCTTGGCCGCAGATGCAACAGAAATGGAATCAGGGGTCAGGCGTGCCGGTTTGCTTTTAAACTGTGCCCGGGTAAGAATTTGCCCATGAGTTTCACGGGAACCGTGAAGAATGGTGTGGTGATTCTGCCGCCCGATGCGAAGCTGCCGGAGGGCGCGCAAGTGGACGTGGTACTGCGTGAAGCGCAGCCGCAGGAAGACTCATTTCTGCAAGCCGTGGCGAAGACCGCCAGGCCGCGTCCGCATTGGCCAAAGGACTATGCCTTGAACCACTGAAATGAGACCCTCCGAGCGCCGGTCGATGTGAGTCAGTGCAAATTGCGAGAGCATCACCTTGCCGGCCACCACCGGAAGAATGATTGCAAGGGAACCGTGTCAGTCTGTGAATCCCGCGCTTTTGTTCAGCGCATCGATTGTCCTGGTCAAAACCAAATTAGGAGACTACTCGATCGTTCATGCTGTTGACGCATCGTGCAGAACAAGTCAGCGCTTGAGGGCGACCTCGAACGGCGCGCCAGTCTTTGCGCGGATGTCGTCCACCGTAACGCCAGGATGCAATTCAATGAGAACGAGGCCACCACCTTGTTTCACCTCGAACACGCATAGATCGGTGATGATCAGGTTGACGACTCCCATAAGTAAAGCTAGGTAGAATCCCAATGGATTCTACCTATTCGGTAACGCAGGCGCAGACGAATCTGCCGCGATTGATCAAGGAAGCAGCGGGTGCAGGGTCGATCGCGATCACGCGGCACGACGAGACGGTTGCGTACCTGATCTCCCGTGAGCGTATGGATACTATCGTGGAGACGCTGGAAGTGCTGGGGAATCCTGCGGCGATGAAGGCGCTGCGCCAGTACGAAGAAGGCAAGACAAAGTTCCTGCCGCTCTCTGCGTTGAATGGAGATAAAAGTTGAGCTTTCCAAGCAGGTCGTTGCGTTTGTTGCGCGGCGAGCTCCAGAACCACGTCGCGCGTTGCGGGCGGCGCTTCGCGGTCTCGCACGCGAGCGCGGCGACATTCGAGCGCTGGAAGGTCCGCTAAAGGATTATCACCGTCTGCGCGTTGGCGGTTATCGAATCATCTTCGCTTACAAGGTCTCGGGAAAAAGGCGGACGATTCACTGCATCTTCGCGGAAAGGCGCAGTGCGGTTTATGAAGTCTTTCAAGAGCTACTCCGCAAGCATTTGCTTGAACGCGGAGGGGAATAAGCGCGAGCGGAATTCGGTCGCTGATCATCTAATTGCTTAGTGCCACGTCGAACGGCGCGCCAGTCTTCGCGCGGACGTCGTCCACCGTAACCCCAGGATGCAATTCAATGAGAACGAGGCCGCCGCCATGTTTCACTTCGAAGACGGCAAGATCGGTGATGATGAGATTGACGACGCCGAGGCCGGTGATCGGAAGCGTGCATTCCTTCAAAATCTTCGGGCTGCCGTCCTTCGAGGTGTGCTCCATCACCGCGACGACACGCTTCACGCCGGCGACCAGGTCCATCGCGCCACCCGGTCCTTTGACCATCTTCCCGGGAATCATCCAGTTTGCGATGTCGCCTTTGTCCGTCACTTCGAACGCGCCGAGAATAGCAAGATCGATGTGGCCGCCACGAATCATGGTGAATGAGTCGGCGCTGGAGAAAAAGGCCGAGCCAGGCATCGTGGTGATGGTTTGTTTGCCGGCGTTGATCAAGTCGGCGTCCACTTCATCCTCAGTTGGGAACGGGCCGATGCCAAGCAGGCCATTCTCGGACTGCAACGTAACGTTCATGCCTTCGGGGATGCAGTTCGCCACCAGCGTCGGGATGCCGATGCCGAGATTGACGTAGTAACCGTCGCGCAACTCCTGCGCAGCGCGCTTCGCCATCAACTCGCGGATCGGATTTTGTTTTTTTGCGGTCGTGCTGCCTTGTACGGTGCGGAACTCAATCCGTTTTTCGTAATTTTCTCCCTGAATCATGCGGTCGACGAAAATGCCCGGCGTGTGGATCTGGTCGGGATCAAGCTCGCCAATCTCGACGAGTTGCTCCACCTCAGCGACGCAGACTTTGCCGCAGCTGGCGATCATCGGATTAAAGTTCCGTGAGGTTTTTCGGAAAATGAGGTTGCCGGACTTGTCGCCCTTCCACGCCTTCACGAGCGAAAGCTCGGCCGTGATGCCGGGTTCGAGTATGTATTCCTTGCCGTCGAAAACTTTGGTTTCCTTGCCCTCAGTCAGTTTGGTGCCGAAGCCGGTGCGTGTATAGAATCCCGGGATCCCCGCGCCACCCGCACGCAACCGCTCCGCGAGTGTGCCCTGGGGAATGAGCTCGAGTTCAAGTTCACCCGACAACACCTGACGCTCGAACTCCTTGTTCTCGCCAACGTACGAGGCCAGGACTTTTTTCACCTGCCGTGTGGTGAGCAGAACTCCCATTCCGAAACCATCGACGCCAGCGTTGTTGCCGACAATGGTCAGGCCTTTCACGCCGCTGTCGCGCAACGCCGCGATCAGATTTTCCGGAATGCCGCACAGCCCGAACCCTCCCGCAGCGATCGTCATGTTGTCGTGAAGCAGGCCGTTAAGCGCGGCGGTGGCGTCAGGATAAACTTTGCTCATGTCGATGAAATTGAATCACGATTACACGAATAACATGGACGAATCGCCGCCAAATTGAAATTCGCTCACGACGCATTGTGCGCGTTCTTTGATTGTAGGGCAACCGCACTTGTCACGCCGTAGAAGGGAACGGCGCGCAGAGGACTGCGCGCCCTACCGCGCGCGTCGTTTACTTGCCCGTTCGTTAAGAATCGGCGTCTTTTATTCAGTTATGCGAATCTGGACCATCGGGCACTCGACACGCGCGATCGATGACTTCATTTCGTTGCTGAAGGAAAACGAGATCAAGCTGCTGGCGGACGTGCGGACGTGGCCGGGCTCGAAGCGTTATCCGCAGTTCAACAAGGAAACGTTGGCGGAATCGCTGAACGCGCATGCAATTCTTTACGAACATTTCCCTGAGTTGGGCGGAAGACGAAAACCGAACCCCGATTCGCGCAACACGGCGTGGCGCAACGCCTCGTTCCGCGGTTACGCCGATTACATGGAGACGGAGCAATTCCAGAAAGGCATTGATCGCTTGCTCGATGTTGCTACGGAAACCGGTGCGACCGCGATCATGTGCGCGGAAGCGGTGTGGTGGCGTTGCCATCGCTCGCTCGTCGCCGATTACCTGAAAGCCCGCGGCAATGAAGTCATGCATATTTTTGGCGCAAACAAAGTCGAGCCACATCCGTACACATCGGCGGCGCGGACCGTGAATGGAAAATTGAGCTACTCGGCCGATTTGCCTTTGTAGGGCGTTTGACTCGCTCGCTCCCGCTCACTCGGCCTTCGGCCTGCCCGTCTGTATCGCTGGCGGACGCCGCCTCTCCGCTCTGTGAAACGCCAAATCTTTCCGAGTTGGCGTCTGACACAGACGCCCTACAATTTCTTCTCAGCGCGGATCAGTGACGCGCCCGAGAAACAAACATGCGCCGCTGGGCACGTGCTGGATGGCGTAAAGGAATGGGCGATCCACTTTCACTTCGATCGGGGGCGGCTTTGGCTGTGCCATACCGGTTGCCCGCATCATGACCACCGCAGTGGCGGCGGCCGCTTCGGTTCCTTTTTCGTCCACGGCGATGAAGGTTTTGTGAAAGATGTTCGAGATGTAGAGATAATCGTTCGGCTTGCGCGGCGCGATCTTGTCGAAATTTGCGCTGCCGTGTGGAATATCGAACGCGGTTTTCATCCCGAGCGCCTGAAATGTTTCCGCGAGCGCAATCGTCGGCGGCTCCAATTTGAACTTGGGCAGCTGCAGATCCACGTCACGCTCTTCGAGCTTTGTGCACTCTGCCAGAACATCCGCCGTCAGCTTCGACTCGAGCGTTGGCAATCCGTTTACATCATCGGGAAGAAGAATCACGAACTGCAGGTCATCGCCGACGTAAGGGAGGCTCACGACAGTGAATCCCTGGCGCCTTGCGTAACCGAAACGCTGACTTTCTTTCCGCATCATCGGAACGTCCGCGGGGCCGCCGCCATGAACGAAGAATGGTTCTGGCTGCGTTGTCTTGTCGGAAAACGCATCCGCCCACGGCGCCTTCAAATAGAGCGCATTCGCCAAAACGAGGCGCGTTAGTTTGTTCAGCGCGTCTGAGGGAAGCAGGTCGCGAATCTTGTCGCGTGTTTGATCTGCGATCCATTTGTTGATCCGCTGCGTCGCTGCCGCGGGGTCGGCGACGAAATCAAGCAGCTCGAATGCACCGCCGAAATTTTGTTTTATCAAAGACAGATACGCCTCGCGAAAATCATAGCCCTTTTGTGCAAATAAACGGTTGGCAATGTTCAACGTGATCGGTTCGCTCGGACCGCCAAATTTTTTGGAGTCCTTTGCAAGTTCAGCTGTCTTCGCACTCATCTGTTCGAGCGAGTGCTGAAGCGCGGAGAACGAAGCGGGCACGTCGCCGCTGTTTGGAAAATGCAGAACACGCGCCATCTCGCTACGCGTTTCTCCGTCGGCGCCGGCAAACGTCATGGCCAGCGCGCTGTCGATCGAGTAGGGTGAGATGCAAATCCCGCCACTGCGGGAGTCGCCGGCAGCCAGGTGCCGGTAAAGATCGGCTCCGAGTTCGTTCGTGACTTTCGCGGCCAAATCAAATGTCGTCGCGGCATGCACCATCGTGGCGATTAACGCGCTAAATAGATGCGAGATCAAAAGACGTTTCATTCGGATCATAAAACACCGAATCCCGGAATCTTGCGACGAATTTCGGAGCGCGCGCTGCTGCGTCGCTTCAAATCAGTTAGAGATACCCATGCGAACTTCACAAAACAGCAATTGCTGTAGCCGCTTCCCTGTGGGAAGCGTGCGTCGCCCACAGGGCGACGGCTACAGACCGGGCGTTGCAGAACTGGCCACCGCTGTTTTAGTGCCAGAGCAAATCCATGGCCGCGACTCGAAAACCGAACCTAATTCTGATTCTCCCGGACCAGCAACGCGCGGATACGCTCGCTTGCTACGGCGGCGTGAAGGTCCACGCGCCTAATCTGAACAAGCTTGCGTCTGAATCTGTGGTGTTTGAACGGACTTATGTCACGCATCCGGTTTGCACGCCTTCGCGGTCGTCACTGATGACGGGAACGTGGCCGCACATCAACGGATGCACGCACAACAGCGTTCCGCTCGATCGGCGCTTTGGCGTTTTCCCGCAGCTGATGCAAGACCAGGAGTATCGGACCGCTTACATCGGCAAATGGCATCTTGGCGAGGACGGACCTATCGGACGAGGATTCGAGCATTACATTTCTACTGATGGTCATGGCGACTACAGCAAGTTTCTCATTTCAAAAGGTATCGCGCCTGACAAGTCGAACGGGCGATTCTCGGAGGTCGCCGTCAGTAATCTGCCGATTGACTTGTCGCGGCCAAAGTTTCTCGAGAAGCACGCTTGCGACTTTATCGAGAAACATCAGCGCGACCCTTTCATCCTGGTGGTCGCGTTTGTGGAACCGCATTCGCCGTACAACGGTCCGCTCAACGATGCGAATCCGCTCGATGAGGTGAAACTCGACGTCACGGATACGCTTCCAGAGAGCGAAGACATTCCGTTGCGCTATCGTTTGATGCGCGAGTGGCAGCAGGCTGAAGCGCTTTTGGATCGGGAGCGGCTGTCGATGCAGTTGTTCTTCGGGATTACATCCGACGAATACCGCAGCATCAAACAACGTTACCTCGGCCTGGTCACATTGGTCGATCAAAGCATCGGCGCAATTCTTGGTTGCCTCGAACGATGCGGCTTGAGTGAGAACACGATCGTCGTGCACACCAGCGACCATGGCGACAGCCTGGGCGCGCATCATCTCTTTGGGAAAGAAACGATGTTCGAGGAAGCCACGCGCGTTCCGTGGTTGATTCGGTTGCCTGGCCAAATGCGACCGAAGATGATCTCCCATCCAGTGAGCCACATCGATTTCGTGCCGACGCTGCTTGATCTTCTGGGTCAGCCAAATCATCCGCAATGTGCCGGCAAAAGTCTGCTGCCGTTGATCAATGACGACACCGTACTGCCGAAGAATGTCTTTCTCGAATGGGCTCCGAACCGGACGAAAGTGAAAAAGGGAACCCGGCTCGCTCGTCGGCGCACGATCAAGCGCGCGGTTGAAGAATCAACTCGGACGGGTGTTAGTCCAGATGGCTGGAAGCTTTGCCTGCGCGATAAGGATCTGAATGAGCTGTACAACTTAAAGGACGATCGGTTCGAGACGCGCAATCTTTACTCGGATCCGCAATTCGCTTCAGTGATTTCACGTCTTTCCGGCGAGATTTGCCGTTGGCAGCAATCCACAAATGACAAGCTCAAATTATGAGGATACCGCGTCGTTCCGATAGCGGTGCCGCACCGGCTGTGACAGCTTAGAGCGAGCTCGCTCTCGCTGTGCGTGCAATCCGCAGTGGAAAACTATTTCTGTTTCTCCTCGCAAAGTTTTTCGAAGGCGGGATTGGCTCGCAAAGGGTCCCAGATTGGATCGAGACGGAGAAGTGCCGGAGTCACGGATATTGGACCGTAAAGCCAGCTGATGTATGGCGTCCGTAGCAGCCGTGTCAGTGTTGCAATTGGCCGTCTGGCCTCGCCGAAAATCATCTGAACTAAAGCCAGGACCTCTTCGCGGGTAGGACCTGACAGTGGATCTTTAGCACTCGGCAAAAGCTTGATAGCGCGTTCAGCTTCAGCTAGTGCGGTCTCCTTCTCTCCGGCCGCGGCGTTGGCGAGGGCGAGTTGTTGCGCAAAAAATGAGTTATCTGGTTGAGCTCGGCAGAGCGACTTGAGCGTGTTCTGCGCTTGTTCGGCTGTTGCTTTCGCTCCGGCGATATCACCGGCAAGGCGTTGAACAAAAGCCAGTATCACTTCGTTTGTGGCCTTGTCGATCTGCGAAGCAAAATGAAATTGAGCTTGTCGTGCTTGCAGCAATCGAACAGCTTCAGCGTGATTCCGTTCAAGTCTCAGTTGAGTCATCTTTGTTATGAAAGGCTGAATTGGACTCTGCGCGTTAATTCCTGATAACAACCTGGCGGCTTGTTGCAGGTTGCCCTCAGCCTGATAAATGCTGGCTTTTACCGTGATCAAATCGCGATCGTTTGGAGTAATCTCCAGTGCCCGATCATAAAGCTGTAGCGCGGCTGGGAACTGTCGAAGCATGGCATGAGTCCAGGCGGTATTGCTCAGGACCTCCGGATTATGAGGATCGAGTACGAGAGCTTGTTCCAGATAGGCGATGCTTTCTTCCCATTTTCCCTGTCGTCGGGTAACCAAGCCAAGTGCATAGAGGACGTCACTGCTGCCTGGTAACGTTTCGCGAAGGTGTGCGAATGTGGTTTTGGCGAGCCCGTAGTCACGCAGCACCCAATATTGATAATAACCTAGCGCGAGCTGCGTCTCGGGGAGATCGGGGTCGAGTTCCTGCGCATTTTCCAAAGCGCGTCGCGCTGCGTCGCGCCGAGGCGGGGTTTGGTCTGCGCGCACGAAGTAAAGCGCCGCGTCGGCCCGCGAAAGTCGCGCCCAGGCGAGTGCAAACGCGGGATCAAGCCGTATGGCCTTCTCATAAGCCTCGATCGCTCTTCGTTGTGCATCGTTCGAGTATGCGCTGAGCGCGTCAAAGGCCAGTCCGCGCAGATACGCGTCGTAAGCTTCTGGTTTGCTTATTGGTTTCATTGCCAATGCTTGCGCCTCGCGCGCGGTGAGCTTTACTTGCAACGACTCGGCGATTCCTCTCGCGATCTCGCTCTCAACACCAACGATGTCAGTCTGCTTGCGATCGTACGTGTCTGCCCAAACTTGTGAACCGGTTTGCGCATTAACCAACTGCACATTCACCCGCACTTGATCGGCCGCTTTTTGCACGCTTCCTTCAAGAATATTCGCCACACCAAGCTGCTTCGCGATTTCAGCGAGCTTCCTCGGTTTCTTCTGATAGTGCTGCGTGGAAGTGCGCGAAATGACTTTCAAATCTGCGATCTTAGCCAGCCGCGTTAGGATTTCCTCCTGTATGCCCTCCGCGAAATAGGCGGTATCTGGACCCGGGCTGAGATTGTCGAACGGAAGCACTGCGATTCCGCTGGTCGCTGGACGGCTGATTAGTTCCCGTTTCCAGACATTCCAGGCGATCGCCAGTGCCAAACCAACTAACGACACAATCAACGCAGCAATAGCCGGTCTGCTTCGCGCCCATCTTCTGACGCGTTGTGAAAAGTGCGCCCGACACCTGTCTCCGAAGAGCTTGTTCCCGTCCTTTTCGGAAACTCTCATTACATCTGTAATAGCTACCGCTCAAATCGATACCCGTGCAATTCGATTTCCTTAGCGAATGCGTTTTCAACGATTCGCCGTTGAGCCTCGTTGAAAACTTCCTTATACGGTCGCCGGTCGGCTCGATAATCCGATTTCGCCGCGACACCGAGAGTTCTGTCAAAAGGAATGTTTAGTTGCGCGAAAACTTCACCCAGCTCCGAGAGGAGGTTCTCATAGCGGACAACGCGATCAACGATTACGTTTCTACCGGAGCGATCCGTGTACCGAAAATAGTTAATTGGGAATCTGCGACGAGCGAGGTACTCGTCGAGTGAAAGCGAGCCGCCTTCGCGCGCCGCGTGCATGTGGTAATGAGACAAAACTTTGTCCCACGGATTTCGCTGCACGCAAAATTTGAAGTAGCCATTCCAGACGTCGACGGGAACGCGTTGCTTCACCTCGCGCGCCGGCATGTGATTATAAAATTTTGTGCGGCTTGTCATTGTATGGCGCAACGCTGAGAAAAGCTTGCCGGGTCGGTCGACGATTTCGGGAATTGGATTAATGAATCCCTCGTAGTTGCGCGGTTGATGTCCTTCGATCGGCGGCACGATCGGTGTCACGATGTCCTGCGGGCCACAACGTTCCGACAAAAAAACTTCAATACTTGTACCTGCCGTCTTGGCCGTTTTGATGAAGATGAATTTATATTTATGGGACAGGATCATCGATGGAGTCGCGTGGCCGCCCGGCTTGTCGAGGAGGGAGGCGTTTTACAAATTGTTGTGCGACCAATTACTAGTTTCATGATAGCTCGTGAAGAACGTTCCGGCGAGGCACCTAAACGTGGTCGCCGAGGCGACCGCTTCCCAGACTCGCGTGATCAAAATCATGTACTATAAATTCGACAACATGCGCCGATGATCTCTTTCCGAAAAAGTTTCCTTTTCGTTCACATTCCGAAGACGGCCGGTAATTCAATTCAAAGCGTCCTGCGCGATTATTCGGAGGATCAACTCGTTGCTTTGCGCAAGGAACAGGACGGGGTCGAACGTTTCGGACTGCGCAATCCAAGATATAAGATCAAGAAACACTCGACGCTGAAGGAGTATCGCGAGGCTCTTGGCGACGGGCCGTTTCGCAGTTTCTATAAGTTCACGTGTGTGCGGAATCCCTGGGATCGAATGGTCTCTTATTACTTCACACCGACGCAAAATCCGGAAACGTGGAACCGGATAAAATTCCGCGGGATTATCTCCAAAGCAGTATCGGTTGCGGATTATCTGCGGCTGGATGACGAGGAACAGGATCCTTTCGCAAACGTCGATTACATCATACGCTTCGAAAACCTGGCAGGCGATTTTCGCACGGTCTGTAACCGGTTAAACATTTCGCCGCCAACGCTGCCACAATACAACCGCTCAACTCGCGAGCGTTATTCAAAATATTACGACGATGAACTTCGCGAATTGGTGCGTACCAGGTTTGCTCGGGAAATCGAGCGATTTGGGTATAAGTTCGAAGAGCGATAAACCTGCAATGCCCTAAACAGAGCCAGAATGGCGGGTCAGCTTCGGCCCTTCTTTTGTGTCGCGCAGTTCCCAGCCCCGGGCCAGAATTTGCTGGCGCAATTCATCGCTGCGTTTCCAATTTTTCTCGCGACGCGCGTTCTCTCGCTGTTCCGCCAGGTGCGTGATTTCCGGTGGAACAACGATCTCCGCGGCTGCCTCAAGATCGAGAACGGTGTTGATCCGTTTCCACCAGTCCAGCCACGCGCTTGCCGATGCTGCGTCCATTTTGTTGCGATCCATGGTGCGATTTGTTTCCCGAATCGATTCGAACAGAAATCCCAGGGCGGCCGAAATGTTGAGATCGTCATCAAGCGCATCTTCAAAACCTGCGGTTGGGCGTTGCATGTTGGGCGTTGAGCGTTGGGCGTTTTCTTTGCCTGCGACTCCGCGTAGACGTTTAAGCCATTCGTCAATCCGGCCTAACGCTTCGCGGGCCCCATTCATTCCATCCCACGTAAAATTCAGCGGCGCGCGATAATGCACGCGCAGCAGCGCGTATCGGAGCTCGCGCCCGGTGTAACTCTTCGTCAGTACGTCTCGCACGGTATAAAAATTTCCCAGCGACTTCGCCATCTTCTGGCCATCCACCAGCAAGTGCGCACAATGAAGCCAGTAGCGCACGAACTTCTTTCCCGCTACGCCTTCGCTCTGCGCGATCTCCGCTTCGTGATGCGGAAAGATGTTATCGACGCCGCCGCAGTGGAGATCGATCTGGTCACCCAGCAATGCCGTGGACATCGCGCTGCACTCGATGTGCCAGCCGGGACGTCCGGGGCTCCATGGCGAATCCCATCTCACGTCGCCATCCTCCTGGTCCCACGCTTTCCACAACGCGAAGTCGCCGATGTGCTCCTTGTCGTATTCGTCGTGCTTCACGCGACCGGTCGATTGCAATTGTGTCAGATCGAAATGCGCGAGCTTCCCGTAATTCGGGAATTTGTTGATGCGAAAATAGACCGATTTGTCGTCAGCCTGATAGGCGAGACCTGTCGCGATGAGCTTGCCGATCATCTCGATCATTCTGTCGATGTAACGCTGGTCGGTGGCGCATGGAAATTCGTCGGCGCGTTTGATTCGCAATGTGTCGAGGTCGTGGAAGAACGCCTGTTTGAACTGCTCGGTAAATTTTGTCAGGGGCACTTTGGCTTCGCGAGCGCCGCGGATCGTCTTGTCATCCACATCGGTGATGTTCATCACGCGATGCACTTTGTAGCCGCGCAGCTCAATGTGTCGCTGGAGCAAATCCTCAAAGATGTAGGCGCGGAAATTCCCGATATGCGCCCGGCTGTACACAGTCGGCCCGCAAGTGTACATGCGGATCGGCAGCTTCGCAGGATCGTGCGGCTCGAATTCCTCAATGTCGCGCGAGTACGTGTTAAAGAAACGCAATGCCATCACGCCATATCGACTGTCGCGATCGCGATAGCGGCGATGCCTTCGCCTTGCCCGATTGGTCCAAGCTTTTCATTCGTGGTCGCTTTTACGCTCACGTCGGATTCACTCATGCCAATTGCTGCCGCAATTTGCTGTCGCATGGCCGGAGCATGCGGCGCGAGTTTCGGCGCTTCAGCAATGACGGTCGCGTCAACGTTGACCACGCGCGCATTTTTCTCGGCGAGCAAACTGGCAACGTGCTTCAGAATCTCCATACTGCTAATGCCGCGAATTGATTCGTCGGTGTTTGGGAAAAGCTGGCCGATGTCGCCGGCGCCGATCGCGCCGAGCAACGCGTCCGCAATCGCGTGCGAGAGAACATCGGCGTCGGAGTGTCCCTCCAGGCCACGCGCATGGGCAATCTCGACACCGCCCAAAACCAGTTTTAATCCATCGACGAAACGATGAATGTCGTAACCGACGCCGGAGCGAATCATGAGCTTCGCCTCGTTAAATCGTTAAATCGTAAATCCGATGTAACGGTTCCACAATGTAACGAATTACGCTCTCTGCTGCGGTAGTCATTCATTACAGTTTTAAATCGATCAGACCACTTGACGCGACGATGCTGTATTTGTCTTTCATGTTCTCGCGCGGCCGAAGATCGACAGTGCCGCCAGCGTTTTCAACCAGTAACCAACCCGCGGCGATGTCCCACAAACTAATTCCTGTTTCAATGTAGGCGTCGAATCGTCCGCACGCGACGTATGCCATGTCGAGCGCTGCGCTGCCGAACACGCGGCATTTGCGGACGCGATGGATCAGGTGCTGAAGGAGCGGGAAATTCGTATTGATCGTCTCTGCGGTTTTGGAGAGTCCGACAGAGAGAACGGCTTCGGCAAGCTCGGCTCGATCGCTCACGTGGATCGGACTTCCATTTAGTTTCGAGACCTCGCCTTTTTGTCCGGTCCACATCTCGTTGCGGATCGGGTCGTAGATTACGCCAGCGATGATCTCGTTGCGCAGACGCAGCGCAATGGAAATGCAAAAATGAGGAACGCCGTAGAAATAATTCACCGTTCCATCCAGCGGATCGACAATCCACTGATAATCGCTGGACTGATCTCCCACGATTCCTTCTTCGCCGTACAGCGCGTGGGCCGGAAATTCTTCGAGGAGTAATTTGCCAATCAACTCCTGAGCCTGAACATCGATCTCGAGCTTGATGTCGTGCGCCGAGACCGCCTTGACGCGCTTTTGTCGCTGAAAATTTTCGCACAATAGATTGCCGGCAGCCGAAGCGGCTTGCTCTGCTGCATTGAGATATTGCTTCATCGAAAAAGATTACGTCGCACAAAGGACACAAAGTGCACGGCGGAAATCGTCCGCTGAAGCAAATTAGAGATTCCTCGATTGCGCTCGGAAAGACAGAAACCCAAGAAAAAGGACCGGGAGGAAAATAAATTTTCCTCCCGGGTTGAAGTTGGTGTTGTGGCTCCGAAGAAATTCGGGGCCGTTAATTCAGCGTTGGGCTTAGTGCCTCTTTTTCTTCGC
Organism: uncultured Verrucomicrobiae bacterium; assembly: GCA_963728955.1. Taxonomy (GTDB): domain Bacteria; phylum Verrucomicrobiota; class Verrucomicrobiia; order Chthoniobacterales; family UBA10450; genus Udaeobacter. The sequence goes on from CAVSMG010000006.1 coordinate 238,777, forward strand.
TGTTTTTTTCTTTGCTGCTTTTTTCTTTGCCATCGACTAATTCCCCCCTTTCAATCCGCAACGTGCGGAGCTTTGTGAAGAGTTGGGAATGACTTCACTTATGTGCGTTCAGTAATCATCACAGTTTTTTTGTCAAACATTTTTGTTGCGAATTTTCAAAAATTTTCACCAGCTCGTATGCGAGAATTCTTTTCGGTGACCGCGAAAAGTTTTTGATTTCACCGTCGCGAAACAGAATAACCAATTCGTTTTCGTCGCTCTCCATCCCGATGCGCGCGTCGTTGGCGACGATGATATCGCAATTTTTTCCGCGCAGTTTTTTCGCGGCGTTGTCTTCGATGTGATCTGTTTCCGCGGCGAACCCGACGAGGAGAAATTTTCGATCCCGTTGATGGCCTAACGACTCGAGAATGTCGCGCGTTGGGATCAATTCCAACGAAATTCGGTCAGTCTTCTTTTTTATTTTTGCCGGAGAGATTGTGGCTGGCTTGTAATCCGCCACCGCGGCACAGAGAATGCAAACGTCCGCATCGTCAGCGTGTTGGTGAACTGCATCGAACATTTCGTCACTCGTAGAAACGGAAATAAATTTGACGTTGCGCGGTGGCTCGAGATGCACCGGACCCGAAATCAACATGACGTCATGGCCAGCTTCAAACGCTGCTTCCGCGATGGCGTAGCCCATTTTCCCAGAGGAACGATTGGAGATGTAACGTACGGGATCAATCGGTTCGCGTGTCGGACCAGCGGTGATGAGAAATCTCACGCGATCAACTTGTCGTGTCGGCTAAGAAGAAATTCCGCGCGGAACGCAATCTCGTTCACCTTCCACAAACGCCCGAGGCCTTCGTACCCGCACGCCAGCATTCCGTCTTCCGGACCGATGAATTCGATGCCACGCGCTTTAAGTTTTTCCACATTATCCTCAGTCGCCGGATGCGCCCACATTTTTCCATTCATCGCCGGCGCCATCAGAATCGGTGCGCGCGTGGCAAGGGCGATCGCCGCGAGCGGATGACTGGCAAAGCCGTGCGCCAACTCGGCGATGATGTGCGCTGTAGCGGGTGCGATCAGCAGCAGGTGGGCCTGATCCGCGAGGTCGATGTGTCCCGGTCGCCAGCTTTCCTTTTCGTCGAAGAAGCTCGTCAACACCGGGTTTTTCGAAAGCGTCTGCAACGTGAGTGGCGCAATGAATTCCGTCGCGTCGTGTGTCATCACCACGAAGACTTCGTGACCTTGCTTCACAAGCAGACTCGCCAACTCAGCAGATTTGTAAGCGGCGATCGATCCGGTCACGCCGAGCACAACCGACTTTTTCTCTGCGGGAATGGGCAGCACTTTTCGTGCGCTAGTTTTCCCGACTTTGCGCTTGGAATTCGGTTCCATGTAAGATGCACAGCTTAGTTCAAATGTGCCACAGGGGAAACTATCAGCGTCCCCTGCACATTAAACGTCTGCTCAAAAAAGTTTCCGCATAAATGATGTGGCGGACTTTTTCCAGATCTTCTTCGATTGACCCACTGACCATAGTGTAGCGGTAGTCGCGCCATGATTCCATTTCTCGTTTGGCGGTGGCGAGACGCGACTCGATCTGCTGCTCGGTTTCCGTGCCGCGTTTTTCCAATCGGCGGCCCAATTCTCGAAGATCAGGAGGCATGATAAAGATATCCGCCAACGCCTGGCGGATGATCGGGTCATCGTAATTGCGAATGGTGGCGGCGCCTTGTGTGTCGATGTCGATCAAAACGTCCACTCCGTTTTCCAAATTTGTCTGCACAGGTTCAGCCAATGTACCGTAACGATCTCCGTGCACCTGTGCGTGCTCCAAAAAATCGCCGGCTTCGATCCGTGCATGGAAATCTGACGCAGAAAGAAATCGGTAATGTTCTCCGTCAATCTCCCCGGGTCGCGGTGCACGCGTGGTGCAGGAGACCGAATAATAAAAACCTGGAGTTTTTCGCAGCGCTTGAACCAGCGTAGTTTTTCCCGCGCCCGATGGAGCGGAGATGACGAAGAGAATTCCGTGCCGGCTGAATTGTTTATTCAAGATTTTGAAGTTGCTCGCGAACCTTTTCCAACTCAGCCTTGCACGCGATTACGCGCTGGGAGATTGCGGCGTCGTTTGCCTTTGCGCCAAGCGTGTTGAGCTCGCGAAAAATCTCCTGCGTAATGAATTCCAGTGTGCGCCCCACCGGCTCCTTACTGCGCAAATGATGTGCGAATTGAGCCAAATGACTCTCGAGGCGCGTCAGTTCCTCCGAGACATCAGCGCGGTCGGCAAAGAAAGTAATTTCCTTCAGCACGCGTTCATCGTCGCCAGCGATCGGCAGCCCCGCTTTTTGAATGCGATCAAGCAGGGCCGCGCGATATCGTTTCACCACGTCAGGATGCAGGGCGCGGACTTCTTTCAGTTTTTTCCGAATGGCTTTGAGACGATGAATCAAATCCTTTGCCAGATGTTTGCCCTCGCGTTCCCGCATTTTGATTAAGTCCGCGAGCGCGGCTCGCAGGGCGCTTTCTACTGGCGGCCAGGCGTCTTCTGCATTTTGCGCTTGTTCCGGAAACCGCATCACACCGGGCGCCTGAAGGATAGTGCTGATGGTGATCTCCCCGGGCGCGTTCAATTCTTTTTGCAAGGCACGCATCGCTTCGTGGTACGAGCGAGCGAGTTCCGTATTCAGCGCAAGATTGCGCGCGCCATTTGCGCCTGTGTGAAGGCTGACTGTCGCGTTCGTGCGACCGCGAGAAATACTTTCGTTGATCGTCTGGCGAATTCGCGGCTCGAGCTCGGCCAGATCGCGCGGCAGATTGATCACGACATCGCTCTGCTTCCGATTCACTGAATTTAGCTCCACGCTAAATTTTGTGCCGTCGTGATCGGTCTCGCCGCGACCGTATCCAGTCATGCTTCGCATAGCTGATGCGGAAGGTTATCGCAGAGAAATGTTCAACGATCAATGGAAAGCATCGAAAGCGAAGCGAAACACGACGGTGTTGAAAAGCAATCAGGCACCCGTTATGCGCGCGCATCAACCACTAGCAGCGTGAGCTTGTTGCAAGCGCGATCTTCGTGATCACCTACTTTCTCATCAACCGTTACGCGCGCTTTGGAAGTCCAGTCACGATTCTAACGACTGCTGCCGGCGTGATCGTGCTCCTTGCCTTGCACTGAGAGGAAACCTTCTAATGAGGGCGTCCGCGGCGCAGCGATGGGGTGAAGGCATAGGGATGGGGCCGATGGATCTGAACCACCGCTGCCCCGGAACGATTCTCTCCGGTGGGGTTTGGCGGTACACAACAAGTGTGATCCGATGATGTGTAAATGGAAATGTCGATCTATGGTGCGGCTGACCACGGACCCGAGCATCGAGCTGTGGCAAGATCCACATCCCACGCCAGCGTTTGGCGGATTGTTCGAGCAGGATCTTGTCCTTGTTAAGGATAAATGCGTGTCGTTCTACAAGTCGCTTTGTGCGCGGGTTTGGCTTGTTGATCGGCAGCGCCCCTGGGTTTTTTGCGCGGCAAAATCTTATGACCGGACATGCATCGCATCTGGGGTTTCGCGCTACGCAAACGAGCGCGCCGAGATCAATGAGTGCGGAGTTGAATGTGCGGGCTTGGGATTTTGGAACGAGATTCGCTGCGTAATCCCAAAGCGTTTTTCGGCCCCACTTGGAATCAATGGGTTCACGAAAATCGAAAACTCTTGTCAAAACTCGAGCCGTGTTTGCTTCTACAATTGGGACTGATTGGTTGAAGCTAAAGGTGGCGACAGCATGCGCACTGTATTTCCCGATTCCCGGAAGTTGCTGTATTTGGTCGACTGATCGAGGGAAGCGGCCGCCGTGTCGGTCCACGACAAGCCGTGCTGTGTTGTGAAGATTTCGTGCGCGCGCGTAATAACCAAGTCCTTGCCATGCGTGGAGCACCTCTTGTTGGGAAACGCGAGCAAGTGCGCCAAAATCAGGAAATCGGCGAAGCCACTCGCGATAATAAGGAATGACGGTGGCGACCTGGGTTTGCTGGAGCATGACCTCGGAGACCAAGACTGCGTACGGATCGCGTGTACGACGCCAGGGGAGATCCCGGCCATGGCGCCGATACCAACCCGTCAGTGCGCGGCGAAACCTGGCGATTGGAAAAGCCACAGATAGAAACAGATTAACACGAATTTTGACGCTCGACTGCCGAACTCGTTCTTATCTCTGTTTCAGCTGTGTTAGTCTGTGGCGTTAATGAACTCGTACACGCATCCACTCTCGCACGAGCAAGTGCGAAAGCTTCGCGCCGTGCTGGAGCAGTCAGGCTTCGAGTTCGCGCCGAAGGAGTGGACGATTTTTTTCGCGCAGAAGAACAAGCTGAGTGTGGCCGTTTATGAAAAAGGGCCGAAAGTACTGGTGCAGGGCCGAGGCGTCGAGGACTTCGTGCAGTTCGAGTTGGAGCCGAAAGTCTTGGGGGAAGCGAAACTCGGTTATGAGGAAGTCCATTCACCGGAAATGTTCGAGCCTCATTTCGGCGTGGATGAGAGCGGGAAGGGCGATTTCTTCGGTCCGCTGGTTATATCCGGGGTTTACGTTGACCGCGGTATCGCCCGCAGATTTGTCGATTCTGGTGTCGTGGACAGCAAGCGGGTCAGTTCCGACGCGCGGATCCGCGCGCTGGCAGACACGATTAGGAAAAGTTCCCAAGGTCTGGTGGAAACGGTCCTGATCGGCCCTCCCAAGTACAACGAACTGTACGAGAAATTTGGGAACCTAAACCGTCTGCTCGGTTGGGGACACGCACGAGTAATCGAGAATTTGCTGGCGCAAAAGTCGGACTGTCAGCGTTCCTTATCAGACCAGTTTGCCGATCCGCGAGTGATCGAGACGGCGTTGCTGAGGCATGGGCGCAATATCGTTCTAGAACAACGTCCGCGGGCAGAATCCGACATTGCAGTGGCGGCGGCGTCGATCATCGCCCGTGAGGCGTTCGTCAACTGGCTGGAGCGAAAGGGCAAAGACCTCGGTGTGCGATTGCAACGCGGGGTATCGGCAGGCGTAAAAGAGACGGCCAAGAAGCTGGTTGAAACGAACGGACCCGGCGCGCTGCGGGACGTGGCGAAGGTGCATTTTCGCACCGCCAATGAGATTGCGCCGGACCATTATGCGGCACCGCCGCCTCGAGAAGAGTGGCGCCGCCGAACGGCGCCTGACACTAAGGATTGACCCGCTCCAACGGGTGCAATGGAGGTGGAGTTAACAGAAGTGAGTTCAAAAAATCGTTTTTTTGTGCTATAATTGGCCACCGGCAGAGTCACAAGGAACGATTATTAAGGTAGATATGACCAAATTAACGAAGCGAGACATTGTAGTGTCCATCAGTAACCAGACCGGGATGGTTCAGCATCAGGTGTTCGATGTGGTGCAAAAGACTCTTGATAAAATTACTGACAGCCTGGCCAATAATATTCCGGTTGAGTTGAGAAACTTCGGCGTGTTTCTGCCGCGCCTGACCAAGCCGCGCATTGGACGAAACCCAAACCAGCCGGGTAGCAGTTTCGTCATCCCATCCCGGGCAACGGTGAAGTTCAAGGCAGGTAAGATTATGCGTCAGCGCGTCGAAAAGCTCTCTCGCCAATTAAAAGAAGTGGAAGAGAGAAAGATTAAAACCGGAGTCGGTGCGCACGCTGGCGAATAAGCCGAATTTGCCGCGGTCGACTCTGGCTATGACGCAGATTGGCGGCAGAATCGTGTGCTCTCGGGATTCAGGAGAGCAAGTCTTGGATCGTTTTCTCCAGACGCTCGAAATTGATTGGCTTTGTTAAATGTTCAGCGAAACCTGCCTCTTTGGCTTGGTTGACGTCTTGTTCCGTACCGAACCCGCTTAAAGCAATCCCCGGCAACCGTTTATTGAGACGAACCTCGCGCATTAGTTCGTAGCCGCTGCGATCAGGCAATCCGATATCGCTGATAAGCAGGTCAAAATCCTCTGCGCGGACTTTTTCCACAGCCTGCTCGGCGGAATGGGCAATGGTTATGTGATAGCCGCGCCGTTCCAGCATTCGTTTCATTCCGAGACACGTATCGTGGTGATCGTCTACCAGTAGAACGCGGTGTGGACTTGAAACCGGGGGCTCGCGTTCTTGATCTGCTGGTCGAACTTCGCTGTCCCCGTCGCGCGCCACGGGAATTTCAACCGTGTTTAATTCCACTGTAAACGTAGCACCCCGATCTTTTCCGGGACTCTCGACCCGAATCTTTCCGCCGTGAGCGTCGATCAATGTCTTTGAAATGGTTAGACCAAGCCCGAGTCCGCCGAATCGCCGAGTGATATCACTCTGTCCCTGTTCGAATGCGTTAAAGATTTTATCGATCGCTGCAGGCTCAATGCCTATCCCGGTGTCGGTGACGCGCACCGCTATCTTGTCCGGCGCCGGATTCAAAGTTTCGACGCTGATCCGGCCTTTTCCCGGGGTAAATTTCACGCTGTTTTTAATCAGATTCCAAAAGACCTGTTGCAATCGCGCTGGGTCGCCTTCGACGTAGGTGTGAGTAGCGCGAAGGGCAAAGCTCACTTGAAGATTCTTTACCTCTATTTCCTTGCGGCATATCTCGTAAGCGCGCTGCAGGGTTTGGTGGATACAAATTGGTTCGAAGCTTAATTGGAGTTTGCCTCTCGAAATGCGAGTGACGTCGAGCAAATCGTCTATAAGACGCGCTTCGAGTTCTACATTTCGCCGGACGACCTCGAGCGCTTCTTTGACGGGTTTGGAATCCGGTAGCTCGGCTTCAAGTTCACTCACCATGGCAATAACTGGAGTGAGTGGACTGCGCAGTTCGTGAGATAGTTGTGCCAGGAACTGGTCCTTGGCCGCATTTGCGGCAATGAGTTCCTGACGCAATGTGACATCCCGCGTCTTGTCTTCCACGAGGTAAAGCACGCCCTGTACGGTTTCATTCGCGCCCTGCAACCGAAGCAGATTTACGTCCAGAAAATGCGTAAGGCCTGATCTATCTTTTATCGCGTGCTCTGTGAGCTGAAACGGCGTTCCGAAGTTAAGCACTCGCTCAACGGCGCCCGGTGGGGCGATTTTCACATCATCGCATACGATCTCGGTAATATCGCGCCCCTCCGGTACTTCTCCAAAGCGTTCTGCCATCCTGGCAAACGCATCATTAGCGTGGAGAAACTGGCGAGAAACTGGATCGACTAGAGCAATCCCTCCGGGCATGTTCGCCAGCATCTTTTCGTTGAAAATGACTTCACGTTCGAGTCGCTGTTTGGACTCCAGTTGACGTTGATAAAACCGGCTTCCGAGCCACGCGAATACCGCCGTCAGGGCAACCAGCCAGGCTGCCAGCACAGTCATTCGGCCCAGAAGATCGTGAACAGGCTTGTAGGCAAGCGCTCGAGGCTGCTCAACTACTGCCACCCAGCCAGTCGATTCAATTGGGCTAAAAGAGTAAAGATTACCGTGGCGCTCGAAATGCCCCGTTTTGCTCTTTTTAATCTCCTTGATTAGTTCGCCATTCGCCGCGGCGGAACCTGTTGCAGGATTCGGTTTAAAGTCGCTGGCAAACAGCGCTGCGCCGTTTTGATCGAGCACCTCGAAAAGGAGTCGATCGGAAAACTCAATCGTGGAGAGGCGTCGGCCAATCCGTTCCACGAGCACTGCGACCCCGACATAACCCAGGATGCCGCCCTCCGGCGCTCGCACAGCGCCGACAATGTCAGTAATGGGCCGGTTGTCCGACAATCGTGGATGAACGGCCGAAACAAAAACTCCAGTTGCCATCACCGCCGCTTCTTCGCGCCAATGCTGTGATCCAAAGTCTTTGCCAACCAACTCTGGCGCCGTTGGAATCGAGGCAATCAGGGCGCCGTTCGATGCCGTGACAAACATTCCATCGATCTGCGGGTGTGAGTAAAACGTTGAATTGACCCATTGCTGAGCCGCCTGCGGATTGTCGGAGGTCAAAACTCTGGCCGTATCCGGGAGCGTTTGATGGTACTCGACAACACTCGTGGTGCGGCTGAGGTCATGCCCGACGAGGTGACTGACCAGCTGGATCAGCGTTTGCCGGTCGCGCAATATCCGCGTTTCCAATGTGTCCTGCAGGATGGTGTAGGAAACGATCAGCGTCAGAACTGACGGGATCCACCCTGCCAGAAGAATCGGAATGATGATCTTGGAGCGCTCGAAACGGTCACGCCTTCGTTTCGTCATGAAACCTCCCAACTACATGTCGTCCATTGCGACAATTGGCTTAGTGACCGTTAACCTACTAAGCGGCTCAGGCAAGAGGGAATTCGCTAAAGATGCAGCCGGATTTCCAGAGGCACGCGCACGGTAAGCAAAAGGATGGGCAAACCGTCCGGTATGGCACTTGCGAACTGATAAGAGACTTCTGTCTATCGAGACGATGTAACTGCAGTTTCCATTGTTTGATGGGTGATTTTTGGATTGACGCAATCGCTGGACATTGCATCATGTCGCCCTTACTGCTTCAACCTTTGCAGTCTTAGCAATTCCATGCAGGAAAGCGTCGGACATATTATCTGGTCGGTCTGTTATTTAAGCGTGCTTATCGGGCTATCCGCTTATGGGATACATCGCTATTTCATCATTTATTTGTATCTAAAAAACCGGAAGCGGCCGCCTGTGCCGAAGCGCTGCTTCGAGAAACTGCCGAAAGTGACGGTGCAGTTGCCGATTTTCAACGAGGTATACGTGGCCGAGCGGCTGATCCGTTCAGTAAGCGAACTGGAGTATCCGCAGCACCTTCTGCAAATCCAGGTTTTGGACGATTCAACGGACGAGACGCGCGAGATTACTGCAGCGTGTACGAAGGAACTAAGCCAGCGTGGTTTCAATGTACAGCGCATTCATCGAACTGATCGGACCGGCTTTAAGGCTGGCGCGCTGTCTGTCGGACTCGAGGCGGCGGACGGCGAATTTGTTTGTATCCTTGATGCCGATTTTGTTCCGCAGAAAGACCTGCTTAAACGGACCATTCATTTCTTCACCGATCCGAAGGTCGGGATGATCCAAACCCGCTGGGGGCACTTGAATCGTGGCTATTCATTACTTACACGCATGCAGGCGATCTTTTTGGATGGACATCTTCTGCTTGAACAAATCGCCCGCAGCCGCAGCGGCCGTTTTTTCAATTTTAACGGAACGGCCGGGCTGTGGCGGCGTTCGTGCATCGAGCAGAGCGGAGGGTGGCAGTACGATACGTTGTGCGAAGACCTCGATCTCAGTTATCGCGCGCAGCTTGCGGGCTGGAAATTCATTTATCTCTCCGACGTTGTTACTCCAGCGGAGCTGCCCGTGGACATGAATGGTTTTAAGTCTCAGCAGCATCGCTGGACCAAGGGGTCGGTCCAGACATGCAAGAAATTGTTGCCGAGCGTCTGGCGCAGCCAGTTGCCATTTTCGATCAAGCTCGAGGCGACCGGGCATTTAATGTCAAATTTCGCTTACCTGTTGCTGGCGATTCTCTGTGTTCTTTTGTATCCGTCCACCGGTGGACCTGCGGTTGGCTGGGTTCGCACAGTGCTCGTCGATGTTCCAATTTTTCTGGCAGCATCGGTCTCGGTCGGCCTTTTCTACATTTGTGCCCAACGTGAATTACATCCCGGGACATGGATCAAAGAAGTTCTTTTTCTCCCATGCCTGCTTGCGTTGGGAATTGGTCTCTCGCTCAACAACGCACGAGCAGTGGTGGAGGCGATTGTTAATCACAAATCGGATTTCACTCGGACACCCAAGTACGGAATTGAACGCAAGTCGCAGCCGTGGCGGAGTTGTAAATATCGGCCCCTCAAATCAGCGCTTCCGCTGGCGGAGTTGGCCTTTGCCATCTATTTCAGCTATTTCGTCGTGTACACTATTATGCACAGGCAATTTTTCTCAGTGCCGTTTCTGCTTATGTTTCAGGGCGGTTTCCTTTACGTCTGTCTCTCTTCGTTGGTGAGTAGCTGGTCCAAATTCAATGTTGCCAGTTCACGCGCGCGCTCTGCAATTCCGCGTGACAAACTTGCAATTGTCGATTAAAAGGTTCCCCCATGTTTCGGCCCTTCGCAGTCATTTTTAGTCTAATTGCGGCTACGTCTGCATTTGCCATCGCGCCATTGGACACTTCGAGCGAGATGATCATCAGCGTTCGTGATCAGAAGTTGATGCTTGTGAGTAACGGCACCAAAACGGCGATCTATCCGGTGTCCACGTCCATGTTCGGACTGGGCGATGCGTGGGGACGAATGACCACTCCTCTCGGTTATCTGGCAGTCGAAAAAAAGATTGGTGACAACGCGCCAGTCGGCGCTGTGTTCCATAACCGGCGGTTCACGGGTGAAGTTTTGCAGCCCAACGCCCCGGGGCGGGATCCGATCACTACACGCATCATCTGGCTGCGTGGATTGGAACCGCAAAACGCGCACGCGTTTCAACGTTGCATTTATATTCACGGCACGCCGGAGGAGAAGAAGATCGGTCGCCCTGCTAGTTACGGGTGCATCCGTATGAAGTCGAAGGACGTCGCCGAGCTGTACAAGTTGGTGCCTCTCGGTGCCGTGGTACAAATTACCTCTGATGGTCTGCCGAAAGTGACGAAAGTGGCGAAGGCGCCGAGTTTGCAACCGGCGACCGTTTTCGCGGCCGCCAATCCGCCTGTGCAGCAGCTTGAGAACGGGATAAGTCCAACGCGAGCTGCCGGCACACTCTCGGTCGAACAAATGCGAACGGCCGGAGCGCTTGCCGGAGCGCGGCAAAAAGCGAGGTTCGCATCGAACAAACGCTTATAGTAAACTGGTCACGGGAATCCCCTTCGCGAGCTTCTTTGATTGAATGGCTAACACAAAATCAGCTACCAAACGCACCCGACAGTCACTAACGTGTGCGCAGCGCAATCGGAGCGTTAAGACGCACTTGCGCAGAATTCAGAAGCAGATCCGTTCTGCGCCAAAAAACAGTCCCGATCAAATTCGCGCGGTAATTTCAGCGATCGACAAGGCCGCGAAGCGAGGCATAATTCATCGCAACGCGGCGAATCGCCGCAAGGCGCGCCTCAACAGGGCGCTCGCCGAAAGGAAATAAAGTGTTGAAGCCGCCTCGCTTGCGAGGTGCCAGGATTGCTGAGTTTGCAACGGGACCGCAGGCGAGTGACAGAGATGCGACCGGAGCAAATGCCCGTTGCATATCTTATTGGCCGGATAGATTCTGTGGAATGATTCCCGCGCTTCTACTCGTTTTCTCGGTCGTCGTTTATCGGGTGACGACGGGATTGCTCATTCATTCCGGCACGAGCTGGCTTTCCAACTTCACGCCACTTGCGGCAATTGCCCTTTGCAGTGCTGCGTATTTGCCAAACAAATACAAGTTCTCGGTGCCGCTGCTAACATTGTTCCTTTCCGACGTGATCATTAATCTCAGTTACGGCGCGCCGCTATTGGATCCCCAGATTCTCGTCCGGTAAGTGGCGCTGGCGCTTGTTGCGTTTATCGGGGTTCTTTTGCAGTATCGCGCCTCGCTGAAGACACTTTTGCCAGCATCGATAGCGGGATCCACGCTGTTCTACGTCATCACGAACACCTTTTCGTGGTTAAGCGATCCGGGGTACGCGAAAAATCTCGCGGGACTGATTCAGTCGCTGACCGTGGGCTTGCCTCAATACAGCTCGACACCGACCTGGATGTTTTTCCGCAATTCACTCGTCAGTGATCTTATTTTCACTTGTCTGTTTGTTGTTTGCATGAACACGGGACGAAGCGTGGGGAGATCCCGGGGACAAGCCGTCCCGCGATTGCGGGATCCTATTGCTGCTGGATGATAGACGATGCAGCCAGCGGAGCAGCGCGACGAAGTCGAGATGCTGTCGCTGATGCTGTTGATCCGGCGCTTTGAGGAACGCGCCAGTCAGCAGTACCAAGCGCAGAAGATTGGCGGATTTTGTCACCTATACATCGGTCAGGAAGCATTGGTGACCGGAGCGATTGCTGCCGTGCGTCCCGATGATTACATCATTACCGCTTATCGTGATCACGGACATGCCCTTGCCCGCGGCACAAGCGCAAACGCGTGCATGGCGGAGCTTTTCGGGAAAGCTACCGGCTGTTCGCGCGGTCTCGGCGGATCCATGCATTTCTTCGACAAGCAACACCACATGTACGGCGGTCACGCAATTGTCGGCGCCCACGTCCCGTTGGCGGTGGGATTGGCATTCGCGATCAATTACCGCGGTGAAGACCGCGTCACGCTTTGCTTCTTCGGGGACGGCGCGATCAACCAGGGTTCATTCCACGAAGCTCTGAATCTCGCCGCGCTATACCGATTGCCGATTATCTTTATTTGCGAAAACAACCTTTTTGCCATGGGCACGTCCGTCAAACGATCGACGTCGCTCAAGCAGATCGTAGATCGCGCGGAGGGTTACGATATTCCGGGAGAAATCGTTGACGGAATGAATTTTCGGGAGGTGCGCGATAAAGTCGCTGAAGTTGCTGATTCGATCCGGAAAGAAGCGCATCCGGCGTTTCTGGAAGTACGGACCTATCGCTACCGCGGCCACTCCATGTCAGATCCGGCGAGTTACCGGACGAAGGCGGAACTGGAAAAATATCGCCTAGATGATCCAATCATTCGTTTGCGCGCGCAGCTCACACGCGAGGGCAAATTAACGAACGAACAATTCGATCAGCTTGACAAAAAAGCCAAGGAAACAGTCCTGGCAGCGGTGAAGTTCGCCCAGGAGAGCCCCGAACTGCCGGCGGAGAAACTTTACGATTATGTGTATTTCGAGGGAGTGAAGCCGTGAGGGAAATCACATATCGCCAGGCCTTGAACGAAGCGCTAGCCGAAGAGCTTGAACGCGATCCGAACGTTTTCCTGATGGGCGAGGAAGTTGCGGAATATCAGGGCGCGTACAAAGTCAGCGCCGGTTTGCTCCAGCGTTTTGGCCCGAAACGCATCATCGACACGCCGATTAGCGAGAATGGTTTTTCTGGCCTTGGAATCGGCGCGGCAATGGTCGGCCTGCGACCGATCATTGAGTTCATGACGTTCAGTTTCTCGCTGGTGGCGTTCGACCAGGTGGTAAACAATGCGCCTAACATGTTCATGATGTCCGGCGGGCAATTCAATATCCCGATTACGTTTCGTGGTCCAAACGGCCCTGCGCATCAGCTTGCGGCGACGCACTCGCACGCCACCGAAAATTTTTACGCCAGCGTGCCTGGCCTGAAAGTTTGTACCCCTGCAACACCACGTGACGCGAAAGGGTTGCTCAAGACCGCGGTGCGCGACGACAACCCGGTACTGGTTCTCGAAGCGGAACTTCTTTACAGCTCGAAGGGAATGGTCGAACCGCCCGATGAAGAACTGCTCGTCCCGCTTGGAAAAGCGGACGTAAAGCGCGAAGGCAGCGATGTTACGGTGGTTTGTTACGCTCAGACCGTGCCGATTGCGCTCAAAGTCGCGGCTCAATTCGAGGAAGAAGACATTTCCACCGAGATTGTTGATCTGCGTTCGATCAAGCCGCTCGATGAGGATGCAATTTTCAACTCCGTAGCGAAAACGCATCGCGTCGTGATCCTCGAACAAGACCATCCCTTCTGCGGCGTCGGCGCGGAAGTTTGCTACCGGATTCAAAAAAACATTTTTGATGAGCTGGACGCGCCGATTCTGCGCGTATCACAGGAGGATGTGCCGATGCCCTACAATGAAGACTTGGAGCAGGCGGTTCTGCCGAACGCCCAAAAACTGGTCGCCGCCGTGAAACAAGTCTGCTACGCGTGATTCTGAATCTCCGCTTCGACGCTTCAACCATGTAACGCTTTAACGAACCCATGCCTGAAATCCAGATGCCCAAATTGAGCGACACGATGACCGAGGGTACCCTCGTCGCGTGGAAGAAAAAGAAAGGCGATCAAGTCTCGGCTGGCGAAGTGCTGGCGGAAATCGAAACCGACAAGGCTACTATGGAGTGGGAATCGCCTGAAGACGGCACCCTCGCGGAAATTTACGTCCAGGAAGGCGGCAAGGTGAACGTGGGCGATAAAATCGCGTTTATCCGTGGAGAAGGGGAGGAAGCACCGAAGCAAGAAGCCCCGGAACAGAAAAAAGATAAAGAGCCCGCGATTGCACAAAAGAAAGAAAAGAAGCCCCAAGCTGAAACTGAGAAGCCTGCGCCGGCAGAAGCGCAACAAGAAGAAGCGGCGCCGCCACAAAAAGATGTAGGGGCTGCTGTGTCAGCCGCCAGGGAAGAACGCGGCCGCAAAAACCTCAGCCGAAAGAACAAAAACCCGAGGAAGCCCGCGTGAAAGCATCGCCGGTTGCGCGCCGAATCGCAGCTGAACTCGGCGTTGATCTTTTCGCTGTGAAAGGCACAGGCCCGGAGGGGCGCATCACCGAAACTGACGTTCGCGCCGCGGCCAAATCCGCTGTAGCCGCGAGCGGTGATCGCGGCGGCCGGAAACTCCGACAAAACCGCCGCCTTCAATCAAATCTGGCGAAAGCGCGCGTATTCAACTCTCCGGAATGCGCAAGATCATCGCGCAACGTCTCGTGGAAAGCCTCGGCCCAGTTCCGCATTTTTACCTTACTATCGACGTCAACGCTGGACCGCTGATGGAAGCGCGTGAGGAATTGAAATCTGCGGGCGAAGACGCGGACGCTGCGAAGATCACCGTAAACGATTTCGTTTTGAAAGCGGCGGTGATGGCAGCGGTTAAAGTTCCCCGGGTAAACGCTTCTTTCGACGGTGATGCAATTGTGCAGTATGCGGATGTCGATCTGGGCGTTGCAGTAGCGATTGAAGATGGACTGCTGACTCCGAACATTCGCGCAGCGCAAGACAAAACGCTTCGCGAGATCAGCGCGTCGGCTAAGGACCTGGCGCACCGCGCCCGTAACAAGCGAATGAAACCGGAAGAATTTCAGGGTGGCACATTCACCGTTTCAAATCTTGGCGGAATGGGTATCGACAGTTTCTCTGCAGTTATTAATCCGCCTCAAGGCTTTATTCTCGCCGTTGGCAAAATCATAAAAGTTCCTGTCATCGACGACTGCGACCAAATCGTGGTCGGCCATCGCATGTCGATCACGATGAGCTGCGACCATCGCGTGATCGATGGCGCACTCGGCGCCGAATATCTGAAAGAACTTCGGCATCTGCTGGAAAACCCGGCGTTGCTGCTAATGGTCTAACTATCAGGGTGTGGTTTCCCACATCATGAAATCGTCCAGCGTTTGCCGGTTTTTGTCGGCGACAAATTCGATCACAGTTGCGTCATCGACGAAGCCGAGGATCGGCGTTGCGTCCGGAATCAAATCGAATGGATCGATCAGGTAATTGAGGGCAGCAACGATCCAGAGCAGTGCGTTGCTGGGGACTCGATCGTATTCGCCCCGATGGTGGGCGCGGATCAAGCGCAACATTGTTTGCAGATAAGGCCAATAGTCTTTGAACGGTTCCCTCGGCACTGCTGCTGCTTTTTTTGCCGCCTCATTAAAAAGCGCTAGGAGAGTTTCAGAATCGTTTAGACATGCTTTTGCATCGATCAGCGCCCTGGCGAATGCTTCGCTGCGAAGCGCCGGTTTACGATAGGGCACATTTTGCTCAGAATTTCTCGCGGCAGGCCGGGCTTTTGTTTCTGAGCGCGACTTCGGTTTAACTTTTTTCATCTCACGAATCAAAACACTTCGACGGACCGATGAGAAGCAGATTCGGACACCACTATTACGGTTTTGTTGCCACAATCAGCGGGGATGGCCCGGGCGCTTCGAGTTTCCGCACTTTTTTAAAGCCGGCTTTCTTCAGCCAGCTTTTAATTTCGTTAAAGCTGAACGTGTCGCCTTTTTCGGTGTTGACGAGCATTTGTACGGAAAACATCAGCGAGGGGAGCGGTTTGGTGCGATCGTCATCCACCAGCCATTCTGCGATGGCGATTGTTCCGCCTGATTTTAAAGCGCGAAAAGTTTTCTTGAGCAATTGACGACTACGTTGTTCGCCTTCGCTGTGAAGAATATGCCCGAGCGTCGCGACATCGTGGCCGCTGCCAAAGTTCGCTTTTAACAGGTCGCCTTCGATGAAGTCGAAACGATCGCGCACACCAAATTTTTCCGTGATGCGTTTCGTTGTGGGAATCATCCCTGGCCAATCGACCGCCGTTACCCGGACTCGCGGCGACTTCTGGGCCACCGCGATTCCCCAGATTCCCGAACCGGCCGCAAGATCGATCACGCGCACTTCATCTTTCGCCTTTGCGACCTTTAAGTGATCGGCAAGTTTCTGCGCGCCGGCGTAGCTCATCGGGATGATCGTTTCCACGAGTTGACTGAAGAATTCAGTGCCCTCGGTTTCCTGGTTGACCGCCACCGCTGGTCGTCCGTCGCGCACGATGTCGGTCAGCCGCAACCAGCGCGAAATCATCACCGGCAAAATCGATCCAAAAAATCCGGCGAGCGTGCCCGGTCTTTCGCTGGTAAGAAATGCCTGGCTCTCTGGCGTCAGACAATATCTCGATTGTCGATCTTTCTTCAACAGTTCCAAGCCGACAAGTGCGTCCATAATCGCGCGCAGACCGCGATGAGATGCGCCAGTTTCTTTTTTGACTTCGTCGACCGTTTTTGGTCCGCCCTGCAACATATCAAAAACTTTGTTGTTCACAGCGGCGGTGATGATCAGCGGCGGGGCATAAGCGAAGCCAAACTGCTGCAGCCGTTCCGGAGTAAGCTTTTTTGTTTTTCGTTTTTTCATAGATGTGGATCGACAAATAATTCGAAATCGTCTTTCGTCCAACGGATGTAGCCGAAGTCGTCAGCTTCCCTTAGAATCGATCCAAATGAGCGAAGGCTGGAAGACGCGTGAGCAAATGGAGGCTGGAGAGCGCACGATGCTCGCGCCGTTTGCGCAAAAGTCGGGTGAGTCGCGCGGGCGCAAACATCCCGAACCGAGTCACGCCTATCGCACCGAGTTTCAGCGCGATCGCGCCCGCATCATTCATTCGCGCGCGTTCCGGCGCATGGAATACAAGACCCAGGTTTTTCTTAACGGGACGGGTGACCATTTGCGCACGCGCCTGACGCATTCCATCGAGGTGGCGTCGATCAGTCGCACCATCGCGCGCGCGTTGCGACTGAACGAGGACCTCGCCGAAGCAATCGCACTCGCGCATGATCTCGGTCACGCGCCGTTTGGGCATTCGGGCGAGGAGATGCTGGCGGAATGTATGCGCGACCACGGTGGGTTCGATCATAATCGACAGAGTGTCCGGGTTGTGGAGGTGCTCGAAACGCCGTACCCAGGTTTCCCAGGCTTAAACCTAACGTTCGAAGTGCGCGAAGGTCTGCGGAAACATGAGCGTCCATACAAATTCCGGATCGCGGGAGCAGAAGAATACGATTGTCCTTCGTTGGAAGCGCAGGTTGCGGACCTCGCAGATGAGATCACGTATTACAGTCATGACCTCGACGACGCCGTTGACTTTGAGATCTTGAACCCGGCGCAATTGGAAGAGAATAAGGTCTGGCGCGACAGTCATCGCGCGGTGCTTGCGCGCTACAAAGGCGCGCTGGAATCCGAGATGCACAAGTTAATTATACGCGACATCATTGATCGCGAAGTGCACGACCTGGTTGCGAACAGCGCCGCATCAATTGCCCAATCCGGCGTGCAAACCGCTGATGACGTCCGCCGGCAAAAAGCATCGCTGATTCGGTACAGCAGCGAATTAGCCGAAGCGAATCGAGCGCTCCGGAAATTTTTGTATCAGAACGTCTATTACCATCCGCGTGTGTCGGAAGTGAACCGGCGGGCGTGCGAGATGTTGCGACGGGTTTTTGAAGCGTACCTTGCCGACACTGACCGACTTGGCGAGTCCACCATGCGGCGAATCGGGAAGGAAGGAGTGCACCGCACCGTTTGCGATTATGTCGCCGGAATGACGGACCGATATATGATGGAGGAATACTCTCGGATTGCCGGACTGTAGCCGCTTCGTCGCCTTGAGCTCACCACTAATATCCGTGACCGACGTGCTCCGGGGGTCCCACAGAGACGCGGTTACAGCTAAGCCGCGGCGTCCCCGATCTCGTCTCGCAAATATCTGATGAGAAAACGGAGGCGTTGATTGAGCGAGTGTTCTTCGAGCAGGCGTTGCCGGCGCAACGGATCGTTCACGAACGTCGAAGCCATCAGGTCAGACATCAACTCCAAATCGCGCAATTCTGAAAGATACCGGTCCAGTTTTGCCGGCAGCTTACGGCGGTTATGCTTCAAGCTGCCGTACAATTCGATCACTTTTGCGCCGAGGGCTTCGGTCTCGACAGTAGTTGGATGGCGCGATTCGACGGCGTCGATGCTCACAATCGGAAACGGCTTCTCCTGTTCGAAACTTTTGAAGCGCACTCGTTGCAGGCCCTGCAGGATTAAGTTCGAGGTGCCATCGCTCCGTCCGACACAGGCGCGAATTAATCCGGCTGTAGCAAAATGGAAAAAATCCTCTGACGCATGCCAATCCAGGCAGCTTGGTTTGATCAAGGTCACGCAAAACATCCGATGTTTTTGAAGCGCGTGTTCCAGCATCTTCCGATATCGGGCCTCGAAAATGTAGAGCGGCAACAACGCATGTGGAAAGAGCACCGCGCCCGGCAGCGGCATGACGGGAAGTTGCTTTGGCAAACTAACAGATGACGACATGACGTACGGATTCTTCCTATAAGATATACGCATCGCCGGAGAGGAAAAAGCCTCCCCGGGAAGAGTGACAAGTTGCGAATGACCAAATTCAATTGATGACGAAGCTCGAGCACGGCCCTTTTTCCCGTTCAGACTTCCTGGCTTTTTCGCCAACTGTTACTAATTCTTCGCCATTGCCCCGATCCCCAGCGCGTGAAGTTCTTCGAGCGAAAGTTGCCCTTCGATGTCGCTCGCCGCACTGAGCGATGCGTAAACGAGCGCCGAACCGGCGTGCGCCAGCAGGACGCGTGAAATTGCGCCGAGTTTGCCCAAGCCCATAACGGCAAGAGGAAGATCCACGCGACTGTTTGTCATGAAATCGAGCAAGCGTCCGAGTTCCATCGGCGTGTCAGTGCGCGTCGCGACCTTGAAAATATCTGCGCGATGCGCTCTCGCCGCGCGTCCTTTGGCGACTAACATTCGGCCGCTGGGTGTTGATTTGAAATCGTGGAACGAAATGATTCGTCGAACTTTTTTCGTTTCTGCAATTGCGAGCAAGCGCCGCAGCGCAGAGGCTGAGCGCAATTCAACGTCGAGATAGTCGGCGTGATTTAAAAAACTGGCGAGCAAATCGCCCCGTTGCTGCTTTGACAATTTTCCGGCGCCGCCTTCGTGTGGGTGTCGCGCCGTGATGATAAGCGGTGCGCGCAACCTCGGTAACGTATTTTGTAGTTGATCAGCCGCGTCTGTCAGGCAGTCCAGGCGGAGTTCGAACAGGTCCGGCGGGCGGCGCATCCGCAGGGCTCGGTCTAGATCCGCACTCGATGCAATTACGCCGACAATCCGCAGACGCCGCTTGGTCGAGCGACGCGTCATCATTTTTTAATCGCGAACGGCACAATCATTCTCTCCACATACTTGGCGAGGATGTCGAACTCGAGATTTACGAGATCGCCGCTTTTTGCCCGGTCAAGATTCGTATGGCGCTTCGTGTAGGGGATAATCCACGCAACGAAGCTCTTTGGAAGAACCTCCGCAACAGTGAGGCTGATCCCGTTGACCGCGATTGAACCTTTCGAAGCGACATAATGCTCGAATTCACGTGGCAATCCGATTTCCAATCGGAAGTCTGCAGCCTTGCTGTCCAACCCGATAATGGGCGAAACGCAATCGACATGGCCTTGAACGAAATGGCCACCCAGGCGACCGTCTGCGCGCAAAGCTTGCTCCAAATTTACCCGGCTGTTCCGTCGCAAGTTCTTAAGATTCGTGCGAGCGACTGTTTCCTGGAGCAAATCGAACCTCAGCTTGTCAGCGCGGTGCGAAGTAAGTGTCAAACAGCAACCACTTACCGCGATGCTCTCACCTTTTTTCGCCTTTCTCGCGCAGCGCGGTGCGACAATCTGTAATTCTGTCCCGCGGTCACTCGCACGCACTGCCACGACTCTGCCAACTGCTTCGATTAGTCCGCTGAACATGATGTTATGGAGAGCGATTTGTTACACGGTTACACCGTTACAGTGGTTTTACGATTCGACGATTTGAGTGGGGAGCTAATTGAGCGTTGAGCGTCAGGCGTTGGGCGTTAGCTTACGCGCCATTGCAATGACGCCGCAAGATCTGTCCCTATTCGGCATTCCGGTCGATTTCGTTTTGTTCGGCATGACGTTGGCGGGCGTTGCGATTTTTCATCGCCACACGATGCGTGTAGCTCTGACGGGGTTGGTGACAATCACAATTTACAAAATCGCTTTCACTGGCTTCAAAACCGGTCATGGAGTGATGGGCTTCGTCTCTCACGTCGGACACGAGTGGGTTATTCTCGTCAATCTGCTGTGCCTCCTGATGGGGTTTGCGCTGTTGTCACGCCATTTCGAAAAGAGTCACCTGCCGGTGGCACTACCGAAATTTCTTCCGGACGACTGGAAAGGCGCATTCGTTTTGCTGGTGTTAGTTTGGACGCTTTCGAGTTTTCTCGACAATATCGCCGCGGCGTTGATCGGCGGCGCGATGGCGCATCAACTTTTTCGCGCCAAAGTGCACATCGGCTATCTGGCGGCGATCGTGGCGGCCTCGAACGCGGGCGGTTCCTGGAGCGTCCTCGGTGACACCACGACAACGATGATGTGGATCGCGGGTGTCTCGCCAAGGCAAGTTTTTGAAGCGATCATAGCCGCGATGGTGGCGCTACTTGTTTTCGGAATCCCCGCAGCGATCAAGCAACATCGACATTCCCCCATCCTGAAACACGTTCACGAACATGTTCAGATCGATTGGACGCGGATTGGCATTGTCGTGTTGATCCTAATACTGGCCCTTGCCACGAACGTCACGGTGAACACGAAATTTCCCAGCCATTCCGACAGCTTTCCTTTCATCGGTGTCGCCGTATGGACGGCGATCTTGATCTCCCTTGGAATGCGCCGTCCAGACTGGGAGATTCTGCCTCGAGCGCTCAGGAGTTCAGTTTTTTTGCTCTCGCTCGTTTTGATCGCCACTATGATGCCCGTGGAACGTTTGCCCAACGCCTCTCCGCAGACGGCCCTTGGTCTGGGCTTCTTGTCCGCCGTGTTTGATAACATTCCGCTGACTGCGCTCGCTCTTAAACAAGGCGGATACGATTGGGGGTCGCTCGCTTACACGGTGGGATTTGGCGGTTCCATGATTTGGTTTGGATCGTCGGCGGGCGTCGCGCTTTCGAGCATTTTCCCGGAGGCGAAATCGGTAGTCGCATGGGTCAAAGCAGGGTGGTTTGTTGCCGTCGCTTATGTGGCCGGATTTGCCGTGATGTTAATGTTGATTGGCTGGCACCCCGAGCCGAAGCAGCGGTCCAGACATGCCCAACCTGAAGGCGGGATTGACCAAGTCACGTTCATTGCACCGGAGGAAGCGACATGGCACCGCGATTAAAGAGAATTCCGCAGACGATCTTTCAGAGATTCTTCCGCACCGAGACGATTGGCGGATTGGTCCTGCTGTTCTTTGGACTTGCCGCTCTCGTCATTGCCAATTCGCCGTTGGCTGCGGCATACGAGCATCTTTGGGAGACAATGCTTGGCCTGGGGATCGCTCATCACGAGCTGTCGTTGAGTCTGCACGATTGGATCAACGATGGTCTGATGGCCGTTTTTTTTCTTCTGGTCGGGCTTGAAATCAAGCGAGAATTGCTGGCTGGCGAGTTGTCCTCGGTCCGGCAGGCGGCGCTTCCTATCGCCTGCGCGATTGGCGGAATGATTGTGCCCGCCGTGATCTACCTGCTGTTCAATTCGAACGGCGTGGGCACGCACGGCTGGGGCATTCCGATGGCAACCGACATCGCCTTTGCCCTCGGCACGCTGAACCTGGTGGCTCCACGTGCACCAATCGGCGCCA
This sequence comes from uncultured Verrucomicrobiae bacterium, assembly GCA_963728955.1. Classification (GTDB taxonomy): domain Bacteria; phylum Verrucomicrobiota; class Verrucomicrobiia; order Chthoniobacterales; family UBA10450; genus Udaeobacter. The sequence goes on from CAVSMG010000006.1 coordinate 260,811, forward strand.
AAGTACTGCTGACTGCGTTGGCAATCGTTGACGACATGGGGGCGGTACTGGTCATTTCGCTTTTCTATTCGGAGGCGATCGTGTGGAGCGCGCTGGGTGCAGCAGCGGTAACGCTGCTTGTGCTTATTGGATTCAACAGAATTGGCGTGCGCCACCTGTGGCCCTACTTGTTAGGCGGAGTAGTGCTGTGGTATTTTGTCCACGAGTCCGGCGTTCATGCTACTGTGGCCGGAGTCGCCCTCGCGTTCACGATTCCTACTCACACGCGCATAAACGCGGTGGAATTTTCCCGGAAAGCGCGCTCGCTGCTGGACCGGTTCGATCGCACCGAAACGGGCGACCTTCTGGTTTTGACCAGCAAGGGACAACAGGAGGCACTGTTTTCCCTTGAGCGAGCGAGCGAAGGAGTTACCGCGCCGATTCTCAGGCTCGAACATGCCTTGCACAATTTCTCGGCGTTCGTCGTGATGCCACTGTTCGCCTTTGCGAATGCTGGCGTCAAAATAACCCTATCGATGGAGCATTCAGAGATTGGGCTGGGAGTTTTGGCGGGATTGGTTTTGGGTAAATCACTTGGGATAATGACGGCGGCGTTCATCACCGTGAAGTCGGGGATTGCCAGACTTCCTGAGGCTGTGAACTGGACATCGCTGCTCGGTTACGCCTGCCTTGCCGGAATCGGCTTCACCATGTCACTGTTTATTGCGATGTTGGCGTTCGATGAATCGGCATTGGTTGACGCAGCCAAGCGAGGCATCATTGTCGGATCACTGCTTGCCGGTGCTGCCGGCGCGATCATACTGAAGGCGGGCTCGGTTTTGCGCGATGATAAGTAGTTCGCACAGACTGCACGTGTCTCAGCCTAGGGGCGCGTCACAGGCGATGAAATTGCAAAGGGGACGCGTTGCCGTTCTCTGCATTGTCCTTTTTCTCTCTGGGACTGGAGCGTTGATTTTTGAAACGCTGTGGTTGCGATTAAGCGGCTTGGCATTTGGTAACTCGATCTGGGCTGCGGCATTGATTCTCTCCAGTTTTATGGCCGGCCTGGCGTTGGGAAATGCGCTCGCCGCGTCATCGAAAATCCGCCAACGGCGGCCTCTCCATTTGTATGCCCTGCTCGAGGTTCTCGTCGCAGTTTTTGGCTGCACGATTGTTTTTGGTCTTCCACTGCTTGGTGAGTGGATCCGGCCCATCTGGCAAATGTTGTGGAATTATCAGCCGATGCTATTGGGCCTACGTTTTGCCGTCTCGTTTTTGGTTCTGCTGCTACCCACAACAGCCATGGGTTTGACGCTGCCTGTTTTGATCGACGACCCGCTGTTGCGGCAAACGGACTTTCGCCGCGCCATCGGTTTTCTTTATGGGTCGAACACATTGGGAGCGATGTCCGGCGCTGTGCTTGGCGAAGCTTTTCTGATTCGCGCGTTTGGACTTTACGGCACGAGTTTGGCCGCGGCATCCACGGTCTGCATCGCTGCGGCAATTGCGCTTCTGGTGGCCCAACGAGGGGCGCTCTCCAGATTGTCCCAGCGGCGGACTGAAGACAGCCGCTGCTGGCGTTTACCATTACACTTCGTCGCAGGTTATCGTCCTCCCTGGCGTTTGCTTTTCGTTAGCTTTGGCGCGGGTTGTATTTTTCTCGCGTTGGAAGTGATTTGGTTCCGTTTCCTGCGGCTGTACGTCGCGTCATCCCCGACTGCTTTCGCGATCATGCTTGCGGTTGTGCTGGCAGGAATTGGATTTGGGAGTCTTCTAGCCGGCGCGAGTTGGCGCTCGTCGGCTCGATCAAATCAGTTGCTCCCGATCCTGTTGCTGGCCGCAGCGATTTTGGTCCTTCTCTCATATTTATTTTTTCCCGGTGAATTGATTTCGGCGCCTGGAGGCGTGTTTGATCTCCGCTGGTGGCAGATCGCAGCGTTATCTCTCGCATTAATGTTTCCCGTCGCTTTTCTCTCGGGGATCTTGTTTCCGTGTATTGCCGGTGAAGTCCAGGCAATTGTGGGAGACCGGATGAACAGCACAGGGATTGTCACGCTGCTTAATACTACGGGGGCGGCGATCGGTCCGCTGGTGGCGGGCTTCGTGCTGTTGCCGGTGCTCGGCTATCAATGGAGTCTCATTTGTTGCGCCGCCGGCTACGCTTTGCTCAGCATCCTGGTGACGCAACGTGAAGCTTGGTCAATTCGTCGGCCCTTCGGGATAATGGTTCTCGCGCTTTGGGCTGTAGTGATTCTCGGCCTCGTATTTTTTCCGTATCAACGCGCCGAAACGCATTTCGAACATGCCAGCCGTCCTTACGAAACAGACGACCAAGGGCATGTGCTGGCGCATGTTGTGAAGCGAATCGAGGGAACATCGGACACGTGGCAGTTGCTGCGTCGGGATCTGTTTGGCGAGCCATACTATTACCGACTGTTGAGCGACGCGTTTTCGATGTCCGCTACGAGTCCGCGCAATCAGCGGTACATGCGATTATTTGCCTATCTTCCGCTCGCTTTTTCTCAAGGAGCCAAAGACGTTCTGCTTCTTTGTTATGGATGCGGCGTCACAGCCGATGCGTTCACTCGCAAATCGAGCTTGGAACGAATTGATGTGGTGGACGTCTCCAAGGAAGTATTCGCCCTCGCCGATTTTTATTCCGGAATTGGTTACTCCAATCCGCTACGCGACCCGCGTGTGCGTCCCATCGTTCAGGATGGGCGCTTCTTTTTGCAGGCCAGCCCGCAGCAATACGACATTATATCCGGAGAACCGCCCCCGCCGAAAATGGCTGGCGCAGTGAATCTGTACACCGAGGAGTTTTTCTCCCTGATGCGAAGCCGGCTAAAGGAAGGGGGAATCGCGACGTTTTGGCTTCCAATCAACCAACTGAAGTTGGAGGAGACAAAAGCGATCCTGCGCGCGTTTCACAACGCATTTCCGAACGCGTTGGTTTGGGGCAGCGCCGATCAGGACTGGATTATGATGGGCATTAACGGGTCGGGACGCAGGGTTAGTGAGGATGAGCTTCGGTGCCTGTGGAATGAACAGGCGACGGGCGCAGATTTGCGGCGGATTGGAATCGAGGTCCCGCAGCAATTAGGCGCGCTGTTTCTGATGGATGGCGACGACATTGATCGGATCACGCAGGACGTTCAGCCACTTACCGACTTTTATCCCAAGCGGCTAACGGATGAGCCGTGGGACGATGAAGCAAATCACCGGTTCGCGCTAACATACCTGACCGCGCCAGCGGCGGTTCAACGTTTTGTTCACTCTTCGCTGCTGAATCAAATCTGGCCCGAGACACTGAGTCCAACGGCCGCGGAATTGGAGTCATTTTTTATCGTGCGCCAGTCGCGGTACCTGTCTGAAACTGTTGGGAGCAACAAGCTGGCTGAGCTCGATCTTTATCTGCGCCATTCCCGTTTGCGGATGCCGGTCCTGGAGGTCTTGGGGAGCGATGCGTTTCGGGTTTCCATTGCCGAGCGCGTGGCGAAGGCTTCGGCAACGCCTCCCCTTGGAACCATGCCGGACTTGATCGCGGGCGCGCTGGCGCAGCGGAACATCGACCAGGCGATTGGCTTTTTGGAGAGCGAGAAAGATCGCGGCGGGTTGCGGTCTAACGACCTGTTCCTGCTCATCTATCTCTATTGCTTCAACGGCAATGTTGAAAAAGCGGAGACGCTGATCGCCGACAACGCTACCGAGATCAAGAAAGACTGGTTCGTTGATTGGCTCTGGGAAAAATTGCAAACCGATTTCGGTTTTCATCCACCAGCCAACGGCAAATAAATCTGACTGCGTAATCTACAGTCTTGAGCAGTCCTTTTGGGGCTCAAAAAAAATCAAAAAAAAGCTTGTCAGACCCTGGGGTCTTCCGCTACATGGGAACTCCGAGCGACAAATCCCCTCATTTCGTCGTTCAAAAAAATCCAAAAAAGTGAAAAAAAAGCTTGTCAGAGCCTTAGAAATTTAATAAGCGTGCAAAAACCTAACCAAACCAATGGAGAAACTAATGATTAAAAACGCACTAAAAACGTTTAGATTCGTTCGTCTCGCTTTGATGGCGGGCGTCGGATTTCTTGCATCACACGCATACGCGCAGTTGCCGGCGCCAGCTATCCCAACCGAGCCGGGCGCCCCGATGGGTACCGCCGAGGCTGAGCGTGTCGTCGTGACCGGTTCAAACATTCCAACAGCGGAAGAAACCGGCCCGAACCCGGTGGATACCTACCGGCCGCAGGACATCGAGAAACTGGGCATTCGCAACGCCACCGACCTGCAGGAATTTATTCCGCAGCAGGCAGGCGGCACGGTGAACCTGAACATTGGCAACGGTGGTGATGGTACCATCCAGTTCAACCTGCGCGGTCTCTTGCCAAAGGAGACGCTGGTTCTCATTGATGGCAAGCGGGTCGCCTTTGGTTCGTTGGGTACGGCCGGAAGCAGCGCGGGCCCGGACATCAACCTCATACCGTTTTCAATGGTCGATCACATAGACATCCTCAAGGATGGTGCTTCGGCTGTGTACGGTTCCGACGCGATCTCTGGTGTCGTCAACTTCTTCCTGGTCCATAAGTTCCGTGGCTTGGAGATCGGCGGGACGTACGGGAACTCAAACTTGGGCGCTTCGAACGAGATGGGTGAGTGGGAGACATGGATCAAAGCCGGCACCGGCGATGACAAGACCGACATCGTTGTGATTGCTGATTTCTGGGAGCGCACCGGCGGCATTTTCAGTCGCGACCGCGACGTCTCTGCGAACGCCTTCTTTGTTCCCTTTGGCGGATTCGATGCGCGCAGCGGCAATGAGCCCGGCCGCGTCGGCGGCCGTCGGTTGCTTCCGAGCTTGTTTTTCGGACCGGGCGGTAACCCGATTCCCGGCGTGAATACGCCGCTTCCACACTCGGCGCCTGGCGTAAATACTTCCCCATTCTACAAATCTCCGTTTGCGATTAACCCGAATGCGTATCCCGGTGCGCCTGGTATCCACAATTCAAGGGTGCAATTCAGTCAGTTCGGCACCGACTATAAGGGCGGTGGCAATTACTTCTTCTATAACTTCGCGGCTCAAACACCGGCTCTGCCGCCGGGAGATCGCCAGGTATACTACGGTTCGTTTACCCGAGATATTTGCGACAAATATCTGTCGGTGTTTAGCGATTTCAAGATCTCACGCTCATACTTTAATTCATCGCTGGCAGCGGCACCGTTTGTGCCTGACCCATTTCATGACGGAAACACCGGCGTGTTTTTTAGTCCCCAAGGCATCAGCGTGCCAATCACGAATCCGTGGAATCCGTTCACCGTGGCAAGCGCGATTATCCCAAATTTCTTTCCTGACGGATCTGGTCTTCCGGTCACCACCGGTGTTCGCTTCCGCGGCATTAACGACTCAGGTCTCAGATACGAGAAGTTCACCTATAACGATTACCTCTTCGACATTGGACTGCGCGGCGAGATGGGTTGGATCGGCGATTATTTCAAGACTTGGAGTTGGGAAGGTGGTTTCCGTTATTCGCGTAACGAAGGTCTGGATGTATCCGTAGGCGAGGTTAGCCAGCCTGGGTTGCGCGCAGCACTGCTGGATACGGATCCGGCCTCGGCGTTTGATCCCTTCCTGAACTTCAATGCCCATAACACGAAGCTGGCCAGGGCGGCAGTTTACGTTAACCTGCATAACTCCGGCGAATATGAGTTGCCGATAGGTTATTACACTTTCAACGGTGATCTATTCAGCCTGCCGGCGGGCCCTGTCTCCTTCGCGATCGGCGGCGAGTACGACGCGCCGAGATTTACGCGCACTCGTGACTCCCTCAATACTACCTTCAACACCATCGGCTCAACGGACGGCCAAAGCTTCCGCGTGAACCGTGACGTCTGGGGAATTTATGAGGAAGTTCGAGTTCCTTTTACCAGCCCGACGTGGAACTTCCCCGGTTTCTACAGTCTGGAAGTCGATTTTGCCGAACGCGAGGAATGGTACAGCAACAACACCTCAGCGGTGCTGCCTTCTGGACTCTTCGCATTTCAGCCGGCGGCGCACAGCCAGTATAATGCGCAGAAGCCCAAGGTCTCTGTCCGTTGGCAACCGCTGGATCCGAAGTATATCGGCGCGTTGACGCTGCGCGGCAGCTATAGCGAAGCCTTCCATGCGCCGACACTCTCCGAGTTGACGCCTGCTTCCTCGCAGAGCTTCCCTATCGTGGCTGATCCGTTTTCCGGTCAGACCGAGCCACAGATCGAGGAGCGAATCCTGGGTAACCCCAATCTGCATCCAGAGGTAGCATATGAGTGGACCTACGGAGCTGTTTACAGTCCGAAATGGGTCAAGGGCTTAACGGTGAGCGCCGATTGGTGGCACATCGACATGCGCGACATTGTAACGACCCTCGGGGCGCAAACCATTATCCTGGAAAATCCCCCGCCATCAAACGGCGCGTCAAGCGTTATAACCAGCAGCGGGTCGGTATTCCGTGCTACTGGTAACGATCCGTTAAATACACCGGGGCCAGTTACGCTGGTGGTCGATCCTAACCTGAACCTCTCCGGCGCGGTCTTCGAAGGTCTCGACTACGAAGCGATCTACATTCTCGATTCGTCGATCTTCGGCCACGGAGATTTCGGAAGGATAACGACGACTATTAACGGCACATGGCTGTCGCGGGCCGAGTTCCAAGCTGCACCTGACGTAAAACGGGTCGGCATCGCTGGCGAGTTCCTGCCGCCGGGATTTGCTCTAACTAGCTCGCTGCCATGGAATCGAGCTAACCTTAGTATTTTCTACGATGGCCCGGCCGATACTTGGGCGGGTGGCCTGGATGTCGGTGCGGTAGTGCATTGGACCGGTCAGTATGAAGACGACAACGCCAGCCTCACAGGATCCACAAAGCTGCAGGATCCCAGGAGTGGTCCGTTTCCTGAGCGCGCCCGGAAAGTGTCTGCCTGGACCACGCTCGACCTGCTTCTCAATTACACGTTCAACCTGCCGCCGCCCGCGCCGGCAGAAGTGCCTGGCTTCGCCAAGGACGGCGGGAAAAACGTGGTCACAAAGGACGGCAAGGAGAAGAATGTCGTCCCTGTGGCAACAGCCGAATATGGCTGTAGCAACTGGAAGTGGTGGCTCAACAACACCACGGTCACGCTGGGTATGCAGAACGTATTGGACGAAGCTCCGCCGTTCGTTGCCGGCAGCTTCGAGAATGGCTACGATGAATCGTTGGCCACGATCAAGGGCCGGTTCTGGTACGTCGGGCTGAAGAAGCGATTCTAAACGGAACCGAGAGTAATTCACAGCGGCCGGGCTCAAAACGAGCCCGGCCGTTTTGTTTTGGACACACGAATTTTCACGAAGGGTGCGAACTGATTTATGGCTCGCGCGATAGCAACAGCCACGGACGGTTCTTGTGAGCTTGGAATCTCGCGTTGAGGGCGCCTTTTGTGCGGCAGCTTGCCGCCGTTTTTGGCAAGTCGCCGGATATCGATTTGAAATTCGCAGGTTGTTCGTGCTTACGTGATTGATTTTCCGGCGCATTGATAGAAACTTGGCTTCGCTAGGAGAAAGGCATGCAGTTCGTTCCGGGGATTTCATCTGCACAGGCTGTACCTGCTGCGCCGAGTCCGACAACGGCAGTCAGGAAGCCTAGCTTGTGGATTCTGGGCAGTTGGCGGGATCTGATCCTTTACGTCTGCACACCGTTATTACTGGTGCCAATCTTTGTCGCGGCGCAGGGTCTTTGGAGCGCCGAAGACATTTATCTTGTCGTCGCCGCGTTTGGGGCAATGGGCCACCATTTGCCGGGGATGATCCGCGCTTACGGCGATCGCGCGTTATTTGAGCGTTTCAGATGGCGCTTCATTCTTGCGCCGGTCTTTTTGGTCGTTGTCTGCGCGGCTTTTTCTCTGTGGGATCTAAAGGGAATTGTGCTGGTGGCGTTTATCTGGGGTGTCTGGCATGGAATGATGCAAACGTACGGATTCTGCCGCATTTACGACGCGAAGGTCGGATCATTTGCTGACGTAACGCGCCGTATCGATTTCGCTCTGTGCGGTATTTGGTTTGCAACTGCTGTCCTTCTCTCTCCACAGCGCATGACCGACACTTTGGAGACGTATTATTCCGCTGGCGGGCCTTTTGTTCCGCCAGCACTCCTCCGAGCTGGGCAACAAGGTTTGTTTGCGGTTGCGCTCGCCGTCTCTACCGTCTTTCTCGCGAATTTCATTTGGATGTGGAGCAGTGGGAAACGACCGAGCCCTGTAAAGCTCGTGCTTCTGATTACGAGCATCTCGTTCTGGTGGTACTGCAATAACATCGTCGCGAGCGTTCTCGTTGGAATTGCTTTGTTCGAAGTGTTTCATGATGTGCAGTACCTGTCGCTCGTTTGGATTTACAATCGAAAGCGAGTCGAGAGCGACAGCTCCATCGGCGGATTCATGCGCTTTGTGTTCCGTCGCAGTGGCGCGCTGGTGGGCGTGTACCTGGGCTTGGTGCTCGCCTACGGTGGGATGAGCTTGTCCAAATCGTATGTCGGCATTGACGCCGTTAAACGTATCCTCACCGGTGTCGTGACGGCGTCCGCCCTGCTTCATTTTTATTACGATGGTTTTATTTGGAAAGTGCGCGAGAAATCCACGCGTCAATCCCTCGGTATCGCCGGCGGCACAGCCGACGTTTCGCTGCGTGGTTTTCTGCCAGGGTGGGCATTGCACGGCGCGAAATGGGTCGCTGTTTTCGTGATTCCTCTTGGGATACTCTGGTTCGCCGAAAGCCATAGTGGTCGGGGTAAGCTTGTGCGTCTGGCCTCGATTGTTGCCGATCTTCCCACAAGTGTGCGGGCGCATTTCAACTACGCGACAGAACTGCAAGAGGCCGGGCGCGCCGACGAAGCAGCGAAGGAATTTTCCGCGGCCATACGTTTGAACCCGGGTTCTGCGAAAGCGCACGTCAATCTCGGCTCGCTGTTGATGGCAAAGGGAGAGTCGAAGACGCGCAGGGACATTTTGAAGAAGCATTGCGGATAAAGCCTGGGAACGCTGAATATCATTCCGGCTACGCGTATCTTTTGGACCAGCTCGGCCGCAAGGACGACGCGGCTGCTGAATGTGAGACGGCAGTTCATCTCGCGCCGAAATCGCCGCAAGCGCACTATGGCTATGGTGCGTTCTTGGAAAAACACGGCAAGTCTGAGGAGGCGATTGCGAACTATCGGCAGACCTTACAGTTGGATCCCAATCACGTCGATGCTCACATCGATTTGGGCAATTTGCTTCTTGAAAACGGCGAAACGGCGGAAGCAAAAGATCATTTTCAGAAGGCATCTGCCTTGAATCCGAAACTGGCGCAACCGCACAACTATCTCGGCAGGATTTACATGCGAGAGGGAAACCCCTCCCGAGCGATTGCACAATTCGAAGAAGCGTTACGCCTTCATCCAGATTTTCCGGAGGCGGCGGAAAACCTGCGCGTCGCGAAAGAGACTCGCGCTCAGTCTCCGTGATGCGAATTGGAATTCTCGGGACTTTGTTAACGCTGACGCCAACTGTTGGATCAATCAATTCCAGTTCGTGAAAGTCGTGTCTCTCCCTGGAGACGAGATTGGGTTTGGGCCCTGCTCTTAAGTGCTCTTGTTTTCGCTGCGTATGCCCAGGTATTTCGCGCCGGCTTCATTTGGGACGATGAATCGCATCTGACGCGCAATCCCTGCGTGATCGGGCCGCTCGGCTTGAAGGAAATCTGGAGCAGCGCGCAAGCTGTCTATTATCCGCTCGTGCTGACGAGCTTCTGGGCGCTGCATAAGTTTGTCGGGCTAAATCCGCTGCCATACCATGCTCTCAACGTTTTGTTACACGCCGCCTCGGCAATTCTGCTTTGGCGCGTCCTGAAACGCCTCAAAGTCCGCGGCGCGTGGCTTGGCGCCGCACTTTGGGCTGTGCACCCGGTGATGGTGCAATCGGTCGCATGGGTCACGGAGCTGAAGAACACGCAATCATGCGTTTTTTATTTGTTATCGATTTTTTTCTTTTTCAAGTGGCAGGATCGAGGAGGGGCGGTCTCTAGACCGAGCCAGCGGCGGACTAGCGACCGCCGCTTCTTGGGTTTTGTTTTATCCCTACTCTTCTTCCTACTGGCCACCCTAAGCAAACCTTCAGTAGTGATGCTGCCTTTAGTCCTCGCGCTGTGCATCTGGTGGACGCGCCGAAAGATCCGCTGGGGCGATGCATTGGCAGTCGCTCCATTTGCCGTGATTTCAGCTATCGCGAGCGCATGGACGATTTGGGAACAGGAATTTCACGCACACGCATTTGGCCCCGACTGGGCCCAGACTTTACCGGAACGTTTCATCATTGCGGGTCGGGCCATTTGGTTTTACCTCAGTAAACTGATTTGGCCGTATCCCCTGATCTTCATCTATCCGCGCTGGGATGTTGCCTCGTCAAATCTCGTTGCCTATTTCCCGTTGATGTTAGCGATAACCGGCCTGATCGCTTTATGGTTTGGACCCGCAAAATGGGGCCGAGCTCTATTCTTCGCCGCGGCCTACTACGTAATATCGCTCTTTCCGGTCCTCGGTTTTTTCAACGTGTATTTCTTCCGTTACTCCTTTGTGAGCGATCATTTCCAGTATCTGGCGAGCATGGGTCCGCTCGCTTTGGCTGGGGCTGGCATCGCGGTCCTTGCAGGGCGTTTCTCTGAAAAACCGTTCGCGCTGGCGCCTGACACCCTGCAATCGTCTGCAAGAGCAGCGCAAACGCCGAAACGCCTCAAGAACGCGCTACTCGTTGGGCTGGGTGGCCTTTTCTTGTTTTTGCTCCCTGTTTTAACGTGGCGGCAGACTACGCAATATCACGATCTCAATGCGTTATACACAACGACGCTTAAAAAAAATCCGGATTGCTGGATGGCTCATTACAATCTGGGCATCGTTCTGAGCGAGCAGGGCGAAACTGATCAGGCGATCGACCAGTACAGACAAGCCATTACGCAGCGGTCTGATTACGCGGAAGCGCATTATAACTTGGGTCGGCTTTTGGCTGAGCAAGGTCACTTTGACGGTGCAATTGCTCATTACGAAAAAGCTGCGCAGATAAATCCCAGTGATCCAGAAGCGCAAAACAATCTCGGCGTTACACTTTTTGGGATCGGACGTGTTGACGACGCGATTGCGCATTATCTGAAGGCGCTCGAAATCCAACCTGGTTACGCCGAGGCCTCGTGTAACCTGGCCAACTCGCTTATTGCTATGGGCGATTTCGATGGTGCAATCGCTCGCTATTCGGCCTGCCTGTCCGCGATGCCGGACCAACCGGAAGCGCAATACAATCTGGCAAGCGCACTTTTACGCAAAGGCCGCATAGATGAGGCAATTGTCCACTACCGAAAGGTACTGCAGTTAAATCCGGAGAGCTCGGATGCTCATGCGAACCTGGGCAGCGCGTTGCTTGCAAAGGCACGCGTCCGCGACGCAATGGCTGAATACGCGAAAGCCCTCCAGATTTCTCCAGAAAACGTGGCTGCGTTAAGCAATTTGGCATGGTTGCTCGCCACGTCTGCTGATGGCTCTCTTAGAAATGGATCCGAAGCTGTCGCGCTCGCTGAGCGCGCCGAATCGGCAAGCTCCAGAAGCGACAATTACGCAAAGGTTCTTCGGATTGCTGCTGCGGCCTATGCCGAAGCTGGCCGGTTTACCGAGGCTAAGGAGACTGCTCAAAAGGCATTGGAGACAGCCAACGGGCAGGGCAACACCGTCCTAGCCGACACGCTACAGGGGGAGCTTGCCCTTTACGAGTTAGGTTTGCCGTACCACAAATAAACTCGCACTCTGCGGCGCAACTGTGCGCAGTATCTTATCAAAGTCTTCGACAAATGGCGATGGCTATGACACGCAAGTTCGGAAACCAATTCTAATCGCTGGAAAAGTTTTTCCGAAGCGGTAGGTGCGCCCGATAGAGCAGAAGGTCTTCTTCGATATGCTTCGCCAGCCGGCGTTTCCCCTGCATACCGGCTATAACTGCGGCTTGTTGAGCTGCAGCGATGGCGTCAGCGAAGCGGCCGCTCTCCGCGTAAGCCGCCGCAAGCGTCCGGAGAAATTGAGGCTCTCTACCACTCGAAAGCGCAACTGCTTGCTGGGCAAGGTCGACGGCCTTGGCGCCGTTGCGGATTCCAGCATCAGATGAAGTCGCCAGAAGCCATCCAAGGTTATTTCGAGAATGTGAATCCTGCGGACCCAGGGCCGCCGCGGTCTCGTAATGAGCAATCGCCTCCTTGGGCGCACCCTGGCGCAGAAATGCGTTGCCGAGGCAGGTGTGGGCATCTGCATCGTTAGGTCGTAGCTGGAGAGTCTTCTCCCAATCGTTAATTGCTTCGTCGATGTGCCCTTTTGCAAAAAGAACGTTTGCGCGATTGTAATAGGCATCGGGGTAATTCGATTCCAATCTTATTGCCTGCTCGTAATGAAACATCGCCTCATCCGATTGTCCTTTTTCGGCAAGAGCGTCCGCGAGGTTCATCTCCACAAGAGCTGAACCCACATTGTAGTGCCTGGCCCTCTTGTGCGATCTAATTCCTGCTGCGGCCTCGAAGTGCGAAATCGCGTCGTCGATTTCGCCGCGGTCCGCCAAAAGATAGGCAAGGTTATTGTGGGCGAAATCGTTGTCGGAAGTCACGGCAAGCGCATGGGTCCAAAGGGTCTCGCTGTCGCCCCAGTAGCGAGTCTGAGCGAATGCCGCCCATGCCAGCGTAAAAATGATCACTGCCGCGGTGGCGACAGCGATCCGTAACGTGGACCGGCGGTTCACCGTGACCTCAGCAACACCCCAAACTGCAAGCAAAAACAGACCGATGTGGGGGAGATAGGTATATCGGTCCGCATGGCCTTGTTCGCCGACTTGAACAAACCCTATTACCGGCACGAGCATGACGACATACCAAAACCAGCCGGTAAACAGGTAAGGTCGTCGGCGCCGGAGAACGATTGCTGCCACAGTCATGCCTACGAGTAGTCCTAGTGCGAGAATAAGCTTCCAGACTGGCAGCGTGTTATCTGGATGAGGATAGAAAACCGCCAGCCGCGCGGGCCACAATGTTTGCCACACGTAAAGCACGTAGCTCACAACCGCGTTTTCTGCCCGCCAGAGCCACGGCAATGGCGGAATCGCTCCGACAGCGCGTTTTTGTATTACAAATGTAACTACACACGAGCCCGTGGAGAGAAGGAGCAGGGGAATCTTTTCGAGTATAATATCCCTAACAACTGACCGTTGCGCGTTAACTTCTGATTTTCGGCCTTTGACCTCCGAATTTTTACTTTTGATTCTCTCAAGCGGCCAGTAATCGAGAAGGAGAAGGATAACAGGCGCGGTCACCAGCATTGGCTTGGACATCAGCCCGGCTGCGAACAGAACAGTGACCAGCAGATAGCGCCATATTGACGGGGCGCGGGCATAGCGTACATACGCGCCCAACATGAGGAAGAAGAAGAGCGCACTTAGAACGTCTTTCCGCTCGCTTATCCACGCCACTGATTCAACATGAAGTGGGTGAATCGCGAATAATGCTGCGACTAACGCACTTTTCCATGCCGCGCCGGTCATTTTTTTTAGCACGCGAAAAAGCAGGAGTACAGCGATCGTATGCAAAACGACGTTGGTAGCGTGATGGCCGCCGGCGCGCGAGCCCCACAACTGGTAGTCCAGCATGTGCGAAATGGTTGTTAACGGATGCCAGTTGCGTACGTGTGGAGTGCTAAAGGCAAGCAACGTACCCTTTATTGTTAATCCCGCTTTGATAAAGGGGGAATCATAAACGTATAGATCGTCATCGAAGTTAACGAAATCATAACGGATCGTTTGGCCGAACACGGCCAGAGTGACTGCGGTAAGTGCCAGGTATATCGCGAAAGTTATACTACGCGTGCGACCGCGGCTTATTGGTTCGCTTACGGGGTCGCGAGACTGCCGTTTGCTGTTATTCACTATCGTGCGAACCGCTATTTGTTATGCTCGGATCACGCAGTGGTCTACCGGCTTCATAAAGCGCGATGCTGTTCCGCAGCTCGGCCGCCAGGGCAGAGTTCCCTTGGCTGGTCGCCAAGTCGGCGCCGCGCCGCGCGGCCTCGATCGCATCGGAAAAGCGCCCATCCTCCGCGTAGGCAGCGGCCACGATCCGAAAGACCATTGGGATTTTGCCGCCGGAAAAACGCATCGCTTTCTCGGCAAGTTCAACGGCGCGCGGCCCGTTGCGAATTGAATCTTCGGGACACGTTGCGAACACCCAGGCAAGATTGCTCGCGGCATTTCCGTTATCGGGTTGGATTGCCAGTGCCTCCTGCCATTGAGCAATCGCCTCAGTTACACGACCTTGTTGAATGAGCGCCGTTCCCAGGGTATTGCGCGCTTCAACGCTCTCAGGCTCTATTTCCAGGAACTTGCGATACTGAATCATCGCTTCTGCCAGTTGGCCCCTTTGAAGCAGAGCCTTCGCCAGATTGTCGTGGGCCGGGCCGTTTTCTGGTCGAAGCTCTATGGCTGCCTGTAAATTGGCAATAGCCTTGTCCAGTTGTCCTTTATCCAAAAAAATGATGCCAAGATTGTTCAAGGCAACATCGTTGTTACCCGTAACTGCAAGCGCATGGGTGAACAGGGTTTCGCTATCACGCCAGTAAGACGTCTGAAGCCAGGCGCGCCAACTCAGCACGCCAACTAGAAGTGCCGCAACGACGCCCAAGACCATGCCTTGAAATCGCCACGAAGCAGTGAGGTCGGCTATAGCCCAGGTGAGTGCAACATAAAGACCGATTTGCGGCAAATAAGTGTATCGATCTGCGTGTCCCTGCCATCCTACTTGAACGAACCCGATTACCGGTACAAGCATTCCCAGGTACCACAACCAGCCTGTGATGAGATAAGGCGCTCGCTTTCGAAGAATGAAGGCTGCCGCCGTAATGCCAAGGAGAACAATAATGGCCAGGATGATCTCCCATATCGGCAAGCGGTTTTCCGGGTGCGGGTAAAAAACGGCGAGCTTACCCGGCCACAGCATCTGGCCGATGTAAACAACATACGTGACTATCGCGTTGTTGATTCGTGCTGAGACAGGCAACTGCGCAGTCCAACCGATTGCTCCACGTTGAGCCAAAAACGTCACGATGCTTGAAACAACAGAAAGCGCGATCAGTGGAATCTTTTCGATGACCACCTGCAATAGCCGACGTGCAGGGCCTGATTTTTGCCCATTCATTCTGCCGAGTGGCCAATAATCCAGAAGCAACAGCACAAATGGTAGCGTTACCAGCATCGGTTTAGACATGAGCCCAAGCGCAAAGACCAGTGCCACTATCAAATACCGTCCGGTCGATGGCGCGCGCGTGTAATGGAAATATGTGAGCAGAGTTAGCGTGAAAAACACTGCGCTTAACGCATCCTTGCGTTCTGCTATCCATGCTACCGACTCCACATGCAGCGGATGAACGGCGAACACTGCGGCTACAAAGGCACTTTGCCAGAGCGCGCCAGTCATGCGCCGCAGAGCTAGAAAAAGAAGGATAACAGCGACAGTGTGAAGGAGGACATTGGTAAAGTGATGCCAGCCAGCCTTCAACCCATAAAGCTGGCAGTCGAGCATGTGTGTGATCGTCGTCAGCGGATGCCAATTTTCAGAGTGAACATGTGTAAATGCCCAGGCAACATTGGGTACGCTGAAGCCGCTGGTTATCCTGGTATTTTGATACACGTAACTCGGGTCATCGTAGTTGACGAAGTCGTATCGGAGCGTTTGAGCAAACACGCCCCATGTAAGTAAAGCCAGGCAGACGTAAACGCAGGCTACTAGCCAGCCGCGGTCTGGTTTGCTGAGAGCGCTTGATTGAGGACTAATTCGGTGCACGTGCGACGGCTGGAAATCGTGAGTCTAGGTGGCTTAAGGCTTCCGTCCGTAGATCAAAATGTAGTTTTTGAGACTTTCTACCGACGCCGGAATACTTCCAAAGAAGTAATCTGTCTCCGTCGGTCTGATATTCACAAAACCAGCAGGGTTGTAATTTTCTGTTGTGTATTCATTTGCCCATGTAAAGAGCCGAGGGTCGGATTGAGGTCGATACAACCAGGAATCATTCATTAGTACGGACACGAGATAAATCGGGCGGGCGCGTTCGATCTCGCGAATCATTTCCTCCTGCATTCGCTGTGCGTACTTTTGCGGCTCCATCAAGGCATACGTGTAAATATAGCCAGTTGCGGAATGTCGCCTTGAGTAAAAATAAATCTGCGGTTCGGACCCTAACACGGCAATCGTATCATCCGGTTGCGTATGTTCGTGGATGTAATCGGCAATTCGCGAAGACTCCGGGAACGGACTTTCTGGATAAACCATCCTACAAGCCTCAACGGATGTGGCTTCGAAGAAGATCTTTTTGTCCCTTAGAATTGGTGCACTCAAGGCGCTGGCGAATACCAGGAGCGGCACGAATCTAATCAGAACGATCCGACTCGCGGAAACCTTGGACAGTTTGCTCATTGCTAGACCCGCAAGCAGCGATACCGCCGGCAGAACGAGAATGAAATAATGAGGTCGAAAATAGAATCCCGGGCAGAGTGCCAACGCTGAGAAGAAAAGGAACCCGATAAGGAACACCGTGCTGGGACGTAGTCGCTTGTCACAAACGCCGAAAAAGGCTCCGCTTCCAGCCAATATCCAAAGTGTCCAACCAGTGAACACGATTTCGCGGACACTTAGGAAAAAAATATGTGGCGCCTGTGCAAACGGCACGAGCCTGCCGTATTGCCATGCGTAATCGATTGTCCAGAACCAGAACCTGTCGAATACCCCGACACGCCAGAGGATCAGGCATGTAACTCCTACGGGAACGATGGCACCAGACAAGAAGACTAAAATTCGAAGGAGGGTTCGGTTCAGGGAAAACCGATCGCGGAGATCACCGCAGAAAATATAGAATGCTCCGAATGGGATAAAGAGAAGCGCAGGCTGCTTCATCATTGCGCCAGTCCCAAAGAATAACCCGCTTACGAATAATCGCGGAAATTGGTTTGGTTGTGATGGCTGGGAAATCATCATTTGTTGATTGCGCAGCAGGAGCAGTGTCCCGCCGAGGGCGGGGAGCATCACAAAATTCGTGGCGTGAGCGGCCAGCCCAAGGACAGACGGACTCACAGACAAGACGGCGTAACAGGCTGCTGCCGCGATTCCCGCCGTCGAATCTATCAGCCGCCGACCGAGCAAGAATATCAGCGCGATCGTGGCAGCGTTCACGAGGAGCAAACCCAAATGAATTGCATGGATCGTTTGCCCAAAAATTGACATGATCACTGCATAGGCAGCGTAGGTCCCTGGAAATTTCATGTTGTAGGCGAGCTTGTAAGGCGGGATTCCTTGCAATATGAGCTGGCCAGCATAGGCATACTCGCCCTCGTCGCGCTCGAATGGAATTCCCAAAAGTCGGATCCTGATTGCAATGACGAGAGCGAAAACGATTGCCGCCAGGGCCCACCATGCAAACCACACAAGCTTGGCGTTGATGTCTGTCTTGCCCACCACGAAAGCTCCTATTTCGACGAGAAACGAAACGTTGCAACTAAACCGGTTGCTCGAAATTTCGCACAAAGCGCTTTGGGCTGGGGCGATTTAGCGCCGCTTTTTTTAACCAGCTGGATATTGTGCGGCTAACTTTTGCACCAAATGGTCAGGCACATTTTCCTCCGGAGCAATTCGCGCTTTAACCGACGAGTCGTCATAGTTCGTCACGCAGGATTTTGAAAACGTTTGTGCTCTCGACTACGCCTTGCAACGCGTCTGTTCCGGGACCGCTCCCAAATGCGATGACATCTTCAACTGTCACGAGCGCAGACTTTGTGTAGAACGCCGCCGGCTCGGGCTGTTCCTGTGCCGGTCCTTTGGGTTCGGCTGGGTCTTGGCTCATCGGTATTTTCGCTGCGCCGTACGATTTTGCTCCGTGCGGGCCGGTCGCCCATGTAATCCATGGCTGACCGGCTGAATTGAAGCCGAGCAGCGCGATGCCGCTGTCTTTGCGGAACGGAAATCCGTTCAAACTCATTCCCCCGATCGCCGCGTCGCCGCAGACGATGATTGTCGATTTCGGTCCTCCATAATTTCGTGCAACGGCTACTGCGCGGTCGAGTTCCAGCGTCTGCGTAAGCGTTTCTTCCCCATTATTTTCCTCTGCCGCTTTGCGCATCAACCCTGCGTCGACAACGAGTAAATAGCCACCGGCATTGTATTGCAGCAATTGGATGGCTCGCCGCACCATGTCCGAAAGACTCGGCTGCTGGCCTCGCTCTTCTACCTGGTTTGCGAAAGCGAGGTCGTAATTACTGAACACGCCAAAAAGTTTCGACCGGCGCCATGCCGGAACCGCTTCCAAATCCGTGCGTGTGCGAACAATATCGAATCCGTTGCCGCGGAGACTCGAGTAACAGATCGCGCGTGTCTTGTCTCTCACCACTTTTCGCGGCGGAAATAAATTGTGTCGCCCCGCCGCCCATAGCGACGTCGATGTTTCCTCGATCTACGAATTCGGCTGCGATTTTCTCCGTGTCGCCGGGCTCCGCAGTGTGCGCATAGAAAGCCGCGCTTGTAGGGTCCGTCAGTTTTGCGTCCGTCACCAATCCAGTCGCTCGCCCGTATTCGCGGGCCAGTTCAATGATGCTCTTAATGGGTTTTCCGTCGCCTGTGATCGCAGATGGCGCGATTCGTTACTCGTTCGCCCGTGGCAATTGCCGTCGCCGCAGCTGATTGATCGGGTGCCGCGAAATCCTTCGAGTAATTCATCAGTCAGCGCGGCATACGGCATGGAATCCATATTCAGGCGCGTGCCGGCTCCGGCTGCATATATGCGAGTAGGCGCCAGCCTGGCAGGTGACAGCCCTTCGCCGACAAATATAATTATGCCGAAAGGTTTGCGGATGACCCAGTGTTGAAAATAGACGACGCCTATTCCGGCGAAGGCGAGCAGACACACGAACGCCAGCAACTGGTTGCGCCACTTCATTTTCCCTTCTGTAGCGGCGGTCTTCGGCTGCTGCAAATGTTCTAAAATTCGCTAGAGACAAAGAACTGCTTGTCGATTTGTTTGTTCATCGGCAAAGTGCGCCATATATGGGTGGCCCGGTGATGCTCATTATTCGCGACGGTTGGGGCATCAACCCTACAGGCCGCGACAAACGCGATGAAAACGGGGACGCAACTCTGCTCGCGTCCACGCCGTTTCACGACCAACTGTATCGGGATTATCCGGGCTCAAAATTGAGTGCTAGCGGCACCGATGTTGGCTTGCCGGAAGGACAAATGGGCAACTCGGAAGTGGGCCACCTTAATCTGGGAGCCGGCAGAATCGTTTATCAGGATCTGACGCGGATCAACAAGGCGATCGCCGGTGGCGAACTGCAACGCAATCATGTTTTGCAGGACACCCTGGCCTCCGCGCGCGGACATCGATTGCATCTGCTCGGGCTGGTTTCCGATGGCGGCGTGCACAGCCATTACTCGCACATGGTCGCGCTGGCGAACGCCGCGCACGCAGCAGGGGTCAACGAAATTTTCGTTCACGCTTTCACCGATGGCCGGGACACATCGCCCACTGGTGGCGCTGCATTTCTGAGAACGTGCGAAAAGCAACTTGAGAACAGCGGCGCGAAAATCATTACCGTCGTTGGGCGCTATTTCGCAATGGATCGCGACCAGCGTTGGGACCGCACGAAAAAAGCATGGGACGCAGTCGTTCTTGGTCGCGGTGAATTATGTAAATCATCACCCGGTGCGGCAGTAGAGCGACAATATTCACTTGGCAAAACGGACGAATTCATGCCTCCGCTGATTTTCGCTCTGCCTAACGAGCAGCGTGTCCGCGATGGCGATACGGTTTTGTTCTTCAATTTTCGTGCCGACCGCGCGCGCCAACTCTCGCAGGCTTTTTTGCTAAAAGACTTCGACGGCTTCGATCGCGAAGTGTGGCCGCAAATTCATTTCGTGTCGTTGACGCAGTACGACGTGCGCTATTCGTCGCCGTTCATTTTCGCTCCGCAGAAACTTAAACACATTTTGGGCGAAGTGGTCGGCGCTGCCGGCAAACGGCAATTGCGCATCGCTGAGACGGAAAAGTACGCGCATGTAACTTACTTTTTTAACGGCGGAGTCGAAAAGCCGTTCCCTGGCGAGGACCGCAAATTAATTCCTTCACCCAAAGTCGCGACGTACGATTTGCAACCGGAGATGAGCGCTTCCGAGGTCACCGACGAACTACTCGCGCGCATGGCGGACTACGATTTGATCATTTTGAATTTCGCTAATCCCGATATGGTTGGCCACACCGGCGTGGTCGAGGCCGGGATCAAAGCAGTGGAGGCGATAGACGCGTGCTGTGCCCGGATTATTCCGAAACTTCTCGAGCTTGACGGCAAAGCGCTGATCACTGCGGACCACGGCAACTGTGAGCAGATGCGCAACCCCGACGGCTCGCCTAATACCGCACACACCAACTACCTTGTGCATTTTATTTATGTCGCCAGAGACGCTGCGAAGTTCCGCTGTGAAGATGGCATCCTCGCCGACGTCGCGCCGACTCTTCTATTTCTGCTCGGGTTGTCGCAACCAAAAGAAATGACCGGGCACAATCTGCTTGTGCCTGTTTAGCGGCTATACGGGGAACCGGCACCGAGCGCCGGTAAGATCACTTCCTGAGAGCTCATTGTCGATTCAACTTTCGCGTTGCCGCGACAGCGATTCGATGTAAAAGCCGAATGCGATTATCCGCTGTGGCGTCCTGCAAAACTGGGTTCCGCACAAGTGTGAGTGCGCCGCCTGATTCGACGAGAGCCCCCCAACCGACGGGCACTTCGGATTCGCGGAACAAATGTTCGGGCAACACAATGAAAAAGAAATTCGCGCAACGGTAGCGAGTTAGCTTTTCGAACTTCGTGCAGTCGTAGAGCTGGTTCTGCAGTCCGCGCAACTCACGGATAAGGCGAGCATAACCACGGTGGCCGATTGCGCTGAAGTTTGCCGAATCGAACTCGGGAAAAAGCGAATCACCATTGTGCAAACTTGGGTAATGCGTGCGCAGACGCGCTTCGAAAAGTTGCCGGCGTTCACAGATCGTTTTGAGCCGCCGGCGTGCGGACTCGCTGTGGCAATTGTCTCGCCGCAAATCGCAGAGCGCCTGCTTACATTCAAAGACAGCGGTCGATCCAATTTTCTTCGCGCAGGGTCGATAGGCTGCCACATCCGCGCGATAACGGCATTTCGGCAAAATCACTTCCGTCGCGCAGGCGGAGAATCCGTGCGCCTGCGCCCAAACAAATGCAAGCCGCTTTAGCCGGGCGTGTTGTGCCGTTTCGCCGGCGGCTTGTTACCCCCGCAGCCATTTGACGAGCTCGCGTGCCCAATAAGTGACGATGATGTCCGCGCCGGCACGCCTGAGCGCTGTCATAATCTCGAGAACGGCGGCTTTCTCGTCGAACAGCCCTTTCTCAACAGCGCTTTTAACCATGGCGTACTCGCCACTCACATGATAAACGGCGGTTGGTTTCCCGAAGCGCGCACGCACGCGCCAAAGAATGTCGAGATATGGCAGGGCAGGCTTGACCATCACAATGTCCGCGCCTTCGTCGATATCGAGTGCTACTTCGCGCAACGCTTCGTTTGCGTTCGCAAAATCCATCTGGTACGATCGGCGATCTCCAAACTGCGGCGGGCTTTCGGCTGCGTCGCGAAACGGCCCGTAAAACACCGACGCAAATTTCGCGGCATAACTCATGATGCCAGTTTGATCGAATCCGCTCGCGTCGAGCGCTTCGCGAATCGCCCCGATGCGACCATCCATCATGTCGCTCGGAGCCACAACATCCGCGCCCGCTGCTGCGTGTGAGAGCGCCGTTTTCACCAAAAGTTCGACGCTCTGGTCATTCAGGATATGAAAATGGTCGCCGTCGATTTGCGTGACGCCACAATGGCCGTGACTCATGTATTCGCAGAGGCAGACATCGGTGATCACGACCAACTCAGGACATTTTGTTTTAATCGCTCGCAACGCCTTTTGAATGACTCCGTTTTCTGCATAAGCGCCGCTGGCTTGCTCATCTTTGTGTTCCGGAATTCCAAAGAGCAAAATGGCTTGAAGTCCCAGGTCTTGAGCGCGGCTCGCTTCATCGGCAACCTCTTTCACCGGCAACTGAACGACTCCGGGCATAGTGGCTACGGGCCGGCGCTCATCCAATTTTTCGCTTACGAACAGCGGCAGAACAAAATCGTGACCGCTCAGCTGCGTTTCGCGGACGAGATTTCGCAGAGCAGGGGAACGCCGAAGGCGACGCGGCCGGTGAACCAGTCTTCGCATGTCGTTGAGGGTACGCTTTGGTAACTCGGGAGCAAGCCAGCAGGTTGTTGCTGAAGTGGAAGCACACAACGAAGTAATCGGACGCCGCTTGACGGCGCGTGGCGTTCGGTGTCTGCATCTTAGCCGTGACGCGTGGTTCCGATTATTTGTTGATCGACATCAGTAATTCGTACGCAAAAATTGCGTTTGCATCGAAACGGCGGGTGTCGGCTCCTGTGCGCATCGCCACGGGCAAGCTTTCAAGCAGTGTGGTCGCTGGATTTATTCGACAACGACAAGTGCAGAAGGTAGTCGTCTCATCGGTTGTGCCGGCAAAAAATTCCGCGATCTCCACGGCTGCCCACGGTAAGGCGAAGGTGCTTTGGTTGGATTGGAAACTGAAACTGGGCGTCTTGATTGATTATCCCAAACCGCGATCGATTGGCGCGGATCGGCTGGCGAACGCTGCCGCTGTCGCCGAACTTTACGGATGCCCGGCAATCGTTGTGGACTTCGGTACAGCTGTGACTTTCGACGTGGTTTCCGAGCGTTGCGCCTACGTCGGCGGTGTAATTGCGCCGGGACTCGAGGCGATGACAAAGTTTCTTTATCAACGCACGGCGCTGCTACCCAAGCCTTCGTTGAAAGAGCCAGAGCGCGCCGTCGGTCGATCAACTATCGAAGCAATGCAATCCGGCGCCGTGTTCGGTTACCGTGGATTGGTTCGCGAGATTCTCAGGCAAATCAGAGCGGAACAGTTTCCGCGAACAAAAGTTATCGTAGTTGCGACAGGCGGCTACGCGGATCTTATTGCCAAGGGGTTGTCGGAGATCGGCGCAATTCATCGGCACCTTACGCTCGAAGGTTTGCGGATCGTGGCGAATCTGAACTAATCTGAAAGATCTACGCGCTCGTTTTCAACGTCGGAGCGCAGCTTTCACCCTTCGCTCGAGGAAATCTTTTTCCGGGCGCAACTGAAAATCTCGCGCCGAAAGCAATTTCGACTTGTCAGGGATGCTAATCAGGGTTTGAATCGGGGGTTCATGAGAATCTGGAAGATCGCTGCGATCGCAGCGCTGGGACTTAGCTCATTCGCTGCGGACAATGTCGCTCCTACCAAAGCAGAATTGGAGGACATGTACAACACCGCGTATCGGGCATTTGATGCAGGGAAATTTCCGGAGGCGCTAAAGCAACTCGATGCAATCGATGCACGGCAGCCCGACCTTGCCGCGTCCAGGAATCTGCGCGGCGTGATTTTAATGCGGCAGGGCAACTACGATCAGGCCGAAGCCGCACTGACTGAAGCGTCAAAGATCGATCCGAAGTTTTGGAATGCGCGCTTTAATCTGGCGGAGATCCCATTTCTTAAAAAAGACTGGGCTGAGGCGAGAAAGCGCTTTGAGCAATTGCTTTCAACGGGCCAGTCCGATCTGGCAAAGGAAGCTTCGCAACTTATCCAATACAAAATTCTGCTCACGTACCTGATGGAGGGCAAAAGCAACATGGTCGATTCCATTCTCGCCAAGCTGGAGCTTTCGCCTGACACCCCGGCTGTCGACTATGTGAAGGCAGCGGTGGCGCTTCAACAGAAGAACGAGGCGGAAGCGAAGGATTGGATTAGCGCTGCGGAAAAGAATTACTCACCGCAACTGAACAAACTTTTCGCAGAGTCATTGTACGAGGTCGGTTGGATGGAAAAACCTGCGGGTGAACGGCGAGCTTCGTTACCGCTCATGACGGCGGCCGAGCGCACGGAAAAGACGAAGGCGTTCGCCCGTTCAAAGTTCGAGCAATCGCAGCAGGCGTTTCGTCAGCGCGATTTCGCGACGGCGCTCAAGCTGGTGGACGAAGCGGACAAGGCCGATCCAAATCAACCCGCGACGCTTAATTTGCGCGGCGAGATTCTAATGCAGCAGGGGCAATTCGATGATGCCGAAACTGCATTCAAAAAGGCAGCCAAACTGGATCCGAAACTGCGCGATGCACAGTACAATCTCGCTCAAATTCCGTTTAAGAAAAAAGAGTATTCAAAGGCGCGGGACCGCTTCGAGACGTTGTATAAACGCATCCCTGGCGGCGACAAAAATCAGGCGGCTGAGCTCATCAAATTTAAGATTTATATGACGCTCTTGATGGAGGACAAAGAGAGCCGGGCGCACTCGATGATGGAGGAATTTCAGTTCACGGGCGATACGCCGGCACTTTATTATGCCCAGGCTGCGTGGGAGTACAAGCACAACAATGCCCAGAAGGCCGAAGATTGGACCAATTCATCCAACAAGATTTACTCGCCTGCGCTCAACAGTGTTTTTGCCGATGCTTTTTATGATGTCGGGTGGTTGCAAAGACCTGAAGGTTCAACTGCGCCTGCGGTTGCCTTTGATTCGAGTAACGTCACGGCACCGCAGGCTGAGGGTGGTCCAGCCGTTGAGCCGAGTCCCATCCCAGACAAAGTCGTCGCTGGAAATACACAGAGCGGAACACTTTCATTGGTCCCCGTACCGGGTGCGCCAGATAGTGGGATGAACCTTGCCAGCGCGGGAGCCACAGCGAGCCAGACCGGCTTGGCTGCGCCTCGCGTCGAGACGAGTTCGCCGCCCGAGGAGATGGCCTCGCAATCCGCTGCGACCAACGGAGAATCGACGTCGGCATCGCCAGCTGCCGGTGCTGAGACCACGAGTGCTTCGTCTGCATCGAATCAAAGTCCACGTGAGCAACAGACCGTAGCTCAAACAAGTCCTCCCGAACAAACGAGCGTGGCGACAGCACCGCGCGCGAGTTCATCATCAAACGTTGCCGGAGTCTCGAGTCGGAGGTTGTGGATTGTCGGCGGATTACTGTTGGCAGCCGTTGTCGCATTAGCACTGGCAATTCTGCCCGCGCTTCGCCGCTACAAGTTCACGGTTCCGGGTTCGTCTCGGCCAGAACCTCCTGCGGACACTGCGATATTTAAGTCGAGAACAGCGCCAGCCCATACGAGTGGTGTTCAAGGTAACGGCTTCGCCGGGGGACCACGCCAGGTTTCGCTGCAACTCAAACCGTGGAAGCCGGCATTGCGACAAACTGCCTTGCCATCTGCGAAAGCTGGCAGCGCTTTCGATCGATTGAAAAGCTCGAAGCCGACGCCTTCACGGACCGCTGTGCTTCCCGAGCCGCAACGCGAACAAGCGGCGCCGCTGGTCGAGCCACTTTTTGAGGCGGTCGGCCCGGTGTTCGAACAAACATCGGAACCCGTGCCAGCAGTTGTGTCGCAGCAAGCTCAACCGGATGTCGCCCCCGATGTCAGCGAATTTGTCGAAGCCTCTGCGGCTGGGCCGCAGTCCGTTGACAATGAGATTCTAGAGCCTCCAGAGGAACCCACGTTTGCTGCTCATGAGGTGCACGAATTTTCCGAACGTCCAACGGAAGAAGCTGTGGTCGCGCCTGAGCAGCCCGAGGAAGTCTTTGCGGGCGCAGAATATGAGTGGCCCGCTGAGGCAGCCTCGCCGCAGCTCGAACCTGAACCGGTCGGGAACCATCAATCACCCGAGGTGCCTTTTGCCGAGTCTGAACGTTTTGCTGAACGTGAAGCTTTTGTTGAGGCTGAAGTTCTTGCGCAAAATGAAGCTCCAGTCGAAGCGAACATCCAATCCGTGTCTGAATCTGAACCTGCTGTACCCGCCCAGCCCGTCATTCCGCAAACAACCACACCTGCAATTATGCCAGAAAGTACCCAAACTCCACCCGCCCCGATAGGCAAAGCCCCGGCACCGCCGATGGCAAAACCACAACCGCAACCGCCGACGCCAGTACCTGCCGCCGGGATGCAAACCTCTGTGCAGCTTACTTTCTCGTTCGAGATAACAGCCATGCAGTTAACGCCCAGCTTCAAAATGGGAGTTTTGAAGGTTCGTCCCTTATCGAAGCTCGTCACAATGCGCTTACCTTCGCCTCAGCGTGCGCAATCTGCATTGAATTTGCAGGTTGCATTCGAGGTCGTGAAAATCCAGCCGGTCGCCGGCGCGCTGGGTACCGTTCGTGTTATCCCATCGCAGCAACAGCGGCCAGCCATGGGCGGGATGCCATCTTTTTCGGTCGCGGGATTGCAGGTCGTACCGAACTCTGAGAGCGCGCCGGTCCAACTCACGCCCTCGCCGCAGGGACGCGCGTCTGTGTTCATCACAGTGCCGTTTCAGATCAGCACGCTTGAGTTTTCGCCATCACTCGAAATTGGATCGGTGACCCTGAACTCGAATTCCAAGCAGGTCGTCGTTCAGCTGCCCGGTGCCGGACCCGGTCCGGCTGAAGGCGCGCCAATGTTCGAGATCGCGAATCTTGAGCTCAACGAGGGCGGCGAGATCGTGATGCTGCAACTCAACCTTCTTGGCGGACCGAAGCGCGCATAGCAGGCGCAAAATCAGGCCAGCCTGTGTGGTCCAAAAAAAATTAGCGCCAATTTAGCGTGCGGAGTTGGTTCGGGAGAAATTTGCCGTCTTTACGGATCAATTTGCCGTCGAAATAGATTTCGCCACCGCCGTAATCGGGACGCTGGATACTGACCATATCCCAGTGAACCTGGCTTCGGTTTCCATTATCGGCTTCCTCGTAAGCTTGTCCCGGAGTGAAATGGAATGACCCGGCGATTTTTTCATCGAACAAGATATCGCGCATCGGCTGAAGCACCCGCGGGTTAAAGCCCAGCGAAAATTCGCCGATGTAGCGCGCGCCGGGATCTGAATCGAGAATTTTGTTCAGTTTTTTTGTCTCGTTGCTCTTGGCATCGACAATCTTCCCTCGCTTGAATTCAAACCAGACCCCGTCGAAGGCCGTGCCTTGATAAATACTTGGCGCGTTAAACGTGATCTGACCTTCTACGGAATCTTTGACCGGGCTGGTGAAAACTTCGCCATCGGGAATGTTGCGATCCCCGCCGCAGATCACGGCTGGAATTGCCTTGATGCTGAAACTCAGATCGGTGCCGGGACCCTTGATCTCGACGCGGTCCGTTTTTTCCATCAATCCTTTGAGCGCCCTCATCCCGGGCAACAGTTTGCGATAATCGAGTGTGCATACGTCGAAATAGAAATCTTCGAACGCTTCTGTGCTCATTCCCGCAAGTTGTGCCATCGACGGCGTCGGCCAGCGTAGGACCACCCACTTGGTCCTTTTGACGCGTTGGTTCTGCACCGGGCGCATTTTTCTGCCGATCAATTGCATCTTATCCGCAGGCACATCCGATAATTCCGTTATGTTGTGGCTGCCGCGCACCGCGATATATGCGTTCATCTTCTTCATACGCGCCAGTTCATGGCTCGCCATGAGGTTGAGCTGTCGATCCGAGGCTTCGAGCGCGAGTGCGCGGTTCACACGGGTGCTATAAACCTGCGCAAACGGAATGCCTCCCGTGTTTCGCACTGCGCACACCAGGGCCACGATCATCTCATCGGGAATATCGAATCCTTCGATCAGGACGGTTTCGTTTCGCTTGAGGCGAATGGAATATTCTACCAGGAGTTTTGCGAGTTTATCGAATCGCTCGTCGTGCATAGTCGTTTATCATTCCACCAGTCGCGCGCGATGCAACTGTAGCGGGTTTCGTGTGGAAACTTGACGCCCTACTTCTGATAAAACCTAGACACGTTGCTCCGAGAGTGGCGCAACAGTGAGTTTTGCAGCGAAGGCACCATCAAAACCGTCCCGAAAAGGCAGCGAATCTCTTTCCGTATCAGAGCGTAGGCCCTGCATTTCCGCAACCAGACGGTCAACGACTATTTCGTTTTCTTCCCACTCCAGACTGCATGTGCTGTAAACCAGAATGCCACCGGGTTTAATCAAGGGCAGCACAGCGCGCGTGATGATGAATTGCTCGTTCGGCATTTTGCTGAAATCTTCCGGTCGCAACCGCCATCGCACATCAACCCGGCGGCGTATCACTCCCGTATTCGTGCAGGGCGCATCGACGAGGACCCGATCGAATGGCGCGATCGATGCAATTTCTTTTGGAAGATTATCCCTCGTCCAATCGTGACGGATTGGACGGACAATAGTCGCGCCGAGCCGTAAGAGATTATCTTTCAGGATCTGAAGTCGCTTAGGGGCGCGGTCGCAGGCAATGAGCGTTCCCCGGTTCTGCATTAACTGAGCCAGATAGCTCGTTTTGCCGCCCGGTGCCGCGCACGCGTCGAGGATTTTTTCCTCTGGTTTCGGAGCCAGAAGCTGACAGGCGAGCAATGTGCTCGGATCCTGAATGTAGCAATGACCTGACTCGAGAGCCGCCACTGGCAAAGCGTTGAGCTCTACAAAATCGGGATTGTCCGGCAGCGGGCGTGAGTCCGCGTACAGCCGTAGGAAGGCCTTCGGATCGATTCTTATTCGATTAATCCTGCCATAGATCGAGGCAGGGCGGTTGTTCCAATTGCAGAGCGCTTTGGCGTGCTCGTCGCCAAAATGCTGCTGCCAGCGTTCGACTAGAAATTGCGGGTGAGACGTTCGAACAAACAGTGGCTGCTGATTGGCTCGTGCGACCAACTCGCTTCGATGTCGCGTCGCGGCGCGTAGCACGCCGTTAATAACCGGTCGCTGTTTTTGCGGCGCGAGCTCCACTGTCTCATGAACCGCTGCGTGCTCGGGCGTTTTGAGCAGAAAAAGTTGGTACAACCCGAGTCGCACAAGGTCCCGGACATCCCTCTCGACGCGCGAGAGCCGCAGGCAGCCGATCCAAAAATCGAGCAAGCTCAGATTGCGCAGAACGCCATAAAACAGTTCCAATGCAAACGCGCGATCCGAACGCGTCAGCTCCGCCTCGCGAAGAAGGCTCGAAATAATTGAATCCGCGAAGAGGTTGTCTTTTCGCCACAGGCTCAAGCCCGCCAGAGCCGTTTGGCGAGCAGAGCACTGAGCCATATTACCTTTACTGTGGCGTCACACTCGCGCGTCCGATCGAATAATAGTGGAACCCGAATTGTCGCATCGTTTCAGGATTCAGCAGATTTCGTCCGTCGAAGACGATCGGAGTCCGCATTTTTTCTTTCAACACGGTGAGGTCCACATTCGCAAATTCGTTCCAGTCCGTGGCGATGACCAGCGCTTCGGTATCCGTGATTGCTTCGATCGCAGATGAGGCGAATTCTGCGTCCGCAATTGCTTTGATGGCGCGAGCTTTGTGCATCCCTTTTGGATCGTACGCGACAACATCCGCCCCTTCGCGCAGAAGTGATTCCACCAACTCGATTGCAACCGACGAGCGTACATCGTCGGTATCAGGCTTGAAGGTAAGGCCCCAAACCGCAATCCGTTTTTCGCGCAATACCCAGAGCGTCTCGCGAATAGTCTTCAGAAAACGGGCCTTCTGACCTTCGTTTATCCGTTGCACTTCCTTGAGTAGATTAAAGGGAGTTCCGAGTTGCTCGCTGATTGCGATGAACGCAGCAATGTCCTTTGGGAAACAGGAGCCACCGTATCCGATTCCAGCGTTCAGAAAATCCCGACCGATACGGTGATCCATCCCTATTCCGTCCGCCACCCTTTCGACATCGGCGCCGCTCGCTTCGCAAATCGTCGACACTGCGTTCATGTATGAAATTTTCAGCGCTAAAAACGAGTTAGCGCAATGTTTGATCAGCTCTGCGCTCTTAATGTCTGTCACCAGGATCGGTGCCATAAACGGCTCATACACTTTCTTCATCAAATCGATTGCGCGCTCGCTTTGCGCTCCGATCACGATCCGATCCGGGCGCATCAGGTCAGCTACTGCACAGCCTTCGCGCAAAAATTCTGGATTGCTAACCACGTCGAATTTTGCCCCGTGCCGGTTATACCTCTTGATGGATTGCGCCACTTTTTCTCCCGTTTTCACGGGCACGGTGCTTTTGTCAACGATGACGCGATAATCGGTCAACATGCCTGCGATTTTTCGCGCGACTTTCTCCACAAAACTGAGATCGACATCGCCATCCGGCAGCGGCGGGGTCGGCACAGCGATGAAGATAACCTGTGAATTCTCAACCGCTTCCTGGATTTTGCCGGTGAAATGCAGTCGGCGCGCCGAGACGTTGCGGTGAATTATTTCGTCGAGTCCTGGTTCGTAAATCGGTACTTCACCGGCTTGGAGCTGTTTGACCTTGTCGGCGTCGTTATCAACGCAAATGACATGATGGCCGACATCGGCGAAACAGGCGCCCGTCACCAGGCCGACGTATCCGGAGCCAATAATTGATATGTCCATGAAGCAAGAATGGTGCGGGCGAATGAGCCGCAGCACAAGTGGCGGAATTTCGGTCGCCGATACCCGACGTTATTGCCGCATTTTAGATCAGTCGCCTTGCGAAGTGGGGTCGAAGTTAAAATCGAAGCCAAACTTCGGGAACGCCTTAAGGGTCACGGTGAAGAGGAGACCGTATTCCTTCACTCCCGAATTATCGCGTATTACTCCACCGAACGAAGCGACCCAGCTCGTCAGATCCCGGTAGATCGCATAACGCTGCTCCTGGAGAGTATCGGTCACGCCTTCATACTGCTCCTGAACCGCCACACCCCAGTTGTCGTTAACGCGGAAGTAGCCGCCGAAAAGAAACAGGCTGCTATCCTGGAAGAACGGGTTCCCATTCAAATAGCGATGTCCGATGTTCAGCTGCAAATTTGCCAGCGGTTGAACACTAGCAACAGTGTCGACTTCCGTAAAACCCTTCGCAAAAGCGGGGACTTGAGAGTTTACGGAAAAGGACATCCATGGCAGCGGGTTGAAGCGGAGGTTGTTAAACAAGTTTGAGTAGTCCGTTCGGTCGTAAGGATTCTCGAAATTCACATCCACAAACGTATCCAGTTCGAGCCAGGTCATTGTTGAATCGTCGCGTCGGGTTTCCAACCGGTTACGGACGCCGAGCCGCCACACCGTCCAATCAGCGATCGAATCGATTGGAGTGAACTGTGGAAAATCGATTGCCCGAAGCTGCGTTGACGGTTCAAACCGATCGAACTGCAAAACCGAGAGTGGATTAGGTCCGTCTTCTTTCACGTAAGAAAAGTCGGTAAACGGCTGGATCACGTGCATCAGTCCGTCTAACCCGAATGCGCGGCTTTGGACGTTCTCCCATGCACGGGAAATCTTGAACGAAGCTTCCGCGCCCGTATCGAAGACACTCCGAAAAGTATCGCCATCGAATTTGATGGGGTTTGCCGTTGTTGGGGGCGGCAGAATGAAATTGGGGACCAGTGGATTCGACGGCGGCACAAATACTGTTGATCCGAGGTCCCAGGTCTTGCCGTAGTACGTGCCGCGATATCCCACCCGCGGAACGATCGACAGCCAGCCAAAATACGTATTGGGATAAATTAATTCATGGAAGGTATCGAAACGGTCCGTGCCATAATTCTTCAACCCCGAATCC
This sequence comes from uncultured Verrucomicrobiae bacterium, assembly GCA_963728955.1. Lineage (GTDB taxonomy): Bacteria > Verrucomicrobiota > Verrucomicrobiia > Chthoniobacterales > UBA10450 > Udaeobacter. Next base: position 292,501 of record CAVSMG010000006.1, read on the forward strand.
TCCGGGAATTGTAGCCGCAAATTGGCAAAGCCAGTTTCACCTTCGTAAAATATCGGTCCGCCAAAGAGTCCGTGTCGTTTGATGTCCAGCACCACTTCCGGCTGACGTTCCGTGGTAGTAAAGAAGTCATTTGCCTGAAACCGCTCGATACCGGTGAGAGTGAACACCGGATTCGTCTTTGCCACTGCGATGACATTGTCTGGAACCGGATCAATCCGGTACTCTCCCTGAAAAAAGTCCTGCATCACGTATTGGTCACTCATCTTGGTGATATTGGCGAGTCCGTAAATGGAATCGGTGAAGCTCGTCCGGTCTTGTAGACTGACCAGGTATCGCGACTCAGGCACACCCATCCGCGGTATGTTCGTTTGATTGATGTCCGGGTTTTGGTCGTTAATGTAAAAACTCTTTAGCCTGGCTACGCTGCTTTGGTCTTTACCGTATTCGATAGTCGGCTCAAAACCGATCGCCGGCCCCCGGCGACCAAAGTAATCCAGCCGGAGCCGGCCTTGGATGTTATCGGTAATCGGGAATGTCACTTGGGTCAGAAGCGATGGTCCCCACGTGCTGTAGTATCCCGGCGAGATGGAAAAACTGAACGCGTTATCGAGGGACTGGTACAGATACGGCCACCAAAAGACCGGTACCTTCCCCACGTATGCGGTCACGTTCAGAAAAATCACTCGATCGTGTTCGTAAACACGAATTTTTCGGGCGTGCAAACGGAAATCCGGGTTCGCCGAATCGTGCGTCGTGAACGTGCCGCCTCGGATGAGATAAGCGTTATCCCCCTCGATGGAGGTAACGTCGTTACCGGCCAGAAAATACGGTTGTGATTCCGTTCGTCCCATGTTCGCCCGAATCTTTTTTGTCTCGGTGTTGTAGACTCCGCTGTCAGCAGTGTAGAGGCTGGTATCTCGATAAATTCGGACGTTGCCCCGAAGTTCAATTTCGTGCGTGGCGGAATTATACTGTGCGTAGTCGGCGTAGATGTCCGTATCGCCGATGTGAATTGCGACGTTGTCTCGCGCCGTCGCCAATCCATTTTCGTACGTTGTTTGCCCTGTCGAAGTGATTTCAATGGGAGCGTTCTCCGGAGTTTTGATTTCTCCGTGGATTAACCCGGGACTCGCAACCAGACCGGCGAGCAACAAAACCAGCAATCGCATGGCGAACGCCACCGTACTGCACCAAAGTCCCCCTGCAAAGCCAAAACCGCCCTCATGCTAGAAATACTACTGCCGAGAACGCCTGGAGCTTGCTTGCCATCCGATTTTTTGATTGAATCGCGATGTGGTCCCTGCTGATGGTGAGGTGACTTCACAGAGCGCGATTGGCGGAAATGCTTATCACGGCCGGGCGGCGTTTACCACCACGCACTGGAGCGTGGTGCTGGAGGCACAAGGCGAATCGCCGGCGGCACAAGAAGCGCTGGAGAAACTTTGTCGCGTTTATTGGCGACCCATTTACAGCTTTGTGCGGCGACAAGGAGCCGGGCCGGAGGAAGCGCAGGATCTGACGCAAGGTTTTTTTGTTCTTTTGTTGGAGCGCCGGGATCTGCAGACTGTGCGCAAAGAGAAGGGACGATTACGTTCTTATCTGCTCACGGCGCTGAAGCACTTTCTGGCCGACGACCACCGGCGCGCGATGGCGATCAAACGTGGCAAAGGCCAACAGCTCATTCCGTTGGAGGAACTGTGTGCCGAGGAACGGAGCGGCATGGAACCAGCTGACCCGCTCACTGCCGAGCGGATTTACGAGCGCCGTTGGGCTTCGACGTTGCTGGATCGCGTATTGAGCCGATTAGAGGATACTTACCGTAAGCGAGGTAACGCGGCGTTGTTCGATTCGTTCAATCAATTGCTGGCAGACGAGCCGGGCGCGCCGTCGCAGGCGGATATTGCGGCGCAACTCGGGATGACCGAAAACGCCGTCTCGCAGGCCTTTCATCGATTTCGGCAAAGCTATCAATCGTTATTGCGCGAGGAAATTGCTCATACCGTCGCGACTCCCGGCGATATCGAAAACGAGTTGCGTTATCTGATTGCTGTGATTCGCGCATAAGGCCCGACAGGATTTTACGCAGTACAAAATGGGGACACACGCCGACTCTCGGGCAATGATCAGAGTAATCAGAGTGTGCCGCAAATGCGGCGCGAAAATCTTTTCTGACGCGCCGAGAGGGCTTTGCACCGCGTGCGTGCTGGAAACGGCGCTCGGAATTTTCCGGACCCTGTAGCCGGGGCCGACGACCCCGGCCGCCCGGACGAGCCTTCACGCGACAATGCGAAGGCTACTTCGAGCGTAAAAGAGGCAGTGCGCGCCGCAACCATGTTGGGAGAGTTAGGCGATTATGAGTTGCTGGAAGAAATCGGACGCGGCGGTCAAGGTGTGGTGTTTCGCGCCCGGCAGAAAAGCCTCAATCGCACAGTTGCCTTAAAAGTCATTAGCCTTGGCCAGTGGGCGAGCAAAGCGCACTTGAAGCGCTTTCGCCGTGAAGCCGAAGCTGCGGCCAGCCTCGATCATCCGAGCATCGTTCCCATCTACGAAGTCGGTGAGCGTGATGGCTCGTGCTACTTCAGCATGAAGTTCGTCGAAGGCGGACAACTCGACGAAGTCACCAGGCGCGAGCCGATACCGATTCGGCGCGCGGTAGAACTCATCGCGAAGGTGGCACGCACGGTCCATTACGCGCACGAGCATGGAATTCTTCATCGGGACATCAAGCCCGGAAACATTCTGCTGGATGCAAAAGGCGAGCCTCACCTGACCGATTTTGGCCTTGCCCGATTAGTCGAATCTGAAAGCAGTGTCACGCACACGCTAGACGTGCTTGGCACGCCCAGTTACATGGCGCCAGAACAAGCGGTGGGAAACAACGCGGCTGTGAGCAGTGTCACCGATGTTTATGGGATCGGTGCCGTTCTCTATCAATTGCTCACCAGTCATCCGCCGTTTGCCGGAGGAACAACCTACGAAACGATCAAGTTACTGGAGGACACTGAGCCGAGGCAACCGCGCCTCTTAAATCCGAAAATAGATCGCGATCTCTCTACGATTTGCCTCAAATGTCTAGAGAAAGATCCTACGCGCCGCTACCCTTCGGCTCTCGCGCTGGCCGAAGACCTAGACCGCTGGCTAAAGCACGAGCCGATTCAGGCGCGGCACACTGGAATTTTCGCGCGAGGAAAGAAATGGGTGCGACGCAATCCAACAAGCGCGCTACTAGCAGCGTCGCTGATCGCACTGGCGTCAGCTGCGGGATGGATTGTCTGGAAAACTGAATTGATCCGGCAACCAATAACAACTGGCATCGCCGTTCTACCGTTTGAAAGTCTGAGTGAACAAAAAGAACAAACTGCCTTTGCTGATGGCGTGCAGGACGATATTCTGACCAAGCTCGCGAAAATCGGCGATCTCAAGGTCATCAGCCGGAACAGCGTGATGGAATATCGCGGCAAACGAAATGTGCGCCAGATCGGCGACGCGCTTCGCGTGTCTCACGTGCTGGAGGGAAGCGCACGCAGGAGCGGTGATCGGATTCACTTGAACGCGCAGTTGATCGATACGCGCACCGACACCCACGTTTGGGCCGAAGAATACGACCGCGGCTTAAATGATTTATTCGCAGTCCAAGCGGAGATAGCGCAAAAAGTTGCCGAGCGTCTTCGCGCCAAGCTGTCTGCTAGTGAGAAGGCGTCTGTTGAAGAAAAACCGACTCAGGACCTGGTCGCCTATGAATTTTATGCCCGAGCTCTCTCCCTGATTTACAACGTCGGAGTGACTTTTGCGGTTGATGTTCAAGAGAAGAGGCTTTCCGAGGCTGTCGATCTGCTGAATAAGGCAGTTGCTCGTGATCCTAATTTCTTTCTCGCCTATTGTCGGCTAGCCTTTGTGCACGATTTGGCTTACCAGGACGAGATCAGTACTCCCGGTCGTTTGGCTCTAGCAAAGTCGGCCATCGATTCTGCATTTCGGTTGAGGCCGGATTCGGGGGAAGCGCACTTGGCGTTGGCGTGGCACCTTTTTTGGGGCTATTCGGATTATGACCGCGCCCGCGCCGAACTTGCTCTTGCTCAACAGAGTTTACCGAATAATCCGCGAGTTTACGAGTTCGCTGGAAAGATTGACCGCCGTCAGGGTCGCTGGGCTGACGCCACACACAATCTTGAGCGCGCATGCGACCTCGATCCTCGAAATCTGCGTTACCTCATTGACCTCGGAGCGACCTACATTTTGTACCTGCACGACTATGAACAATACGCTAGAATTATGGACCGTATCCTCGCCCTTACTCCAGACAGTAAGCAGGCGCGGATTTTTCGCGCTTTCATGGAAGTAGACCGGCGCGCGGACACAGGACCTGTTCGGGCCGCAATTGAAAAGATCCTCGCTGAAGACCCTGCCTCAGCAAAAGATCTGTTTGTGACGGGCCAGCGCTTCACCCTTGCTTTGTTCGATCGCGACTTGGACACCGCTGTTGCCCTTGCGACGGCGCTTTCCCAGAAGAATTATGTCGAAGGGTTGTATCCGGATTTTGGCCGTGACTTTTGGATGGGCGTAGTCGCTCGTTTGAAAGGAGATGAAACTTCGGCGCACCCGGCCTTGGCAAGGGCGCGCGCAGAACAGAAGGAAGAAATACGCAACCCTGATGATGTGGAGCTGCTTTCCCGTCTTGCGCTCATCGATGCACTCTTGGGAAAAAAAGAAGAGGCGCTGAGCGAAGGCCGGCGCGCGATCGAAATGCTGCCGATCCTTAAAGACTCAGGGATTGAGAGATTTGTGAAAAGATACTTTCTAATGACCTGTGCGTGGGCGGGCGAACGTGAGCTGGCGCTTGAGCACCTTGATGTGGCTGCCAGAACCCCAGGCGGTCCAAGCTATGGCGACCTGCGCTTGAGCCCATTGTGGGATCCCTTGCGCGGCGATCCGCGGTTTGAAAAAATCGTAGACTCCTTAGCGCCTAAAGAAACAGTTTCCAAATAGCGCCCGCTTTATCTGGGTAACTCAGCGCCGCGCTTCACGCGATCAGAAACCGATTTGGCTTGCCTATCGTCAGTTCGCTAGAGCAGGCTTCGCGTCTAAAGACAACAACTGTCAATGAAAATTGACGCGATACCCTCGGCAATACCTCAAACCGCCTTTGCCGCTGCTGTTGGCGTTACTCTGTTGATCGCTCCAAAGGTTTCCGCTCAAGCGATTGTACCGACGCAAGTGACAACGGGCGCGGTTGCCGAAGTGGAGCGTGTCATCGTTACTGGCTCGAACATTCCCACGGCAGAAGAGACCGGCCCTAATCCCGTGGATACTTATCGCCCGGCAGATATCGAAAAACTCGGCATTCGTAATGCAACGGACCTGACAACTTTTCTGCCGCAACAGTCGGGCGCAACGGTCAACCTGAACATCGCCAATGGCGGGGACGGTACCGTGCAATTCAACCTGCGCGGGTTGTTGTCCAAAGAAACCCTCGTGCTCGTCGACGGAAAACGTGTTGCCTTTGGTTCGTTGAACGCCGTCGGCTTCAGCGGAGGTGCGGACATTAACCTGATTCCGTTTCCGATGATTGATCACATCGACATCTTGAAGGATGGCGCTTCGGCTGTGTATGGGTCCGATGCGATCACTGGCGTGGTTAACTTCTTTTTGTTACACAAATTCCGTGGCTTGGAGATCGGGGGAAGTTACGGGAACACAAACTTGGGAGCGTCTAATGACATGGGCGAGTGGGAGGCATGGATCAAGGCCGGCACGGGAGATGACAAGACCGAGATTGTGGTCATTGCCGATTTCTGGGAGCGTACCGGCGGCCTCTTCAGCACCGATCGGGACTTGTCCAGTAACGCCTTTCAAATCCCTTGGGGAGGATTCGATTTTCGCAGCGTCAATTTCCCTGGCCGCGTTGCAGGGTTCCCAGAATTCCGGTTAATCCCAAGGATGTTTTTCGGCCCAGGCGGTCTTCCGCAGCCCGGCGTGAACACGCCCCTTCCCCACTCAGCACCAAATGCGGCGAGTTCGCCATTTTATAAGAAACCCTATTTTCCGTTTTATGGTCCTTTCTTGGGAATCCCGCCGGGGACGCCGGGCTTCGTCAATCCCAACGCATATCCAGGTGCCCCGGGTGTCATCGGGCCGAAGGCGGCCTTTTTCTTTCCACAGTTCGGCACCAAATATAGAGGAGGAGGCGACTACTTCTTCTATAACTTTGCCGCTGTTACGCCTGCGCTTCCTACGGCTGATCGCCAAGCCTTCTATGGTTCCTTCACCCGCGATCTGTGTGACAAATACTTGACGGTGTTTGGCGACTTTAAATATGTCCGCTCATTTTTCGATACGTCGCTGGCACCGGTGCCGTTTTCGCCCGACCCCTTTAAGATCCCAGGTAGTAACATCGGCTTTAGTCCCAACGGCATCAGTGTGCCAATCCAGAATCCGTTCAATCCGTTCACCGTCGGAGACACGACTCTGGTTATTAACGGAACGCCGATCCCGATGACTACCGGGGTTTCCTTTCGCGGAATTAACGACACCGGTCCCAGACATGAAAAGATCACCTACCAAGATTCGCTGTTCGACGTGGGGCTGCGTGGCGAAATGGGAGAATTCGGCGACTATTTCAAGACGTGGAACTGGGAGCTCGGTTTTCGGTATTCCCGGAATGATGGGCAGGACTTGGCCGTTGGCGAAGCCAGCCAGCCGGGATTGCGGGAAGCACTTTTGGATACCAACCCAGCTACCGCATTTGATCCGTTCCTGAATTTCAATGCCCACAACACCAAGGCGGCGAGGCAAAGAGTTTACGTCACTCTGCATAACTCGGGCGAGTATGAGTTGCCTATTAGTTATGCCACTGTTAACGGCGACCTGTTCAAGCTTCCCGCCGGGCCGATCTCCTTTGCTATTGGCGGTGAGTATGACGCGCCGAGGTGGACGCGTGATCGCGACTCGCTTAACACAACATTTCAAAGCATTGGCTCAGCGGATGGAGGAAGCGCACGGGTAAACCGGGATGTTTGGTCAATCTACCAGGAAGTGCGGGTGCCTTTCACCAGTCCGACCTGGAACTTCCCCGGATTCTACAGCTTCGAAGTGGATTTTGCCGAGCGCGAGGAATGGTACAGCCAGAACACCTCTGCAGTTCTACCTTCTGGAGCCTTCCCATTTCAGCCGGCGGCCCACAGCCAGTATAACGCGCAGAAGCCAAAGGTCTCGGTTCGCTGGCAGCCGCTCGATCCCAAATATATCGGGGCCCTCACCTTGCGTGGCAGCTATGCCGAAGCCTTTCATGCTCCGGCTCTATCGGAGATTTCACCCGCCTCCACGCAAGACTTTAGTGGGACTTTCGATCCATTCACAAAGGAGCCCAATCTGTTCGAGGTTCGCGTTATAGGAAATCCCAACCTACAGCCGGAGGTGGCCTATGAATGGTCTTATGGTGCCGTTTACAGCCCGAAATGGATCAAGGGCCTGACGCTCAGTGCGGATTGGTGGCATATTGATATGCGGTCCATCGCGTCCTTGCTCGGCACGCAATTCATTGTTCAGAATGATATTCCAGGGCTGATTTTCCGGGGTCCTCCTAGAATAATCAACGGCAGGCAGGTGCCTGGGCTAATCTTTCTGGTCATTGATCCCAACGAAAATCTTACAGGTGCGATCTTTGAAGGTCTTGACTACGAAGCGGTCTACATTCTGGACTCGTCAATGTTTGGTCACGGCGATTTTGGCAGGCTGACCGCAACGGTCAATGGCACGTGGCTATCACGGGCTGAGCTTCAGATTTCCCCTGACACAAAACGGTTTGGTATCGCCGGTGAAGTCATACCATTTGGATTTACGCTGACCGGCTCGCTGCCATGGAATCGGGCTAATTTCAGTCTGTTCTACGACGGCCCGGCTGATACGTGGGTGCAGGGTGTGGATGTTGGCACAGTAATTCACTACACCGGCCAATACGAAGATGACAATGTCGGTCTTACAAGTGCATTCGGTTCCTTCGAACCTCCCAAGCCGCAAACGCCGAGAAGTGGGCCTTTGCCTTGGCGCGCGCGGAAAGTGCGGGAGTGGATTACGTTAGATCTGATCGCGTCTTGTACGTTCAACCTGCCGCCGCCTGCTTCGGCTCTCGTGCCTGGTTTGGCAAAGGATGGCGGTAAAAATTCCAAGACGAAGGACAGCAAAGAGAAAAACGTCCTACCCGTTTCCACAGCCGAATACGGCAGCAGCACTGGAGATGGTGGCTTAACAACACCACCATCACACTTGGAATGCAGAACGTGTTCGACGAAGACCCGCCATTTGTGGGCGGCGGGGTGGAGAACGGCTACGATGAATCGCTTGCCACGATCAAAGGCCGGTTCTGGTTACGTCCAGCTAAAGAAAAGATTCTAGCTAGTCGGCTTACTTGAATTCCTAAATCAGGGAGTATCCGCTGCGTGGCAAGCCGTGCTTCGAAAAAATCGTCGCATCGCTTGCGCCAAAGTAGCACATGCGTCCCGCTTGTTGATCTCTGCCCACGAACTACCACGAATTGCACTGATAACAGGGATTGGCAGGGCGTGACCAAGCTTGCCCTGAGCGAAGTCGAACGGGGACGCGGCGCGAAAAGGAACATCACGTGCAGGGCATGGTCCTGTAAGGTGATCCGCTACGACCACGAGAGTCGAGTAAGGCCTGAGACGACGTCAAAATGGGTATCACTGGTTAGAACTGGCAGATGGTGCTGCCGCGCCAACGCAGCGATCCAGACGTCGTTGGCAGGCAAGGGTGCGCCGGCGTTCTTCAGTTGCTGCCGAATTGATGCGTAGTGCGCAGCCGTTTCTTCGACAACGGGCAGAACGTTCCAAAATGAACGGCCACGCACCAGCCACCGTTCATACTCCTGTCGACGCCGGGAGGTCGCGATTCCAAAGCGGTACTCTCCCAGCACGATTGCCGGAACGTGAAGCTCGTCAGCAGTGGCGATCTGTTGAACAACTGTCGATACGCCGTCCGCAAACGCGGAGAGCGCGTTGGTATCGAGAATCATTGCCGGTCTTCAGGTTCGATGTGCTCGAACTCCGCCTCGATCACGCGCTCGATTCGCCGGTTTTCACGATGGAGATGCTTCAATCCACCAGCCAATACCATCCACGGCTTTTGCTGTCTACTGGTGCCGTCCAGTCGCGCGATTTTCTCCGATAACGCCTCTTGCACAAGCTGCTTGAGCGTGTGCCCCTGCCGCGCAGCTGCAGCTTTTACTCTGCGAAAGAGTGGCTCTGGAATTTCGAAGGTCGTTTTCACGAGTAACCATCGCCCATATTTATGGGTAGCGTCAAGAAGCACTGCCCCGCCCTTCGTTCGCTTCATTTTCGTTCTGTTTCGTTTGTTCCCCATCCGCCCCATCCGCGAATCAGCGGTCTCTCCACTTTAACGCTTCAACGGATCAACGATTTAACGCGGCGGAGCCATTTCCCGCGTAAGGGATCCAAAAATTTTACGCAGTACTTCAGTGAACAGCCAGAAATGATAACTCAATAACGAAAAATCAAAGAAGGCCAAAACAACAAAGGAAATCAAACAATGAATAACATCAAAAGAATCAGCTTAATGACGGCAATATTCCTGATCGTGGCGCTCATCAGCTCCGCGGTGGGAGCGGCAGTGATACCCATTAATGGTACTGTCGCAGGGAGCGAAATTGACACGCCTTTTCCCGATCCAGCGGAAGGGTTTTATGTTAATGGGAGCGTCACGTCAACCGACACGCAGCTTGGTCCATTCACACAGTTTATTTCGGTCCCAGTGGACTTGGCTTTCCTGGGTACGCCACCTGGCAACACCGGGGGAAGTCGTTTGATAGTGGGAGACGCCGCTAACGGTGACAGCATTTTAACGTGGGAATTGGGGAATCTTGGTAATCCTGATTCCTGCGCCACCGGCGATCTTCACACTGTATCAAGGGGGACCATTGTTGGCGGAACGGGCCGGTACGCTGGCGCCCGGGGCAGCCTCACCACCGACCGATGCGTGAATCTTGCGACCGGCGAGAGCAGCGGCACCATCAGGGGCCACGTCGTCGTAAGAGGACAGTGAGCGTTGGCAGGCCTCTGCCAAACCGTCGCCGAGCGTAGCGCTTGTTCCCGTTGATAGGGGAAGCGCTACCTCGGCAAGACGATGCTCTCGCGGTTCGCTGCGCTTTTGCCGTTATCCTCGCACGCGCGCGCGAAGCCAACTTCCCGCATAACGGACTGCAAAATTTTACGCAGTACATAAGTGAACGGCCGGAAATGACTCCTCACGATGAAGAGCCATAGAAGGCCAAAACAGAAAGAAATTGAACAAATGAACAAACCAAACATTAACAAAAAACCCTGGCCAGGTGCTGTGAGCCTTTGGGCGATCGCGGCGCTCATGAGCTGCTTTGGGCTTGCGCAGCTCGCTTACGCGGTCGGGGAATGCGCCGAAATCGCCTCCGGCCTGAACCTGCCAGTGGGGACCGCCCTGGCCAACCTGGGAAGTCTGCTGGACTCGGAAAGCGGCACAGGAGCAAATGATGGGCGCATCAACGTAATGTTAGGGACTTAACCTCGAGGCTTGATGAATCTATGACAACAAAAAGCAAAATTAGCGCTTACATTCTCCGCAGCAGCGTAGCCATGCTGCTTGTTTCGTGCGTGATTGTCGCCCTCTCGTCAGCGATCAATCTACCTAACCGCCCTCCGAAGGTTCCAGCCAGGCAGAATAACGTCGGCCTCGGCGTGAATGCACACGATAGCGTATCGTCCGCGGCAGCGTCTGCGATCCGAAGGGAGCAAACGCTAACGTTTGCGGATCGCGTCGCATATCAGCGGGCGATCGAGGACGTCTATTGGCGCCATCGCATCTGGCCCAAAGAGAATTCCGCACCCAAACCGCCACTCGACAGAGTAATGCCGCAGGAAGCGATTGAGAAGAAGGTCGAAGATTATCTGCGCAACTCGCAGGCGCTGGAAGATTACTGGCAAAGGCCGATCACACCTGACCAACTCCAAGCCGAGATGGAGCGCATCGCCAGTCACACCAAACAACCCGGAGTGCTGCGCGAAATCTTTGCCGCGCTGGGCAACGATTCGTTCGTGATCGCTGAGTGTCTGGCCAGACCTGTCCTGGTGGAACGTTTACTGACCGAGCTTTACGCCCGCGACCAGAGATTTCACGGCGAGCTGAAGGGGCGCGTTGAAGCCGAGCTGCGAACGCACCGAAGTGTGAGGGAGATGAAGCAGACCAGCGGCATGTACACCGAAATGGAGTGGATCAAAAGCGACGCTGCTAAGGACGATTCTGCTCCAGCCGACACAAAGACCGCCGAAGCTGTGACGATGAGCAGCAGCGAATGGCGAGAGAACGTCGAAAAGCTCGCGACGTACTTTGACAGCCAAGAAATTGTAGGGCAAGCGCCTCGCTTGCCTAACGCAGGATTGGCAGCCGGAGCGGCTGCCCTACAACAAACGGATGCCCACGTTGGTACTGCTCGACCAGATGCCATAGCGCAAATTAAGACCGGCGTATTGAGCCCACTGCGAGAGGATGAGGGGCATTACTACGCCGTGGCGGTAATGAAGAAGGGCAAAGACCGATTGAAACTGGCCACGATTGCGTGGCTGAAAGAACCGTTGCGATCATGGCTGGCTAAAGCCGAAACGCAAGTGCCGGTGACCATGGCGGCGATAAGCGCGAACTACGCACTTCCGGTGATAGCCAGTCCCTCGGGTGGCTGCACGGACGATACGTGGACAGCTACCAGCACCACCAGCGCGCCGGATGGCCGATACCTTCACACGGTAGTGTGGACCGGCAGCGAAATGATCGTCTGGGGCGGGGTGGATGAGAATGGCCTACTTTTGAACACCGGCGGGCGATACAATCCCAGCACCGACAGTTGGACAGCCACCAGCACCACCAACGCGCCGGCTGCCCGAATCTCTCACACGGCAGTGTGGACCGGCAGCGAAATGATCGTCTGGGGCGGAACTGACTTCAGCGGCAATTTTGACATCGGCGGGCGATACAATCCCAGCACCGACAGTTGGACAGAGACTAGCACCGCCAACGCGCCTACGGGTCGAGACGGTCATACCGCTATTTGGACAGACACTGAAATGATTGTCTGGGGTGGTGTGGATGAGAATGGCCTACTTTTGAACACCGGCGGGCGATACAATCCCGGCACCGACAGTTGGACAGCAGCTACCAGCACCACCAGCGCGCCCGAGGCCAGAGCCGGCCACACGGCAGTGTGGACCGGCAGCGAAATGATCGTCTGGGGCGGAGGCACCAACAGCAGCTTCCTAAACACTGGCGGGCGATACAATCCCGGCACCGACAGTTGGATAGCTACCAGCACCACCAGCGCGCCCGAGGCCCGGGTTGGTCACACGGCAGTCTGGGCTGGGAGCGAAATGATCGTCTGGGGCGGAACCCCCGATGGCGTCAGCGATTTGAACACCGGCGGGCGATACAATCCCGGCACCGACAGTTGGACAGCTACCAGCACCACCGGCGCGCCGGATGGGCGAGACTCTCACACGGCAGTGTGGACCGACACCGAAATGATCGTCTGGGGCGGAACTGACGACAACAGCAATTTTAACACCGGCGGGCGATACAATCCCGGCACCGACAGTTGGACAGCTACCAGCACCACCAACGCGCCCGCTGCCCGATTCTCTCACACCGCAGTGTGGGCCGACACCGAAATGATCGTCTGGGGCGGAGTTAGTTTCCCCAGCGGCGTCTATTTCAACACCGGCGGGCGATATTGCGCGGCTACACCAACAGGCACGCCAACACCAACTCCTACGCCGACCCCAACCCCAACAGCAACGACTACGGCGACTGCCACTGCAACTGCGACGGCAACACCGACCGCGACGCAGCCTCCTCCGACGCCGACGGCGACACCTACTGCGAGACCCAGGCCGACAGCGCGGCCTCGCCCGACGCCGGCGCCGCGCCCGTAGACGCCAGGGTGGATATCGGCACCGAAACAAAACTAACCACGGATTCCGCTAATAACAC
>CAVSMG010000007.1:0-289276 GCA_963728955.1 uncultured Verrucomicrobiae bacterium
ACCGGCGACGCTGAGGACGAACGGGCCGCCTCGGCAGCTCGCAAATCAACCGTAGTGATGGGCAGCGAGGTGCGGATCGCGTTCGCAGGCACGGCTTGCAATACAAACCACGACAAGCAATCATCGAGTGATTAAGGAAATCATAGATGAATAAGTGGAGGAGCTTCTCTTTCGGGTTCGCGTTTTCGCTGCTTAGTTTAATCGCAATGGCCGACGAACAGGGAACAATAAAGCCCCAGTTACTCCTGAGTGAGATTATCCAAGGCATGCCCAAGGCCGAGAAGCAGGAAGTGCGGGTTCTTACGGCGAGCTTCAAACCACGTGATAAGACTATGTTTCATACACACCGCTTTCCTGTATGTCCTGGAAGGCGCATTCACCTTGGAGATGGAAGGGCGCGATCCAGTCACGGTTAAAGCTGGTCAGGCGATGATAATGCCGCCGCACGTAAAAATGACAGGTTACAACCGCAGTAGCACCGATTCATTGCGGCTGGTGATCTTTAATGTGAGTGACCCAGATACACCCTACCTTGACCCATTACACTAGCCAGTAGTTGGCGGTTTGCGTCTCGACCGGCACGAGCAACATCGACCTCGGCGGTAATGCCCTTGTTTGGGAACACCACGGGCAACGACAAAATAGCGTTGGGCGCTGATGCCGGCAATCAAGTCGGTCATCCATCGGCCAGCAGCAGAAGAAAATGGAAGTGCTCACGACGCAGCTCAAAGAGCAGGCCGCCCAAATTTAAAGATAGACGCCCAGATTCAGACAAGCCGAGCGGCGCTAAAAACCGCTCTGAATAATCAATAAGCTGTAGAGCTGTGTCATTGCCGCCACGAACACGCCCATGGAATTTTTCAAATTCCGTGCAGCACGCGCTCCGGAATCTCTTTGTAAAGGAAAAACAATCATCAACCTGCAATCCCAAAGAGCCTCACATGAACCAAAGGAGACGAGCACATGAAACCGTAATGAGAATTGTTTACTCAGGAATCACGGCACAATCATCGCGAATGAGGTCTCCAGGGGATCTGTGTGAGCATTCACGAATTCTGTGGGGATTGTTTCTGTTGGTTGTCTGCGCGGGAACCAGCTCTGCGCAGCTGACCGATCAGACCTTGGCGCCAAATACCGCTCAAGCAGGTATCGCCAAGTCGCTGCGAGAGGAAATTGGCGCTGGGCGCGGCAATTCGCACACTCCAGGTTCGTCTATTTTCATCATTAACCGCGATCCATTTCGTTCGATTCGTCGCGGGCGGCAGCTTTTTCAGCGCAAGTTTACTCGCGAGCAGGGCCAGGGGCCGAACGAAGGCGACTGCGCAGGTGATATCGAAACCAACGATGCGATTGGTGCCGGTCTGTCTGATAGTTGTGCGATGTGTCATGGACGCCCACGAGGGTCGGCGGGCGTAGGTGGCAATGTCGCCACAAGGCCGGACAGCCGCGATGCGCCGCACCTCTTCGGGCTTGGCCTGAGGGAGATGCTGGCCGATGAAATAACTGGCAATCTGCGAACTATTCGTCAACAGGCCATTAATCAGGCGGAGGAGAGTGGCCATTCGGTGACCCTGCGATTACGCAGCAAGGGCATCGATTACGGTACGATTACCGCCACCCCCTCCGGCATAGTGGACACGTCGAATGTGCAGGGCGTTGACCCCGATCTTCGCGTGAGACCATTCTTTGCGCAGGGCAAAACAATGTCGATCCGCGAATTCGTCGTCGGCGCGTTGCACAAAGAGATGGGCGTGGAAATCAATGACCCAGACCTGGCTAATGCCCACGCCGGTGCACGAGTTGTGACTCCTTCTGGCATGGTCTTGGATGGTTCTTTAGACTCGATCGATGCGCCGCCGGACCCGGACCCGGGCAGCGGCCGGTATGAGGTTGATCCGGCTATCGTGGATCACCTTGAGTTCTATCTCATGAACTACTTTAAACCAGGGCTCGGCCAGCAAAATCCAACCACAGAACTAGGGCGCCGAAAATTCAACGGCCTCGGATGCAATTCCTGTCATATGCCCGACTTGCAGATTAACCACGATCGCCGAGTGGCTGATGTGGAAACCGTGTACGATCCAGTGAATGGGATTTTCAACAAATTATTCTCCGATGCCGGTACACTCATAAATGTGATCGATGACGGGCGAGGGCTGTCCCCGCTGAAACAGCCACAGGGAGATCCGTTCCTTGTCTCGAACATCTTCACCGACTTTAAGCGGCACGATCTCGGACCCAATTTCTACGAGCGAAATTACGACGGCACCTTGCAGCAGCAGTTTCTGACGCGCCCATTGTGGGGCGTGGGCACGAAGAGTCATTCGGACATGACGGACGCAGCATTTCGCTCGATGAAGTGATCCTGCGGCACGGGGGCGAGGCACAGGCCTCACGTGACGCTTATGCAAGTTTGGCAGAACCGGAATCTGCCGCCTTGCAGAAATTCCTGCGATCCTTGGTCTTGTTTTCGCCGGATGATACAGCGTCGAACCTCGACCCCGGGGACCGCAATGCTGAAAACTTCCCGCAGTTCGGCCACGGTAGCATCAAGCTAACGGTGTTGTTTAACGATCCGACAGACCCGGAGTAATGGAACAACTCCTGGAGTTACTTCGAGTATTAAGGCAGCGACGGCACGAAATAAGCCGTCAGAACGATGAAATCGTGAACCACTCGCGGCTCGATTATTCGAATCTTTTCTGTGTCGGCATCAGCCATCACACGGCGAACGTGGAGACACGCGAGCGGTACTTGCCGAGGCGACCGGGAGAGTCGTTGCTTACGGAATGTGGTTGCGCCGAGGCGGTCAGTGACTGGCGACATGCAATCGCGTGGAATTTTATGCGGCAGCGCATGACACCGTCACCACGCAACAGGTCGCGCATTGTCTGGCGCGGAGAGAAGCGCCGCCCGGCGAGGATGGCAGCGGGTTCTATCGGTACGAAGGGGAGGAATGTGTGCGGCATCTTTTCCGAGTCGTGTGCGGGCTGGATTCCATAGTCATTGGCGAGACGGAAATCCTCGGCCAAGTCAAGAAGGCGTACGCGCTCGCGCGCGAATCGGGGAGCGCCGGGCCGTTGCTGCATCGTCTTTTTCAACGCGCCTTTCATGTGGCGAAGCAGGTGCGCAGCTTGACGGAGATCACCCGTGGCTCAGTGTCGGTCGCGTCCGTGGTGGTTGATCTCGCGGTCAAGATTTTCCGCGATCTGGCGCAGCGGAAAGTGCTCGTTCTCGGCGCGGGCGAAATGAGCGAGCGCACGGCGCGGGCGTTGCGCGCGCGCGGGGTGAGCGATATCCGGGTGAGCAATCGCTCATTCGAGCGGGCGGAACGCCTGGCAGCATCCGTGCAGGGTCGCGCCCTTGCGTTCCAGCATTGGCCTAACGAATGCCGTGAGATCGACATTTTGATTTCGTCCACGGCGGCGCAGGAACTTCTGGTCACGCCGGAAATTCTGGGACCGATGATCCGCGAACGATTCGGGCGGCCGCTGTTCATCATCGACGCCGCGGTGCCGCGCGATGTCGCGCCCGAGGTGAATGAAATGGACGGCATTTTCCTTTACGACATCGATGCCTTGCAATCGATCGCCGAACAATCACTTGCTTTGCGCCGCCTCCAGATTGCGCCGGCCGATGCGATCATCGCGGAGCATGTGGCCGATTTTCGCGCGTGCTATGCTGGCGCGAGTTTGCAGCTGGCGAGCGCAGCTTAAAGGTTGCGCCATGTTAGCAGCGCTCGATCTGCGCGTGCATTTCGACAATTATTTCGTGCATGCGCAGCACCGAATCTCCGCCGAATGCGCCAAGGTCGGCGCACTGGAATCCGGATTCACCGTTGACCCGTGGGCGACAATGAGGAGCGCTGAGTTAGTCGATCGCGAAGAAATCCTAACCGAAAAGGTTTCCTAGAACCTCTTCTTCAGCTGGACGTACCAGAACCGGCCTTTGATCGTGGCAAGCGATTCGTCGTAGCCATTCGCAGGAGATCCGGCTACGAAAGGCGGGTCTTCGTCGAAAACGTTCTGCATCCCAAGCGAAATCGTGGTGTTGTTAAGCCACCACTTCCAGTTGCCGCAGCCATACTCGGCTGTAGAAACAGGCATGACATTTTTCTCCTTGCCGTCCTTCATCTTCACACTCTTACCGCCGTCTTTGGCGAAACCGGGCACTTCCGCAGTAGCGGGCGGTGGCAGATTGAATGTGTACGATGCGATCAAGTCGAGCGTAGTCCACGCGGCGACTTTCCGCGCGCGGAAAGGAAAAGGAGCAGCATTATTTCCCGGGCCGCCTGTTCTAGGCATATTTAACTTCGGCGATAGTGTGAGCCCGACGTTGTCATCTTCATATTGGCCGGTGTAATGGACTACCGCGCCGACATCCAGACCAGCCAGCCACGTATTAGCCGGGCCGTCGTAGAACAGACTGAAATTGGCGCGATTCCATGGCAGCGAATTAGTGAGGCTAAACCCCGGCGGTATGAACTCACCCGCGATACCGAAGCGTTTTGTAACAGGCGAAATCTGAAGCTCAGCCCGGGAGAGCCACGTGCCGTTGAGCGTTGCCGTCACCCGGCCAAAATCCCCGTGACCAAATATCGAGGACTCCAGAATATAGATCGCTTCGTAGTCGAGACCTTCAAAAATTGCGCCTGTAAGATTTTCGTTGGGATCAATGACCAGGACGATTGGACCCAGTTCACCAGGAACCGTAGAAGGACCACGAATGACCAGCCCGGGGAGATTATTCTCGACAATGAATTGCGCACCGAGGAAGGACGCGATCGATCGCATATCGATATGCCACCAATCGGCGCTGAGCGTAAGACCCTTGAGCCATTTCGGACTGTAAACAGCTCCGTAAGACCATTCATAAGCTTGTTCTGGTTGCAGGTTGGGATTTCCTAAAATCCGTTCCTCCGCGCCCGTGCCCTGGGTTGAAAATGGATCTACCAGCTCGCCGACGAAGCTTTGTGATGAGGCGGGCGAAATCTCCGACAGAGTTGGGGCGTGAAACGCTTCGGTGTAGCTGCCGCGCAAGGTGAGCGCGCCAATGTATTTTGGATCAAGCGGTTGCCAGCGTACAGAGACTTTTGGCTTCTGCGCGTTGTACCGGCTGTGCGCCGCCGGCTGAAATAGGAACGCTCCAGAAGGTAGAACTGCAGAAGTATTCTGGCTGTACCATTCCTCGCGCTCGGCAAAGTCAACTTCGAAGCTGTAGAAGCCTGGGAAGTTCCAGGTCGGGCTAGTGAAGGGTACGCGCACTTCCTGGTAGATCGACCAAACATCGCGGTTCACCCGTGCGCTTCCTCCATTTGTTGAGCCGATGCTTTCAAACGTTGTGTTAAGCGCGTCACGATCGCGCGTCCACCTCGGCGCGTCGGTACTCACCCCCAGAAGCAAACGAGATAGGCCCCGCGGGAAGATTGAACAAGTCGCCATTGAGAGTGACGTAGCCAATTGGCAACTCATACTCACCCGAGTTATGCAGCGTTACGTAAACTCTGGATCTCGCCGCTTTGGTGTTGTGGGCAGTGAAATTCAGGAACGGATCAAAAGCTGTAGCAGGATCCGTATCCAGAAGCGCGTCCCGTAATCCAGGTTGGCTCGCTTCGCCGACGGACAAATCTTGCCCTTCATTCCGGGAATAACGAAAACCCAGCTCCCAGTTCCATGTCTTGAAGTAGCCACCAAATTCTCCCATTTCACCGCGCAGACCAACATCGAACAGCGAATCCGAGTAGGTAAACTTTTCATGCCTCGGACCGGTGTCGTTAATGCCACGAAACCGGACGCCGGTCGTAACCGGGAGACCGGAGCCGTCAGGGAAGAAATTTGGAATAGTCGCGTCTGCGACTGTGAACGGATTAAACGGATTCTGGATTGGCACACTGATGCCTCTGGGACTAAAACCTATGTTTGTGCCTGGGATCTTGAATGGATCGGGCGAAAACGGCACAGCTGCGGCGGACGAATCGAAAAATGAGCGGACATATTTAAAGTCAGCAAATAACACGAGGTATTTGTCACAGAGGTCGCGGGTGAACGAACCGTAGAAGGCTTGGCGATCAGCCGGAGGAAGCGCTGGCGTTACAGCCGCAAAGTTAAACGCGAAATAGTCGCCACCGCCCTTATAATCAGTGCCGAACTGTGGCACGAATACGCCAGTTCTTGGATTGTTGATACCCGGGGCGCCTGGATATGCATTGGGATTAACTGCAAAGGGACTCTTATAAAATGGAGAAGTTGCCGCGTTCGGAGCTGAGTGCGGTAGCGGAGTGTTCACGCCGAACTGCGGAAGTCCGCCCGGGCCGAAAAACATGCTTGGGATCAGCCGGCGATTTATGACGCGGCCAGGTTCTTCCGCGCTGCGAGCGTCGGATCCGCCAAATGGGATGTAAAATGCGTTAGCCGACAGGTCCCGGTCACGACTGAAGATGCCGCCAGTGCGCTCCCAGAAATCCGCAATCACTACGATGTCCGTCTTGTCATCTCCGGTGCCGGCTTTCAACCACGCTTCCCACTCGCCCATATCGTTGGATGCTCCGAGATTCGTATTCCCGTAACTGCCTCCGATCTCCAGGCCGCGGAATTTGTGGATCAAAAAGAAGTTAACCACGCCGGCAATCGCATCCGAGCCGTACACGGCCGAGGCGCCATCCTTCAAAATATCGATGTGATCAATCATCGGGAACGGAAGCAGGTTGATGTCCACGCCTCCGCTGAACCCAACGGCGTTCAATGAACCAAAGGCGACACGTTTTCCGTCAACCAGCACCAATGTTTCCTTGGCCAACAAGCCGCGCAGATTGAACTGGACAGGACCGTCGCCGCCGTTGGCGATGTTCAGGTTAACGGTTCCACCAGCTTCCTGCGGCAAAAAAGTTGTCAGGTCCGTCGCGTTACGGATGCCCAGCTTCTCAATGTCCGCCGGACGATACGTATCTACGGGATTGGGTCCTGTCTCTTCGGCGGTAGGAATATTTGAACCGGTGACAATGACGCGCTCTACTTCGGCTGTTTGTTCCGCAGGAGCCGACGCAGAAACAGGGATTTGCGCGAATACAGTGGATTCGGCAAGCCGCGCGAGGACAAACGTGAGCACGCAGGTTTCCAGGCGATCGATGAACTGACGACTGTTTGGCGGTTTCACAGCTCTCGGCGGATCGGAAGCTGATGATGAGGGTTGCGCTCGTCGCTGACAAGAACAACCTACCGTCAATCGACGTCGGCCGGTTTGGCGACCACTGCGAGCACTTTGTCGAATAACGGTTCGTGCCGAAGGTCGTCCCATTGCGGGTGCAACTTCAGCTCGCCGAAGGTAAGGCAATCTGGAAGCGGAGCCAGCTCCTGCAATTGAGTCAGCGCAGCGTTATGGTCTGCCGTCCAGGCATAAACAAGCGCCATTTGTTTCCTAACCTGAAGGGCCGAATGATAGTCGCGCGACTTCGGCCAGAGTTCCAGAGCTTTGCGGCCTTGACGTAACGCTTCTTCTTTGTTGCCCAGACCCGCGTCGCAGATCGCGACATAGCCGAGCGCCTTCGGTTCCTCAGATTTTAGCGCCAGCCAGTCGGTGAAATCTTTCTTTGCCGCTTCGAAGGCTGCGCGTGCCTGCTCCTTTTGGCCTCGAGCGCGCGAGATCGTTCCAAGCTCAATTTCCCATTCACCGCGCTGATAACTGCGGTCTTGACTGGCAAATGTGTTGTGGGTTCGTGCGGTCTCTTCGAGTGAGCTGAGCAACGCGGTTGCTTCATCATACCTTCGTTCCAGCACCATGATTCTTGCGACGTCGAAGTTGACCCCACCCACTCCCTTATTCCGAAACGGATGAGCATCAAAAGCAGCCATCGCTGCTTTGATATCGCCACGCGCGGCGGCCTGTCGCCCTTTTGCCGACCAAAGAAAAGCCGTCGATTCGTGCGGCAGAATCGCTATCGCGTTGTCGAGCAGCTTGCCCGCCTCATCATATCTTCGCAGGACTCCATAAAGATCGGCCAGGTTGAAGGCTGCCTCTGAATCACGCGGGTCGAGCTCGGCCGCCCGACGTGAATGCTGCAGCGCTTCCTTCCATTGTCCACGGGATCTTTCGAACTCAGTGAGCGCACCAAGGACAACCACGGAATTGGGCAGCTTGCGCGCGGCGATTCTGAACTCTTCTTTGGCCCGTTTCATGTCATCGGACGACGGGAGCTGGCCGTTACCAACATTGTAGTAGAATGAGCCGAGCTGAAGATGAACTTCGGCCGATTCCGGAGCAATCTTGAGCGCTGTTTCCAGATTCGCTCGCGCCTGGGCAATTCGCTCCGGCGTCGACTCCTGCCACGGATCATTCCACTGCACCTCGGCAAGGAGGCAGTAGGCCAGGACAAATTTCGGGTCGCGCGCAATGGCCGCTTGCAACAAAGGCTCCGCCTTGAGGAGGTTTTCGTGCCTCACTCTGTTGATCAGACCGAACCCATTGACCAACGATCGCGCGCGCAGATAAAGATCGTACGCCTCCATGTCTCTGGTTGGCGCGGTTTCGATGGTGGCTTTCTCCTCAGGAGTCAGGACAGCTTTGAGCTGATTGGCGATTGTCTCGGAAATCTCATTCTGGATCGCGAAAATGTCAGCGAAGTCGCGATCGTATTTCTCGGCCCACTTTTCTCCCTCAGTGCGGGTATCGATCAATTGTGCGCTGACGCGAATTTTGTCTCCAACTTTGCGCACCGTTCCTTCCAGCACATACGCGACCTGCAGCGCTTTCCCTATCTCGCGCACATCGGTAGTGCTGCCGCGATACTGCGCCACGCTGCGGCGACTGATCACTTTTAAATCAGCTACCTTGGCCAGATCAGTCAGGATATCGTCTTGCACGCCATCGGCGAGGTAAGCGTTGTCCTTGTCACCTCCGAAGTAATCAAAGGGCAGCACCGCGATGGACTTATCGATCTTGTGCGCGGAAACTCGAGGCAGGAGAAAGAACCCCGCGGCAGCCGAAATGATCACTCCGGCTGCGACAAGCACGATTGCGTTAAGCCGACGATGCGTTCCGGGTGTTACGCGAATTCCGTGCGAGGTGATATCAAAAACCCAGCCCAGGATGAGTGCGAGCGGAAATCCGATCAGCAACAACACCACTGCCAGACGCAGCGCCCAGTTTGGCAAGTCCCAGGCCGGAAACACCGCTGATGCGAGCTGGATAATGCCCCCGGCGGCGATGATGTAGGCTACGGCGACGCGGTAGACCTTGCGCCGTTTCACTTCTTCGAAGAAGCCACTCTTAACAAAGGATTCGAATTCCAGTTTGCGCCGCAGACCTTTGAGCGCCTCCAGTAACTCGTGTGCGCTGTGATACCGTTCCTCGCGATCTTTGCGCAGCGTTTTGCTGATAATCTGCTGAAGCTCAGCGGGCGCGTTCCTCAGGTAACGCGTGAGCGGGGGCGGCTCTTTCTCAAGAATGGAAGACATCACCTCTTTTGGCGTGTCGCCGGTGAACGGCGCATGTCCTGTCACCATCTCGTACAGTACCACGCCGAGACTCCAGATATCGGTGCCCGCATCAACATGCGCGCCGCACGCCTGCTCGGGCGACATGTAACGAACAGTCCCGAGGATGGATCCGAGATTGGTCTCAGCGAGTGTCATCGATCCTGCCCCGTCCGCCGTAGCCTTGGCGAAGGCGGATTCGGCGAGCTTTGCAATCCCGAAGTCGAGCACTTTCACATAGCCGTCCGGCCGGAGCATGATGTTCTCCGGTTTGATGTCCCGATGAACAATGCCGGAATCATGCGCGGCGGCGAGGGCGCTCGCCACTTGGATCGCCACATCGACCGCTTCGCTGAACTCCATTCGCCCGCGCATCAGACGTTCGCGCAGCGTTTCGCCTTCGATCAGTTCACTGGCTATGTAATGAATTGAGTGATCCTCGCCGATCTCGTAAACCGTCAGGATGTTTGGATGATTGAGCCCAACAACGGCATGCGCTTCTTGTTGAAACCGCTTCAGGCGCTCGGCGTCGCCGGTAAAGCGCTCGGGCAGGATTTTGAGCGCGGCCTTGCGGCCTGCTGTCAGATCGGTGGCCAGATAGACTTCACCCATCCCGCCGGTGCCGATCGATTCAGAAATTTTGTAGTGGCCGATCGTCTGACCCACGAGCGAATCGGCTTGCCCATTTTGAATAATCTTCGTCGCGAGACCAACAGCTGACGTTTCAAGGAAGCTGGCTGCTCGCTGACGTGAAGCCAGGAGCGCTTCAACTTTACCGCGCAAAGCCTCATCACCAGCGCATGCCGTGTCGAGGAATTCGGTAATCTGATCCGGCTCTTGATCCAGCGCTGCACGATAGATTTCCTCAATCGTTTGGAACCGCGCCGGCGTCATGTTTACAGCCCGCGAATCACGCGAATCAATCAGAGAGAAACATCGGAAAAATCCGCTTTCGTTTTTATGCGCTGCGTCTTCGCAATGCGTTCATATTCCAAGCCCGGATAGTGCCCAAAATTCACCAGAAGACCAAGTTCAAATCCGGTTGCGTGCAGATAGTTCAAGAGCTCTGCGCGGTGCTCGTCGGTCAACGCGGAAACGGCTTTCAGTTCGACGATAATTTTCTCGAAGCAGACGTAATCTGGCTCGTAAGTCTGCTTTAAGATCCGACCACGATAGCTCAGGGCCACCAATGGTTTAGCAATTGCCGGAATCCGCTGATATTCGAACTCAATGCCAAGGCATTCTTGATAGACTGCTTCGAGAAAGCCACAACCTTTTTCGTTGTACACTTCGAAGCAGGCGCCAATGATCGCGTAACTCTCTCTCTTGTAAATGATTTCAGTCATTTGATTCGCGTCAATTCGCGTGATTCGCGGGCTCCTGAAAAACTTCTCGCATTTCCGTCAGCCCTCGCTGTGCAATTCCGTGTACAGCCAAACCTTGGCAAATTCCCAATCACGCCTCACCGTTATGCGTGAAATCTTGAGCACTTCTGCTATCTCGTCGTAGTTCAGCCCGCCAAAAAATTTGAGCTCGACCACTTGCGCTTTTCTCGAGTCGAGCGTGCCCAGCCTTTCCAGCGCCTCGTGCAGATCGACAATTTCTTTTGATTCTTCCGGCGAGACGAGTGCTATTTGGTCGAGGTCCACCTTGAATGCGCCGCCGCCGCGTTTTTGCGCGTGCTGCGTTCTCGCATAGCTAACCAAAATTTGCCGCATCGCACGCGCCGCGACTGCAAAAAAATGAGCGCGGTTCTGCCAGAGCGGATTGGTTTGGTCGGCCAGGCGCAGATAAGCCTCGTTGACCAGCGCGGTTGTTTGCAGCGTGTGACCCGGTCGTTGTCGGCTCAAATGATGATGAGCAACGCGCCGGAGTTCGTCATAGACCAGCGGCGTTAATTCCGCGAGCGCGGAATCATCGCCGTGACTCCACTGCACCAGCAGCTCGGTCACCCTTTGCTGAGAGACCGAAGGCGTATCCATAACCTCTTTCTACTCTATATCCCAAAAAAGAGACACCAATTGCACGAATTTTCACGAATCTCGTAGCACCAGCAAAACCGTGAAAGTTAATTGGTGCAAATTAGTGAACGGAGCTGATGGGATCAGCGAGATAGAAGGCAAAGGTCGCCGCGGCGACCGAGCGAGCCGGGCAGGGAGCGAGTTTCAAATTCGTGTCTCTGGCCTTTTGTTCTAAAAGGGAGACGCCTGCGTTTCAAGAGACAACCTCAACCGACCGATGGAAAATGCGGGTGTCGAGCGTCGCCAGTTTCATGCGATGTTGTTCGGCCAATTCGGCCAGATACAGATCGGTAAATTCTCTGCTGGCCTGCGCGGCGATTTGTTGCGGCGAAAAATCGTCCGGGATAAATCGGCAGCGATGCTTCCGAAGAAATTCCGAAAGAGCATTTCTGCAAATCTGCGGTTCGGCCCGAAACGGGAATGTCTCGCCACTGCTGATTCGCAAAAAGCCAAGTTCGCTAATCGGGCAAGTGGCCGTCTGTTTCCCGCGCAACCAGCCCTCAACTCTAGGCTGGTCTTGATGGTCCCGCCAGATTGCGGCAATCAGCATGTTGACATCAAGGAGGTAGGTCACGGCGGAAATTGCTCAAGCGCTTTGAAGATTTCCTCGCGCGAAATCGGCCGACCGATGGAAAGCAGCGAGTGTTTTCCTTTCCGGCGAATGATCCGAACCTTGTTCCGCGGTTTTCGCTTTGGCCGTTCCATTCGGACCAACACCAGGCGACCGTCGCCCTCCGGCAAAACGTTGACGACGTCGCCAGTGTCAATGCGGGCTTCCTTCCGAGCCTTCGCTGGTATCACCATCTGTCCGCGACCGTAGATTGTTGCATGCATGAATCCACCTTGACGTAAGCAATGCTTACATGCAAGAAATTGGGGTAAATTTTCCGCAAACAGCTTCTTGGTGACATTGCGATTTAATGACTCGTTGGAAGGCAACCTACGAAAACCAAAAAGAGACACGAATTGTACGAATTCTCACGGATTTCGTAGAGCCAGGATCACCACTCGCCACTCTTGATTAAATCTTTGTGCAGCGCGCTTCGCAACACGGCGTGTTTATTGAAGCCTTCACCGCGCAAGGCAAAGAGCGCCGTCAACGCATGAAACGCTGCGTAATAGGCCCGCGACACGGCCGATTCAGGATCACTTTTAACGAGAGCCGCAGCAGTCTTGATAGTGCGTTGCGCGCGTTGCCACCCGTTGCGGACGAACTCCTTCACGCTGCGATGCCCTCACGATGGACCTGGCGATACAACGGGCAATCCAACGCCTCGTACTCCTGCGCGTCCACCGGCTTGGGGCTGATGCGTCGTTCCAAGTCCAGCGAGAGCGGACATAGCGCATCGAGGCAGCGGCGAAGCTCCTCGCCGTAATCAGCGACGCGGTCGAGCAACACCAACACGTCAATATCGCTGTCGTTCCGCGCTTCTCCCCGCGCTTCCGACCCGTACAACAATACGCCATGCAAACGCCGGCCGTAAGCCGATTCCAACGCGGATCGAATCGTCCTCAAAAGCGAGCTTCTGTGCACACCTCAGCTTAACGTGCATCTCCGCCCTTTGCCAATCTCTCAGGAACGTTCGGATCCAAAGCGAACACACCTCTTTGCTGCCTCCGTTTCCATCTGTTAAAAAAATCCGATCCGTGAAATCCGCACTGCTGTAATGCAAAATCATCGCTGTTCGCGAAGACTTTTTGCCGCCCCCAATTCACACTAATTGACGCCAATCGGCGAAGGGCTTCGCACGCGCGCGCGTCCTCGCGTCGCCTTAGCGGTCTTGATGGAAACCGATACGTCCCCAAAGAAATCTCAATTCGGATGAGCACTTCGGTCGCTCTTTTGCGTTCTGTCGTAATGAAAGCCAAACCGCAAAACCAAAAAAGAAAGGAAACAACAATGAATCCAATAACTCAGCTAAACAAAATACGAACCCTACCCCTTCTCATAGCGCCCGCGCTCATCGCACTGGCGACGTTTACACCCGCGCCGGCCCGCGCAACGCCCGGGTGCGGAGTTACAACCGTCGATCTTTTATTCGGCGCTAACCCTCCTCAGGCCGCTCTCTTTCCCGCTGGCTCACTCGACTTGTTTTGCAACGAGTTCCAGCAGTATGGGTGGGGCATCAGGACGAAGGTGAGGGGAGATTCGGACCTCTTTGTCACCGAACACACCTACGTACCCGGGGGACAGACTGGGTGGCACACTCATGCTGGTCCCAGCCTAATCACAGTTGTGGAGGGAACACTCACAGCTTACAAGGACGATTGCACTTTTACGACCTACAGTGCAGGCGAGAGCTTCACTGACATCGGCTGCGGGGACGTACACAATGTCGTGAACGAAACGGGCGCAGAGGCTAAAGATGTCGCCGTCCAAATTGTTCCACACGACGCGGGGAGACGGATCGACGCGGATGATCCGGGTTGCCCACAGGTGCCTCCTTGCCCTTGACGGTGAGTAGCAAAAGAATCCACGCACATCGAGTCCGTATTGATTGAACTTGAGCGTTGGGCGATTGCCTTGGAATTGGTAATCGCCCATGCTGTTTCGCACGTACAAGAACACTGACCTCACGGTGAGCGAGGTCGGATTCGGGTTGTGGACGATTTCTACTGGCTGGTGGGTTGAGGATTAAGCGTCGAGCGTTTAACGTTGCGCAATGATCGCCTCGCAGACGCGTCCGTTCACTGTTGATGATTACCGGCAGTTGCCGCCGGACGACTGGCGATACCAGCTCATCGAAGGAGAACTCGTCAACATGGCCCCGGCGCCCAGTTTTTCACATCAAACCATCGCTTCTAACATCGTTTTCATTATCCGGCGTTTTCTCGTCAACCACCGGATCGGCAAGGTTCGCTTTGCGCCGCTCGATGTTTACTTGACCGATACGAACGTCTTCCAGCCGGACGTACTTTTCATTCGCAAAGGGCGCGAGGCGATTGTCCAGGAAGACGGTTTGCACGGCGCGCCCGATTTCGTGGTCGAAATCCTGTCGCCGCACACGGCCCCGTACGACCTGAACGCCAAGCGCGAAGTATATGCGCGGTGCGGCGTCGAAGAGTTTTGGCTCGTGTATCCCAAAGCAAAGCGAATCGATGTTTATCTGCTGCAACGCGATCCGCAAAAACCTGCGCGTTCGCACCAGGCTGGCGAGAACTTTACATCCGAACTATTTCCGGGTTTGCAATTTAGCGTGGATGAGATTTTCGAATCGGAATGAATTTTCGCACTTACAAGAATACCGACCTGACGGTGAGCGAAGTCGGCTTTGGCTTATGGACGATTTCCACGGGTTGGTGGGGGAATTTTACCGAAGGTGAAGCGATAGGGCTGATGCATAAGGCGTTCGACCTCGGAATCACGCTTTTCGATGCGGCGGATACCTACGGCAACGGATTAAGCGAAGAATTGATTGCGAAGGCGTTCCCGAATCAGCGCGACGAAATTGTGATTGCCACGAAGGTCGGCTACGACTTTGTGCATTACGGCGAGGCACGCGGTCGCGGACAGAGGGAAATCCCGCAGGATTTTTCGCCGGACGCGATCATTCGGGCGACGGATGCAGCGTTGAAACGATTGAAGACCGATCGGATCGATCTGCTTCAGCTGCACAACATCCGGATGGAACAGGTCTATGACAATGCGCTCTGGACGACGCTGGAGAAATTAAAGGCCGAAGGAAAAGTTCGTTGCTACGGAATTGCGCTCGGGCCGGCGATTGGCTGGTTGTATGAGGGAGTGAATTGCATTCGGGAGCGTGATCTTACAAGTGTGCAGCACATCTACAACATGCTTGAGCAGCATCCCGGCCGCACTTTTCATGATGCGGCCACGGACGTGCGCAAGGACACCATGTTTCTCATTCGCGTGACGCATTCGTCCGGAATGCTTGAGGGCAAGTACACGGCTGAGACAAAGTTTCCGCCGGCAGATCATCGCAGTCACCGTCCGCGCAGCTGGCTGCTGAACGGGATTAAGAAAGTCGAGCAATTACGATTCCTGGAAAATTCCGAACGCACGTTGGGGCAAGCAGCATTGCAATGGTTACTGGCTGACGATCGTGTCGCTTCGACGCTGCCGAATATTTACAACGAAGAACAGCTGGTCGAATTCGCCAAGGCGCCGGACACGCCGGTACTCACCAACGACGACATGGCGAAGATTGGCGAACTCTATTCTCAGAATTTCGGAGTCGAAGAAGAACCGCCGAAGTTCAAGGGAACCATGGAGCTACCGAAGGAAACGGCGGCGGCATAGACACGAAACACGAATTGACACAGGCGAATTGAATCAAGCTTCTGAGATTCGTGCCGATAGGTGTAATTGGTGTCTCTAATCTGATTCGTCATCTTCCTCGACTGATTCGGCGCGACGGATTTCGGGTTGTTCGGCCACGCTCGGGGCCATTTCGAAAACACCGTGACTGTAGGTGTTTTGGTCTAGCTCGTTTGTCATCTGTGCCTGTTCGAGCCACAGGTTCCAGTACGCGATTAATTCCTCATTGGGGAGGTTGCGAAGATCGAGGTCTTCTTCGCTCAAAAATTCGTCGCGGACGCTCTGCACAACCAAAGTTACGGTGCAAATGGCAACAGTTCCAGCGCGCGCGCAACCACAATTTCGTGCGCTCGGGACAAAGGGTTATCGTCGATTTTCCGTTCGATGTTCGGCCATTCCGCAGCCCACCGCTCCGCGGCTTCGCGATAGCGGGCGAGCCGCTCCTCGTTTGCATGAATTAGCGCGCGGCGTTCAGCGTCCAGTGCTTCTTCAAGCCGTGCGCGCCCTGTCGCAATTTCATTCAGCAGCGGTCGCAACGGCACAAGCTCTCGGATCAATTGGGGATGCGCGTGGGAAAATTCGATCAAATCGCGTGCACTGCGCGAGTACAGAAATTGGTTGCGTGGCTCGTGCATGACGCGCGCCAATTCGCCGATGACTGCATAATCTTTTTCGCGATTAGTTTTCTTGATCTGCGCCAGCGTCGTCACATCAACAACCGGTCGTTGCGGGTCAGTCTCGCGCCATAAGCGATCGAGCGCCGGCGCATCGATGCGTGGCGGCCGCGTGGTGAAATCGGTGCGGACCCGCAGCTTGCCGTGGCGAAATTCCAAGTGCGCGCTCCAGCCGCCCGCCAACCATCGAGTATCAAGCGGCGCTCCGAAACGGTACCGGGCCCCGAATTCCTCCAGTGTGCCGAGGACATACTGCATGCTTTCGTCGTCTTCCCGTAAAACCCAATCGCCGTCCTTGCTCATGATCGCGAGGCGGTGCAGCACGACGGCCTGGCCGGAGCTAATGATTGCGCGCAGGCGACCACGATTGAATTGCTCGGTCAGCGTCAGATAGATGTTTGACATCCGCGCGAGGATAAGATCGCGACAAGTCAGCCGCAAATCCTTAAGCCAACGCCGCGCTTTCCATCTAAGAACCTTGAAATCCAACAGCTAACCGAAGTTCAAGCCAACAATGGAGCTGGCTAAGGAAACCGCGGCGGCGTCATCTATAGTTGCTTCGTTGTTCGAAGCGCGCCAAGCTTTTATGCCACGCGCCTGCGCGTCCACAGAGCGGCTGTTGTGTTAATCTGACTGGTCATCTTCCTCGACTGGTTCGGCGCGACGGATTTCGGGTTGTTCGCGGGCGCGCCGCTCCGACCGGCTGGTGAGCATCTGACCCTTGTAAACGTCTTTGAACACATCGGCGATCATGGGGGCAGCGGCGGAACCGCCATGCACTTTGCTGCCGACGTCGCCCTCGTAAACGGCTGCGAACGCATATCGCGGTTGGTCGGCGGGCAGGAAGCCGGCGAACCACGCTGCAGTACGCTCTTTGTGTTTTGGTCCCCATTGCGCGGTGCCGGTTTTTCCGGCGACTTCGACATTATCAAGGCTGGCTTGATGCGCTGTGCCGCCTCCACCATTTACGACGTCGATCATCCCGGTGTGTACTTGCTCTATCGTCTCTTGCGAGAGGTCGAGCGTCCTTTTCGCGCGCACCTGGTAGGCGGTGACGATTTGGTTATCGAATGTCTGCACCTGTTGAACCAATCGTGTTTGATAAAACGTTCCGCCATTAGCGACGATGGTCATTGCCTGCGCCATCTGCAACGGCGTCACCTGGATATCCCCCTGACCGATCGACATGTTCGCGATATCGCCGTTGAGAATTTTGCGACCATGCGTGGCCTTCATGTATTCGTCGTTCGGAATGCGGCCTTCTGCTTCGCCGCGGAGCGGAATGCCACATTTCGCTCCGAAACCAAGCTGCAATGCCCAGTCAATGATGGGCCCCGAGCCGGTCCTAATCCCAACTTGATAAAACCAGGTGTCGCACGACTCCGTGAGCGCCTGGACAAAATTTAGGGCGCCGCGATTGCTCTTTTTCCAGTTATGAAACGTGAGGTTACC
The DNA here is from genome assembly GCA_963728955.1 of uncultured Verrucomicrobiae bacterium. GTDB lineage: Bacteria > Verrucomicrobiota > Verrucomicrobiia > Chthoniobacterales > UBA10450 > Udaeobacter. Next base: position 17,894 of record CAVSMG010000007.1, read on the forward strand.
AATTTGAATCGCCGGCGTGCATTCGTATTGGTCTGCCGGATAGATGGCGTGGCTTTCCAGCGCCGCAATTCCCACTGCAACCTTGAATGTTGATCCCGGCGGATACGATGAACGATACGCGCGCGGCAAAAGTGGGATGTCCGGATCCGACTGCAAAGCTTTGAGTTGATCGGCTGAGATGGACGGAACGAACACGTTCGGGTCGTAGGTGGGCCAGGACGCCATCGCCAGAACGTCGCCGCTGTTTGGATCGATTATGACCATGGCGCCGCGTTTTGCTTTCGCTGCCAGCGCCTTTTCCGCGAGTTCCTGAAGGTGCAAATCAAGTGTGGTAACCACGTTGTAGCCGGGCTCGGGTGGGGTGATGAGTTTCTCGGAAGTCTTCCGGCCGTCCTTGTCGAACGTGAGTTTATATTCTCCATGCTTGCCGGTGAGCATGTCGTTGAAGGTCTGCTCGAGTCCTTCGCGTCCCTCAGTTTCCGGCCAGATCGTTTCGTGGTTATCAACGATACCGTCAGGATTGCGGCCTGTTTTTCCCGTGTACCCGATAATCTGGCCGGCGATCTTTCCGTTGGGGTAAACCCGGACGTAAACAGGTCTCACCATGATACCGGGCGGCAGGTTGTCTTTGATTGGCTCATACTCCTGCGCCGTGAGATTTTGTGCGATCTCAAACGGCATGATTCCGCGGTTCCGGTAATGCCGAAGGATTGCCTCCTCGGAAATGCGGAACCTGCGCCCGATTAATTTGCCAGCCTGATCTATTTTTTCCTTGGTGAAGCTGAGTACCTCTGCATCCGAAAAGTTCAACGGCGTTGGGAAATTGATGACTAAATTGTAACTGAGTCGATTTTGTGCCAGCGGTGCCCCATTGCGATCGGTGATCTGCCCGCGCGGTGCGGGGATATCGAGCATGTAAGTACGCGCCAGCTTTTGCGTCTCGAACGTCGGCATGACTGTCTCCTCCTGCAGCGGAGCACTCGGACTCGGTGCAGGCGTCGGCATGAGCGTCTGCGTGTGTGCGGCGGGCAAGAATGCAAAAAGCACTAACGCAATCGCCAAGTTACCTGCAGCTCCCCAAATCGGCCTCATTCGAATAAAAGTCTGCGTAAATCTGCGTAATCTGCGGATAAATCAACGCCTTTGCAGAAATCGATGCACTTCTTCAGCCAATTTTCGGCCGATGCCTTCCGTAGCCCCGATTTCTTCGACGCTAGCCCTGCGGAGCCGATTCACGGAACCGAACCGTCGGAGTAACAAGTTTTTGCGGTTCTGGCTCACGCCCGGGCAATCGTCGAGAATGCTTTCTTCGACTCGTTTTTTCATGAGCAGTTGATGATACGCGTTGGCGAACCGATGCGCCTCGTCACGAATCCGCTGAAGCAAACGCAGTGCACCCGATTCCATCGGGAGTCTCAATGGCAGCGCCCGGCCGGGCCGATAAATCTCCTCGCGTTCCTTTGCCAGGCCGATGATGGGCAGATCTTGCAAGCCTAATCGTTGCAACTCACGACACGCGGAGGAGAGCTGCCCTTTGCCGCCGTCGACAATAATGAGGTCAGGGAGACGAACCAAATATGCTGGATTCGAGATTGTGGAAACCGGATAGATTTCCAACCGACGCGCAGTTTCAAACGCATTCTCCTGAGAGTGTTCAGGTGACACGTCGATGACGCGATTCTCATCTCTACCTTCCTGTTGGCGGTTTCCGATTTCCGAAACCTGTAAGAGCACGCGCGAATACCTCCGGCGAACTACCTCGGCCATGCTCGCGAAATCGTCCTGTCCTTCAACGGTGCGCACCCGGTAGCGCCGGTAATTGTCTTTATTCGGCACGCCGTCCCGGAAACAGACCATCGAGGCGACCACGTGCGTCGCGGAAATATTTGAGATATCGAAACATTCCATAACGTGCGGTGCGCGGGGCAAGTGCAGCGCGTCCGCAAGTTCACGCACGTCCGCCATGGGATCGATTGTGCTTGGCAAACTGCCGCGCGTGAACCGCCGTGTCGGTTTGGTGGTGTCGCGCAAATCCTCAATCATGTCGCGCAATTCTGCTGCGTTCTCGAAATCCATTTTCCCGGCAGCTTTGTGCATTTGTTCGTCGAGCGCGGCGATCATCTCTCGCGATTTGCCATCCAGGAACTCGCACGCCTGTGCGACGCGCTCACGGTATTGCTCTGCGCTGATCTCGCTGAGGCGGATCGGCACCTGGTAGGTCGAAGATTTCAATTCGCGTTCCGTCGGCGAGCCTCGGCCAAAGGTGAGCACCCCAAATTTTTTGCGCATGAAATTCAAAGTTTGCCGTAGCGCTCCGGCGTGTGCGTATGGGCCAAAGTACCGGCTGTTGTCGTCCTTCTTGAATCGAGCAAGGCGGAACCGCGGCCATTCCTCCGCGAGATCGACTCGGACCAGAAGGAACCGCTTGTCGTCGCGAAAAGAAATGTTGTAGCGCGGCCGATATTCTTTGATCAACTTGCCCTCGAGCAAAACCGATTCCGCTTCACTACGAACGGTGTGCGTCTCAAAATTCCATGTGGCATCGAGCATCGCGCGCGTCTTAAGATCGGCCTGCGCGAATTTCGAAGGCAGAAAGTACGAGCTAACGCGTTTGCGCAGGTCGCGCGCTTTGCCGACGTAAATCACCCGGTTGAACCGGTCGCGCATCAAGTACACGCCCGGCTTGTGCGGCACGTCGTGCACTTTTTTCTGTAAATCAGGCTTCTCTTTTTTTCCCACGGCCACGCGACGGCAAATTTACTCGAGAAGAACGCAACGGGAAACTCGCTGCTTCCGAGTATCGCAGTTACGGCGAAGGCGAGCAGGCTGCTGGTTACAAAACGAAAGCAAAAGCGCCCGCGAACAAAGTCGCGGGCGCTTTGAGTTTCTATCTGGAAAACAACTCTGCCTCTAAGGCCTCGTCGTTGTCGTGGTAGTTGTTTCCTCGTGTTTGATAACAGCGGCTGGCTGCTTCAGCACGATTCTTCGCACAACCACCCGGTCACCAGCTTTGGCGTAATACACTGTCGCCGGCATGTCCGGGGGAACGGCCGACCAGGCTACGGTGTGACCCTCCGGATCCACAATGGCGGTATCGTGCGTGTAGTAATAACGCACCGGCGCTACATTCGGCTCCGTTCGAAACATAAAGTAATCCGAATCCGGTGTGTATTTCACGATTGTGCCGGCACTGCTGGTCGTTGTCGCCTGAGTCGTTGTCGTACCGGTTACCGGGTCCGCTGTCGTGGTCGTTGTTGTGGTTTCCTGCGCCAGCGCTGTCGCCACCGCCGTCGCACAAGCCGCTCCCACTGCTAACATTTTCACTAATCTCGTTTGTTTCATATTTATCTCTCTGCTTTGATTGAGTGGATGTCTTCCATTGAGTACCTCTCCGGCACGTTGGCACCGGAGCTTATTCAGTTATGTCCTGATATCGTAAATTGCGCCTCGCGTGGTCGCATGCGGCCAGGCAATTCTTTGCCCTGCGTTAAATCAATCTAGCGTGGTGTTTATGCAGGCTTTACCCGGTTTCCGCGATTTCCTGCCCGATGACTGCTCTGAGCGCAATTATATCTTTGCGCGATGGCGCGAGGTCGCCCGCCGCTACGGATTGGTGGAATGGGAAGGTCCCGTGTTGGAGCCGACCGATCTCTACAAAAAGAAAAGCGGCGTGGAAATTGTTGAGCAGCTTTTCAATTTCACGGACAAAGGCGAACGCGAAGTTGCGCTGCGTCCCGAGCTAACTCCTACGCTGGCCCGGTTGGTTGCGGCACACGAACGCGAGTTTAAAAAACCGCTCAAATGGTTCTCCATCGGCCAATTTTTCCGTTACGAAAAGCAACAGCGCGGCCGGTTGCGCGAACATTTTCAGCTCAATTGCGACATTATCGGCGAAGCAGACCTCGCCGCTGACGTCGAGTTGGTAGCGCTCTGCATCGATGTGCTGCGCGCGTTCGGACTCGATGAAAAAGACTTCGTAGTCCGGATCAGTGACCGTGAATTCTGGACTGATTTTTTTTGCGATAACAATGTGCCTGCCGAGCGCTGGGGCGATTTATTGCAAACGATCGATAAATCCGCGCGCGAGCCGCGCGAGAAAACCGCGGAGAAACTTGGGGAGCTTGCTGATCCTGTATTCGGTGTCATGAAAAGCGGCGGCAAAAGCGGAAAGCTCGACCGACTCGTTGATGGATTGCGCGCCCGCGGCCTGGCCGATTTCGTTGCGATTGATGTGGGAATCGTTCGTGGGCTTGCCTATTACACCGGCGTCGTGTTCGAGGCGTTCGATCGCGCGGGAAAGTTTCGCGCGATCGCCGGCGGTGGGCGCTACGATAATTTGATCGCACAACTGAGCGACGGCGCGCTTTCGCTGCCTGCGCTTGGCTTTGCAATGGGCGACGTTGTTCTCGGCGAATTAATTGACGAGATCCCCCGCGCACGCGAAGCGATGCAGAAACTAATCGCCAGCGAGCGCAAGATCGACATTTACATCGTCATCGCAAAGGAAGAACGCCGTGCCGACGCGCTCGCACAGATCCAGCAACTGCGCGAAGGCGGGTATCGCGTCGATTACCCTCTTGTCGCAACAAAGGTCGCCCGGCAATTCCAAGCTGCCGAAGACCTGGGCGCCCGCGTCGCGCTTTTGTTCGGAAACGAATGGCCGCAGGTGAAAATCAAGAATATGGCCACAGCACAGCAGGAGCTTGTCGCAGGTGAAAGACTGCTGGACCGCTTAGCCGAACTTCTTTGAAGGTTGCTGTAGTGTCCGCTGTCCTCAGCGGATGTCCGCCCGTGAAGCGAATTTTACAGTGCGCTGAGGACAGCGCACGCTACAGCACTGTAATCGCTTGCGAGAATGTTCGCTTCGCCCAGAATGACGCGGTACTTTGGGCGCATCGCATGTATCGCACGAACGATTGCAATTCACTTCGCAAAAGCGAAGTCGGCACGCAGGTCACGCTTGCCGGTTGGGTAAATGTCACACGCGACCATGGCGGCGTAATCTTCATTGATCTGCGCGATCGCGAAGGCCTGACTCAGGTGGTCTTCCGTCCAGAGGAAAACGCGGAGCTTGCGAAACAGGCGCACACGTTGCGCGGCGAAGACGTGATTCAGGTTTTTGGCCGCGTTGCTGCACGGCTGCCCGGCACCGAAAATGCAAACCTCGCCACTGGCGATATTGAAATTATTCCAAGCGAATTGCGCATTTTGAATCGAGCCGATCCGCTGCCCTTCCCGATCGATGCCGAGCCGCAGAATGAAGATCTGCGGATGACGCACCGTTATTTGGATCTCCGGCGGCCACGGCTCTCCCGAAATTTGCGGATTCGCCACCTGGTGGCAAAGACCACGCGTGGTTACCTCGATAGCCAGGGATTTGTCGAAGTTGAAACACCGATTCTGTCCAAGAGCACGCCGGAAGGCGCACGGGATTTTCTGGTGCCGAGCCGCATCATGTCGGGAAAATTTTACGCGCTGCCTCAGGCGCCGCAGCAATATAAACAGCTCCTCATGGTTGCCGGGGTGGAGAAATATTTTCAGATCGCAAAGTGTTTTCGCGATGAAGATTTGCGCGCCGATCGGCAGCCGGAATTTACGCAGATCGACATCGAAGCGTCGTTCGTGGTGCCGGAGGACGTCTTCGCCGTCACCGAAGGGATGTTTGCTGCCATTTTTAAGGCTGCACGCGACATCGACATCAAAACGCCATTCGACCGGCTCACCTATCGTGAAGCGGTCGATCGTTTCGGGAGCGATAAACCGGATCGGCGGTTTGGCATGGAGCTTGTCGATCTCGGAGAAATTTTTCGGACCAGCAGTTTTAAAGTTTTTCGGAGCGCGCTCGATGCAGGCGGAGTCGTGAAGGCGATCAACACAAAAGGCTTTGCCGGAATCACAATCGGCCAGGTGGACGAGCTAATCGAAATTGCAAAATTGCACGGCGCGAAAGGCCTCGCTTTTATCAAAATTGAGAACGGCGAATGGAAATCGCCGATCGTGAAATTTTTTAGTGACGCCGAGAAGACCGATTTGCAGTCGAAACTGAACATCGAGGAGGGTGATTGCGTTTTCTTTGCGGCTGACAAGTGGGGAATCGCCTGCGAAGTCCTGGGCCGCTTGCGGCTGCGCATCGCCGAAATGCAAGATTTACTCGGTAGGGCGCACTCTCCGAGCGCGTCGGACTGGGATTTCCTTTGGGTCACAGATTTTCCGCTCTTCGAATGGAGCCCTGAGGAGAACAAATGGAACGCGATGCATCATCCTTTCACCCGACCAAAGGCGGAAGACATGCCCTTATTTGAGGCGAAGAAGTTTCCGGAGGTTAGGGCCGACGCCTATGACGTTGTTTTGAATGGCGTGGAAATCGGCGGCGGCAGCATTCGTATCCACGAGCCAAAGTTGCAGGACAAGATGTTCGAAACGCTCGGCATTAGCCCGGTGGATCGTGAATCGCAATTCGGCCATTTGCTCCTTGCGCTTCGGCTCGGCGCGCCCCCACATGGCGGGATCGCCTTCGGGCTCGATCGCCTCGTCATGCTTATCTGCGGCGAGCAAAGCATCCGCGAAGTAATGGCTTTCCCGAAAAACAACCGCAGCATGGACCTGATGACGCAATCGCCCGCGGAAGTCGGGCCTCGACAGTTGATGGATCTTTCGCTGGAGCTGAGAAAAGACCGGAAGCCGTAGCGGCGACTCGTTGGCGGAGTATCAGTCGCAGGTTAGGTCGAAAAGGCAGCAAACAGTTCGGTATCAGTTAGCGGAAATCTGAGCTTGCCACAGACGCGCGCATCGCACCATTACGAAGTCCCGGTGAATTCGCCCCGTGCGCCGGAAATCTGGTGTGGCGAACTGTGGCAGTAATTACCATTAGCTGATCGGCAGTTGCAGCCCTATCCTAGTCCCGTAGCAATCGCAGCGTCAATCGATCGCGCAGGTGTGCGGGCCCTTCTCTCTGCACACAAAACCGAATCATGAATCCTATCGCTGCTCATAAAGAGGAGCTTAAAAAATTGCTCGAGAACTTATCGGGCGACACTGCCGTCTTAGGGATAACTTTCGTGGCGTCATTGGATGCTTATATCACGCGCCTCGATACGAGTTGCTCAAACATCAGCGCCCACGCCAATCCGCCGCCAGCGCAAATAAACGGAGAATTAACATGGAACCAACATTGACTCGGAACTGCGCTCTCTACTACGCGCAACATAAAACTTCAAAACGTCGTGCGGCGCTTTTCAAGAAGTTCCGTGCCGCGGCCCGGAAACAGGGCCCGGATGTTCAGCAGCAGCTGAGCTTGGGCGACTTATGCTTAGTACCACGACTTCATAAGGACAACGGTCGCTGAGCCGCTTCATTGATTGCCATCATGGATTCCCTGACTTTCGCAAGTTCACAAAAAGAAGAAAGCGATTCTGCTGCAGAGCGACGCTGGGAAAGCGAAGGGGGAAATCCGGGGCAACTTCAACAGTTATCCTGTGATGATCGAAAGGAAGACGCCGCCACCAGTCCAGCTGCGAAGCACGCCGAAGACATTCTGCTACGAGGTTAACGGCACATGCATCTAATCCAATTCCGCGAAATCATGCGAGATGCTGAAGTCGCGTATGCAATTCATTCTGTCGTGCGTAAGCACCTCCTAACTGTGGAAAGCACGACCAAAGCCTTAATCGCGTGCGGCGTGCCGCGGGCTGCCAACATAGCTCGGATTACGAGCCCCTTGGTATGACCGCGACTATCTTGACAGAGCGCAGGACTGTTGAGAAAGGAGAGAGCGCTCCGGCTCTCGAAGCTGCGATTCCGGTTGATCACCCAGCATCCAAAAATAATTGGCAGTCAGCGAGACTTTCAAAAAGAAGCGGCATGACCCGAAAACTCAACAAACGGGGCGCGATTTCCTCAACTTCAAAGAGGGCGATGACGCAACCGGGCGCAGCTCGATCCTCTGATCAGGAAGTGATGGTACATCTGTCGCGCTCTCAGATTTTCAAAGATTACGAACGGGCTTTCAGCGAAGCGATGGGTTTACCGCTTAATATTCGAGGAAATGATTCATGGTCGCCTGCACACCATGGCAAGACGGATCACGATTCATTCGCCGCGATTCTGGCTCGTTTCAACAAGGCTCGCGCCGCATGCCTAAGGGCCCAAACCGATGCATCCCAGGAACTGACCTCGACGACGCGCACCGTTACTTGGTTTGCGGGACTCTCAGAAAGCGCAGTGCCAGTGTATGTGGGTGACCACATTCTCGGTTTTCTCGAGACGGGCGAAGTAATGCTCAAGAACCCCACTAAGAAACACTTCGCAAGTATCACGCGGCAGCTCCGCGCGTGGGGCTACAGGGCGAATTGGAAACAACTTGAGCGGGCTTATTTTCGGACGTGCGTTTTATCGCCGAAACGATATCACGCGATGCTGCGACTACTGAGCATTTTCGCGCAGCATCTTTCGATCTTGTCGAACCAGCTGGTAGTACGGCGCGAAGAGGATGAGCCCACGAATATGACGCGAGCGCGACAATTTATCGAAGACCATCAAGCGGAGCCACTGTCGCTCGGGCGGATCGCCCACGTGGCTAATATTAGCAGGCATTACTTTTGCAAAATGTTCAAAAAAGCGACCGGGATTAATTTCATCGACCACCTCGCAAGAGTCCGAGTGGAAAAATCGAAGACCCTTTTGCTCAATCCTAACTCGCGAATTAGCGAAGTTGCGTTCGCATGCGGATTTCAATCCATAACGAACTTCAATCGCGCGTTTAAGCGAATCGTCCGTCGCTCTCCCACGCAATTTCGCGAATCGCTTCCGAAGCTGCGACGCGCGGCTTAGAAGGTATCGGTTCCGATGTGTCAGTCGGGTCAAGCCTGACGCGGACTTGCTCGAGATATTCTGCAGAGCTCCGAACAGTAATCCGACCTCTTGCCGGCCTAGCGAGACAAACATCAGTTGTCTTCATAATGTCTTGTGATGTGTTGATATTTACTGCTGAAATCGCCGCCGAGGCTGTTAAAAGCAACGGAGGCCACTAAGTTAGCCGCCTTACACTGGTGGGGCGACACGCACGGACCGTTCCCCACGCTCGCCGTCAGTGTTAGCGCATTACAGCACTTTAACTTCGAGAGCTTTTGATCTTGCTTTCGTCGTTGTCGGGAGGTGCACTTTCAGCACTCCGTCGCGGAACTCCGCCGTGACTTTCGTGCTATCGGCATCTTCAGGCAGCGTGAAGCTGCGTCGGAAAGTACCAAAGGATCGCTCGATGCGATGGAATTTCTTCTTCTGATCTTCCTTCAGGCTTTTGCGTTCTCCGGAAACGCTAAGAATGCCGTCTTCGAGGGTTACCTTCACGTCATCCTTCTTCATTTCAGGCAGGTCAGCTTTGAGGAGATACCCGTGATCATCCTCGCTGATATCAACCTCCGGTGACCAGTCTGCGACCGCCAGGCTGGGGACCTCGCCATTGCCCATTCTGGTGGGAAAGCCGCCCAAGAAGAACCGACTTAAGCGATTTTGCGCTTCGTCCATCTCTCTAAGCGGATTCCATGCTATTACCTTATTCAATGTCTTCATTTTATTTTACCTTTCTGGAATGAGCTAAAGCCGTCTTGGGACATCGCGCTAACCGCTTATTGTCAGGCTCGACCCTGATCTTGTTGCTAAAGACACAGCCAGGAGCCGAGATCAGTCAGTGATTATCGGCGGATACGATTTGCGCTTTGATTTTCGCACAACCAAATCCTGCCACAGTTCGGTTCAACGGATGCCCCGGCCAACGTGCTCGACGATTTGCACGTAGGCTTTCAAGGGAGCGGATGGATTTTCGCCTTTCCACGCGACACAAGCTTCCGTCGTCACGGTCGGCATGACTGGGCGAAACACGACATTTTTGTGGGGAAGTTTTTTTAGCTGCTCGGGGACAAGGGCGACACCCAAACCGGCCGAGACAGCGTGGATCATCGTTCGTTCAAGATCGACATCCTGCAAAACCTTCGGGATAAAACCGGCGCGGTGACAGGTCTTGGTTAGCCACTCGTGGTAGTAGGGATAGCTCGCTTCTGACATTCCGATGAAAAACATGGGCGCGAGAGCTTTCAGCGCCACCGTTGTTTTGCCCGCCAGCGGGTTGTCTTTGGGCAACGCGGCGACGGTTTTGTAGGATGCAATGGTTCGGAATTCTAATCCGCGCCGCGCGATTGGCTCGTGTAGTCCAACGAAACCAAGATCGAGCTTGCCATCTTCAAGTGCGCGAAATTGATCACCGCACGACATGTCGAAGAGGTTAACCGAAACAGTGGGAAACAATTGACGGAACGAAGCGAGAGTCCTCGGCAGCAAATCGTAAAAGAGATTGCTGACATACCCGATATTGAGCGCACGAACCTCGCCGCTGTGCAATCGCCGGACGGACTCGACCGTTTCGGCTGCCAGAGCAAGGAGGCGTCTGGCATCGGCGAGAAATGAGCGGCCCTCCTCTGTCAGCGTGACCAGTTGCTTTGTGCGATGTAGAAGCCGGACGCCGAGTTCTTCTTCCAGATCCTTAATCTGCCGCGAGAGTGAAGGCTGCGCGGTGCGCAGCTTTTCGGCGGCCTTTGTGAAGCTAAGCGCTTCTGCAACGCCGACGAAGTAGCGCAGATGACGCAATTCCATCGGGGTTAAGATACTTATCGTAAACCGGCCCGGCACGTTAATTCAACGAAAGAATTGCGGATCAGACAGACCGCTTGCGACAGCCAGACGGCCATACTCAAAAGGTATTACGTGCTGCCAAGAAGATATTGGCCGGGCAACGAGCGGAGGGGTAACGCTTTGCTTTGTCATTTGTGAACCGAAACGCTTCAGCTCTTTGGAAAGGAAACCTTCATGAGGGCGAAGGGACTTTAACGACCGAAAGCGGCGTTCTTTCTAAAACGCAATATTCTTTTCGGACGCGATTCGCAGAAGGCAGGGGCACCAATCCGGACGAACTGATGGCCGCTTCGTTAGGCGGGTGTTTTTCGATGGCCCTGTCCAATGAGCTTGGTCTTTGCGGTTTTCACCCGCAGCGCATTGAAACCACCGCAACCGCAACATTGGAAGATCTAGCCGCCGGCTGGACCGTCACGCACATCCAACTCGACGTCCATGCGAACGTTCCGGACGCCTCTCAAGCGAGTTTCATGGATGCGGCGATCGCGGCAAAGACAAACTGTCCCATCTCCCGCCTGCTTAAAACAAATATCTCAATGACCGCGAGTCTCGACCGATGAAATCAAATGCGTCGATCGGCCGGGCGAAGCTAATGCCGGCCAGCGGCAGAGGAAACCCGTTAGAGCTCGCCTTGGAAGTATCGGAGCTTCGCTACCGCCGGCTATTCGCAACTGCGCAGGATGGCATCCTGATTCTCGACGCGAATACCGGCAAGATCATCGATGTAAATCCATTTCTCCTCGATCTGCTCGACTATCCGTTTGAAAGCATGATCGGTCTTCGGCTCTGGGAGATAGGCCAGTTCAAAGACATTGCAGCGAATCAGGCCGCTTTCGAAGCGCTTCAAACAAACGAGTACATCCGGTACGAAAATCTGCCGCTCCGCACGAAAACCGGCAGGGAAATCCAGGTCGAGTTTGTCAGTAATGTTTACTTTGTCGGCTCAGACAAAGTGATTCAATGCAACATCCGCGATATCAGCGCGCGGGCTGAATTGCAGGCGGCGTCCAAGATCCACGCCGATACACTCGAACTCGCGTGCAGAGCAAGAGATGAAGCGATCGCTGTGCTCTCTCACGATCTGCGCACTCCGATGGCGGCCATCTCGTCAATGATCGACGTGCTCGAGCTGGGTCACGGTGAGCCCGGCATGCCCGACAAGAAAGATTTGCCGCCGCTGTTTGATAAATCCGCCTTGGCATTCATCCGCCGCAATATTCAAACTCTCGTGCATCTGGTCACGGAGTTGCTCGACTTCACCCATGTTGCCAACGGAGCGTTGACGCTGAAGCTCGAAAAGGTGGACGCGCACGAGGTTATCCGCTTCGCGCTTCGGAATCTCGAGAGCCAGCAAAAAGGGGCCGGGATTGGCGTCGATCTCCGGTTACAGGCTCGGCATAGCCACATCCGAGGCGATTCGGGCAAACTCGAACAGGTTCTGTCGAATCTGATTGGCAACGCGATGAAGTTCACACCAAAAGGCGGCAAGGTTTCGATCGTCACGCGCAATGAAGAAAGCGGCAAGCTGGTCGTCGAAGTGAGCGACACCGGCATCGGCATTCCGGCAAACGCACTCACGCGGATTTTTTCGCCGTTCGAGCAAGGAGATTCGTCCATTCATCGACGCTACGGCGGTCTCGGCCTCGGCCTTTCGATTGCGCGTACGTTAATAAAAGCGCACGGCGGAACCTTGGAGGCCGCGAGCGAGGGATTAGATAGAGGTGCGAAGTTTACCGCGCGTTTCAAAATAGACGATTGGACCACTGAAGCCGGTGGGGATGAAGGCCCCATCGTAGCAACGGAAGCCGGCCCACAGGTCGTGGAGGCGTAAACCTCAGATTATGGAACCAACTATCACACAAAATGGCGCCCTGTTCGCCGTGCAACACACGGCGAACAGAAATTATCGCCAGCACGGTCACCGACAGATCGCAAGCCCCAATAAAGCGATCTCGACCTTGCGGACGTCTGTCGGCGAATTTGTCTTTCGCCAAAGTCCCCGCGGCTGTCATCTCGAGCTCAGCGTCGGCAATGGTCGTTGGTCGCTCGGATTATACGGGACGAATGAAGGGGCTCTCTGCGCGCTGAAAAACGGGCGGACTGGCTTCCGTACCTGGGATGCGTTGGAGCGCAAGACCGCTGCCAATCAAATCGATGCGCTGAGCAGATGGAACAAAGGCGAGCAAACGGCGTGAACGACAGTTTCTTTATTGCCAACGGAGGGAACTTCACGTTTTCCGATAAAGCGAACATGCGGCCGGAGCGCCTGTTTTTCCGGTTGCCACTCGATCGCATCAATTGGTTAACCAGTTCCTTTCTCATTGGCACGCTGGCTCTCATGTTGACTGCTGTCCCGCTCTATTTCTGGTTCTTCGGGCTTGATTGGTTTCAGGTCGTGCTCTTCTTTGCGATGCTTGCCGCTTGCGGATTTAGCGTCTCGTTAGGTTATCATCGGCTTTTCTCGCACATTACCTTCCAGGCAAGCTGGCCGATCCGGCTTTTCACACTGATTTTTGGCGCCGCCGCGTTTGAAAATTCAGTTTTGATGTGGGCCAGCGAACATCGGCGTCATCATAAGCATGTGGATCACGACGATGATCCGTACTGTATTTCGAAAGGATTTTTTTACGCGCATATCGGATGGCTGCTTTTCAAGCTGAATACCGATCAACCGTATGACAACGTAGCCGACCTGCAGAAAGACAAACTCGTTTGCTGGCAAGATCGACACGTCCAGTGGATCGCGGTCCTGGTTAGTTTCGGCATCCCGGCAATCCTCGGCTTTCTGTGGAATGGATGGCAGGGAGCGCTCGGCGCTTTCTTGATCGCGGGGGTTGCGCGAATCGTTGTGCTGCAGCACTGCACATTTCTGATTAACAGCGCGTGTCACACGATCGGACGACAGCCGTATTCAACCAGGTGCAGCGCGCGAGACTCTTTCTTCCTGGCCCTCCTCACCTTCGGCGAAGGCTATCACAACTATCACCATGAGTTTCAGCATGACTACCGTAACGGTGTAAAGCCATGGCAGGCGGATCCAACCAAGTGGATTATCTGGACGCTTTCGAAATTAGGGCTGGTTCGAAATCTGCGCCGTGTGTCGCCTGATAAAATCCGAGCTGCGCAGCGACAAACTGCGAGTTGGTGATGCGCTTTTTTCCGACGCACTACACAACCGTTGGCGATCTACCGAGCGATCATGGAACAGGCGCGACGTTCCCGATCGACCTATACGCTGCGCCAGCCCGTCGACTTGGAATAATCAGGCGAATCCGACGCGGCCGTGCAGACGAAGGATAAGATGTCATGCGAGCGATGAAGAATGCCTCGACCGCAGCGCTGGTAGGGATCTGGATGATTTTGCTGACGGCGTTCCTCGTCACGATTCTTTACGTCGGACGCCAACTGCTTATTCCGCTCGCGCTCGCGGCGATGCTGACCTTCCTGCTTGCACCGCTGGTCGGCTACATTGAACGCTGGATCGGACGTATTGCGGCTGTCCTCATCGTCGTGGCGATGCTTTTCAGCGTCGTCGGCGGAGCAGGTTGGTTGTTAACGCGTCAAGTGATCGACCTCGCGGCGAAGCTTCCTGATTACCAGACGAACATCGACAACAGATTGCACGCGATCCGACTTCCCACCGGTGGTGCGTTTGGCCGCTTTTCACACAGCGTCTCCGAGCTGCAAAAGCAATTACCGGACTCGTTGGAGCCGCCGGCGAATGCGACCGATCCGCTGCCGGAAACAAAAGCTACCACGGCCACGCGCTCTCGCAACGTGCCTGCGGGTCAACAATCAATGCCGGTTCGGATCGTCGAATCGCAAAGCCGTCTTCCGAAAATCCTGCAATCCACCGCGACTGGATTGCTCGGACCACTTGGGACGGCCGCCCTCGTTTTATTGCTTGTCATCTTCATGCTGTTGAAGCGCGAGGATTTGCGCGGCCGAATGATCCGCTTGATCGGGCAAGGCCGGATCAGCGCGACCACGCGGGCAATGGACGACGCCGGGAGCCGCGTCGCCCGTTACCTTGCGATGCTGCTGCTGGTGAATGTGAGTTTTGGCTCGTGCATTGCGATCGGACTCTACTTCATCGGCATACCGAACGCTGCGCTCTGGGGCGCGTTCGCGGCCATCATGCGATTCGTGCCGTACGTGGGAGTATGGATCGCGGCCGCGGTTCCTGTGCTGCTTTCGTTTGCAGTTTCGACCAGCTGGCTCAGTCCGTTTCTGACGCTTGGCCTTTTCGTCGTGCTCGAATTGATTAACGCCAACGCGCTCGAGCCGTGGCTCTACGGATCCCGCACCGGCATCTCGTCCATCGCGCTGATCATCGCGGCCGTTTTCTGGACGTGGCTTTGGGGACCAATCGGTCTTGTCCTCGCGACGCCGCTGACCGTGTGCGTTGCCGTGATGGGCCGGCACGTGCCGAAACTTCGATTCCTGAGCGTGCTTCTCAGCGAAGAGCAAGCACTCGCTCCGCACGAGGAATGTTATCACCGACTGCTCGCGTTTGGCTTGGATGAAGCGAACGACCTCGCGGAAGCGTACGTGAAAACAAATTCACTCACTTCTCTTTACGATTCCGTGCTGATCCCGACGGTCACACTCGCGGAAATGGACGCGCAACGCGACGAGCTGGACGACGAACATCGTTCCGCGATTCATCGTCACATCCACGATCTGATCGAAGATTTCGGATCGGCCCCGCCGTCGAAGTCGCAGTTGGAAGCGGACAAACAGGTCGCCGTACACACTCCTTTTCCTCTCTCCGGTCCCACATGCCGCGTGCTTTGCGTTCCGGCTCGGGCCTACCGTGATGAACTTGCGGGCGCGATGCTCGTGCAACTGCTTCGACAACAAGATTTCGATGCCGAGAACGCCTCGGCCGTACTAAGCAGTGGCGAACTCGTCGAGATGGCGGCGAAGTCGGATCCCGAAGCGATTTGCATCTCGGTTGTCGCACCGTCCACCCTGATCCATGCGCGCTATCTTAGCACGAAACTTCGTGCTCAATTGCCACACGCGAAGATCGTGGTCGGAATTTGGGGCGCGACCGAAAACGTGGCGGGCGCCGGAGAACGGCTACGTTCTTCCGGTGCGGACGAAGTGGTGGTGTCCCTCGCCGAGGCAGTGGTGCAGTTCGCGAAGTTTTCCGTTTCGACTGCCGATGAAATGATCCCCGGCGCGATCCCGGACAACGAGGAAAACCGTCTCGAAGAGCTAGCTCGTTTGCGTCTGGCCGATGGCACGCATGAAGAAGCTTTCGACCGAATCACGAAAAAACTGGCGCGGCTTTTTGAGGTGCCAATTGCGCTCATCACGTTCATCGATCGCGATCACCAGTGGTTAAGATCGCAAGTCGGGCTGCCCAAAAAAATCGTCGACGCCCGCAAGATCTCGCGCGAGCTTTCAGTGTGCGGCCATGTAGTCGCCAACGACGAATTGCTCGCGGTCGAAGACCTTTCACGCGACCGAAGATTTGCAAATAACCCCTTATTAAAAGAGTGCGGCCTGCGTTTTTACGCCGGCGTTCCGCTCCGCAGCAACAACCTTCCGATCGGCTCGCTCTGCATCCTCGATGTCAAGCCACGCCGAATGACAGATCGGGAAAAACGCCTGCTCGAAGTCATCGCCGAAGATGTGATGGAGGAAATCCAGCGTCGCGATAGCGCCGATTCTCCGGGCGTGCTAGGAGCCTAAGCGATGAATTACGAACGTGTCTAGATCGCTTGGGCAGCAGATACTTCGGCCCTACTTTCTTGCCCTTTTCACCTTCGGCGAAGGCTATACAACTATCACCCATCGACTGAAACGGACGGACGCCTCCCATACCAAAAAAGTATGACGCCGAGCTTACGAAGTATTGGCTAGAAAGGGACGGGAGCCGTATTCACTTCCTGCCGCATCCATTTACCTGCCTGGTTCGCCGAATTTATTCGGAAGCACGAATCGGATGACCTTTAGCTGCGATCACTGCAGCAACTCAGTAAACCAGAAAGTTAGTTCAAAATGATTAAATTAATCGTTAGTGTCGCGTTTGCCATGGCCCTCATTGACTCAGCGGCTTTCGCGCAAACATCCACGTCCTCCACCACCGTTGCCAAGGCACCCAATGGAGCGACTGAAACCACGACCACGACAACGGAAAGTACTGGCACCGTCACGGAGTTTACTCCGGGCCAATTCCTGATGCTACAAACTGAAGCGGCCCAACCGGTGCGTTACACGTTCGGCAAGACCGTCACATACGTGACTTCAAATGGACGGGTTATCGACGCTTCGAAAATCACAAAAGATTCGAAGGTTCGCGTTCACTACATCAAAGACGGCGACGACATGGTAGTTGACAAGGTCATTGTGACGCGGAACCGCTACTAAGATGGCAAGTTTGCTTGGTTAATTTTTAGACCAAGCTCGCAATTCAGCGCCTGGCGAATCGAGACAGTACTCGTCGCCAGGCGTTTTGCTTTCTTTGATTTCAATCTGCAAGCCAAGGCGCTGATTTTGGTGCGCCTGGATTACGCTGGCCTCGCGTACAAGGCAACGAAAATGGCGGAAACGTAGTTCTTTGTCTCTTTGTCTACCAGATGTCCGATTCTCTCACACGGATCATTCAGGATGCCTCGATGCACCGACGGGCGTGGAGGAAGACGGGAATCACGCGCGACGACGATGTTGCTTGTCGCCGGGGATAACGGCCTGTTATCCACGATCCATGAACAGAAACATCTTCTACATCATCGGAGTCATTGTCGTAATCGTTATCGTCCTCAAAGTGCTCCACGTGTTTTAGCTCAAGGCTAGATATACTTCACGGTGCGTAAACCGCTGTGTACCGTGACTGGTGCTATCTACAAATCTGTATGTTTGTAGATGTTTCACTTTCCTCTGTCTGGATCGGTATTACATCTTCCGCGCTACAGAGGCGAAGAGCATTCTCTCGCCGTGGTTATCACTGGTCGGGAGGGAATGAGTCCATGCGGTGCAAGCGGAGACTGAACAATGCCGAGCCAACGAATCACGGCTGGGTGTCTGAAAAATCTTGGCAAATGAATAAAACCCTGGATAAATGGGCCGACGAAGGTTTAACCTAACCGAAAGAAACATCTATGCTCTGGACTATAATTGTAATACTAGTCGTGCTCTGGCTTCTGGGCTTTATCGGCCACTTTGGCGGCGGTCTGATCCATCTTCTGCTCGTGATTGCCGTCATCGTGCTCGTTATTCAGCTGATTCAAGGCAGACGAGGGCTCTGAGCGAATCCGTTTTCGCCCCGGCAGTATCAGTAGTGCATCCTGACAATCGGTTTTGCACCCCGAAGAAAACTCCTCTTTACGCAGCAGCACTGGTTTGCACAGCGCCAACAGTGTTCCGGGCGGCATGGATCATGAGGGAACCACTTCTTCCAAACTTAACACGTGATTGGTCACCCCCGTTTCCATCTCTGGCAAAAGGCCCGGCGATTGAAAACGGCAGAAATTGGGTGCTATTACCGTTTCAATTAATCTATTGGCAGCCTGGCAGCCGGACATGTGCGATCCCATAATTGGAGCAACCAAAGGGGGTGAACGAAAATGCGGAGGATACTAAAAAGAACCAAGAGCAAGAAGCAGCAGGGCAGAGTGCGGGATTTGAAGCCCGTGCAGGAGGTAAAGGGTAGTGGCAAGATTGAGCACGCCGTCGAGCACCGCGACACCGCCGCCACCGAAGATGCGAAAGAACTCAAAAAGCTTCGGGAAGAAGTTACACAAATTAAGTCCGACATCGTGCATCTCTTAGAGGCATTACAAACTTTAGAGACATGGATACCAAGGTCGCGAACTGAGATACCGCAGTACGCATGGGCGTATAGGAAATTTGTAGAGATTACGACTCGCTTACGGCAAGAGGGCCGTTCCCGGTAGCGCAGGGTTTTTGTTTCTCGACTAACGGATTCGAGTCGTGGTAGTCTACGCGACCTGAGCCCCACCGCAGAATCTGCACCTCACCGTCATCGCGATCCTCTTTGTCCTGATCGCTTACATCACCAGCGCGCCGCTTGTGTCGGTCGCAGTCATCGTGCTCGGGGTGGCGATTATTTTCGGGGGACGCGGAAGCGGAAGTTTGAGAAACAACTGAGCGCTCCCACTGGCCAGCGATTAAATCGCCGAGCGGCGCCGCGTCGAGGTCATGCAAGCGAGGTTTGTCGATTGGTTGTTCTGGCAACTCGCACGATCATGAAGAGCGGATTTCGGCTCGCCCAGAAGAGTGCCTCTCGGTTCGTTTCCAAAAACCGATCAATCACTACTGCGTTTCGCTCGTAAATGGTGCGGCCCGAAATTCGCGCAATGACTGCTCGCCTGCGAAGGTGGCGGGCACTACCAGCAGAGCAAGTGCAATGGTTGCGAATAGCCGTTTCATAATCATCTCCAATCTTTCCGCGTGCAGGAAGTCGAAAACCGGAGCCTCTTACCAGAGGTTCTAGGGTCTTCTCCGTCGTTTATCCTGTGCGATCGCTTCAAGATTTGTTGTTCCCACCAGCAATTTTTCGCGTGTTACTACAGGAACTTCGGCGACCTTTGCGTCGCACATAATTTGCTCAGCCTCCGCAACCGTCTGATCTTCGAAGCAATAGACAATGTTTTTTTCCACTTGTGCTTCTACCGGTTCTGTCTTTGGGTCGTGCCCCAAACCACCCACCTTTCGGTTCATTTCGTTGCTCGACACAGCACCCAATAATTCTCCGCGTTGATTGGTTACTAACGCCGAATCGATTCCCCGAGCCTGCATTTCGTCTAAAGCTGTCTGTACAGAAACAGAAACCTTGCCCAGAACGCTCTTCGCGGGCTCGATAATGTCCTTGACTGGGATGTCCTTGACTGGGCGGGCGTCGAGATTCGCGTCTCCAGCTGGGTTAGGTTTTGTTATTGATGTATTCATATTTTACCTTTCTGGAGTTAGTTAAAGCCATCTCGGTGCGTCGCGCTCACCGCTAATTGCCAGAGACGACCCTAATCTTGTGTACGTGGAGGAACAGGCGTCCCCTGGGCATACTTGACTGGCCGCTTAAAGATTCAAGGCAGCCATAGTTTGGTAAAAAAATTAGCGAGATTTTTCCTTAAAAATTGGAATGAATCTGCGCAGGATCAGGGCGGTTGCCTCTCATAACGCGCGCGTCGCCAGTTCGCCCATGGCCGATAATCTTCGCGCTCATCTTTTTCCCACAACAAACTGCAACGCGCGCGGCATCACCTCAAATACGATTGGGTCGTTGCCGATCAGTTCTCCATCGACGGTGAACCACATCCCGGGGCGCGATCTGATTGAGACTCTTGCCGCGCGCCGAAACGTAACGGCATCGGCATCGAGATGATTACCTAAAACTATCTTTGCCACGAGGAGCGTTATTTCAGATCCAGGTCGCTCAGGAATCAAGATAATGTCGAGCAATCCGTCACTCGGGTCCGCGTTGGGCGCGATCGGCAGACCGCCGGCGGCGAAGCGGCCGTTTGCGATGACGACGTTGTAAAGATCGAGCGAGAACGTTTCTTTCGTACCTAACCTGACAGCGGTGCGATACGAGCGCAATTGCGGTAATGCCGCCGCAGCGCTGCGAAGGTAAGCGAGAGGACCCCATGTTCGTTTCAGCTCTGGCGTTAATTTTTCGTTGACCAGGCCGCTGAAACCACCTGCGGAAACGTTGACGAAATATCGAATGCGATCACTCTTGGTCCGAACGACGTCGATCGCGGTTGTTTCTCCGGCAAGGACGATGTCGATGTTTTCTTCCAGGTTTGCAGGCAAATTTAGACATCGCGCAAAATCATTAGCAGTACCGAGCGGAATGAGTCCGATGCGAACATCACCAACGCGCTTTGCGATCCCGTTGATCACTTCGTTCAATGTGCCGTCGCCGCCAACGGCAATGATTTCATCGCAGTGATCGCGTACCGCTTCGCGCGCGAATGCTTTTGCAGCTCCTTCATTTTTTGTCAGCTGAAAGGACGACGCCTCGAGCCTCCCGAGTTGCTTTTTTACAGCATCCAGGTCTTTCACCGACCCCGCCTTGGGATTTAGGATCACACAGCGTTTCAGTTTGCCTAACGACTTTGTTGATGTTCGCAGCTTCAATTGGGATGTTCGTATTCTAAAGGCCCAGCGAATTTCAGAGAAATCATGGCGTTCTTATTTCGATACTTTTTCGGTGAGAGGCCAGCGCGGCGATAAGATTTCTCGGCGGCATGCCGACTCACTGGTGCAAGTTGCTTCAGCTCACTTCAAAGCAACATGACGGCGACTGCCCGTGGGTGCAGTGCTCTTTTACCGGAACGCCGATCATTTCTGTGAGCAGCGCCTCGACGACCAGACAGGCGTCCGGGTAGTGCGCCGTTATCGCGGCGAGCGGACAACTCTTGCCGCGAATGAGCGTCTTCCCATCGGTCTTGTGAAGCGCGACTGCTCCGCCCAATTTCTTCAGCAGATCGAGGGCGGCCAGGAGTCGTTCGTTTCGGCTCTTCTTCGTGAGTTGATTGCCATGTTCTTTCGCCAAAGATCGACCGACCTCGCGCATACTTGCCCGAAGTTCCCGCGAACTGAGCCGCTTGGAGATGCTCGACATAAGATGATTAAGCAACAGTCCATATGCTTTCGGAAAAATCTGCTCGGCGTCGGCCGTAAGCCCATACGACGCGTGCGGCTTTCGAAGACCGGGCCGACTTCCTTCACGCTGAATCAGACCATCGCGTTCGAGACTGATCAGGTGCGCTCGGACGGCATTATCTGTCAGTTTCAGGGCGGCGGCGAGTTCATTGACAGTGCACGATTCGACCCGAAGCAGAGCGAGAATTTGCCCTCGCGTACTATCAAGCATTCGCTCACGCCATCGTTGTGGTTTCATCGTAAGAGTTCAGTCTGGCGATTAAATCAAAATATCTATTGACTTATTGTATGAATTCGGTTTCCCTCGACCTAAACATTTCGCCTCAGTTCGATCCTCGGAAGATTCGTATGTGGCATTTTCCTCCCGAATATCGGCCTGTGGCGTAAGGAGGTTCAAATGAAACATCGGAAAACATTCGTCTTCTTCCACTCGTCCAATCGCTTCAAATTTGGGGCAGGCGCCTGCATCAGTCTGACCTTCGCATTGCTATTTGCGATCAAGCTACTTCCAGTCGTCGCGCAAACAACCCCCGAGGTTGTGGGATATGGTGACGCAATCAGTCACAACGCGCAGCAGATGCTCGCCGAAGGCAAGCAGACTTTCCGCTTCGACACTTTCGGAAGTGAAGCGTTCTGGGGCGACACCCTCAAATTGCACGAGGCCGTAGCGAAGCTGTCCCCCAAGCAGGCGCTGGCATTAGGTTTAAAAGTGGATGCCGAGGCATTGCCCGCCGATTTGGTCGAGCAACTGAAAGAGGGCAAGGTGAACCTGGATGATCCGGCGACGACGCTAGCGCTTCTCAAACTCAAGGCAGTCGTGGGGGTGACTGGCTTCGTCCATCCAGATGGCAGCGTGAAATCCATTGGAATTAACTGCGCTTTGTGTCATTCCACAGTAGACGATTCATTCGCTCCAGGCATTGGCCACCGGCTGGATGGATGGCCGAACCGCGACCTCAATGTTGGCGCGATCGTGGCTTCTGCTCCTGACCTAAGCGCGTTCAAGAAATTGCTGGGGATCTCTGAGCCGACGGTGCGCAAAGTGTTGAGTAGTTGGGGACCAGGAAAATTCGATGCGGAACTGATCCTCGATGGCAAAGCGTTTCGTCCGGACGGCAAGCCTGCCGCTGTTCTTATTCCAGCCGCTTTTGGCCTGGTTGGTGTCAATAATCACACCTGGACCGGCGCTTGGGGCAACGTCACCTACTGGAACGCTCTTGTTTCCAATCTCGAAATGCACGGCAAGGGGACATTCTTCGACCCGCGTCTTGACGATAAAAAGAAATATCCGGTCGCCGCCAAAGCTGGTCTCGGTCATAAGCATGACGGCAAAGATCTGATCAGTGCAAAGCTCCCCGCGCTGCAATTCTATCAATTGGCCATGCCAGCGCCGAAGCCGCCACCCGACGGTTTCAACCCTGAGGCTGCCACACGAGGTCAGGCTATCTTTAACAACAAGGCGAAGTGCGCCTCCTGCCATGTGCCGCCCGTTTTTACCGAGCCAGGTTGGAACCTGCACACCGCTCAAGAAATCGGGATTGACGATTTCCAAGCGAAGCGATCACCCGATAATCGTTACCGGACAGAACCATTGCGCGCGCTTTTCGATACTCAGAAGATCCACAAGGGTGGTTTCTATCACGATGGCCGATTCGCGACCCTGCCTGACGTCGTCAACCACTACGATGGTGTCTTCAAACTGCGGCTGACTGAGCAGGAAAAGGAGGACCTGATCGAGTACTTGAAATCTATCTAACCGGCGAGCGCCCGCGCGAAATATGTGCGGAGCTCGCGCAAATCTTGTATCCGTTCGACCGATGAAATTTACGCTGAGTGTGACAAAGCAGGAAGCAAGCGACACATTCTCCTTTATTTTTGCGCCCGAGCAGCCGTTGCAATGGAAGGCCGGGCAACTTCTGCGCTACGTGCTTAACCACGCGAGTCCGGACGATCGCGGCGTGGAGCGTTTCTTCTCAATCGCGTCAGCGCCGCACGAAAGCATGTAATGTTGACGACGCGCTTCGCGCCGAAGAGTAGTTCGTTTAAGAAAGCGCTTAAAAATCTCAGGCGTGGCGATGCAGTCGAAGCCCACGACCTTGAAGGCGATTTCGTTATGGATGACTCCAAGAAGACATTTGTGTTCATCGCTGGAGGAATTGGCATTACGCCTTTCCGCGCCATTTTACTCGATCTGGATTACAACAAGAAACCGTTGAACGTGCAGCTTCTTTACGCAATGAAGGGATGACACGGCTAGGTGTTGCATTTGATTGTCAAATCGCGGCAACTCACCGACGTTCAGCCGTGTCCAAACAAACACGCAAACATGCCTTCGGTTGCAGGCCCTCGGTCGGAAAGCCGAAGCGTGATACATCGCGACTGGAAGACGCTTCTGCGAAGCAGCGCAAACAACATGTTCACAACGCCCTGCCCGACGAGCTGCGGATCCAAACATCCCGAATGGATTGAATTCAGTGGCGAATCCCCAACGTCTGACTCGTACAGAGGGGCGCCTGACGGAAATGCTCGATCACTTTGACGCGAAGGGGATCCCACGAGTTTATCGTTTCTCGTCATCGCGCACCGGAACATTCAGTTAGAGCTCGGGCTTTCGTAGCCCTGCTTGCCGGCGTCCGACCCCTTTCCCCCAAAAAGGGCTTCGTGCAGATTCTATCTTCGGGCAAGTCCGGGACACCACCGTGCAAGTCTGGACAGTTGGAGAAGGATTTGGGATTGGAAGCGAGTTCTCTCAGGCAGGCTGCGCGGCTAATAATTTTCGAGATCATGAGGTCCTTCTTCCTTTGGTTCAAAGGGGTAGGCGACTAGGTTAGCCGCCTTACACTGGTGGGGCGACACGCACGGACCGTTCCCCACGCTCGCCGTCAGTGTTAGCGCATTACAGCACTTTAACTTCGAGAGCTTTTGATCTTGGTTTCGTCGTTGTCGGGAGGTGCACTTTCAGCACTCCGTCGCGGAACTCCGCCGTGACTTTCGTGCTATCGGCATCTTCAGGCAGCGTGAAGCTGCGTCGGAAAGTGCCAAAGGATCGCTCGATGCGATGGAATTTCTTCTTCTGATCTTCCTTCAGGCTTTTGCGTTCTCCGGAAACGCTAAGAATGCCGTCTTCGACGGTTACCCTCACGTCATCCTTCTTCATTTCAGGCAGGTCAGCTTTGAGGAGATACCCGTGATCATCCTCGCTGATATCAACCTCCGGTGACCAGTCTGCGACCGCCAGGCTGGGGACCTCGCCATTGCCCATTCTGGTGGGAAAGCCGCCCAAGAAGAACCGACTTAAGCGATTTTGCGCTTCGTCCATCTCTCTAAGCGGATTCCATGTTATTACCTTATTCAATGTCTTCATTTTATTTTACCTTTCTGGAATGAGCTAAAGCCGTCTTGGGACATCGCGCTAACCGCTTATTGTCAGGCTCGACCCTGATCTTGCGCACCTTGAGGAACAGGTCCTCAACTAAAGGCAAACGCTTTGCGATTTGGGAAGATCGCGCTCGTGGGCAGTCAGGCTTAGAAGTCCGCGCGATGCAGAGACAAAATGCCTTGTTTCGACAATACACCCAGCGCTAGTAATCTTACTTGCCACAGCCGCGGGGATCACGCATTATGAATTTTCGATGATCAGGGCGAATTGTCGGGCCCGGTTTACCGCAGCCGATTTCGACTTCATCGTGCGCACGCTGGCGCGTTCGCAAACCGACCAGGTTTCTCTTGTCGATCTGTTGAGCGATGTCGAGACGCGTGATTCCATTCTTGATCATCCGCGATTGGTCGATGCAATTTTGAATAACTGCGGGCACCTGCGGATATCGTCTCAGTTTTATTTTTACGTCCTGGCCCGGCACGTATTGCAGCAGGGCGGGATCGCCGACCGCAAGTTGTGCGATTACGTCGGATCGTTGCTGGAAACGTTTTCGCACGCGAGCCGGTTGCAAATGTCTGAAAACATCGACAATCGCGCTCATCAATATATTTCGGACATGCTGATCGCGCTGACCCGAGCGAATCCAGAGCAGGCGTTTCTCCTTCGGGCGCACATTGGTAATTACTCGCTTTTTATCAGCGGAATTTTTCACGAGAACACTCAGCGGCGCAGCCTGCGTGGCGGACCCGATATCGAGTTTTACGAGCAGGTCGGCCGGACAAACTATCAACTTGTTTCTTCCCATGCGGTGGCTCGGCGCTGCGAACTGGATGACGTATTCGAAGGGCTGGCTGACCGGTTTCGCCAGGTCCGACTCGCGCTGAATCAGCTTTCCGATCAATTGTTAAGTCTGGACGATGATGCGCGCCCTTCGCTTTCGCTGTGAACGAGACGCTTTTCAGCCAAATCCAGCGATTATTTGAACGAACGTACGCGCATGTCGGAATCAACCTAGAAGATTGCCTGATCGACCGGACGCGTTGCGCGCAGTTGTCGATCCTGGCTGGAAGATCGGCGCGCGAATTGAGCGAACTCGCGCGCACATTTTTGCGCCACGCTGGCGACCAGCTCTATGTCGGCATTTATTATTCGCGCTGGTTGATTGAGCAACTCGAAGAACACGATCCGCGGGCCGGGTTGGGGGATCGCAATATCCGATCGTTGATCATGTTCGTAGAAGAACTCAACCACGCATTACACGCAGCACTCCAGTTCAAACGCGGAGTGCGCCAGATCGCGTCGGAAGATTTTGCGCGCAATCTTGAGCTCCAGGCCCAGGTGGACACTTATCTGGTTCTTCTTCTATTTGTCGGCTTTTTC
The DNA here is from genome assembly GCA_963728955.1 of uncultured Verrucomicrobiae bacterium. Classification (GTDB taxonomy): domain Bacteria; phylum Verrucomicrobiota; class Verrucomicrobiia; order Chthoniobacterales; family UBA10450; genus Udaeobacter. The sequence continues at coordinate 43,977 of CAVSMG010000007.1, forward strand.
CGCAAAACGCAACGCGTCTCGGCGACCGACCGCCGCTGGCTGCGGTTTCATCTTTTCGCGCGACAATGTCCCGGAGCATTTCGCGATACAAACCTGCGCGGTCGTTATCTCGAGACGAACCAGCTTGCCGCAAACTACACGCATTATCTTGACACTCTGAATGCCATTCGTCGTCTCGATGAAATCCGGCGATTTCATTCCCTCGATTACGGCGCGAAAAGAGAGCGAATTCTAGCGTTGACGGGCGGCGAGACGGACTAAACCGCAGTTATTGCGTCGCTTCGCATGATGCGATTCATTTGTCTATGACTACCTATCCAAAAAGTCCCCGAGAAATGACACGAGGCATGATGTATTTCCCGCGCATGCTGGACAAAATCCGACTGCATCTGCGCGGCGAGCTCCACGAAGATTATCGAGAAAACTTCGGTGCGCTGAAAGCGGCGGACGGCACCTGCTGCAATTTTCTGCGCGTGCACCATCGCGATCTCATTGAGCGTGTGAAGCAGGGCGGAACGGACGAAGAAATCCTGGAATGGTGTTTCGAAAAGGGCCGCCGTTTGAACGAAGGCGATCTCTTTGTTTGGAATGGATTCGCATCAAAACTCGGATGGCGCGATTCGATCACCCCGCGGCTCGAACAACGAAAAAAGGAAGCGGGAATCGCGGATCGCAACGACATTGTCACTATTCCTGATCTGATCGATTTCGACGAAGGCCGATTCCAGGAAGCGAGCACGGCTTCATGAGTTCATTGAATCTAATTTATCGCCCAGCGGGCTTCGGCATCGCGGTTCTTCTTTGCATCCTGGCTTTCGGGGCATGCCAATACGAAGTTCCAATCACGCAAAGTCCCACTCGCAAAGTGCAGGAACAACTTCTCGGGAACTGGGTCTCGCTGGATGGCAAGGAGAACATGAGAGTGCGGCGACTCGATGGCAGTACCTACGTCGTTTATTATGACGGCGATCTCTTCCGCGCTTATCACTCAGATATCGGGAAAACACCGTTCGCCACTGTTCAAGATCTCAACTCCAACGATCGCAAATATGCTTACGTGGTTTGGAAACTATCAGGCGATGGCAAACGTCTAAGTCTACGTAGCGTGAACCAGAAAATAATCCCAAAGGAGACCAGGGACTCAGCTACAGTTGCTACGCTCTTAGCGAAAAACGCGCATAATGCTGATTTGCTTGGTGAGGAAATCGAGTTTCGCAAAGAGCAGTAACTATCGCTCCGCTCGAGACGCTCTGGTGAATCTGGGAAAAATGTTGTGGCGGGGATTCCAGATGTCTGAATTAAGTCAATTACGCGTCGTTGTTGTTCTTTCGCTTTCGTTGCCTTTCTGCGTTCAGCGAGTTGATGCGCAACAAACAACTGCAGCGTCGAGTCTCCAAGCCTCACCATCGTCCACGCCTGTTGTTTTCTCATCGCAAACACTGACCGAACTGAAACGATTACAGCAGGCAGCGCTGACCAGTGATTACGCTTATCGGCAGGTCGCACATCTGGCGAACAACATCGGACCGCGTTTGAGCGGGTCGGCGCAGGCCGCCAAAGCCGTTGAGTACGTCGCCAATGAATTGAAGGCTATCGGTTGCGAGGTGCAGCTCGAGAAAGTGACAGTACCGCATTGGGTGCGCGGCGAAGAGACAGCAGCGCTCGTTCAATTCCCCGGGCAAGCGTCGAACACCACGCAAAAAATTATCCTTTGCGCACTCGGGGGGAGCGTATCGACGCCCCCGAATGGAATCGAGGCCGACGTGATCGCTGTCAGAGATTTTGATGAGCTAAAATCGCTGCCGCACGACAAGGTTGCGGGCAGGATCGTGCTTTTCAATTATCCGTTCGACAAGCAAATGGCTGGGGAAGGTCGTGGCGGCGAAGCGTACGGCGAAGCAGTCGTTTATCGAAGCCATGGTCCGAGCGCAGCGGCGCGACAAGGTGCTATTGCGTGCTTGATTCGATCAGTTGGTGGAGCCGACTATCGGCTTCCGCACACTGGTGAGACAGATTACGCGAGTGATGCCCCGAAAATTCCAGCCGGTGCGGTCACCTCCGAGGATGCAGATTTGATTGCCGATCTGGTCCGTCAAGGATCGGTGAGAATGAAATTGGTTTTAACGCCGCAAACTTTGCCTGATGTCGAAAGCGCGAATGTGATCGGCGATATAAAAGGCAGCGAACACGCGGAGCAAATCGTGATCGTTTCCGGTCATTTGGACTCGTGGGACCTCGGCACGGGTGCGATTGATGATGGCGCTGGCGTCGCAGTTTCAATGGAGGCTGCGAATCTGATCCAAAAACTTCATCTCAAACCAAAGCGCACTATTCGCGTGATCGCGTGGATGAATGAAGAAAACGGTCTGGCTGGATCAGAGCAGTATGCAAAAGATCATCAAAAAGAGATTTCGAACCATTTCGCAGCAATCGAGACTGATCTCGGCGCAGGCCATCCCCTTGGCATTAACATTATGGGAAAACCAGAGCTGAAAAAGATGCTCGCGCCGGTCGCGGCAATTTTGCAGTGGTCAGGCGCTGGCATCCTTAATTTAGTCGAACATAGTGGCTCCGATATTGGCGCGCTGGAAAAAGCCGGAGTGCCTGCTTTCAGTCCGATTCAAGACAGTCGGTTCTACTTCAACTTTCACCACACAGCGGCTGACACGCTGGATAAGATCGTGCCGAAGGAATTAGCCGAGAATTCCGCCGTCGTCGCGGTCCTTGCATATGCGCTCGCGAACATCGAACAACCCTTGCCTCGCTGAGTGCCGAGCCTGGAGGGTATTCCAGTCTGCCAGCTGCGACCTTAAATTGCCTTCTTGAGGCTGCGACTTCGTTCAACGGCGCATTAGATTGCGCGTTTCGTTGAGCAAAAGATTCTGAAATCGCCGGCCGCGATTGCGCACAAATCGCAATGGTCCGGCATCAACGAAATAGGTCAGTAGAATACTGTCGCGCGTACTCACTTCCGGTCCGACCGGTTCAGCGGAATGCCATGTGTTGTCGGCAACTGCAAACGCGTAACCGCTATTGGGTGAGAAAGACATCTGCGCTTTTTTCGGTTTCCTGCCATTGGGAAGCACTTCGTGAAAAATCGTACCGATATGTGGAGTCGAATTGTCGGCTGGCAGATAAAACTGAACCGTGATGCCTTTCCAAAGGCTGTCGGTGTGTTTAAAAATGCGATACCCCGGAATATCGCGAGTCAAAATAGGCACCGGGTACATTTGCACCTTTGCGAAGTTTTTGCCGAATCGTCGTTCCAAGCCTGGCGCGAGTCGCTGCACGAAGGCTTTCTCTAACCCTTTAGAACGCAACGCATGGCCGGTTACCTCCCAGACTTCCCGCTTTTTTAGCGGCAAATGACGGATGTATTCCGGGAAAAGATCGATCTTGGAGCGAGTCGGTTTGCCGTCGGCCCTGCTGCTGCCCATTTTACTTTTGCCGGACATGGCGCGGTAGTCGTCTGCCACCGGCATCGCCGCCAACATTTCTGCGTAAAAGTCATCGGGAAACACGCGGTCGAATCTCAAATGCAGAAAAGGCGCTTCATCAGCATGTGCATTTTGAACCGAGTTGGCCACGAAATCGGTCAAATTGTTGACTGACCACGATTGTATCATTGATTGAATTGTTCCCGCGAATCATGAGCCAAACAACTGAAAAACACTCGCGTTTTTCGGGCGTTGCCAGTTGGGTTGCCGAGTTAATTTTGGTGTTCGTTGGTGTTTACGCGGCGTTTTGGCTCAATAGTTATCAGCAGCACCGGCAGGACGCAGAACGGCGCGATCAGATTCTGGCTTCGTTCGAGCAGCAATTACGCGAGGGAATCGAGAGCGGAAAGATTAATCGGGCAAAACAAGAACAAGAAGCCGCGGAGTTTCAGCGCGCGCTCGATGCTGGTGAAATGCCGCTACTGCACCCGTTTGTTTTCACCACCGACTACAGCCCGGGCGACTGGGCCGCAATGCTGCAATCCGGGGGCGTCCAACTTCTTGACGTTCAAACCCTCATGGCGGTGCGCAATGACGAATCTGTTATCCGCTGGGGATTGAGTCGCATGGCGTGGTATCAAAAATTAAGCGACGAGCTTATCGTGCCGAATCTCGATCAGGACATTTCCTTCTTTTACGATCCGATCACCAAAAAGTTGCGAAAACGGTTCGAGATTTATCCTGAAGGTCTGCAAACAAGGGTGAAATTTGCTAACGAACTCGAACGAACCCACACGGCATTGCTTAAACGAATCCAAGCCGAGCGCCAACGAAATCGTTAACATGAATCTGACCAGTCCGACTTTCGCACTGTTGTTGTGCATTTTGGCCGCGAGCCTCGCGTCGGGCGCCGATTATCCGGCGCCGACCGAGGGCGACTTTACGATTCGCGATTTCAAATTTGCTTCAGATGAGACGGTGCCGGAACTGCATCTTCATTATCGGATACTGGGAACACCGAAGAAAGATGCCGAGGGAAAAACGACGAATGCCGTTCTCATCATGCACGGGACCACCGGCAGCGGTGCCCAATTTATTCGCCCGGAATTTGCTGGCGAGTTGTTTGGAAAACATCAGCCGCTGGACGCGACGAAGTATTTCATCGTATTACCGGACGGAATTGGGCATGGCAGATCGAGCAAGCCGAGTGACGGACTACACGCGAAATTCCCGCGTTACGGTTATTGGGACATGGTGGAGGCGCAGTACCGCCTGTTGACTGAAGGCCTCGGAGTGAATCATGCGCGGTTGATTATGGGAACGTCGATGGGTGGAATGCACACCTGGCTCTGGGGCGAGTTGCATCCCGATTTCATGGACGCGCTGATGCCGCTGGCAAGTTTGCCAACTCAGATTTCGGGACGCAACCGGGCATGGCGCCGCATGGTCATCGACGCCATCCGCAATGATCCTGCCTGGGACGGTGGTGAATACAAAACCCAACCACCGAGCCTGCACAGCGCCGCCGAGATGCTTTGGTTCATGAGCAGTAATCCGGTCTTGCGTCAAAAGGATGCGCCGACGCTAGCGAAGACAGATGAAGTTCTGGACAAATTCGTGGAGCAAATCGTTAAAACAGACGATGCAAACGATGTGCTGTACGCCGTGGAGGCATCACACGACTACGATCCCGGCCCGAATTTGGAGAAAATTCGCGCGCCGCTTCTAGCCATTAATTCTGCCGATGACCTGATCAACCCGCCCGAGCTGGGAATCCTCGAGCGCGAGATAAAGCGCGTCCCGCACGGGCGCGCCATCGTCATCCCGACTAGCGACAAAACGCGCGGCCACGGTAGCCACACACTTGCCGCGTTATGGAAAGATCGGTTGGTGCAGTTGCTCAAGGAAACGGAACAAAATCACTAGCGATCAAACGCGACGGCAGTGGCGACACGCCAATGGCGATCCACAAAGAACCGGCGCTCGCGGAGTGAAGCGCCCTAGCAAACACAACATCGCGTGCCGGTAGGGCGGGCAGTCCTCTGCACGCCGATGGATTCCGACGATGAAGAGTCGAGGTTCCCTGGGCCTGTATTTCGGCTTGTAAGTTTTCCGCCGTCCTGTCGTTCCCAGACAGCATGGAGCCGACGCTCTTGGGTGACGTTACCTGCGCATTTGCCGGGAGAATCCCACTGCACAGGCAAACGACAAAAATTGCGAGAACAGAAATGGAACGCCTCATACTCCCGCGAACGAATACCTCCCGCCCTCCTTCTACCACAGCACGCCGATTATTTGTCAAGAATTACAGCGGGAGAAATGCAACAGCATTGTTAATTTTTGCGTGCGCGTTTCCTCTGTTTGAGCGCAACCAAACGCGAGCCCCTCGAGTGCAAATGATCGCTTCCGTGCTGTAGTGTCCGCTGTCCTTAGCGTGATCATGCGGGGAGGTTTTTTTGGGGAAAAATGCGCTGAGGACAGCGCACGCTACAGCGGAACCTCTACGGCGCCGGCCAAACGACCAATCGACTGTGTTGCGTAAACGGCGAGTTCTGCTACATACACGCGTTCAATTTCTTCCTTTCACGCTGATGGCTAAATACCGTTTGCTGTTGGCTTGCGCGGCCATGTTCGCTTCTACATTTGCGCTTGGAGCAGAGCCTGCGGTGGAGCCGGCGAAGCCAGTGCGAGAAAAAACCCCGGCCCCGGCGAAGGAACCAGCGATCACATTTAATTCAGTCCACGTGGATGGGCCTTACATCGCCATGACCTTTGATGATGGACCCAGCGCAGCGCTTACGCCGAAACTGCTCGATTTGCTGGCCGCCCACCACATCAAGGCCACATTCTTCGTGATCGGCGAGAACGTCGCGGAACATCCCGAGATCGTAGCACGCGCTGCACGCGAAGGTCACGAAATCGGGAACCACAGTTGGTCGCATCCCAATTTCGGCAAAATGTCGCAGGAAAATGTTCGCAGCCAATTGCAGCGAACCGATGATGCAATTAAGAACGCCACAGGCAGGCGTCCCACGTTGCTGCGGCCGCCGTATGGATCGATTACGGAGCGCGAAAAACGATGGATCCATGATGAATTCGGATACAAGATCATTCTCTGGGATGTCGACCCGCTCGACTGGAAAAGGCCCGGCCCAGCTGTGGTTCGCAGTCGCATTCTGAAGGAGACGCGACCGGGTTCGATCGTCTTGTCCCACGACATTCACCCGGGGACAATTGAAGCCATGCCCTCCACGTTCGATGAGCTCGAAGCCAAGGGTTTCAAATTCGTCACCGTATCGGAATTGATTAGCATGGCGACGCCGGAGACGCCTCGCCCCACTCCGCAGGCCAGCGAAAAGGCCCCGCCGAAAGCGATTCCGGTGACTTCGGTCAGTCCGCCTCCATCCCCCGTATCTTCTCCGGGCGGACAGAGAAATTGATAGACCTTGTAGCGACCGGTTCGCCGCAGGACGAATCCGTCCGGTGTGCAGACCTGTGGCAGGTCGTCCACAAACCAACGGTTTTGTTGGACGGCTCGCAGGGCCGTGGCTACAGAGGGACTCGGAACTTAAACGCCTATTTCTTCGCCGCACCGCCACCGCCCGCGGCTACGCGCTGCTCGTTTTGCCGACGCGCAATAACGAAGTTATTGTTATCGCCGTAGCTTCGCCAGGGACCCGGAGGCACATCCCGAACTTCCACGAATTGCCAGTCGGTCACATCAGTCGGCGCCAGCCCCAGGTAATCGCGAACCGCAGGGGACACATCCAATCCAGCTCCATGGTTAAGGTTCGGCTTCGGTCGTTCATTCCCGAAAACGTATTGAAAATGATCGGTGCGAAACGGCCCGCAATCCTCCCACTGGGCATAGCAGAGCCGGTTGCCTTTGCGGATGGAAAGCCAGCGGTCGCGACAGACCGACTGTCCCTGCCCGGTATAGGACTGCTTGAACCACGGGATCACCAGTGGCGCTTCCGGCTTGAACTGACCATGGGTCACATCGTTATACGGCAGCGCGCAGTAGAATGGATTCTGCCTCGGGACGAAAGCGATTGGAATGTAATTCCGGCGCGAGCCGGGATCAGGGCTATCGGTTCCTCCATAATTCGTCACCCAATTAAAATCCCAACAGCTCTTGTAGTTAGGGACCGGATTGTTTCCGCCGGCCTCTTCCCCCACCCAGAACACGGTGGTCACAATGTTCATTTTCCACGGATAACGCTGGATCGCGGGGCGAGCGCTGGTCGGGATTAGGACTTGCGGTTCCACCTTGATCAACGCCTGCTCCCGCAGCTTCATGGCGTACTTGGCAAAGTCCGCTGCTGTCGCGTAGGGAGAAGTCGATTGTTCGTCCCCGAAGACTTTCGGGGCGCCAGCAACTGCAAGACTGAAACAAACCGCCAGAAGTCCCTTAATGCACACCGGCGTTCCTTTTATCCGATTCCGCGCCTTCAGGCAAGCGTGAATTTTGCGAAGTCACTCCTCTGACACAGGCAATCTTGCTCGGTAGGACTGTATGCCATTGGATTTAAACAGGTAATCGTCCGCGTCACAATTCCTGCCGAAAGGGCAGCCGGATGTTATCGATCAAACGAGTGTTGCCGAAGAGCACTGCCAATAAGAGCACGGTATCCGGCCCGACTGTTTCAACCGCTTGCAACGTTGCGGCATCAACCAGCTCAACGTAATCGATTCTCGCCAGTGGCGCTTCATTGATTACCTTTCGCGCACACGCGAGGATGTCCTTCGCCGAGTCAGGGTGACCGGCGTCGCCGCCGCCGGCTACAGCTTTCACAGCCAGCAACGCTTTATAGAGCACCGCGGCCTGCTTCCGCTCATCCGGATTCAAATACAGATTGCGCGAGCTGCACGCCAGACCATCCTCTTCCCGGACCGTGGGCACCGCAATGATGTCGATGTTGAAATTCAAGTCCCGCACCATCCGTCGAACGATCGCCAGTTGTTGAAAATCTTTTTCGCCAAACACCGCTGTGTCCGGCGCGAGAATATTGAACAGCTTCGTCACCACCGTGCAGACGCCGCGAAAATGTCCGGGTCGTGATGTTCCTTCCAGCGTGCTCGACAACGAAGTCTCTTCCACAAATGTGGACCGATCGTCTGCGTAGACTTCTTCAACTGACGGACGAAACAGCAGATTCACCCCGGCATTGTGACAAAACTCTTCGTCTACTTTTTCGGGACGCGGATATCGCTCGTAATCGCTCCCTGGTTGAAACTGGAGCGGGTTCACAAAGATACTGACGACAACCTCGCCATCTTTTCCAGCCGCCTGCCGTGCCACTCGAATCAACTCACCGTGCGCCTTATGCAGCGCGCCCATAGTCGGCACGAGCACACGCCGCGCTGCATGCGGCTGCGCCTTCGCCTCCGCGATCCTGGTAAGCACTTTCACATCGCCAGCTTTATCCAACTACGTTCGGACTGCGAATCACGAAAATCGATTGAGCTTCGGCGACGGTCAGTTCACAAGAGCAGGATAAACACGCCGGTAAACATCAGCGCGACCATCCACACCAGATCGATGTTGAACCATGCGCGACGTAATATTGCGACACCGAGTTTTTCGTAAACCAAAAGCGCTACGAGCGCGGTCATTAAAAGATATCCCAGAGTGTGTACGGCAACCGAAGCCGCGAGCAGAGACGGCCCGCTAAAATTCGCGAATGCAGTGCCATCGTGAGAGCCGTGGTGGTGCGTATCGGAAGCATCCGGCGACCCCAGGAAGAGTGGAACGAGCATCAATCCCGCACCGTGCGCTGACGCCATAATGAACGACCAAAGCGTCAAATCACCAAAACCGACTCGCATGCCGACCCAGCTTGGATGACGCGAACGCAACAGGCGATACAAGCCAAAGGCAAACAGAATCGTAGCAGCGGCGATTTTTAGAGCGCGATGTGGAAGGCTAACGCGTGCCAGTAGCACTGCAGCGATGATGATCCCCACGGACAGCGCGTGTCCCAGCACCATCGGCGGCAGCGCACGGAGCACGGCCGCGCGTTTCTGCTCCTGTAACCCCAGAGCCACGGCGAACAACCATCCCATGGCTGGGTTGATTCCGTGAAAAAGACCGAGCCCAAAGACCACCAGACACGGCCAGAGGTCGCTCACGGAAAACAAAAGGAATCGCTCGAGGAATCGCCTCCTTCGAGGCGGACTTGATGAACCCGATAATCGTTGCTCTCAACGAAAAAGTTCTCGTCGAATCTCATGCCACCCTTGGGGTCAGCGTCAAGCTTGACCATCCAACTGCCGACGCCATCTGGATAAAATTGCTCGTCCCACGCGGCGTAAAGCGAGTTGGTGAAATAGATTCGTTTGCCGTCGCGGCTCACCTCCACCATTTGCGGTCCTCCCGCGAGCGACTGGTTTGGCTTCTTGGGATGCGGCGTGCGATTGACGATGCCACCGATTCGCACTGAACCGGTCTTCTTCGGATTAAACGGATCCGACACATCGTATTGCAAGAACTCGCCCGTTCCCCAGCAGGAGACATAAAGAAATTTGTCGTCCAGCGATAAATTGATGTCCGACACCAGAGGCGGCACCGCTTTAAAATCTTTAAGCAACGCCGGGAGTTTGCCCGGCTCGGCAGGTTCGGCCGGAATTTCGATGACTTTCTTTACGTCCCACTCGCCGTTGCCGCGATGCCACAGCCAAATCGAGGCGGACAAGTCCTTGAGCGAAACGACCACACCGACAAAACCGTACGCTTTGGTCGGGTCATGTGCGGGACGCATCTCCAGAACCATTTGCTGGTCGCTGCCAAGGTCGAGCGCCTGAAGATGTCGTCGCCTGCGCAAATCCCAGACATGCATTTGATGGCCATATTTCCCGCCAAGAAGCAGGTCCGGTTGAACTCCGTTCTCGATCATGTTCGGTGTTCCCCATTCGCTGGTAAGCAACGTGTCAAAGCCGAGATGCCACCAGAAATCGTAATGTAAAAATTGCGGGCCGCGGTCCACTTCCCATTGCCCAAGAACCTCGAACGTTTCGCAATCGAGCATGAAAATGCCGCCCGGGCCGTCGCCCTTGGGATCTCCAAGCGCGCTAACGTAAATGGCTTCCGGTCCGCAGTGAATTGTGTGCGGACGCGAATAATTGGTGCGCCCAAAAATTTCCTCCGGCTCGATCACTTTGACGATCTCCGGTTTCCGCGGATCGGGTTTCGTGTCGATGATGTGAATACGCGAGGATCGGATACCGGGTACAACGAGGTAACGACGCTCGACATGCGGGTGGGGCGCATAGGGACAGAGTGCAGAGCTGCATGCATTCCAGCCGAAGTGATGCAGTTCGTCGCCAAAGTTTGGCAACTTCACTTCGCCCACGCGCTCGCCGTACGTGGAAGACTTGGGATCAACATCGACAACCAGCAGTGCGTCGTGAAGCTTGCTGCCGGGCGGATTCAGCGCGGCGACGAACGCATGTTTTTCCGGGGGAGCCTGCATCGCCAGTCTTGGCGAGGGATAAAATGTTGGGTCAGGTTTCAATAACGGCATAAACTACGCACCTCCTTTTTTGGTTAGTCTCCGCACGTTTTCACAGGCGAAACCTCAAGGATTTCCCACGCCCGTGCCGCACCGAAGCAAATCGGTTCTCAACCTCATTCAAGCCAGATTGCCTGGCGTGCAAGGCGAAATTTCTTATGCCCGAAATTCCGCCAACCGGCGCGCACCGCAAGGTCGCGCATTTCAGAAAATGAAAAGGCGCGTTCGCTGGAAAGACGCGCATCGTAACGCGTCATTGGTTCACGAAAAATCAACGCGGTCAAAAGATGCACCCCGGAACGAAGGAGAAACCCGCGCCGCAAATCCGACACCAGAACAAATTTCTGCGACAATTCGCGGCAACGCCGCAGGACTTTCACAGCGTCTTCTTCGCTGAAGTGATGGAGCGCAAGCGTGCACAGAACGATGTCCCGTGGCTCGACAGGATCCCATTTCAGAATGTTCCCTTCGCGGTAGGAAATTTCCGCGTAATCGACGCTCAGCTTCCTGGCGATTTCCAGTGTGGCAGTCTGTTGATCGATCGCGTCGATGGTGATGTGTGCGCCGATTTTACGCGCATAATCGACCATTAACCGCGGGATGTCGCCTGAGCCAGTGGCAAGATCCACGATGTGCATTGGCGCGCCGGGTTTGATCCAGCGGCGCATAAACCTCAAGACGAGACGATAGCTACCGAACCAGCGGTTGAGTTGCCGAATACGTTCCAGGTCCCGCTCCAACTCGGGAGAGACCGGCTGCGGCCGATCCATCATTTCCAATACGGCCGGGTCGAAGCTTCGCTTCATTCAGGAAAAAATTGAATTAGGAAGAATTAGGAAAACAGGAGAGCAGGAAAGGCAAAGATCAGTTCCTGTTTTCCTACTTTCCTGATTGATCCAAGAACTTCTGCCACGATTCCGGCAGCTCTGCACTCTCCACTTCGCTCGCAATGCGCCCCTCAAATTCGGGATGAAAGATCGTGCTGGTTCCATAAACCATGATCACATCTTCCGAGCCTTCAGCGCGAATGGCGTGCGCCACGCCCGGCGCAATGACCACGCCCGCGTTGTTGTTACCGGGATGATTGTCGCCGTCGATAAAGAATCGCATAACTCGTCGTGGCAACCCTTCCCGGACATCGCACAAAATCATCTCAACTCGTCCCTGCAAAAAAAACATCACGTCCCATTGCTCGTCATCGTACCGTCGCAGTGAATAGTTGCCGGGCTCATCGACGAACAAGCGGCGTAACCAGTCCGCCGCAGCGCTGCCTTCGGGGATGCTGGGCGGATGAACGTGGAAGCCTTTTGCCGTGTCTGCAAACATTCGGGCCGCCGACCATTGTTTCGGCCAGAGGCCTATCTCCGCGAGAATCCCTTCGTCGCGCCGAACAAATTCACCAAAGAATCCCCGGTGACGCTGTGGGTGAATCTTTCGCAGGAAAATTTCCACACCTGGAATCCAGGGGTCTTTAACTCCGCTAGCGCGCGGCCAGTCTTTGACGGTAGATAGCGTGCCGTCGGGATTTAGCGGAACGCCGATGTTCGCGAATTTAATGTTGGCGCTCTTGCCCGTGGCATCGCGTACGATGGCGAATTTAGAATCTGGGGTCGCTCCGACGAGCGTGACCGGACTAGACAGCCCGGTTGAGTCCACCGTTGGGCCGCCCAGTGTGTATTGCGATCCTGCGATATAGGCGAGTGTGCGGTGGCGGCCGACATTTTTGCCCTGCTTGTGGTCTGCGACAACAAGTTCGCTGACGTCGAGGCCTCGTTGCGAAAGCTCCTGCGCGAAAGATGCCCTGCGATAATTGCGGGCGCCGAGTGTATTTCGAGCACCGGGGTCGATGCCCAGCCAGAGGTTGTCTTTGCGCTTGCTCATGTTTCCATGTCATTCTGAGCGAAGCGAAGAATCTCGGATTACAAGAAAAGGCCAGAGCTGTTTCGCTTCGCTCAACATCACAATGATATCTATGAGCTGAGTTCTAGCGAGAAATCGGCGTTTTCGCGAGAAAGATTTGGATTGTAATAAGGATCGCGCTGCAATGCGTCGGCCCAGCGCTGTCGCATCACGGTCTCGCCGATCGCGTCGATTTTGTCGGTTTGCCGTTCATGCCAGTAAAGCCTTGCAAAAGGAGTGTAAACAATCAGGTGGCCTGCGCTTCGAATCTTGAGACAAAGATCGACATCGGCGAGTGTCGCTGACAGGTTTTCATCGAATTCACCGGTTCGCTCGAAAACATCGCGCCGAGTCAGCATGCACGCGCTCGACACCGCGGTACAATTGCGGGTCACCTGTAACTGGCGATTCATCCCGGGATCCTCCGCCGGGAAGCCGCGAAAAGCAGGTTGCGCGGTTCTATTGACGCCCACCACAATTCCCGCGTGCTCGACGGTTCCGGCCGGGTTCAACAAACGCGCGCCCACCGCCCCGACTTCCGGTCGCTGGACATGCTCGGCCATAATCGTGAGCCACTCCGGATCGATTACTTCCATTGTGTCGTCGAGGAAAAGAAGCCATGGAGTGTTAGTTTCCCTGGCTGCGCAATTTTTCGCCGCCGAGTAACCAGCCACACCTGAGAAATTCAGGAGACGATGCGGGGAACGGGAAATGCCGGCAGGTGCCACCGGGCAATTGTCGCTCTGGACGATGAGTATCTCGTAATCCGGGTAGTCTGTCCCACTCGTTAGACTTTGAACGCATCGATCGAGCGTCTCCTCGCCGTGATAATTCGTAATGATGATGGAAATTCGCTTCGGTTCCGACAGGTCGCGTCGAACCCGAAAGGCGTGAGTGCGCCAGTCCACTGCAATATGCGCCGGCTCGCCGCGACGCTTCAGGTGATTTTCAATCGCACGACGCGACGCATCGAGCTGTTCCGGTTTCTGCCGGACACTGATCGCGCTCGAGCTTTCGCTTCGCCGCCAATGATAGAGCACGCGCGGAATGTGATGGATCCGGTTCGTTAACTCGATCACCCGGAAGAAGAGATCGTAATCCTGCGCGCTATCGAAGTCCGAACGAAATCCGCCGGCCTTCTGCACGATTTCGCGGCGGATTGCAGTTAGATGACCAACGTAATTGTAGGAGAGGAAGAAATCGGGAGACCAATCCGGCTTAAACACCGGCGCTTCGAACCCGCCCTCGCCAAGCTTGTCTTCGTCGGTGTAAATGAGATCAGCATCCGGCTGCGTCTGCAAAAACTGCACCAGTTGAAACAGCGCATCCGGTTCAAGGACATCATCGTGGTCAAGAAACGTGACCCATTCCCCGCGGGCGAGCGCGAGCCCACGATTCGATGCATTCGAAATGCCTTCGTTCTTTCCCAGCTTTGCCAGGACGATCCGCGGATCTCGCCCGGCAAGATTAGGCAGGACGCGGAGAAGATCGGGCTCGGTCGATCCGTCATCAATCAGCACGAGCTCCCAGTTTTCATAAGCTTGCGCCAGGACGGATTCGACGGCTTCCTCGAGGCGTTGAACCGGTGTATCGAAAACCGGCGTGACAATACTAATCAGCGGTTGCAACGCGAACGTGCGCGCCTCATTGCGCATTCGCTCCAACTGCTGCGCCGTCGCGCGATGCTGCTCAAACCACTTCTGATGATCCGTCGCCGGCGCTGGCCTTCTCGATTGTTGCTCCCGATGAAAAATCTTTTTAGCGACCTTTTCCGTGATGCGATAAGGCGCGAGAAGTATTTGACCCACTCGCCGCTCCGGGGATTTGAGCAGTGCATCTTTCTGCTCCTTCAACATCTTCAGCTCACGCCGATACTGTTTCAGCTTCAGTAATTTTTCCTCCAGCGCAGCGATATGGCTGTGCGCCTCCGCCAATTCACGGTTGCGGATTTCAAGCTTTCGCTGCCAACCCTTCGGGTCCTCGTTCACTTTATGGCACCGCCTTTTCCAGGGTGGGCGGCGCTCTCCTGCATCAGCAGGATTAAACCAAACCGCTGCCAGCGAACGCGCAGAGTGTGCGCGAAATCAGCATGGAAAGAGGAGCAGGAGAGTGGCGACACCGAGACATTATATTGGTTGAAGCAAGCTGCAGGCAAATCTACCCTGCCGCGCCACCCGGGGATCCCACCGGCTCCGCATGCTTGATTTTGTCGTTTACGTTCTTTATCGCGCCGGCTCGGCCGTTGTCGCCGCGCTGCCGCTGCCGTTTCTCTTCATCTTTGGCGAATTACTCGGCGCGGGCGCATGGATGTTTTCCGGGAAATATCGACGGCTTGCACAACGCAACGTGGCTATTGCGTTTGCGAATGAAAAATCGCCACGCGAATTACGCCGCCTTGTTCGTCAGCATTTTCGGCGGCTCGGCGCGAACCTGCTTTGCAGCGCAAAGCTCACACAAATGTCACCGGAAAAGATTCTCGAACGGGTGGAGGTCGAAAACATCGAGGCCATGGCGCGCGAATTTCGGGCGGGCGTTCCCGTCGTGCTCATCCTGAGTCACCTCGGAACCTGGGAAATATTCGCGCAATTGATGCCGAAGTTCGTCGGGTTTGTGCGAAACGCGAGTGTTTATCAGGGACTCGGCAACCGTTTCATTGATCAGCATGTGCGGCGGACACGCAGCCAAACTGGCTTGGAATTGTTCGATCGCCACGACGGATTCGAGCCGGTGATCGAGTTGCTACGTTCGGGCGGAGGCGTCGGCGTCTTATCGGATCAGCACGCGGGCGATCACGGCGTCTGGACGCCCTTTTTTGAGAGACTGGCGTCAACTTCGCCGTTGCCGGCTTTGCTGGCCAAGCGCACTCGCGCGGCGGTGATCGCGGCCGCTGTTTATACCACCGGCTGCGCGCGCTGGCGCATGGCGTTCACGGAACGCTTTGACCAGACCGACACGAGGATTGCAGCGCGCACATCGAAAATAAATAAGGTCGTCGAGCAACAAATCCGCCATGCACCGGAAGACTGGTTCTGGGTGCACAATCGTTGGAAAACGCCCGAACCGAATTTTCTTCTCGCACACTACAAGCGCGGCGTCTATGTGCCGCCCGGATTTTCGGCGCGTGATCTGAAGCCGTTTCGAATTCTCATCCGCTCCAGCAACTGGCTGGGCGACGCCGTCATGAGTGTGCCCGCGGTGCGCGCAATCAAGAATGGGCGTCCAGACGCTTACGTCACAATGGCTGCGCCGGCGAAAATCGCGCCGATGTGGAAGCTCATTCCGGAAGTGGATGCAATCATTCCTTTGCCATACGATTCACTTCTTCCAGTTGTCCGGCTGTTCAGGCGGCAAATGCCTTTTGACGTCGCGATTCTTTTTCCAAATTCGTTGCGTGTAGCGCTTGAATCCTGGTTGAGCGGAATTCCGCGCAGAGTGGGCTATCGCGGCCATTGGCGGAGTGGGCTCGTTAACCAAATCGTTCGCGAGCCACGAAAGCCCGGGCCGCCCGAACATCATTCGCTTCGTTTTCTTCGGATCGCGCGCGGATGCGGCGCAGAAACGTCGAACCTTCAAATTCAGAGTCCAAATCGAACATCGAACGTCAAACATCAAACTTTGATCGGCCTGTGCCCGGGAGCTGAATACGGTCCGGCCAAACGATGGCTGCCCGAGCGGTTCGCTGAAGCGGCGACAAAGATCAGTGCGCAAACATCGGCGCAATGGATCTTGTTCGGCACAAAGAATGACGCGGTGTTAGGCCAACAGATTTCGGCAGCGATTGGCGATCATTGCGTCAACCGAATTGGCCAGACCACGCTTGATGAACTCATTGACGAACTCCGGCAGTGTCATCTGCTGCTCACGAACGACACCGGTACAATGCATCTCGCCGCGTTACTCGGTGTGGCCGTCGTGGCGATTTTTGGGTCGACCGAACCGCGCCTGACCGGCCCACTCGGCGATGGTCACATTGTTTTGCGACATCACGTAGAGTGCAGTCCCTGTTTTCTCCGCGAATGCCCAATCGATTTCCGGTGCATGAAAGCCGTCAGTGCGCACGAGGTCGCCAATGCCGTGCTGTCAATGCTGTCGAAGTAAATTTCAGTTTTGCAGTTTTGAAATCCGGGCGCCGCGCCTGCTCCGTAATCCGCCGCTTCGCTTCCGCGAGATACGCCCCATCGATTTCAAATCCGATAAATTTCTTCACACCGCAGCGCTGTGCTGCGACCGCGGAATTTCCGATGCCGAGAAAAGGATCGAGCATGCTGTGGACGTGCGGCGCTTCATGCAGCTTTAGACACCACTCCGCTAACTGGACCGGAAACGTCGCAGGGTGCGGTCGCTCCTTGTCCCGGCTCTGAATGGTCTCGTAAGGCACGAACCACGTATTGCCACGACAACGAAGATCGCTCCCTCGCGTGTGCGACCAGCGTGCGATGTTGCTCTTGTCCTGATACGGAACGCCAAGCGCAAGCCGATTTAGTTCTACGCGACCGGACTTCGTAAAATGAAAAACATATTCGTGGCAATCGTTGAGAAAGCGTCGCGAGTTGATCGGTTTGAAATGGCCGTGCGACCGCAACTCGCTTTTTCGATCTTCGATTGCGATGGATTTGATCCAGTGAATGGTATTTTGCAGTACGAATAGGTCGCGCAACGTCATCACGATTTCGTGCGGCAGCATCGGGCTCGACGGTGCCGCGCCGATGTTGAGAAAAAAAGAACCGTCCGGTTTTAAAACACGCCGGATTTGTTCCGCCCATTCGCGGCACCAGTCCAAATATGATCGCCGATCCCGCCGGTCGGAATATTGTCCGTACTAATTCCGAGATTGTACGGCGGCGACGTTACCACAAGATCAATGCTTTCTTCCGCCAGCCGCGACATTCCCTTGATGCAATCTTGCCGGCGAAGATCAAACTTTGTCATTACGATTATGAATTATCGCGTGGTTGCGCGGCTCGTACAACCGGGAATTACGCGCACGCGCATTCTGCCTCTGGGCTGCCAGCCTGTCCTTTTCGGCAGCCTGCCGAAAAGATCTTCAACGATTCGATAAGAAGCGTTCCTCTCCGCCTGAAATCGCTCGTCGGCAAGCTGCCCACGAACACAGGCTGTCAGCTTGTGTTCCACAGACATCGAGACATTCGCACGTTGCCGCTTATTCGTTTATTTTCCGAGCATGGCCGACAAGCCTTCGAAACTGAAGATCGCCGATCGCGAGTTCGCGTCGCGTCTGCTGGTTGGCACCGGAAAATTCGCGTCGAATGAGTTGATGCGCGACGCGCTCATAGCCAGCAGCACCGAGCTCGTCACCGTAGCTCTGCGCCGCGCCGATCTCTCGGGCAAACACGATCCGTTTGCAAACATCCTGGACTTTGTCGATCCCAAACGCTTTCTCCTCCTGCCAAATACAAGCGGCGCGCGAAATGCAGAAGAGGCCGTGCGGCTCGCGCGGCTGGCGGCAACCGCAGGTTTGCCGACCTGGGTCAAACTCGAGATTCATCCGGACCCGCGTTATTTGCTCCCCGATCCGGTTGAGACGTTCTTAGCCGCGGAAATTCTGGTGAAGGAAGGATTCACCGTGCTTCCATACATCAACGCGGATCCCGTGCTGGCGAAACGATTGCAGGATATCGGGACGGCCACCGTGATGCCGCTCGGTTCACCTATCGGCAGCAATCGCGGCATCGAAACGCGCGCGCAAATCGAAATCATCATCGAACAGGCTACCGTTCCTGTGGTAGTGGACGCCGGACTGGGCGTGCCGAGTCACGCCGCCGAAGCGATGGAGATAGGCGCCGATGGAGTGCTCGTGAACACGGCGATCGCAATCGCATCCGATCCAGTTCGCATGGCAAAAGCATTCAAAAAAGCAATCGAAGCAGGACGCGAAGCCAGGGAGATTGGGTTAGCCGATAAACTCAACGCAGCATCGGCCACTAGCCCGTTGACCGGATTTCTGCATCAATGAACTTCAAGCGGATTAGGCGGGAAAAACCCGTAATTAAAGGCGGGATTTTCCCGTCTACTTCTCGTTAGGCGGCTTCGAGCGCATGTGCATTACATCGTCATACGAGGAGCGAGCGTTGCAAACTTTGAGCGAGTTAGGCATTTCGACTTCGTTCGTGACTCAGCGCAGCCGACCTCTCCATTGCGAGTGCGAGGATTTGGTTTCGATTGGCTTGGATATGTTTGGGCGCGAGCAGCGATTAGAGCGGCGAGCCGCTGCACATTGGCAGCCCATGCTTGCGGCAGCAGATGTTGACGGGATTGTACTGGTAGCGGTTTCTGGATTTCGCAGTTTTGATTATCAGCGGAAGATTATTGAGCGTAAGCTTGCCGCCGGATTGACAGTTGAGGAGATTGTTTGCGTGAGTGCCCTTCCTGGTTTTAGCGAGCATCACACGGGACGCGCGATTGATATTGGCACGCCGGGAAGCCAGCCCGTCACCGAAGAGTTCGACCAGACGCCAGCGTTTAGTTGGCTGACACGGAGAGGTCAGGATTTCGGATTTAGGATGACAGTATCCGCGATACAATCCGTTCGGAGTGATTTATGAGCCTTGGCATTGGGTATTTGACGAACCAGCCGCCTAACAAGTCGCGAGGCTGTGTGAAAACTCCCAGGGCAAAAAACCTGACGCACGAGAATGACCTATAAACCGTTTTTATTTTCTCGGAGGGTGTTTCGATGGTCCTTTTTGACCTGTTTTTCACCTCGGTGGACTTTCACACAGCCTCGCGCCGGAGCCAACGCCGGTTGGCGCTGTCAGTTCCGCTTCGCGGTTCACGGTTTTCGGTCCGGCGTGGCTCAGCTTTTTTCGTTAGGCATATGGCAAGCACAATCGAGGGCGGGTGTTTATGCGGAGGCGTCCGCTATCGTCTACACGTTAGGCCAAAACCCGGGAGTGACTGCCATTGCGAAGATTGCCGGCGGGCTAGTGCTGCTCCGTATGTGACCTGGTGTAGCGTTCCCAGCAAGGCGATAGAGGTTCTGAACGGCGAACTGCGCAGAGTCTTATACGCTGACCGATTACGCTCGTTCGCTTCTTGTTGTGGCACGCCTCTGTTTATCCAGGACGAAGTCGATTCTGAATGGATTGACGTGACGGTAGCGTCGCTGGATGATCCTAACACCTTTCCTCCGGCGGTCGCGATATGGATAGAAGACAAACTCCCGTGGGTAAAGCTCGATCCGAGTCGGCGCACTTTTCGCAGGAGCAGAGATGAAAATGTCTAACCAATCCGTGCAGACAACTGGTTAGGTTAAAGGCACTTCCATGAAGGACATGCTCCTGGACATTCGTTATGCGCTGCGCGTGCTTTGGAAGTCGCCCGCGTTCACGCTCGTAGCTTTAGTCACTTTAACGCTGGGGATTGGAGCAAATGTCGTCGTGTTCGGAGTCGTGAATACGGTCCTGCTGCGCCCGCTGGCGGTCCGCGATCAGGAAAATCTTTACCAACTTCGTCTCAAGCCCTGGACTAGCGGCAAACTACTCACCACATCGTATCCTGCGTTCGAAGACTACCGGAAACGCAACACCACCTTCAGCGAGATCACTGGCTTTTACGGATATTGTGAGCAGAGACTGAGCTGGGGAAACTCGGCGAAAAGTATTTCCGGGTACGCAGTTACTGGCAATTATTTCGAAATGCTCGGGGTGCAACCAGAGCTGGGTCGGTTCATCCAAACGACGGACGTGTATGGTCCGAATTCAGCGCCTTATATCGTGTTAAGCGATAGTCTTTGGCGAAGCGCATTTAACGCGGACCCAGGAGTGATCGGAACGATCGTGCGTCTCAATAAGGATTCCTTCACAGTCGTGGGTGTGGCCCCAAAGGGGTTCCATGGCACGGAGCAATTTGACTGACCGGACTACTTCATACCGATCGTAAATTATTTCGACGCGAAATATCTGGAGGATCGGACGGGAATACCTCTGACAGTGCTTGGCCGTCTCAAACCGGGTGTGACACCGCGGCAAGCGACAGAAAATTTAAATGCGATCGCGGCCCAGTTGGCAAAAGAATATCCGACGACAGACACTGGAGTGTCGCTGCGGCTGATCCGTCCAGGACTCGGCGGAGATGCCGGTGACGTCATTCGTGGATTTCTTTATAGCCTAAGCGGGCTTTCCCTCTTGGTGTTGGTAGCGGCGTGCACGAATCTTGCCAGCTTGTTTGCGGCGCGCGCGGCGGATCGCAGTCGGGAACTGGCGGTGCGTGTTGCCCTCGGTGCGAGCCGGTGGCGGCTGATGCGGCAACTGATTTACTGAAGCGATGGTATTGTCGCTGATCGGCGGAACAGCGGGTTTGGTGATCGCCGGCCTTCTGCTGCGCGTATTGAACCAGTGGCAATCGCCCTATGGCCGTCTGGCAGTCAGCGTAGATGCGCGTGTCTACCTGGCAGCTCTGGTGTTAACCTTGGTAAGCGCGCTGCTGTTTGGATTGCTTCCGGCGCGACAGGTGTCGCAAAGCAGTCCGTTACAGGCGATGAAGAGCGGATCAGTAGATTCAACGCCGCTGCGCCGGCTTGCTCTGCGGGACCTGTTGTTAGGCATACAAATTGCGATCTGCACGTTGCTCGTGACAGCCTCGCTCGTCGCCGTCCGCGGCATGGTTCGCATGTTGCTCGTTCCTTTGGGTTTCCAGCCGCAGGGAGCAATGGTCGCCGACATAGACTTGAGTGAGATGGAACAGCGAGGGGACGCGTTGCTCGAGAAACAGAAAGCAATGCTTGAGGCGGTTCAGAGGATTCCGGGTGTAACGATGGCGGGTGCGGTGAGCCGCGTGCCCTTTACCGGCGGGCTGCGCGGCGTTCCGGTTTTTCCGCCAGGGACGACAGATTTCAATCTAAACAATTCTGTGCTGGCGCCATATGTGTTTACAATCTCACCGGGTTACCTGGAAGCTGCGGGCACCCGGCTCATTTCTGGACGGGATGTCTCGTGGCATGACACTAAAACAACGCCGTACGTCGCAATCGTGAATCAAACCTTTGCGCAGAAGATGTGGGGTGAAACACCCGCCATCGGACAACGCTTCATTCTCCGAGATCATTTGACGGAAGTGGTAGGCGTGGCGGAGGACGGTAAGTATTACCAAATCATGGAGCCGCAACAACCGGCAGTGTTGCTGCCGTTGTTTCAAACCGAGCACGGCGTCGGAGTCTTCGTGGTTCGGACGCCGCGGGCGCAGAACGAGATGGCGGCCATGCTTGAACGCACCCTGAACAGCCTCGAGCCGGATGCGCAAATCAAAGTGCAGAGCTGGTTCGAAGTGCTAGGGGGACAGAATGCGCTGTTCGCGGCCCGGGCAGCGACCATAGCACTTTGCGTCATGGGCCTGTTGGCGGTGATGCTGGCAGTGACGGGTATCTTCGGAATCGCCGCCTACAACGTAAGTCGCCGAATGAAGGAACTGGGCATCCGCGTGGCATTCGGCGCGCGCGCGAGACACGTGATGACCGCAGCGGTTGGTCGGCCAATCGTGTTGCTCGGGGTCGGATCCCTGGTGGGGCTGTTGTTAGGCATTTTCGCCAGCCGGTTACTGGGGCAGATTGTGTATCAGGCGAATCCGCGAGATCCCGTAGTCGTGGTCGGCGCGATGCTGACGATGGCGCTGCTTGGCGTTGCGGCGTCTGCACATTCCCGCGTTACGAGCGCTGGCTGTCGATCCATCCAAACTCCTGCGAGAAGAATGAGGCAGACGTGCCCTCAGCCATTCCGCAAATTGCGCGACAAGCCTCGACGCTCCTCAGCGCTACAACGTCGTTTCGCTACGAGCTTCGCGATGATGCAGATGCCGCGTCTGGTTTCCTTTTGCAATCGTTTCAGCCGACTCGACAAGGCGGCTTTTGCCGCCGAGCTCATCCGGTCAATGAACAAGATTCCATGGAGATGATCGTGCTCATGTTGAATTGCGCGAGCCAAAAGTCCGCTCGCCTCGATTTGGACAATCTCGCCTTCCAACGTCTGCGCGCGCACCAGCACGGACTGCGCCCGTTCGATGTCGCCAGTGATTTCGGGAAAACTTAAGCAACCTTCCACGCCTGTTTCGGTTTCACCGCGCAGCTCCACTTCAGGATTGATCAATACGATCGGCATCGCGCTCTTCGGATCGACATCTTTACCACTTAACTTCAAGGTGCTTGGCCGGTCTTCAACAGCCGAAACGTCCAGCACGGTAAGCTGCAAAGCTTCGCCAACCTGCTGTGCTGCCAGCCCGACACCGTGCGCCTCATGCATTGTCTCAATCATGTTCGCCGCCAGCTCCCGGATTTGGTCGTCGATTTTCTCGATCCGTTCACCTTTGGCCCTCAAGATCGGGTCGCCATACTGCAAGATCGGCAGGATCATTGTCCTTCTTCCCGGGTGAACGCCGGCAAATTTTTCACGCCCGCCAGCTTTAACGCGTCCATCACTTTAATGATCGTGCCGAACGATGCTTTCTTGTCTGCTTGCAATGCGAGCGTGGATTTACGCTGCTCAGGCAACTCGCGCACCGCGGCTTCCAGTCCATCCACGTTTACGACTCGTCCATCCAGCTTGACCTCGTCATTTTGATCGATGCTCACGATCGCGTGATCAAGTTCAGACGGCCGTTTTTGTGCGGTCTTGGATTCCGGCAGATTAATCTGAACCTCCGGCTGGTCTTTTTTGAACGTCGTCGAGACAACGAAAAATATCAGCAGGATGATGAGAATATCGACCAGCGAAACGATGATGATGACGGGCGCCCGCCGTTTTCGCACTGAAAATTTCATGTGATCGGATGCGCCGCGCGCTTCACGCGACGGACGTCGGAATCTGCGCTGTCTTTGGTTCGCGCGTAGCGCGGCCGTAGTAGAGGTTGTTGATCAACTCGACGACGAGCGTTTCCATCTCTACCGACATCACCTCCACTTTTCGGGAAAAATAGGTGAACCCGATGAGCGTCGGCACGGCGATCGATAGTCCGAACACGGTTGCGTTCAACGCCTCGGCAATGCCCAGCGCGATCTGGCGCGTGTCGGATGCGCCGGAGCTTAGACCGAGATTGGAAAAAACGTGCACCAACCCGGAGACCGCGCCGATCAACCCAAGGAGCGGCGCAATGCCCACAATGATTTCAAGAATGATGAGGCCGCGTTCCAGTCGCACCATCTCGTGGCGCGCGCGGGTTTGGACTACTTCAAC
Organism: uncultured Verrucomicrobiae bacterium; assembly: GCA_963728955.1. GTDB lineage: Bacteria > Verrucomicrobiota > Verrucomicrobiia > Chthoniobacterales > UBA10450 > Udaeobacter. The sequence continues at coordinate 68,004 of CAVSMG010000007.1, forward strand.
GTTTTCCGAACGCGGCCCACGCAGATGTTGCAGAGCCACGCGCGTGATTCGCGCCAACGACGAAGGATCATGATACACCAGGCGTGATAGCCGCTCGGGATTTTCGCCCGGAGCGAGCCGTTCTATTTCAGCTTCGACTGCTGGCGGTAGCACGTTTTTCTGGCGCAAAGCCAGCCCGCGCAAAATCATGATTGTCACCGACACGATCGAGCAGGCCAGCAGCGGCCACATGAAAAGGCCGCCCCTCGCGAAAAATCCGAGCACGACATCCACGATTCCGGCTGTTTCGGCAATGATCCAGGCGATGATCATCCGTTAGGAAAAATGATGAACCCCAGTCCTTCCACTTCCAAGCCCTCAGGCGGCAAGCTCTTCGCCACGTCCGCGGGAATCGGCGGAAGGTGGGCTTCGATTACCGACTGCACGCAAACGCTGGCGAATGCTTCGTTCGAACTGTTTTCAGTGACTTTAAGATTCTTCACCCGTCCGCTTGGATCGATAACAAATCGAAGGCGCAGCGTGCCTATATTAATTAAATCACGTTTCTGATCCACATAAGTATACCAGCGGGAGCCGATTGAATCGGCCACAATTTTCTGGTAACGGCCAAGCGGTGTGCCCAGGGCATTTACGGAGGAAATGCCGCGGTTGGTAATGTTTCCCGCGATTTGAGTCCGCTCCTTTTGGCGACGATACGCCGACTGCGCTTGTGACGATGCAGCGGCGGCATCCAACGCAGCCGCTGATTTTTGTGTCAGCAATGCAAACTGCTCCGCAGCAGTAACCGGTTCGCGGCTGCGCGGCAGGCTGCGCACTCTTCTGTTGAACAGCTGCGTTCTGCTGCGCCTGCGCGCCCTTCGTTTCAAGCGAGTGCGGATTTGTTTCGAAATCCATTAACGGGCGGTCTTTGCCTGTCTGCGACGGCAACGGCAATTCGCCAGTGGCAGCCAGCTCGCTCGCTCCGATCGAGTTGGCGTTTGATTCAAATGTTTTGTCTTTCGGCTCCGGTGCTTTTTTAGATTCGTCCGTCTCGATAAACGCGGAATTTTTCGAAGCCATCGACGCAGGCGATAAATCCATGAATGTCAGCTCAACCGGTTTCTCCGGCGCCGGAAGGCTGGGCGAAAAAAAGCCGCCGAAGGCAGCGAGCAAAAACGCTACCACCAGATGAATGAGAATCGCCACAAGCAGCGCCCAGAAAACTGTTCGCGCGTTTTGTTCGTAATCCCGCAGCTTGTCGGGATTGCCGGGCTGGGCAAAAACAATATCAGCCGTCGTCATGAAGCAATGATCGCTTGGTAAAGAAGCATTCGGGCGCAGACGCTCTTCTAAGGCTGGAACATTATCTCAGGCCACAGGCGCTGACAACTTGCGCCGTCTGCCCTCGGCGGTTCAGATGAACCGCCCCTACCTCCGTTCATTGCGTCCGAGGTAGCGGCCATTCGACCTCAATTGCCCCATTGCGCGAAGCTGTCCGGGCATGATGAAACAAGTATTGCTGAGCGTACCCGCCGTGTTGGCCAAAATAACTCTCGGAAAAGTCGCGGAGCCGTTGTGCCGTCATTTTCTTTCGACGCGGCAAATATTGCTGCCTCAGCACGCGCTCGATCCAGACATCGATCGGGAATGCGCGCAGCCGCTCGTACGCAAACAGCATCACGCAGTTCGCGATCTTCGGCCCCACGCCGGGCAACGCGCAGAGTTGTTTTCGAAGCTCGGCGTCAGGAAGCGCCGACCACGCCTCGAGATCCGCTTCGCCGGAGCTGACTCGCCGCGCCGTCGCACGCAGGTTTTTCGCGCGGTAACCGAGCGCACATTCGCGCAGCGCCGACTCCGAAGCTTCTGCAATTCGCTGCGGCGACGGAAAAGTGTAAACCACGTGATTGCCAACCCTCCGTGGTTCGCCAAACCGTTTCCGAAGCGTCAGCGAAATCTGTCGAATGTGCGCCACCTGTTTCATCGATGAACAGATAAATGTGGCCAGACATTCCCACTTCGGTTGCCGAATGATGCGCAACCCTCGACAAAAATCGCGGGCAGCATTCATGACCGGATCTTTCGGGAATGAATCGCAAATTTCCGCCAGCGGATGATCGAGCGCGAAATAACGCGCAACAATTCGCTGCGAACGCACGCGGCTTGCGTCTGGTTTCGGCGGCTCGCCACCGCGAACTTTCAAAAGTCAGCCGCGCTGCTCCACATAAACAGGCAGATCCCCAATGGTTCCCACAAATCCACCGTCGGCCTTTTCCCAATGAAACACCTGACCGGAATCGAGCGTCTTCGCGAGATCGAACTCAGGCGACGGAATTTTCGTGAACTTCATCTTCTGCCTCAGACTAACACGAATTGACTCACGGATTTCTTTATCGGTGTAAATCTGTAGCGACTGTCAGTGGCTAAATCACCGCCGACATGGACGCACGGCTGGCAATCGATAGCGCGGTTTTATTCCTCTACTTTGCGCTGATTATTTCCATCGGCCTTTACATGGGCCGGAAGGAGGAGAACCTAAAAGATTTCGCGCTCGGCGGTCGCAGAATTCCATGGTGGGCCGTGCTCGCTTCACTCGTGGCGGCTGAAACAAGTGCCGGCACATTTTTCGGAACGCCCGGGGAAGGCTTCAGTCACCGCGATTACACGTACTTACAACTCGCCTTCGGCACGATCCTCGGGCGCGTTCTCGTCAGTTATATTTTCATCAAGCCGTACTACGACTACAAAGTCTATTCGATTTACGAATATCTCACCGCCCGGTTCGGCGTGCCGACGAAAAACGCTGCGTCCGCAATTTTCATGGTTACGCGTGTGCTGGCGTCCGGTGCGCGGTTGTATGTGGCGGCCATCGCACTCGCGCTTGCCTATGAAATGATCAGCGGCACTCGACCAAATCAAACTCAAACTCTCTGGATTTACATCGGTGCCACGATTGCCATTGTCATTCTCACGGCCATTTACACCACGTTCGGTGGCATCAAGGCTGTCATCTGGACCGATCTCATTCAAGCTTCGATCATGATTGGGAGCGCCTTGATTGCGCTTGCATTGCTTTACTTCGCGATCCCAGGCGGGTGGCATGAGATTGTACAACGCCACGGCGCATTTCAGCTTTCGGATCTCATCACAACTGGTCTCGATCCGGCCAAACACGGCTGGGACAAAGTGAAGGGCATGTTTGAGACGGAGTACACGATCTTTGCCGGGCTGATCGGGGCAGCGTTCATCACGATGGGAACACACGGCACGGATCAGGACATGGTGCAGCGAATGTTGACTGCGCCCGACATACGCCGGAGCCGTCGTTCGCTTATTAGCTCCGCGCTTGCCGACATCCCGATTGCGTTCACGTTTCTCAGCATCGGATTACTGCTCTGGGTTTACTATCAAGCCCATCCCGATCCGACGCTGTCCAAGACTCCGAACGAAACATTCTGCCACTTTATTCTCTATCAAATGCCAGTAGGTCTTCGCGGATTGCTCCTCGCCGGGATCTTCGCCACCGCCATGGGATCGCTGAGCACTGCGTTAAACGCGCTCGCCACCAGTTTCACGCGCGACTGGTATGAGCCTTACCTCAACCCCGAAGCCACGGACGCACAAAGCTTGCGCGCCGTGCGCTGGGCGACGGTGTGGTTTTCTGTCCTGATGATCATCGTTGCATCGACAACGGCCTATCTTGTTATCGTGCATCCCAATGTCCGAATCATTCCAATTGTGCTCAGCGTTTTTGGCTATACTTACGGCTCACTCCTCGGTGTGTTTTTTGCGGGAATGCTAACCAAGACGCGCGGGAACGATCGCGGCAATATCATTGCCATGATTGTCGGCTTCGTCGTTGTGGCCATCTTGAGCGGATTGCCCAACGGAGTCGCCAGTATTTTCAACACACAGCTTTACAAACAGCCAGGTTGGCTGCCGGTGCTGGCATTTCCCTGGTGGATCTGCTTCGGCACAATCGTCACGTTTTCCGTGGCGATCTCGTTCAACACAGGACGTGAGCATCGCCCACCGAGTTGAACGGCTGTGCTGATTTAAAATGAGGCTACCTGCCAACACGATCATAGCGAAAAGAAAGCTAGATGAATACCTTCTTCGACACAGGGACGAGGATGATAAATCAGCTTTTTTGGCGCTCGCTGGATACACGCTGGAAAATGTTGATCGTCTCATGAACGATTTGCGCACACGATTGCTGCCGCTCGACGCTGAACTTTTCGACCAAACGGATTACGGACCGAAGTATCGAATACGCGGGAGATGACCGGACCGAATGGACGTGTTCTGCGTGTCGTATCCATTTGGATGAAAGAAGATGCGACAGGCGAAACGAAATTTGTTACACTATTTCCCGGTAGACCATGAAATTTGATCTCTACTCTCGAGTCGCGTTGACTGAAGACTTGCCTGAGCGCCGATTGCGCCGTGGCGACGTTGTGACCGTCGTCGAGTATCACTCCGGTCGCTCGGGTCAGGAACCCGGTTACAGTCTCGAGGTGTTCAACGCAGTGGGCGAAACGGTCGACATAGTAACGGTGCGCGAGTCCCAGATCGAGCCGCTGACTGCAGATGAATTGCTAACGGTACGTTCGCTTGCGATGGCGCCTCGTTGAACGAAACCAGAATTTGACTCGCAGTCGTCGCTCAATACTCGTAACAGAGTTTTTTCACGGAAAATCTTAATTACCGAAATCCCATGGCTCACGTCGTGACCGAAAAATGTAACGGATGCAAATTCACCGACTGCGTAGAAGTCTGCCCTGTCGCGTGCTTCTACGAAATGGAAACCCAGGTGGTAATTCATGCCGATGACTGCATCGATTGCATGGCATGCGTGGAAGTCTGCCCCGTGCACGCAATCTACGCCGACGCGGATGTTCCTGCGGAATACACGAAGGATATCGAATTCAACGTGGTCGAGGCAAACCAGATTAAGGATTCCGGCGCGGAGGCAATCACCGTCCGCAAGGATGCTCTTCCCGGCGCAAACGACCGAAAAAAAGTGCTCGGTTATTAACAATCGTCTTCCGCCGTTTCTGGTCAGATTCTGCCGATTTCCTTGTTGCCGATTCAATCGACGGGATGACCTTCGATTACTATGAAAAACAGGCATACGGATAATTGTGATGGATGCGGCGGTTCGGTTCGAGCGTTGGCGGCGTCGGCGGGAATTTAGTTTGGCGATCTTCAGACTGAAGCCTTTCGACTGCGCAAAAAGCTCGGGCCTGATCACTAGAAAGCGTATTACGAAATCATTCGCCAACTCGCGCGAGGCGGAGCGGTATCGGAATCAGAACAGCGCGGCTTACTCGAACTCGGCAAACGCGGCTTAGCCGTAGGCTCTGGTCGCGAGGCCGAGAAGTTCGTGGCTTACACGCAAGGTTTGCACAAGCGAATGTTGATCGATCGCAGCGCGAGCCCGGTCGCGCTGGCGATCATCGGAGTGATTGCGAACTATGCTGTTCCTTCGACGAGCAAGCCGACTCGCCGCGGCCGGGTCCTGGCGCGACAATCACAACATCCAGTCCGTGACATCCTGCTGGGCGTCGCCGGTGGCGCGTTTGGCGGTCTGCGGATGAGCGGCTGGAATCCGATCGGCGGCGTGGTCGGTGGCGTGGTGGGCGGCGCGATCGCTGCAGCGGAAGCACTCTGCTAGGCAAGAAAAGAGGAATTGAATTAGGAAAGCAGGCTGAAGGCTCGCCGTGGAGAGAACGCAGGAAAGTTGGCAAGGGTTCCGTCTGCTCCACGCAGAAAATACATTTTCCTACCTTCCTGATTTCCTGATTCAACTATTCCTGATTTGAAACTCAGTCGCTATCCTCGCTCCTTCGCCGCCACCCTCGCAGTTTTACCTTCTATCTCGGAAATCCCCTTCCTCGATTCCTGTCTTCCTGATTTCCTGGTTTCCTGATTAATATCTTCTTCATGTCCGAGACGCATACAGGTGGATGTTACTGTGGAGCGGTAGAGATCGAGATGCGCGGCGAACCGTTGGAGATGGGTTACTGCCATTGCGAGAATTGCCGCCGTTATTCCGCCGCACCGGTCAGCGCATTTACGCTATGGAAATGGGAGAACGTGCTGCTCACGAAAGGCGCGGAGTTCCTCGGAAAATTCAAGAGCAGCGACATCAGCGATCGTCGGTATTGCACGAAGTGCGGCAGCCACATCTCGGTCGATCATCCGACGCTCGGTTTGATCGACGTCCGCATCGGTGCTCTCCGGAATTTTCCGTTTAAACCAAACGTGCACCTCAACTATGAAGAAACGGTGCTGCCAATGAAAGACGGGCTCCCAAAACTAAAAGACTTTCCGGCGGACATTGGAGGGTCCGGTGAAACAATGCTCGAATAGCGAGATTGAATCTTCAACCAAAGCAAACCTTTTCCTCAATCTTCACCTTCAACGCCGAATCAGCCCAACTTGTAAACGCGAACTGCCGCGTTTCGGCCGCGGATCGGGAGCGAAACCGAAGATTCAACGCCCTCCAGTTCACCGACGGTTTCCTGCACCGATTCTGAAACGAGAAAGCTCGAATTCAGTTCCTTGTTCAACTGCTCGATGCGAAACGCTACGTTCACAACGTCGCCGATCACAGTGTATTCGCGGCGCTCGGTCGAACCGATATTGCCCACCAACGCCTCGCCCGAATGCAGCCCGATGCCGATCTGTGTCGGTGGAATCTCGCCCGAGTCGGTTGCGCGCTTGATTTCGGCGACCAATTCTCGCGCAGCGTTGATGGCGTTCTGGCAATGGTTCCCCATGACAAGCGGCGCGCCGAACACAGCCATGAACCCGTCGCCGAGAAATTTGTTCACGGTGCCATGATGCCGGTTAACGATTCCCACGGCCTTGCCCCAAAGCCGGTTTAAATAATTAACGATTGCGTCAGGCCGCTCGGCTTCGGCAAATGTAGTAAAATTGCGAATATCAAGAACCAGAATACAAACGTCCCGCAGTTCGGATTGAAGGCCGGCGGGTTGGGCCAGCAGTTGGTTCACGACCGCTGGCGAAACGTGCTGCCCAAACATCCTGTACAATGCGCCGGCGTTCCTCGGCAGCGTGAAGCGACCGTAGAATGCCGGAGCGAATGCGTGCCGCGACCAGGCCCGCGGTCACCCCACCCAGCAACAGTAGAACCGGCCGCATGATATACGCGATCCTTATTTCCGGGGGCTGGCCCAGTCCGAACGGCAATTGTTTCCGAAAGATCAGAGTCAACGTGACATAGCCAACGGCCGCGACGATTCCCGCGACAACGCTGAGCCGAAAGTCGAGTGAAAGTGCGGACAAAATAATGAAGAAGAAATAACCAAGGACGGCTGCACTGCTGAGCGCAACATCGGGCCGTATGACTAGCGTGAACGCAGCCAGAAGGATCGTTGGAAAACTCGTTTCGATGGCAACGTTCAGGTAACGGGCTACCGACGGCAATTGTCGCTCCTTACGAAGATACTGATTGAACAACTGTCGCATCGCCAGCTCGTAGATAATTACCGTCGCCACCACGATCAGAGCGGCGTTGAATGCTGGCCACGCATTTGCCGTGACGACGTCAACCGCCTTGAGGAGCCCGATGATGAGCAAAACTGCCCCGCTGATCAGCACCAGCAGGCCGGCGCGTTCTTTTTCGCTCACCAGAACTTGCCGGCGAAGCTCAGTTTCAAACAGGTTTGAAGCCGGGCCCGTATTCTCAAAATCGTTCACCCGATGATTCTACAACGTGCCGAGCACCCGACGAGTCCCAACCGTAAGGCCGCACCGGGTGCCGCTTCGTCACTTATCAGCTCACTTTTCCTGCAATCCGCCCGGTAGTCGCGGCGATGCGAGAAGCTTGCCAAATTCGCTCCACCGTTTCTCGGGATCGGTGCCGCTTCGTTTCTCGATGTAACGGCGCACCATGTCTTCCCCGAGATTGTAGTTGATCACGTAACTTCGGTAACGCTGGATGAATTTCACCCGCTGCTGAGCGCGAGCTGGTTCCATCACTGCGTATTTTTGCAACCATTGCACCACAGCGGTCTCGTCGATCTCACCGTTGATCAATCTTCGCGCGGCCTCGTTTGCGGCATAATCGAGCTGCTTCATCAAATCCTGCATGGCGTAATATTCGTCTGCGCGTGATGCATCGATTCCCGCGGCGGGAAACAAGACTTCCTTCTCGAACTTCATTCGCTCGGTCTCAGTCGGGAACACAACGTCCCGGCCTAAATTCGCTGTCCCTTCGGCGATGAGCGATTGCGGCGAGAACAGCGCGTAAACCGAAAACTCCACCCAGCCGCGATCGCGAACCAGGTTCTTTTCCAGTAGCGAATTGTAAACGTGATGGCCGGGAAAACCTTCGTGCGCCGCGAGATCGATCGCGCGATCGATGAAGATCGGCAGATCGGTATTCACCTGAATCACGCTGTGAAAATTGCCTTTGTACCAATTGTAACCGCCCCACGGTTTATTGGTCATGTACTCGACGGTGAAACTTTCGTTAGGCGGAAGCGCAACGTGCGCCTGTGTCCGGGCGCGGCATTCCTTGATCGCGAGTTGAAACACCGTATCGAGCTTCGCCTTCGGAATCACAAACGGCTTCCGCCAATTCTCGTAGCGCTTCCACAACGGGTCCGAGCTCGCCACAGGACGAGTCCGTCCGACTGGCGGACCGGACTGGCGGTTTGTACCGGGAATCTTCTTTTCCAGTTCGGCAAGAATCTGATCGAAGTGCGAGTCTGAAAAAGTCGGCGCAACCGCGTCGTAAAGCGCGCGCGACTCGTCATCGAACTTTAATTTTTCGCCCTTCAACATCCGGACCCGCGCCGCCAGCGCGGAATTTTGTTTCTGCAAATATTCGCGACGCAATTTGAGCATCTCGTCGCCAGACGCTGCTGCGTCGGGAATTTTCGCTAGGGTCGCGATTAGTTCGGCGGCTTCTGCGCCGATCGCATCCAGCGACTTCTTTTCCTTCTCCGCTTGCGTCTTCCACTCTGCCGGTCCGTAAAACGCGTCGACATAATCGGGATCATGTTGTCCGAGGGCCAGCACGAGATGGGCGTACCGCTCGGCGACAGCATTCATGGCGTCTGCCGCCGCTTGCGCGCTTCCACTCGACATTAGGAATCCGCAAAGGACAAAGAGAAAAAATATCCGGCGCATACTGAAGACTAAGTCGAGCCTTGGTCAGCCTGTATTGGCCTTACCCAACTGAAGGTTGATCCAATTCGGATCGCGTCGGCAATCCAACACTCGCCAAACTCTGATTTCGTCGTTGTGCAAGTCATAATAGACCGCGAACGGAAATCGTTTCGAGAGCATTCGATAATAACCGAAGACGCGTCGATGCGTGTCCGCATAGAGTCGAAGCGATTCAATGTCCGAGTTAAGGATTCGAGAAAATACCAACCAACGCCGCTGCCTTGCCGCTCATAAAAGCGAAAGCCACCGAGCAGGTCGGCCTCGGCGAGGCTGAGGATTCGAAGCGTCACGCAAGCTTCGCTGCCTTGCGGCGAATCCGCTTCTTGGCTTCCTCCCAATCGCTAAACTTTGCCCTGCCGTTCTTTATGGCGCGCTCTGCTTCGCGCAGCACCGGAGCGTGCCACGCCGGCGATTCAAAACGATCATCGTCTTTAGAGAGATCAACCCAAAGCGCCTCCATGGCGCGCAACTTCTCGTCACGGGACATTTTCTTTAGCGGAAGGACAACCGGCATGAAAACAACAATAAGATTGCGGACTTCCGATGACAAGTTGTCGGTGTCGCAGTTCGCGATCACGGCCAAAGGAATGTTAAATGTTTTTTAGACGCGACCCGATTTCCGATTCATGCCGTCCGCCGCCTGTGCGCCTCCGCTCGACATTAAGAAACCGCAAATGACGAAGACAAATATCCGGCGCATTGAAGAATCTTTCACTACAAAGGACACGAAGACCATGAAGAAACACTAATCAGGAAAGCAGGAATCGCGCGGGTAGACGGCAACGCAGCTAGGTAGCTGGCGCAAGCACGGGGGGCCGCGCGAGTGATCAACGTAAAGCTGCGAGGGTAGCTGCGAAGGAGAGAGGGCAGCGCCGACCACGCGCCCTGACACGCCGATCAAAGCCGTTCATCGAAAATGAAGGCAAGCAGACTGACAAGATGCAAATGGTGCACGGCTCGCTGAGCATCAATAACAATATTTGAGTGCGCCTTTGGATTCCGAATGCCGGTCATAGTGCCGGCGAATATTTGCATATAGCCCTGTTGAATATTCCGACCGTCATCAGTCGAAAGATCGGCCAAACGAACGATCGGAGAATTGGGCGAGAAAGCCCGTTGCATTAGATCTGAGCCGTCGAATTCCTGACCGCTTGTTTTGCGGACGTACGCTTTGATCTTCAAATTTAAATCTTTGAGTGCGGCTTCGACTGCGTCTGCATAATGGCCAGCTTCGAACCTAGACTTTGCGACCTGAGTGACAGCCGGATGAAGGAGGCTCCAAAAATCCTCCTTTACTTTCGTTGGCCTCGCCGCAAACCCGAGCTCAGTGTCAATGAGTTCGATCAGGCTCGCGAGTACGTTGATTCGTTTCTGAATTCCTACGCCAGAGCGTAGATTCCTTGTCTTGCGCCAGTTGTCATAGAGAATCTGATAACGGAGCCAAACAAACGCTAGGGGTTCCTCTTCTGCCGCTTGGATAAAGAAATCGGAAAACGTGTAATAGGGAATTCTGCGGTTAAATGGTCTGAACCCTGACGGCCGATTGTGAAATGCACATGCCACGCACGCTAAGATCGTCGATTTTCCTGTGCTATTCTTGCCTGAAATTGCGGTTATTGGATAACGAAATTGAAGCGTGAGCTTGCTTAATCCGCGAATTTCGCCATCGCCGATCTCGAAGCGCATTAGTGTGGCTTTCGAGGTATCCTTTTCAAACCATTCGAGATTTGATCGGTCAGTCTGGGAGTACAAGTATCGCATTACCAAAGGTTGTCGTTAGTCCAAGGTGAGCCGCAGCGTCAAGACGAAACACCTGCGTCATTGCTGACCCCGCTGCTGTGATTCATTTTTGCTTCGGCTGTCGGCTAGGCCCGAAATTCTTCGGGGTTTCTGCCGAATTTACTTCGGCATCAATAATCCATGCTGCCCGGTGGCATTGGAGAAGTTTCTTCCTTCTGGAGGAATCTCCGTGACCAATGCTCTTGTCGCGCCGTAGCATTGCGGAGGCGGATCGGTGATGAGCAACTCCGAGAGCGTCTGTCCCCCGCGGGCGGGTAAACTGTGCAAGCAGGCTTGGAACCGAGGGGGCATTTTGAGCGCGAGTAAGCCTGCCCTAACAAACATGGGCTGGCGTCTGCCACCTCTCCGCGGCGCAACGAAACGACTTCTCGTGCTCCGGCCAGTCATGCAAAATCGTGGGATCGAAGTCAGCACCCGATGGCCATACCAACGTTCCCACTTCCGGGTCTATTTTCACTCGCGCGAATTCATGCGGGTTCCGCAGCGGCCCAAATAATTCGCCAAAAAGGATACCTTCGAAATTGATAACGCGGGAGAGACCATCGTCGAACGTGATCCGCAACTTGTATGAACCAACCTGCTCAAACGGTTCGACGCGATATATCGGGTGCCTCATCTTCGACATCCTAGCCAACGGTTCGATTGGTGCAGGTTTTTTTTGCTCTGTAGGAGCGTCAATCTGAAATCAGCTCTTCTTCGTGAAGGTCAGCCCATGGTTCGACGTGTCGTTGCTGCGGTCACGTCATCTCGATTGGCGTCATTTTGAGAGCTGTTTTACCTGGGAACATCGAGTTAATTAGCTTCTCGAGCTTTTCAATCACCGCGACCAATCTTGGCAATGCTCGATCGACAGCGATGTACAACACGTCTGTCGACTGGCGAAGGAAAAGTAAGTCCCGGTCTGCTGCGTGGGAAACTCCCGCTCCCGTCTCGAAATCCCGAATCTGATGAGACACTCGGGGATTGTCGTAAAATTTCTGTAGCTCTTGATTCCGCATCTTTAGCGCCTCTGCGCACGCACGGTAGTTTTGCTCAGCGAGGTGAATCTCATGAAGCAAGTTTGGATCTTTCGTTTCCAGTACAAAGGTCAGATCTGCGATTGGAACAAATGTTGGCACCATTGGAAACCAGAAGAGCTTCAGCTTGGTAAATCGGATTGGATCATTGCGTAGATCTTCGAGATGTTGAGCACGTATTCCCTCGACGATGTTCCACTGCGACATCAACGCGTACTGGGCCGCGATTAAGGCCGCATGGCGTTTCTCACGACGATCACTTTTTTGCTGAACACGGCCCAAATAAAAGGCAGATAGAGATCCAAAAAACGCACCAAACCCGGCCGCAAACACCGCTGATATATGCGGTAGGAGTCGGTGATCCAACAACGGAAGCCTCCGCCAGAAGCCAACCCTGTACTGCATCGGAGTGACAATCACGGCAAACCAAATTAATCCGAAAATCGCCATGACGGAGCTGGCTATCAGCGCCGTCCGTTTCGCACGTGGTTTGATTTTCATTGAAGACCGCGAAACAAAACAGCCGGACCCTTTCGAGTCCGGCTGTTCGAATTCATTCTGTCATTCGGCTCAATAATCCATGCCGCCCATGCCGCCTGGAGGCATTGGAGGACCGGCTTTTTCCTTTTCAGGAATCTCCGTAACCAATGCTTCGGTGGTGAGCAACAGGCCCGCGATGGACGCTGCGTTTTGCAGCGCGCTGCGCGTGACCTTGGTTGGATCGACGATGCCGGCCTTCACCAGGTCGGTGTATTCGCCGGTGGCAACGTCGTAACCTTCGTTGCCTTTGCGCTTCTTGACTTCCTCGACAACGAGCGCGCCTTCCGCGCCTCCGTTATCGGCAAGTTGACGCGTCGGTTCCTCAATCGCGCGGCGCACAATTTGCACGCCGATTTTCTCGTCGCGTTCGAGGCCTTTGATGTTTTCGAGCGCTTTCTGCGCACGCAGCAATGCGACACCGCCGCCCGGGACGATGCCTTCCTCGACCGCCGCACGCGTGGCGTGCAACGCATCTTCGACCCGAGCTTTCTTCTCTTTCATCTCGGTCTCAGTGGCAGCGCCGACGTTGATGACTGCAACGCCGCCGGCGAGTTTCGCCAGGCGCTCCTGCAGTTTCTCGCGATCGTAATCGCTGGTCGTCTCGTCGATCTGACGACGGAGCTGGGCGACGCGGCCCTGGATGTCGTGGTTCTTGCCTGAACCTTCGACAATCGTCGTGTTTTCCTTGTCAACGGTGACACGCTTCGCTTTGCCGAGATCTTCGATCTTGATGTTCTCAAGCTTGATTCCGAGATCTTCGGTAATGCAACGCCCGCCAGTGAGCACCGCGATGTCTTCCATCATCGCCTTGCGACGATCGCCGAAGCCCGGAGCTTTTACCGCGCACACTTGCAATGTGCCGCGCAATTTGTTCACGACCAAAGTCGCAAGCGCTTCGCCTTCCACGTCCTCAGCAATGATGAGGAGCGGCCGGCCGGCTTTCGCGACTTTCTCGAGCAACGGAAGCAGATCCTTCAAACTCGAGATTTTCTTCTCGTGTATGAGGATGTAAGCGTTTTCGAGAATGGCTTCCATCTCCTCCGCGTTGGTGACGAAGTAGGGCGACAGATAACCTTTGTCGAACTGCATGCCCTCGACCACTTCCAGCGTGGTCTCGATCGATTTCGCTTCCTCGACCGTGATCGTGCCGTCCTTGCCAACCTTGTCCATCGCATCGGCAATGATCTCGCCGATGGTTTTGTCCCAGTTGGCCGAAACAGTCGCCACCTGTGCGATCTCGGTGCGATCGCTGACTTTCTTCGAGAGCTTCTTCAGCTCTTCGACGATTGCCTCGACACCTTTCATGATGCCGCGCTGCAACGAAGTCGGGTTCGCACCGGCAGTGACGTTGCGCAGACCTTCGCGGTAAATGGATTCCGCGAGAATGGTCGCCGTGGTTGTGCCGTCGCCCGCAACGTCCGAAGTTTTGGATGCGACTTCGCGCACGAGCTGTGCACCCATATTTTCATACGGATCTTCGAGCTCGATCTCTTTCGCGACCGTCACACCATCCTTGGTGATCGTGGGGCTGCCGAATTTCTTGTCGAGAATGACGTTGCGGCCAGAAGGGCCAAGTGTGGCCTTTACGGCTTTCGCCAGTTTCTCGATACCGCGCAGCAACGTGTGCCGCGCGTTTTCATCGAATTGTAATTGTTTAGCTGCCATATTTTAAGTTGATAATTATTGGTTGAGAGTTGATCGACGGCTTACCCAATGATGCCAAGGATATCGTCCTCGCGCATGATCAGATAATTTTCGCCCTCGATTTTGATTTCGGTGCCGCCGTATTTCGAGATCAGCACCCGGTCGCCCTTCTTCACCGTGAAATCGATTTTCTTTCCTTCCTCATTGAGTTTCCCGGTGCCGAGCGCGACGACCTTCCCCTCTTGTGGTTTTTCCTTGGCGGTATCGGGGATAATGATCCCGCCTTTTTTTACTTCGTCCTCTTCAATCGGCTGCACCAGCACCCGATCTCCGAGCGGTCTTACGTTAACTGCTGCCATAGGTTTTTTCTTTTGCTCCTTGTTGTTTTTGGGTTAAGCCGGCGACCCCGAAACTTCCCGGGGCCGCCGGCAAATTGTCATTGCTGCCTACTTTTTCTTGTTTTCGTCCACGACTTCGAACTCCGCATCGACGACGTCGCCTTCGCTCCGCTTGGCGGGACCTGCGCCTTCTTCGGCGCCACCGCCTGGTTGCGTCTCAGGTCCTGGTTGCGGGCCCGGACGCGGACCCGCCTGCGCTGAGGCCTGCTTGTAAAGCTCGGCGCTGACGTCCTGGAATTTGTTCTGCAGATCGTCGTAAGTGCGTTTGATCGCGTCGGTATCATTGCGATTGATCGCATCGCGCACCGCTGCAATAGCGTCTTCGACCTGCTTCTTCTTGTCGCCGGAGATCTTGTCGCCGAGTTCCGTGAGCTGCTTCTCGGATTGATACGCAAGCATGTCGGCGTTGTTCTTGATCTCGATCGCTTCCTTCGCCTTTTTGTCTTCTTCCGCGTGCGACTCCGCTTCTCTCTGCATGCGGTCGACTTCGTCCTTGCTCAGGCCGCTCGAACCAGTGATCGAGATTTTCTGCTCTCTACCGGTGCCGAGGTCCTTGGCGCTGACGTTGAGGATGCCATTCGCATCGATGTCAAAAGTGACCTCGATCTGCGGAACGCCACGCGGCGCCGGCGGGATTCCATCGAGATGGAATACGCCCAACTGTTTGTTGTCGCGCGACAACGGCCGCTCGCCTTGCAGCACTTTGATCTCCACACCCGGCTGATTGTCGCTGTAAGTGGAAAAGATCTGCGACTTCCGAGTGGGAATGGTGGTATTACGCGGAATCATCGGCGTAGCCACGCCACCGGCGGTTTCGATCGCCAGCGTCAAAGGCGTCACATCGAGCAGGAGCACGTCTTTAACTTCGCCCTTGAGCACGCCGCCCTGGATCCCCGCGCCAACCGCGACGACTTCATCCGGGTTCACACCCTTGTGCGGCTCCTTGCCAATCAACTCCCTCGCGACTTGTTGCACCTTCGGCATGCGTGTCATGCCGCCCACGAGCACCAGCTCGTTGACGTCGCGTTCCGACACATTGGCGTCTTTCAAGCACGCCTTAACAGGCGGAACGGTGCGCTGCACCAAATCGTCGGTGAGTTGCTCGAGCTTTGCGCGAGTCAGCTTCTTCTGGATGTGCTTCGGTCCGCTCGCATCCGCGGTGATAAACGGCAAATTGATTTCGTATTCCTGCGCGCTCGAAAGCGCGATCTTCGCTTTTTCAGCTTCCTCTTTAATTCGCTGAATCGCGTCGGGCTGCTTGGTCAGATCGATGCCGGTGTCTTTTTTGAATTCCTGCACGATCCAATCCATGATGCGTGCGTCCCAATCGTCGCCGCCAAGGTGGGTATCGCCGTTTGTGGCTTTCACTTCGAACACGCCATCGCCGATCTCGAGCACGGAAATGTCAAACGTGCCGCCGCCGAGGTCGTACACTGCGATCTTCTCGTCCTTTTTCTTGTCCAAGCCGTAAGCGAGCGATGCCGCAGTTGGCTCATTGATGATGCGTAAAACTTCGAGCCCGGCGATTTTACCTGCGTCCTTCGTGGCGTTGCGCTGCGAGTCATTGAAATACGCCGGCACTGTGATCACGGCTTGCGTAATTTTTTCACCGAGCTTCGCTTCAGCATCGGCTTTCAGCTTCGACAGAATCATCGCCGAAATTTCAGGCGGCGAAAACGTTTTGAGCTGCCCGTTCACGTCGACCTGTACATGCACGTCGCCGTTGGCTGCTTTCACGAGCTTGTACGGAACACGTTTCTGTTCCTCGAACACCTCGTCGAACTTGCGACCCATGAACCGCTTGATCGAAGAGATGGTATTTTGCGGATTCGTGATGGCCTGCCGTTTCGCGGCCTGGCCGACCAACCGCTCACCGCTTTTTGTAAACGCCACCACGGAAGGCGTAGTGCGCGCGCCTTCGCTGTTTTCCAATACTACCGGGTCGCCACCCTCCATCACGGCCATACAGGAGTTGGTGGTCCCTAAATCGATACCTAAAACTTTTGCCATAAATTGAAAATTTCCTTTCTACTAAAGTCTCCCGGCGAGTGCAGAACTCGCAGCGGCGAGACATAAACCCATACCCCTGTCTAGCAGGCGATGGGCCAGCCATCCCCGTTCTCCGTAAGTTGCTGTCTTCGAGTCGCTAAGCCGAATCGACGTGTTAGACCTACCTGACGAAGTCGAGACAGTTCGACTCAACTTTCAGTTACGCGTTGGTCGAAACCGTGCCAAGGCGGCACTTTTGCTTCCATCACATCCCGACTACCGCTCTGGCGGCATCGAGAACGTTCCAGGCATCACGCCTCTCGCAATCACAAATTCCTGAGAACAACAAATTCTGTTTCGCGAAAGCGCACGCCAATATAAAATTTCTTGCGTGCGACAGTATCACGATCTGCTCCGGCTTGTTCTCGAGAAAGGTCGTGCCCGTGCGGATCGCACCGGGATTGGAACGTTATCAGTCTTCGGCGCCCAGACGCGATTTGATTTGCGCGACGACGGGCCGGGGTTTCCGCTGCTCACGACAAAAAAGCTGCACACCAAATCCATCATTTACGAGTTGCTGTGGTTTCTGCGCGGCGACACCAACGTTCGTTATCTCAAGGAACATGGAGTGACAATATGGAACGAGTGGGCCGACGAAAACGGCGACCTCGGCCGCGTGTATGGCGCGCAATGGCGGGATTGGCGCGGCGCAAACGGCGTGCGCGTAGATCAAATCGATAAACTGATTGCACAAATCAAATCCAATCCGCAAAGCCGACGACTAATTGTGAGCGCATGGAACCCGGCCGAGATCGATCAGATGGCGCTGCCACCGTGTCATCTGCTGTTTCAGTTTTACGTGCAGGACGGCGAATTAAGTTGCCAGTTGTACCAACGCAGCTGCGATCTTTTCCTGGGTGTACCGTTCAATATCGCGTCGTACTCGCTCCTCACGATGATGATGGCGCAAGTCGTCGATCTCAGGCCGGGCGATTTTGTCCACACTTTTGGCGATCTCCATCTCTACAACAACCATCTCGATCAGGCACGGGAACAACTTTCCCGAGATTTCCGACCCTTGCCGCGGATGAAAATAAATCCGGCAGTCAAAAACATCTGCGACTTCAAGTTCGAAGATTTCGAACTCATCGGATACGACCCACATCCGGCAATCAAAGCGCCAATCGCGGTGTAGGTCTGCGACTCTGACCCGGCACGCGGGGAGTTGTCTTCGGGCTGGCGATATCTTCTGCGCATCCGCGTTGTTGCGCGCGGAAACGCGGTCGATCGCAGACGCGGAAGCAGCCATGCAGGTCTCACGTGGCGGAAAATTTGTCCCTGCGCCAATGCCCTACTTTATGCGATTCCACGGCGCGGACGGAACGCACGCGTGTAATTTTCCACGTGACTCGGGACTTGTAGCTGGGGCTGACGCGCTTAACATCAGTCGTCGTTTTCGCAAGCAGATAGTTGCCGGGAGAAGAGTTATGCGTCGTGCCGCCACCCGTTTTGGCCTGATCATCACAGTTGCGGTCTTGGCGGCGGCGAAGCTTGCCGCGCAGCAAGCGCCCTCCGACGCCGATCCGCCTTTGCAACCCAGTGCGAATAACGAGGCACCAGCGGTCAAGCGAGTAGTCGACGGCATTATGCAACCGTACTTAGCCCAAGAACAACGTAGGGCCACTGGCCACCTATGGAGGCGATCGCCTTATCTGGGAGCAATCGTCGCGGTTTCGCTGCACGGCCATCGCTATTTCTTTCCGTACGGAAAGGCTACCGAGGCGGGCGCTCCGTTCACGCGCGATACCGTAGTGGAGATTGGCTCCTGCACCAAGACGTTCACAACCACGCTGTTCGCCCCTGGCCATCAACCGTCGCCAAATCGTCCCTGACGCTTCTGCTCAGAAATACATGCCCGAAGGCTACACTCTCCGGGCGCAGCAGTTGACACCGCTGGAGTTGGCGGACTTCACCTCGGGAATGCCGGACGACCCGACCAACCTGCCGCGCGGACTCGAACGGCGAAGCATCGAGCACTACACGGTAAAAGATTTTCTTACCTGGGCTTCGCAGTACGAACCGCGTACCCAATTGCCTGCGCCCTATCGGTACTCCAACTCCGGAATCGGGCTGCTGAGTTACCTGGTCGCGACCGCGACCGGCAAAACCTGGGAAGATCAGTTGAATTCCGAGATTCTCCAACCGCTGGGCATGGCCGACACGACGCTGCGGCCCACGCCTGAACAGCAGAAACGCCTGGCACAAGGACATAACCGCGCAGGGCAGGATGCGCCGCGCTGGCCGGTCTACGCCTGGTACGCTGCCGGCGGGCTGCGCTCGACGGCACACGATATGATCAGCTTTGGCGAGGCAAATCTCGGCCATAAGGAAGTGAATGGTAAACCGGTTCCCGCTGAATTGATCGGAGCGATGCAGCTGGCGCAGAAGCCGATCTACACGATACCGAACGGATTCAACAAGCAGGCGATGGCCTGGGCCAACAATATGGGTGGAGGGAATCCGAACCTGCATCCCGTGATTGTGAAGAACGGAGGAACGTCAGGATTCGGCACTGTGATCGCAATTAATCCAACCAAGGACGCGTCTATCTTCATCGGTATGAATCAGGTCGGAGCACAACCTGCCGTGACAGGAACTGAGATCCTGCGAGACCTGCAGTGAGGATCTTATTAGACATGGTTGCCTGGCCGACGCGTATTTTTCTGAAGGCGATGCATTGGCCTGTGCTTGACTCGGCGTTTAGGCCTAACGACAGGCCCGTTGGGTGCTGGTCGTCCGCACTTCGGCCCTCCCATCGATCCGCGATTTGCGTCGCGTCCGCTCGCCTTAGTTGCGGTGAGCAATGTAACGCAGTAAATCGGTGTCGGCGCACCGCCTGTGACGCGTGGCAGACAGGATTGTCTGCACTGGCCTAGCGGTTCGTGCTGGCTGTTTTGGGTCCGCTCGAAAGCTCAACGAGGTCAGCCAAAATATTGAGCGCTTCCTCGCGCTCGGCATCGACCAGAGGATCTTTGTTGTCGCCATCTCCGGTTGCGCCGTCAATTAGATCAGAATCTGCGTCCGGCGTGGCATCCGAATCCACTTTCGGCACAGCACCGTTCTTTTTCGCTTCGGCCAGCTTCCCAGGATACATGATCAATTGCAGATTTTGTTGGTCGACCGTATCGAGGGTTACACGATAGATTCGCGGCTCTTCCTGATTCCGCGCCAGGCGCTCTTTCGAACGCGTTTCCTTGCGCGCTTTTTCGTCCGCAAGCTCTTTCTTCCGCAGATCTTCGTTCAGCGAAATCCGGTTTTCATCGATCTTGTGACGCAAGCGATCCAAATCCTCCGTGACGTAATGAAATTCGGGATCGTTCTTCACGCGTTCTTCCGAACGTCGCCGAAGCTGGTCAATAAACAGCGAATGATTGTCCGACCACTTCGTATATTTCGCCTTGGCGACTTCGTCGTACGGCAACGCATTTTTGAGCGCGCCTTCACCGAACTCAGGAAGATCGCTCACGCTGGGAAGGACAATGTCGGACGTCACACCGTGAAGCTGCGTGGATCCGCCCGCCACGCGATAGAATTTTTGGATCGTTAACTTCAATGCACCGTCTTCATCGGAATGATTGCCCAGCAGCGAAGCAAACCGGCCGATCGGCAGAATCGTCTGCACCGTGCCTTTGCCGAATGTGTTCTTGTCGCCGACTATCACTGCTCGTCCATAATCCTGGAGTGCAGCCGCAAAAATTTCACTTGCCGACGCGCTTTGCCTGCTGGTCAGAACAATCATAGGCCCGGAGTAGGCAATCCCGGAATCTGGATCGGACGAAACTCTGATGGTTCCGTTGTAATCTTTGGTCTGAACGATCGGCCCCGATTTTAAGAACAAGCCGGTCAGCGAAAGCGCTTCTTCCAGCGACCCACCACCGTTCTTGCGCAGATCGACAACCAACCCGGCGATGTTCTCTTTCTTCAGCCGCTTGAGCAATGCCAGCACATCGCGCGTGGTGCTCTTCTGGTGCTTGTCCATGTCTGCATAGAAAGAGGGCAACGTGAGCCAGCCGAGTTTTATCGGCTCGCCGTTCTCATCTTTCTTGATAATGATGTCGGCGCGCGCTTCCTGATCTTTCAGCTTAATTTCATCCCGTACCAGATCGACATTCTTCCGGCGCGACGGATCGGTGGCATCGGAGGGAATCACAAGCAAGCGAACGCGGGTGCCTTTTTTCCCGCGGATCATTTCGACCACTTTATCGAGTCGCATCTCGCGAACGTCGACAAAATCCGCCTGGCCCTGCGCCACGGCGCTAATTCGATCGCCTACCTTTAATTTGCCGTCCGTTTGCGCTGGTCCGCCAGCCACCAGGCTTTCAATCTTCGCGTAGCCATCTTCAGAGCGAAGTATGGCGCCAATCCCGACAAGCGAAAGGCCCATGTTAATGCTGAAATTTTTCATGTCCGCCTTGCTCAGGTATTCCGAGTGCGGATCGTACGCCTGGGCGAGCGCGTCTAGATAAAGTTTCATCTGCTCGTCCTTGTCCTGCTCGTGAACGTTGCGAGCCAAACGTTCGTAGCGGCGAGTCACCAGTTGCGGCGCGGGTTCGATCGGGTGCTCGCTTATATGCTCCTGGAGCAGTTCGTTTGTGATGCGGCCCCGCCAGAGCTGGTCGGCTTCAGCCTCGTTCTTCGGCCAGGGAGCTTTTTGACGGTTTAATTCGACAGTCGCATTGCTTTTGAAGTCGATCGGCTGTTTCAACAGCTCTTTTATCTTTGCCACTCGTTCGTCAACGCGTTTGGTGTATAGCGCGTAAATGTCGTACCCGGGCTTCAGCGCGCCTAGAAGAATGTCGCCGGCCATCTCGTTGCCATACTTGGCAGTGATCGCGTCAACGTCTTCCTGTGTAAAAAAGAGATGGCTGAAATCGAGCATCTCCAGATAGGTCTGCAGAAACTTCTTCGAGACCTCCTCGTTGAGCTTTTGGCGGGTGTATTGGCCTTCTTCTAACAGCCGGCCGACGGACGTGGCTACCATTTCTCGCGAACTCGCCGGGGCGGGCGGAGCCGCGACCGCGGCTGTAAAAAGGATGGTGCAAAGCGCCAGTGACCGTCGTAAAGATGATCTCATTGATAAAAAAGTGGTTTGAGATATTGGCAGAATCCGGCCTGAAGCGCAAGACGACGAGACAAGATCTGCATTGTTGGGTAGACATAGACAATCAACAGCGCTGAATATTCAAACAGTTTGTCACCATGCGATCTCCCACTTACAAAGCATTCTGTGGCGGGATTTTTGAGACCAATTGCTATCTGTTTGAAGCACCGGACGGATGGATTCTCTTCGACGCCCCTGAGGGCGCCTGCGAATGGGTGCGCTCACTCGACATTCATCCAAGCCTTTTGCTGCTGACACACGGGCACGTCGATCACGTCCAGGACGTTGCGAGGGTTAAGCGCCAGTTCGGCTGCCAAATCGGGTGTCACCCCCTCACAGCGCCGATGATTTCCGATCGCGATTTTTTCCGCAACTTCGGGTTCGCGCTCGAAATCGAACCCGTGGAACCGGATTTTCTCATCGAAGAAACGCCAGGGCAGAACTTCCTCGGCACCGATTTCCAGGTTCTGGAAGTACCCGGCCATTGTCCCGGCAGTCTCTGTTTTTTTTCACGCAAGGACTGTTTGCTCGTCGGTGGCGACGTTCTTTTCGCTGGGAGTATCGGCCGGGGGGATTTGCCCGGCGGAGACATCGATCTGCTAATCGACGGGATCAAAGAAAAGTTATTTCCGCTCGGCGACGATGTGACCGTGCTTTCCGGCCATGGACCTCCGACAACGATCGGACGGGAACGCCTTGGAAATCCATTTCTGCAATAGGAGAATCACCACGGAATTTCTTTGCGATCACGCAGAAATTTACTGGTAAGGCCTTGCGGCGCATTCAAGGCGAGCCACACAATCGTATCCGCGCCCTCCTCCACTGAGCGGCTTGCGTTTTCTCCTCCCATGTCCGTCCGAACCCAGCCGGGACAGACTGAATTCACCGCGACTTTGGGCAATGCTGCCGCCAGCTGCGATGTGATGCCGTTGAGCGCGGTCTTGGAAATGCAATAAGCCGGCGCCCAGCCATCCGCGCCATCCGTCAATTGACCGCCGCCACTGGAAACATTGATTACCCGCGGCGCTTGGCTCTTCGTGAGGAACGGCAAAAACGCCCGCGCAACACGTAACGCGCCGAGAGTGTTTGTCTCCACGGTTTTTCGCAGCAGCTCGTCGCTGATTTCCAGAATCGAATCGTCGCCATCGACAATGATCCCCGCGTTGTTCACCAGCACATCGAGATGATCTGAAACCTTCGAGAACTCCCGCGCTGCGGCCGTGACACTATCGCTATTGGAAACGTCGATTTCGACAAACGTCGCCCTGCCGCCTTTTTTCGCGATCTCATCCGTCGCTACCCGACCAGCCGTGGCATTTCGCGCACCCACGAATACATGAACGCCTTTCCCCGCGAGCTGGCGCGCCACTTCGCGCCCGATGCCCTTGTTCGCTCCAGTAATCAGCGCCGTCTTCACGTCTTATTCATCGAGTGCTTCCGCATTATCGGTTTGCAAAAAATCCTTTAGCAAGGGCTGCGGATTCGACGGCAATTCTTCGACTTTGTTGAGCTGCTTCGTGATCGCGCGCGATCGCACTGCGACCTTATCCATGTCAGTCGAGGCTTGATCGAGCTTATCTTTTACTTTCGCTAACGCGTCGCCGAATTTTCCGAACTCAGTCTTCACTGCTGCGAGCAGGTTCCAGACTTCGCTGGAGCGCTGTTGGATCGCGAGCGTGCGAAAACCCATTTGCAGACTGTTGAGCAACGCTGCCAACGTTGTTGGCCCGGCGAAAATAACGCGACACTCGCGCTGCACTTGTTCTATCAGACCTACCCGTCGGATCGCTTCCGCGTAAAGGCCTTCGGTCGGTAAAAACATGAGGGCGAAGTCTGTCGTCTTTGGCGGGTTGATGTACTTCTGACAGATGTCCCTGGCTGATTTTCGTAACTGCGCCTCGAGGCTTTTTGTGGCGCTCTCGACAAGATCAAGATCGCCTTTCTCGTGCGCTGCAAGCAGCCGCTGATAATCTTCAGTTGGAAATTTAGCGTCGATCGGCAGCCATACTGGATTACCATTTTCGTTGCCGGGAAGTTTGATTGCGAAATCCACGTTCTCGTTGCTTTCATCGCGGGTCCTGACGTTCCGCGCGAACTGCTCCGGAGTGAGCACCTGTTCAAGTAATGCCCCTAACTGCACTTCGCCCCAGCCACCGCGGGTTTTCACATTCGCGAGCACTCTTTGAAGTCCGCCGACATCACTCGCCAGTTGCTTCATCGCACCAAGGCCTTGATGCACCTGCTCAAGCCGTTCACTAACGAGTTTAAAGGATTCGCCCAACCGTTTTTCGAGTGTGCCTTGCAACTTTTCGTCGACCGTCGCGCGCATTTTGTCGATCTGCTTTGCGTTATCTTCTTGTAGTTGCCGCAGCCGAACATCGACAATCGATCTGACGCCCTCCAACGACCTGGCCAATTCCTCGCGCTGATTCTTCGCGGTCGCGCCAGCCTCCTCGCGATTTCGCGAAAACTCATCGCGCAAGCTGCGATCGACCATCTCAAGGCGTTTAATCAACTCAGCCGTCGAACCGTCGTTTTTTCCGCGACTTGCGAGCAGAACGATCACTGCAGCGACCAATCCCCCGCCGATCAGTCCAATCACCAGATAAAGCAGAGGAGTCATATTCGATGGCTAAAGATTCCTCAACTTCGCTCGGAATGACAAGGCGACGATCCGCACGCCTATTTTTCAAACAGCAGCTCGCCGGCGCGGCTGGTCGCTTTGACCACGGCCTTGATGAGCGTGACACGGAGCTTGCCTTCCTCCAGCTCAAGGATGCCATCGATTGTGCAGCCAGCCGGAGTAGTCACGGCGTCCTTGAGAAGAGCCGGATGGTCGCCTGTTTCCAACACAACGCTCGCCGCGCCCTTCATCATCTGCGCGGCGAGAAGAGTGGCTACATCCCGCGGCAAGCCGACTTTCACGCCAGCTTCGGCCAACGATTCGAGAATGATGTACGCAAATGCGGGACCGCTCGCGGAAAGACCCGTCACCGCGTCCATGTGCTTTTCATCCAGTGCAATCGTTCGGCCCACGGCGTCGAACATGGTGCGAGCAATCTCCAGATGATCCGGGTTTGCATGAGTTCCGCCGCAGATCGCAGTCATGCCGCAGCCGACGGCCGACGGTGTATTCGGCATCGCGCGGATAACCGGTACGTCGTTAGAAATGCCGCCACTGGCCGCGAGTTGCTTTTCGACAAAACCTGTCGACACGGAAGCTGCAACCGATACAAGCAGCGTGTCGGTGTTAATTTCGGGTGCGATCCCCTGCAACACTTCCGCTACCGTTTGAGGTTTCACTGTCAGCAGGATGATGTCCGCGCCTTTGACTGCCTGGCGATTGTCGTTCGTCACGGCAACGCCCAGCACCTTCGCGAGCGCGGCTGCTCTCGCCGTGTGTTTCACGGTCGCGGTGACAGAACCGGGCACAAAAAGCCCCTGCTTCAAATACGCACGCAGCAGAATACCACCCAATTTGCCGGCTCCCAACACCGCCAGCTTCTTATCGGAAAGTTTCGGAGACATGGTGAATGTTTTGCCGAATCACGAGACATTGACTCGTTCGTCTCCCGACTCTCTCGCTGCTACCCTCGCTGCGCAACCGTCTATGTCGCTCGCTCCATTCCTCGACTTCGTCCGGAGTAACGAGAGCGACTAGAAACGCACCTTCACGCCGCCATATGCCGCCAGACCCAGCGCGGGGAAACCAAAGACCTCCGAGTAATGTTCGTTCGTCAGATTGTCAATACGGCCGAAGAGCGAAAGGTGCGGGTTCACCTGGTATTCAGCTGCGACGTTTACGAATGAATAGTCTTCAATGTCGAAATTCGGACCGCCGAAATTTAATTCCTCGCGTGCGTTCACGAACTTTGCTTCGACTACCGTTCGCAGTCTTTTCCACCAAAGGTAAGAGGCGGAAATGTAAACTTCGTTCCGCGGCCGGCGTGGCAGACGCGCACCTGGCAACTGTGAAACGTCTTTCGAGGAAGTTTTTTCCGCGTCGAGGTACGTGTAGGCCGCGGTGAAGACAAGATCGGGAATTGGTTGCGCGCGAAGTTCCGCTTCCAATCCCTGCGTTTCGGCAGCGCCGAGATTGAGCGTTTGGAAGAGACCGTTGAACCCAATCACGTTCGAGAGGTCATTGCGAAAGTATGTCAGGCCCGAACTGACACGACCATTCCAGAGTTCCTGCCTGATTCCGATATCCCAGCCCAGATCGCGTTCCGGCTTCAGTCCGAAGTTGTTCCCGAAAATTTTATCCTGACTGCTCGGCGGGCTAAACCCGGTCCCAACACTGGAATGTAATATCGTGTTCGTCTTCGCGATCTTGTAACTGCCCGCGAAGCGATATGTCCAAACGCCGCCGAACTGATTGAAATGATCGAAACGTCCGCCGGCTACGAAGATCAAATTTTCGACTGGCGTCAACGTCGTCTGCACAAATCCTGCGATCTCTTCGGTGAGGTCGCTCACGAATGTCGGTCCAAACAGAACAAACGGGCGTTCCTGGCCCGCATCAACGCGGCTGTAATAAAATCCCGAAGTCAACGTCAACCACGACGTCGGGCGCAAATCGTTCTGATAGTCAATCTGCGTCCGTTCAAACAGCGCGCGCGTCGACCCGACAAAGCCGTCCTCGTTGGGATCGTTTACCTGCCGCTCGTGATCGTAACTGAAAATGAATTTGTGCTCCCACCACTCCGTCGGCTTCCAGTCAATGTGTGGACCAATCAGCCAGCGTTCGGTGAGGAAGTGGTCGAGCGGACGCGAATCAAAAATCGTGTTTGGATTTCCCGTGTCGCTTACCGAATAAGTGAACAAACTTCCGACGCGCAATTGGTCGTTAGGCGACCAGCCAACGTTGGTAATGGCAGCCGTGTTGCGGTAATTGTTATTGGGCCGAGCATTCTCGGTATCCAGACGGCTCGCGCCGACTGAATAATCGAAGCCGTCAGCCTTGCCATCGCTCTGGCCCCATTCGCGAAAGGTGTCGTACGATCCACCCTCGGCGGCCAGCATAACGTTTGGCCTCCCTGTCCCTTGCTTGGTGAAAATTTGAATGACACCCGCCAGCGCGCGCGGGCCGTAAATAGTGCTCTGCGGCCCGCGAACAACCTCGATCCTGTCGATATCGTCCGTTGTAACATCGGCGAAATTAAACGCGCCCTGGAGACCTTGATTGATTGGGATGCCATCGAGCAGGACTTGCGTATGTTCGCTGCGGAGTCCGCGGATGAAAACGGACGTCAACTGGCCGGCCGTCCCGGTTTGCACTGCGGATAACCCCGGTAGTCCGCGGAGCGCGTCGCTCACACGTTGGATCTGTTTTTGCTCGATATCCTGCGACGTGATGACGCTCACGCTGGACGGTGATTGATCGAACGGAATGTCGAAACGCGTCCCCGAAACAACAACTGACTCTGCCTCAGCTTCACTCAGGGAAGGAGTGGGTGTGGCTTCCTGTCCGAAGCAAGCGAGCGGCACAAAGGCGAGCAACGCGGCGAATCGGATCGGGGAGCGCACGCGACTCGCGTGCACTTTGCGGTGGCTCGCCGGAAAGCATGTGTTTGGCGAGCCGCCAAACACCACAGGCCAGCGGCCTGTGCCGCCCGGAATTTTGATGCTGCGCGATATGAACATACAAGTTACCTCCAACTCCGAGAGTCGGACTTGTATGGCCGAGGCCGCATCGCCCAGCTCTCATTCTTCTTTTTGCGAAGAAGTTCGCTGTAGCCGCGTTTCTTTGAGACGCGTCGACGTCGCGCACAGCGCGACGGCTACAGAATGAGGTGGACCGGACAAATATTCTGGCTCCTGGCTTATGATGCCCGTGCGGCACCGCACCTTCTTCCCGCCTTCGCCCCAGAAACTTTTCGGGACTGGCCCAGTGGGAAGTTGTATCCAGTTACAGCAGCGCAACTGCTCCCGATTTTCACGGGATTTCTTGCGCCGATCCACTTTTCCAAGCTCGCAAAGAACTGGAACGAGGACTAGTGGCTTGCACTTCGACGGTCAAGATTATTTAATCACCCAGTGACTTCTGCTGTCATATCGAGCGGCAGTCGAGAGATCTCTCGCAGTTAAAATTAGAGATTCCTCGACTTCACTCGGAATGACAAAAGCACTACGGTCTAAAACTTATCTTAAAATGGCTTCATCCAGTCCCAGCTTCATTATCACCGGCGGAGCCGGCTTCATCGGATCGAATCTCACGCTGGCGTTACAGAAAAAATTTCCGGACGCCCGTCTGAAGGTGATCGACGATTTTCGGTCCGGTGACTTTCAAGAACCTTGTCGAATATCGCGGCGATTTCGTGGCCCAAAATCTGGCGACTCTCGACTGGAACGAGCAATTCGGCGATAAAGAGTTTGACGCCATTTTTCATCTTGCGTCGATCACAGATACGACCAATCACGACCAGTTCGAACAAGTCCACGACAACGTGGAAAGTTTCCGGCGGCTTTTGAATTTTGCGCGACCGAGACGAACACGCGTCATCTATGCGTCGTCTGCGGCCACTTATGGTCCCACGACGGAAGCCAGCATGGAATCAAATGCAGCCGCGCCGGCAAACATTTACGCCTTCTCCAAGGTGATCATGGACAATATTGCCCGACGCGCTGCCACCGAGTCGCCGGATTGGATCATAGTGGGCTTGCGTTATTTCAATGTTTATGGACCGCGCGAAGCACACAAGGGTGTGCCCGCCAGCATGGTCTATCATCTTTCGCGACAAATGAGGGCGGGGAAGCAGCCGCGCGTTTTTAAGCACGGCGAACAGAAGCGCGATTTTGTTTACGTGAAAGACGTTGTCGAAGGCAGCATTCGCGCGCTCGATGCACAGGCCAGCGGAATTTACAATCTCGGCTCCGGGCAGGCGCGTTCCTTCAACGAGCTGATCGATGTTCTAAACAAATGTCTGGCCACCAATTTTCAGCCGGATTACTTCGACAACCCGCACGCGCATTATCAAAACTTCACCCAAGCCGATCTCACGAATGCGCGCAGCGCGCTTGGGTATAAGCCACGCTTTCCGCTGGAGGACGGCGTGCGCGATTACATGCAGTGGTTGTACGGCTAGCCCGCACGTCTTGTGTGTGGGGCAACAGTGGACGGCTTCTCGGAAGGCGATGGCAAAAATTCGCCGAAGGGGCAGACTGAAAGCGCCCGAAATGTTTCACTTCGGAAATCTGGGCGAAAGCCGCGTTGGTTTGCCCAACGCGTTCCACCTTCGCGCACAGGACGCCTGCGCTACACAGACGCAGCCAAGTCGCGAAAAGCTTTTTCCGACAATTGGAATTCGTGCCAGTCGCTGTCGATTTTCGCGCCAAGCTGTTTATAGAACGCGATGCCACGCTCATTCCACTTCGCAACCCACCATTTGGTCATGCCACAGCCGGTAAACGCTGCCTCTTTGGCGACAGCTTTCATCAGGAGTTTGCCGACACCGCGGCTGCGATGTGGACCGGCAATATAAAGTTCCTTGATAATCAGGTTTGGCTTCGCTCGATAGGTGAACGCAACAAAATGATAAACGAGAAATCCGACCAACTCGCTGCCTTCTTCAGCAACGAGACAATGAAAATCGGGCGGCGAACGGAGGAATCCCTGTTCGCGCAGCACCTGCTCGGTCACGGCAAAGTCATCGGCATATTTTTCGAATTCCGCTAGCTGGCGCATCAACGGAAGCAAGTTTGGAATATCGGCTTCGACTGCTTTTCGAATTTCCATTTGGATCTTTGCCAGACGCTGAGCTCCACGTGATTTCTTTTGGAGTGCCGTGACGCGTCGCCGCTTTGAAAGCGCGGACGTGTCCGCGCACTCCAAACTTATCCTTCCCAGAAAAATTTTGTCGGACGCCGGATTTCTGACGGAAGACTCTTGTGCACCGGGCAATTGAGCGCGGTTTGCTCCAACAGTTCGCGGTGCGGATGATCGGGCGGGAGCGGGATATGGACCTCCGAAGGCAGACCGACGATCCGGCGTGGGGAATCGTTCGACATTTCCTTCTGCACTGACACGGTCAAGCCGCGGAGATCAACTCCGAGGTCCTCCGCTCGAATTCCCATGGTGGTGCTCATGCATGTGGCGAGAGCCGTGGCAACGAGATCGGTGGGCGAGAACGCTTCGCCTTTCCCCTTGTTGTCGCTCGGCGCGTCCGTAGAAATTTTTGATTGCGACGGACCGTGCGTAGCGTCGCAATGCAAATCGCCTGTGTACTGACTGAGACTTCGATCATCAAAAATTATGTGGCCACTCTCAGCTTTTGTCACATTAGATCGAATCGCTCTTTCGGCCAACGCGCATCGCGTGTCTTTGCGGGCTGATCTTGGAGCCGTAACGTCGGGCGTAAACCTGCGTAAACTCCGCCCCAAAAAAGACGATCAGCGAAGAATAATAGACCCAAAACAGCAGGACAACGAGGGAGCCGGCCGCTCCGAAGGCACTCGCCGTCGCTGTGTGGCCCAGGTAAATTCCGATGAGGTATTTTCCTCCGGTAAAAAGGAGCGCTGTTACCGCCGCTCCGATCCAGACGTCCTTCCATGAGATCACCACGTCGGGCAAAAATTTGTAGATCATGGCAAAAAGAATCGCGATCACTACGAATGAAGTAACCATGTTTGCTGTTTGCCAAAACCACGGCATGCCGGGCAGCCAGTTGTTCATGTAATCCTGGAGTGCGCTGATGACCGCGCTGATTACCAGTGAAACGAGAAGGAGAAATCCCACACAAATCGCGATCGAAAACGAGCGCAACCGATCGACGAGCAGCGACCCGATCACACCGCGGTCTGGTTTCGATTTGACGTCCCAGATGTGGTTCAATGCGGATTGCAGCTGTCCAAAAACCACTGTCGCGCCAATGATGACCATAATGGTTCCCACACTGACTGCCCAGATCCCCTTACCAAATCCGCGAGAAGATTCGATGACCTGCCGCACGGCCTGTGCCCCCTGAGGTCCGACCAGGTTCTGCACTTCACCGACAATCCGATTCGTCGCTGTTTCGGGCGCAAGAAAGAAACTGGCCACGCCCACAGCGATGAGCAGCACGGGGGCGATCGAAAATATCGTGTAAAACGCAAGCGCAGCGGCAAGCTCGAATGTGTTGTCGTTTAACCATTCCACGAATGTGAGCTTGAGCAGTTGCCAGGCTGCCTTCAGCTTGTTCGCCGGAATTTGAGGAGTTTCGCTCAGCGGTTCATCCGTCATCCCTATAAGAATCGTCGCCGCGAGGAGCCTTAAGTGGGATAGCTACTTCGGAAACACGCACGATTATGTCTTGATGATCGGCGGAGGAATGTCTTCGGTCGGCCCGACATCGATGCCACGGCGCAGTTTGCTGTGCCGCACGCTGTAAAGAAAATAGATTAGAAGACCAATTCCCAGCCACACCACAAAGCGTCCCCATGTTTCCAGCGGGAGACTCAGCATCAAAATAAAGCAAAAAAGAACGCCGAGAAGCGGGAACAATGGGACCAATGGCACGCGGAACGGACGGTGACGATTTGCGTCTTTACGGCGTAAAATAATCACACCGAGACAAACCAGAATGAAGGCGAACAACGTTCCGATGTTGGTAAGGTCGGCCAGCGAACCAATGTCTGTAAGCATTGCGACGACGCCAACTGCGACGCCAGTCCAGATTGTCGTGATATGCGGCGTGCGAAACCTCGAGTGAATCCTCGCGAAATACTGTGGAAGTAAACCGTCGCGCGCCATGGCCATGAAAATGCGCGGCTGACCCAGCTGGAAAACCAATATTACCGACGTAAGACCTGCAAGCGCGCCGGCACTGATCAGCGCCTGGCCCAGGGCCGGCCGGCAAACGCAGTTGCAACGGCGGCCGAATCACCAAAATAGATGGTGTATTTTCTCATCCCCGTAATAACGCCCGCCATCAGGACGTAAAGCACCGTACAAATGATCAGGCTCGCAATAATTCCAATAGGCATGTCGCGCTGAGGATTTTTTGTCTCCTCTGCAGTTGTCGAGACGGCATCGAATCCAATGAACGCGAAGAAAACGATCGCAGCTCCGCTCATCATTCCGCCTACTCCATTGGGCAGAAACGGCTGCCAGTTCGTCGGGTGAAGCATAAATCCACCGAACGCAATGACGAAAACAACCACCGCCACTTTGGTAACCACAATGGCTGTGTTCGCGCGTGCGCTCTCCCGAATCCCGTAAACCAAAAGGACAGTCACACCTGCAACAATCAGGAGCGCGGGCAGGTTAACGGCGATCTGGTGACCGGCGATGACCGGTAACGTCGTGGACGAGTAGTTGGTCAACGCCTCGCCTCCCGTGGATAGCAGATTGCTTGCCGTTCGGTAATCGCTCACCAACCAAAGCGGAAACTTCAGATGAAAAAAGCTCCCGCAAAGTTGCACGAAATAACCCGACCATCCTACTGCGACGGCCATGTTCCCAACCGCGTATTCCAGAATGAGATCCCAACCGATCACCCATGCGATGATCTCACCCAATGTCGCGTATGAGTAAGTATAAGCCGATCCTGAAACAGGAATCATCGAAGCCAGCTCGGCGTAACAAAGCGCGGCGAAACCGCAGGCGGTGGCAGCGACCACAAACGAAAGCATCACCGCCGGGCCCGCCCCCGGCCTGCCATATACCAGCTCAGTGTGCGTGAGATGCGAAATGATGAAATTGAGGACGGGAGTTTTCCAAAGCGATGCCTCGATTTGCTCACCTGCAGCGGCGGTTCCTGCTAATGCGAAGATGCCCGCTCCAATGATTGCTCCGATGCCTACGCAGGTAAGATCGAATGCGGAAAGCGCTCGCTTGAGCTGACGCTCTGGCGCTGCCGCTTCGGACAGTAAAAGATCAGGACTCTTGGTTCTGAAAAGATTTGCGGCCACTTCGCCGCAGATGCTGTCACCCGGCCAGCGACGCGGTCAATGCTTTTCGTCGTAATCCATCTTCTGAATAGACGCGCGCGTTGCGTTTTCTTAAGCTCGGCCAATGGGCGATGAAGTGACGAAGTTTATCCTGGGCGATGCCGCGATCTCGGCAATCGAAGATGCTTCGTCGCGCCGCGGGCGTTTCTTTGTTCGCAAAAAGACGCAGCGACCGCCGCCCACGCACTGCGAGAATTGCGGTGCGCCATTACAGGGCCATTGGTGCGCGCAGTGCGGACAGCCAGCCATCGACTATCGCCGCTCGTTCCGGCATGTCATTGCCGACCTTCTCGATGAATTCCTAAACTGGGATTCGAAATTCTTCAGAAGCATTGCCCTGCTGCTTGTTAAGCCGTGGAAGCTAACCAACGAATTCCTGGCAGGGCATCGCGTTCGTTACGTAAATCCGCTGCGCTTGTACCTGCTCGCAAGCATCTTGTTTTTCTTTGCGGTCAATTACGGAGCAAAAGGAATACGTTTCGAGCCTGGCAAACTTGAGCCGAAAGATCGGGCGCAACTCGAAACCGAATTAAAAAATGCAGATTTGCCACCCGCAGCGCGAGAGAAGCTCGAGGCTTTGTTACGAGAGAGGTCGCCTCCGCCAGGTCCGTCACCTTCGACGAACACACCTTCGCCGACAGCGACGGCGATTTCCCCTTCACCCGCTCCTTCGGCTACAGCGGATGTCCAGTCGTCGCCCGCGTCCGGCGCGAGTCAGCAGAAGAAGGAATACGGCAAAATAGGCGAGCGGCCGTTTTGCGGTTTTTGACGAAGCGAAATCCACTACTCCTTTCGAGCACTGGATCGAAGCGCGAGCCAAGGAAAAGATGGGCGAACACGGAACAAAGATGGGGCTGTTTATTGCGACGCTCTTCAGCAACCTGCCTTACATGATGCTTTGCTGTATCCCACTCTTCGCTTTCGTTCTGAAAATTCTTTACCTTCGCCGCCACATTTTTTACGTCGACCATCTCATTTACGCGCTGCACATCCACACATTCGCTTACACAGGGATCATGCTGATCGTGCTTACAACGATCGGACTCAACCGGCTTATCCCAGGCCCGTCCGCGAGCTGGACAATCGTGTTCCTCTGGATCGCGTTCGTAACGCAAATTTTCCTGTCGATTCGCCGCGTTTACCGGCAGGGTTGGTTCATCAGCATTTTTAAATTCTTTTTTGGCGGGTTCGTCTATCTGATGGTCCTCGTATTCGCGCTCGCCATCACCTTTTTCGCCACCGTCGTATTGCCATGAAAAATTGTAGGGCGGGCTCTCCGTCTCCTCGAGATCAAACTGGACAAGCGGAGTGCTTACTCTAGAACTGCGAGCCGGTTAAATCAGCGCCATAGGTCGCCAATGGTTGCACGCCGAGCGCGAGGTCGCCGCCCTGAAAAGGGGCCGGGAATTTTCGCAAGCGCTCGAGGACCACGACGACGTTGACCGTGTTTGGGCAGCGTTTCGTTAGGCGCCGCCACGCCTGCTTTCTCCGGCGCTCGCGTGCGCGTAGTGCAGGCTCGCACGGATCGCGTCAGGCAAACTTATTTGTCACCAGGTTGGCTGTACGAACCACTCATCCAGTAATATGAATACAAATAGAAAGAGTTTGATGGCTGCACTCGCTGTTGCGCTTGGCGCGGTGATTCCGTGCTTCAGTGCGCAAAACAACACTGGTCGTCCGAAGGGCACGGTTGCCGACGTCGGGATGGAGACATCTCGGTTTCACGATCTCGTACGCGACGATTTCTTCGCTGGACTAGGGGGAGATCGTGAAGCCTTCCACCGGGCGATGAAGCGTTGTGAAGAAACCCTCGCTCAGAATCCCCGTCATGCTCAGGCTATGGTCTGGCACGGTTCAGGGCTGCTTTTCTTATCCGGGCAGGCCTTTCAAAGGAACGATATGTCCACAGGCTTCGACCTTTGGCAACGCGGCCTGAAGCAAATGAGTGACGCTGTCGCGCAGCAGCCCGACGACCTTACAGTATTGATTCCGCGGGGAGCAACTTTGCTCTCGGTCTCCAAATATGACCCCGACCCGGCATCGATGCAGGAGATCCTCAAGACAGGCGTGGCAGATTTCGAGAAAGTTTTGCAGTTGCAGCAGCCCTATTTTCAAAAGCTTTCTCAGCACGAGAAAGGAGAGTTACTGTCCGGCTTGGCCGACGGTTGGTGCCGGCTCGGAGACCTCGATAAGTCACGTCAATACCTGCGGCAAGTTATACAGGACTGCGCGGGTTCTGAATATGCCCGGAGAGCCGGCGACTTCTTGAAAATCAATGACGCCACGGAGTTCCAACAAAAATGCAAGAGCCTCTCGTGCATAGGCTGTCACACCGCCCCATAGCTGGCGGGGTAGAGACAGCCGAAATCTTGTCACCGTTATGACTCGTTCGACCACCTAACAACAGTGTATGATGAGACACGGAATGGCGGCTGGCTTGCAGATGACCGACGCGGAATTGATCGCGCAAACTCTAGCCGGGAACCGCGATGCCTTCGGCGAGATCGTCGCGCGTTATCAAACACTAATCTGTTCCCTGGCTTACTCGGCTTGCGGCGACATTCACCTGAGCGAAGAACTGGCCCAGGAGACTTTCCTCGCCGCCTGGCGGCGATTACGCGACTTGCGCGAGCCGGCAAAACTAAGGCCCTGGCTATGCGGGATCGCGCGAAATCTCTCCCATAACGCGCTGCGCCGGCAACAGCGCGTACCGACTGCCTCTGCCGAGGAGCTCGATGAAAAATCGCAATCGCCGACCGCGTCGCCCAGTGAACAGACCATTTCACGCGAAGAAGAAACGATGCTTTGGAAAGTGCTCGAGGAGTTACCGGCGACTTATCGCGAGCCGATGATTCTCTTTTACCGTGAAGAGGAGTCGGTGCGCGTCGTTGCCGAAGCGCTGGAGCTTTCCGAGGACGCCGTGAAACAGCGACTCTCGCGCGGACGAGTGATGGTAAGCGAACATATCGAGCGCACGCTGCGTGCCGCGCTGCGAAACTCAGCGCCGGGCAAAGCGTTCATCCTTGGCGTGCTAATGGCGCTGCCGACTCTTACAATCTCAGCGAAGGCGGCGGCCGTGGGCGCGACGGCCGTCAAAGGGACCGCCGGCGCCAAAGCCGCCACAGCCACAGGATTGTTAGGCATGATCCTTAGCCCTGTGCTCATATTGCTTGGTTATTACACAGGCTATCGTCTTGGGATCGATGACGCGCAAACCTCTCGTGAGCGCAAATTCATCAAAAGCTTTTATGTCAAGCTCACCGCGCTTATGGCCGGGTTCTGTGTCTCGTTTGGTTTGCTTCTGTGGTGGGCTTCAAGCGGTGCGAAAAATCATCCAGCGCTCTTTTCCGGTTTGCTCATTGGCCTGGGGTGCGTTTACACCCTGGCTGCTTTTGCCCTCGCCCTTTGGTCGTGGCGCAAGAAGCACGGCGCTCTCGCCAGGTTCTCCGCCAAAGAGAACGCACTAAGTCCCGGCAGAGCAGACTGGGAATATCGCAGCCAATTCACGGTCCTCGGATTGCCTCTGGTGCACGTCCGGCTTTCCCCAAAACTCAGCGCAGAGCCCCCTGTAAAAGCATGGATCGCCGTGGGCGATTATGCTGTTGGTGGTCTGATTGCTTTTGGCGCAATCGCGATTGCTCCGGTGAGCTTTGGGCTGGGAGCGATAGGCTTGCTCTCCTGGGGCTTAATGGCCATTGGCCTGTTTGCCGTGGGCGGTCTGAGCATCGGCCTCTGGTCTCTTGGCGGATTGGCTCTTGGCTGGCAGGCTTGGGGCGGCTGTGCCATTGCCTGGAATGTGGCGGTGGGCGCTGCCGCTGTGGCCCACGATTTTGCCCTCGGCGGCATCGCCCAGGCCGCCCAGGCCAATAACAAAATTGCTCAGAAAGCTGCTGAGTTGAGCCTCTCCTTTCGCAGCCTCGCGGCGGTTTATCATCATTTTCTGCTCTTCAATTTGATCTGGGTGGTCCCGCTCTTTTTCTGGTGGCGCGTTGCTGCGAAGAGCGCGAAGTCCCGAAGGCCAACCAAGTAAGATGCGAAGCGCTATCTCGGAAACGCCCGACGAAAGGGTGAGCGAACGCCGGCAACCTGTGTTCGTTAGGCAGAGAAGAATGTTCGCGCGCGGGCCAACGCCTCGTCAATTTTCGTCACATCGGTACCTCCGCCTTGAGCATTCTCAGGCCGGCCGCCGCCCTTGCCGCCAACGATTGGCGCGATCTGCTGAATCAGTTTGTTCGCCTGAAATTTTGCAGTCAACGCTGGAGGGACATAAGCGACCAAAGCGACTAATCCGTTTCGTGCGCCGGCCAGAAAAATTGGGGCTTGGATTTTTCTTTTCAGCGCTTCCACGACTGATTGCAGCAATTTCCCATCCGCATCCGGTACTTCGGCGATGCAGAAATTTTTGTCTGTATGCGATTGCGCTAGATCGTTGGCGATTTGGGCAGCCTTGCTCTTTAGTTCTGTCTCCGCAGCTCTCGAGGTTTTCTTTTCCCATTCGCGAACATCGGCATCCACTCGTTCAATGTGAGCCGCGCGCGCGTCGATCTGCTTGAGCATCTCAGTGGCGTCAGCTTCGGTTTCGAAAACCGGCAACGCCGCAATATCCGGTTTTCTACGGGCAAGAGCATCAAACTTCTCCTGCTGACGCACAGCTTCTTGCTTCGCCCAGTTTCGCGCCGCCTCACCTGCGACGGCTTCAATCCGTCGCGTGCCCGCCGCGATCGCTTCTTCTCTCACAATCCGGAATGGCCCAATCTCGCCGGTCGATTTCACATGTGTGCCGCCGCACAACTCCATCGAATAGCCGTTGAGCGCGCGAGGTTCCCCACCGATTTGCAGCACACGCACTGTGTCGCCGTATTTCTCGCCAAAAAACTGAATGATGTCTTTTCGCTGTTTCGCTTCGCCGAACGGGATTTCAGTCCAGGAAACAGGCGCGTTCTCGGCAATCTTTTCGTTCACCAA
The DNA here is from genome assembly GCA_963728955.1 of uncultured Verrucomicrobiae bacterium. Classification (GTDB taxonomy): domain Bacteria; phylum Verrucomicrobiota; class Verrucomicrobiia; order Chthoniobacterales; family UBA10450; genus Udaeobacter. The sequence goes on from CAVSMG010000007.1 coordinate 105,623, forward strand.
TTTTTCCACCCCGCGCTTTTGCTCTGCCGTTAGCGGCGCGCTGGAAAAATCGAACGTGAGTTTGTCGGGTCCGACATAACTCCCTTTTTGCGAAGCATCGCGTGAAACGACTTCGTGCAATGCCCAATGCAACAAGTGTGTCACGGTATGATGTCCCTGAATCAATTTGCGCCGATCAGCGTCCACTGAGATTCGCACCGCTTCGCCCGGTTCCGGCGCGCGCCCTTTCACAAGCGCAGCGCGATGAACAAAAACATCGCCACGTTTTTGCGTATCGATCACGCGCAACTGACCAACTTCGGTCCAATCGTGCCCGGGAACGTGCAGCAATCCTCGATCTCCAACCTGACCGCCCATCTCGGCATAGAAGGGCGTGCGATCGACAACGATATTTATTTCGTCCGGTTTTTTGCCAGGCAATACCGTTTCGACAACCGATTCTGTCTCCAGAAAATCGTGACCAAGAAATTTCGTTGGCTCCGCCTTCAGATTTCCTTCGATGCTGATTTCTTCCTTCTTCTGCGCCTTCCTCCCGCGCACGCGCTGCTGCTCCATCAGCCGTCCAAAACCCACAACATCGACAGTGAGCCCGCGCTCGCGGCCCATCAATTCCGTAAGATCGATCGGGAAATCCATAAGTATCGTAAAGGTCAAATGCGAATGAACCAGACAACGCGGGAGAACGACGCCATATGGGGCAAGCAGCTTTTGGAAATCGCCCTTGAGTTCGATCTCTGTCATCGGGCCAACGGTCGCTGAGTCGAACTCACCGAACCTCACATGGAATTTTTCAGCGGGTTTCTGTAGCTGCAGAGATTCGATACAGATTGAAACACATATCCTTCAAAGATCTTAATCCCTCGATCCAAAGTCTTGTTAAACGCTTCCTCCTCACGGCGAATCGTTTCTTGAATCGTTTTTTGCTTCGCGCGGATTTCAGGGAAAACCTCGCCCATGGTTCGTGCGACGACATCGACAAGTTTGAAAAAGAATGGTTCGTGAAAGCCAAGCGTGCGGCCGTAGCGAACTGCGCGGCGCAAAATGCGACGCAGAACATAACCGCGACCTTCGTTCGATGGGATGATTCCATCGGCAATTGCGAACGACAGCGCGCGGATGTGATCGGCAATGACGCGAAACGCAATGTCGATCGTTTCCTGCTCGCTTTGATTTTGTAGGGCGGCTGTGTCAGCCGCCGTCGGCGTCTCAAAGAGACGCCCTACAGTCGGAACCGTACTAGCGTGTTTTTTGCCACTCAGTTTTTCGAGCTCATCGAAGATTGGCCGAAAAATATCGGTCTCGTAGTTCGAAACCGTGCCAGAGAAATCTGTGAGATTTTTCGTGCCTTGGATGATTGCGGTGACGCGCTCGAAACCCATTCCGGTATCGACGTGCCGTTGTGGTAGCGGCACAAATTCCATGCGGCCGGGGTCAACGCCCCCGGCTACAGGTTGCGCGTTAAACTGGATGAACACGAGGTTCCAAATCTCGATGCAGCGTGGGTCTCCCCTGTTCACGAGCGTGCCCCGCGTATCGCCGTCTGGCGTAAGATCGATATGCACTTCCGAGCACGGTCCGCACGGACCGGTGTCGCCCATCATCCAGAAATTGTCGGCCTTGCCGCTGCTGAGAACGTGAATAGCCGGATCGAGATCGGCTTCGCGGAACAAACGCGCCCAATGATCGTACGCTTCCTGATCGAACTCGCTCGGTTCGCCTGGACCGGGCTTGTAAACGGTCGCGTAAAGCCTTTGTGGAGGAAATTTCCAGCGCTCGACGAGTAATTCCCACGCCCATTCGATCGCTTCCTTCTTAAAATAATCGCCGAAGCTCCAGTTGCCGAGCATCTCGAAAAACGTGTGGTGATACGTATCGAGCCCGACATCTTCGAGGTCGTTATGTTTCCCACCGGCGCGAATACATTTTTGCGTATCGGCCACACGTAGCGGATTCCACCGCGGTTTTTGTTGCCCGAGAAAAATCGGCACGAACTGGTTCATCCCGGCATTCGTGAAAAGCAGGTTCGGCGCGTCAGGCAAAAGCGACGACGAAGGCACAATGGTGTGGTGTTTCTCGCGAAAGAAATCGAGAAATGATTGCCGGATTTTAGCCGAGGTCATCGTAAGCACGAATAAACACGAATTTCAGGAAACCTGAAACCGCCACTCGGAATTGTGGCGACGTGCTTACCTGTTGCTGCTCCTAATTCGCTGACGCTAGCTTTTCTCTTCGTCCAGCTTCGATTTGACGACCGCCTCGATTTCGTCGTAAAGGGCCTTGTCGTTCTTCAAAGCCTCCTTCGCAGCGTCTCGGCCCTGGGCAAGCTGCGTCCCCTTGTAATTTAGCCAGGAACCGCGCTTTTCGATAACTTGTTGTTCTAACGCGACGTCTAGAAGAGCGCCGACTGACGAAATTCCTTCGTTGTACATGATGTCGAACTCGGCTTCGGTAAACGGCGGTGCGACCTTGTTTTTCACCACCTTGACGCGCGTGCGATTCCCCGTGACTACGCCATCGGTCTGCTTAATTGCACCGATCCTGCGGATATCGACTCGCATGCTGGCGTAAAACTTTAAAGCTTTGCCGCCGGGAGTGGTTTCCGGGTTTCCAAACATCACGCCAATTTTTTCGCGGATTTGATTTGTGAAAATGCAGCAGGTCCGCGCCTTTGAGATTAGCGAGGTAAGTTTGCGCAACGCCGCGCTCATCAGGCGCGCCTGCGCACCGACTGTCGTGTCCCCAATCTCCCCTTCGAGTTCCGCTCTGGTGACCAGCGCAGCCACCGAATCCAGGACAATTACGTCGAGTGCGTTGGACCGGACAAGCGTCTCGCAAATGCGTAACGCTTCCTCGCCGGAGCTTGGCTGTGAGACAAGTAAATCGTCAAGATTGACCCCGAGTTTTTTTGCGTAAGCGGGATCGAGCGCGTGCTCGACATCGATAAACGCCGCGAGACCACCGCGCTTTTGCGCCTGAGCAATAACCGTTAGCGCAAGCGTTGTTTTGCCAGACGATTCCGGGCCGAAAACCTCGACTACTCGTCCGCGCGGAAATCCACCCACTCCGAGTGCGCGGTCTATCAAGATATTTCCGGTCGGAATTACGTCGATATCGACAATTTTCTCCCCGCCCAAACGCATGATTGCCCCTTCGCCGTAATCCTTGGCTATCTGCTGAATAGCCAGATCGAGGTTCTTATTCCGCGCTGCCGTCAGTTTGTCAGCGGCTGTTTTTTCTTCGGTCTTTGTCGCCATATCAGGAAGACTCTAAGTACGATGCAGCCGACGATTCGCCAAGCACAAAAGCGACCGCCGTTGCCTGGACCGACGAAACAGGCCGCGAGCTTTGCGCTCGCGGCCTTGAATTTTCGCTGATCGTGATCCTTAGGACACTGTGATCTTGCGCGGCTTGACGTGCTCAGCCTTCGGCAGAGTCAACGTCATAAGGCCCTGGTCCATTTTCGCGCTGATCTTGTTCGCTTCGATTGATGGGTCGAGCTCGAATGTACGCCGGAAATTTTCCGGACGCGATTCGCGATGAATCAACGTGCCTCCCACTTCTGGAAGCGAACGCCGTCCGATGATCCTCAGCTCGTTGTTATCGATTGAAATGTCGAGACCTTCTTTCTTCACGCCCGGCATTTCAATCTCGAGCATATAACCGTCGGCGGCTTCCGTGACACTGGCCGGCGGCGCGACAAACTGTTCAGCTTCGGCGCGATCAGCTTCACGAGATTCACGAGTTAGAGTATTCATAATGAAACTTCCTTTTGGTTTGAGTTGAGTTAGCTGACTTGGATTTGTTTTGGCTTTGCTTCCTCAGCCTTGGGCAACGTCACCTTTAGAATTCCGTCCTGATAGGTGGCGCTAACCTTGGTGGCATCCACGCGAGTCGGAAGTGAGATACTGCGGCGGAATGTGCCGACGTAACGTTCGGTACGCTGGGCTTTTTCGCCGTTAGTGCTCTCGCGTTTGCGCTCGCCGCTGATCGTCAATGTTCCGTCGTGCAAAGAAATATCGATGTCTTCCTTGCGCATGCCGGGCAACTCGACTACCGCCACCAGATGATCTCCACTCTCGTGAAGGTCGAGCGCAGGTGACCAGCCGGTAAACAGTTGACCGGCGCGTCCGAAACTCGACGAGACCGGCAGCTCAAACAACGAGTTAAGCTCGTCCCGCAGGTTGCTCCAGCGATCCAACGCCGGCCACGACGTTGCGTCGGGAGCGTGATAACGAATTAGATTCATAGTTTTGAAATTTCCTTTCTTGAAGTTGAGGATTGAAGTTCAAAAACTGGAGTAGCGCCCCGCGTGCCAGAAACGTTCCTGCTAAGGCCATGGGATAAACGCGATGCTTTCAACGGTTTACGTCGAACCGTTGCAAAGCGGGTGACGATCGACTGGTCTAATCTGACACAGCTGAAGGAGAGATACTTGAAGTATCGAGACAAAATTTCACTGCGCCGAAGCTGTCAATCTAGCATCTTGACAGTTAAATCACCGAAGAGCTAATCATCGAACGATGAGTCTTCCTGATGCCCGCCGCGAACTCGATTCGGTCGTAATCAGCATCGAACTGACTCTCGTCAGCATCATCCAAGGCGTAGCGCTGTTCTTTCTGACGGACAACGCTCGGCTGCTTCTGTCGATGCAGCACGCCAATGCGTTTATCTACATCGCAGCCGGGTTATTCGTAATCTTCATCTTTTGGTCGCGCTCGGTGATTCACACGCTCACACTTATTCGCTGGCCACTCGAGTTCGGTCACAACTTCTTCTACATCGCGTGCGCACTCGGGGAGGCGATTCTTTTCAGTCGCCTCGACGATCCTGTTGTCTGGTTCCGATTAAGCGCCGCCTACGCCGGGATTGTCTGGCTGCTTTTCATCTATGATATGCGGCTGATTCGGGCACGCGTCGCTGAGTCACGCGACGATTCCGAGCGCGCCCTTTACTGTCGCGCCAGATCCGATCAATTGCTCAATATTTACCTGCTTGTTCCGCTACTTTTTTTGTTCAATGTCGCGGGTGCATTCGCCATTTGGCGCTGGCCGGATCTGTTCATCGCTCGCTCCGGTCACCTGTGGTTAATTGGCGCGCAAATGGTCTTGTTCATCGGATACCTGATTTATACCGGACGTTACTTCGGCGCGATTGCGCCGCTCGTTCTGCGGAGCCGGCAATCAGCCTGACTGTGCTGGGATATTCGTGAAGCAAGCCGGAGATTTTCGCCGAGATTTCTGGTGGATCGTCGTTTTTTCGTCGTTTGCCGCGATGCGCGTTCTTGTCTTCTCCGCGGCGTTTCCTTTTTTTAATAACGTAGATGAACGCCGCCACTTCGATCTGGTGATCAAATACGCCGCTGGCCATTTGCCGGAGGGCACGGAACTCATCTCGCCTGCAACGCTACCTTACCTTTCCCATTACGCGTCGCCGGAGTTCCTGTCAGCTCCGGAAGATTTCGATGACGGCTACTATGGACCAATGTGGAGGCATTCCCCGGAAGAAGTCGCGTCGACGATCACGAAGATCGAAGAGATCTGGAGCCGCACGCCCAACCAGGAATCCTCGCAATCGCCGCTGTATTACCTCGCTTCGGCCGTCTGGTTCCACATTGGCCAATGGATTGGCCTGAAAAACGGCAGCGCGCTCTACTGGGTTCGATTTCTCAACGTCATTTTCGTCGCCACGCTAGTGTGGCTGGCCTACGCGGCGGCACGAATGATCTTTCCCGATCAAGTTGCGTTCCGGCTCGGCATTCCACTTCTAATCGCCGCCATGCCGCAAGACGCGTTTTACGGAATCAGCAACGACGTCCTTTCACCAATTTGTTTCGGATTCGCCTTCGTATGCCTGATTCAATGGTTCTCCGAGGAACAGCCGAGAGTTTCTCTCGGGACTGCAACCGGTTTGTCGATTGCCGCGACGTATCTTACCAAGCTCAGCAATTTGCCGCTGATGCTCGTCGCAATTGGCGCAGTTTTGTGGTGGTGCATCGCACGAGCCCGATTGGGAAAGCTGCGCGGCGCCATGCCTGCTCTCGGTGCGCTTGCGGTCTGTGCCGCCACTCCAATCCTCGGCTGGGTCATCTGGATGAAAACGCATTTCGGCGATTTCACCGGCTCTACCTCGAAAGCACAATTGCTCGGGTGGACATCGAAACCGTTCTCAGAGTGGTGGTCTCATCCAATTTTCACCGCACCAGGAATGTGGACATTCGTTTCCGAACTAATTGTCAGCTTCTGGCGTGGGGAATTCATGTGGCACGCCCGCACCATTGCTTTTCCGGGGATGGATTTGTTTTACATCTTGTCCTCACTTGGATTGACTTCGGTTGCCGTCATTTCACTTTTGCGCCCGGGAGGAGACATCAGCGGGGAAGCGCAGCGTCGCGTGCTTTGGATCGCAACAACGTGCGTTATGGCCACGATCGTGTTTCTCGGGGTCCTGTCGCTGCAATTCGATTTCGGTCGCTGCGTTAACCCCTCTCGCGAGCGGCCTTACTTTTTTCAGGGCCGCCTCATGCTCGGAGCTCTGATTCCATTCGCGACGCTGTATGTTTACGGGTTGAATCGCCTCCTGCGTGCCCGTTCTGGTCTTGTGCTCGGAGCCGTTGGCGCAATCGCGATCGTGATCAGCGCTTCGGATTTTCTAGCGAACGGTGTCGCCTTTACCAGCGCTTACAATTGGTTCCATATGTGAAGGTATTTGAAGTCGGCTGTCGAGATAAACGACCACAAAGGCAATACCCAGCAAAGGCTGGAGAATTCTTTGGACGACGCCCAAAGCAAAAGCGGCGACATCAAAGCCGGCGCCTTGCTGCGCCTCAGCCATTTTTTGCAGAAGTGCCTGTGGGTCCTGTGTCGTCAGCAAGTCATTGGAATAATGCTGTATTGTCCCCCATTGCGCCGCGAGAGTGATCGCTAGTACGAAGGCGAACCAGATCGACGCGATGAACGCTCCGCGCCACATTGGTCGTTGAAACCACGGAAGATCCCGTCCGCTGCGCGCGAGATCCCGGCTCTCGCGCAATGAATCGATAAAGCCAGCGTTCTCGAGAACGGCAACCTGCTGCCAGAACAGAACGTTCGCGAAAAAACGGCCGAACATCCAAACCTGAAGGATGAGCAAGCCGATCGCGACAAGGGCCAACAACACTGAGGCTGTCCCGGAGAGAGCCATGGCCGCAATCGCCAATCCGAAGATCGTGAGCAGAAAGAACACGCCGTAAACAAAGAAGCACAGCGCAGCGATGCGCGGCCAAAATTTGACCGCTTGATTTAGCACGGCGAGAAGGCCGGGCCGGTTTCCTCCCGCAATTTCCGCGGTGAGAACTTGGATTCCAGCAATGTACACCGGCCACATCACAACCGAGAGGATGACCATGAGAAAGGCAAAGCCCGCGGCAAGGACCGAGCGGAGATCAATACTAGAGACTCTGCGGCGGTTGCACGAACGCCGTCGTCAACTGACTGAATACCGACGGCAACAAGATCAGCAGTGCGAGGCCAACGAATTGCAAAAAGCCTGTCCTATAGATCTGAAATGTTTTCGATAAAATCTGAGTAAAGCGGCGATGTGCGATTTGCAGCGGCGGTTGTGTCGACTGCCGGCTGTCCATCTCGGCGCGTACCCCGAGATCAAAGAGCCCAGGAATTTCCGCTGCTGTTGTCCAAAGATCGATGTCGACTCGGCGCGCTTCATTGGCAGGGAGCAATCGTCCTTCTACTTTCCACTCGCGGAGAGTCTCGATGTCTGCCGGGCCGTATTCCGTACCCTGCACGCGCACAATCCATTCTTCGGTCATTCCTTGATCATCCAGCATCATGCATTCAGAATCCAGCATCAGCCTTTATAATGAAACTGCTGCTTATCGACGGTCATTACTACGTTTACCGCTCGTTTTTTGCTATCCCGAATCTGTCGAATTCCCGGGGTGAACCGACCAACGCTATCTTTGGGTTCACGAAAACGCTGCGGCTAATGGTGAAACATTTGCAACCTGATCTGGGCGCCGTGATCTGGGACGAAGGGGTGCCGCAGAGACGAGTGGAGCTGCAACCTATGTACAAAGAAACGCGCAAGGAAATGCCTAAACCGATGATCCCGCAGCTCGAGTTTATTCAAGGGCTTACTCCTTCGCTGGGCTTCCGAAATATTTCGCTTCCGAATACCGAAGCCGATGACCTGATAGGTTGCTATGCTATTGCTGCCGGTAAACGGCCTCATATGGAAGTCGTGCTCGCCACCAACGACAAAGATTTGTTTCAACTCGTGGGCCCTGGCGTGAAAGTCTATACGACAGCGAAGGCGGACCTCGCATCGCCCAAGGATGCATTCGTGTTATTGGGGGAAGACAAAGTGACCGCAAAATGGGCTGTCCCGCCTAACCTGATTGGCGATGTGCTCGCGTTAACCGGGGATTCTGTCGATAACATCCCCGGAATTGGAATAGGTCGTAATAGTGCCGCAGCCTTGATTCGCGAGTTTGGTGGTCTGGAAGGCTTACTGAACAACATCGACAAGGTAAAAAGCGTTCGCACCCAGGAGAAACTGGCAAATGCTCGCGAGCAGATATTGCAAAACCGGAAAATGGTCGATTTGGACTGCGAGATGGAATTGCCCGTGGCTATCGATGATCTGCGCATCGAGCCCGATTATCCTGCCCTGATAGCAGCTTTGGAAAAATGTGAGTTTAAGTCGCTTCTACAGGAGGTGCGCGACGAAGCAGCGCAAGATACGAGCCTTGTGCAGACAAATCTTCTGTAAGACCGAGATCACGTTTCTGTGTTCAGGTCCCTGGATCTGCCTGTCGCGTCAGCGCGTCTTGGGCTTCGGCCCATCGGTGATATCACCAGACACGAACTTTTCGTAAAAAAGTTCGAACGCACGCTACCGCACGCTGTCGAATGCTACAGGTTAAGGCGATTCGGGCGGTTGCACGAGTTCTCTGGATGTTGTTTCTCCTTAGCGTGCGCTGCCCGAATCTATTTTTGTACAACGGTGGCTGAGAACCTGGGGCTGCGGATCCCGCGGACTCGCAGAGCGTAGCAAGCGCCGACCGCGTGCCCGTATGATAGACGGGCTTGAATTTTGCTCGTATCATGCGGCTTCTCTCCTCCATGAAGCCTGACGATTACGACCCAATTGTTGCTGCGTTAAGAGAAGACATTGGGCACGGCGACATCACGACCGACTTTTTCGTGCCCGAGGCGCTGCACGCAACCGCACGCGTCGTTGTGCATGAACCAGCGATCGTTGCAGGGACTGCGACAGCCGCGGAGGTTTTTCGGACGGCCGATTCTGCGACTGATGTCCAGGTCGTTCACTCGGATGGCGACCCTGTGGTTGCCGGCGACGTAGTCATAGAACTGCGGGGCCATGCGCGTTCGATTCTCAAGGCCGAGCGCGTTGCGCTAAATTTTCTTCAACGCCTCTGCGGCGTCGCAACGCTGACCCGCCAGTTTGTTGACGCCGTAGGAAATCATCCGGCAAAAATACTGGATACACGCAAGACGACTCCTGGGCTACGCGCATTGCAAAAGGCCGCTGTAGTCGCAGGTGGTGGCATCAATCACCGTTCTGGCCTGTACGATATGGTTCTCGTGAAGGATAATCACCTCGCTGCATTCGGAGGGCTCTCCGGATTTGCCGATCAAATTGGCCGCCTTCGCAAGGAACGGCCGAACGTCCGCATCGAAGTGGAGGCTGACAGTTTGGAGCAGGTACGTGCTTTTGTCGAGATTGAGGGCATGGACGTCATCCTGCTGGACAACATGGTGCCCGCTCAAATCCGGGAAGCTCTGGCGCTGAGGAGGAATAACATCAAGTTCGAAGCGAGCGGCGGCATCACGCTGAAAACCGTCCGCCGCATCGCAGCCACAGGCGTCGATTACATTTCCGTCGGCGCGCTAACCAACGCTGCGCCCGCGATTGATCTCGGGCTGGAAATAACTCATGTCCGCGGCTGAGAACTTGGACTGGCTAATCGCTGATCAACTCAAAGCCGAACTCACCGGGGCGGTCGTGATCGGCCGGGAGATCATCGTGCTCAAAGAAACCGGCTCTACCAACGATGCCATTTTGCAGCTCTCATCGACGCACCTTCCGCCGCCCGCGCGCGAGGGTTTGGTTCTTTTCGCCGAACACCAAACCACCGGCCGCGGGCAGCGCGGTAACCGGTGGGAATCAACGATGGGCAAAGGGCTTTGTTTTTCGATTCTGTTACGACCCGGGATCGAGCTCCGGGATTCGGGGCGGCTCACGGTTTGGGCAATCGAAGCAGTCTCTGAGACCATTCGTGCCGAGTTCGGCGTTGAGCCATTGATTAAGTTGCCTAACGACATTCAGCTTTTTGGGCGCAAAGTAGCTGGTGTGCTGGTGGAAATGCGCGCGCAAAAGGACGCGCCACATTTGGCTGTAGTCGGCGTCGGAATTAACGCGAACCAGTCTCGCGACGATCTTCCTGTGGAACTTCAGGACAGGGCAATTTCCCTGGCAATGGCATTAGGCCGAGAGGTTGATCGCCAGAAATTCGCCGTCGCACTTCTACGGAATCTGGATCTCACGTATCGCGAAGGGTTCTCGAGCGGAATTGAAGCTGTTAAGTCTTCTCCTGCTCGGACAACCACTCGCGATAAACCTGCGGCGAGATTTCGGACGGTTTGATCTCGCTACGCCCGCCCCAGAACACGTTTGTATAAGAAACCGGGAGATTACTCGCGCGCACGTGTTCATCAATCGCGGCCTTATGATCGAGGAGCAATCGTTTATCTGTGCCATGCGCAACAGCCATGATGTTGACATTCCGGAATTCAGGGCCGGCTTCGCGCCAGTAGCAGTGCGTTAAAATGTGATGACGGCCGACCTCGCCTCCAGTTTCAATTTCGCGGCCCGGTGGCACGGCCCAATGAAACAGCGCGTTGAATCGCGTGACGCGCACACCGCCGGCGGACGGTTTGACGTGTTCCAGAAACGTTGAGAAACGGCCGACAATCTTTCGCGCATTCAAATCTTCGGCTACGCTACAAAATTCCTCTACGGATACGCCGGCTTCGTTTGCCCGAGCAACCCAAGGCAACGGCTTGATTTCCTCCGGCGTGAATTCTCGCTTGAGCGCAACCAAAACATTCCATTCGTGCTCGCTCAGTTCAACAAGCTGCACGGGAATCATTTTTGCTGGCTGATCCGCTTTACTTCCCGGCTCAATGGTTTTCCGGCGAACGTGTCCGACGCCGAGAGTGAAGATTCCGTTCGCCGGCATCAGACGAAAACGCTCGGCGCCGACCTTTTTTGTCAGCAATTCGCAATGCATTTGCAGCGAAAATCCCCGAGGAACTTTTAAAGTCGTCCAAAGCTTGTAGTCGGATCCGGCGCTAACAGTATCGGTAGAGCGCAGGACCACATGACCGGAGAACGGATCGCGCTGAAACATCCAGTCGAACGCGGCATCGATCTTATCTTCGGGAACTTTCCACGCCACCAGCGCGCCCTCGGCGAGGTTCGTCGCAAGCAACGTTTGACGGACCCGGCGAATCGTCCCCGCGCGCAACATGCCGGCGATGCGCGCCATTACTAACTCGACGCTCACACCTGAGCGATTCGCAATCTCTTCGAACGGTTCGCGAACAAATCCTTCAATCTTGTCTTCCGAAACCGCAAGAATCCTCGCGTTGATCGGATCATCGTGCTCGATTGGCAGCATCCTAATCAATCCGCCGCGGCGGCAAACTTGTCCAACTGCAGGCGTCGCGCTTTTGCCGTGCAACTGGCACTCGTCGTTAAACCGCACAGAGAAGCACCGCCGCAAAGTGACAGCTCGTGCCCGTAAGGACAAAGAGGTGCCAGACAAAATGCGCGTAGCGCAAACGCTCGTTCACGAAAAATAAGACGCCTGCGGTGTAAGCGATTCCACCAGCGACGAGCCAGAGAACCGCCGAGAGCGGGACCGCTAGCGTGAGCGGGCGAAGGAAAACAAGAGCAAGCCAGCCCATCCCCAGATAAAGAGCCATCGCGAATTTCCGGTGGCGATCGGCGCCGCGTGTCACCTTGACTACCGCCCCGAGGGCGGCCAATGCCCAGATGATTCCCAGCAGCATCCAACCCCAAACTCCTCGGAGCGGTCCCAGCGCAAAGGGCGTATGTGTTCCGGCGATTAACCAAAAAATCGCCGAGTGATCGAGAATTTGCAGAAGCGACTTCGCCCGTGTGCGAGGCCAGGCGTGGTAAAGCATCGACCCCAAATACAGCAACACTATGGTCGCAATAAATACGATCGTACCGCTGAGAAAGAAAACGCTGCCATGGCGGAACGCAGCCAGCAACAAGATCGGCGCGCCGATCATCGCTCCGACGAGCCCGATCCCATGGCTAATGCTGTTCGCCAGTTCCTCGGCACTTGATTGCGTCCATCTCGGCAAGGCCTGCGGTTCGTCCACAATTTTCATCGCTGGCATCATGCAACGCTCATCGAATAATTTTGCAATCCAAAATTGGCGCATCAGTGCGACATCTCGTCAAACGTTGCAATCAGCACCGAAACAATCTTCCGTCGAGCTAAGACATTCATGGCCACTGAAAGCAAAGCCAGATTAATCAAGGCGATCTTTTTCGACGCCGCAGGGACGCTCTTTTACCTTACGAAAACAGTAGGCGATCATTATGCGCTCGTCGGTTATGAACTCGGACTAGATCTCGACGCGCAGAAACTGGATCGGGCATTCCACGCCGCGTGGCAACAAATGCCACCACGGCTGCCAATCGACGAACCGCGTGAGGAGGACGACAAAGGCTGGTGGCGCCAGCTTGTCGATCGCGTTCTCGACCAGGTCGCACCCTCGTTAAGCGAACTCGACCACGATAATTTCTTCGAAGTCGCTTACGAACATTTTGCCGAGGCTGGCGTTTGGGAGCTTTATCCGGAAGTTCCCGGCGTTCTCAAGAAATTACGTCCCCGTTTTCAGCTCGCCGTGATTTCAAATTTCGACGGGCGCTTGCGATTCATTCTTCAGCTCCTCGGAATCTCGAAATATTTTACCCACACGTTCATTTCAAGCGAACTCGGCGCAGACAAACCCGATCCGAAAATCTTCCGGCGCGCACTGAAGGTCATCAATTTGAAGCCAGAAGAGGTCCTTCACGTTGGTGATGATCCAGAACGCGATTGGCAAGCAGCCACCGCGGCTGGTTTGTCGGTGTTTCGATTGGATCGCCCGCGAAATTCGCTCCGCGATTTGCTAAATTGGGTCGGCCGGGACTCGAACCCGGAACCAACGCCTTAAAAGGGCGCTGCTCTACCGATTGAGCTACCGACCCGTGCAGGGGCTTCACTTTCTAATGCCTGCGAAATTTTTCAATGTACAATGACACGCCGCCGGCTATGATTTCGCACAAACACAAGTGCATTTTCGTTGAGGTACCCAAAACCGGATCGACCAGCGTCCGAGCAATTCTTGGGAAAGCATGGAAGCCACACCTGAATTTGTGGCAGATCAAAAAGCTGATGGAAACGTCGTGGACCCACTACGGAGGAAGAAAAAACCGGATATTAGCCGCGCTTTATTTGCTGCTGCCGGAAGAGCGCCGGAAAAAAACCGGGAGTCAGCAATTCGAGACCTACTTCAAGTTCGGCTTTGTTCGCAATCCGTGGGACCGCGTTGTATCGCTGTATGAGCGCACGGAAGCGCTACAACTCAGGAAAGAGATGACCTTCGAACAATTCGTCGATTGGATCGAATATAGCAGCGCCACGTGCCTCCACTCCTCCCCGCACCGGCATCAGCTGGACTGGTTCGTCGATCCAAATGGAAACCTGCTCGCCGATTTTATCGGAAAATTTGAGCGGCTTGATAAAGATTGGGCCTTTGTGGCGCGGAAGCTGGGTTTGCCGGAAAAGTTACCGCACCAGCGAGCGAATCCCCGGGAGCGACATTACACCGAATATTACACTCGGCGGACAAAGGATATCGTTGCAGTGAAGTTCACAGTGGATATTGAGCGGTTCGGTTATGAGTTCGCCGGATAAGATAAAAGCCATTGTGCTCACCTGTGATCGCTATCGAGCGATTACGCGGCATGTCATTCTTAAGTACGAGCAACTGTGGCCGGATCACCCTTTTGTTTTCCATGTTCCATACCAGGAGTTCCGCGGAACCGATACCGATCGTATCAAGTACCACCCGGCGCCAGGGGACATCAAAGGAACGATCTTGCATTTGCTGGCAGACATCGATGACGAAGAGTGGATTTACTGGTGCGTCGACGACAAATACCCGATTGAACTTCCAATCGACAAAGTTGCCAGGCTCATTTCTCACGCCATGCGTTCGCCGGGAATCGATGGGCTGCTATTCTGCAGATGCCGGGCGCTGTTGAGCATCCCCAGGCTCACACTCCACCCTAAGAAAGTGAAAAACCTGTTCGGCGATGTTTATCTCGAGCGTAAAGGTTGGTGGCAAATATGGATCCATCAGCTTCTGCGCGCCAAAGTGCTTCGACATCTGTTCAAGCATCTGCCCGACCAGATTCCCAGTGCAAAGGCGATGGATGATCTGAAGGATGACGTGCCAAAGCCACCTGAGTATCGTTTATTTGTGACCGAAAAAAACTACGCAATCTTCGGTGAAAGCACCCGGCAGGGCATGATCACGCAAAATTGTTACGAGAGTATGGTGGATTCAGGCATTGAGTTGCCAGAATGGTTCCAGAAACCGACCGGCGAATACGTGACGCTCGGAAAATTGTGAGCGAGACGCACACGCGAAATTGAAAATGTTTGCCCCGGGAGATTTTCTCGACCTCGAACATACGGCTCATCCGAAATTGTTCGAGAACCAGAATCATGTCTGGGACGCGCTTAAACAGATCGCGAGCTATTTGCAATTTCGGCTCAAACCGGCTGTGTTGGGTGAGCTAGTCGGGAAACCATTTATCAGCGATCGTGTGTTCATTGGCAGAGGAACGGTCGTTGAGCAAGGCGCGGTGCTGAAAGGTCCCGCTTGGATCGGCGACAATTGCCAGATTCGCAGTGGTTGCTACGTGCGCGAAAACGTGATTGCGGGAAATGGCGTCGTGATGGGCAACTCGTGCGAATTCAAAAATTGCATTCTCTTCGACGAAGCGCAGGTGCCCCACTTCAATTACGTCGGCGACTCAATCCTTGGGCATCACGCGCATCTTGGTGCCGGCGTAATTCTCTCAAACGTAAAGCTCGATCATAGCGAGATCGTGGTAATCACGCCAAACGGCAGTATTCCCACTGGCCTGAAAAAATTCGGCGCGATTGTCGGCGACAGAACCGAAATTGGCTGCAACGCGGTTATTAACCCCGGTTCGGTCATCGGGAGCGATTGCATGATTTATCCCAGCGTAAACTTTCGCGGTTTGCTGCCTCACGGCGCCAGGGTGAAATTGGTGCAGGAACTGCAGATAATCAAAAAGCGCTAAACGCGGATGGGGGGGGATTCGAACCCCCGGTGCCTTTCGGCACACACGCTTTCCAGGCGTGCACAATCAACCGCTCTGTCACCCATCCGAACGCAATCTTCCTCTTCCTCTGAATCTTAAACCTAGTGGGACTAGAGACAATCGGAACAGAGTAAGACTAAGAGGAAGCCGGAGAGGAGAGATTATTATAGCTGCAAACGCCGGAACAACTCGTCGAGCGGTAATTGGACGCCGATGTAAAATTCGCCGAACTCGGCGTATTCGGCGCTGACTGGATCGAACCGCATTTGATAAACGATTGCTTTAATCTGAAACGTGTCGCGCGCGAAGAGCGTCACGCCCCATTCCGCATCGTCGAGGCCGGTGGAACCGGTAATCAACTGTTTCACTTTGCCGGCGAACTCCCGCCCGACATTTGCGTGGCCTTTCATTAGCTTGCGACGCTCATCGTACGGCAGCGCGTACCAGTTACGCTGTTCGCCGCGGCGTTTGCTCATGTTATAAAAACAAACCACGGGCCAATCGGGGAGCGTAGGATAAACCCGCTCTTGTCGATAATGTTTCATCCGGTCACGAAATGTCGTCAGTGCTTCGCTGAGTTTTCCCGGATCGTTGCGAACACTTGCATCGAGTGATTGCGCGTATTCCTCCTCGGTCGTGATGTATTCGCTCTCTTCGGTGAGCGAGAGATAACTGTAAACCGGTGTAAGCACGTCAGGGCCCAACGAAACGGACAGTCGTTTCTCGATTCTGTTGGCGTTGTGCAAATCCGGGGTAATCAACATGAAACCGATGTCCCCCTTTGGCGTCACAACCCCGAGCGTGAGCAACTGCGTCGAATCCATCGCGCGCACTTCCTGGACCAGCGATGACAGATCTGTTTTGGCAGCATTTTTCTCTTCGCGGTTGAGCAACTGCCATTGGCCGTATTCGATCCGGTAAAACAGGTGCAAACAATGCCAGCCTTCCTCGGGGACCAGCGCAGTATTCTTATCAGTCATCACATTAGTTTCGGGCGCGACAGGAGGTGGTCAAGGTTACCGTTTTCTCAGGTTTTTGATACTGCTTTGGGCAGATGCGCCATGCAATATTCTTCGCCATTACTCGCCACGCGGAAGTCGAGATTCGGATCGCTTAGCTCGGTGGCGCCACACACCGCGCAATGATGCAGTGTCTCATGCGGGCTGTGCGATTGCGCTTCAAAACGTTTGCGCCGCGTTGAAACATCACGGCGATGCCGCACCTCATGAATGATTTCTGGCCCGAAAAATATGAAATAGTTTGCGAACGCGGCGATAAGCGCGGCGCGATACGAATTCGGGCCCAGGACAAATCCGAACAGCAGGAAGGCCGCAAAAATCCACGCCAGCCATTTGATTTTTACTGGCAGAATAAAAAGGATGTAGATGATTTCGTCTGGATAAAATCGCGCGAACGCGAAGAACAGGGACGTGATGAGCATTCCATTGGAAAAATTGCCGCCGAAAAAGAAAGCGGCGACTGTTGTGCCGATCATCCCGATGACGAAATAGAGTGTGAGCCGGAACGGCCCCCAAGCGCGTTCAAGCCCTTCGCCGATAAACCAGAGAAACCAGAGCGCCAGCACGACCCAAAGGCTTAGCGTCTGCGGTACAAAGATGTAAGTGACAAGCCGCCAGACTTCGCCATGGCGAATACGCCCCGGATCGAGATTGAGCGCGAAGCGTAAATTTGGATCCAGCCAAATCAGCGCCCAGACCAGCGCTGTGAAACCGATCACGATGCGAATCAGTCCTGGAATTGCCAGAAAACCAAAGCGGCGTTCGAGTTTATCCAGCCAGCTCATTGCCTTCCGACTTTAATTCCTCGCGCAAAGAACACAAAAGACACGAACTGAGGGAAGCTTCTGGGACCGCGCCGTCCTTTTGTCGCCGTGGTGCGAGACAGAAACTTTACCCACATTTGATTGGCAGCTAGCTTGGCGCGTGAGCGAAGTCGCACAGAAAAAAACGCCGCTTTACGGTGAGCACGTGCGGCTCGGTGCGAAGATGGTTCCATTCGCCGGGTGGCTGATGCCGGTGCAATACATCAGCATCGTGGAGGAACATCAGGCAGTGCGAAACAATGTCGGCATCTTCGACATCTCGCATATGGGCCAGTTTATCGTCGACGGCGCAGCTGTATGCGATTGGCTCAACACCATGCTCACAAACAACGTCGGCAAACTCGATGTCGGCGTCGGCCAATACACATTTTTGCTGAATGAACGCGGCGGAATCATTGATGACCTGATCGTTTACCGTATCGACGTAGAGCAGTTTCTGCTCGTCGTAAACGCGGCGTGTGTGGATGACGATTTTGTCTGGCTGCAAAATCATCTCAACGAGAGGCGATCCACTTGTAAACTCATAAATCGCAGCGCGAATTTTGGCGGAGTGGCCATTCAAGGTCCGCGCATCGCGGAGCTATTCCACGCCCTTTTTGGCGCGAATGCCGATCTTCCGCCGCGAAACTCGATTGCCGATTTGCCATTCGACGGTACGACCGTGTCTGTGGCGCGGACCGGTTATACTGGCGAGGATGGCATGGAAGTTTTCTTTCGTACAACGGATGCGGTGAAGTTTTGGAATGCCGTCCTGGAAAAAGGAGAGCCGCTGGGAATCAAGCCGTGTGGCCTTGGTGCCCGCGATACATTGCGCCTGGAAATGTGCTACCCCCTGAACGGCTCCGACCTTTCGCCGGAACGAAATCCGATCGAGGCGGGACTCGGATTCTTTGTCGATCTGACAAAACCAAACTTCATCGGGCGCGACGTCTTGCTGAACACAAAGGATACTGGTCCGCGCGAAAAACTGGTACCGTTTCGAATGAAAAAGAAAGGACCGCCGCCGCGGCCGCACTACGCCGTGTTCCGGGACGCCGAGCGTATCGGTGAAGTGACCAGTGGGACGCTCTCTCCGAGCTTGAACTGGGGCATTGGCATGGCGTATGTGTCATCCGCGCACGCGAAGAACGGTGCAGAGATTGAAATCGAAATTCGCGGGCAAAAGTTTGCCGCCACCGTGGAAAAGAAACCGCTTTACAGAAAATCTGCATCATGATTATCCCAGACGACTTGCTCTACACCGAGAGCCACGAATGGATCAAACGCGAAGGCGACCAAATCCGCGTGGGTATCACCGATCACGCTCAATCGGAATTGACCGACATCGTTTATGTCGAGCTGCCGAAAGTCGACCGGCAAGTAAACGCCAAAGAAGCGATCGCCGTTGTCGAATCAGTCAAGACGGCGAGCGACATCTATGCGCCGATGAAAGGAACAGTCGTTGAGACGAACAAGGCGCTCGAAGCTGATCCGGGGCTGATCAACCGCGAACCGTACGGCCAGGGTTGGATTTTCGTTCTCAAAATCGACAACGCCGACGGGCTCAAAGCATTCAAGGACGCCGAAGCGTACAAAAAAAGCAAATTGGTTAGTGCGTCGACGAAAGTGCGCGATGCTATCGCGCGCGTAGCGACAATACTAACGCGGATCCTTTCTCCTTCCCTACAGTGAGAAGCATCCTCTGCGATGACCATCAAATACTTCAAGTCGCCAACCGACTTTCGCGAATGGCTAAAAAAGAATCACGCGACCACACGAGAATTATGGGTCGGTTATTATAGGAAAAAGTCACAGCAACCGAGCATCACCTGGCCGGAATCGGTGGATGAAGCGCTCTGTTTTGGATGGATCGACGGGATCCGGAAGAAAGTTGACGATTCACGTTACATCATTCGATTTACACCGAGGAGACTGGGAAGCATCTGGAGCGCCGTCAATATCAAGCGCGTAAGCGAACTGGCGGGCAAAGGTTTGATGCAAGCTTCAGGGACGGCAGCCTTCAATGTACGAAGAGAGAATAAGTCGGGAATTTATTCATACGAACAAAGGACTGCCGAGCTCGATGGACCCTACGAGAGAAGACTGAGGCAAAACAAAGCAGCGTGGAATTTCTTTTATGCTCAGGCCCCGTCGTATCGAAAAGCAATCGTGTGGTGGATAGTGAGCGCAAAACAGGAAGTGACGCGACTTAAGCGTCTGGAGAAGCTCGTAAACGAATCTGCAACAGGGAAACGTCTCAAATAAGAGGGAATCCGTTGCACGCGTCGCACGTTCGCTCGTCAATTCGCTGAATCAGGGTAATCCGCGATTGAATATTACTGACTACCTTTTTTTATCACGAAACCGATGTAGCCCCAGCGGCCCCATTCGTAATGGGAAGTGCGCTCGGCATCGCAGCGGCCGGTTTTCTTGTCGTGCACGTAGGTCCTAGAAATGAATTCGGGAAACGCGGCATTCATCTGAACGTCGTGCGACACAAGTAAACCGCCGTCGCGCAGGCGCGGCCAGAACTGGCGAAATTCCCAGAGCATATGGCGATAACTGTGTGAACTGTCGTGCAGAAACATGTCTATGGATCGAGGAAGTTGGTCCCGCTTCAGCAAATCTTCGATTCTGCCGCGGACCGGAACGAATACGGATGAGGCGGATCGCAATTCGTCAGGAATTAGCGCACCCTGTTCGCAGTCTTCGCTCAATTCGATGCTGTAGAGTTTGGCTGTCGTGAGCTTTTCGTCGGCCAACGCTTTCAAAATAAAGGCCGAGGACATCCCAATAAATCCCCCCGATTCCACGACCACCAGGGGTCGAAGCCAGCGCGTCAGTGCGTAGAGCGTCGCGCAATCCAGCGCACCCATCACTCCTTCGGCGCCGTATGTATCACGGCGCCGGATCATTTCCGCTGTAAAATCACTTCGTCGGATTTCTTGCGCGAATCGAGCAACCGCATCCCACATGGCGTAAAAAGATGCAGGCCGGATTCGATCGCGATTATTGGCTTGGCCTTTTACAGACGGTTGAAATACGCGCATTATGGGTGGGAAATCGCAACATTGGCATTACTTTCAACAGAGGCGAATGTTAAGTTAGTGAATTCTGTTCGGAGATCGCCGGATCCGCCATCCCGGCAATTAGCGAGGGCGCCAATCGCAGTATGCGAGGGCGGGCTTCCCAGAAGTCGCCCTTTTTTCATGGCCAACCTGTGCTTAATTCTTCCGCTTTCCCCATGAGCAGTAAACCGAAGCCGCGCGAGGCGGAGCTTAACTTTGAAGGCGCGATGGATCGGCTCGAGAAAATTGTCGAACAGATGGAGTCGGGTAAACTACGCCTCGAAGATTTGATCGTGCGCTACGAGGAGGGAATGAATCTGGTAAAGATTTGCCAGGAACGGCTCGCCAACGCGGAGCAAAAGATCGAAATCATTGCTCGCAATAGCGCAGGCAAACCGGTAGTGAAAGAATTTGAGCCGGCGCAGGAACCGGCTACTTCCGAGAAAGCAGCGTCCGAATTCGAAAGCATCGATGACGAAATCAAACTCTTCTGAGAATTCCCAAACCTCTGAGACGGCAGCCACCCAGAAGCGTTTGCTCGATGGCATCCGTTCGCCGGCTGACATCAAGGCGCTGCGGGAACAGGATCTGCCGCAGCTTGCGCAGGAAGTGCGCGAAGATCTGATCAGAGTTCTGTCCCAAACCGGCGGCCATCTCGGACCGAACCTCGGCGTCGTGGAACTAACAATTGCATTGCATCGCGTTTTCGATACGCCGCGCGACCGGTTCGTGATGGACGTCAGTCACCAGGGTTACGTCCACAAAATGTTTACCGGACGGCTGGATCGTTTCAGCACGATGCGCCAATTCGGCGGGCTGAATGGTTTCCTTTTGCGTACCGAGAGCGAGCACGATTGCTACGGAGCAGGTCATGCCGGCACTGCGCTCTCCGCAGGGCTGGGAATGGCGGTAGGGCGTGACCTGCGCGGTGGCGATGAAAACATTGTGGTCGTCGCCGGGGATGCAGCCTTTACCTGCGGAATCAGTTACGAGGCGCTCAACAATGTCAAAGCGCACACGAAGCGCTTTATCGTCGTTCTCAATGACAACGAATGGTCGATCGCGAAAAATGTCGGCGCGATCGCAAATTATCTGAACAGCATCGTGACGAATCCCACCTATGCACATCTGCACGATAAGGCGCGCGATTTCATCCAAGCAATACTTGGAACAACTGGAGTGCAACTGGCGCACAAAGTAGAGGAAAGCGTAAAAGGTTTGCTCGTGCCAAGCGTCATCTTTGAGGAGTTGGGCTTGCGTTATTATGGGCCAATCGATGGGCACGATATTCCTCTGCTCATCCGGACGTTTGAGTTTCTAAAAACCCAGGAAGAGCCGGTGTTGCTTCATATTCTCACCAAGAAGGGCAAAGGCTACGTGCCAGCGCTGCAGCAACCCGACAAATTTCACGGTCTCGGCAAGTACAAGATCGAGAGCGGCGAGACCGCTCCAACGCCGACGCCTACTTATTCGGAAATTTTCGGTAAAAGCCTGGCCAAATTCGCGGAGACAAACCAAAAGCTGGTCGCTATCACCGCGGCGATGCCGAGCGGAACGGGTCTCTCGCATTTTGCCAAGGCGCATCCGGACCGTTATTTTGATGTAGGTATCGCCGAGGAACACGCCACGCTTTTCGCGTGCGGCCTGGCGACACAAGGCATGCAGCCGTTCCTGGCCATTTACTCGACGTTCTTCCAGCGCGCATACGACATGGCGATCCACGACATCGCCATCCAAAACCTGAATGTAAAACTGTGCATGGACCGCGCCGGGTTGAGCGGCGATGACGGCCCAACGCATCACGGATTGTTCGACATCGGTTACCTCCGGCATGTGCCGAATTGGGTGCACATGCAGCCGAAAGACGAGGACGAATTTGTGGACATGCTCTGGACGATGTTGCACTACAACTCCGGTCCCATCGCGATTCGTTACCCACGCGGCTCGGGAACCGGCGCAAAAATCAAACCGGAACCGCGGCTCTTGGAAATTGGTAAATCGGAGGTTGTCAAACATGGGCGCGACGTGGCGATCTTCGGGCTTGGCGCCATGTTCGAGGTCGCGGAAGAAGCCGCGCGCAAGCTCGAAGAAAAAGGAATCTCTGTTGCGCTAATCAATCCGCGCTGGATCAAGCCGATGGACACCGGCACGCTGGAATTTTTCGCGCGTAGTGTGGACGTCGTCTGCACGATCGAAGATCATGTTTTGTACAACGGTTTTGGTTGCGCGGTGATGGAACATCTACACTCGCAAATGATTAACACGCCGGTCGTGCGGATCGGCTGGCCGGACCAATTCATCGAGCACGGCGCGGTTCCAATCCTTCGCAAAAAACACGGCATCACAGCAGATGCACTTGTCGAAAAGGTTCTGCCGCTCCTCAGCAAGAAATCCAACCTCAAGCCATCTGTGGCCTGACAAAAGCGAAGGGCGCCTTCGTTTCCAAAAGCGCCCTTCATAGTTTCGATGGCGATAAGCCAAATTCTGTCGGCGGGATTCTTATTTTGGGAACCGTCCCGCTACTACGTCGCCAACCCAAATATCTTCATCGAGCGTCTCCCAACGCAGGGCCCTCCCCTGAACTCGCAACGTGACTTGCTTCAGCATTTCCGGCCTCGCCTTTGCCAGCCTTGGGAACTTGGTCGCGGGAAAGCTAATGGTACGTTCGTCGGTAAACGCGCCCGTCATCAATCCAGCATCGTACGGCTTGCGGCGCTTTCGTTTCTAATTCAGCGGTCGCCATGGAATCGATAATGAGCCTCGCGCATTCTTGACTGAATCGGTGACGGACTAGCCATGAACGGCTTCTAGTACACTCTTGGGATTCCTTTCGGCCACACGGAGCAGAACTCGAGCGGGACCGTGTGGTTTGCGCCGCGCTTGTTCCCAGTTTCGGAGTGTGGCTGGACTGATATCGAGAAGCGCAGAAAATTTTGTTTGCGACAGACCTAATCGCTCCCGGATTTTCCGCACGTTCAGGTCATCATGCTTGAAGGCCCGTTTTGGCTTCGCGCGGCCTTTTAAAATTTTGCCGCCTTGTTTGATACTTTCGACCAATTCTGCAAACAGTTCTTTTTTCATTTGAATTCTTTCCCAACGAGAGACTCTCAAGATGCGGAGCTACTCAGGCGTTAGATCATCTTGTTCATTCTTTCCGTAAAGTAAAAGCATTAGAAGGATTTCACGCGCGCGTGCCCAATAGTAGATCGCGCGAACACCTCCGCGTTTGCCGCGACCCGCTCGCGCCAACGCACTTTCCGTAAGCCGCCGCTTTGGCGAATGATCGCGCCACGCTCCGGCTCAACGACCAGCGCCTGCTGCCGTGCTCGATAATCTTCATCGGACATCAACTTGAGAACGCGGCGCGTAAACACCGGCGTCTCAACGATCAACATAAAATGCCATACGCCATTGGCGTAGTTGTGTCAACTCAATGGGCTCGTTGGGTCGAGTCTCCTCGATAGACAAAAAAGCGAAGGGCGCCTTCGTTTCCGAAAGCGCCCTTCATAGTTTCGATGGCGATAAGCCGAATTCTGTCGGCGTGATTGCTCACGCTGATGATCATTCATCTCATCCGTCCCGCATGCGCGGGACGAATGCCCGGTCCTGCAGTCGCGGGACCGTAATGCGACGATACCCGAGGATTTTATCGGGCCGGCTGCCCTTCCTCTGTTTTGTCTTGCACCGCATGGGGTTTTTCGTGCCTCGCGAATTGCTCCGCGAGCGGTGAGCTCTTACCTCGCCTTTTCACCCTTGCCTGCGCTTTTCTCAAAGAACCGGCGGTGTGTTTTCTGTGACACTTTCCGTCGTCGCAATCTTTCAACTGCGACGCCCGCGTATTTTACGCGGCATGCTGCCGTATGGTGTTCGGACTTTCCTCCAGCAAGTCCCCCAACGGGACTCACCAGCGATCATCTGCCATCGGCGGATAGATTACCATAAAAACAGAAATCTGGAAGCCACGAATCCATGAATCAGGAAAGCAGGAACGCAGGAAATGGTTTTGCGCCGCAGGCGCTTTGGAGTGCGGTGGCTTGACACCGCTTTAGATCGCCGGGCAACAATTCCCGTTTTTCTGACTCAAAACGGTGAGGGGACCGTCGATCAGAAAAATTGATGATCATTGCCAGCGCGATGATGAGCTTGGCGAGCATCGTGCCGAGGTTTCCGAGCAAACTTCCCCAGCCCGCGCGGCCAGCGTCAATCATGCGTTTGCCCGCGATGACTTCACCGATGATCGCGCCAATCACCGGACCAACGAACAGGCCGATCAGGCCGAAGAACAATCCGACTAGCGCCCCCAGAATCGCGCCAAACGTTCCCCATTTCGTTGCGCCGAAATATTTCGCACCGAAATAGCTGCCAAGAAAATCGAACAGGTAGGAGACAAGCGTCAGCAGCACGAGAACAACAATTGTGTTCCAGCCGATACTTTTCTCCGGCGCCCAGCATGAGCCGATGAATGATCGCAGCCGCGAGAATGATCGTTGTGCCGGGAAAACCGGGAGCGATCGTGCCGATCAGGCCGACAGCGAACAGCACGATCGTCAAAAACCACCAGAAGAGTTCCATTGTGAAGGTTGAACGTTAAAGGGTTAAAGCGTTGAAGCGGCAATTTTGTCAATCGTGAGCGAAGCGAAAAATCTCTGATTTTCGGGCGATCGCTACCGATATAATCAGAGATTCTTCGCTCCGCTCAGAATGACAATGATGCCTACCGCTTCAACGGTTCACTGATCGTCTTTGACCCATCACATGTTGATCTTATACTGAATTTTCGCCCCTAATCTCAAACCGGAGGATCATTTATGCCACTTGCTGTTGGAACCAAAGCGCCAGATTTCACTTTATCGACCAAAACCGCTGACGGACCGAAGCAAATCAAGCTTAGCGACAATTTCGGAAAGAAAAACACATTGCTGCTTTTCTTTCCCATGGCGTTCACGGGCACGTGCACAACTGAAATGTGCGAGGTCAGCGGCGGGCCTGAACGCTTACACGAGATTTGAACGCCGCCGTTTACGGAATCAGCGGCGACAATCCATTTGCGCAGGAAGCATGGGCGCAGAAAGAGAAGATCACCGTGCCGTTGCTGAGCGATTACGAACACAAAGTCGCGAAGGAATATGGCGTGATGTACGACTCGTTCCTGCCGCAAATGAATCTCGGCATGAGCGGCGTGCCGAAACGCTCTGCATTTATCGTCGACAAAAATGGCGTGATCCAGTACGCGGAGAGCAACGACGACGCGCGCGCAGTTGCCGAATTTCGAAAAGATCAAAGCGAAGCTGGCGGAGCTGAAATGATGAATGGAGCATTCGTCATCCTGAGCGGAGTCGAGCGAAGTCGAAGGATCCCGCGGCGATACCTGAAGGTGACAGCCAGGAGATTTCTCGACTCCGCTCGGACATGAGAAGCATGTACATGCACGACGAATTTAAAACGCTAAGAAAGTTCGATGCCGGTAAGGGCCGCGAAGGGTGGCTGTATTCACTGCCGGCGCTGGAAGAACAGGGGATCGGCAAAATTTCCCGGTTACCGGTGAGCATCCGGATTGTCCTCGAATCGGTGCTGCGCAACTGCGACGGAAAAAAGGTCCGGCGCAAAGATGTGGAGACGCTTGCCAACTGGAACGCGAAATCCCCCGCCAACGCGGAGATCCCATTCATCGTCGCGCGCATTGTTTTGCAGGATTTCACCGGGGTGCCGCTGGTTGTTGATCTGGCGGCAATGCGCAGCGCCGTGCAACGGCTCGGGCGCGACCCGAAGATCATCGAGCCGCTCGTGCCGGTCGATCTGGTGGTCGATCACTCGGTTCAGGTCGATTTCTTCGGTTCACCGCGCGCGTTGCGAACTCAATTTGGACATGGAGTTCAAGCGCAACCGCGAGCGTTACCAGTTTCTCAAGTGGGGTCAGCAGGCCTTCAAAACTTTCCAGCTTATTCCGCCGGGCATCGGCATCGTGCACCAGGTGAATCTGGAATATCTGGCGAAAGGCGTGCTTGAGGCAGACATCGAGACGTCGGAGGTCAGAACGTCGGATGATCTTCTTTCCCGATACACTGGTCGGCACGGATTCGCACACGACGATGATCAACGGGCTCGGCGTGGTTGGGTGGGGCGTCGGCGGAATTGAGGCGGAAGCCGGGATGCTCGGGCAGCCGGTTTACTTTTTGACGCCGGAAGTGGTGGGCGTGCACATGACCGGACAATTGCGCGAAGGGGTCACGGCGACCGATCTCGTCCTGCACATCACGCAATTGCTGCGCGCGCAAAAAGTCGTCGGCAAATTTGTTGAGTTTTACGGTGAGGGCGCGGCATCGCTGCCAGTGCCTGACCGCGCCACCATCGGCAACATGTCGCCCGAGTACGGTGCGACGATGGGTTTTTTCCCGGTTGACCACGAGTCAGTGAATTATTTGCGGGCTACGGGACGCAGCGAAGAGCTATGCCTTGCTTTCGAAAATTATTTTCGCGCCCAAAACATGTTTGGCATGCCGCGAAAAGGCGAAATTGATTACAGCGTTGATATCGATTTGGATCTGGCGGACGTGCAGCCGAGCGTCGCCGGACCGAAAAGGCCTCAGGACCGGATCAATTTGCCAGAGCTTGGAAGAAAGTTTCGCGAACTCCTTGAAAAACCGGTGCACGACGGCGGCTACGGAAAGAAACAGATCGATCTTCGCGAAAAGCATGCCGTGGAATTGAACGGCAGCGCGCCGCGAAACGGCGCGATGTTTTCGACCGACAAAAAGGAGGATCAGGGAATCAGCCCCGGCGAAGCACGTAACGAGCTCGAGATGGTTGCAAACCGACCAACACCCGATCCGGGCAAGGAAATTGAAGCCGAATCGAGCCAGGTGTTCCGACATGGGCGTACTCACATTGGCCACGGCAGCGTCCTGATCGCCGCGATAACGAGCTGCACAAACACAAGCAACCCGAGCGTGATGATTGCGGCTGGATTGTTGGCGAAAAAAGCAGTCGAGCGCGGTCTGCGTGTCGATCCTGGCGTGAAAACGTCGCTCGCACCCGGGTCGCGCGTTGTTTCCGATTATTTGGAAAAGACCGGACTCCAAACATATCTCGACCAGCTCGGATTCAATCTCGTCGGCTACGGTTGCACGACTTGCATCGGCAACTCGGGGCCGCTGCATCCAAACATCGAGAAGACGATCCATAAATACGATCTGGTTGCAGCTTCGGTTCTTTCGGGAAATCGGAATTTTGAAGCCCGCGTGCATCAGCATATCAAAGCGAATTTTCTGATGTCGCCCCCGCTGGTTGTCGCCTTTGCCCTCGCCGGCCGAGTTCACATCGATCTTTCCCGCGATCCAATTGGCAAGGACAAGGACGGCAAAGAAATTTTCCTGCGGGATCTCTGGCCGACTCTTAGCGAGATCCAGCATACGATGCAAAGAGCGCTCACACCTGAAACGTTCCACAAATTTTATCGCAGATTTCGCAGAGCAAAATCCGAAGTGGAACGAAATTCCATCGAGCACAGGCGACATTTACCAGTGGGACGAGAAAAGCGATTACATTCATGATCCGCCGTTCTTCGAAAATTTTTCGATGGAGCCCGGCCACATCGCGGAAATCCGGATCGCTCGCGCGCTTGGCATTTTCGGCGACACAGTGACGACCGATCACATTTCGCCTGCGGGAGCAATCAAAGAGAGTTCGCCCGCCGGAAAATATTTGATGTCCCGCGGAGTTCAGTCGCGAGATTTTAATAGCTACGGCAGTCGCCGTGGTAATGATCTCGTGATGACCCGTGGCACATTCGCGAATGTGCGAATCAAAAACCTGATGGTGCCCGGAACGGAAGGCGGCGTGACGAAATATTTCAGTCCGAGCCGGACAGGCGGTTCAAAGAATGGCGAGGGCGAACAGATGTCGATCTTCGATGCGGCGATGAAATATGCGGAGACGAATACTCCACTGGTTATTCTCGCCGGCCACGAATACGGCACGGGATCATCGCGTGACTGGGCAGCAAAAGGAACCCTTTTGCTTGGCGTGAAAGCGGTGATTGCAGCGAGCTTTGAACGGATTCACCGTTCGAATCTTGTGGGCATGGGCGTGTTGCCGTTGCAATTTATCGAGGGAACAACGGCGCAGTCGCTCGGACTAGACGGTTCCGAGAAATTTTCGATCAGAGGATTGTCCGAATCAATCAAACCCGGACAACAGGTAACCTTGGAGATCGAGAACAAGAAGGACGAAAAACAATCAGTGCCAGTGCAGCTTCGGATCGATACGCCGATCGAGATCGATTACTACCGGCACGGCGGGATTCTGCCGTTTGTTTTACGGCAACTACTGTCGAAGTAACTCGTCGCTGAACCGACTTCTTAGAATCGCTTCTTTAGCTGGACGTACCAGAAGCGGCCTTTGATCGTGGCAAGGGATTCGTCGTAGCCATTCTCGAAAGCGCCAGCCACAAAGGGCGGGTCTTCGTCGAACACGTTTTGCATACCAAGCGTGATTGTCGTGTTATTCAACCAGGCGCGCCATCCACAGGGATTGTATTCAGCGGCGGAGACGGGAATCACATTTTTCTCCTTGCCGTCTATCTTCGCATTTTTGCCACCATCCTTGGCGAAACCGGGCACCTCCGCAGCAGCGGGCGGTGGCAGGTTAAACGTGTAGTTTAAGATGAGATCGAGCGTAGTCCACGCGGCTACTTTGCGTGCGCGGAAAGGAAAAGGAGCGGCGTTGCCCCCGAACCGCCAGTTCTAGGCATATTTACTTTCGGCGATCCTGTGAGACTGACATTGTCATCTTCGTATTGGCAGGTGTAATGGACTACTGCGCCGACATCAAGACCAGCCAGCCACGTGTCTGCCGGGCCATCGTAGAACAGACTGAAATTGGCGCGGCTCCACGGCAGCGAACTTGTCAGGCTGAATCCCGGCGGGATAAACTCCCCCGCGATACCGAACCGTTTTGTATCAGGCAGAATCTGAAGCTCAGCCCGGGATAGCCACGTGCCGTTGACTGTTGCCGTTAGTCTGCCGAAATCCCCGTGGCCAAACATCGAAGAGTCCACGATATAGATCGCTTCGTAGTCGAGACCTTCAAAAATCGCGCCTGTGAGGTTTTCGTTCGGATCAATGATCAGAATGATTGGGCCCGGTTCACCAGGAATCGTAGTAGGACCACGGATAACCAGACCGGGGAGATTATTCTCGACAATGAATTGCGCACCGAGAAACGACGCGATCGATCGCATATCAATATGCCACCAATCCGCGCTGAGCGTCAGACCCTTAAGCCATTTCGGGGTGTAAACGGCGCCGTAAGACCATTCATAGGCCACCTCTGGCTTTAGGTTGGGATTTCCTATGATGAGTTCCTCAGGATTCTCGGTCTGACTCGAAAGTGGATCGAAGAAGAAGTTCCCGGTGATGCCGCCCTCGGAGGAAGCGGGCGAAATCTCCGACAAATGCGGCGCATGAAACGCTTCGGTGTAGCTGCCACGCAGGATCAGCGCCCCAATCCACTTGGGATCAAGCGGCTCCCAGCGCACTGAGACCTTTGGCTTCTGCGCGTTATACTGGCTGTGGGCTGCCGGCTGAAATGGGAAGGGCCCAGAAGGTAGAATTGCAGATGTGTTCTGGCCGTACCACTCCTCGCGCTCGGCGACGTCAACCTCGAAGCTATAGAAGCCGGGGAAGTTCCACGTCGGGCTGGTGAAGGGCACCCGCACTTCCTGGTAGATAGCCCAAACATCCCGGTTCACCCGTGCGCTTACCCCATCTGTCGAGCCTATGCTGTCAAAGGTGGCATTGAGCGAGTCACGATTGCGCGTCCAACTCGGCGCGTCATACTCGCTGCCAAGAGCAAAAGAGACTGGCCCGGCGGGAAGATTGAAAAGGTCGCCGTTAATGGTGGCATAACCTATGGGTAACTCATATTCGCCTGAGTTATGCAGGTTGACATAAACTCTCGATCTGGCCGCGCGCGTGTTGTGGGCATTGAAATTGAGGAACGGATCAAATGCTGTGGCCGGATTCGTATCCAACAGCGCATCCCGTAACCCAGGCGCGCTGACGTCGCCGACGGACAAATGCTGCCCCTCATTCCGGGAATAACGGAAACCTAGCTCCCAGTTCCAACTCTTGAAGTAATCACCAAATTCTCCCATCTCGCCACGCAGTCCCACGTCGAACAGCGAATCCCAGTAGGTGAACTTGTCATGCCTGGGACTGGTATCGTTAGTGCCACGGAACCCAACGCCAGTAGTCACCGGGAGACCGGAGCCGTCAGGGAAAAAATTTGGAATAGTTGCATCGGCGACGGTAAACGGATTAAACGGATTCGAGATTGGCACACTGATATTGAAGGGACTAAAGCCTATGTTAGTGCCTGGGATCTTAAAGGGGTCGGGCACAAGCGGCACAGCCGCCACGGACACGTCGAAAAATGAGCGGACATATTTAAAGTCGGCAAAAACCGTCAGGTATTTGTCGCACACATCGCGCATGAACGAGCCATAGAAGGCTTGGCGATCGGCCGGAGGAAGCGCTGGCGTGAAAGCTGCGAAATTAAGGAGGAAGTAGTCGCCGCCGCCCTTATACCCATAAGTGCCGAGAGTCTGCGGCTCCTGCACTCTTGGATTGTTGATACCAGGGGGACCTGGATATGCATTAGGGGCAATTACGAACGGATTAACGTAAAATGGCGAAGTCGCCGCATTTGGTGCCGAGTGCGGTAGTGGGGTGTTCACACCGACCTGCGGAAGACCTCCCGGGCCGAAAAACATTTTTGGGATCAGGCGGAAGTCAAAACCTCCAATGTTGCCGGGGAAAGTCCCGCTGCGAGTATCGAACCCGCCCCAGGGTAATTGGAAGGCGTCACTGGAGATATCCCGGTCGCGACTGAAAACTCCGCCGGTGCGCTCCCAGAAATCGGCGATGACAACGATATTGGTCCTGTCATCTCCCGTGCCCGCTTTCAGCCATGCCTCCCATTCGTCCATGTCGTTGGATGCTCCGAGGTTTGTGTTCCCGTAACTCCCCCCGATCTCCAGCCCACGGAATTTGTGAACCAAAAAGAAGTTGACCACTCCGGTAATCGCGTCCGAGCCATACACCGCTGAGGCGCCATCCTTCAGGATGTCGATGTGATCAATCATTGGAAACGGAATCAAATTAATGTCCACACCTCCGCTAAACCCGACAGCGTTCAATGAACCAAGCGCGACACGTTTTCCGTCAACAAGCACGAGGGTTTCTTTGGCCAACAAGCCACGCAGGTTGAATTGCACAGTACCATCACCGCCGTTAGCGATGTTCAGGTTCGTGGTTCCTCCAGCCTCTTGCGGCAGAAAAGTTGTCAGGTCCGTTGTGTTGCGGATACCCAGTTTTTCGATGTCTGCCGGACGATACGTGTCCACTGGGTTAGGGCCGACTTCTTCCGCGGTCGGAATGTTCGAGCCGGTGACGATGACCTCAGCCACTATGGCGACACGCTGGTCAGCCTCCCGAGGGCTGGACACAGTCTCCTGGCCAAGTGAGATCGAGGCCAGAAGCAAAGGAATTCCCACTATGCTCCATCCGGCACACCAGATGAACGGTCGCTCGATGACAAGTTCCTTTCGTTAAACTTGCGGCGTCTTAGCAAACTGCCGGACAAACAACAAGTTGCATTTGGACCGACCCGTAGCTTCTAACGGCGCGGGTCCGAAGGAAGGCATCACCCTGTCGATTGCGATTCGAGTGACAGTCGAGACCGCCGCTACAGCATAACGAATTTATCGGGCACCAATTGGCGCAGGAGCGAGCTGATCGGGAGCCGGAAACAGCGTCAGTAATTCCGGTGGCGTCGCTCGCGCATCCTGTAACTGGCCGTCAAAATACACTCGGACAATGAATCCCCCATACTCGCGTCCGTCAGTTGAACGTGATTGGGTCTTTGGACGCACATAAGTCGCTACTAGGAATTTCGGAGTTGCATCCGTCCAGTCCTCGGAAGCGTTAAGCCAACTATAACTTGTCCGCGCATCAGTCGGCTTCATTTTGTTATCTTTCGTCCGGTCGTAGAAGGAGACGATAATCCTTGCGTGCCCATTTTGCGTACCTGGTCGTGGCTTTACTCCAGCCTTGAGGGTCAGGTGAGTCTGGGCATTCGGATCCGCGATCTTTGATAGAGTTGTCTCGGTGATCGCTAGAACTGTGTCCTCCGAGGCGCCGATTCGCCGCAGTAGGTGAGTGAAACGTGCATCGGAATGGAGTGGACGAAATTCGGGAAGAAACGCGATCCACTGTAGTATTCCCGAGTGCTCCGCATAGGCGCGCTCGAGCCAGCGGAAAGCTTCCTCTTTGTCGCCAAACGCGACGTAAATCGCTGCGATGACCGGCGCCGAGACGTATCGTTTGTCTCTGGCTTGTACGAGCTGAGCGAGAATATTCTGTGCCTCCGCTTGCCGGCCCATGCGCGCGTAGGTGATGGCGAGGCCGCTGCTCGGGAGACGGGTCGCCTCCTGGGCTTTGGTGTAAAGCGCGATCGCTTCGGCGAAGTTCCCTTTCTCGCGATAGGCGGCGGCAAGATCCGAATCCAGATAAAAGTAATTTGGATCGAGCTGCAACGTCCGCTGACCCTCACTAATTGCGTCGTCGATCTGGTCGTTAGCCAGATAGGCGGCGGTTGCAACGTAGCTGATGATGGGCGACACCGGATCTAGTTTTTCAGCTTCCAACACAAGCCGGAGTCCTTCTTTCAGCTCGCCGCGGAAGAGCGGGAGCAGCGCTGAGAAGAAGTGAGCGGGCGCTGAGTTTGAATCAAGCTCGAGAGCCCGCTTCAATTCTGCTTCCGCGCCAGCCAGGTCCCAGTCGAGGACGCGTTTCGCTTCACCAAGATAGCAATGCGCCTCCGCGTCTTTCTCATCCAGCGCGATTGCCCTTAAGGCCGCTTCTTTTGACGCCGGGTAAGCGTCGAGTGGTTTTACGTAAACGTCGGCCAGGAAATACCACACCTTCGCGATCCCGGCCCAGGCACGCGCAAATGTCGGATCTTTCTCTACGGCGCGTTGAAAGAAACTGAGCGCCCTGCGCAAATCATCCTCGCTCCCCTTGTTTGAGAAATAAAGGCCCTGGAGGTAAAGATCGTATACCTCTGTGTTAGGTTGTTGCCGAGCGGGAAGGGAAACGGCGAGCTTAACCTTGAGCGCATCAACAATTGCGCGAGTTATTTCATCCTGCAGCGCAAACACGTCCTCCAATTTGCGGTCATAAGTCTCTGTCCAAAGGTGGAAACCGCTGCGCGCATTAATCAATTCCGCGGTAACACGAACGCGGTTACCCTCACGCCGCAAACTTCCTTCAAGCACATTCGCAACGTTTAGTTTTTCCCCAACTTCCTTCGCGTTCACGCTCTTCCCCTTAAATGAAAATGACGAGGTGCGTGCAACGACACGCAGCCGCTCGACTTTAGCGAGCGCGTCTATGATCTCCTCGCTCATGCCGTCACAGAAATATTCCTGATCTTTTGTCTCGCTAAGATCGAGGAATGGCAACACGGCGATACTTTTCTCGGGTGGCGAACTCGTCGGCAGGTTCCGATGCCAGTAGAAGGGAAGTGCCACCGCCAAAACACCTACTAACAATACGAGCGCCAGGGCAGCGGCGACCGTGTCCAGCGCAGCCATGGAAGCGCCGCAGGGACGCGTGCCAAGTCAGCTTCGACTTCCAATTTGTGACGAAGATCTTTGAGCGCCTGAAGCAGCGCGCGTGCGCTCTGATACCTTTGCTCGCGATCTTTGCGCAGCGTTTTTCCGATAATTTGTTGGAGCTCAGCAGGCGCGTGAGGATTGTAACTTGTGAGCGGCGCTGGCTCCTTCTCAAGAATCGCAGACATCACTTCTTTTGGTGTGCCTGCCGCGCCGTAGCTCTGCGAAGGCGGGTCACCAGCGAATGGCGCATGCCCGGTTAGCATTTCGTAAAGAACCACACCGAGACTCCAGATATCGGTGCGTTTATCAATCCCGACAGCGTCGGGACACGCTTGCTCGGGCGACATATAACGAACCGTTCCCAATACTGAGCCCAGATTGGTCGCAGCAAGTGTTACCGATCCGGCCCCGTCCACCCGCCTGCTCGCGAATACTTTCGGAGTAGCCCCTGGCACGGCGAAGGTGGATTCGGCGAGCTTTGCAATGCCAAAGTCGAGCACTTTCACGTACCCGTCTGGCCGGAGCATGATGTTCTCCGGCTTGATGTCGCGATGAACAATTCCCGCTTGATGTGCGGCCGCGAGCGCACTGGCCACTTGGATGGCGACGTCAACAGCTTCACTCAACTGCATCGGTCCGCGCATCAGACGCTGACGCAGCGTCTCGCCTTCGATCAGTTCGCTGGCTATGTAATGAATTGAGTGATCCTCGCCGATCTCATAAACTGTCAGAATATTTGGATGGTTGAGCGCAACCACTGCGTGCGCTTCTTGCTCAAACCGCTTCAGGCGCTCGGCGTCGCCCGTAAAGTGTGCCGGTAAGAGTTTAAGTGCAGCTTTGCGGCCCGCGATAATGTCGGTGGCGAGATAGACGTCACCCATCCCGCCGGCGCCGATCCGTTCGGAAAGTTTGTAGTGGCCGATCGTCCGACCGACGAGCGAATCAGCTTGCTGATTTTGAATAACCTTCGTCGCGAGACCAACAGTTGACCTTTCTATAAACCGGCCCGCTCGTTGATCTGAAGCGAGTAGCTCTCCAACTTCACGCCGCAAAACCGCGTCGCCTTCGCAAGCCGTATCCAGGAATGCGCTAACCTTCTCGGGCTCTTGTTCCACTGCCGCAAGGAAGATTTCCTCAATCGTTTGGAACCGCGCCGGCGTCATAGACACGAATTACACCAATCGTCACCAAGCTGGACACGAATTACACGAATTTTCATAAGCCTTTGGCTCATTCGTGTGAATTAGTGAAATTCGTGTCAAGCCGTGTCGCGCAATTGCGTGTACAACCATGCTTTGGCAAATCTCCAGTCGCGCCTCACTGTCACAGGCGAAATCTTAAGCACTTCTGCCATCTCGTCATAGTTGAGCCCGCCAAAATATTTCAGCTCCACTACTTGAGCTTTTCTTGAGTCGAGTGTGGCTAGTCGTTCTAGGGCTTCGTGCAGATCGACAATCTCTTTTGATTCCTCTGGTGAGACGAGCGCTGCCTCGTCCAAATCCATCTTGAGCGCGCCGCCCCCGCGCTTTTCCGCTCGCTGACCCCTGGCGTAGCTAACCAGGATTCGGCGCATCGCCCGGGCGGCCACGGCGAAGAAGTGGGCGCGGTTCTGCCAGCTCGGGTTGGTTTGGTCGGCGAGGCGCAAATAAGCCTCGTTCACCAGCGCCGTCGTTTGCAGTGTGTGGTCGGGACGTTCCGCGCCCATCTGACGATGCGCAAGGCGCCGGAGTTCCTCGTATACGAGCGGAGTTAATTCGGCCAGTGCAGCATCGTCCCCGTGACTCCATCGCGTGAGGAGATCGGTCACTCTCTGCTGAGAGACCGAAGGCGTATCCATAACCTGATCTTCGTAGGCTACCAAGCCCAGCCAGTTTGTGCACGCCGAAAGCGTCTGCGAAAAAAGTGCCAATTCAGATGATCACTTTGATCGCTCTTTCGCGCCTTATCCCAATGGAATCCAAATCACGAAACCCAAAAAAGAAAGAACAACAATGAATCCACTTACTCACATCAAAAAAACGCAAATCCTATCACTTCTCATCGTACCGGCGCTGGTTATCATCGCCGTGTTGACAGCTGTGCCGGCCCACGCAACACCCTCATGCGCGCTTACCAGCGAAACGCTGGCGACGGGCCACTTTCCCTCTGGCTCGCTCGACTTGCTGTGCAACGAGATGCAGCAGTATGGGTGGGCCCTCAAGACGAAGGTAAAAGGGGATTCGGACCTTTATATCGTCCGAAATACATGGCCGGTCGGAGGCTCATTCTGGGTGGCACACGCACCCGGGGCCAAGCCTGATCACCATCTTGTCTGGCGAACTCACCGTATACGAGGCTGACGACCCCACCTGCACGCCGACGGTTTACCATGCAGGCGACAGCTTCACAGACGTAGGCTGCGGGGACGTACACCTGGTCCGTAACGAAGGGACGGAATGCGCGGTAAACATGGTCGTCCAGATCGTTCCGGCGGGCCAGCCGCGAAGGATCGACGCTGATCAGC
This sequence comes from uncultured Verrucomicrobiae bacterium, assembly GCA_963728955.1. Lineage (GTDB taxonomy): Bacteria > Verrucomicrobiota > Verrucomicrobiia > Chthoniobacterales > UBA10450 > Udaeobacter. Next base: position 142,156 of record CAVSMG010000007.1, read on the forward strand.
CAGCTAGTTGCGTGGTGCCGACTTGTCCGGCTCCCACACCTACCCCTTGTCCTGAATAATCGCCGTTCCAGCAACCAGCACGAGCGTGGAGCAGCTCGATAGCCCGCTCGCCGCCGCGGCGGCGGCGGGCTCATGAGGCAAGACCAGCGCGGCTAGCTACGACAATTGCAGACGAAACAATAGGCATTGGTTTGGCGTCTGACACAGACGCTCTCAGACGCTCTACAGAATCTGACAATGATCGATGAGCGGCAATGAACGCGGAGCGAGGCGGTTGATTCAAGGCTTCGGCGAATTGTTCCCCGTAAAGAGCTGCCACGTCCGCGTCGAATTCGAACCGGATCGCGTTCCAAATTTTCCAGCGTGGATGTTCCACGCGATATTCACTGCAGCCGCTGCGCAAAGCGGTGTAGCCCCAGTAGTGTTCGGTGATGAATTCGGCGTGGGAGCCCATCGGAATTGGCTGCGGTTCGCCGGCCGCGTTTATCTTGAGCGATTCCCATTTTCGTCCGCGTCGCCACGAGTATTCCACCTTCAAATTCCCATCGAGATCTTCGATTTCATGTTTCATTGGGACAGCAACATAGTTTTCGCCATAAAATGTGCGCGCGATGAACGCGATTGCGCGACGTGGCACCAGTTCGCGGATAAAAACAACGCCGCGCTGCCATGTGTCCGCCGATTTTTTCCTCACGTAGAAACGCAAATTCACTTCTTCGAAATCGCGGTGGAGCGGTACGGGAAAACCCAGGAGACGCGTGTCGAGGAACGGAAATCCCACCACGCTGAGGAAAGTCTCACCGTTGTCGAAATCGATTTCGGTGCCGGTTGGAACAAGGGAAGCGATCAAACGAGGATCGACGACATAATTCAGCATCGCCAGATAACGCCAGTTGGTCGTGAGAAACGGTTGCATGCTTTTTCAAGCATCAACGTGGCGCACGCGACATCACACGGCGAACCGTTCCGCCTCGGATGCTTCGGTCACTGCAACAGTCTTTCCAGTGATGGACTGGGTTGTGTGCCAAGTGCAGTCGCCCGCGTATAATGCTCTCTGGCAAGTTCCTTCGATGGCGGCTGGGTTGTGATAAGAATGACCGCCAGATTAAAGTGCGCGTCGGCGTAGTTAGGATTCTTCGCGATAGCCTGAAGAATTTCCTTCTCTGCTTCTTCCTGTCGCCCTTTTTGGCTGGCGGTGATACCCAGGTAATTGTGCGCGGTGGCGCTGTTTGGATTGATCTCAATGGCCTTCCTCAGCTCCAAAAGCGCATCATTGAACCGGGACTGCCGATAATGAACAATGCCAAGTGTAGTGAGCACAAAATCGTCATTGGGTGCGAGGGTCAGGGCTTTCTTGAGCGCTGATTCCGCGGACCGAATCCTGCCAATCCGAAAGTAAACGACGCCAAGATTGGAAAGCGCGTCGAGGTTTTTGGGATCTGTCGCCAGAATCTCCTGATATTGCTTTTCCGCCGCGCGATATTTCCCTTGCTCAGCATTTTCCTGGGCGGCGCGTGCAATTTTCTGAAGATCTTCAGGCACAGCCTTCCGCGTTGTTGTCGCACTTGTATCCGATTTGGCGGGGGTACCGGAACTCGTCAGCGATTTCTTTTCAAAAACAAAGCTCGCCTTGAAGACGCCTGGTTTCTCATCTGAAATTGAGATCACCGGCTGTCGGAACAGAGCGAGTTCTTCACTTGTCAACTTTGTCACCGGTTGCGCGAGGAATTCGATCTGTTTGTTCAACACGTTCGACTGTACTTTCAGTCGGTCCAGTTCTGCCAGGACCAGTTTTCTCGCCTCGTCGCGACGCGCTTCTTCCTGGCGTTCGCGTATAATGATGCTTCGCAGCAATTCGTTTTCTTTCGCAAGCCGGCCAGACTCCTCGCTGTTAGCGATGGCCAGCTTGGCGGCCAGAAGGTCCGCGCTTGCGTGTTCCAGCTCAACATCAAGCTCCGCGGCTCGCGCTGCCAGATAGTGATTTCTATTCTGGGTTTCGGTCAGCCGCTGTTGAAGCTGTGCCATTTGTCGCTCTATATCGGCCAAATTTTCGGCACTTTTCGGGCCGGCCTCGGCAAGTGTCCTGACCGTTTCTTCTGCGGTCGCTAGTTTCCGTTGCAGATCATTTTTCTCAACGACGAGCGATTGAAAACGCTGTTCTGATTCCTTCGCCGATTTCAGTTGGGAGAGAGCGTCATCGCGTTCACGCTCAAGCGCGATGATATGATTGGTTGCATCGGCGAACTTTGTCTGAGTATCGTCCCTTTGCTTTTCCGCAGTCACACGCGCTTGATCGGCTGCGGCAACGGCTCCTTTCAACTGTGCAACTTCGGCATGCAACTGCTGCTGTTCTTTGTCAGCGTTACCTTCCACTCCCTGCGAGGGCTTCGATTCCTGAACCTGCGTGAGTTGGTCGCGCACCTGACCTTCTGATTTCTTCGCCTCATCGAGATCGTTCTGGGCTCGCTCCAGCTTTGAATTTGTCTCCTTCAAACGCGTATCGACTACTTCCTTTTCTTTTCGTGCGGTCTCCAGATCTCCGCGCGTCTTGTCGAGCGCCGCTTGCAGCTCAGCGATTTTGTCGCGCAAGTTCTTCGTGGCGACTTTGGCGGAGGTATCCCGCGATCGCTCGCTCACGATCTCCCTGGGTGGGGGCGCCAACGCTTCGGGACCAGGCTCAGACCAGGCGTCACTCTCGGGCGCTGCCGGCGCAATGTCGGGCAACGGATTGGCGCTCGCGTTGAGTTGGGTTTGCCTTGTGATTCGCTCTTGAAGTCTCAAAATCCCTTCGCTGATTTTGCGCCCGCGATATTCCACAATCGCCGGCTGCCATTCAGAATGCGACTTGCGCAATTCCTCGATCAGGCTGCCGGCGAAGCGATACTTCGCTACAGCAGTTTTGAACCGGCTTTGGTGCTCTAGCTTTTCCGCCTGTTGCGCGGAGAGATAAGCTTTAAGGAAAATGTCGCTCGGGTCATCTTGTTGCCCCACAACGATGCCAGCCGCGATGAAGAAGAGCAAGATAACGAAGCGGGCCGCCAAGCGTCCCGCGACGCGACGGCGCGAAGCCACAACCAACCCTCTGGGGAGAGCTTTCCGGTCCACCGGCGCTGATAATTAGTAGAGTGCACTGGAAAAGTCGAGCCCTTTGTTTGCAAAGGGCGGTTGGAATCTTAAAATCTGTTTCGCTTTTAATTGTGGTGGCCGTAGCTCAATGGTAGAGCCCCAGATTGTGGTTCTGGTTGTTGCGGGTTCGAGTCCCGTCGGCCACCCGTCCGCAGTGCCTGTAGCTCAACCGGATAGAGCTTCTGACTTCGGATCAGAAGGTTGGGGGTTCGAATCCCTCCAGGCACGCGTTTACTTATCAACTACGTATGCAATCGACCGTTTTCGGGCAGAATCGTTGCGCCGCCATTTCTTAGCCACTGTGCAACCTAAGCATCTGAAGGCCGGGGGCGGGGAGACCGCAGCTCAACAGTTAGGGAAGCTATGAATTCGCATCGGCGCTACCTTACGACAACCAGCAGCTAGGCCGGTTCCTCATCCTCGGGTGTCTCTATCAGCCCATCGTCAAAGTCCCGCTGCCCGTTCGCGAAAAAGGCCCGATCGAAACCATCCCCCAGTTTGATCGCCGTGAATTGCACCTCGCCAATCTCCTTCAATCGTCGGCAATAGCGGTAGAACGAGTCCGAATCGTCGGTGATCGCGAACTCCGCTTCGATCACTGCCGCTTGCGCTATGATCTTAATATCGTCCTTAAGAGCGCCGCGCTCGCCCGAATCGCCGCGCAGTGGTGGCCAAAGTTTCGCTGTACATTTCGCGTCATCCCAGTTGAAAGGGCAAACCACGCAGGTGCGCAACATATCGGGCGGCAGTTCCTGCTTGATGCAAAATTCCGAGACCACGATTGTCGAGAGAAGGATCGGGATCTGGTTTTCCACGAAGTGCTGCCAATAACGCCGCGCGGTTTCAAAATGAGCGCGCTCCCGCCCGGCTAGCGTGATCAAAAAGCTCGTATCGAGCATCACGCCGGCCGCCATCTTAGCTTTCCCTTACCTCGCGCACCCAATCTGCCGCATCCGGCACATCGGCCCATGCCTCTGCGCCTTTGTCGGCGAAGCGATCCAGCGCTTCTTCGTCGTAGCCGGGCTGATAATCGATGAATGAGATCAGCTGGATGTTGCGCAGATCGTCGGTACGAAAATGCTGTTCCGCCCGCACATGCAGCAGGACCTTGTGATAAAGCCGGTTTTCCTCCTGATCGCGCAGATAATCCTGGGAGGCGTTGACCAGCAACACCTTCCCGCCCCTCTGCAGCCGTAGATGGATGTTTGCCCGCTGCGCGCCGCCCATGTCGAGCACCTGGCCGAATAAATATTTCTCCGCTGTCACCCACGGGATCACATCGCCCACACGGTAGTCTGTCTCGCGTCTGATCTGCACTTTCGGCACACCCTCCTCCTTCGGTCGCACTTCGTAAATTTGGTCCGGATGCGCTTTGGCCCGCGCCTGCCACTTCTGCACGACCTCGGCACGGCGTGGATCGATCTCGCCTAGCGCGTCCTGACGCTCCAGTAATTTCAGATCCGTGCTCACGCTTGCCGCCACGACAGCCGGAAGGAATACGCGCAGCAAGTACGAGCCCTCTTCCACCGCAACATGCACGTCGTTCAGCTTCAGCTTGTCGCGTCCGGCGATGAACACTTCCACCTGCTGATTGAATTCATTGAATTGCGACAGCCCAATGCTGCGAGGTGTGATCGGCACACCGTCGAGTCGTCCCCGCAAAACGAATTCAATTTCACCGCTCATGTTTGCCGCAGTTCCTCGAGGAGATTACGCCTTTTGAGCGCGCTCGGGAAGCGCTAATAAACTGGACGTTTTAGCTCGGGAGGCCGAGCAAGCGCCTGTCAAGATTTGAGCCTGACCCCAATTTTCCCTTGGTTTTTTTCGGGATATAAACTGGTCGGAGCTTGGAGCAAAAAGAGCCTCCTTTTCGCCTGGAACTGAAATGGCCACCTGGGATTGACAGGCCCAGGCAGATCAATCAAGCTCGGCCGCAGTTAAATCCCACTTGCCTCGATGAACGCGATTTCTCCGGGGGACTTCCCGACATCGTGAGCCAGAAACCGCGGGAGCTTAAACAAGGAAGAAACAGTCCAATATGAATACTCCATCTAAAAGAAATTCTATGAGCCACGCCTATTTAGTGTGCGGTTCTACTCTCAATAAAGCAAGGGAACGATGAAACGGTATATTCTCGTTTTGACGGCTGTGGTTGCAATAGGCTTTGCGGGGTCAGCGGACGCTGACAATCCCGCCTCAACCCCAGGTGCTGTTCATTCAGGCTACCAAGCGTTCGGAAATGAGCCCATCGCAAAAACCGGCTCAAATGAGGTGAACAAAGGCAAGTACATTCGGATAGTGTCGTTCGATATCATGGCGGCCTCATGGACCGAGCCAGAGAAATACGCTCCCATTCCTCCGGATGTTCTCGACCGCGACAAAGCGAATCTTGAAGGTCATTGAGTATTTGCAGATGCCGCGCCAGGACGACATTGACGTGTTCGTCCTGCAGGAAGTAAATGCACGCGGGTTCAAGATTCTACGAGAGGCTCTCGGCAAAGGCTTCTATTCGCAGATGGCCTACAACGCGCCCGGCTATTGGGCTACAGAAGGGGACCTCCCCGATCCGGCCAAGTGGGAGCCGAATGGTCCGGCCATCTTCGCGAGCAAATCCAGGTTTCCAGAAGGCAACAAGCCCGAGTTCAGTCAGCACGCACTAGGTGACGCAGGCAATTTTTGCATCGTGATGAAAGTTCATCTCAAGGATACGAACACAACATTGCGAGTATTTGGCGTTCACCTTGACGACACACCTACGCAACCCGACGACGACCAATTAACGATGATGGGCAAGATGGAAACAGAGGCGCTTATGCGCCTGGTCGGTGGCCAAAAGGACAGGGTCATCGATGTCATCGCTGGCGATTTGAACATCGATCTCGGGCCGCATAGTCCCCTGACGCCAATCTTCGGCAGTATGAAATTTGTCGACGCAGTGAACGTTTTGAACGTCAACAAAGTCCCCGTTACGACCTCACCCTTTCACGAATCCGTGGATGGAGTAACAGAGGCCGACATATACGACCATATTCTCGTTCGCAATGCTAAATCTGTGTACGCCCTCGTGCGGCACTTCGGCGCCGAGAAGCTAACCGACCACGATCAGCGGGCCGAAGCGTTCATGAGAGCCGCGGGATCTGATCATTATCCGCTCGAGGCTATCATTCAGATCCACTAGGCGACGCAGCGAACCTAACGCGGCGCAATGCGAGAGAACAATCCCTAGTGAGGCTTAAGATGATTCTATTGCGCCACCTTCAAAGGATCGTTTCCCGATCCAGGAGAGAGATCCGGGTGGTGTGACTCTCTCTCGATCTTGGGATTCTACGGAAAGGGGTTGGGGCAGGCACTTATGGCGGTGCCTTTTCAAATTCTATAGACACACCTTCTGAATCCCTCCAGGCACGCATTTTCTTTGAATGAAACGTTTGTTAGTCTATTCGAAACCATGACGAGAGATCCAGACGAAAAGTTCATGTGCACTGCGTTGAAAGAGGCAAAAAAGGCACTCGGCCGGACGAGTCCCAATCCCACTGTGGGAGCAGTCCTAGTCATTGATGAGCAAATAGTGGCGAAAGGACACCATCGCGAAGCAGGACACTCTCATGCTGAGATCGAATGTTTGCGGGATTTCGGTGTCCCGGTTCCGGCGCGGGCGATTCTTTACGTAACTCTCGAGCCCTGTTCGACGGCAGGGCGGACTGCGCCGTGCACGGAGGCGATAATCAACGCTCGAATCAGAAACGTAGTCATCGGCGCGACAGATCGGAATCCGCGCCACTCGGGCAGAGGGATTATCGAATTGCGAAATGCAGGGGTCACAGTGCGGGAAGGGGTCCTGGCGGATAAGTGCACCCGGCTCAACGAAGCCTTCAATAAATGGATTGTGACTGGACGGCCTTTCGTGATTGCAAAATGCGGCATGTCTCTCGACGGCCGGTTAACCCGTACCGCCGGTGAGCCCCGATGGATCACTGAACACGCTGCTCGGCGTGATGCACATCAGCTTCGGGCATACGTGGACGCGGGACCTCGTTGGAGCGGAAACCGTTCGAGCTGATAATCCGCGCTTGACCGTCCGTAGCGTGCACGGGGCGCGGCAACCATGGCGCGTTGTGCTGACCCGCTCAGGCCGATTGCCACGCCAGGCTCGTTTGTTCTCGGACAGATTTGCCGCGCGAACCTTGATCTATAAAGGAAAACCGCTGGCAGCCGTCCTGAAGGATCTCGGCAAACGCGCGGTCACCAGCGTGTTAATCGAAGGTGGCGGCGAAGTCCTCGGTGAGGCGCTCGACAAGCAGCTCATTGACAAAGTGCAGATTTACCTGGGGCCGATGCTAACTGGAGGACCCGTAATCGCTTTCAAAGGAAAAGGAGCGGCGAAAACCGCGGATTCGCTGCGGCTACGGGATGTTGAGTATCAAAAAATCAACCAAAGTGTTTCCGTCACGGGTTATCCGGAGCTTTTGCTGGCGCAATAACGGGCAACTTTCCACCAATCTTCCTGTTCAATGATTGGGAGGAAAAAGAATGAAGAAACTTCTGTTGATGGCACTCGTGGCCGGGGGTTTTATGTTTACGGAAGCGCCGCGTTCTGATGCTCAAGTTTACTTCAGCATCGGGTTCGGATTTCCGGGCTACTACGACTACGGATATTCCCAATATGGTTACTATTATCCAAACCGGTATTACTACAGACCGTACTATCGCGGTTACTATCGCCCCTATTATTGGCCAGGCGGGCGTCATTCCCGCCACCATTATCCCAACTACTATTACCGGCGTTAGTTTCAGGGATAAGTGAACCAAGCTGGCTCGACATGCTTTCGAGCTGGCTTGGTCTTCTCTCCCTCAACGCACTGAACCAGTTCCTGGGATTTGAAGCGACGCCGGTCTATTTCTCCGACTTTGGCGACGTTGCCGGTTTTACGGCAGGGCTCTTGACCGGCTGATCGATTTGGAACTCTTTTTTCAGCTGCTTAATCAGCTCTGGGAGTTCCTTTTGCCTTTCGGCTTCGATTTGCTGCCGGAGGGCTTGTTCTACCTTTCGGCGTTCCTGAATGTAACGGGATTCAAATCGGGAACGTTCCTGTGGGTTCAGCTGGAGACCAGAGTTGCGAACGGCTGCGTCAGCCTCGCGGGAAATAATCTGCCGACGCATAGTCTCGCGTTGACGCATGAGATTGCGTTGCTCGGGGGTCATCTGCATCCAAAGCTCGGCATTGCGACGGAAGTTTTGCCGGGCGTCCGGTGGCATCGCGAGCCAGCGCTCCCTCACGCTCTGCCCCGCAGGTCGTCCACCAGCCTGCCCTGCCGGTGGCCCATGAGCCTGGCTTGGCGGCGGCCCGTGCGGGACCGCCATTGGTGGTGGCCGGCCCACTGGTGCGCGATGTTGTTGCGTCTGCGCTTGTGCGGCAGCACAAGACAAGGCGAAAATCGACAAGCCGACGAAGAATTTACAACGTTGGCTGTTCTTCCCACGCGCTATTTTCATCCCACGCGATCAATGCATCCAGATCAGCCACGACGTCATAATCTTGTGGATCGATTTTAGCCACTAGATCTGAGCCACTCGAAGATGCTGTCTGCGGGCCCGGATGTGTGACAAGAGCAAGACCAATTACGAGCACTGCTGCAGCGGACGCCCCAACGAGCCTCCAGTCGCCGAACCAGTTCCGCACCCGCTCGAAATGAGTCGGTTCCTGCCTAATTCTTCTCAGGACATTCCGGCCGAAAAACGGCGAAAGCGTGGGCTGAGGAAGCCGCCCGAGAAAATCCCATAGCTCCTTGTCATCTTGAGGTTCCATGTTGTCCATCCAATTCAACCATTTCCATGCCTCGAAGTTGCGCTCGAACGCGGGATCATACTCCGGGAGCCTCCAGGAAACCCTCCAGCTGTCGAATGCGCGTCGGATGGCGCATTTTGCGTAGCGCCTTCGCTTCAATCTGCCGAATGCGCTCGCGAGTAACTTGGAACTGCCGGCCGACCTCCTCCAAGGTTCGGCTGTATCCATCCACGAGGCCAAATCGTTGCTCGAGGACTTGCCGTTCCCGGTCGGTTAGTGTTTCCAAGACATCTTTGATTTTTTCCTTCAGCAAAACGATGGCGGTCATGTCGCTGGGGTTTTCGGCGCCTCTGTCCTCGATAAAGTCGCCAAAGTTGGTTTCCTCGCTCTCGCCCACGGGCGACTGAAGCGAGATCGGCTGCTGTGCCATCTTCAGCACGGCCCGCACACGGTCTACTGGCAAGAGCACTTCTTCAGCCACTTCATCCGGCGTCGGCTCCCGCCCGTATTCCTGAACGAGCTGTTTTTGCACGCGGAGGAGTTTGTTGATCGTCTCGATCATGTGGACTGGGATTCGGATTGTGCGCGCCTGATCGGCAATGGAGCGGGTAATGGCCTGGCGAATCCACCAGGTAGCGTAAGTCGAAAACTTGTACCCGCGCCGATACTCAAACTTCTCGACGGCCTTCATGAGTCCCATGTTCCCTTCCTGGATGAGGTCCAGAAACGACAAACCGCGATTGGTGTACTTCTTCGCGATGGAGATAACGAGACGAAGATTCGCCTCAACCATTTCGGTTTTGGCTTTAAACGCCTGACGCAGCCAATTCTTAAGTGTCCGATATTCCTCCGCGTAATCGGAAAGTGAAAACCAGAGGCTCGTTTCCAGTTCACGGACTTTGTTTTGAAGCTGCAACCGACGTTTTTTACTACGATGATTCTTGGCGAGCTCGGTCTGAAGATAAAGTGAAGTGTGATGCGCCTCGTCGGCAAGATGCACGAACTCCTCGGTGACCCGCTGCTTGAGATAAAAACGCGGGTAAACCCTTTGCAGAGCAGTCATCATTTTTTGTAATGCCCTGTGCCTCTGGGACGCTTTCCTCGAAAAGTCGCGCGCTACCTCGGAAAATTGCCGCGTGACCGACGCGCTTAATTGTTCCACCTGTTTAGTCAAACGCGGCAGGTTTTTCATGTATCTTTCGCGGCTCTCGATTTTTTTATCGAGGATTACGCGATCAAACCGTTCCCTGCCCTCAAGAAGTTTTCCGGCCAGGTCGAGATGACCGCGCGCAACAAAACCGAACCGAGTGAGATGCTTCTGCACCATCGCTTCAGCCTCCTCTATGCGTTTTGAGATTTCGACCTCCTGGTCACGGGTTAGCAGCGGCACCTGCCCCATCTGCTTGAGATACATCCGCACCGGGTCATCCAGAATATCAACTTTTGTTGTCGCTCTGCCTTCTTCCTCCTCTTCCTCATCATCCACCTCTTTCTTGCCGTCCCTATAGCGGTCCACCTCTGAGGCTTCGATAATATCGATCTCCAGACGGCGCAGACGGGTGAGAATCAAATCCAGTTCGTCGGCATCTGTAATTCCTTCGGGCAACGCCTCGTTCAGATCGTCGAACGTGAGATAGCCTTGTTCTTTTGCCAGCTTGATCAGTTCCCGAATGCGCGCTTGAACTTCAATCGATGAGTACAGACCAGATAGTCCCAGTGCCGGAACAGACAATGGTCCGTTCTTGTTAAGCCGACGCGATGAAGACTTCACGCGCGCGCCCTTCGGCCCAGTAAGTCGCGGATACTTGCTGGGATTTCCACGCGCACTTAAACGCCTCTTCGATGGGCGGCGGTGGTGGTTATTTTTGAGCCGTCGCACCGACGACCGTCGGCTGCTCCCCCTTCGTTTCGAATGCCTGGCCAAGTTTGTTCGGTTAAGGATTTGGACTAAGGCTTTCGGCCTGCCACGCGGCAGTTGACGACTAGGTGTCGGCCCCGCCGGCGGGTCGTCGAAATTCGTGGAGTTGTCCCTGCAGGTCAAGAATTTGTTTCTGCAAATTTACGACCTCACCCGGAGTTAAATTTGGTAGCCGTATTTTGTTCTTAAGTGCTTCTAATTCTCGTTCGAGCGGTTCTCCCGTCAGGCTCTGCCACCATTGGTAGGCCAGACCTCGATCGGTATAAGGAATTCTTTTTGGTGAAATCCAATTCGACACGGCGGCCTCCTCTTCGGGTTCCAGTGAAGCCAAAAACGAGGCGATGCTGGCAGGGTCTTCGGGTCGCACATCCGCATTGAGTATGCGGAACAGCAACTCAGTACCTGGTGTTTTCGCTAACATTTGCCTCCACGGTTGTGCCAACAAAAAGCTGCGCACTTCTGAGTCTCGAAGGGCGAGAATGCAGAGTTGCTTAATCTTTTGCGGTGAGGCAACAGCTTCGATGTCGCGCTGGACGGATTCAGTTGATCGCGTTGAAACCTTAGGCATAAGGTTTTTCAGGTCAGCCGCGGGCAAGTCGAAACGCGCGGCGGCTTTGTAGATGACCTCGTTTCGCATTGCGTCGTTTCCAATGCGGCTAATGAACCCCGCAATTCTTCGCGCCGCCTGGATCTTCGCTCCCGACGAAGAAAGATCGACATTGGCCGCCTCTCGCTCAGTCCAGTAGTCGAAGAAGTCGCGCGCGTTCGCGACGCGTTTTTCGAATTGCTCCTTTCCCTCACGGCGAACCAGCGAATCCGGATCCTCGCCCTGCGGCAACTCGACCACACGAATAACGAAGTCATTTTGGAGCAGAGCATCGAGCGAACGCTCGGTCGCTTTTGCCCCCGCCGCGTCCGAGTCGAAACACAGAACCACTTCATCAACAAACCGTCTGAGAATCCTCGCCTGATTTTCAGTGAACGCCGTGCCCTGTGGCGCAACGACATTCCTGATCTGGGCCTCAAACAAGGTGATCAAGTCAAGCTGGCCTTCACAGACGATCGCACAATTTGCTTCGATCAGTGGCCGTTTGGACTGATGCAACCCGAAAAGCACATTACCCTTTCGGAAAAGCGGCGTTTCGGGTGAGTTCAGATATTTGGCTGCGCCTTCCTCATCTTTCAGCAGCCGACCGCTGAACGCAATCACTTCGCCGATATCGTTACAAATTGGAAACATGACCCGGCCGCGGAAGCGATCGTACGCGCTTTGGCGTCCCTGTAGTTCGTTTTCGTTTCTCGTCTTAAGTAGGCCGCTAGCGAGCAGATCACGCTGCTCGTACCCTTGCGCGCGCGCCCAGTCGCCAAACGCGTCCCATTCATCCGGGGCATACCCAAGCTGCCACCGTTTCGCGATTTCTCCGGTGATCCCCCGACGTTTTAAATATCTCCGCGCGGATTCTGCGACTTCGCTCTTTATCAGATTTTCACGGAACCATTCCGTGGCTTCGGCGTGCAATTTCAGCAACCTCCGGCGCGTCTCGTATTGTTGATTTTCTTCCATAGCGCCAGGGGTTTCGACTATGGTGATACCGGTGCGTGCCCCGAGTTTGCGCACGGCTGACGGAAAATCGACGTGCTCGTACTCCATTACGAACCGGAAGACACTGCCGCCAGCGCCGCAACCGAAGCAGTGAAATGTCTGCCGGCTCGGGCTCACCATGAACGAAGGCGTCTTTTCCTGATGAAACGGGCAAAGCGCCTTGAAATTCGCTCCGGCGCGTTTCAGCGGGAAATACGAACCGATCACTTCGACGATGTCATTCGCAGCAGCGATTTGTTCGATTGTTTCCGAAGGGATCGTTCCCATGCGCGCCGTGCTTATTTTTGCCTCGTTTGCGTTCTAAAGCGATGGCAAACTTACGCAGTGCGGCTGCGTTTCAACGTCAGAAGTAATGATCGGTCAGTCATCTCAAGCGAAGGCGATGAACCCATTGGCACGACCTTAAAGTACCGCCGCGGCATTCTTCGATTTCGCTTTGTTTCATTCGGTATGACAGCAGTATGTGGGCTCGTGCTATCGTTGCTGACTCTCGTTCCGGCCGATGCCCGCGAGGCAATTCATGAACGTGATGTCGTTGTGGTGCCGCTGCATGGTGAAGTTACGCCCTCACTGCTGGCATTCCTGCGGCGCGCGGTAAAAACGGCCGACAACAACAAGGCTTCCGCGATCGTGCTCGACATGAACACTTACGGCGGTCGCTTGGACACAGCGACCGACATCGTGACTGCGCTGAATCAAATCAACATCCCGACCTACACATTTATCAATACAAACGCGGGATCGGCCGGCGCGTTGATCGCTATTGCCACGCAACACATTTACATGGCGCCGGTGAGCGCAATTGGCGCGGCTGCACCGATCCTTTCGACGGGCGAAGATCTTCCTGCCACCGCAAAGGAAAAAACTATCTCATATTGGTCTGCGTTAATCCGTGGCTCGGCAATCAAGAACGGCCACAATCCCGATCTCGCTGAAGCCTTCGTGAACAAAGACAAGGAAGTAAAAATCGGTAATCGCGTCGTCCATCCAAAAGGCGCAGTTCTCACTGTCAATGCGCGGGAAGCTACTGAAAAGATCAACGGCAAGCAACTACTCGCGGAAGCGATCGTCGATTCGATTGCCGAACTGACCAAAAAAGCCGGATTGAAAGGGCAGATTGTCAGGATTGAGCCAACCGGGTTCGAGCAGATCGCCTTTTGGATCACTGCGCTTGCGCCGCTACTGTTGCTCGGCGGAATTCTCGGTGCGTATTTGGAATTCAAGATTCCGGGGGCAACTTGGCCGGGCGTTATCGCTGCGATTTGCTTCGCGCTTTTTTTCTTCGGCCATTATCTCGCGGGGCTGGCTGGCTGGGAAGTCGTCGCGCTTTTCGTTCTTGGAGTGCTTCTAGTGCTGATCGAGATACTGTTCTTCGCGCACAGTACCATTGTGTTCGGCGTGGTCGGTGTGTTTCTCATAATAGCGTCGCTGCTCTGGACAATGATTGATCGTTACCCGCAGCAACCGTTGTTACCGACCGGCAAAATGCTAGCGATCCCTTTGCTCAACATGTTGATCGCGGTTGTGGGAGCATCCATCGTGATCGCCCTCCTCGCGCGTTATCTTCCGCGGACGAACTTTTACCGGCGATTCGCCTTGATCGATTCAAATCCGCCCGGCCCATCGCTGGCAGGCACGCCGCGACAATTCTCAACCACACTCGCGCTCGCGCCCGGAATGCACGGCACGGCAGTCACCGTATTACGACCCAGCGGAAAAGCGCGTTTCGCCGATCACCTGGTCGACGTCGTCACTGAAGGCGAATTCATTGCCCCGCTAACACCCGTCATTGTCATTCAAACTGACGGGATGCGCGTGGTCGTGAAAAGCAGTACGTCGGTCTGATCTACCTTGTTTATCCGCCAGCGACGACGCGGATGAATTCGATGCGGTCACCCTCTGCTAGCGAGCGGTCTGCCCATTCGTGGCGATGAACGGCGAGCCCGTTGTGTTCAACCAGAATCGACTGCGACGGCAATTGATAACGATCGACCAGCTCCAAGATCGTTCTCGCTTCGTGCGTATCCGCTGTTTCGCCGTTGAGTGAAATCCTCATGCGTCGCAAAGGGCCCGGTCCCAATCCTTCCAAACCGGTTCGATGCCGCAACGGCGAAGGACGGCGGCGATCTCGGCAGGAGAACGTTCGTCACTAATCTCGAACTGGCCGGTCGCGAGTTGATCTTCGCCGCGCTCATATTCCGGTGCGACTATGCGACCGCGGACAGTATGATGGAGATGTTCGCGTCCTTGGCGGGTGTAACCGCCTGGCTCAGTATGGCTGCCAGCGCTCATCATTGTTACTCCGATCGAGGCCAGCGCATCGCGAAGGGGCGCACGCTCGCGCGTGCTGAGCACTATCCCCACCTGCGGAAACGTAATTCGTAACGCGCACACCAATTGCACAACTTCGCGGTCACTCATCGCAGAGAGCGGACGGAATCCGCCGGCTGCCGGACGCAACCGCGGCACGCTTACGGTAATTTGCGCCTGCCAGCAGTGTTTGAATAAATGTTCCACGTGCGCGGCGAGCGCAATCACTTCATCCTGCCAGCGCGACAACCCGATCAGCGCCCCGATGCCGAGCCGACGAAAACCAGCCGCGTATGCGCGCTCTGCGCAATCAAGCCGATAGTCGAAATCGCGTTTCGGCCCGGCGGTGTGCATTTCCGCATAGACGGCGCGGTTATACGTTTCCTGATAAACCACAAGGCCTTCCGCACCAGCCTCAACGACAGGTGCATAATCCCCAGTATCCATCGGACCAACCTCGATCGAAATCGACGAAAAATCGGATAAGAGAGAGCGCACGCATTCGGTAAGATAATTGCCACTCACAAATTTTGGGTGCTCGCCCGCAACCAAAAGGATCTGGCGAAAGCCCTGACGCGCCAGATGCTGCGCTTCAGCAACGACTTCATCGACATCAAGCGTCACGCGCAGTATCGGATTGTCCCGCGAGAAACCGCAATATTGACAATTGTTGATGCATTCATTGGAGAGATATAACGGCGCGAACAGGCGCATCGTGCGTCCAAAATTTTGCAGTGTGAGCGCGCGGGAACTTTGCGCCATCGCTTCCAGCGCCTGATTGGACTTTGGAGCAATCAATTGCTCGAAGCGGTGAACCAGCTCCGATTTTTTCAAAGCCAAATTGTTCAATGTCTGGACGAATGACATCAGGATAATTTCATGGCGCATCCAGCGTGCGCAAACGGCAATCGCAGACCGACACGACAAAAAAGCGGCGTCGCGTGCTTACCGGACGCCGCAGTCTGAAATCTGTCAATTGATGGTCAAAAGGCGAAATTCACGCCGGTGCGAACCATGCCGAAGTTGTTATTCGGCCCGTCCACAAAATTCCAGCTGAAATCGCTCACCCAGCCGATATGCGGCGTAAACCGAATTTCAAGGCCACCGCCGACCTGACCAATTCCTCGAGCTTCGCTGTCTGTGTGACCGGTCGTCTGGACAATATCGAAGCCCTCTCCCGATTCAATAAATCGCTGGTCAATGCGTTTTTGCCCGCCGCCAAATATCCCGCCGCCGCCGCCAAAAATATACGGAGCGAAACGCGTACACGGAATTGGATAGCGAAGGGTTAGCGTGCCAAGGACAGCTCCGATTGCGTTGCTTTCGTGCTGAACACTACGATCAAAGATGCCGTCGCTAAAATCGGCGAAAATATTTTCGCGGGCCTGGCGTGCATCCACGGCCCAGCCTTCAATGCCAACTCCGACGTAACGCATGAAGAAGTACTTCAAGTCGATGCCACCGCCCCAGGCATGGTCGCTCTCAAGATAGCTGTCATTCGCCCAGCTATTCCCGGTGAAGATGTAACTACCCCAGAGGCCGACGTTAAATTCTCTGTCTGCGTACCATTCAGGACAAGGTGGTGGAGCAACCTGCTTCATTTCCTTCCCTGAATAGCCATCACCACCAAAGGCCGCTGAAGCGAATAAACTGACGCCCACCAGCCACGACAGCAGCTTTTTCACGTGTCTCTCCTTTTGGTTAAGTCCTTCCAAGCTTCGCACCGCCCCAGTCGGTAAACGACTTCCGTGCCGTGCTTTGATGCCGTGAGTGTGAGCCGCAGCATCGGAAATTGCAAGCTTTTTTGACGAGTGCCACTGGCTCAGGGCTTCAGTTCTGCCCCGCTATTCGCATCGGTAACGACAAACTTTTCGTGATGAAACGCTGGGTCGCCGCGAAACATTAGACGACCGGCGTAACGGCGCTCCAGTTCCACGAGCAACTCTTCATCTTCCTCTTTCAATCGCTTCAAGACATCAGGGTTCAGAATTACCCGAATATCGTGAATCGAGTCCTGATATTTGCGCATCACTGTATTGAGCGTTCTGTGTAATTCCACGCTCGTGGTCATAGTCGTTTTTACCACGCCCCGTCCGCCACAGTAAGGACAATTTTCATAGATAGTATCGCTGAGGCTTTCCTGCGCTCTCTGCCGCGTCATCTCCATCAGGCCGAGCTGCGAAATAGGAAGCACATGCGTTCTCGCTTTGTCACGCTTGAGTCGTTCCCTCATCAATGCATAAACACCCTGCTGGTCCTTGCGGCTTTTCATGTCGATGAAATCAGCAATGATCAAGCCCCCAATATTGCGTAGCCGAAGTTGCCGTGCGATCTCGTCGGCCGCTTCCAGGTTGGTTTGCAGGATTGTCTTTTCGACGTCGCGGCCCCCTTTGTTGCGTCCGGTGTTCACATCGACCGCCACCAGCGCTTCAGTCTCGTCGATGACAATGTAGCCACCACACTTCAACCAGACCTGGCGATGAAATGCGTCGTCGATCTGCTTCTGCACGCCGTGAGTCTCAAAAATCGGCGTCGCTCCGTCATAGCAGCGAACACGATTTCGTGCGCGCCGTGAGATTTGCCCGACCATGTCGATCATCCGATCCGTTGCCACCTGGTCGTCGCAAAGGATCTCATTGATCTCTTCGGTGAGAAAATCGCGCACGGTTCGTTCGACCAAATCGGGTTCTTCAAACAAGCGGCACGGGGCCGGATTGTCCCGAATGGCTTGATCAACTTTGGCCCATTGGTCGAGAAGCACTCGTAGATCGCGCACAAAATACCTGGCGCGCTGACCTTCTCCTACTGTACGAAGAATAACGCCGACGCCGTCAGGAATCTCCAGCTGACGCAGAACCTTGCGCAGTCGCTCGCGTTCTTTTGGCGCTTCGATTTTGCGCGAGATACCGCTGCGATCGCTGAACGGCATCAGAACCAGGTATCGCCCGGCAAAACTCAGATTGGTTGTGACCCGAGGGCCCTTGGTGCCGATTGGCCCTTTGGTAACCTGCACGATCACGTCCGAACCAACGGGGTAGATGCTCGGTATGTCTTTTACCGTAATCCGCTTTCGCGGGCGCTTGCTCGCGCGCCTGTCGATTTCTTCGACGCCGCTGTCGAGCGCTGCGGGAATGGCGTCCCAAAAATGGAGGAACGCGTTTTTTTCGAAGCCGATGTCAACAAACATCGCCTTCAAACCCATCTCGATGTTTTTGACCTTACCCTTGTAAACGCTGCCTACAATGTTGCGCGAGCTTTTACGCTCAACGCTGTATTCTTCAAGCCGGCCGCCCTCGAGCAAAGCCACACGGGTCTCGAGTTTCTCCACGCTCAATATGAGCTTGTTGCCGGTCTTGCGTGAGGGAAGACCCAAAATCTTTGGTACCTTGTCTATCATAAAATTGAAGGGGTTGCCCGATCATCGGCCGAACTGCCGATGCGAACTGCAATAACAATTCTGACCGGGGGTTCATCGTGTTGTTCCGCGTTTGCGGCCGGGCGGCGGTGGAGGCGGTGCAGGCTGGCGCTTAGCCCCGAAAAGCCGCTCAAAAAAGTTGCGTGGACGCGGGGGCGCCGCAACTGGGACCGCGCGAGCAGTGGGAACCGCTCGCCGCGCTACTTTCCCCTGTGAATCTGCCTCGGGTTCAACGTCAGGGTCACCCCCCGCGCTTGCCATTTGCACATCTGCACCTTGCGAGGCGTTGGCATTCTCGTCGTCACCGCCACCAGGGTTTATTCCCGAATCGCGAAAACTCACTTCCTTGATCATTTGGAATGGATTAGCCTTTCGCGCGGGAGGAAGCCACGCGACCTGCGCTTCGAACTTCCCTTCGTCCATAGCCAGGGAGCGTTCCATGATCCGCGCGGCGATCGGACACGCGACGCTGCCGCCGTGCTCGCCACCCTGGACCATCACTGCGACGGTATATTTTGGATTGTCGAAGGGCGCCCAG
This sequence comes from uncultured Verrucomicrobiae bacterium, assembly GCA_963728955.1. GTDB lineage: Bacteria > Verrucomicrobiota > Verrucomicrobiia > Chthoniobacterales > UBA10450 > Udaeobacter. The sequence goes on from CAVSMG010000007.1 coordinate 160,852, forward strand.
CAAACGAACCAGGAAATCGTATCTTCCCTGCCTCGATATTTCGCCTGTGCGGTGCCGGTCTTTCCGGCTACCTGCACGTTGCTCAAACGAGCGCGGCCTCCTGTTCCACCATCTGCGTTCACGACATTCCAAAATCCGCGTCGCTCCAATTCGATATCCGCGGGTGAGATCTCGGTACGGAAATCGGCATGCACTTTGGGCTGGTCGGGCACGGCAATCTTTCCGTCGTCGTCCAACGCTGGCGTGCCGTCCTGATTGATTACCTTTTTCACCAGGCGCGGGTAATAAGAAATGCCACGATTAGCGATTGCTGAATAAGCCATGGCCATTTGCAAAGGCGTACATAAATCGTAGCCCTGCCCGATGGAAACGTTCGCCGTGTACGCTTGTGACCATCTTTCCTGGGGATAATAAATCCGCATCCAGTCCGGCCCTGGCAGCACGCCAGGCTGTTCACCGGCTAGATTCAGTCCAGAAGGTTTCCCTAACCCAAGTAGCTCACCTACTCGGTCGATCGAATCGATGCCTGCAGCGTTACCGTACTGATAAAAGAAAGCGTTACACGATACTTTGATCGCGTCCGGCAGCGCGAGAGTGCCATGCGTGTAATGTTTTTCGGCCGCCCAGCATTGGAAATAATGATCGCCGTACCTGAACGCCACCGCTGCATGTGAATTTCTGCTTCGCCAAGCCACGACGCAATCCAGCGAGCGAGGTGATTAACTTGAATGTTGATCCGGGTGGGAACCCGCTCACGGCTCGATTGATCAGGGGATTGGCTTCATCCTTTTGCAGCGCCGACCAGTCCTTCGCCTTGATGCTCGGGATAAACGTGTTCGGATCGAAGGAAGGTACTGAGGCCATTGCGAGAATTTCACCGTTGTTGGGATCGACAACCACGGCAGCCCCGCGTCCGACTGATCGCAATGCTTCCTCGGTGATCGCCTGGATCCGCGCGTCGATGGTCAGATAAACATTGGCGCCCTGTTGCGGCGGATCTTCCCGCAGGATCCCGTCGATGGTGCCCTTTGCATTCCGCCGCAAATACCGAATGCCGGGTTTGCCGCGCAAATACTCATCCATCGTTTTCTCGATGTTCGATTTTCCTTCTACGTCCGCCTGATAGAAGGTGAATTTCTTCGCGTCCTCCTTATCGATGTCATCCGGTGCGCCGACATAACCGAGGACATGTGAACCGAGCGCACCGTACACGTACGAGCGCACTGGCTTAATGGCGAGATCAACACCGGGCAATCCCACATCGTGCTCGGCAAACTTTGCCACCGTGGGGAAATCGATGTCCTTGATGTAGGAAAATGGGACCTCCGTATCGTTGCGGAAATGTCGCTGCAGTTTCCCGGCATTGTAGTCACGCGCCAGATCAAGCTCGTTCAGTCGCGGCACGATGCCGTTGTTCACAATCTTAATTATGTCTGGCTCTTTTAGATCTTTCGGCATCCCACTGATCGTTGCCCGGTATTCGGCCGTCGGCGGTGCACCGAACCGTTCGCGGTAACCTTTGACCATCTCTGGCAGATAGAAATCGACCTCATAGCTGGCCCTGTTTTGAACGAGACTAAGGCCGTTGCGGTCTTTGATCTCCCCGCGCACGGAAGGAATCCGCACAGTGGCTTGCGAGCTGCCGCGAATCTGCGCTGTCCATTCAACGCCGTGCGCCACCTGGATCCACCAAAGTCGAAGACCGAGTGAGCCGACGCCCAACAGCATGAAAAGCCCAAGGAATTGGATGCGTAGACGCGAACTCAAGCGGCGTTTGCTCATTCCACCTGCCCCCCTTCGGGACCGTACGAATAGGCGGTCATGTGTCCGAGCCATTGCAAGCCCCAGAAAAAGATCGGCGCGATCGCCATGGCGATGAGACCGGGTCCCCCGATCTGCCACCAAATTTCAGGAGTAAAAACAAGCGAGCCGCGGCGAAAAGTGATCATGAGATATTGTGCGAGAACTATTAGCGAGGTGAAAACGCCACTCAGGATACAGTGCACTTCCCATCGGCCGCGGGCAAAGAGCGGCCGCAGGCCATGCATTATTCCTGCCAGCACACCGTAGAGGAGTATCGATGATCCGGCTGAGATTTCAACCTTGCCCCCGATCACTTGAACAGTAAGCGCATCGAGTAAAATCCCAGCAAAGAAGGCCAAGGCGAGCATTAAGGGAAACGGCAATGCCATGGCGCCGTAAAAAACAATGACAGGCACAATATAGACATGGGCATTGTAGAGCCACGGCAGCGCCGGAATGAAGAGCTCGACGATCTGCGCCAGTAGAACCACTACTAATAGACAACCGAAAAAAATCATCTTCTGCCAGTTATAACGAATACGTCCTCAAGGTGAGACAGATCAACAGCGGGGGTGATTTGCGCCTGTCCATCCAGTTCGCGGACGCGAAAAGTCTTTACAGCTCCAATGAGCAAACCCGACGGGAAAACACCTCCTACGCCGGAAGTGTAAACTTTCTGCCCCGGCTTCAGGTCAGCCTGTTTTGACAAGAAATTCAGGTCCAACTGCGGGGTGAGTCCGCCAGTCACGCGCTCGCCGGAAACGATGCCCTGTTCGCGGCTGCCTTCCACTGACACTGCCACGCGGCAGTTTTCATCGGAAATCAACAAGACGACTGAGATTGTGTCGCTTACGGTGGTCGTTTTTCCCACCAGACCTACATCGGTCACCACGGGCATGTCCGTTTCGACGGCATCTCTCTTGCCGCGGTTGATGGTAACCGTTCGCCACCAGCTAGAGGAATCGCGTGCGATCACTTCAGCTGCGACTAACTTAAAGGCAGAGCGCTCGCGATAATTCAGGGAATGGCGCAGACGATTTACCTCGTGCTCAACGCCGCGCAAGCCTTGATTGGTTGCGCGCAGATCTCGGTTTTCCACCTGCAGTGCAGCGTTTTCGTGCTCCAACTGATCAAGCGACTTTAAACCTGACCGCACTGAAGTGATCTGCTTCTTGATTCCCGACCCACCAGTCAGAAACGGCGCCAGCAGCCCATACACACCAGACTTGAACTTCTGCGTAGTTTCCGGACTAAAGCTGAGAAGATATCCCAGGATAGCGCCGAAAATCAGCAACGCGATAAGGTTCGTGCGGCTCATCGCAATTGCGGATTGCCCGCCATGCCGGATGACCTTCCCGTGGACTGCAGCTTAAAAAAGATCGATCTCAGCCGGAGAAGGCCAATCAATCCGCACTCGGAAATCGCCAATCCGCGATTGCTCCTAGCGCCACTGGCGATCCGCCGAGGCCACCTGACGCAAAAACTTAAGTTCATTGAGGCATTTGCCTGTCCCCTCTGCCACTGCGCTGAGTGGATCTTCAGCTACGTGGACAGGCAACCCTGTTTCCTCGCTCAAAAGTTTGTCGAAACCGCGCAGTAACGCGCCACCGCCTGCCAGCACCAGCCCCCGATCGACCAGATCCGCCGAAAGCTCGGGAGGGCACCGCTCCAGGGTAATGCGCACCGAATCGACAATCGTCGAGATCGGTTCGAGTAAAGCTTCGCGCACTTCTTGCGAAGTAATCATGAGCGTCTTTGGCAAACCGGCCACCAGATCGCGCCCTTTGACTTCGACACTCGTTTCCTTTTCACTCGGATACGCCGAGCCGATTTTGATTTTAATCTCCTCGGCTGTGCGCTCGCCGACCATCAAGTTATAGGCGCGTTTCATGTATTGCACGATCGCCTCGTCCAATTCATCGCCCGCTACACGCACACTCCGGCTAAACACAATCCCGGAAAGCGAAATGATCGCGACCTCTGTTGTTCCGCCGCCAATATCGATAATCATGTTGCCGGCGGGGTCCTGAACCGGAAGCCCTACGCCGATAGCCGCAGCCATGGGCTCTTCGATCAAATAAACTTCGCGTGCGCCCGCATGCGTGGCCGATTCACGCACTGCGCGCTTTTCTACTTCTGTGATTCCAGAGGGAACGGCAATAACCACGCGCGGTCGCACCCGCACGCGGCGATTATGCACCTTGGTGATGAAGTGCCGTAACATCGCCTCGGTGACCTCGAAATCGGCAATTACGCCGTCCTTAAGCGGACGCACCGCGACAATATTCGCCGGCGTGCGACCGAGCATGCGCTTGGCTTCGTCACCGACGGCCAACACGCGGTTTGTCCCGGCCTGCACTGCTACGACCGATGGCTCACGTAAAACGATTCCCTGATCCTTTACGTAAACAAGAGTGTTCGCTGTGCCGAGATCAATCCCGATATCACTGGATAGCCAGCCGAAAATTCCGTTGAACATGAATTATTTATTAGCCGCACTGTTCAGCTCGAAAGAAATGCGTTCACGCGTCTGAGCCGGATCCAGTAGATCCCTCACGCGGCGCGATTCGGCCGGCTGGAACGCCGTAACATGAGAAGGCGCAAGCCGCCGTCAAGCGTATTCTATTGGAGACGGAGTATTCAAGTGTTGTGGAGCGGCTTGCCATCACTTCAGTACTCCATTACTCCATCACGCCATGGCACAAGTGATTGTCGCTCCATCCATTCTGGCTGCAGATTTCTCGCGGCTCGCTGAGGAACTCCACCGCGTCGAGGCTGCAGGGGCCGACTGGATTCATTGCGACATCATGGACGGGCATTTTGTGGATAACATCTCCTTTGGGCCGGATGTGGTGCGGCTCGTTCGTAAAGAAACGACTTTGCCACTCGACGTCCATCTCATGATCGAACATGCCGAGCATTATGTGCCGCGATTCGTCAAAGCCGGCGCAAACTCGATCACTGTTCACGTGGAACCAGAAGCCAAACACGACGTCAGCCAAACACTGAAGCATATTCGAAATAGTGGTTGCCGCGCCGGCCTCACGCTGAATCCCGAAACACCACTCGAGCTAGTCGAACGATTTCTTGGTAGCTTTGACATGCTGCTCGTCATGACCGTGCATCCCGGGTTCGGTGGCCAACCGTTCCGCGCTGATCAGATGGAAAAACTCAGGCGCGCGGCAGCATGGAATCGCTCGCTGGAGCACAAGATTGACATCGAAGTGGATGGGGGAGTTACTCCGGAAACCGCCCGAATCTCAGTGAAAAACGGCGCGAACGTCCTCGTCGCCGGCACATCAATTTTTCACTCAAAAGATTACGCGAAAGCAATTCGTGAATTACGCGGCGAATAACACGCTTAGCGCGTTTAGGGCGATTCGCCTGCAACGACCGGCTCGGCCTCTTCGGTGGTTTCAGCCATGACTTCGTCAGTCTGTGTGACGCGCACAACTTCTTCAATCGTTGTTCTGCCCTGGGATACACGCCGCCAGCCGTCCTGCCGCAACGTCTCCATGCCTTCGGCAATAGCGCATTGCTTCAATGCGCTGCCGTCACGCCTCCGCATGATCAGCTTTCGCAGCGGCTCCGTGATGACGCAGACCTCATAAATCGCTGTGCGACCTTGGTAGCCGGTATGGCGACATTGATCACAACCGGCACCGCGCCGGCAGCGAGTGCCGAGTTCCTTTAAAGGGAAACTAATCTCCGCGAGATAATCGCGGGGATAATCGACCATCTCGACGCAATCCGGACAAATTGTGCGCACCAGTCGTTGCGCGATGAACGACTTCACCACTGACGCGAGCAGAAACGGTTCCACGTCCATGTCGAGCAAACGCGTGATGCCGCCCACGGCGTCGTTGGTGTGCAGTGTGCTGAAGACAAGGTGACCCGTCATCGCGGCGCGAATCGAAATGTCCGCAGTCTCAGTATCGCGAATCTCCCCGACCATTACCACGTTCGGGTCCTGGCGCAAAATGTGTCGCAGGCCTTTGGCGAAAGTGAGATCGATCTCTGGCTTTACGTCGATTTGCGATACACCAGCGATTCGATATTCGACAGGTTCTTCAATTGTAATGATGCGACGTTGTACCGAATTAATGCTGCTGAGAAAACAATATAGCGAGGTCGATTTTCCGCAGCCAGTAGGACCCGTCAGGAGGATAATTCCGTTCGGTTGAGCAAGAAGATTCCGAATGATTTTCTCCTGCCTATCGCTTAAATCGAGTCGCTCGAAATTGAATTGCTGTTCACCGCGACTGAGCAAACGCAAACTGATGGATTCGCCGTTAACCGTTGGAATGGTCGAAACCCGAACGTCGATCTCCTGATTGTTTTTCGCGAGCAAATTCATCCGCCCATCCTGAGGAAGCCGACGCTCGGCAATGTCCATGTGCGACATCACTTTCAATCGCGAGATAATGGCCGATTGCAGGACCCGCAGTTGCGGGGGTACCGCGACTTCGTGTAAAATTCCGTCGATTCGATACCGAATACGAAGATCGTTTTCCAGCGGCTCGACGTGAATATCAGTGGCACGCTCCGTGATCGCTTCGCGAATGATCTGGTTGACAAACTTTACCACGGACGCCTCGGGATCGTCGGCGTTCAGTTCGATAGCGGTCTCGACGTCCTCCAACACATCCATCGAGCCCCTGGTTTTCAGGATCTCATCGAAAGTTTCCGCGCCGACGCCGTAGAGCGTTTTCATTGCGCGCAGAAGCTGCGCGCGCGGCACGAGCACCCATTCAGCCGGTTTTTTCAGAAGCTGGACTGCAAGCTGGCGGCCGATAGAATTGAACAAATCGTACGTTGCCAGCACCACTGAATTTTCCTTCGCCTCGATCGGCAAAATGTGGTGTTGAAAGACGAAACGGCTTGGAAGCGTCGCCAGGGTCGTGCGGTCGATGTTTTTCGCGTCAATGGGGACGATCGGAACTCGGAAGAAATTCCCAATTGCTCCAAGGAAGCGCTGTTCGTCGACTTTGCCGGAGTCGAGCACCTGACTCACCCACGAACCTCCGTTGAGGTTCGTCGCCAACTGCGCCGCCTCTTCGCTCGAAGACACACCGCTTTCGAGAAGCAAATTAATCAGCGACTGACTTGGAGCTGCATTCATTCAGCAAGACTCACGGCATGTGTAGCGCCCGCCGCACGGGGGTGGTAAGGGTGCCGGTCACGCGCATCGAATAATTCTTTTGCAACCGTGCAATGGCGTAGCTCACTTCTGGTGTGAACACGCCGTCGATTGGTCCGCAATAGTAGCCTAACCTGCGCAAGGCCGTTTGCATCGATCCAACATAAGCCGGATCCAAAACGAGTTGGTCGCGGCACTTAAAGTAGTAAATCCATCGCCAGGAATATCGCGGCGCAAAATCGGTCGCGTTCACATGAGGCGTCTGATGAGTGGTCCCCCATTCGTCTCTTTGAGCCAAAGGATCGAGGGATCGAAAAATGCCATAATCGACAATGTCAAACTCGTCGCCTTGCGCAACGGTTGCGCTTAACCCGACAATCAAAACGAGTGCTATTCGTTTCATAATTGCGAGCGCTAATGCATGTCTTTATCTGCTGGAAGGTCCGGCGGCGGTAAGTTTATCTGTTTGCTCGTCTCCACTTTCGGGCAGTCTGGACACTCAGCCTGGTCCAGTTCCGGACCAAAATGTGTATGGGTGTTCTCCCATTTCTGCCGCAGTCGATAAAGATCCAGCTTCGTCAAGGTCACCTCCGGACACATCAGAATGATTAATTCGCGACGCTGCTTGCCACTCGATGTGGAACGGAAGGCCGCGCCAATGAGGGGTATGCGCGAGAGATAAGGAAACCCTTGATAGTTCTTCTGCTTTTGGTCTTCAATTAGTCCACCGAGGACAATCGTCGATCCGTTACCTGCGGAAACATTCGTGCGTATATAACGCGTATCGATGGTCGGGACCTGATTGCCGCTGATGTTTACGTCGCCCCCCGGGACGATGCTGTCGATCTTTTGCAAAATATCGAGCGACACTTCCTTCTCGGAATTGATAAGCGGGACAACCTCAAGCTGGAGCACGACCTTCTTGTACTCGATGCTCGCAGAGACCGAAGCCACATTGATCACCACAGCACCGTTCGCATAGTTGTAAGGGTATTTACCGGGACGGGAACCTCCTGCCCGGAAGCGATGATAGCTTTTTTGTTGTTGCTGGTGAAAACGGTTGGCCGAGAAATAACTCTGAATCGATTCGTCGCCTCCAGCAGATGCACAATAGCCGCGAAGGCGTTGCCGGCTGCCACGTAAATATTGGTTCCGTTGCCTACGTTTTGGATGATTTGGCTGAAGTTGATCAGATTGGCCGGATCGAGAACATTGCCGACAATCGGCGGCACGCTGCTGCCGGGGGCTACGGAGGAACCAGGGATGGGAAACGCGGGTCATTGGTTGTAAAGACGCTATTGTTACGCGAGGTGCCCACGAATCTCTTGTTGTACTTTGCGAACCAATCGACACCGAATTCCTCGTTGTTGTTAAGCGTCAGTTGCCCAATCACCGTGCTCAACGACACCTGCGGGGCTTTGACGTCCATTTCGTCGAGGATCTTTTCCACCTTCATGACCACTTCGCGATTGCCAAGGACAATGATTGAGTTGGCGCGTTGATCCGCGATAAGCTTCGAATTGCCGATGGTGACGGCCTTGGGCACGGTGTCCACAGGCTGAGTGGAAAGTTCTTCGGAAATATTAAGCGTGCTGCCCGTGCCGCTCTGAGTGCCGCCATAGGACGCGTTCAGCGGCGAAGTACCGCCCCGCCCCCTGCCGCTGTTGAGCTTGACCTTGCCCAGGCGACGAGCCAACGCCCGGAAGTCCTCCCGCTCCTCCAGCGCCGGCGCCTTGTTCTGTTCCCGGTTCGGTCAATGCCTGCACAAGAACCGGCAAAATGTCGCCGGCGGAAATGTATTGCAAATAGCGTGTGACCGGCTTCGCAAACTCGACGTTAGCATCAAATTCGTGGATCAATTGCCGAATGAAAGGCATGTTGATCGGCCGCGTCACGACGTGAATGCGGTTCGTGCGGATGTCGGGAGTAATCTTAATTTTCCCGACGATGATTGATTCTTCGGAAAGAAGACCACCGCCTCCCTCAACCGACACTGGCTGCGGCACTCCTCCCGGGACCTTCACGCCACGAACCCCAGGCTGGCCGCCCGTTGTCTCAGTTCCCTTTTCGAAAATTTCCTTGAGCATATCGACCACTTTGGCGGCGTCGGCGCGCTCGAGCTTGATGAACTCGCTCACTACTTCCGCCGGCGCCACATCGACCTGCTCAATCACACCGGCAAGTTGCCGGATTATGTCGGCATTCTGTGTCACAAGGAGACTGGACGATTTAGGCAGGGCCAAAATGTTGATGGTGCCCGAGCTGCCTTGGAAATACGCCATCAAAACCTGCTGAAGTTCCTGCGGATCGGCGTATTGCAGCCGGAACAAAAAGCTGACAACAGGGTTACCCGACGGAATGTCCGCCAGATCGGAGATGATGGGAACAGGCGCTTTGCGCGGATTTTGGCCGGCCCCGACGACATCGACGATGTCGCGCCCAGCGGGAACGAGTGAAATCCCGTTGAGCGCCATGCTCATCTCTATGATCTTGATGGCTTCCTCTCGCGATACGTCTTTGGCGATAAAAATGTTCACCTTGCCCTGCACGAAGTTATCCATCACCAGTTTCTTCCCGGTGAGCTGCTCATAGAGATGCAACACGTCGACTACGTCGCTGTTGGGAAATTGCAGCCGGACAGTGGTTGGCGCGTTCGGCGGAGCTGCAGGTGAATCTGCCGGCGCCTGCGGTTCAACTGGCTTAACGGCTGGAACACTTGGGCGGCGCTGCGATTCGCTCTGGGCAGAAGCCACCATCGCGCTGACAATCACGAGTGTGGCGATACAGAAAAGCCGGTCCACAGTCTTACTTTGCTGGATGGGCGACCGTAGTAGATTTATGAGACCCGTCAATGTATTTCCCTCACCTGGAACCGTCCTTCAGTGCATGGGCCCGAGGCGGCAGAGAGGGCTAGTTTATAAGAGATCGCTACCGTTGCAAACGATACTCGCGCTTGCCAGAAACAAAAGATTCGCCCACGCGATGGCCATTAGTTGCTGCATTCTGACTGCGACCGTTGTTGGCGCAGCCCCGCAAAACCCATCGAACGCAACCGCGGAAATTCAGTCGGTGCTTCGCGCACAGCAGGACGCGTGGAACCGCGGCGATATCGACGAATTTATGAACGGCTACGCGCGATCTGCATCGACTGTTTTTGTTTCGGAGGACCAAGTCAGGCGCGGTTGGGACACAGTCCGTGAGCGGTACCGCGAAAAATATTCTGACCGGACAAAGATGGGGACGCTCGCCTTCTCCGATCTTGAAATCACAATGCTCTCTCCTGACGCAGCAGTTGTGCTCGGTCGTTGGGCCTTGAAGCGAGAAACCGACGAGCCGCATGGCCGGTTCACACTCGTCTTTAAGCGCCTGCCTGAGGGGTGGCGCATCGTTCACGATCACACGTCGGCGGCGCCGCCGCAGTAACTCAGGCACCCTTGCCTGATATCACGACGGCTTCCAGCTTGCAGACAAGGATGTCCGTTCGACCGATAACGCAGGCTGCCTGAGTTACGCGCGCAGCCTTGCGAGCAGCTTTTCGTGGATATTGTCGAAGCCACCGTTGCTGAAAACCACGATCACGTCTTTTGGCCGAAGCATCGGAATAATTCGATCTACGATCGCATTTGAATCGTGCTCATAAAATGCAGGCCGGCCCGCTTTGGCGATAGCGGCAACGACCCGCTCCGGTTTCAACCGTTGATCTTCCGGGATCTGGTCAAGGCGGGCCACTTGCGAGATGAAAATGCCGTCGGCTAGTTTCAACGCTTCAGGAAGTTGTTGTTGAAACACCGCGCGCCGGGTCGTATTCGAGCGTGGCTCGAACACGGCCCAGAGCCGCTGTCCGCGATAACGATGACGTAGCGCATGCAGCGTGGACGCGATCGCGGTGGGATGATGACCAAAATCGTCAATCACCTTCACGCCACGCTCTTCGCCCCGAAGCTCCTGCCGGCGTGCGATTCCGGAGAAGCTTTTGAATGCGCTGTCGATTTTCTCTGTGGGCACATCGTAAAAACGCGCCGCGGTCGCCGCCATCGCGGCGTTATGAACATTGAATTCGCCAACGAGCGGAATTTCGAAAACCTCGTCGCCCAGTTTGAATCGTGATCCGCCCGACGAATAGGTGACATCCCTGATCCGTTGAGCGCAGTTTTTCGAAAAACCGACCTCAACCATCTGCGCCAGGCAATCTTTAGCGACCTCGACGGAATTAGAATCGTCGCCGTTGACCACGACCATGCCGTTCTGAGGAACGATATTGAGCAAGCGGCGAAAGCTGAGCTTGATCTCGTCGAGATTGTTGAAGATGTCCGCGTGATCGAATTCGATGTTGTTTACGATTACCAACTCCGGGAGGTAGTGAACGAACTTGGAGCGTTTATCGAAAAACGCCGTGTCGTATTCGTCGCCCTCAATCACGAAATATTTGGAGTCGTTTAGTCGCGCGCCTTCGCCAAAGTTTTTTGGAATGCCGCCAATCATGTAACCTGGTTTGACTCCGGCTTTCTCCAAGATCCAGGAAAGCAACGCGGTCGTAGTCGTTTTACCGTGCGTCCCGGTGACCACCAAATTATGGCGACCGCGCAAGAAAAAATTCCTCAGGACCTCTGGCAACGACAAGTAAAGCAGTTTTCGATTCAGCACGGCTTCCACTTCCGGGTTCCCGCGCTTCATGGCATTCCCAATCACGACGACGTCCGAATCCGATGGGATGTTCTCTGCACGATAGCCTTCCATGGGCGCGATCCCCTTTTCCTGGAGAAAGCTCGACATCGGCGGGTAAACATTTTCGTCTGACCCGGTCACCTTGAAGCCGCGCTCCTGCAGCGCGACGGCCAGCGCGCCCATCGCAGTCCCGCAAATTCCAAGGAAATGAAATTTTTTTGGCGCGTCTTTCACGCGGGATGTTTACGCTGCCCGCGCAGAAAAGAAAACCACGGATTACACAGAATCTCACGGATGGTTGAGGAAACAGATCAGAAATCAATCTGTGTTATCCGTGCAATCCGTTGTCGATCATTTCTTCTGAAAGACCTCCACAGCTTCCCACGCTGCATCTGGCGGAGCTTGTTCATATTCGAGCGCGCGCTGGAGGTACATTTTCGCCAGCACATCGTCGGGATAAAATTCCAGGAAACGCGAGAACAGGATCTTCGCGTCGATAAAATCGCGGGCGCGAAATTTATCCAGCGCCTCTTCGTATGTTTCCAGCCATTTCAAAAATTCCGAATTTACGTCTTCGCCTCGGGCACCGACGAAAGTAAAAATGTCCACTGGTTTCGTTTTGCCTTTCACCTGCACGCGGGCCACTGAACGTAGATAAACTTCATCGCGCACAAGTGCGGCTACCGATTCGCCAACCAGCATGTCCACGCCATAAGTTCGGGTAAGAGCTTCCAGGCGTGATGCCAGATTTACCGCATCGCCTATGACTGTCGGATCCATTCGGTCTTGTGAACCAATATTGCCGACGATTACTTCGCCGTGATTCACGCCAATGCCCATACCCAATCCCATCCGGCCTTGCTCGCGCCAGTGTCGATTGAGCTGGCTCAGCTCCCGTCGCATCCCCAACGCCGCGAGCGCGCAATTTTTCGCGTCCTGCGCCGTGCCGAGACTGCGCACGTTGCCCCACACGGCCATGATCGCGTCGCCAATAAATTTGTCGAGTGTTCCGCCACTGCTGAAAATGACGGAAGTCATCCGTGAGAGATACTCATTGAGCTGTGTAACCAACGCTTCGGGGTGGGCTTTCTCGGCCAGCGTGGTGAAACCAATCAAATCCGAAAACAGAATTGTAACAGGCACGCGGACGCCCTTCAGCGAGCTATAGTAGCTGTCCGGGTTGTCCAAAATTTCCTTGACCAGATTTTTTGAAACGTAGCGTTCCAGCGTGCGCCGGGTACGCACTTTCTCCAACCGTTCGAGGAAGTATTCGAACCCGAGCGAAAACGATCCGCTGAGGACGAGCGCCGATAGCACCGGAACCGTGAGCAGCAGCAAGCCGCTCTTGTCGTAAAGCAATCGTGCCACTCCAAGGTATGTGGCGGTTACCGCTACGAGGGCGCCAACACATATCAACGGTTTGCGTACGAACCCGACCAATAACCATGCAACGAGACCTCCCGCGCATACAAGCACCAGGCCAATCTTCCACGGGGTTGGCCGCAAAAACTCGTGCCCGAGCGCAGCGGCCATCGCTTGGAAATGCAGCGTCGGGCCCAGTGTGTTGGGACTCATTGGCGTATCGACGACGTCATGCCACACCTGCGCAGACCCCCCGACCATCACGATCTTGTCCTTGAAAAATGCCCCCTCATCGTAATTCGCGTGCCAGAGTTTGGGATCAAAGACCTCGTAGAGCGGGCGCGGCGCGAATGCATCCGGCGCAGTGAACCGAATCATATGGTTCTGAAAATCACGCGGCACGTCATTCGCGTGGCCGGTCTTTTCGAGAGCGCGCGCAGAGAGAGACTCGTAAACTTCTCCACCTTGTGCCGGCGGTAAACCGGCTAGTTGCCGATCAGTCACCGTATACGTCGCAGCTCGAGTTATTCCGTCCATTGGATCCGGCCAGAAATTCACGTAACCAACCCGATTATCTTCCAATTGCGGCGGCGGAATCAGTACATCATTTGGCGTAATCATCTGCACGTTGTTTTCTCTGAAGTCGAAATTCGCGCCGACTACCACTTTGTCGCGGTAACGATCGAGCGCGGCGTGAAATGCCGGGTCGCCCTCGTTAGGCGGATTCAACATTAAATCAAACATGACAAGACGCGCGCCGGCTGCAAAGAGCTTATCGAGCAAAAGCGCCCAAACTTCGCGCGACCATGGGAACGGCCGCTCGGTCATGAGTTGAAGCGCGCGGTTTCCCGCAAGTTCTTCCGCGGTAAATGGCGGCAACTGCAACGTGCTTTGATCGATCCCCAGGAAAACGAAATCGCGCGGTGGCGTGGTCTTCCGGCCCTCGCGTCGAAGCAAATCTTCAAAGCTCTGTTCCCCGCGCCACGGCACCGAAATAAACGGGGCACTTGGGAAAAAATGCCCAACAAAGATCAGACCCGTCCAAAAAAAGCAAATCAACGCCAGGACCAACAACCGATGACGACCAAGCCAGGGCATGTGCGCGCAAGTATACCAAACCGTGGCGATTTGAACATGGCGTTCCGCCGATTTATTGCGCAAGAATGATAAGGCCTGACTCGCCGAGCGCGCGCCCTAGATTTTCTCTGGCTATCGGACCGTGAATTTTGAAATCTTGGGGAAATAAATATGGGTAATAGCCCCGAGCTCTTTTATCCGCGGTGTAACGTGCCGCTAAAAGAAGTTCGCGCGCCGGATGGCGTTTCGGGGGCTTGCGAGAATCGCGGCGTTCGCGTGTTTGGCCGTTGTTGAACTGATGCGTCACACTTTCACCCCGGAGTCGATCAACCCGCTCTGACTTCATGCAATGAGCGATGAAGGAAAAAGCGGGTGCCTCTTCCCCTCACGCAGAAAACCCATTCGAGAAGTCACATTGTCCGAAAACGTCGGAGTCGATGTCGATGTTTGCCATCGTTGCCATTTCGTCCGGTTCAAAGCCCACGAAATGGACACTCTTGCTCCGTGTGCAACGCGACTTTGCGCGCGCAATCAATTTGTACGAAATGCACCGCCACGTTCAACGTTTGGTTCAGACGAAGCTCCTCTGAGTACAAGTCTTTCTAAAACTTCACCGAGAGGGCTACCGCGCCGCCGAGATTGGCCACGTTGTAATCGAAAACGCTCTGGTTCGATTGGCTTGCTGCCAACGTACTTACGGCGCTAACCGTAAGATATTTATTCACGCGATAATTCGCGGTAAGCGCAAGAATTTCGCTGATGTCATCGCGACCCCCCTCGTAATACTGCCGCACCACCACCGTACCAACTGCGTTGATGAAAAAGGAACGAGTCAAAGTCGCCGAATAACCAAGATAAACTGCATAATCGCTTCGCTGCGCTGAAATCGCATTGATGTTTGGCGGCTGATGGGATTCGGTGGCAGCGACGCTAATATTTGCGTCTGCGCCCAAAGAGAGCGTTTGAGCGCGGCCAAAGCGAAACGGAATCTCCGCATTTATGATGAAGGCATGGTTTTGAAAGAAGGCTGCAAAACTGTTTTTCTCGGTGAGCCGGTTGTAATCGGTACTCAACCCGCAAAAGCAGATTGTGCCACTGCGGCACGAGATATCTGAAGCCCACTTCAAAATCAAAACTTCCGAAATTGAAGCTATCGAACCGGTCGTAATAAAATAGCTGCTCCCGCACATCGATCAGTCCGTACAACTTGCTAGTAATCCGCGGTTCGTAAAACGCAGCAGCAGCTGGCGCCAAGACAAAATCGCTCTGCTCCCCACTTGAGGTCAGCGCCACATTTGATGTCCAGTAAAACGGCATCCCCGCTGAGATGGTAAACGGTTGATATTCATCGACGTGCTTGAGAATCTGCTGCTCGCCGAGATCAGCGTCGCCAGGAGCGGCAACGACAGGGCCGCCTCCGACGGCACTCGAAGGGACAGTTGGGGCAAATGGCGATGGTGCCTGTTCGCGCGTTAATTGCGCCTGGTTCGCAGTCTGCGCCGAACCGTCGTTGGCCGTCAGGAAACAGAACATGCACGCAATCGCGAAGAAGCCAGCCCAGGGCCCACAAAGGCGAAGCTTCACGAGAGTGACTCCTGCTCAAAGTGGTTGATCCCCCGCATCGAGCGGTTCATCTGGTTAGCTATTCGTATTTGCATGTAAGGAATCTCCAGCCAGCGATCATTGAGCAGCCGCCAGCTTGCCGCCACCAACCCGCGTAATGCCGCGGTCGTGCATCCGCTGGATGGCCAGTTGATGTTCTAGTCTCGAGAGACGATTGATATTTATTCGGCTGAGATCTCTCAAATTACGGGCGCTCTTTGAATCGCGGATCGTGATCCTCCCGTCAGGACCGACGCCAGCTCCATCGAGCAGAGCCAGCAACTCCGCCGTGTTGTTGACGTTAAATGTGCCGCCGTTTCTGACGGTACGGGCCCCAGGACCAAACGGCGGGGCTTGGTTTAGCGGCAGCGGATTATTCGCACCGGCCCCCGCAAACGTGCCGGTGGTCGTGCCGTTGCCGCCGAAGCCGGTGTAATTGGCATTGTTGGTATAGACCTCGGCCGGAGTTGGGCCGCCGATCGTGACCACGACATTGTTAAAAATGGTGACTGAATTAGCAGCCAGAATCTTCGCGCTGTTGCCGCCGAGCGTGACGTTGGAAAGGAAATTGAGCTGGCCGTTGCTACCTGGCGCATAAAGTTCCAATCTCGTATCAGCCGAAAGCATACCGCCGCCGATATTGAGCGCGCCGTTAGCGCCAAATACGCCAGCTTTGAGCACATCTGCATGAGCGGTGGCGTTATTGAATGTGATCGTGCCGTCGCCGTCGATGTATGAAAGGAACGTCCCGCCGACATTGTAATTGCCGCCATTAACATTGATGGCCGCGCCCCCGACCGCTCCGTCGCTGCCGTAGATCGCAACCGTGGCGTCATTGGTCACCGTAGCACTGCCGGAAACGTTCATGTTGATGGTAGCGTTCCCGCCGATCATTCCACTACTGCTGTTGTCGATCGTAGAATCGAGGCTGCCACCGACTGATAGCGTATCGGCAGTTACGTTGATTGCGGCATCGCCGCCGATGGACGCGCCGCCGTAATTTAGAATCTGAGTAAACAAGTCGCCTGTGGAAATATTGGATGCGCTCACATTGACTGTCGCATCTCCTCCAATCGTTCCGCCGCCCAAGTCCAAATAATTGCCGTTGGCTATCCAGAACAAGACGCTGCCAGGCGCGCTGATATTCTGAGAGGCAGATACGTCGACGATGGCATTCCCCCCGACCGTGCCGCTGGCATTTGGGTAAATGGAGGCCTCGATAGCCATTACGTCCGTCCCGGGAATTCCTGAATTGGTGGATGGGGTGGTAATGTTCTGTGCATTCAGAGTGACAATTGCGTCCCCATCGATTCGTCCGCCCGTAAAGTTGCCAGTGCTGCCGAAAATTGTGTCGGGAATACTCAGCAAGATCCCCTGCTGGGCCGTCAGGTCGCCGCTCGCTACGACGGTGTTAATGGCATCTCCTTGGATACTCCCGCCACCGTTCGTACTGACAAAAGTCTGAAAAAAGCCGCCGACCGAAATACTGGCCGCATTCAGGTCAACAGTGGCAAGCGAACCTATCGTCCCTCCGCCATTACCGTCGTTGAGATTGGAGATGCCAAAGGTTGCATCGCCAGTAGTGGTGAGAGCGCCGCCAATGTCGAAGGTAATATTGGAGCCCGAATCGATCGTGCCGGCGTTGTGATTGTTCACGAAGGCAAAAATCGAATTCGCCGTGAGATCGCCACCGGCACCGGTCGTGACGAGAATATTTGCGTTGCCGCCGATGTGGCCACCGTCATTGTTTAGGATTTGAAAGTTCGCGGGGCCCTGAGCAGTGATATCGTTTGTCACGTCAACATTCACGGTCGCGTTGCCACCGATGTTTCCCGTCGCGTTATTGATCAAACCATCGAGAGATGAGCCAAAAGAGTCGAGACCGGTAGAAATATTTGCGGCAGTGACGGTAATCGTGGCATCCCCACCGATTGTGCCGCCGGTGGTGCCTCCAGGTTGTAGCTGATTTAAGATACCGAAGAATGCGGCTCCATGGGTAGTGAGGTTTCCGGTTAGGGTGAATGTGATGTTCGCATCCGAATCGATTGTTCCGCCGGGGCCGCTTACGCCAGCGTTGCGGTTGAGAATATCAACTTCCAAAGAACCTGCGGTGAGGGTCAGATTCGTCGCGCTGAGCAGGAGATTGGCGTTTCCATGGATCGTTCCACCGAAGGGGCTCACGACGCCGCCGCCCGGCGGACCGTCGTCGTTCAGGATCTGCCAGGCCGCGGCGGCACCACCTTGAAAATTTATGTTGTCGGCACCTTGAACGGTCAAGTCGTGCGTGACGCTAAAGTTCAGAAGAGCGTTCCCGTCGATGGTGCCACCTCTGTCACTGATGGCTACAGACAAGATTCCACCGATTGAGGCGCTGTCGGAATGGAAAAGAAGAGTAGCGTCGCCGCCAATGAACGATTGGGTGGTGTTGCCGAACGTGTCATCGTATCGACTCGAGATTGCAATCGAGAGACTGGACTCATTCCCAAGAAAATCCGGCCCATTCTCTAGAGTGGTGAGAGCGCCACCAACATTGATTGTGAGATTGACGCCAGAATCGATGACACCGCCGCCGCGATTGTTGATGGCGATACTAGCAAAGTCGGCGGTGAGGTCTCCTCCCGTCGTAAGAGAAAGGTTCCCGCCCGTGCCGATGTGGCCGGCTGGGCTGGCCGTTTCGTCATAGTTCTCAACGAGGAGATTCAACGCTCCGCCCGTTGAGATACTGCCATTCACCGTCAGTCCTATATTGCCGCCGTTGTCGATCTGACCGTTTGTATTCTGAACGACGAGATCGAAATCGCCGGCAGATCCTGTACTGGTCAGATCGCCCCCAATGTCCGCAGAAATATTTCCACCGGTGCCGACGTGGCCCTGGTTTGCGACCTGCAAGCGCGAGAACTCAGTAGCCGAACTGTTCGTGTAGTCGCCCGTGGCGTTGAGCGTGAGATTCGCTCCGGTGGCGACTGTGGTGCCGGGCAACACGAGTGTGTTTAGTCTCACCTTGCCATCGAGTAAGAGGGATCCAACCTGCAGCGTGAGATTGTTTCCGGCAGTCGCGTCGAATTCGCCGACGCTCATCGTGCCGGGGTTGGTAAGCTCAATCGAGCCTTCCGCAGCAAGCTCGAGAATCCCAATGTTGGAAATGGGGGAATCAAGAATGAGGTCGGAGCCAGCCCCGCGCGCATACATGGCAAGCTCGCTGAGATCCTGAAACGAGAGGTCCGACGTGAGATTAATCGAACCGTTAACAGTGGCTAGCACCAGCAGGTCAAGTCCCGTGAAAGTCAAGGTGCCGCCGGGTGGGCCGGAGGTGATGCCGTCCACACCGATTAAACCAAGCTTTGTAACGCCGCCATTGCTGAGGTCAATGGTCGGATTACCGGTGAGCGATAGACTTTGAAATTTAAAAACGGCGATCGGCAAATGGTTCGCGTCGGCAAAGAAAACATCATCGATTCCCAAGGCAGTGTCGAAGGCTGAAGTGGAACCAAAAGCCCACAGCGTGAAGGCACCATCATCAGTCGAGCCGCGATAGATTTTACCGTAACCGGTGACGCCATTTGTGGTGATCGAAGGATCGGTGGTAATGGTCGTCCCGGTTGTAATGACGTACGGATTTGGTGACGTGATCGTCGATAGCGTCCCAAACTTGCTTGGAGGTGGGGGCGGTGTGGGCGTTATTGGCGGAGGAGTTGGAGTGGAGCTCGAAGTGCTCACTAAAACAACCGGGTTCGCGTTTGCGTTTTGATCGGTTACGTCGATGACGTCGATCAAGTTCCTAGCAAGAGGCTGACTGGTTGCCCCAGCCAATTGCTGCTCCGCGAGCTGCTGGTTCATCACCGTCAGAATTAACGGCAAGTTCGTCAACGGCGGAAAATCGACAATTAAAGGCGAAGTCTCGAGAACGAGTTTCACATCAAATTTTTCCGGCTGCGTGACTTTCTTGTCGGCGGTCATCATCACCATTTCGCCGCCGTGCACAGTCACAGCTTTTTCAGGGTGTCCTTTCGGATAAAAGGTGCCGATCCCCTCGAGGACCATGAATTTTGTGGGCGGACCGGTCGCCAAAAGAGCGGTACCGCCCATAACGGCAACGCTGACGCTTGTAGTGTTGGCCTTGACTGGGGCTCGTCCACTCGGCACCGAAAGAAGGATCGTGCCGCTTGTCAGATCTACTTCACGAGCCCCCGCTTTAAGACTGAAAATCGTGTTCGCGCCCAGCCGTGTAATAGTGAGATCGGTGAAAGTCAGTTCGGCACGAGATTCCTTCCCTGTGCGCACGGCTCTCTGCAATGTGACTTTGTCATTCACCACGGCTGGGCGAGTCGCAGCATGTGCTTCCAACAATCGCACGTCCTGAATTACCTGAGAGACGCGTGCTTCTTGCAGTGGCGTAGCGGCTGCCAATGGTGTGGCGGCAGCGAAAAACAACGGAATCCACCAGAGGATGATCGATCTACAGGTAAAGGTTTTGGGGAGGAATGTTTTCATATTTGGTCGCTACTGCGTTGTGCGAGCCGCTTCCGTACTCGGGTTTGGCGCTGGATGTTTCGTCGCGGGCGCCTGGCCAACGAGTGATACGCGCGTTCCGCCGCCGAAAATAACAAGGTTGGTTTCGATCAAAGACTTTTTGGATTTCTCTTGTTGCTGCTTCTGGGTTTCCGCCAAAATCATTTTCTCACTGCGCAGTGCCGGGAAACCGGTGATGAATCCGCTGGTCTTCACAAAACCGGCAATATCGAAATTCACCGGGTCGCTCACAGCCGCGTTCGCGTTGCCCATCACCATTTGGCCTGGCGCCACCAGCACCGAATCGCCAAGGTGTCCAGGCCGATACAATCGCCCGGTGCCTTCCAACACCAGAAGTTTATAAACGCCGGAATGATACTCGATCATCGTGGTTGTCCCCGTGATTGCAGCCGTGACGCTGGCCGCATGAATTGTCGCGCCATTTGCGCTCTTTGGCGCTTGAACTAGCACTGCGCCCTCTGGCAAATTCAAATTCCGCGTCCCGTTTTTGAAACTAAAGGCGGTGTTAGCTGCGAGCCGCACAACCGTTTCGTCTGAAAAAGTCAGCTCCGCGTGCGAGTCCTTGCCAGTTCGCACAACCGTTTCCTGGTCCACAAGATCGTTCAATCGCGCCGGGCGCGGCGGACGCATCGGCTGCAGCAGTTGCACGGAGTTGTTTACTCGCGTGACGCGTGGTTCGCTCGGCGACAGGGCGCTCGGCGCGCTCTGAGGCCAGTTCGCAATCGACCACGTGATCGTTAGCGGAACAAGAAAAAGAAGAAGAGGCTGCCGGTTGACATGCATTGCCCGCGGCCTTTTTGAGGCGCGGTTCTTGTTGGGTCAAGCCGTTTTTACGCTTCGCACTAAAATTTTGCTGGCGTAGTGATGTCGCTGAGGACTGTTCTTGCAAGACTCCTGGCAAATTGCGTTGGCATTCGAAACAGCTCCTCCGTTGCTCGCGCGTGGTCTGCTGAACATTCGGGTTCCTTCGTCGTTAGTCATTCGAGCTTCGTCATTTGAAAATGCGTTTGTCATTTTGTGTTCAGCATTTAATTTCCGGCCCGCGATCTCTCCGCCTGCCCAGCTACTTCAACTAATTCGACGGAGACAGGAGAAGGCGAGCGTCCAGAACGTTCGATTACCTGAAGAAGCCAGTGAGTTGGTCGAAGTAGCTGGGTAAATCAGTGAGCGAGGCTGGAAAGATCGATAAAAAAACAACAGCTCGCTGAACGAGGAGCCCCGAAATTATTCCCGGGGCAAAACAAACATGCCAAGAGCTACAAACGCCCCGGCAAGCCGTGCGCGCCGGAAACGAATGCTGAAAAAGGCGAAGGGCTACCGCGGTCGCCGTTCAAAACTTTTTCGTTACGCCAAGGACGCCGTCATGAAGGCGCAGTATTGGGCGTATCGCGACCGCAAAACGCGCAAGCGCACATTTCGTTATCTTTGGATCCAACGTCTCAATGCCGCCGCACGCGCGAACGGCATGACTTACAGCCGCCTGGCCGAAGGACTCAAAGCTGCCGGTATCGGACTGGACCGCAAAATTCTCGCCGACCTCGCAGTCACCGACGAAGCGACATTCAAATCGATTGTCGATCAAGCGAAGAGCGCGCTGGAAGACAAAGCGAAATCGAAAAAGAAGGCGGCGTGATTCGTGAATCGAGATTCGTGAATCGAGATTCGATTTCCCGATTTAACGATGTAACGATTTAACGATTCACGAAATCCATGCATCCGCTGGAACAACTGCGCGACGACGCCCTGCGCGAAATCAGCCAGGCGCGCGACGAACAAGCGATCGAAGCCGCGCGAGTAAAGTATCTCGGCAAAAGCGGCAGCATCTCCGAATGGGGCGAGCGGATGAAAGCCCTCGCCAAAGATGAGCGTCCAGTCGTCGGTAAGTTGCTCAATGAAGCGCGCAACGCCGTTACCGCAGCGCTCGACCAACGCGGAGAAAAAGTCCGTGCCGAAAAGGAATCGGATGCGCTTGCAACAATCGACATCTCCCTTCCGGGAACGCCGCATGAGATTGGTTCTCTGCATCCCCTTCATCAAATGCATGAGCGTGGAATTCAGATTTTTCGACGAATGGGGTTTGCGCTCGCCGAAGGCCCCGATGTGGAAACCGAGTTTTACTGTTTCGATGCTCTGAACACACCGCCGGACCACCCTGCGCGAAACGAGCAGGACACCTTTTATTTGCCCGACGGGCGACTTCTGCGAACACACACATCAACGGTGCAAATCCGTGCGATGGAATCTACGCTACCACCCCTGCGCGTGATTGCGTCAGGTGCGGCCTATCGGCGCGATGAACTCGACGCAACCCACAGTCCACAGTTTCATCAAATTGAGGGCCTTTACGTTGATGAAAACGTCAGCGTCGCTGATTTAAAAGGCGAGCTCGACTTTTTCCTGCGGGAACTTTTTGGCGCCGAAACTGAGGTGCAATTTCGCCCGCACTATTTCCCGTTTACCGAACCAAGTCTGGAAGTTTACGTCCGATCAAAAGCTCTGAAGGGCGGCGAGCAATGGATCGAGCTAGCCGGTTGCGGCATGGTGCATCCGGCCGTTTTCGAAGCGGTCAACAAAAAGCGCGGCGATAACGCTTACGATCCGGAAAAGTGGAGCGGCTATGCATTCGGTCTCGGTATGGATCGTCTGGCGATGGTTCTGTTCGACATTCCAGATATCCGCCTCTTTGCACAAAACGATTTGCGCTTTTTGAAACAGTTCGCGTGAATTAATGAAATTCTCCGTTAATTGGCTGCGCGAATTTGTCGATCTTCCAAAAAATCCCGAAGAGATCGCCGAATTGCTGACTCGCGCCGGCATTGAAACCAAAAAAATCGAGACGCGCGGCACGAACATCGACAAGGTGATCGTTTCGCAAATCACAGCATCGTCGCGCCATCCGAATGCTGATCGGCTCACAGTTTGCGAGGTGGACGACGGCAGCGGCACGAAACGCCAGATCGTTTGCGGCGCCACGAATTACAAAGTCGGCGACAAAGTTCCGCTCGCGTTTCCGGGCGCGAAGCTGCCTAATGGCATGGAAATTCGAAAGAGTAAGCTTCGCGGCGTCGAATCCGAAGGAATGCTTTGCAGCCCGATCGAGCTCGGTCTTGGCGAAGATGCCTCCGGTCTGTTGATCTTGTCGCCCGATGCAAAAGTCGGTGCGCCAATTGCCGATCTTTTTCCCGCAGATACGATCCTGGACGTCGAGATTACGCCGAACCGCGGCGATTTGCTGAGCCATTTTGGTCTTGCCCGCGAAATTGCGGCGCTTGTAGCGGCAATCGGCTGCCAAGGGAACGCCAGCCGAGGCGAACATCGCGATTAAAAATCCGGCGTAACCATCGCGGCGACACGCGAATGTCCGTTTTTCTCGCTGCGCAAGATCGACAACGTAAACGTGGGTCCGAGCCCACAGTGGTTGCGCGCGAAGCTTGAGAGCGTCGGCATTCGCTCAATCAACAACATCGTCGACATCTCCAATTTCGTGATGCTCGAACTCGGCCAACCTACGCACGCGTTCGACTCCGATAAATTGAAGGGCGGCATCAATGTGCGGCTCGCACGTGACGGCGAGAAGTTTCTTGCGCTGGATGGAAGGACCTACACGCTTAAGCCGGACAATTGTGTTGTCGCTGATCAGGAACGTGCCGTTGGAATCGGCGGCGTGATGGGTGGCGAAGAAACGGGTGTGACCGATTCGACAAAAAATATTTTGCTCGAGGCCGCTTATTTTTTGCCAGCAAGTATTCGCCGGACGGCGCGCGATTTGAATCTGCAAAGCGATGCAAGTTATCGATTCGAGCGCGGCGTGGATCCGGACATGATTTTGCGAGCGTCGCTCCGCGCTACGGAATTAATGCGTGAAATTGCTGGCGGAGCGCCCGCAAAAGAAATTCAAGTCGCCGGTGAACTTCCAGCTAATCAAGCGGACGTCTGTTGCGTTACGAAAAATGTGACCGTGTGATCGGCGTCGCAATTGATCCAAAAACCGTTGATGAAATTCTCACCCGGTTCGGGCTGGAGAAAACCAGAAGCGCGAGCAAGGACTCAACGTGGAAGATTCCGAGTTATCGACGTGATTTGCAGCGCGACGTTGACTTGATCGAGGAAGTCCTTCGCGCGTACGGAATAGACAAGATTCCGGGAAGGACACGAGGCCGTTTCATGCCAACGAGCTGAGCTGATCGTTCCCACGACCTCGAGACACTTTTTCTGCGAGGACGATTGGATGCGGGCGGTTTGGCGGAAGTGCGGACGTCAAAATTGATTTCGAAAACCGCCTCGGCTTTGAGCAAAGCGATCGAGCTGCGGAATCCGTTGAGCGAAGATCACGTTGCTCTGCGGCCAACGTTGATCAGCGGTTTGCTCGAAGTGCTCGAACGAAACGTTCGTGCTGGAGCCGAGAGTGTTTCCATCTTTGAGATCGGCCGCGTATTCATCCCGCCATCTGAAGATGAGAAACGGCATCTCGGAATTTTGCTCTGGGGAAATGTCGGAAGTGCTCCGAATTGGCGATCGCAGGCAAGAGGCACCCTCGACTTGTTTGATCTAAAGGGTGCGCTTGAGTGCGTTGTTCCAAATCTTTCGTTTCGGCTTGGAAAATTTCCCGATTTTGCTCTCGCGGTCGAGATCTGGGCTGGCGACGAACGGATCGGGTTTGGCGGCCAACTCTTGGCGGGCAAATCGAGCGCGGCGGGCTCAGTGCTAGTTGCCGAACTCAATGCCGATCTTCTTTTGGACAGAGGCGGTTCAGTAAAAAAATTTGGAGAGCTCGATCGCTACCCGTCAATCAAGCGCGACATCGCGATGATTGTTCCCAGCAACTTGATTCACGCTGAAATTTCGCGCGTGATTCAAGAACCGCCGGAACCGTTACTCGAAAGCGTGCAATTGTTCGACCTATTTGAAATCAGGGAAGGAACGGTTCCGACTGCTTCCGGAAAATCACTTGCATATAGATTGACATACCGCGCGAAAAATCGCACACTGAGAAACGAAGAAGTGACTGCCGCGCACGCGAAGATTCGCGAGCGACTAAAGCGCGAACTGGGAGTGACGCTGCGGGAATAGTTCTTTGAGAAAAAAGAGCCGTTTGTTGAGGGTTGGGAAGAAAACCAGTGCTTTTCTCTCAACTCTCGACTAACGGCTCTTCAAGCGGTCCCGAATCGGGTCTAAATTTTGGGATCGAACATTTACCCTGCGATGTTCGAGATTACTAGGTGGGATTCCCGAACCGCTATTGATAAAAGCAAGGAGGCTGGGTCGCCCGCAGAACATGGCATGCCTTTATTGGAAGTCAGACGCTGTGGCGACGGTCATCCATCCGTAACTGTAAGGGAACGGGTGATCCGCCTAAACGGCATCGGCGGGGTAACATTTAAAACCCGGATCGAAAAATCGATCCGGGTTTTTTCGTTGAAGCGTTCCAGAGGCAGATCATTCCAAGCGAAGTCGAGGAATCTCTGATCAATTTTCTTCCGGCAACGTTAACGCAAGGACTACGAATGTTTCGCTTCGCTCAACATGCAAAATACGTTTGAACACTTCAACGGATTTGAAAATTTAGTCGCAACCTCGATACTGCGCGGTGACGTGCGGACGATTCTAGCTCTCGAAGACGGCCGATATTTTGAGGGCGAATCTTTTGGCTCAACCGGCACATGCGTCGGTGAGATTTGCTTCAACACCGCGATGACCGGTTATCAGGAAGTCCTGACGGATCCATCGTATCGCGGGCAGATCGTGGCGATGACGTATCCCTTGATCGGGAATTATGGGATCAATTCGCTCGACCAGGAAAGCCGTTCCCCGCACGTGCGCGGATTTGTTATCGAGGAATTAACAGAGGTGCCAAGCAACTGGCGCTCCGAAATGTCGCTCGATGAATATTTGCGGAACTGGAACATCCCCGGAGTGAAAGGAATCGACACGCGCGCTCTTACGCGGCACCTCCGCACTCGTGGAGCGATGAAAGCGTGTCTGACGACTGAGGAAATTTCGCCTGAAGGCGCAACGCAAAGGGCGATTGAAGGCGAAGGCGTGATTGGGATGGATTACGTCCGTGAAGTCTCAACAAATAAGATTTACCGCTGGGATCCCGAGGACAAGTTCAGCGCGCCATGGTCGATTCAAAAATCGCCGGATGGAGAAGACAGACGAGCGTTGCCACCGGCCCGTTTTCGCATTGCCGCCTACGATTACGGCATCAAGGAAAATATTCTGCGCCTCCTTCGGCAGAAAGGCTTCGAGGTGACCGTTGTCCCGGCCAGCACATCCGCCAAAGAAGTGCTGGCTCTCGATCCGGACGGAATTTTTCTTTCCAACGGCCCGGGCGATCCGGCGGCGCTCGCTTACACGCACGAAACAGTGCGCGATTTAATGGGCAAAAAACCAATCTTCGGGATTTGTCTCGGTCATCAAATTCTCGGATTCGCGTTTGGCGGATCGACGTTCAAATTGAAATTCGGCCATCGCGGCGCGAATCAGCCGGTAAAAGATTTGCACACCGGCAAAGTGGCCATCACTGCGCAAAACCACGGGTTCGCCGTCGATACGCAATCGCTGCCGCCCGAAGTTGGAGTAACGCACATCAATTTAAATGACGGCACTATCGAAGGAATGCGGCACAAGGAGTTGCCGATCTTCAGTGTGCAATATCATCCCGAAGCTGCGCCCGGTCCGCATGACGCCACCTATTTTTTCGATCAGTTTGCGGAGTTGATTGAGAAGAGCCACTGAGGCAGGCAATCCTGCCCGCGTGAATCGAGCAGACAAGATTGTCTACTTTCGATAATTGACCGATGCGCCGAGCAGCCCAAGTTTATTTCATGTTCAATTCAATAAACAACAGACCTACGGTCGTGAAGATTGCAGTTGTTGCGATGTTCATCGTGGCTTTGGCGGTCTCTCCGCTGGCGGTTGCACAGGAACACGAGCACGGCACTGACGCAGCTGCTTCGAAAGAAGTGACCGGCGAAGTGGTTGATATGATGTGCTACATCGATCACAACGCCGTCGGCGAAAAACACGGTCAATCCTGCGGGGCGAAGTGCATCAAAAGCGGCGGCCCAGCGGGCATCGTAAGCGACGGCAAAGCATATCTGGTGGTCGGTGAACACAAGCCAATGAACGACCAGTTAGCTGAGTACTGCGGCAAGACGATCACCTTGAAAGGCAAGCTCGCCGAGCGCGGCGGCATGGCCATGATCGAGAACGCTGAGATCGTGAAGAAGTGACGAGCGCTTACTGCTCGTCATCCTGAGCGAAGCGTAGAGGCGGAGTCGAAGGATCCCGCGGAACTGACAAACAGTATTGCGACGGGATTCCTCGACTTCGCTCGGAATGACAAGAGTGGTCATTTGTAGTACGGTCGCAGTGACGGTCGTAGTTTCCCGATTCGAAGAGCCGTTTCGATT
Source organism: uncultured Verrucomicrobiae bacterium (assembly GCA_963728955.1). Lineage (GTDB taxonomy): Bacteria > Verrucomicrobiota > Verrucomicrobiia > Chthoniobacterales > UBA10450 > Udaeobacter. The sequence continues at coordinate 188,446 of CAVSMG010000007.1, forward strand.
TGCAGGTCAGAAATATCTTCGTCGGACAGCTTTCGAACCTCGCCTCCTTCGAGCGCCGCAATCGGCAATGCATCGCGAAACAGAATGCGGTTAGCGGTAAATGCAGGGATTCGCGGTCCCGGTGTCAGGATACCTTGCAGGTTCAATGGATCGGCAGCGCTCAGCGTGATTAACTCGGCGTTTGAGGACCGCTTGCGGATGGAACGCAACAGACCGATGGCTTCCGGCAGCGCGAATTGTTCGCCGCTGATTCCTCCCACAAAATAACCGCCCCGGATTTCACCACGCGCTTCCCAGCGCCGATAGACTCGCCCAAGCTCGTACCACGTGATGGAAAGACTCTCTCGCTCAAGCAATCGGCGAAAGACGACGCCGTAGCGGCGCAGCAATACGCGCGCAAATTTTGCGATTGCGGTTTCGCGCGAATCTGCGCTGTTGTAGTGTCCGATGGCCTCAGCGGAGTTCGCAGTGTCGTGCGCGGAGCCAGTGCCCTCAGAAGGCCGCACGCTACGATGTCCATTTGTTCCGAGTTGCGTTCGCAACAACGACCAGCGACCTGCAAACTCGATACTGGCGAGGTTCGCTCTGCGCCGGCGTGTGGCGACCTTCCGGCCAAAGGTCGGACGTTTATTCGATGGGACCAGAAGCGCCCGCAAGCCATCGAAACTGTCTGAAGTAACCAGACCGAGAGCCGCAAGCTGCGACAAAGCGTCTTCAACTTGAGAAGGCAACAAGCCGCTGCGCTGGACCAGTTCTGTGAAAAAAAGCGCACCGCCGCTTTGCAGTGCATCGAAGACAGCTTGACCCGTGACCGGAAGTGCGACTGCGAAATTCGCCTGAGCCAGGATTAGCCAGTCTTGCAGATTTTCGCGTTGATAAAGCGCGATTGGACTCGTCCGCAGCGGAGCCGAGGCACGTACGTTTCGATTTTGTCCCCCGAAAACTTTCGGGGCCGGACTCAAACGACCCCAGCCGACCCGACCTGAGAAACAAAGCCGGTCGAGCCATTCGGGATCGTAATCGGTCACACGCGCGGGAAGCACGGCCGACTCCCAAGCAGCCAGCGGTAATTCGTAACCGTCGAGTTGTTCCAGAACCGATTGCAGGCCCTCCAAGCCTTCGACGCAAGGTTCGTGATTGGCGCGCTGCCACGCAAAAAGAAAACGATAGAAATCTTGAACCGAGACTGGCTGAATCTCCGCACGCAATCGATCGATCGTGAGTCGATGAATTCGAGCCAGTAGTCTGCGGTCACACCACTCTTGTTCAATTGCCCGCGGACGAAATTTCCCACGCAGGACAAAGCCTTCCGATTCGAGACCGAGCAGCGCCGCATCGATCTCCCCCCTTTGCAAAGCGAGTGTATCTGCCAACTGTTCGACAGTAATTGGTCCGCAAACTTCCATGCGGCCTCGAACCAACTCACGAATCGCATCGGGGCGTTCCCAAGTCCTTCCATATATCGAATCGGGCAAAACCAATTCCGGCTCAACTATCGCCTCGGAGTAAATGACCCGAAGCAACGGAAGCCGTTCCGCCGCGATGTAAAAAGTTTTAGTCGCGTCGGCGTTTTGGAGTGCGCCGGTGCTCCGGCGCTTTTCGGAGACAGCGTTGCCATTTGAAAGCGGCGCATCAGCGCCGCACTCCAAAACCTCGCGGCTATTCCGATGCTGCGTCCGAACAATGAGACGCGTCGCCCGGTTCTCCACCACGAGTGTCGAGAAGAATTGCTCTGGGTTTTCGCTCGCGGTTCGGTGAATTTCCTCCGGCGTCATCACGCTGACCAGCATCAGTGCGTCATGCAGTTCGTCCGCGCTCGTCGCTTCGGGCCACGCTTCCGTTCTAACTTTGTCGATCGCGGCGGCGTCGAGAACACCAAGATCGTCGCTGCCATTTTTCTCAGAAGCGCGCCGCGTGTACACCGCCTGTGTGCGGCGTTCTTCCAGCGGCGCATTGTCAAGAAATGCGTACGGCCGCGCATTCAGGATCTCGGCTGCGAGCGGCGATGGCTCCGGCAAATCACGCGCGATGCAGCGGATGTCGCCGTGCTCGATCTTTCGCAGGACTTCTTCAAGTCCGTCGATGTCCATCGCTTCGGTGAGGCAATCGTCAATCGTCTGATTCACCAGCGGATGATCAGGAATCTCGCGGTCGCCCACGATATGCTCCAGACACGCGAGCTGGTCGGGGAATACTGCTGCCAACAAATTTTCCGATTCCATGCGTTGCAGGGGCGCCGCGATTTTCGCGCCGCCCCGAAAACGCGGCACAGCGAGCGAACGGGTCGCATTCCAGCGCCAGCGAATGGTGAACATCGGCGCGTCGAGCAACGCTTGAACAAGCAGATCGCGAACTGTTTTGGAATTGAGATAATGAAACACTTCGTCAAGTGGAAATGAATGTTGTGTGCCGAGCGAAATCACAATGGCGTCATCGGTTGCAGCCGCTTGCAGCTCGAAATTGAACGAACGGCAAAAGCGTTTTCGCAGTGCCAAACCCCACGCGCGATTAATTCGGCTGCCAAAAGGCGAGTGCAAAACAAGCTGCATCCCGCCCGATTCGTCGAAGAAGCGCTCCATCAGCAGAGTCTGCTGTGACGGAATTGTGCCTAACGAACGAAATGTCTCCGCAAAATAGGTCACAATCTGCTCCCTGGCGCTTTGCGGCAGCTGCAATTCGTTTGCGAGCGACTCTTCGATTTTACGGGGCAACCTGTCAGCTTCTCCTGCAGACAAACGCTTTTCGATTTCCATACGGAAATCGGACACAGCTCTCGATAGCTCGGACGTACGCGCCGGAGCCTCACCCAACCAGAATGGAATTCCGGGTGGCTGACCTTTCGCGTCCTCGACACGAACGACGCCGGAATTTACACGCAGTATTCTCCAAGACGCATTACCGAGTTGAAAGATGTCGCCGGCGAGACTTTCCACAGCGAAATCTTCATTGACCGTGCCTACGAATGTTTCTGACGGCTCGAGAATCACTCGATAATCGGCATTATCGGGAATAGCTCCGCCGGATGTTAGTGCGGTTAGTCGGGCTCCACGCCGGCCGCGCAAGCGATGATTGATCGCGTCGTGGTGAATCAACGCCGAGCGGCGACCTCGCTTTGTGCTAAAGCCCTCAGCAAGCATATTCACAACGCTGGCGAACTCTTCGCGAGTGAGATTTCGATACGGCCAGGCTGCGCCGACCAGTTGAAAGAAATCATTCTCATCCCAATCTTCCGCGGAGGCGGCAGCGACGGTTTGTTGACCCAGGACATCGAGCGGCTTCTCGGGAATGGTCAGTCGATCGAGCTCGCCGCGATTAACGCAACGCAGCAATGCCGTGCATTCGACTAGCTCATCACGGCTCAACGGGAAAATGCGGCCTTTTGGCAAACCGCCGCGCTTGTGCCCAGCACGACCGACCCGTTGCAGCAGGGTCGCTATGGAACGCGTGCTAGCCAATTGACAAACGAGATCGACGGAACCGATGTCGATGCCTAATTCCAGCGAAGCCGTGGCCACGAGCGCTTTCAGTTGGCCGCGTTTCAATCGATTCTCCGCATCGAGCCGCAGTTTTGCGGAAAGACTCCCATGATGTGATGTGACTGCGTCGGCGCCAAGCAATTCGCTTAAATTATGCGTCACGCGCTCCGCCATCCGGCGCGTGTTGACAAAAACCAAAGTCGTCTGATGCGCCTGAATTAACTCCGCCAGCCGATGGTAGACTTCTTCCCAAACTTCATGCGACATCACCGCTTCCAGCGGCGATTTCGGTATTTCGATCGCCAGATCGAGTTTGCGACGATGACCGATGTCGATGATCTCGCAATCCGGCTTTCCAGCCTCATCTACCGCGCGCGTGCCCACGAGAAAACGAGCCACCTCTTCGATCGGCTTCTGCGTTGCAGATAACCCAATTCGCTGAAGCGGCTGCTGTGTTAGTGCGGCGAGACGTTCGACGCTCAACGCAAGATGTGCGCCACGCCGGTCGTCCACCACAGCGTGAATCTCATCAAGGATGAGCGTGCGCGCCGTGCGCAGCATCCCCCGGCCGGAGTCAGACGTGAGCAGCAGATAGAGTGATTCCGGCGTGGTAACCAGGATGTGCGGCGGTTTTTTGATCAGCGCTTTTCGTTGTGTCGCAGTCGTGTCGCCGGTGCGCACTTCCGCGCGCACATCGATCTCACGGCAGTTTTTTTCGCCCAGCAGCAAGCGAATCCCCGAGAGCGGCTCTTGAAGATTTTTTTGGATATCGTTGCTCAACGCCTTGAGCGGCGAGACGTAAACAACTTGCGTTTCGTCCGGCAAATGATCTTCCGACGCCTGGCGGAATAATGCATCGAGCGAAGCTAGAAATGCCGCCAGCGTTTTGCCCGATCCAGTTGGCGCGGAAATCAGAACATGCCGCCCGGTTTGAATGGAAGGCCAGCCGCGAATTTGTGGTTCGGTTGGCGATCCGAACGTTTGCTCGAACCAACGCGCCACGGCGGGATGAAATCGAAACGACTGCATGTGCAAGATGAAAATTTAGGTTCCAGCGCGAGAAAGAAAAGTAGCACAACTCAAAGACCGGCGGTCTCCAGAGCGCAGGGCGGAGACGACAGCCCAGAGACCGCCGCTTCTTGCTACGCGCCGGTCCTCAGCGCGATCACTTCGCGCAACATTTGCAAGCTGTCGCGAAAAAAACTTACTTTGCTTCCTTCAGCGTGATTCCAACGCACCGGAACCTCACGGATACGCAAACCAGCGCGATGCGCCAGATACAGGAGTTCCACATCAAACGCGAAGCCCTCAATCTGCGCTGCTTGGAGAATCGGGCGACACGCGTGGAGGCGAAACGCCTTGAACCCGCATTGCGTATCCCAAAAGGGCAACCCGGTCGCGATGCGCACAAGCAAATTGAAAATGCGGCCAGCCTGCTCGCGCCGCCACGGTTGATGCACGCCGATGAGGGTGCGGTCCAGAGCGCGCGAGCCCAACGCGATGTCGACTTCACCATTCGCGATCGGTTCGATCAGTTTCGATGTCTCCTCAAGCGGCGTGGAGAGATCGGCATCAGAAAAAAGACCGATCGGTGTTCGTGCAGCCAGCAATCCCGAACGCACGGCGGCTCCCTTCCCGCGATTCGGAAAATTCTCCAGCAAACGCGTCGTGATCTGTGCGGACCTTAATTTTTCACGCGCGACTGCTCCCGTTGCGTCCATTGATCCGTCGTTCACGACAATCAATTCACTTTCCGGCGCGTTGGCTGCGAGATAATCGAGCGTAAGGCGCAGCGTTTGGCCAATTCGCGCTTCTTCGTTGAAACAGGGGATAACGATCGAGAATGGCGGAAGCATCACTTTGTCATTCCGAGCGCAGTTGAGGCATCTCTAATTCTAATAGTGAGAGATGTCTCGACTTTGCCCGACATGACAATCCCTATCGGTAGATTTCCACCACAAACTTGCCGGTTGGATCGACGTAGCCGCGATACATGCCATTTGTATTAAACGGCAAAGCGATTTCGCCGTGCTTATCGATCGCGATCAAACCCCCTGTGCCGCCAAGCTTTTTCACAGCGTCCAGAGCCGACTGCCCTGCTTCCTGCAATGTCATACCGCGATATTCCATCAATGCAGAGACTTCATGCGCCGCAACCGCGCGAATAAAATATTCGCCGTCGCCGGTACAGGACACCGCGCAAGTTTGATTGTTAGCGTAAGTACCGGCGCCAATGACCGGCGTGTCGCCGATTCGCCCCGGCAGCTTCTTTGTCATCCCGCCGGTCGACGTCGCCGCAGCCAGATTGCCGTCCTTATCCAAGGCGACCGCGCCGACTGTGCCGTGGCGGTCCTGATCGGTAATAACGAAACTTTTGCCCGCGCCGCTCGTGCGATTCTTTTCGGCAGCCTTGATCTTCTGGAGCGCATCCCAGCGTTCCTGCGTAAAGAAATATTCTTGGTCCACCAGTTCGATTCCATTTGCTTTTGCAAACGCTTCTGCACCCGCACAATCGAGCATGACGTGCGGGGATTTTTCCATCACCAGCCGGGCGAGGCCGATTGGATTCTTAATGTGTTTCACGCTGCCGACTGCACCGGCCTTGACTGTCTTCCCATCCATTATGGACGCGTCCATCTCATTTGTGCCGGCGCTGGTGAAAACGGAACCGCGCCCGGCATTGAAGTGCGGATCATCTTCGAGGACGCGCACAGCCGCTTCCGTAGCGTCGAGACTTGAACCGCCCCGCTTCAGAATTTCATAACCAGCGGCCAGCGCCCGCTCGAGTCCGGCGCGATATTGGCGCTCTTTCTCCGGCGTCATCTTGCTGCGCTCAATCGTTCCGGCGCCGCCGTGAACGGCAAGTCCAATTTTTTTGATTTCCATATTTGGATTGTCTTCGGAGCGCTTTTCCGCTGCCGGCGTTCCATACCGGACCGTTTCCTCGGCAAGGGCGAACGCCGCAGCAGTAAAGAGTAGCAAAGCAAAGAAGCAATTGGCTACGCAAGCTCCGCCAATTTTCACGAACCAAGTCTAATACGACGCCCTGCGAAATGTCGAAAGGTTTGATTTCAGGTTCGTCCGCTAAACGGACGCCTGTAGCCGTCGCGTATGCGCGCAATGCCCGCGGTTCAAACATACCGGCACCGCGCTTCCCACAGGGAAGCGGTTACTGCCAGCAAGTTTGCGCTTTTCCCCATGGTGAAGTGAGGCAATGTCTCTTCCATGGCTAATACTGAAGCCCGTCGTGGGGGTTCGAGATCGTTCGAGGTGGTTGAGTTCCAGCGCACTTTTCTGCGTGAGGTCGGCAGTGTCTTCTGGTTTATCGTAAACACGTTTCAGGAAAGCATGGAACGCGTGCAACAACGACGCGTGCCATTCCGCGCCGCGAGCTTCTTTCGTCAGACCGTACGCGCCGGTGTGGATTCAGTGCCACTGGTAGGGCTGGTGTCGTTCTTTCTCGGACTGACGATGGCACTGTTGACGGGATATCAGTTACAACGCTTCGGAACCGAGCGGTTGATTCCCGGTCTGGTTGCCATTTCTTTTACCCGTGAGCTTGGGCCGTTGATCACAGGGATCATGCTCGCGGCACGCATCGGCGCCGCGTTTACGGCAGAACTCGGCACGATGCAGGTCAACGAAGAAGTCGAAGCCATCGAGGCGATGGGCATTGGTCCGCTGCGCTTCCTGGCCGCGCCGCGAATGCTCGCGCTGTTTCTGCTGACGCCGTGTCTATCCACAGTTGCGAATCTTGCATCTGTGTTTGCGAGCAGCCTGATTTGTAAAGCGTTTTTCAGCATCCAGTTTATGTATTTCCTCGATCTCGTAAAAGACTCATTGCTCATTCGCGATATCATCACTGGCATATTGAAGAGCTTCCTGTTTGGCCTGCTCATCGGCGCGATCGCCTGCTATCGGGGATTGACCGTGAAGGGCGGCGCGGCTGGAGTTGGCACCAACACGACTTCCAGCGTGGTAACCGCCATCACGGCCGTGATCGGTTTCGATACGGTTTACAATGTCATTTACACGAACTTCTACCCGACGTGAGCACGGCGTCGCACATGGTTGAGCTGCGCGATGTGCACATGCAGTTCGAGGAAAAAAACGTGCTCGAAGGCGTGTCACTTGACGTGCAACCGGAGGAGCGGCTGGTCATCATGGGCCAGAGCGGAAGTGGCAAAAGCACCATTTTACGCTTGATCCTTGGCATACTCCGACCGGATACCGGCTCGGTGTTCTTCAAACAATTTGAGGTTAACCGCCTTACGCGAAGAAAGCTTCAGCAGGTGCGCCAGAACATCGGTATGGTTTATCAATATTCGGCGCTGTTAAGTTCCCTCAGTGTTCGCGACAATGTGGCGCTGCCGCTGGAAGAGCTTACCGAGAAATCCCAAGGCGAGATTGACGAAATTGTTGATGAAAAGCTGGACCTTGTTGGAATGAAAGACGCAAGGGACCTGCTGCCAGACGAACTCAGCGGGGGCATGCGCAAACGCGTGGCGCTCGCGCGCGGGCTGGTGCTCGAGCCTGAGTTGATCCTGTTGGACGAGCCTTCGGCAGGGCTCGACCCGGTCATTGCCTCGGTCGTGGACGAATTGATTATCAGCCTCACAGAAAAATCGAAGGTCACGTCCGTCATCGTCACGCACGAAATGGACAGTGCCTTTCGCATCGCCACGAGAATGGCTATGCTATACGAGGGAAAGATTATTGAAGAAGGCGAACCCGAAAGATTTAAACAATCCAGGAATCCAGTGGTCGCACAGTTTTTGAGCGGCAGTACTGAAGGTCCCATTCTGGAAGGCACACCCGATGCAATTAGAAAGAAATGAAATATTAACCGGTTTGCTCGTGATCGGCACGATCGGAGTGATCGCTTTTCTTTTGGTGTTGCTGGGCGCGCCGGGATTGTTTCGGCCGCTGGTGACCTACAAGGTGTATTTCGATAATGCCGCCGGAATTAAACCAGGCGCGGTGGTCATGCTGGCCGGGCGCAAAATTGGTCAGGTCCAGAAGCTGTATTCACCACTTACCTCTGCCGAAGAAAAACAGGCCCAGCAAGCCGCGGCGGCGATTCACGCGCCCGAACCTGGTACGAGCCCATCGCCTTCTCCCCGGTTCGAAGCGCGCGTTAATGTGCAGGTCGACAAGAACGCCATGCTTTACCGCGACGCCAGAGCTCAAATGGTCCAACTCGGTTTGTTAGGCGATATGGCGATCGATTTTACCCAGGGCACGCAAGAGTCGGGCCGCGCAAAGAACGGTGACAGCTTCGCAGGCGAACGCACACCCGATCTGGGCGAGGCGGCTGCGAAAATGCTGGAGGTCATCAAACCCGTCGCCGCGGAAGCCACGAACACTATGAAAGACCTTCAGAATACCGCCCAAAATGTGAACCGTCTCACGGACCAGAGCTCCGAATTGAGTCTCGCTCTCACCCAGTTCAAAACGTTCGGCGAACATCTCTCCGATCTCACCGCGGCCGACAGCCCGCTCTCGCGTTCGTTAACCAACATCGAGAAAATCAGTACCAGTCTCACTGAGAACGACAACATCGAGGTGACCTTGCGAAACCTGCGGAATTCTTCAGAGAAACTAAAACTCGCCGTCACCGATCTGGAGCCCGCCGGCGAAAATATCAAACAATTTAGTCAAACGGTTAAGACTCAGCCATGGCGCTTGATCTGGCCCACGACAGTAAAATATCCCGAAGCATCCCCCGCGCCCGCTGTCGCTAAAGAGGGAACAATCACCGTCCGCAAAACCGCGCGAACAAAACCGCGTCCGCGCGCTACTCCCACCACGCGCACGAGCAGCCGATAGCGTAACCAGCGGAAGCGGGTAATCACCGCAGGTGCTGTGGCGAGCCTAGTGAAGTTGTACAGACCTGATATTGGTGGGCCCGCCTTCGCCCATCTTTTCCAGCTCCTTATGATGTTTCTGTTTGGCCCCCATGATGTGATTCACACTCGATCATGGCTTCTGTTCGAAATCGGTGTCGTCGTTTATGGAAGACGCTCTGAGTCGCCTAACCAGGATACAGAATTTGGGGGCCTAACTCCCTTACACGTTAATCTTAGGACGAGAATCGTTTTCCGCAGCCGAATCGAGCTATGGCCCGTAGCTTTTGGTGAATTTCTTTCGCGATTCAGACTCAGGCTCAGTGGAGGCGAGCGGTGGCGATGGCTCGGGAGTGCCCGCGCTCGGTTGTTCTGCCGGTTCTGAAGGCGTGGGTTGCGGCGTTTCGGGCTGTACGGCGCGTTGCGGCTGACCAGCACCTGACGCTTCGACAAATGCCATCTGCAAATTGGAGAGAGCGTTGCGCAAGACCATCGTTTCTTCGTTTGTCAGGTTGCCGCGCGTTTTTTCCTGAATCATTTCGAGTTGATCGATGAACATCCTGGCCAAATCCAAGTTCACTTCGGATTCGCCGGTTTTTGGATTTGGGATTTGGCCAAGGAAGAGCGCCGCGTTTTGCGCGTGCATCATCACGAACTCGATGAAGCGCTGGGTTAGCTCGCCGCTCTGGACCGTTTTTTGGACTTCAGCCATGGGACAAGGTGATGAGTAATAAGTGAGAGTTGATCAGATCATCCAGTATATCACGAACGAGTTTTCTCGTCACTAGTCACCTGTAAGTTGTCACTTCTTCTCCGGGGGTCGCACTGTAGCCAAAACGTACGGCTGATCGCGAAAGTATTTCGCGGCAACTTTCTTGATGTCTTCGAGCGTAACGGCGTTCACGTCGTGCTCGAGTCGCTTGTAATAATCGAAGCCGAGCCCGTAGACCTCGTCCAAAGCGCAATGATAACCGAAAGCGTCGTTGCTTTGATTGGCGATCTCCTGTTGCCCGATGAGTTTCTTTTTCGCGCGCTCCAGTTCCACCGGGGTAAGACCTTCGTTGGCGAGCTTGTGAATTTCATCAAGAAACGCAGTCTTCACCGGCCCGATTTTCTGCGGATCGGTGCCCAGATAGAACGCAAACAGTCCCGGCACCAGGCCTTGCATTTCGCTCGCCCCAACGTAATAGGCGAGCCCCATTTGCTCGCGAATCCGAATGAAAAAGCGCGAGCCGAGATCGCTGCATGCTTCATCGATTAACTCGAGCGCGTAGCGATCAGGGCTGGAAAGGCTCGCGCCGCGGAAGCCAACCATGATGACGCCTTGCGCTTTATCTTTGCGGCTCTCGACAGTTTCCGGTTTGCTCAACGGCATGGACGGTTTCGCGTTGGTCAGTGCAAGCTCGCCAGACTTCATGTTTCCAAGCGATTGCTCGACCAGCTGCTTCACTTCGGCGGCTTTGACGTCGCCAAAAACATAGATCACACCGTTCTTGGCGACAACGTATCGATCTCGAAAGTCGACCAAATCTTGTTGCGTCAGCTGCTGCACAGGCGCGACCGAACCGTTTGAACGCAACGCATAAGGATGTTGCGGAAAAAGGGCCTGTCGCATGATGTTGCGCGCAACGGTGGTCAATTGTTCTTCCTCCTGCTGGATCGCGGCGATCTGGATTTCTTTTTCGCGTGCGATCGCTTTTTCCGGGAACGTGGCGTTAAGCATCACATCCGAGAGCAGGTCCAGGCCGAGTTTCACGTCCGGCTTCATGACGTCGACCGACACACTGAAGCTGTTGTTCCCGGCGTCGCTCGAGATCGAGCCGCCAACGGCTTCGATCTCATTAGCGATTTGCTCGGCGGTACGGGTCTTGGTTCCTTTCAAGAGCACCTTCGTCATCAAACGTGTGATGCCGTTGTCCTGCGGGGTCTCAGCGAGAAGACCACCGCGAAAGACGGCGCCTATTCCTACGAGGGGCAACCGATGATCTTCGCGCACCAGCAATCGCAATCCGTTTGCCAGCTCAAATTTTTGAACCTCGCCTGCGGCGATCGCTTTCACGGACTCAGCTTTTCCGGTAAGGGAGCCTTTTGGATTTAGCGAGATGACAGTCAGATTATTTTCGGTGAGATAACTGCCGGCGACGCGTTTGATGTCCTCAAGCGTCACTTTCTGAATCGCATCCAGATACTCGCGACTGAAATTCAGATCGCGCGTGAGCAACCAATTCGAGCCGACATCCGAAGCCTGGCCGCGCATCGTGGTCAGTGCGCCGAGATGCTGACTAAGCATGATCTTTTTTGCCTTTTCCAATTCGTCTGCGGTCACACCGGTTCGTTTCACCTCGTCAACTATCTGCAACGCCAGGTTTTCGGCGGCTTCGCGTTTCTTCGGGTCGAGCGCGGCATCGATGCCGAACAGTCCTGGATCCCCGGGCGTGTAGGAAAACGCCGAGATGCCAAACGCGAGACCAGCTTCTTCGCGCACGCGCCGGTAAAGCCGCGAGCTGCGTCCGTCGCCGAGAATAGTCGAGAGCAAATCCAGCGCCGGAACGTCCGGGCTGGTCACCTCTGGGATGTGCCATGCCATCGAGAGATGCGTCAACTCCGTGGAAAATTCCTGGTGCACTTCGCGCCGGCCAAGTTGTGGAGGTTCTGATGGAATGAATAAGGGCTTGAGTGATTTCTCCGGGTAAGGCTTGAACAACTCGGCGACCTGTTGCCGCACTTTTTCCGCGTTCACGTCGCCGACTACGACAAACGTGAGATTATTCGGGACATATCGGGTTTTGTAATATTGCATCACCTGCTCCTGGGTGAGCTGGTTGTAGATGTCGAGTTCGCCGATCACCGGAAATTGGTACGGGTGCCGCTGATACGCGGTCGCAAAAAGGAGCAAACTAGCCATGCGATCCGGATCATCCATGCCCATGGCGAATTCGCGCCGGATGACTTCCTGTTCTTTTTTGTATTCGTCCGGCGGCAAGATGGAATTCATCATCGCATCACTCAAAACCTCAAGCGCCGTGCCGACGCCATCCTTCGGCACGTCGATCCAAAACACCGTCCGATCGAAAGAAGTGTATGCGTTGATGTAGCCGCCAACATTCTGGATACTCTGCGCAATCTGATTGGCCGACCGAGTTTTGGTCCCTTTGAAGAGCATGTGCTCAAGAATGTGAGACAATCCCGCGCCGAGATGCTGGTCCTCATCGATGCTCCCGGTCGCGCACCATGCCTGTATGCTCGCAACCGGCGCACTGCGGTCTTCCTGCACGATGACGGTCAGTCCGTTTGGCAAAATCCATTTTTGAGCCGTACTCGGCGGAAACGCGATAACAGGAGACGGTTCAGGTGGCGCAGCCTTCAAATTAACCATGGGGAATAATAGAGTTGCTGCGAAGAAATTCGCTACTTGGATGCGATGCATGAAGGAAAGAATTGATTTGATAAGCATCGGCTACGGTCATCGGTAAGTGAGATAACTGATGACCGACAGCCAAGGTGAAATATTCGTTCAATTCACCTTGCGGAATTCACTTGCTAGATGTGGCCGGCTTGGGCGCGAGCGATTTGACGGTTGCTGGTTTCGCAGGCACGAACGGGCTCACAAATGCCTCTTCGAAATCGTAAACGTTCTTGAAGTCTTCGATCGAATCCTCCTCGGTTTTTCCGAACACGCCGGCGCCGATGAGATTAAAAACCATGTTCCCGATATCTTCGCAGGAACGAACGCCCCAGCTATCCAACACAGTCGTGACCATCGGGCCGAATTCCTTCAGCGCGTACCTCCGGACGCCGTCGAGCAATTCCGGGCCGCTTACATGACGCACTGTAACCCCTTTCATCTTTTTCTGTTGCTTGGTGGTGAAATCGAGCGCGTCGCGCAAAAAGATATAGCCGTCCCGCTGGTAACGAGGATCGTTCGCTACAACCGAATCAAGAGTCTCGGAGAATCCAATTTTTTGCATCAAAAGAAAACGAAAACGCGCGTTCTAAACGCGGCGCAAGATAATTGGCAAAGCCTGATGGGGCAACTGCGGACAGGATCTTGAAGGAAGCGAAACATCTCGGCCATTTCTCTTGGGCAAAATCGGTCCAAAATTGATCCGGGATTCTTTCCCGCGACTGCGGGATCAGGATGACATTATGAGGTGTTTCTAGTTTTCAAACTGGTCCTCCAGGGCGTCGACATAAATTGAGAGCGGATCGCTCCGCCTCGGCGTTCGAAGCTCCGATTGATTCACCGCTTTCAGGTAATCGCCGAAATTACCGCTGCCGCTCTTCATTTGCGTCGCTTCGAACCAGTTCATATAGTCGTCAATCTCGCTCATTCTGGATGCGAGTTGTTGGCGAGTGAACTTCAGTTGCGCCAATCGCTTTGACATTCCCCGCCATTTTCTGCGGGCAAGCAGTGTCGCGACCTTCTGGTATTCGTGTGCGATCGGTCGTAGAACCGGATTCGCTTGCGGAACGAAGAACAGTAAATCGCGTTTCAACTGATCGAGCGCCATCTTCTCAGTGCTCGAAGGTTTGCGTTGCGCGAGTTCGTCGAGGCTGACCAGTTTCACCGGCTTGTTCGGTTCCGAGATTCTTATCTGCAACAAGTCATCGAGGCGCCGGTCGCTTTCGGTAAATGTGAGTAACCGAAACGTCTCGAAGTTCTTCTGCCGGGTCAGCGCCAGTTGCCATACTCCATCGGCGTTATCAGCGAGCGACGGAAATCGCGCCTTCAAATCCGCCAGCGAATCATTTGAACCGCCGGATAGATGATCGATGTATTGCGCCAACCGGGCCTCACCGTTTTTTCCATCGAGCAGCATTTGAACGAACGCAAACGAGTATGCGCTATAAAGGGTGCGACCTGTGGAACCAAGAGCCTCGCGATGCTGGCGAAGAAAATTCTCCAGCGACAACGGCTTCGCAGTGTTGGCGATTGCTTCAATTAGCGGGGCGCGATCCCGTCCCGGTGAAAGCGCGAGGACGCCGTCAATCAACCAATCGGGGGGGTCAACAATTACTGCACCGGCAGTGATGTGTGGTTGCTTTCGATAGATCATTTCGAGCAAAATCGCGCGAAGCAGTTCCCGCTCAACGAGTGAAACATCGAGACTTTTGGAGATGGTCAGATCGAGCTGCAACTTGAGACCGAACCCGGTCTGACTGAATCGCAGATTGGCCGGCGGAATCTCCGGAACATTTGCCTGTTGCGGTTGTAAATTCACGACGACAGGCGTCTTCCAGTCGTCGCGCTGCCGCAACAGCGTGAGAAGATTGGACTTCGTCTGCTCTGCCATGCCGGATACCGCGCCGCGCACTACGGCATTAGCGCCAAAAACCGCAAATTGGCGCGATGGACTTATGCTGCGCTCCTGCTGAGCGGCTGAAACAAACAGCCAGCAAGCTGTAGAGAACAAAATCGCCGCGGCGCACTTCATCATTTTGATCTGATCATGATACCGGCAATGGTCCTGTGCCGACGAGCGCAATTCTGCCTTTCTGTCACGAAGCACCGGCGACAGCTTGCGGCGCAAATTTCCCGAGCCGCCGGTCATTTTTTTCTTAACGACCAAAAAAATCGAGACTTTCGACGATGCGCGGTGTCTAATTGAGTGAATCCTTCTTTGCTATGAACAATTCAAAACTTTTCGTGTCTGCAATTTGCGTCCTCGGCTTAACATTTGCTGCGACATCAAGCATCGAGGCTGGCCGTGGCGAAGGGGGTCGTGGCGGTGGCGGCCATTTCGCTTCAGCACCACGCGGCGGAAGCTTTGCCCGAGGTGGCTATGCCCGAGGTGGCTATGCCCGAGGGGGATATTCCCCAGGTGGCTACGGCTATGCCCGAGGGGGATATGCCCGGGGTGGGTACGCTCGGCCTGGAATGGGGCCGAATGGCGCTCGATCGAGCACCGGAAACGCGGTCCGCACGAGCGCCTCAAATCGTAATTGGAACGGCCACAACAACTGGAACAATGCCAGCGGTCATTGGAGAAATTCGAATGGCAAATGGGGTTGGTGGAATGGCCACAGGTGGGTTCATCCCCGGACGAATGTCGTGTTCGTTGGCGATTTTGGCTTTCCCTGGTGGTGGGGTTGGGGCTGGGGCCCGTGGGCCGGCTGGGGATGGGGCGGCGGCTATCCGTATGGATATTACGGCTACGGCGATCCTTACTACGGCGGCTATGGTTACCCGTATTATGGTTACGGCAATGGATACGGTGCCGAGTACCAGTCTCAGTATGGAAACAGCAGCCAATCCAGAGTGGCGGAGTTGCAGCAGCGACTCTCACGCGCTGGTTATTACAAAGGATCCATTGACGGAGTCCTCGGGCCACAAACGCAGCGCGCAATCCGCGCGTACGAACAGGCGCATGGCGACGTAGGTTGATTCGATTGTTCCAGTCAGCAAGACTGAGCCAAGAGCTAATTTGGTTAATTGGCCGGCGGTATTCGCAGGGCGCAACGGGAGCGAACCGCCGGTCGCCTTTTTCGGCCCGTGCACCGGACAAAGATCAGAGTCGGATGTCGCGGTTGAGTTGTTTACCTCCGTTATTTCTTCGCTGCCGCAAGACCGGGCGGATTGTCATATTTTTCCAGTTGCTCTTGTTAGGAGCCGCTTGCGCGGAATCGTCTGACCCGGCGCTGCTCCAATCGGCCCCGCCAGAGGATTCGCTGGCGGCGATTCCACCTTCGATAGACGACCGAAATTTCTGCCGTTATACTTCGCGAACTCGAATCCGATGAATTTTGAGGAATGAAGCGTTAGGAGGAAGATATTTATGCTAGGCGAAAAGATTGGTGCAATATCGGGCAAAATTACTACCCAGCGGGTGTTGCCAAATTTGGGTGGCAGTCCAAAAATGCAAACCTCATTTTAGGCAAGCGGCTCAGTGTTGGGCACAGCCGTCAAGGATACGGGCACTTATTGCACGCTTGTCCGCGCCGACGAACACAATACGGCGAAGGTCAAGGCGTCATGATCACCAACGACGGCGAGCTGGCTACTTGGACAGGCCACGGCGTCGGCGTCATGAACGAGGATCGAATCGCGAGCTATCGCGGAGCCATTTATTTTCAAACCACACCCAGGTAATTGTCCGGCTTGAGCAAGGTCGCCGTGTTGTTCGAATACCAGGTAGACGCAGAGGGCAACACACGCTCCGAATACTGGGAATGGAAGTAGAGCGGGGCGATCAACAGCGAATTTGCTCTGGTATCACAAGTTATGGTGTTAGACGGGAAAATGTTCGCCTCTTATTACGAATTTTCGTCTGATTCTCGTTAGGCGCCTACGCATGCAACTCGTCCATCCCAGTCCCAAACACCTTGCGGGCTACGTTGCCGCGCTCGAGCGTGGGTGGTCCGCCGACAACGAGCGCGGCATTGACGCGGCTCGTGAGGAACTCTCCCGCATTCACGCAGATTCCGCGGCGTTTCTCGCCAGCATGGAAGATCGCGAAGGTAAAGGTCTTCCTGTCACTTTCCCAGATGGTTCGACAGCCAAGTGCATCCCGGGCTTCAGGCGCTGGATGTGGGACGGCGAATTTTGCGGAAGCATCGGGTTGCGGTGGCAGCCAGGAACTTCGGCGCTCCCACCGCACTGTCTGGGGCATGTTGGCTACGCGGTTGTGCCGTGGAAGCAGCACCGCGGGTATGCAAAGTCAGCGCTACGTCTCATACTTCCGGAAGCCAAGGCAGTCGGCCTTCCGTACGTGGAGATCACCACTGATCCGGACAATATCGCGTCGCAACGCGTGATCGAAGCGAATGGAGGCATCTTGGTGGAGCACTTCATCAAACCGCCACAGTTCGGCTGCAAGCCTGGCCTGCGCTTTCGCATCACGTTCACATGATGGCGCCTAACCAGTCTATGGAGCGAACGGCGACCCGCCTTTAGTCCACGGGCAGAGTAACTACAATCCCTTCTATGTTATCCACCCTCGCTTTCGGTCGCCGTTCACCTTGGTCTCGTTAAACAGTAAACGCGAGCTCTGTGAAGAA
This sequence comes from uncultured Verrucomicrobiae bacterium, assembly GCA_963728955.1. Taxonomy (GTDB): domain Bacteria; phylum Verrucomicrobiota; class Verrucomicrobiia; order Chthoniobacterales; family UBA10450; genus Udaeobacter. The sequence goes on from CAVSMG010000007.1 coordinate 205,766, forward strand.
GCTCATTATATTTCTCTCGGTTGGCTATGCCGTCTATGCCCTGGTCATCGGTTCATTTGTCGCGTCTGTCCTGCTACGAGTTCACAACAAGCAGGTCGCGAGTGGCGAGGCTGTCAGTGGGCTTCAGCTGTGCCGCTGATCACTCTGTCCGTCATCACCGCCATATTCATCATCCTGTTCGTGCCTTTGGCGGTTCTACTGGCGCGGCGCCGCGCCCGGCGCACGTCTCTCGTCATCGCTGGCATTTCTTGCCTTGGTATTCCTATCGGCACTGTACTCGGCGGACTCACCGTTTACGCCCTCACACGTCCGGACGCCATTTCCGAGTTCACGCCAAGCAATCGCTCGAGCCAACGGCTACCCTGGCACGAAAGTTTCCATATGACAGCTTCAACGCTTCATTCCGCGGCATGCCACGATGTCAGTAGCCGTGGCTCAACTCCGTCGCGTTAGAGGTGGTGACCACGCCGCCTGAACGCCATCCAGCCAACCGCGGCGCGTGTCATGCTTGCAATTTTCCAAGACTCAATCCGGCTTGCGTTTTGAAGCGGTCTTCGCGCGGCTTTGCTCGAGCGCAACAGCCAAAACTTCATCGACGTTTTCTACCGGGACGAATTTGAGTTTTTGTTTCGCTTCCTCGGGAACATCGACCAGATCCTTTTCGTTCAGCTTGGGAATGATGACGGTGGAAATGCCGGCGCGCATCGCGGCCAGACTTTTTTCCTTCAATCCGCCAATCGGCAGGACGAGTCCGCGCAAAGTGATTTCGCCGGTCATGGCGACATCGGGGCGAACCGGCCTTTTGCTGAACAGCGACGCAAGCGCAGTAAACATCGCGATTCCCGCAGATGGTCCGTCTTTCGGCACCGCGCCGGCGGGCACGTGCACATGAATGTCCATCTTGCGAAAATCTTCTGAATTCACGCCCAGTTGACCGTCGCGGGTGCGAAGGAGACTGAGCGCAGCCTGGACAGATTCCTTCATCACTTCGCCGATGTGTCCGGTGAGCGTGACATTGCCCTTGCCGGGATAACGCGTCGCTTCGATGTGCAATACCTCGCCGCCTTGTGGCGTGTAAGCCAGGCCCGTAACCACACCGGGTTTGCTGGTCTTAAGCTTTGTTTCGCGAACATATTTTGCCGGCCCGAGCATTTCACGCACTAGCTCCAGCGCAACGGTTACGTGCTCGGTTTTTCCGCGCGCGACCTGCGCTGCGACGCCGCGACAAATCGCGCCGATCTGCCGCTCCAGTTCGCGTACGCCTGCTTCATGCGTGTAATCGTTGATGATCCCTCGTAATGCGTCCTCCTGAAATTCGCATTGCTCGGGTTTAAGTCCGTTCTCCTCCAGTTGGCGCGGCACGAGGTAGCGCTTCGCAATTTCCAGTTTCTCGCGTTCGGTATAACCGGGGAGTGAGATTACTTCGATCCGGTCGCGCAACGGTTCCGGTATACCCTCAATGTAATTGGCAGTGCCAATGAAAATGATTTGCGAAAGATCGAACGGCACGTCGAGGTGCCGATCTACAAACGCGTTGTTCTGACGGGGATCGAGCACTTCGAGCAATGCGCTGGCCGGGTCCCCGCGAAAATCCGCGCCGATCTTGTCAATCTCGTCGAGCATAAACACGGGATTGCGCGTCCCGCAGCGGCGCAACTCCTGAATGATTCGGCCCGGCATCGAGCCAATGTATGTGCGGCGATGACCGCGGATCTCCGCTTCGTCGCGCATACCGCCAAGGCTAATCCGAACAAATTTGCGACCGAGCGCGTCAGCGATGGACTGACCGAGGCTTGTTTTACCGACACCTGGCGGACCGAGAAAACAAAGGATCGCGCCGTGCCCCTGCGGATTGAGTTTGCGCACAGCCAGATATTCGATCAGCCGCTTCTTCACTTTTTCGAGATCGTAGTGGTCGCGATCCAGAATTTGCTGCGCTTGATCGAGATCGAGATTGTCCTTGCTGAATTTGTTCCACGGAAGATCGGCGATGATCTCGATATAACTCACGATGACGGAAAATTCCGGACTTGCCGACGGAATGAAATCGAGCCGCTTCAACTCGCGCTCGGCTTGCTTCATCACTTCCGGCGGCGGATTAGCTTCCTCGAGACGTTTACGCAATTGCTGCGCTTGTTCCTCGCTGCCGCCATCGCCCTCTCCGAGCTCGTGCTGGATGGCCTTGAGCTGCGAACGCAGATAAGCACGCCGCTGCGCATCGGAAAACTGTGAGGCGACATCTTTTTGCAATCGCTGCTGGATCTCTGCAATCTCGAGCTGTGATGAGATGTGTTGCTGCACCGCGCGCACCCGCTTTTCAACATCGAGTTCCTCCAGTAGCGCCTGTTTTTGAGCGACATCGATGTTCAGGTTAGGCGCCAGAAAATCGGCAAGCTGCTCGGGATTCTCGATGTTCATGATCGTCAAGCGCGCCTGTTCCGGTGCGTCGGGCGTCAGCTCGAACAAGCGCGCAGCCGAATCGCGCAAATTCCGGAACGTGGCTTCCCATTCCTTGCTCGGTGGCGGCAGAATCGGCTGTGGCAAATCGACTTCAGCACGCAAGAACGGATCGGTCGCGATGATTTTGCGGAGCGAAAAGCGGCGCAGCCCCTGCACTATTACGAGCACATGGTCCTCCGATTGCCTCAGAAGCTTGAGCACAAGCGCAGCCGTGCCCATCGAATAAAGGTCTTGCGGCGATGGGTCTTCTTTCACTTCATCACGCTGTGTCAGAAGCCCGATCACCTTCGTTCGCGGCAAGGTGTCATCGAGCAGTTTGAGCGACGCGGCACGTTGGACGTTGAGCGGAATAACCGTGCCGGGAAAAACCACAAGGCTGCGCACAGGCAGAATCGACAGCTCTTCCGGAATACGCGAAATTCGGCTTTCGTCCACGCCCAATGCGAGCGTAACTCTGATCGCCCGGCTTGGAATCCATGGCCGGTTGTAACGCGTTTAGCTTTTCAGCGCTCATGACTCTTTTCGTAAGGGGAGGGAAATCCAAAGTAACCCGTTGCGCTGTTCCGCGTGCGCTTTGTCGACTTCGACTTCAACTGGCAAATCGATCTGGCGCTCGAAAGGTCCGTAATCAATCTCCATGGCGAGCAATTGCACCGTGTGCCCTTCTGCGCCACTCGGCTCCGGCAGCTCGCGTGTCCCACGAATCACAACGCGGCGTGGTTCGACACTCAGATCGATCAGCGAACGATCGACTCCCGCCAGATCAACACAGATGCGAATGCATTGTTCGCACCGATAAGCGTTGATGACCGGTTCCCAGGCCCGAAGCGCAAAACTAGGATATTGTGAGCGCGACAGTTCGTACGTGATGTCGTGCAAGGCACCCTGAAGCCAGCGCAATTTGATGTTTTTAATCGGATCCATTCGAAACTAACCTTCTACCTGTGCACTTCGTTTTCAACAGAAGCCGGCATCAATTGGTGCATCCTAAAACCCTTTAGTCGAATATTCGCTCTGATCGGCAGCGCCGCGTGTCTCTCTTTCGATACTCGTCGCCATATGGGCGATACATCTGTAGTCGCTTCGCGCGACGACCGCAGTCTGCTTCGGCTATTTCACTTTTCCGGGGCCCCACAAAGCGCGACCCGGTTTCGCCCCAGTGTGCTCTCCATTTTTAATCACCTGGACACCGTTTACAAAAACATGTTTCACGCCGGTGGCGTATTGATGCGGTTTTTCAAAGGTTGCGTGATCTGTGATGGTCGCCGGATCGAACACCACCACGTCCGCGAACATTCCCTCCTTGAGAAATCCGCGGCGATCGAGGCCAAGATTGGTCGCCGGCACTCCGCTTAATCGATGAATGGCGTCGCTGATCGAAAGAACTTTTTCGTCGCGTGCGTACTTTCCGAGCACGTGCGCAAAATTTCCATAAGCGCGAGGATGCGGATTGGATCTCGTAAAGGGCGCTTCCGGCGCCTGGGATGCTTCATCTGAGCCGAAGGAAATCCACGGCTTCCGTAATTCCTTTTTCACGTTCTCTTCCGACATTAAAAAGTAAATCGTGCCGATGCGTGATTCGTCCTCTGCGATCAAATCCATGGCGGTGTCGATTGGATCTTGCCCGCGCATCTTCGCCACTTCAGTAAGTGTCTTGCCCGTGAGCGCCTTCAGTTTCTCCGACTTGAATCCGACCAACAGAATTCTGTCCGGTGAACCCGCGGCGAGATAAAGATTTTCCCATTTGTCGCTGTCGACCTGCACTTCGGCCTTAATTTTCTCGCGCGTCGCCGGGTCACGAAGCCGCTTGAACAACGCGGGATATCCGCCGTCTTCCGTCCACGGCGGCAAACAGGCGTCGAGTCCGGTACCGGCCGCGGTGTACGTGTACATATCCGCGTGGACATTCAGTCCTTCCTTTTGAGCGCGTTCGATACGCGCGAGCAACTCGCCTTCTTTCGGCCAATTTTTCTTGCCGGCGGCTTTGATGTGATAAACCTCAGCCGGAATGTTGGCTTCGCGCGCGATCCGTAGTAGTTCGTCAAGGGCTTCAAACAGTTGATTTCCCTCGCTGCGCATGTGTGAGATATATTTGCCTTGGTATTTTGCGGCGACCTTGCACAATTCAATCAGTTCTTCTGTTTTCGCATAAAACGCCGGCGGATAAATCAGGGAAGTGCCGATCCCGAGCGCGCCCGCTTCCATTTCCTTGCGCACCAGCTCGCGCATTTGATCCAGCTGCTCAGGCGTCGGCTTTTTATCTTCAAATCCAATCACGTATTCGCGAATGGTGGTCGCGCCGATGAACGAGGCGACGTTGCACGAGATGCCATGCTTCTCGAGGTACTGGAGATACTCCGCAAGAGTGTTCCATTTGATGTCGTACTTGATATCGCCCTGGGTGCGCAGCATGTGCTCGCGTACACGATCGTTCACCGGCCCCATCGATTCGCCTTCGCCCATGATCTCTGTTGTCACCCCCTGCCGGATTTCGCTCTGCGACCGGCCATCCTGGATCAACGACTCGGTCGACCAGGAAAGCATATTTATGAACCCGGGTGCGACAGCGAGTCCTTTCGCGTCGATCACCGTGTTTGCTTTCGCAGATTTGAAATCGCCGATACCCGCGACGCGGTCGCCCCGAATCGCGACATCCGCCTGCCGCGGCTCGGCGCCAGAGCCATCGTAAACCGTTCCGCCGCGGATAATCACGTCAAAATCTCCGGCGCTTCGCAATGGCGATTTCTCCTGTGCGAACGTGGTAAATACGATTGTCAGGAACACGCCAAGCCAAAAGAAATTTCGTTTCATTAAGCGGCTGACGGTATCGAACGCTGATCCCGATGCAAAATGCTCTTGTGAGACAGCAGAAGTGGCTCTGTAAGTCGCGCTTGGCTGACGCATTTTTTTGGCTTGCGTTTGGGCAAGCCCTCACGTCAAATGAGCGCCCCAAATGCTTGTCACAGCGAAACGCGAAAGACGTCGGCGCGCTGTAGCGGCGACCGTATCGCTGCTGTGCGTCGCGCTTTTTGCGCTATTAGCTGGCGGATGCGCTGACGCGTACTACGCCAATATGAACGCGAATCGCACGCCTTTGGCGCGGTACAATACTTATTACGCACCGGATTATTACCCGTACTGTCCGTGGGACGGCTATTACGGTGGCGCGTACTACTACGATTACTGAGCCGCAAATCATTCCTGCGTCGTTCAACGCCATCTGGCCAGTAAAACGCAGCGCGTGTAAAAACGCCTGCTTAGTGCAGACGCAGCCACTGAGGTCACCGCCGCTGGGGTTGCAGCCCCGGCGGGCGCTCCTCCTTCATCGCATTCTCACATGCAATGAACAGGACAAAGTTAAGATACACGTGCGGCGGTGTTCCGCCGCTTTTCAATCGCGAGAAACGCGCACGCAAAACTAACAATGCGGTTAGATTTCGGCGCACATGCTCCGCCGCTGTAATTCTTGACAAACAACCGGCGTGCTGTGGTAGAAGGAGGGCGGGAGGTATTCGTTCGCGGGAGTATGAGGCGTTCCATTTCTGTTCTCGCAATTTTTGTGGTGCGCCTGTGCAGTGGGATTCTCCCAGCAAATGCGCAGGTAACGTCACCCAAGAGCACAACAATCCTTCCCGCGACGGCGTTTACGTCGATGCGGCATTTACGCCTTCAGCCGCCGCGAACCTGACGCGGGACTTGAGTTTCGACGGCACGGTCTCCGGCAATGTTTACGCGCAACCGCTTTACATCGAGGGCGGCCCGAACGGGCCAATGATCATTGCCGTCACCGAATCGAATAACGTTTATGCGCTCGACGCCATAACGGGCATCGTGATCTGGCAGCGCACCGACATCGGCCCGCCTGTCACGTCCGGTCTTCCGTGCGGAAATATCAATCCGGTTGGTATCACCGGGACGCCGGTTATCGATCCCGCCTCCCGGCGACTTTCTTCGACGCGTTGATCGACGGCGAAACCATAAAACACTTCATTTACTCGTTGAACGTGGACACTGGCGGCACAACTCCCGACTGGCCAGTGGATGTCAACGCTACCGCCACTTACAACGGGATGACCTTTGAATCCCGGATACAGGAAGAACGCGGGGCGTTGGCTCTTGTGGACGGGATCGTGTATGTGCCGTACTCCGGTTACTCAGGTGATTGCGAGAATTACCGTGGCTGGGTTGTCGGCGTCGATATCAACAGCCCAACTAAAGTTCGTGCCTGGGCCACAACAGCGATGGGCGGCGGGATTTGGGGGCACGGCGGAGTGGCCAGCGATGGTACCAACATGTTTGTGGTCACCGGCAACACCTTTAACACGGGCGGCAATTGGTTGGGCGACGAAGCAATTATCCGCTTACAAGCAGGGCCCACTTGGACCGGTCAGCCTACCGACTACTGGGCTCCCATCAATTGGTTGAACCTCGACCAATTCGATTCGGACCTTGGCGGTGTCAGCGCTAGAGTCATCGAGGTGCGTATCGGTACGCCTTCCCAGTTGGTGCTTGCCCTTGGCAAAGATTCGAATGCCTACCTGGTGAATCGCAACAATCCCGGAGGTATCACTTCACCTGTGGCCCAGGCCAATGTTTCTGGTATTAACAGAGGAACGTCAGCTGTCACGTACCACACCAGGCAGGGGACGTATTTTGCTTTTCATAATGAAGCAGACGCGATCAGGGCCTACAAAATTACCCCAACAAATCCGCCCACGATTGCATTTGCCTGGAGCCAAATTCAGACAGGTCGCGGCTCGCCCTGGGTCACAACGATCGATGGAATCAATAACATGATCGTCTGGGTAGCCGGAACTGGATGCGGAGGCGACCAGCGCTTGCACGGCTACGATGGCGACACGGGTGCTGTGGTTTATGCGGGCGACGGGGCCAACGAATTAATGACTGGCACGCGCCAGTGGAACACTGGAATTGCTGCGCGTGGTCGGATTTACTTCGGCGCCGACAACAAAATCTATGCGTTCAAGCTGCCAGCAGTGACTCCTACGCCTACACCGCGCGTAACACCCAGGCCACGCCCGACTCCTGCGCCAAGACCGACACCGTAATCGGTCAACATGGAATGAATTGCGAGCGGACGATGTAGATTGCCGGAGCGATCTTCTTTCGAGGCATCGCTTTTGATTTGGGACGGGAAGCGAACAGTCCGCCAGCCCGGTCGCCGGCACGAAATCGTTTCCAACTCACTCGCCATGGAGCCTAAAAACTGACGGCTCCGTTACTTTTGCGACGCGATTGTGCTCGCGTAAATCCTTGACAAAGAACCGGTGTGCTGTTGTAGAAGGAGGGCGGGAGGACTCGTTCGCGGGCGTATGAGAGGTTTGATTTTCATTATCGCAATTTTCGTTGTTTGCCTGTGCGGTGCCGTTGCGCGTGCGGGCACGCAGGTCAACGTCACCCAGGAACACAACAATCCTTCCCGCGACGGCGTTTACATCGATGCGGCATTTACGCCTTCGGCCGCGGCCAACCTGACGCGCGATCTCAGCTTCAATGGCACGATCTCCGGCAATGTTTACTCCCAACCGCTTTACATCGAGGGCGGACCCAACGGGGCGATGATCATTGCCGTAACGGAATTGAACAATGTGTATGCGCTTGATGCCACGACAGGCCTGCCGATCTGGTCACGCACCGATATTGGTCCGCCCGTCCCAACCACTCCGTGCGGAGGTTTTAATCCTACTGGGATCACCGGCACGCCGGTTGTCGATCTAGCCTCCCGAAGACTTTTCTTCGACGCAGTGATCAATGGCAGCCCCGAGAAGCATTTTGTTTACTCGTTGGACGTGGATACCGGCGTCACAACGCCGGGTTGGCCTGTGGACTTGAATGCCACGGCAAGTTACAACGGTATCAACTTTAATTCCCACTACCAGGAAGAACGGGGTGGCCTGGCTCTGGTGAATGGGATCGTGTACGTATCTTTCTCCGGATACGTGGGTGACTGCGGCACCTATCACGGTTGGGTGGTGGGCGTTGACATTAATAATCCCTCCAGCGTCGGAGGATGGGCGACGACAGCCATTGGGGGTGGAATCTGGGGCCACGGCGGTGTGGCCAGCGACGGTACCAATATGTTTGTCGTGACCGGCAACACATTCAACACCGGCGGTAATTGGATGGGCGGCGAAGCAATTATCCGCTTGCAATCCGGGCCGACCTGGACTGGTCAATCTACGGACTACTGGGCGCCTACTAATTGGCTTTCGCTCGATAACACCGACACCGATCTGGGCGGTGTCAGCGCCACGGTGGTCGACGTGCCCGGTGCTACCCCTTCGCAGCTTGTGCTTGCCCTCGGCAAAGATTCGAATGCTTACCTGGTCGATCGCAACAATCTCGGCGGTATCGCGTTACCTGTGGCCCAGCTCAATGTGTCTGGAACTAACAGAGGCACTTCCGCTGTCACGTACCACACCAGCCAGGGAACATATTTTGGTTTTCATAACGCCGCCGGCGCGGTCGGGGCGTACAGGATTACCCAGACAAATCCACCAACCATCGTCTTCGGATGGAGTGCAAGCCAGAACGGCAGCGGCTCGCCCTGGGTCACAACGACCGATGGAACCAACGACGTTATCGTGTGGGTAGTAGGCACCGGCACAGGGGGCGACCAGCGCTTGCACGGTTACGATGGCGACACAGGCGCGGTGATTTATGCTGGGGGCGGCGGCAACGAGTTGATGACAGGCACCCGCCAGTGGAACACCGGAATTGCTGCTCGTGGTCGGATTTACTTCGGCGCCGATAATAAAATCTATGCGTTTAAGCTGCCAACGGGAACTCCTACCCCTACGCCTACTGCTACACCTTCTGCAACCGCAACTGCTACTGTACCTCCGAGTCCGAGCCCAACTCCATCAGATACCAATCCGCCAAGTCCAACACCGACTGCTTCAGCAACTGCGACAGCAACAGCGACGCCGACCCTAACTCCATCTCCAACTGGGACTCCTAGCGCGACGCCTACAGCGACAGCCACGGCTACACCCAGGCCGACGCCTACTGCCAGACCGCGCGCAACGCCGAGGCCGCGCCCGAGTCCAGCGCCACGACCGACGCCGTAACGAAAAGTTGGTAGGGGCGACCGCCGGGCGCGCCGAAGCGAACTTGACAGTTTGCCGCGGTCTTGGGTAAAACGCAGTTCGATGCCTAGTGCACAAGACGATTGCGCATGATCACGATTCCAAATCGCGCAGCCGTTTTGCCACGATTGCGATCTCTCCTTTGCGTATTCTCATTCATCGCGGCCAGCATTGCTGTTGTAGGAGGTATCAGCTCCTCGCGTGGCGTCACCCAACGTGTTGAGAAATCGCCGTGGCGACCGTTTCACTCCAAGATCGCGCCGTGGGTGATCGAACATACCGCCAATGATCGGAAGGCCGAATTTTTCGTCGTGCTGACAGATCAAGCTGACCTGCGCGGGGCCGCCGCGCTGGCTACAAAAGCTGAAAAAGGTCGATACGTTTATGATGCGCTTTGGAAAAAAAGTCAGAACACGCAAGGACCCATCCTGCAATGGTTGCGTGAGCGCGGCATCGAACATCGTTCGTTCTACATCGTGAACGCGATTTTAGTGAAAGGCAGCCGCGAGATCGCCGAAGCGTTGGCGGCCCGTGAAGATGTCGCGCGTGTGGAAGGTAATCCGCACATCCGAAATGTCCTTCCTCAACCTGAAGCCATTATTGCGTCCCCTTCGCAACCGCAAACCCCGGCGACAATCGAGCCTGGTATCGCTTACACGCATGCGCCGGATGTGTGGGCGCTGGGATTTAGAGGCCAGGGAATCACGTTCGCTGGCGCTGATACCGGCCAGCGCTGGACGCATAACGCGCTGAAGCCTCATTACCGCGGCTGGGATGGAGTCACGGCCGACCACAATTACAATTGGCACGATTCGATTCACGACAGCGTTGGAAATCCTTGTGGCAACGATTCGCCTTTTCCTTGCGACGACAATGGCCACGGCACCCACACCATAGGCACAGCCGTTGGCGATGACGGCATGGGCAATCAGATCGGCATGGCGCCCGGCGCGAAGTGGATCGGCTGCCGCAACATGGACCAGGGAAACGGCACACCGGCCAGATACATCGAGTGCATGGAATGGTTCCTCGCGCCTTATCCGCTAGGCGGTGGCCAGGGCGACCCGCTCAGAGCGCCCGATATTACGAGTAACTCATGGGTTTGTCCGCCATCGGAAGGTTGTTCGCCCGACACGTTGCAAGCCGCAGTCGAAGCTCAAGCCACTGCCGGCATCATCATGGTGGCGGGTGCTGGCAATGACGGTCCCAACTGTTCCACTGTGATGTATCCTCCGGCTATCTACGCGGCATCTTATACTGTCGGCGCATTGAACACCGGCACAGACGATATCGCTTCCTTTAGCAGTCGCGGACCGGTGATCGTCGATAGTAGTAACCGGATAAAGCCTGATATCAGCGCGCCCGGGACGAACACTCGTTCCAGCTATAACACCTCTGATAATGCTTATGCGACCCTCAGCGGAACGTCGATGGCGACGCCGCACATCGCTGGTGCAATTGCATTGCTGTGGTGCGCCCGGCCAGAGTTGCGTCACGACATCTCTGGCAGTCACACGATGTTGAATAACGCGGCGCATTTTATTTCTTCGACCCAGTGCGGCACCGCAGGCCCACCGAACAGTGTTTATGGATGGGGCCGGGTTGATATCCTTGCTGCGGTTACTCCGAGTCCGCTGCAGTGTTTTCCCTGTTGGACGCTAGAGATGACAAATGAGATCTTCGATAATGTCACCCCACCGGCACTGCCTCCAGACTGGATAGCAACGGACGCGCAAGGACCGCCACCGCTCTGGGTAACGTCAAACTCTGGTGTGCCAATGCCGCCTGCCTATTCACCGCCCAATGCAGCCTTCATCGATGATCCTGCTGTAGTAAGCGACAAGCGGCTCGATTCGCCGCAGTTTAGTTTTTTCGAGAGCGGGCCCGCACGTTTGACTTTCCGGCACAACTTCAATTTTGAAGCATCCGATACGAATCCTACTCTCGGATTCGACGGCGGCGTGCTGGAGCTTAGCACTGACGGTGGAAATACGTTTCAAGACATTCTTGTCGCCGGCGGAAGCTTTTTCATGGGGGGCTATAACCGCACCATCAGCGCTGATCGTGGTAGTCCGATCGCCGGTCGTCGAGCTTGGAGCGGCAACTCCGAAGGTTTTGTCACGACGGTGGTGGACGTACCAGCGGTTCAGACGCTCGGTAGGCTGCGCTGGCGGATGGCCAGCGATACCGCGGGCTCTAATGAGGGTTGGCGCGTTGACAATGTCAATCAAACCTGGTGCCAAGGGCACGGGACGCCGTGTGCGAGCCCAACTGCAACTGCGACAGTTACGCCGACAGCTACGGCAACAGCGACGCCAACGCTAACACCCAGTGCCACGTCAACGGCTACCGGTACGGCTACACCTACGAGCACGCCTAACACTTCACCGACAGCTACTCCTACAGCGACGGTCAAACCAACGCCCACCGCGAGGCCCAATGTGACACCGAGGTCGCGGCCAACAGCAGCGCCGCGCCCTTGAGTCGAAGTCGACCTGTAGCCGAGGGCGTCGACCTCGGCTGCGCGATCCCATTCCCGGTCTTGCCGCGGTCAACGCCAGCGGCTACAGCGATGCGCTTATACTGACGTAAGTTTTGGCTTTGGGTCTTGGCGATACGTCCAATCGCCGGCATCGTCGCTCGATAAATCTGTGTCGCGTAACACAGCGTCAATGATTGAACGATTTGGCGAAAACTCGCAGACCGGATCGGTGTTCGCAGCGTTTCCGGTCAGCAACGCGGCCTGACAACGGCAACCGCCAAAATCGATTTCTCTTTGCGGACAACTACGGCATGGCTCGGGCATCCATTCCGTTCCACGAAATCGATTGAAGCTCTCCGACTCGCGCCAGATCCAATCGAGAGCGTGCACGCGGATATTTTCGAAGCGCAAATCCGGAATGGCCGACGAGGCGGTCGGGCAGGGGAGCACATCGCCAATTGGATTGACGGTGAGATATCGCTGTCCCCAGCCGTTGAGACACGGCTTGGGCCGGGTCTCATAGTAATCCGGCAGCACGTAAAAGATGTCGATCCTGCCCGCGAGCCGCGCTTTTGCTGCGGTCGCTACTTCGCGCGCGCGATCGACTTGTTCGCGCGTGGGGAGCAACGCTGCGCGGTTGAGAAACGCCCAACCGTAAAATTGGACATTTGCCAACTCGACTCTCGCGGCTCTGAGCACTTCTGCGAGCTCAATCATTTGCGACAGGCGATCAATGTTGCGCCGGTGAATCACAAAGTTGAGGCTGAGCGGAATTCCTGCATCGCGAATTTTCGCAGCGACATCGAGCTTGTGCTGATGCGCGCGCGCGCCGGCGATTTCGTCGGCGAGATCACTGGCGTCGGATTGAAAACTTAGCTGGACGGAATCGAGGCCAGCCTTTCGCAATGCACGCACGCGATCGTCATCCAAGCCGATGCCGCTGGTGATGAGGTTTGTATAAAGGTTGCCCTCGCGCGCGGTACGAACCAGTTCGTCCAAATCGCGGCGGGCAAGCGGTTCACCGCCGGAAAAACCAATTTGCAGAACGCCGAGCGCGACGGCTTCGCGGATGACTCGTTTCCATTCCTCGGTGGTCAACTCGCCATTGTTTGCTATAGCGTGCGCGGTTCTCAGCGCAGTCGGGGACTCGCCAGCGTGTTTTCCGCTGGAGACAGCGGACTCTACAGCATCCGCGCTTGTAGGGCGGGCACTCCGCCTGCCGGGTCTTGGATCGGCAACCGATGCGGGTGCCCTACAAGAGTGTGTCGGATTCGAGCAATACGGACAATGCAGCGGACAGCGATATGTGATCTCGGCGAGCAGCGCGTATGGACGAGGTGTGTTCATGCGAAATGCTGTAGTCCCGCCGCTGCGGGATGATGCCGGTTTTTCCGGGAATTAGTTCGGCCGGGATCACCGATCCCGGCTACAGCGGGCGCGTTCATGTGAGTTCGATCAGCTTGCGCCGTTGCAGATCGGCAAGCGTTTCCTGCACATCGACCGTGAGCGCAGCAGAATCGGCGTCGTATTCTTCGGCCAAGGTCTGAATGATCTCGTCCAGTGTTCGTCCATCGCAGCGGGAAACAATTTCGTGCGCGGTTTCGTTTAATTCGATGATCCCTTCAGGGTAGAGCAGCACGCTTTTGCCGGTGGCGGGATCACTTTGTAACCGGACCCCGTTGGCAAGACGCGGCAGAGCTGAATTAGAAATTTCCGGCATAGGCATGATGGATCGCATCGAGCATGGTCCAGAGCACATCGCACTTAAACTCGAGCGCGCGCACGGCTTCGCGTTGAAGCTCGGGAGTGTCGCAATATTCCAGCGTCATCTCGAGCGCTTCGTCAGAATCCCGCCGCGCCTGAGTCACGCGACGACGGAAATAATCGAGGCCGCGGGCGTCGATCCAGGGATAAAATTTTTCGAAAGCCGCAAGCCGGGCCGCCATCAGGTCGGGTGCAAAAAGCTCGGTGAGCGAGGATGCTATGGCAACCGGCCAAGGCTGAACGCGCGCGAAATTAACGTAAGCGTCCACTGCGAAACGAACTCCTGGGAGCAAATGTCGATTTTCCAATAGCTCGCTACGCGATAACCCGCACGCTTCACCAAGTCGCAGCCATGCTTCGATGCCGCCTTCGTTTTCTGTAGCGTGCGCGGTCCCCAGCGCATGGGGCGCCGCGGATTCTCCGCTGAGGACATTCGCCTCCGCCAAGGCTACGGCGGGCGAGTCGGACGCCATAGGTGCCGAAAAAACTCCATCGTGATCGAGAATCCGATGGATCCAAGTCCGGCGGACTTCGCGCACTGGACAGTTGGCGAGAATCGCCGCGTCTTTAATCGGGATGTTGCATTGATAATAAAACCGATTGGCCACCCAACCGCGCAATGCTTCCGGCGAAAGCCGGCCTTCATTCATCGCGACATGGAACGGATGTTTGTCGTGATAAGCGCGTACACCGATTGCGCGAAGATTTTCGACGAACGTTTCGCCGTCCCAAAGTCCGTTGCTCATAACATGCGTTCTACGAACCATAATGTCATTCTGAGCGAAGCGAAGAATTTCGGATCAGATTGGGATCGGGCTCAACCGGAAATAGGCCAGAGATGTTTCGCTTCGCTCAAGATGACAGAGCCATTACAAAATGATTTCCAGTCCATCGTGGGCGATCTCGATTCCGGCCTGCTCAACTTGTGCGCGTTCTCGACTGCCAGGCATCAGGATCGGGTTAGTATTGTTTATGTGCGTGTAAATCTTCCGGCGCGCCTGTGATTGACGCAAGAAATCAAGGCTGCCATCGCTGATGGGCAGATGATTCATCTCCCGTGCGCTGCGGGCGCCGGACCGGACAGCTGCGAGTTCGTCATTGCTCCAAAATGTGCCGTCGAACAAAACGACATCCGAAGCTGCCATTGCATCGCGCAATTGCCCGGTCAATTCTCCGACGTTCGGCGTGAACAAAGCAGTTCCTCCGGCGGCTTCGTCGCGAAATTGAAAGGCAACGCTGTGCGGCAAGTCGATCGCACGAAAACTGGCGGCGCCGTCCAGCCGTTGAAAATCACCACTGATCTTTCGCCACTCGATTCCACAGAACCGCGCTAAGACGCCAGTGAGCCACTCGAGCGCAGCTCGAGTTTCATCCGCTGCATAGACGACGAGTGGATTCTCCCGCTCGCGCAGAAGTAGTAGCCCCAGCGCATGATCGATGTCGGCACTGGTCAAAAAAACGCCTGCAATTCGAGTGTTGCGTAATGGCTGGCTTCGCGGCTGCAATTGCGGCGTGTTTTCGATTTGCCGTGCCAGATCAGGCGACGCGTTGATTAACCACCAATTCTGAAAATCTTTGGATTCGGCGCCAACGGCGATGCTGGATTGCGTCTGGGAGGGAATTTTTCCAGTGCGTGCCGCAGCGCAGTTGGCACAAGCACAATTCCATTGCGGCAAGCCGCCGCCGGCGGCGCTGCCGAGAATATGGACGCGAATCAACCGGAGTTTTCGCTATGATTGTCCGTTCGATCAGACCGCGCCCGCGTAACAGGTGCACTCAAAAAAGATTGGAACAGTTTTAAGCGCCGGTTTGATCCACCGTTTTTTGTTTCGCGTCATAAATCGCATGTGTCATAGGTCGATTGCTCAAATTGGTCAAATCATTTCTTGATAAAGCTGATCTCGCCACTGCGCTCCACGCGTGCGACTCGAATCCTGGAAAGATCTTCGCTATGTGCATCGAGACGCATGTCCTCCTCCAAATCATGAACTGAGATATGATTGCGTCGCATCATGCTAGCTTCGCGTTCGCCGTCGCGCACGATCACGTCGGGTCTGCCTTTGACCAAAATTCCGAAGCCGTGTGAGTAGTATGCCAGATGCGCAAACAAGCGGTGGACTATTACGAGAACCACGCCTCCGCCGATCGTGGCGAAGAAAGGCGCCGAACCGTTGACAGCACGCGAAAGCACGGAGGCGAGAATTACCAACAAAACGGCATCGAACGGGGTCCGCTGCGCCAGAGAGCGTTTATGCCCGATCCGGACGGTGATCAATGTGGCAAGGAAGACGATAATCCCGCGAAGAGAGACCTGGAGGAACGTCAAATCCTTCGGCTCCACGCCCAACCCCAGTAACGTTTGAAACAAGGCCCAGAATGCATTCATAGGCGACATTGTATCGTGCCGGGCAATCTTTCACGCGCATGAGACTTCTTTGAAGCGAGATATGCGATTTATGGATCGACGGGCATTGCTCAGGCTTGCGCGAGAAACCTTCGCGTGGCATAAGACGAACTCACTCGGTTCAATTGATCCGGCACACAACGTTTATGGCAACAGCTCCGCCTCCATCTCGCGATGTCGCACTGGAAACGGTTGTGTTTTGGGACCGTTTTAAAAAACCAATCATTGCTGCGTTGAGTATTGCGTTGGTCGCGGTCATCATTTTCGCCGCTTATCGATTTTATGCCGATCGCCGTGCGGCTGCTGCTTCCGCCGAGTTGGCGAGCGCCAAAAGTGCGGAGGAGTACCAACAGGTAATCACGCGTTACTCCAGTACACCTGCCGCCGCGGATGCGTACATCCTGCTCGCCGAAGCGCAGCGGAAGGAAAAGAAATTTGAAGAGGCTAACAAAACGCTCGAAACCTTCATGGCGAAATATCCGACGCATGAGTTTTTGAGCACGGCGAAGATGGCGGTGGCGGCTAATCTGGAGTCCATGGGCAAAGCGGACGAAGCGTTGACAATGTATCAGCAGATCGCGTCGACTTACCCGAATGGTTATGCTGCGCCACTGGCCATGCTTTCGCAGGTCTACATTCTGAAGGCGAAAAATCGGAACGACGACGCGCGACGCATTTGCGAAACCATTCTCACTCAATACCGGACGAGCTTTTGGGCTGGCGAAGCGATGCAGCAATTGCGTTTGCTAAAACCAATTACCGAATCCACGCCGGCGCCGACAGCGCCGCCAATTGTCCCGCCGATGTTGGCGGCTCCTGCCGCGCCCGCGCCGCAAGCTCCGCCCGCGCCAAATCAGCCGCAGGGCGTGCCATCGCCAAAGAAACCGTAATTGGTAGAGCGCGTCATTCCGTGCGCGCCATCTTAGGTGGGCAGAGCACTGCCCGCTCTCGCTCCCTACCGTTTCGAGAACTGGAATCGTTTCCGCGCGCCGGGTTGCCCGGATTTTTTTCGCTCTTTCATTCGCGGATCGCGACGCAACAATCCCTCGGCTTTGAGTGGACTGCGCAAATTTTCATCCACTTGAATAAGTGCGCGCGCGATCGCCAACCGCGCAGCGCCGGCCTGTCCCATAATGCCGCCTCCACTGGCGTGAATAAACAGATCGTAAGTATTCACCGCCTTGGCTGTTTGAAGCGGTTGCAACACGACGTTCTGCAAGGGCACAGTCGGGAAATAGTCTTCGAAGCTGCGGCCGTTGATGTCGATTTTACCGCTGCCGGGCATCATGCGAAGGCTTGCCACCGACGTTTTGCGGCGGCCCGTGGCGATGAACTCCTCAATTTTTGGCATACGATCTGGACTTCTAAAGTTTGACAGCCTCGGGCTGCTGCGCAGCGTGCGGATGCGAGTCGCCGCGATAGACTTTTAATTTCCGATAGACGTGCCGACCGAGTCGGTTGTGCGGAATCATTCCGCGCACGGCGCGTTCGATCAGCAGTTCGGGATGTCGCGCACGGCGCGCCCGGACGCTTTCAGATTTATGTCCCCCGACGTAACCGGAAAAACTCATGTAACTTTTCTGTTCCTCTTTCTTTCCCGTAAGCCGGACTCTCCCGGCGTTGATGACAATGACAAAATCGCCGGTGTCCACGTGTGGCGTGAAAATCGCTTTTCCCTTGCCGCGAAGCAGGTTGACAGCCTTCACCGCGACGCGGCCGAGCACCTGGTCTTGGGCGTCAATGACCCACCACTTTCGCGCCACTTCGGTGGCTTTGGCAGAAAACGTTTTCATCTTAGAAAAATGGCAGGAAAACTATCGGTAACGCGAGCGCCTGTCAACCGTATGGAGCGAGTATCTTGCCCATGATTCAAAAAATCAAAGTTGGCGGGTGACACAGCCGCCCTACAATTGTAGGGCGTTTCTATGAAACGCCACCCTGGATGAATACAACAGCCGCAAAGACTGCAATCTCGCCCCGGCGCGAGGAAGATTTTCCGGAGTGGTATCAGCAGGTGATTCGCGCTGGCGAATTGGCCGAGCCTTCGGATGTGCGGGGTTGCATGGTAATCCGTCCGTGGGGATACGGGATCTGGGAGAATATGCAGCGTCAGCTCGACGGGATGTTTCGCGCGACCGGCCATCGCAATGCTTATTTTCCGCTTTTTATTCCGCTGAGTTATTTCGCTAAAGAAGCGGAACATGTGGAAGGGTTCGCAAAAGAATGCGCGGTAGTCACGCACACGCGACTTGAAGCGGATGCTGACGGAAAACTTAAACCCGGCAGCCCGTTGACAGAACCGCTGGTGATCAGGCCCACTTCAGAAACGATCATCGGGGCCAGCTACGCGAGATGGGTGCAATCGTATCGCGATCTGCCAATCCTGATCAACCAGTGGGCAAACGTCGTCCGCTGGGAAATGCGGCCGCGCCTGTTTTTGCGCACCACAGAATTTCTCTGGCAGGAAGGCCACACCGTTCACGAAACCGAGTCGGAAGCGCGCGCGGAAGCCCGGTTGATTCTTGACATTTACGAACGCTTCGCCCGCGAGCATCTGGCAGTTCCGGTTTTCAGCGGGGAAAAATCAGAGAGCGAAAAATTTCCCGGTGCCGTGCAGACGCTGACAATTGAAGCGATGGTGCAGGACCGAAAAGCGGTCCAAGCCGGCACATCGCATTTTCTCGGCCAAAATTTCGCGCGTGCCAGCGGCATTCAGTTCCAAGATCGCGAGGGCAAACAAGAATTTGCCTGGACGACGAGCTGGGGTGTGACGACGCGGCTCGTTGGAACGGTGCTGATGACGCACGGGGATGATGATGGCGCCGTGTTGCCGCCGCGTGTTGCGCCCACCCAGATCGTGATTTTGCCGATCACGCCGAAGGAGGAAAGCCGCACAAAAGTTTTGGAGGCTTGTGACAAGCTGGCAACCCGCTTGCGCGAGAGCCGGTACGCTGACCTTCCCATCGAAGCGCAAGTCGATCGGCGCGATCTTGGTGGCGGCGTTAAAAATTGGGATTGGATCAAGAAGGGTGTGCCGCTGCGCGTTGAGATCGGGCCGCGCGACGTGGAAAACAATTCTGTTGTAGTGAGCCGGCGTGACTCGCCTGTCAAATCGAAGGAGCCGATGCCGATGGACGAATTTGCTGGCCGCGCTGCGGAAATCCTGGCGTCGATTCAGGATGCGCTATATAACCGCGCGAAAAAATTCCGGGACGCGAATACCCGGGTGATCAATTCGAAGAAAGATTTCTACGATTTCTTCACACCGAAAAATTCGGCTAAATCGGAGATCCACGGCGGGTTTGCTCTTGCGCACTGGAACGGGTCTCGGCAGATCGAGGAGCAGGTTAAGAACGATCTGAAGGTCACGATTCGCGCTGTTCCGCTGGATGATTCTGCGGAGCCGGGGCAATGCATTTTCACCGGCGAACCGAGCACGCGCCGGGTAGTTTGGGCGAAAGCATATTAGCGACAGATAGGCAAGTGACCGATGGGAGGTGCGAGTTGACTGTGCAGCGGCGACTTGTTTATTTCCGCCCGCCGATGGAATTGAAGCTCTACAGCCGCGAGTGGTGTTCCTGGTGCATTGATGCAAAGGATTATCTGAGTGAAAAAGGTTACCGCTTCCAGGAGATCGACGTCGGCAGAGACCGGCAGGCGTACGAGGAGATGAAGCAGCTCTCTGCGCAGACCTACGTGCCCACGTTTGTAGCGGGCGATAAAGTGCTGGCAAATTTCGACACCGAACAGCTCCAAAAATTTCTGAGGGCGCACCAGATTAATCCATAGGCACGCTGCTTTGTGATGCTTTTCGGTCTCCTCCTTACACTCGGCGTGGTCGTGCTCAGCATCGGTCTGCGCACTTTTCATAATTCGTATGCGCAAAAGGCAGGGGCGCTCGGGATTCTCGTCTCCACTTTTCTCGGTTTTTACTTTGCTACCAATAACTGGCTCTGGGGTTTGGCCGCCGCAGCAGGCTGGCTGTTTCTGCCGTGGCTGGAAATTCTCACTCGGATTCGTGCGCTGCGGCTTCCCAGGGAAAAAGAGCTTCGACCGAAAAGTCCGCCGTCTTCGGACACTTTCCCTGCGCTGATTGAAATCACACGCGAGATCGAGGACGACGGGTTCGTGTACGTGGATGACGCCGGTTGGGACTGGGAGGATTACCGGCAGTTTTTCCGCTTGTTTTACAGAGAAGAAGATCGCGCCCAGGCGGCAATCTGTTTGAATGAGCAGCGTGATTTTTCTTTCTATTACCTGCGCATTTCTTCGCGCGCCAAGGACGGCGTGGTTTGGACTACCTGGAATTACCCGTTGTCCTATGGGTTAAAACTTTCTCCCGCATTCCGCATCAATCGCCAGCGGGCGGACCGATCGTTCTGGCAGCTTGACCAAAGTCATCGCGAGTTTCTCCAGCGAAATAGAGTTAATCCTGCGGATATCGAACCACTCGATGAAGAGCAGATTCAGACGGATATCGAGAGAGATCTGCGCGACCAAATCGCGCACAACATTCACAAAGGCGTGCTGAAGCAAACTGCCACGGGCGACGTCAAGTACTCCTGGCGCGGCATGATTTATCTTTGGTGCCAGTTTCTGGTGGATTTGGTGCGGCTGTGATTGGGTTTGGATGCTAGCCAGCTTGGCTGAGCCGGCCGCACACGGCAGCTCGGAATCCAAGATCCGCTAGATGTTCATTTGAACTTGTAACGTACGGTGATTTGCGTGATCGTGTTCGCATGCTGACCGAGCGGCAGAGGAGCGTGCTTGATTTTATTCAGCGCGAGCAACGCGAGAAAGGCGTCACACCAAGCACGCGCGAGATCCAACATCATTTCGGGTTTGCCAGCCAGACGTCCGTGATGCAATACATTGCCGCGCTGGAGCGAAAGGGTTTCCTCAACCGGCACGCACGTAAGGCTCGAGCGTTGATCACTCCAGCCATGAAGGTGCGAATTACCGACATTCCAATTTACGGTCAGATCCCGGCTGGGATGTCGGCATTGACTGAGCAGAGCATTGAAGGGCACGTGTCGCTGGATACGCGTTCGGCGAATGTGTTGAAAAATCGCGGCACGTTTGCATTGCGCGTCCGGGGCGATTCAATGATCGGGGCGCACATTGTAGATGGCGACATTGTGATTCTGGAAGACACCAAAGAGGTGCATAACGGTGACATCGTCGCGGCGTTAATCGACGGCGAAACGTCATTGAAACGGTATGTGGTCGAGCGTGGGAGGCCATATCTAAAGGCGGAAAACCCGCGCTATCCGAATCTGGTGCCAGCTCGGGAACTCAAAATTCAAGGCGTGATGGTGTCGCTGATTCGTAAACAAGAGCGTCGGAAAAGGGATTGAAGCAAAGGGCAGAAAGCCAAATTATGTGTAAATGTTCCCTTGAACATATTCTTCGGACACGCCAAGCTTATCTCGCATGGCTGCGAGCGCAAAGATTCTCGATCTTCGCAAGCTGCTGGCGGAGCGTTTCCCTCGTCCGTCGCTCACCGCGGCGACGCGTTTAATTACCGGCTTACCTTTTCTTGATGAACCGATTGGTGGCGGATTGCCGCATGGCGCGATTACCGAATTGATCAGTCCGCAAACAAGCGCGGGGAGCGCGTTACTTATTCATGCCCTCATCCATAGCGCATCTCGGAATAATTATTTTCTGGCGTTGATTGATGGCCGCGATTCCTTTGATCCCTGCGGCTTGGATAATCCCTCGCTGCAACACTTGCTTTGGCTCCGGTGCAGCAAAGCATATGAAACCATCAAAACGGCTGATCTCCTTTTGCGCGACGGCAATTTCCCGCTGGTACTTGTCGATCTGGTGCTGAACGCACCGAACGAATTGCGCAAAATTCCGCAGACGAATTGGTATCGTTTACAACGTCTGATTGAGATGGTCCCAACGGCATGTCTGGTTCTCACCCGATATGAAATGGTTGGCAGCGCGCAACTGAAACTAGTCCTCGAAAATTCCTGGAATCTGGAAATTTTGGAAACGCAGGACGCGCTTTCAGGGATGCAAATCGTTGTGAAACGATTGCATCCTCAACCAGACATCAAAAGTCAGAGGTCAGACGTCAGCTAGAATAATGTTTGCCACCATTCGTTTACCGAATTTTTGTCTTCAGGCAGCTACCCGGCACTCCCGAATGCTTTCGGGATGCGAAAAACCAGTAGCGTTGATCGAAGAACAGGAAAGAAAACCGCTCATCTTTCAACTGAATGAGGTTGCGGAAAAGGCTGGAATTCGAAAAGGGATGACCCCCAGTCAGGCTTTGGCTAGATCCTTGCAGGTGGTGATCAAAGTTCGTGTGCTCCTGCAGGAAAAATCGATCCAGGAAATTTTGCTTCAACACGCGTTCACTCTCAGCGCGTTTGTTGAAGATACTGCGCCGGGTGTTTGCACGATTCAATTTAGAGACTGCCGCAATTTGAGTGAGAAGATGTGCCGCGTTATCGAGCAATTGCGCAAGTGCGAAATTCACGCTCAAGCAGCGATTGCTCCGACGCCCGATTCCAGTTTTCTCGCAGCATACGTGGCCCGGCCAGTGTGGCAGATCGAAAATGCAAGAGAGTTTCTCGGGCCTCTGCCGACAGAAACTCTCGCCATTGCCAGGCCATAGATTGGGCGCCCCAGATACTCAGCGGTCCTTTTGGGTCTTCCCGACTTCATGTGTTTGCTTTACGACGAATGATTTTATCCGCGAATACTCTTTCTGGGCTCCATTGGCAAAATTGCGTGGCCCATGCTCGAATAGCACGACGAAGCAAAACGTCAGCAGGATGAACAGGCTGAACCAAAAAACGCCCCGTAGAAGGATCATCTCGAAAAAATAGCGGTTGCGAATGGTGGCATCAACAGCGGCGAAACTCGATGCCAGTTGCAAGCGGCGAGGCGCGAGGATATATGAATCGCTTCTACTAGGCGGGTAGGTACCGAAGTGGCCAAACGGGGCAGACTGTAAATCTGCTGGCTTTACGCCTTCGCTGGTTCGAATCCAGCCCTGCCCAAATTTCCCTCAAGGCTGCTATTTGCCGAATCTAATAACCTCTTCGCTGGCCACCTTCGCGACGGCCACCGTATCCGCCGCCGCCGTAGCGTCCGCCGCCACCGCCCCCGCCGGGCGGCCTCTGCTCTCGCGGACGCGCCTCGTTCACGGTCATTGGCCGGCCCTCCATAGTGTGGCCGTTAAGTTTCGAAATAGCGCTCTGCGCTTCCTCCTCCGAACCCATGGTCACAAAAGCGAACCCACGTGATTTGCCAGTGAATCTGTCTTGCATGAGAGTCACTTCCTGCACAGCTCCAGCTTGCGAAAAAAGTTCCTGCAGTTCGTTCTCCGTGGTGTTGAAGGGGAGATTGCCTACGTATAATTTGGTTCCCATTGAGTTTATTCTAGAAAACGCAGCCAGGTAACTGTTTCCGCTTATCGGATTTCAAATCGCCATTGAATAAACTCAACTGACAATCCACCAACTTCCGGGCTTCCATTTCCCGTTTCGCGGTCACTTGTAAAATGCTTCCTCTAAGAAAGCAATAGAAATCAAGGGTCAATTTTTGGCATTCCATGATGGGTCAACCGGGTAGAGAACGAACCGCAAAGGCTCCAGCCCGCGTTGCAGTTACGGCCGCCGGCGTAGTCAGCCCGCTCGGGTTTGGCTTGGCCGAGACGCTTGAGTCGTTGCGCAGCGCACGGGATTGCGTGACCCCGGTAACACGCTTTTCCGTCGCGCAGTGCCGGTGCAAGACAGCTGGTCAAATCGCTGACGCACGGCTGCTCACCAGTTGCGCCAAAGCGTTGCGGTCGGATCGCCTTCATCGCGCGTCACACATGATGATCCACGCGCTCCAAGAAGTCGTAATGCAACAGCCGGCATTTGAACCGGAGTTGACAGTGATCGGAACCACGAGCGGCGGCATGTCTTATGGCGAGCGCTATTACCGATCATTGAATCGAGCAGGGGATTTACGGCATGCGCCGACGTGGATCGCAAATTACCCCGCGCAAAAGCCCGTAATCGATGCGCAGGCGATGTTTGGAATTTCAGCGCCGTGCAGGGTGATTACGAACGCCTGCGCGTCAGGCACGAATGCAATCGGGCACGGGTTTGAATGCGTGCGCTCGGGTTCCTGCCAACGCGTCTTAGCCGGCGGTTATGACGCACTCGCGGAAATGGTCTTTGTCGGCTTCGACTCACTTCAAGCCTCTACGCCGGAGAAGTGCCGGCCGTTTGATCGGCATCGCTCTGGCATGGTGCTCGGTGAGGGTGCTGCGGTTCTCGCGTTGGAGAATCTCGATCTTGCCCGTGGACGCGGCGCGCCTGTCCTCGCGGAAATCGTTGGCTATGGCATTTCCACCGATAACTTTCACATGACACAACCGGAGCCTTCCGGCATCGGAGCGCGGCAAGCAATGGCGATGGCTCTCCGGACTGCGCATGTGTCAGCAGCCGATGTCGATTACATCAACGCCCACGGAACAGCCACGGTGTTTAATGACGCGGCCGAGGGCAAAGCAATCGGCGCGTTGTTCAATGGCGCGCCGGTCAGTTCAACGAAAAGCATGATGGGTCATTCGCTGGGAGCTGCCGGCGCCATCGAGGCCGTGGTCTGCTTGCTTGCACTTCAACACCAGTTTCTTCCCGCCAGCATCAATTTCACCACTCCAGATGACGATCTCGCTCTCACTATCGTTGCGAACGAGCCGCGACCAGCGGTAGTGAGCACAGCGCTTTCGAACTCATTTGGATTCGGCGGAACGAATGCGTCGATACTAATGCAAAAATTCGAAGCATGAGTCTGGCGATCGCCGGGACCGGGTGGGTGACGCCTCTTGGAGCCGGTATTGATGCCGTTTGGGAACGGTTACTCAACGGAGAGGAGGCATCCGCCACGACGATTTCGGAAGATTTCACGGACCGCATGTACAGCGTCTTCCGCGTACCGGAATCGGCGATGAAGGGCGTCGCGCATCCCCGCCTGCGCCGTGCCAGCGCCATTTCGCGTTTCGCCGCAGCAGCTGGGTTGCATGCCTTGGAATCCGCCGGGTTAACGCTCGACGCGGAGACTGCCGAACGAATTGCGTTGATATTCGCCATCTCAAACGGAGGGGTCATTTACACGAAACGTTTTTACCGCGAAATCGTCAGTACAGGTGCGCATACGGCGAGTCCGCTCCTGTTCCCGGAAACCGTATTCAACGCGCCGGCTAGCCATGTTGCTGCCATTCTTGGCGTGACGGGCGCTACTTACACGCTCGTGGGAGACGGGGCGGTCGGTATTGCAGCAATTAACATGGCCAATGAGCTGATGAAGAATGAGGGTCTCGACTATTGCTTGATAGTGGGAAGCGAAGAGATCGATTGGCTGTTATGCGATGCTTATAGGCGGTGGCGTTTGCTCCGTATGGCGCCTCCGATTGAGCCATACAGTAATCAGAACCGCGGAATGATTTTAAGCGAAGGCGCAGGGGCCGTTCTTCTCGCACGCGATGGCCTCGTCAGCATCGAACGCGCGCATCCGGGAGGATATTTTTTCAAGCGAACCGAAGCGGAAAGAATCCTAAAAGGCATTTTGCGTGACCTCTGCCAAACAGAAATCGATGCTGTGATTTCAAGCGCGAACGGGACGTTTATCGATGGAGCAGAATCTGGAGCACTTCAGGAGCTCATTCCAAATACGTTGGTTTACACGGCGAAGCCGGCTTTGGGTGAGAGCGTTGGCGCAGCAGGACTGTGGCAGGTGGTCGCTGCCGTGCAAGCGCTGCGGTCGGCAGAGATTCCGCCGGTCCTTCACGCCGACCCGAGCATCCCGTTACGGCTTTCACGTTCGCGCATGCAGATTTCAAACGCGCAACGCGCAATTGTTTTAAGCTGCGGACTTAATCAGCAAGTGGCAGGTTTGCGACTCGCAATCGGGTGACACCCGGGACAAATTTCATTGAGCCAGCCATGTAATTAATCCCGCCGGCACGGTGGACGTTACACTCAAGATCGTTGGTCCAAGACAGTTAGAAAATTTTTGCCCGAATCCGCTTGCGCGCTGTAATAAATGTTTTTAATTAAGCGTCCATTTTCCCCGCGCCGGTCGATTAGAGGTGGCGCTTGGAACAGTCACTATGGCTAAATCAAAGAAAAAGAAGCGTTCTGCGGCGAAATCGACTGTACGAAAGCCGCGGCCAGCGAGCAAGCTTCGCGTCAGGAAAGCGAAGCCGAAAAACGCTGCTCGTGGAAAGAAAACCGCGCGCCGCTCTCTGAAGAGAAACTTGAAGAGCCGCGAGTCGACTGCAGCAGTGCTGCTCGGATTAAATAATCGCGAAAAGAAGCTGGATCCTTTCATTCGGAAACAAAAGCAAAAACTTCTTCAGCTCCGCGACGCGGTGGTCGATTCGATGGCTGGAGTAGCTCAGGGGACACTTCGTTCGCGCGCTGAAGGCAGCGAAGCTTCGGCGTTCGGAATGCACCAGGCTGATGCCGGATCGGACGCATACGACCGGGATTTCGCTCTCAGTTTGCTCTCGCAGGAGCAGGATGCCCTTTACGAAATCGATGAGGCGCTGAAGCGGATTGAGATCGGAACGTACGGGAAGTGTGAAATGTCAGGTAAACCAATTCCGCGTGCACGTCTCGAAGCGATTCCCTTTGCCCGCTTCACGGTGGAGTGTCAGTCGCAGTTGGAAAAGCAGAGTAGAGCCTCGCGGGTTCGTCCATCAGTTACTTCCTTGTTTGGTTTGACCGAGGAGGATGGCGCTGAGTCCGAGGAGGAGGAAACCTCTGCGCCGGAAGTGAAGGAGTAACCGAGTCAATGGCACAGGAAATTGTTACGCTTGAATGCACGGAGGCCAAGGCGCTTGGTAAGCCGCCTTCGCGTTACATGACGAGCCGCAACAAGAAAAGCCCGCGCACGCCGAACCGGCTGGAGAAGAAAAAATACAATCCGTTTTTAGGGCGTCGTACCTTGCACCGCGAGACCAAGTAATTAGCAATGCAACCAAAAACTCCAAAACGCCGATCTGCATTCCGACGCGCCAATCGTCCGATGCCCCGGCGCCGGATCGACATCGCGATGGAGGCGATCGATTATAAGAATCCTGATCTGCTGAAGAAATTCGTCACGGAGAGTGGCAAGATTCTTCCCCGCCGGATTACCGGGATGCCGGCGTACATGCACCGGAAGATCACGCGGGAAATCAAGCGCAGCCGTTCCGTGCTCTTAATGAAATAGCGCGCTGCTCTGACGAGACGGATTCGTCTGACGGATCTACTTACGCCTTGGGCGTTCGCTCGCCTTCCTCGATCAAGTTCCAGAACTCGCGCGTTTGACCCAGTTGCGCGTCCTCGGAAACGGGCAGTTTGCTACGGAAAAGGAAATCGCGAAGCGTGTTTTTGTGCAAAACGCGATGGACCTTGATGCCTTCGTCGGTTTTGGCGAAATAAATTCGGTAATTTTTGGCGCGATACCGGTAGAGTTTTTTCCCTTCGCGTTCGATCACGCCAAAGCGCTCGGAGTCGAGTTGGTCCAGGTCTTCTGGTAAGATTTGGAACTCTGCCAGCAACTCAAGCTGCAATCGTTTCGGCAATGCCGAGATCTCCGCTGCGCTCAGTTCGTTAAATATGATTTGGAACATTGGTTAATGCTTCAATCACTTTGGTCGCTTTGACCCCTCTCTGGCCGATTAAACGTAAACCCGCTGCACTCGCGCGCCAATGCGCGTAATAATTTCCCAGGTAATGGTTCCGGCCTTTTCGCCTAGTTCAGCGCAGGAAATTTCTTCGCTCCCATCGCGTCCCATGAGAACAACATCGTCCCCGACATGTACATCATCGAGTTGACTCACATCGATTACGATTAGGTCCATTGTCACCCGGCCGAGAAGGGGACAACGTTTTCCGCGTACCAACACGGCGGCGTCGCGATTAGAGAGTTGCCAGGGATAACCATCGGCATACCCGGCTGATAACGTTGCGACTCGCATATTTCGCGGGGCGATAAACGTGCGGCCATAACTGATTGAGCTACCTTTCCGCACGTCGCGGACCAGACAAATTCTTGTTTTCCACTTCATAACTGGCTTAAGCAACTCCCGAAATTCCGGGAGCGGCGAAATCCCGTAAAGCATGATTCCGGCGCGCACGATCTCGAATGTCGGCGGATTGAACGCCAGTGTCCCTGCGCTTTGCAACACGTGCGCCTTGTAAGTTCCCGGAACTTCTGCACGGATCTGCTCAACGATTTTCCGGAAACGGACGAGCTGATCACGCGTGTATTCTGCGTCTTCGTTCGATACCGGCATATGTGTTGATATGCCGTGGATCTGAATATTCGGTAGCGCTGCCACGCGTTTGAAAACCTTGTGCGCCTCATTCTCCACGACGCCCATTCGGCCCATGCCGGTGTCGATTTTGAAATTGACGGACACCGGCTTTAGCCGGTCGAAGGCATGGGCTTCCTCCAAACTGGAGATCGTCGGGATAAAACCGCGATCAGCGATTATCGGGCGTTCCTCCGGAGTTGCCGGGCCGAGAATGACAATGGGATGCGGCAGCGAATCACGTAGCGTCACAGCCTCTTCAACATTGGCGACACCGAATAATTGCGCGTCATCGGCCAGCGCTTGCGCTACCCCGAGCAATCCGTGCCCGTAAGCATTCGCTTTCACCACGGCGAGCATTTCGGCGGATCCAATTCGATCCCGCACCACTTTCGCGTTATGCCGCAACGCAGCACGGTCGATTTCGGCCCAGCAGCGGTAAGTTTGTTTCATTTTGGGAGCGTGACGTGTGGTCCGCGCATATAAGTTGGTTCCAGTGGTGGCAGAAAAAAGCTGTGTCCCGGCTCCTC
Source organism: uncultured Verrucomicrobiae bacterium (assembly GCA_963728955.1). Classification (GTDB taxonomy): domain Bacteria; phylum Verrucomicrobiota; class Verrucomicrobiia; order Chthoniobacterales; family UBA10450; genus Udaeobacter. The sequence goes on from CAVSMG010000007.1 coordinate 234,831, forward strand.
CGCAAGTCTGGCCAACACGAGAGCCGAAGGAAAATGGAGAACGAGGTTATCAAATTGCGGGAGTATTTCTGAAGAAAAGACCGGCATCGCCGGTTCGAGCGATTGGAGCTTCGCTTTCAAATCGGGCCCAGAAAGCAACATCGGGCCTTCGATCAGTTCATTCCTGACGATGCACGCGAGGAAAAAAGATTTCCTGCGTGCATCGCCAACCACGCAATATCCCTTCGCTTCGGATTCCATTGCACAGATCGACGGCCAACCAATCAAGCGCGCGTCGCCAGAAAGTTGTATTCCGATCGCTGCCGAGATCGCAATGCGCGTTCCCGCATACGAGCCGGGACCAAGCCCGACAATGATCGTCTCCGGCGCTCCAAATTTTTTTCTCACGACCTGTAGATTCTCGAAAAACGCCGCGGAATTTCTCCGGTCGTTAGGCCACTCGCGTACGAACGCGACTTCCCCGTCCAGCCAGGCGAGGCTTCCGCGCGCAGTAGAAAGTTCAATTGCAAGGATTTTCATCGTTCTGGTTGATGCTAATGATTCGCTGAGTTTCCGATTTGACCACAAACGAAATCCAGCGCGCCTGCTCAGGAACCAAATCAGGAAACCGATCGGCCCATTCGATCACCGAAACGCCATCACCAAGAAAGTAATCCTCGAGGCCAAGCCGCGCTGCTGATTCCAGATTTTCCAACCGAAAGAAATCGAAATGATAAACGGGCAGAAGCTCTCCTTGATACTCGTGCACGATCGTAAATGTCGGGCTGCTGACTGGCGCGCTAATTCCGAGTCCAACGCCAAGACCTTTCATGAACAAGGTCTTGCCACTGCCCAGTTCGCCTTTGAGAGCAATCACCGAACCGGCATGGACGTCCTTCGCAAATTCCCGCCCTATTGCTTCCGTTTCAGCAGGACTTTTGGAAATGAATGTAGCCACCGGGCAATTGTGTATTGCGTCTTGCGGACTGGGAAGTTAACCTGCCAATTCGGGTCAGCAGTAATTTCGGATATTTTCGCCGCCACTCGCGGTCCAAGCGATTTCTGTCGTGCGGCGAAATGGCAAAGAGCAATTCATAGTCTTCGCCTTCGCAGATTGCGTCAGTGATGGTTGCGCCACGCCCGAGCGGCAGATTTTCCAAGTCGACGTTGAATCCGAGTTTGCTGGCACGTGCGAGTCGGGGAAGGTCGGCTCCGAGTCCGTCGCTTAAATCCATCATCGCGTGGATAGAGAAATGTTTTGTAAGCCAGCGCGACTCCGCAATGCGCGGAATAAATCTCAAATGCTTTTGCTTTAGCGCGCCTCCGAGCCGGCCTGTCACGAAAAGAACGTCGCCGGATTTTCCGCCACTGCGCGACACCACGCGAGTCCTGTCTACAAACCCGATTACACTCACCGAAATCGCGATCGGCCCCGATATGCTACTTGTTTCGCCCCCAACTATACGAACTTCGAAGCGAATCGCAGCCCGCCGCAGCCCGCGATACAGGTCTCTTACCCAGGCGGCTTTCGTCTTCCGCGGAACGAGGAGCGTGATCAGCGCAAATTGAGGCAGGGCTGAGGTCGCAGCAAAATCGCTCAACGGGCGCATCATTGCTTTCCATCCGACGTCCAGCGCATTCATTCCCTGCGCAAAATGCACGCCTTCCACCACGCAGTCCGTTTTCAGCACAAGTTGTTTATTGACGCTCGGAATCTCTACGACCGCGCAATCATCAGCTGCGCTCGCGAAGACCTTCCTGCTCCGCGGAAAATGAAGCAAGATTTGTTCGAGGAGCCGGTCTTCGCCCAGAGCACCGACATTCATTGAGGAAAAAACTCTGGAAACGCGAGGGCAGTAAGGGTGAGCGAATTGAAAAGGGAATGCATTGTCATCGAGACAAGGATGGAGCCGCTCCACTCGTATGCGATCGCGAAACAGCTCCCCAGAACGAACAACGGCACAAACGACGGAAAGTGTGCGTGGGCCGCGGAGAACAACAGTGCACTAAGTATCACTCCGGGAAGACAGCCAAAGTACCCGTTTGAGTACGCCATAGATAAAAAATCGAAAAAGAAATTCTTCGAACACCGGCGCGATCGCCACCGCGAATACGATTATCAGGATCCGCTGATCGATCGTGCGCGATCCACTGAAGAACTCGACAATGCTCTGCTTGCTTGAATCACCACCGAACAGCCGTTGGTTAATTACCTCAAATAACCCGATTAACGGATAAGCAAAAAACAGGAGGATCGCTCCGGTCGCTAAAGTTCGAAAAAAACTGATTCTGAAAAATCCGGCCAATGCTCCAACATCAAAGCCGCGGAACTGGAGAAGAGTAACTATGACGAGCACCACGAAAGCGATGAAAAGGAAATTTGCCAGAAGATTGCGCGCGCTAAACTGAATCGACGGCTGCGAAACTGTTGAGCTGATGGTCAACAAAAGAAAAAGGGCCAGCAGCCCGGCGAGAATTGCTTCCGGCAATCCAAAGCCCCGTGCCGGGGCGTCAGTGTCAACGTCCCGGGTCCGTGTGCTGATCTGATAAATCAGTGACAAATAGACACAAGCACTGGCAATCAGGTAAAGAGCGGAAAGCAAGCCCAACACGAGGCTCGGGGCGACTCCGAATGCCGCGAAGAGATTCCCGGATAGCATGCAGGATGTGCTGTAGTGCGCTACACTCAGCGCCTAGGGAGCATAGTAACTAGGCAGGAAATAGGCGCGTCCTGATTCCAGTTGCGGCACGAGTTGCTTCGGAAGTTGCAGTTCGATCTTTGACTCCGATTGTCCAAATACCCGGAACAAGCGGGCGAGGCTAAAGGGTGGACCGTACTTTACCACTTTGGCATCCGGCGCATCGGCCAACTGCCTGGCTTTCGTGAAGGCGTCGTCTAATTCACCAAGACCATCGATCAGTTTGTTCTGTAATGCTTCCTTGCCTGAGAGAATTCGGCCATCGGCAATCGTGTTGCGCAGAAGATCAGCCGGCAGACTTCGCTCCTTCGCCACGATGCCGAGAAATTTGTCGTACGTACTCATAATAAAATTCTGCACGAGCTCCCGTTCCTCCGGTGTAATCGGTCGCGCTCCGTTGAGCATGTCTTTAAATTTACCGCTTTTAAAAACCACGGATGCGAGTCCGATCTTGTTAAACAGCTGCTCGTAATTCAGCGTTTGAATGATTACGCCGATGCTCCCGGTGATCGTGGTTTCATTCGCCATCAGAAATCTGCCGCCGCATGAGACGTAATAGCCACCGGAAGCCGCCAGCGAATCCATGTAGATGATCACCGGTTTCTTTGCGCGCGTCTTCACGACCGCGCTGTAGATCTCGTCAGAAGCGGTGACTTCGCCGCCGGGGGAATCAATCTCCAGCACAATGGCCTTCACGCGACTGTCCTCCCGTGCCTGTTGAAGCGCCGCGCGCATGTCGTCCACCATCGAGTCGCTGACGTTTCCTGGAATGGAGGAACTGATCAGACCCCGCATTGTGATGACCGCGATCTTGTCCGTTGTCGAGCCCGTGCCTTTTTGCAGAAGGACCTCACGGAAACGCGGGATCGGCTCCGCTTCCCGAATACCGAAGCGCTGAAAAGCGGCGATCATCAAGACAAAGTTCACGAACAGACTGGCGCACAACCCGATGAACAAAAAGATGCTGAGACAACCCAGTCTGCGATCCGCCATACCGGAATGAAACTGCCGGAGAAGTGTCGCGCGGACAAGCACTTTTCCACCCGCGACAAAATCGGCGTCACAATTCGAATTCTTCGATCAGAATCGATGTAGCAGATCTCGATTCGCCCGCCGCCTTTACATGCTTGCTAGTCTCGAAGCAGCAGGCTAACTCGTCGTCGGAAACCCCGCGAAGTGTTCAGCTTTTACTTTCTGCTGAGCCAATGCCTAGCCAATTTCTTGCATCTCGCCGATATGATCGACAGAATCCATTCGCTGAACGCGCACCCGGATCAATGTATTCAAGCCCTTGGCGCATCCAAGCCTTCGCGGGAAACTCAACGAGGACTCCGATGCTGAAATTCCGCGAATTACTCCGCCGTCGTATGCGAGCAGTTTCCGCGGACCGATCCTGGTCAGTTTCTCGCGGTAATCATTCTCACAGATAAGGGCTTTCTGCTTGGTCAGGCAAGGTCAATCAGTGGATTTGTCTTGAATCGGAGTACCGTCGCGCGATCATCGGATTAAAGAAGGGTCGCGAATGGCTCACGACGTTTTCTTAAGTCACTCGGTGAAAGACAAAACTGTCGCCGCGGCGATCGTAGCACGGCTCGAATCAGAATCGGTGACCTGTTGGATCGCGCCGCGTGATGTTGTGCCGGGCGCGGACTGGGGCGAATCAATTATTAATGCGCTCGAATCCAGCCGCATCATGATCTTGGTATTCTCTCAGAACGCCAACGCGTCACGTCAGATCAAGCGAGAGGTGGAGCGTGCGGACGACAAAGGCGTCTACATCATTCCCTTCCGGATTGAGGACATCGAGCCTACCAAGTCACTAGAATATTTTATTTCGACCGCGCAGTGGATGGATGCGTTTCAGCCGCCGTTAGAACGGCATCTGGATACGCTTGCAAAAACGATCGCAGCGATTCTGTCCGGTAGTCCACCGCCACCACTGCCACCACCGCCACCGGCCATTCTGAAAATCGCTGGCGTTTGGCGCGACGTTGGCTATCCGGGCAACGTCTCTCAGATCACTCAGGATGACAATCGCTTTACGTTCACGAAGCGAGGCACGGCTCCCAATGGAACTCCATTCGAGGCAAGCGGCAGTGGCACGATTTCTGGACTACAGATTGAAAGCAGGTACGACGCAACATGGTATCCACCATTTCAAATACCGATCAGATCATGGGCAAAGTGCTCAGGCTCGGTGTCAGCGGATGGAATGCACATGAAACTGACCTGTGAAGATTCTCGCTTTGGTGTGTTCTCCGGGGAGGCGAATCGTGAGCCGTGACACTGACCTTACGCTTCTCTTCCAATTGGCCGGAAGTCGTCAGCGAAAACTGAGTATTCCCTCTCTGCGATGAACGGGACGATTGGTTCGTGGGGCAGCCGTCACCAGCGCGAGAGCAGGCCATCGCTTAAACAGAGCCATGATCCGGTTTTATCCTTGCGAGAAGGATTTGCTGCAGCTGCCTTTTCAAGCCAGCTGGCGGTTCGTCGATGGGAAATAATTCAATGTGACCCGACCGCGCTATTTCCCGGGTCAGATCGGAGGCGGTAACGCTCGCATGGCGTACGGCAGCGCTCAATTCGTCTGCAAATCGTCCGCTGCCTTCAATCACGATGAGTTGCCACCCGTTGCGCACGCTGTGCAAAGCTTCGTCCGCCGCAATCGCGCCGCCGTTGACGAGGATTGCAACGATCGGCGCATTGAATGCGCGCGCCAGTTCCAACATCGTCGGGGTCTCGCCGCCCCATTCATTGCTCTCCACCAAAACGAAATGGGAATGATTCGGCTCAAGAAAAGCTCCCTCCGAGATTTTGGATGTTCCTGCAATCTCCGGATTCGTAATTTTCCCTTTCGGCACGACTCCGAGCAACTGAACTGTCCCGGGACTTGCCGCGACAGCCTCACCCATTATCGCCATGACGCCTGATTGCGTGCCTCCATCGATAATCAGTGCCGCCAGTTCGTCGGCCACGGGAGTAACTCCATCGGTAAACAAAGTCGCCAAGTGAGCTTTGCGAGAGTCATCAAGGCCGGCTGCGCCACCAAAAAGCAGAATCACAGCACGGGGCGATGGGATTTGAAGAGCGTCTAAAATCGTCTGCGCGCTTTCATCGCGCGATGCGGTAATAACGACGGCGCGATTTCCGTTCTCGAAACTAATCGTGTTTTTTGTCACGATTGTTTCATGTCGGATTGGGTTTTTTCCTCACCCCGTAACTCAATATCACGCGCTGAAAGTTCATTGAGAACCCCATCAAGTTCCGTAACTTCGCGGCCCGCTCGCTCGCGTGCTTGTTTCAGTAAACGCAAATTGCCAATCGTCGTTGCCGTTTTAAACGAGTGCGTCGCAGCAAGGATTGCTTTGGGAATTACTCGACTCGCCGTCGCCCAATCTTCACCAATACAAGCAAGCTCGAGGACCGTGGCCAGATCCCAATAATCGCTCGAGCTCGCGCCGCCACGACGCGCAACTGCGAAATTCACCAAGGGTAGCAGGCGCTCAACTTCTTTTAGCACCTCCGCGTCGCCTTTCTGGATGAGCAAGTTGATCGCGTTTACGCCTGGGTAATAGTCCCGGGGATCAGCTTCGAAACCCTTCGTGTAGGCGTTAATCGCATCATCAAGCGCAGCGATCGCTGTAATTTTTTTCGCTCGCGCAGCCTCCTTGTAGATATCCTTATGAATGCGGCCCTTGATCCCGAGTGTCTCAGAATCGGCGCCGCGGTTTTTTAGCAGCTCGTCGAGAATCTTCAGCGCTTTCTCGCGATCACCCGGTTGATTACGACGGTTAAGCGCCAATGCGAATTGCTGCTTGGCGACGACGTAGTCCTTCAAACTGTCCGGGAACGCGTTGTAAAGAGCGACCAAGTCTTCAAACGCTTCGGCGTCGCGAAGCGATGACATCAATTCGATCAGGACCGATCGCGGGACGACTTTCAGATTTACCGAGGTCGCGCTGAATTTTCAACAGCGCGTCGCGTTTTCCCTGCGGTGTTGGTTGCGAGCACGCGGTCGAAAGCATCTCGCGAAATTCCTCAAGGTACCGAAGGCGTTCTTTGAATGTCTCGGTCACCTCATCGGGCAAATCGATCCCCGGAAATTTTGGAATGAGTTGAAAGAGCGGGCTGTCATTTGTCGCGACTGCATCGATTGCTGCACGCAGACGTTTTGCGAGTTCAGTCTGGAGTTGTTGTGCTGACGTTTGAGTCAGTTTGCCGTTTTCCAGTTGGTAAGTGACGGCGCGAACAAGTGCGACATCAAACGGCAGCGTGCTGACATTGGCCAATATCGGCACAGTCGTAAATGGCTTCGCGGCGTGGCGGATTCCGAGCTCATAAAAGACGTTCGCGTTGGCGAGCGTGAGATCGGCCACAACAAACTCCGATAGCAACAGCCGCGCGAACATTGCGCTGTGGATGATCCCGCCGGTGCTCTCTTCATCCCCGCGGAGCGGCTCCAATCCACATTGTTCAATCGCTGGTTTGATCGCCTCGTTGTAGATTTGATCAAAATCGACGAGCACCCCGCTTTTGAGATCCGACTTCTGACCGAACGGCATGTCCACAAAACACAGGGCCTTAAAGTTCATTGCTCCTGGTTCTCCAGTTTAGTCTTTGGGTCGGGCTCGGACTGTGGCGGTTCTTTCGCTGCATCTGATTCCGCTGCGGCTCGCAAGCCATCGAGCTCGCCGACCGTAATCTTCGAGTCTGGGCTAATCGTCCGTTCTGGTCCACGCATAAAGAACCACCGGCCAAGACGTGACCAGAAATCATCGCCTTTCAGGGCGAGTAATTCTTTGCGCAACTCGACGATGCTCTTATTCGGCGGCACCAGCAGCCCTTCTTCGTTAAATCTTCGTCCGCCCAACGCCTCCGCCAGTTCTGGTACCCACGCTGGCAGCGGCGAGTCCAAATCCACTGCGACATCCCACACTTGCGCGATATTGTCGCTAGAGGCGGTAACGATGCGCCGCCCGTCCGGGCTGAAACTAACGTATGAGTTTGCGGGAAAAGAGTAGGTGGGTTCCCGATTGGTCGCCAACACCCCATCCTCACGGCTCAATGGTTCCGTCTGAGGAAGATACCACGGCGAGTCGCGCAGCAACGAAATGAGATATTGCCGAGGCAGTTTTGCGTCTCCCGATGTTCGCAAAGCGCGGGCGAGGTGGGCTAGGGCTGGTACAGAGACCGCTTTCGAGTTCTGCTGTTGCAGGAGTGCGACGTCAAAATCGGCCTGTACAGAGGTGCGCTTGGCCTTGCCGGCATTCTCGATCGCAATCCTCTCCTGTGCGACCGCCTTGGTTCGCTGCTTCCAGGCAACGGAAGCCAGGATGAGCGCTACCACCGCACCGCAAGTAACGGCCGCCAATGTGATGCGCTGCCGCCCGGCGGCAGCTTTTCGGCTGGCGATAATGTATTCCGTTTGGAGTGGCGTCGGCTGGCGTTCTTTCTCGGCGCCAGCTTCCGCGAGCCATTGCTCAGCGCCGCGGAGGTCGTCTCCGCGCAAGACGAAGCTGTTGTTCTTACCTTTTGCGTTCCACTCGATCGCGCGGGTAAGCAGACGCGTGTGCGCGTGCACCCAGTTGAGATCGGTATCGAGCGCGCCGATCAAGGTGTCAGCTGCTTTTTCAAAATCGTCGCTCTCCCGAAAGAAAATCCAGTTTAACTTTGCCAGCGCTTCAGGCACTGCATCGGCGTTTACGTCCTGTGCAACGATTGGCACCATCCGTTTGTTATGCGCGCCAGCGTGCGCGATCTCTCGCCCGCAGACATCCGAAGCAATCGAGTCGGGCGTGAGCACAAAAACAAACGTGTCGGCGCCTTCGATTGCGGCATAGATAGCCTGCATCCATTCTTCCGTTGGGCGAATATCCTCCCAGTCCACCCACGCTTCGCGATCGCGCCGGCTCAATGCCTCGTGCAGCCGACGCACAAACTCCTTATCCTTGCGTGAATAGGAAATGAAGATTTCTTCTGGACGCGGCGCCTGTTGGTCTCCTGGCGCTGCTGGCATAAGATGATACCTAAGTACGCGAACAACCTTTAAGTTCGCGGTTTCCCGGCGGGAAGAGGCATGGGCGCTCATTTGGAGGCCCTACCGAACTTCACGCCATCACGATTTTTCAAACACCCGCATGAGACGTCAAGGCAATTCATTCCGAATCTTCGCGTTGACGAGATCGGCCACGACCAACTCAGCCAACAGGTGCCGCCTACGGGCGTGGTTGATTCAGCGCCGTTCGCATAGCCTCTTTAGGTTCGCAATCGCAGGTTGGTATCCCTCATTGGCCGCTCTTTGGTAAAGTTCTGCTGCTTTTTCCAGATCCTGTGGCACGCCCTGCCCACTTTCATAGAGCGCGCCGAGACTATTCTGCGCGAAAGCGTCTCCTTGGCCGCCGCTTTTTGATAAAGTTCTACTGCTTTACTTAAATCCTTCGACACACCCTGCCCGTTCTGATAGAGCCAGCCGAGAGCGGCAGCGTTTCCCTGGTCGGCCGCTTTTTGGAAAAGCGCTGCCGCTTTCCTCAAATCCTTCGGCACGCCCTGTCCACTTTCATAGAGCCGGCCGAGATCATCCTGCGCGGAAGCGTTTCCTTGGTCAGCCCCCTTTTGATAAAGCGCTGCCGCTTTCCTCAAATCCTTCGGCACGCCCTGCCCGTTTTCGTAGAGCCAGCCGAGATTATCTTGCGCCGAAGCGTTTCCTTGGTCGGCCGCTTTTTGGAAAAGCTCCGCTGCTTTCCTTAAAAGCTCTGCTGCCTTACCTAAATCCTTCGGCACGCCCTGCCCGTTTTGGTAGAGCCAGCCGAGGCTAGCTTGCCCGAAAGCGTCACCTTGCTCGGCCGCTTTTTGGAAAAGCTCTGCCGCTTTCCCCATATCCTTCGGTACGCCCTCTCCATTTGCGTGGAGGCGGCCGAGATTATCCTGCCCAAAAGCGTCTCCTTGGTCGGCCGCTTTTTGATAAAGTTCTACTGCCTTACCTAAATTTTTCGGCACGCCACGCCCGTCTTCGTAGAGCCAGCCGAGACTATTCTGCGCGAAAGCATTTCCTTGGCCGGCCGCTTTTTGGTACAGTTCTGCTGCCTTACTCAAATCCTTCGGCACGCCACGCCCGTTTTCGTAGAGCCAGCCGAGACTATTCTGCGCGAAAGCGTTTCCTTGGTCGGCCGCTTTTCGATAAAGCTCTGCTGCCTTCTTCAAATCCTTCGGCACGCCACGCCCATTTTCATAAAGCCGGCCGAGATTATTCTGCGCGAAATTGTTTCCCTGGTCGGCCGCTTTTTGATAAAGTTCTACTGCCTTACCTAAATTTTTCGGCACGCCACGCCCGTCTTCGTAGAGCCAGCCGAGACTATTCTGCGCGAAAGCATTTCCTTGGTCGGCCGCTTTTTCGTACAGTTCTGCTGCTTTCCTTAAATCCTTCGGCACGCCTTGTCCGTTTTGATAGAGCCAGCCGAGACTAGCTTGCCCGAAAGCGTTTTTTTGGTCGGCCGCTTTTTGGTACAGTTCTGCTGCCTTACTTAAATCATTCGGCACGCCCTCTCCGTTTTGATAGAGGCGGCCGAGATTATTCTGTGCAAAAGTGTTCCCTTGGTCGGCCGCTTTTTGGTACAGTTCTGCTGCCTTACTTAAATCCTTCGGCACGCCCCGCCCGCTTTCGTAGAGCCGGCCGAGATCATTCTGGGCGAAAGCGTTTCCTTGGTCGGCCGCTTTTCGATAAAGCTCTGCTGCTTTCCCCATATCCTTCGGCACGCCCTCTCCATTTTCATAGAGCCAGCCGAGACTATTCTGTGCCCCAGCGTTCCCTTGGTCGGCTGCCTTTTGGTAAAGTTCTGCTGCTTTACTTAAATCCTTCGGCACGCCTCGCCCCGATTGATAGAGCCACCCGAGATTTTTCTGCGCGAGAGCGTTTCCTTGGGCCGCTTTTTGGTAAAGCTCTGCCGCTTTCCTACTCCGCTTCAGAGCAGCAAGCGAGGCCGCTATCAACCAATAGCCTGGCAGCGACGCCAGCGATGCCTCCATCAATCCAATGATGACACAAAGCACGACTATCCACCGCTGGATCCTCTTCTTGTCAGGCCGGACAAGGACCACCGAACGTACAATCAGATCGTGCAGGGTTTGGTGCTTCCGAGTAAAGGGTTGAATGAAATATCCAATCCCCAGAGTGATGTACGAGAGAAACGCGGCAAAGTGCCTCGCCGTCGCCCTGCCAAAATGCAAACGGTCGCCTTTCTGGTCTGTCACGAAAATTCCCAGTGCGAGCTTGCCCACAGTTGCTTGGCGGCGTGAGCTGAGCATCCTCGCTTGGTATAACCAATCGAGGAGGACTGGGATCAACAGCACGCCGGCGGTTAGGAAGCTTGGGTGGGAGCGCGCGAACTCGTTCGCATATATTATGCAACCCATCAGAAACACCATGAAGCCAACTATGGATCCAACGATGACGAGACCAAGGTCCAGCACATACGCCCCCAAACGGTGCCAGAAGCTCGCGTAAGTTGTTTGGAACGTAACAGCGGCGTCTCCTAAGGCTTCCTTAGCCAGCTTCTGTTCCCGCACTGCCCTGCTCGACGACAGAGCAACTTCCTGAAGGATTTTCGGGAACGCTAACCTGCGAAAAGTCCACTTTCCACAGTAGGCGAGCACAAAGTAACCCACAAAGTACGGGCCCAAAAGACACGCTAGCGTGAGTAACAGCTTAATAGTATTCAGGACCAAGAACTTCTTGTCATAATCACCTACTGCTCCTACCTCAGGGTACTGATCCACGTGGTGCTAACTTCTCGCGGCTTAGACTGTATTTTGCGGTCTCCGTGATGCGGCGCGCTTCTGTAACCAGTGGCGCTGACACGCTAACATTACTCTTGTATCCGAACCTCTCTGACCACTTCTCGAAATCTCGGTCTGCGAGTCTCCACAAAAAGATTCCCGCGATGAGAAGGATGATGACCAACCTCAGCCGCTTCCAGCGACGTTGAAACACTGCTTCGGCCTCTTTGTGGTCGCGCACGGACCGACTCTTCTCCATAAAGGCGATCGCGGATTCGAAGTCTCCGCCATAGAGGTTCGCCCATGCCGGCGTCGGCGCTTGATCTTCTTGCCAATCGAGAGCCAACTGGAGCTCTGGATCGCGCCAAAGCCCGGCTTTTCCCGTTTTCTCCAGTGCCGCCGTTTCTGCTAATCGCCGATATCGGCGTGCGGAGATGGCCTCGTCGTCCGCCCAGAGCCGCAGCCGCTCCCAGAGGCGCATCAGGCTTTCGTGAGAAATATCGATCACCTTTTCCAGCTCGAGCGGCTCTGGTGACGGCGGCATCAAGAACGAGCGGCTGGGTTCGCGGAACACTTCAATGACGGCTTTGATTTTATCTTCGCTGCCGGTCCCGGCGATTTCGCTCAGCGTCGCCAGCTTCAGAGGACGCCGGATCCCGCGACGATCGGTTCCGAGGTCAGTTAGCGCTTTGAAAAGCTTCTCGCAAATCTTTGCTTTCTCGGGAGTTCCCAGCTGCTCGAACGCCTCGTCCGCGTGGTGATTGAGTGCCGCGGCCATAGTGCCGATTTCTGTATAGTGTTCCAGATCCAGCTCCCCTTCGGCGCCGTGAAATTCCCAGCAGGCCCAGGTGCGATTCAAAGCGTGCTGGAGGATGGAAAGCTGATCGGGGTTGTCGCCCACATCGTTGACCAGTCGCGTCAGCAGGTCCCGGGTTAATCTTTGCTCCGCCCACGCTCACGGGTCCTGCGATGCTAGCCCGTCGTTCATCACGCGTCATTCGGGGCACCAGGTACTGGCCTTCATTGATCGCCTCCGGCAGACCGTAGAACTGCGAACAGTCTCCGAGGAAATCGGAGCGCATTGTGATGACAACATAGATTGGATAATCGTGCTGCGCGCTCGCCTCCAAAAGCAGGTTAACGAAAGCGATCGCGGTTTCACTGATGCTGTATTGCTCTTTCCCATCCGGGGTCCCCAACTTCTGATATCGGAACAGCTCCTCGAACTGATCCGCCACGATCAATAAATTCGTCCCTTCAGGCAGGCGCGCCTTGCGGAAGGTCTCGACCACTCCTTTCCTGCTCCCACGGAGGTATGTTTCGACGATCTCCTCGATCGGCACATCTTCCTTGTATCCCGAATATAGCACCCCTTCCGCTGCCAGCGCTTCGGCGAGACTGTGGATCGGATCGACGCCTGGGCGAAACTGCGCCATGCGCCAGGCCGGACCCGCGCTGGCCATCAAACCGCGGTGCAGCGCAGGACGCAGGCCGCAATTAACGAGCGACGACTTCCCGCTGCCGGAGGTGCCGACCACCGCTAGAAAGCAAGTCGCCGACAGCTTGTTCACCATCGTATCGACCTGCCTTTCGCGGCCGAAAAAAAAGCGCTCTTCGTCCTCTCGGAACGGCCTTAGCCCAGGAAAGGGGTTTTGCTTCGCGGTATCGCCTGTGATCATTGATCAAGCGCCTTTCACAGCCTCGACCAGCGGCTGCATCGCAGCCTCCGTGAACATCTCCAAACCCATGATCAAGTTCTCTTCGCCCATGTCGATGCAGTCTTGCTTGTGGCCAGTCAAAGGAGCGGCCAGGTAGGTAAAGATGTTTAACAAAGGCTTTTCCGGGCGGGAGCTTTTGATTTTCTGCAAATCAGTTTCCGTCGTTCGCTTCCACGCCTCGTCGCCGGCTCCGTAAAAGATCAGCACCGCGTCGCATGTGGTCAGGAGTTCTTGATTAGCTTGGCGCACTCTGGCCGCGTCGCCTTCGAAGACGGGTACCTCCACCTCCAAACCTTGTCCTCTCAAAAACCTCCGCAGCGGAATTGTAGCTGGCCGATCAGCCGCGACACAGAGCAGATAGATTATGTGGCCACCTGGACCCGCCGCTACCGCTTCCTTGGGTGGCAACTCTTCGAGCTTTTTCAAGGTTATCCGCAAGATATTCTTGAACCCTTCCAGACTGTCCTCAATCAAATCACCACCCCGCTGCAAATCCTTCTTAGAGCGCAGCGCATCGATAAAGGTCTGTTGCTCCGGTTGCCCGGAGCTAACAGTCGGCAGCCATATCAGCCGGGATAAACCCCGCTCCTCACTCTTCTGGGCCGCGATCTCGTTCTGTAATTGCACCGAGTCTTTCCGCCCTGGTCCATTGAGCACCACGCCGCCGTTTGCACCCACCACGTGAATAGAAAGCTGACACCGGTCCAGCAATCCATCCACCTCAGCCACATACTCCACTTCCATCTCGGGCAAGCGCGTTCCCTGATCAGGCAGCACCGTGTATCCTGTGGCCCGGAGTTCGCTCCGAATCTTCTCGCGGTCGTCGCCCCGGTCCCAACTGCACTCCGCCAAATAGATAACCGGCTTCGGCGGACCTGCTGGCTTCGCCGGCGCTAACTCGGGGATTGGATTTTCCTCCTCCTTGAGCTTCTTGATTATCTCCGCCAATTCATCCGCCATCGAAGCGACCTTTAGGTTGAACGCCGCCTTGAACTCATCTCCAAACCTTGGATCGAGCCTCTGAAACCGGCCTCCCTCCTTCTCCGTGTAGAACGGATAGCCAAGTTCTTGCTTCAACGTCCCAGGCAGTTTATCGCGTATGTCTGCTGTCAGCGGCATTAGCATCACTCGGTGAACCCGCAACTTGTTGCCGATGACCAGTCCGCCATGGGTCTCAGCTGCTTTGCAGAATTCTTCAATCTCTTTCACGCACCATTCCGAATTCAGATAACGTGGCGAGAGGATAGAGACCAGGAGCGCGGTTTTGGGAAATTGGCTCACGATCTCCTCGCTAAAGACATCGCCTCCTTCCAGCTTGAGATCGCGCCAGATCACGGCCTCCTCACCGATTGAGCTGCTGAGGAAAGCCTTTAGTGACCTGTGAAATCGATCGACCCAACCGGGATCGTTCTCTTCCGTCTGCTCGTTATCGATGTGCGCATAGCTAATGAATAAGTGGTTCGTGAACTTCATCTAGCTCACATCCTTTGGGTTGATGTCTTTGATCCTTCGGGATGGTAGTCGTTGTGCCTTCAGCAGGCCGTGCATTGTTGGCTTTGTAGGGATCGAGAACCAACTAGCGGCTGACATCTTGCGTGCGCTCAAACCGCGCAACACGGTGATCCTCTCAGGATCGCAGACGGTCCAGACGAGCTTTTTCGTTTTAGCCTCCCGATCTTCGGATTTGAGCTTACAATAACCAATCGCCTCCAGCCCGGCAAGCCCCAGCGATGTTCTACGCGCACAAGAAGCTTTTCGACGCAACAGCGCTCGTGGCAAAATGACCTCCAGCGGCGTAATGTTTTGTCTCCAATGGCGTAATGCCCGCGGTCTCGGCTACGCGCGGAGCGTGGCTGTCGCGCATAACGGTTTGGATTCGATCGCGCGCAACAATCTCTGTGCTACTCCGCGGAGATTTGCACGCCGTATTCTGAGATCCCGAGACGACCTTGTGATCACTTGGACCTCTTCTTTAAGAGGCGGGCATCATCGTGGACGAGTTCCCCTCCTGCCCTCATTTCGATGTGCTCGCAACGGCCGGCGTCTCGAACAAACTCTTCAGTGGAGAAAAATAAACTAGGGCAAGAATGACCCCAGAAACGGTAATGGCGGCATCCTGAAATGCTCTCCCCCAGCCCGCGTCCACATACGGACCGAGGAACGGCGACACAAGCACCCCAAGAACGATCGAAATCAAATAAAGAACGCGAGAAGGACGCCAGAAAAAGAAAAGCCCGATGCTCGATACGAGCCAAAGGATGAACAGGGGGAAAACGACTTTCATTATGACCAAAGCTCGGGCGGTCTGCTCTTCGGCCTCCAAAAAAGCGCGCAAAGATTCAGGCAGCCAGGACTTCGTGAGCAGGAAAACGACAATACCCAGGATGTCGAGGCCAATTTCCACCACAATCAATGTTCGTAGGAAGCTCTTGGATGGCATGGAGGCGTGTGCTGTGTTCCTAACTACCGCTCTCTTCTTTAGATGGTTTCATTATAGCTTGCGTCCACTCAGTGTTCTCCTTTGACAACAGAGCTTCGACGCGTTGGACGAGCAGATGGAATGCATCATCCTTGTCGTAGGGATCCGTCTCGGTGAGAAATAAAAATTTCTCTTTTCTGAGCGACTCCGCTGTAGCTCGATACTCGATCCAATGTTCGTGAAATTGCAGCAGCCCAAGGAGAGACGCGATTACAGCGACAACAACGCCCAACGCGCCGATCGCGATCTTGATCCGCAACGAGTCGCCCGCGAAGCCGGAGAGAAATGGAATGATGGAAGCGGCCACAATTTCCGCAAAACGCAGTCGCTTGAACCAACTTTGATTCGTGCTGCTCTTCCGATCGTACCAGCCGATCTGATCGTTCAAACGCTGCTCTATGTATTCATCGGGAGAAATCATTTTCTGATGGCCTAACGAGTTGCTTGGACTTTCAGCTAGAATTTGTTGTTCCTGTTCCGGTTTCTGCAAAATAGCGCAACGCACGTAAGCTTGGCAGAAAAAAATAAGCGCCGCCGCGCAGCGTGACGAATTGTGGCAGGTTGGACATGCGCCGCCGCAAAGTGCCGTTGCCAGGCATCGTGAAGTTGCCGGTAACGGGGCAGCCCGGTATCGATTCACGGTTGCCCAGAAGCGGATCGCTTTCTCCAGTTACGCCGGAGAACTTGGTGCTCGCCACCCACGCGTTTTGCAGGAATTCGAACTGGCGCGCAATATTCGCATTCAGACAGACGAAATGTAATCCGCGCGGGGACTCGTTAGTCAGCGTTGGCTGGAGCGCCTCTTCGGGCGGTAGCTCCGAACCGTACTCACGACCACGCCGCAGAATACGATGGAAGCGAACCGAAGAAGTTAAATCATCATAGAAACCCTTCGGTCCGAAACCCAGCATGATCAGAAGTTTTCTTAACGCGCTGAGACGTCGCTCCGGAAAATCGCTGTTGCGCGGATTCGTTCGGCGAATGTGTGCGCCGAAAGGACAGCTGGCGCCAAGCGGATCGCCTTCGTAGGTAAATTGATTCTTCCTAACGGTGTTTGGATCGGTGCCGGGAATCGAGTCAGCCTGGATCGGCACCAAAGGATCGCCTCCGCGCGTGCGCCCCACCATTTTCGCGCCTAACTGAGCAGCCTCGGCGAGATTTCCACCGGTTTGCGTGTATAGGAACTGCCAAAAACCTCGGACGTCTTGTTCCAATTGCCGCATCACCAAATAGGTTCCGTTCCGCCCCAGATCTTTTTTCCCGGGCGCATCTTTCGCGTCGAATAATCCTGCAGTGGCAGGATCGGGTTCGAGCAAAGGCCGCTCGGTTATCTTTCCGTACTCGTTGCGATAGCCGAGCAGGAACTCGCCGAGCGCAACAATGTTGGTGTACGCCAACTGAGTGCATGGTCTCTGCAACTGCTGTTCCCAATCGATTTGCGGCTGACTGATGCCATCAGCGAAACCGAATGGTTCGTCGCCGTCGAGATTGCTGGTGCCGAGCCAGATCACATCATGCTCGAACGCATCACGCCAAGCGTCGCCTTTTGCACTTTCGAGAAAAGAATCGAACTGATCCGGCTCAGCAAAGAACATCATCATGGCATGCGGTTCGCGTCCGTTGCTGCCCCAACTCCAATTTGAAGGTGCGTTTTTTCCAATGTCACCAAGTTGTCGCGCGCGGCTTTCCTGCGCCATTCCACTGCGGAACTCGTGCGAGAAACCAGCCATGATGGATTCCGGCACCCCGAGCGCGCTAAGCCCAGACGCCGTAAACGCAATGTTCATAGAGGTTTTCGGTGGTGACTTCTGCGCAACGGCAGTGGTTACAGGTGCAGATCGGAGCCAGGCTTTCGCTGCGGCTGTATTTTTTACGCGCAGAAGCGCATACGAGGCCCTGGTCATGTGACCGTATCCAAAGCGGACCAGTCCCTGCATGTCGGCGAAATCGACGTCGGTCATAGCAATGCGAGCCATTCGCAGGCCTGCTCCTCAGTCATAAACGATCTCTCAAGTCCCTGGCGAACCCGTGTGTGTCTCTCCAGGTCAACAGCGGTGAGCCCCGGATAAGCCTTGTACCAAACTTGGGTAGGCAGCGTATGGCGCCGGAGGTATTCCTTATAATTCCGCTCGTCGATGCAACCATCACGCACCAGCCAATTCGTTTTGGGATAACCGATGCCATTGCTAAAGGAGGCATTCAGTCCAAAACCAGTTTTGTTGATGAAGTCGTCCATGTAGCTCTCGACGCTTCCGTCGTAATTGCTAAAAAAAATCATTCGCTCTCTCCCCGCCACAAACACCCAGCGCGCGAAGTGGATGGAGCGGATCCGACCGAGACGGCCGGGTCGCGTGATATGTCGCGCGCCGTAGTTGACGGTTTTTAGCACGCCAATCGCGGTTACGAGTCGCACAAGGCCGGGCTTAAGGCTACCCATGGCGCTGAATTGATTTGTAACGTCGTGGTCCTCGAAATGGGACAGATTCTCAGAATGGTTCTGATCCGCGGTGGGACAGAACACAGGGTCGGTTTTCTCCAGCCGGCGAAGTGCAAAGAGGTAAAACGGCGCGAGCAGAAGAAGCAGCGGCGATAACAGCACCGCGAGCAATGGAAACCCGATCATGTGCAGCAAGTTCCTAATCTGCCATCCTACCGGCGTTGGACTTTCCTTCGACAACGTTAGCCGTCCCGCCGATTTCTCCGCATCAGCAAAGCTCTGCAACTTTTCATGAAGCTCGCGCGGCGGCAGACCCTGAAAAGTAGGAGCGTGTTTTTCGACATGATTCTGAAGCGCATCGTAAAGCGCTGCTTCTTCGCGAATCTGTAGCATCGTTCGTCCCCGCCAATTGACGTAAACCGCGATGGCCGGTGCATCGTGTCGCTTCATCCAGGCGAGAATGTCAGTGTCCGGAGCGAATCCCTCACAACACGAGAAGACTTTTCCCAACCCTTTACCAGCGCGCTTGATCAACTTGCCCAAAAACGCAGTCGCATCGCCATCGATATCTCCGAGGAATGCCAGATACTTTGGATAATTGCGCGGGCTTAAGCCATAGACACGCACATCTTCAGTCGTTTTATCGTCAAGAATAATGAATCGCGCGAAGTGCAGGGTATCGAATTCGGCAAAAGGTAGCAGAGCATTATTTGGATCCACCTGTCCGGGTTCGCGGTTCATCGAATCCAACAACTGCCGCAGCTCGGTTTCGCGCTCCGGAATAATCGACGCGAGGACCATGAAGTTCGACTGAGGAGTCATCGCGCCTATTCGAATACCTCATCGCCTGTTGGCTCGTAATGAGGTACGTCGTTCATGTTATGGCGGAGCTGTGATAACTCGAAATACATGCGCCGCCGGGCGCGGCTTTGATTACCCAGGGGACGATGGTCGGCGATCGTATGCCAGGGGTTAAACGAGAGCTTCTTAGCAAATTCCATTTGTGCCGGCGAATCGAACTTCTGCTTTGGCAGACGCAGTGTTGCCACCGAGACGCGGGGGGAAAGATTCTCAGGCCAGAGCACGCCGTTGTTCTCGATCGGCATCAGAAAAGGATCGGTTTGCAATTGCAAACGAAAGTCCAATTCCACGTCGCCTTCGTTCAGCGCCTTCACCATGGCATTGCGCAGATAATCATCCGGCGGGCGAAAAGGAAGCCGCGGGATGGGAGTTTTCTTCTTTGTCTTCGGCCAGACGGAATATTGCATCGCCTGGCCGTCGCCTAACAGGTACGGCACACAGCTGAAGTACGGCGCTTCAAACGGGCTGCTCTGGGTCTTTACCCACAGACCCTGCATGATCATGTCCAGTATGTGGGGCTGGTCGAAATTAACGAAATGAAAAATCTGCGCATTTTTCACGCTCCACTTCTGAAGGTGCGCATTCGATTTTGTGTCCTGTGTCACAAACGTCGGAGTGGAAACTCCGAACATGTCGAGCGTGAACATCTCCTCATCCATCAATTTCGGTCCGGGCACGCCGATAAGTTTGATGCTGATGCTCATGAACCCCACATCGTCGATGTCCGGGGTGATGTAAGGACCTGGCCCCGAGAAGCGCACCCAGCAACGGAACGTTTGTGGTTCGGCGTAGATGCCTTGCCGGAATTGTAGCGGAAGATTGTCGTGCACGATAAACTCGCCACGCACAATTCCCTGTGTTTTGGTGTTTCCCCCACGCTCAAACCCGCCCGGTTTCCAAAGCAGACGCATTTGCGTGGTGAAACTCTCGATGATTGAACTGAGATATTCTTCCTCGTTAGGGATCGGCCGCTCCTCGGCGATTTTCAATCCTTCGTCCTTGCGCCGTTTATTGATTAAACACGTCACAAACCGCGCGATCGGGTCGCGCAGAGTCGCGTCGAACAACGGCCGAATCCAATGATCGATTCGGCGTTCCAGTTGCAAAAGGAACATCGTCGTATCGCTTACCCAGTTTAGGAACCGCCAGCCAGTATTGGCACGCGGCATTGGGCGGCTGACGTTCGAATTCACGGACCTCCTATGGCCGTACGATCTGATTACGCCGGGGCCGGAAATTCAAGCGCAAAATCAATCAATCGCTTTTTGCCCAGGTAAACTTTGCCCAGGTAAACATGCGGCGCCACTTCGCGGATCTCATCGCGGATCCAATGCGCCAGCAGCGAAGTCTCGGAATAATCGAGCACAATGCATTCCTTCTTATCCAGCCAACTCGGACCTTTATAGACTTTAGCGATAATCGCGTTCAGTCCGAAGAACAAAATTTTGTTTCGCAAAACGCCTTTGGCCGCATCAAACACTTTCCCCTGCCAGGCAAAATGATTAATGAAATTCGCGATGTCTTGTGAATAGGTCGTGCCGGGCGCGACGATTGCCGTTCCTCTGGCCTCGCCGGTCGGAATTTCACCAGTTGGACTTTGAGTGAACAGATCGTCCAACTGCTGCTGCGACATTTTCAACATCTCTGCAACGGTAACAGCCATATTTCTCCTTTCGTAAGTGAATTACATTTGTTTGACGCACTCTCGCAAACCCTCCGTCGGCATTTGCCAGCGATGCTGACAGGATCACGCCGATAATTCAAGTCTTTTGGCTTCTAAGCTCAGAACGTTTTCAAAAACTCGATCAACGCGCGTTTGTCGGCATCCGGCACGTCTGTGCCGAAGTAGTGACCCTCGTCCTCGATGAAGTCGGGACAGTTATTCGCTGCGATCAGTTCAGGAACCAATTTGCGCAGCTCCTGCGTGGCTGTTTCGCGTGAGAGGTGTTGGGTTTCAATCTTTATCAATTTCCCGGCAATTTTGACAAAGGTGTCTGTGTGTTCCAACTCAGGCTGAAGATTTGCAATCAGGTTGATCGGCGTTCCTTTCGGAATAAACCCGACTTTGATGTAACCATCGCTATCTGCCAGCGCCCGCAGCGCTTTGGGCGCAAATTCTTTTCGCAAGTGCAATGTGCAGTCGTTTTGGGTTCGCCAGATCGATTCTTTGTTCAGTCGCTTTTCCGGCCACAGCAATTTTTCAATCGCATCGTTGAACGCGTTCATTCGTCCCCCCACAGATGGATCACCGGTGAATTTGCCGAGCGAATTGTTGTGCAAGAGCGGCGCCGAACTCCAGACGCTAACGAGTGAGGCAGTCCGATAATAACCGGGACCGCCATGTTTATCTCTTGGTTTGAACCTTAGCGGATGGGATTGATCGAACGGGTTAAACAATTCCAATTCGTCTACGGCCGTTCGCGCCTTGTAGGTCTGGGAAGAGAAATTATCCGAAATATGACCGGCCACCGCGTTTGTCGCGAGAGCGCGCGCCGAATTCGTTCCTATTTTCGTTAATGGATACGGTCTGTCGTTCGAAAGGAAATTGTTCTCCAGAAAGTCAGGCTGCATCACGGCAGCACGGAACCAGGCTTTCCCTTCACCGGAGCGCGGATCGATATGTGGCGGCGGTTGTTTGCTTGAATGACAAGCCGCGCAGTTTTCGGCAAAAACTTCTTTTCCGCGCGTCATCACGGCTGAGTCGGTCGTTATGTAAGCCTGACTACCTGGCGCATCCGCGAGATGAAACGGTTTCAGCCGTCGGAAAAATGCAGCGATATTTCCGACGCGCTCCTCGGTCGCTCGCCAGAAGACGGAATGCTCACGCGCATAAGGAATCTGAAATGGTTGCTGCGGCTTTAATCCGATCAATGGGTCGTGGAGTGTCAACCAGTACTCGGAAAACATGCCGATGTTCACGTAAACGCGGAGCGCCGCGCCAGCTATGCCGACAGAATCGGCGCCATCCTTCAGAATGTGTGGCACTCGCATCTCCTCTTTTTCGTTCGGCAAGGCGAGCGTTCCACCCGCCATTTGTTCCTTCGCTGCAATGCGTTCGCGTTCAGCGAGCAAAAAGATCGCATTGATTGCGTTTGGATTGTTAACGTGATCAGTCGCGATACGCGAAGTGTCGGAAGTGCCGCGCGGTTGGGCTGCCAGCATTTCGTAAAAGAGACCGCCCTTTTTGACGTTACAGGCGAAGACTTTTCCCTCGTTGATGTACTGATTGCCAATTGCCGACGCGAGATGTTCCCAGCCCGGGTTTTCGGGATCGTTTGGCGGATTACTTGGATTAGGCGCGATATGGCAAGCGCCGCAGGCTAAACCAACGCGATAGGGACGGACAAGCTTATTGTCGTTGTAATACTCCGGATCGTTCATGAAACGATTCCCATCCCATTTTTTGCGCGCTGCGTCATTGAACTCCGGATTTGGAAAAAGCCGGAAACCAAGCACACCGGAAGGTTTGCCATAAACGGTTTCGTTGATGCCTTTCGGTTCCGGTTCCAACTGTTGATCGAGCCACAAACCGAATTCATCCGCTTTGCTCGGCGCGCCGAATCCAGGTTCGTTCACCAAG
Source organism: uncultured Verrucomicrobiae bacterium (assembly GCA_963728955.1). Classification (GTDB taxonomy): domain Bacteria; phylum Verrucomicrobiota; class Verrucomicrobiia; order Chthoniobacterales; family UBA10450; genus Udaeobacter. Next base: position 257,356 of record CAVSMG010000007.1, read on the forward strand.
CCGAGAGTCTCGAACCGCTCGCCACGCGAATACTTGCGGTTGTCGAGCATCTTCAAGAGATCGATCAGACCGTAACTGTCCTGCGCTGCGTGGTTCCAAAAACGCTGGTCCCCACCGCTCCAAAGGTTCCAGGCGTTACGACCCATGATTTCTTCAGGCGACAACGCGATGCCGCCGTCCATAGGTTTGAAAATGTCGGCAGTGATCTGAGGAAAATCGGCAGTTGTTTTGCCGGCGGCTTTCGCTTCGTCGATCGGCTCCTGTTTCTCGCACGCCGCCAGCGTAACGGAAAATAGCGCGGCCCAAGTTCCGCTAATCGCGACGCGAGAAAAATTCATCGTAGAAATTTAACCATTGCTGTGTCTCAGGTCGCCATTGTCCTCCGCGATTACATCGCTGGCCTTCTCTGAGATCATGTAAATATTCGTGACCAGGAAGAGACCCGGGATGCGAGGAAAAACACTGGCATCCACCACGCGCAGGTTTCGTACTCCGCGAACGCGAAAGCGACTGTCGAGGACAGCCATTGGATCGTCGTCAGCGCCGATCGGGCACGAACAGGAAGCGTGATGGCCCCAGGCTTCTCGAGTGATGAACTCACGAATCGCCGTTTCATCTTGAACGTTGTCTTCCGGCCTCGGCCAGATCTCATGTTTTACTACACCCTTGTCGATCGCGATGCGGTTGATTTTCCGGATGAACTTGAAACCTTCCACCAGTGCGTCGAGATCTCCGCCCTCATCGTGGTCGGTGCCTTCGTAGAAATAGTGAAAGTTAATTTCCGGAACGTCCAGCGGGTCGGTTGAGCGAAGGGTAACCGTCCCGGCTCGATTTTTCGTGTGCGCTTTCATTACAAGCCATGTCAGGATGTTGTGTTTGGTGGTGAGGTCCGGGTTAGCTCTGTCTTGCGAATAACCTTTGTAGTAACCCTTGAAGAATCCTGGCACAGCAAAGATGAATAGATCCGGCGCAGGCAGCTCAGCGCGGGATTTCTTTAGAATCCCGACGACGACAGCGTTGCTCGTATAAAGACCGGTCTTCTTTTCGCGCCACTCCCTTAGCGCGGCATCGGGCTGCTGTCCCGGCGCCGGTTCGCCCATCGCGAGGTTCTCGAGAAGCACGAAATCCTTCCTTACGTCGGAGGCGATGGCGATCTCGTAGCGATCCTGCAAATTCGTACCTACACCGGGCAAATCTACTCGCACGTTGATGTGCAATCTTTCTAACTCCGTTTTCGGACCGATGCCAGAGAGCTTTAGCAGCTGCGGGGTGTTATAAGCGCCTCCGCAAAGGATCACTTCGCCCTTACAAAACACTTCTCCGGCGGTACCGGCCGTGGAGCTGGGTTCGGAATGCGCTTTGTAAAGATGTTTCCCTCGCAGAAATCGCACTCCGATTGCAGCCAGCTCTCCTGACTCACCGGGATCTCGATCGAAGATAATTTCAGTAACCAATGTGTGCGGCCATATCGTCAGGAACTCCGGGTTTTCCCTTTGCACTTGGATCAAATAATCGCGTGGACTGTTTCGCTGACCGTCGCGAACCGCGATGGGGACCAGCATTAACCCCTCCGGGCGCCGTTTCATTGTCTCCCAGTCATTTGGGTCAAAACGCGCCATGACCTTGTCTCCGAAAAGATCCATAAGGAACGATTGAATCGTACCAAAGGCGCCCACGCCTTGGTCGATGAGCGTTGCGAGGAGAGCGGAAAGAATTTCGCCGACCAATTGGTCATCTTCCATGCCCAGCTTCGGATCGGCCACCGTCGTATGCAGCCAGCCATCGAAACCGTGCCGGCCCGGGTTGGCCGCAGACCCAATTCCAAAAATGCTTCTAATTTTGTCCCATATCTTCTGCAGGAAAGAAGCACGCGTTCGGTCGATGTAGTGACAATGCTCGAGACGTTCGAAGTAGGTGCGCATTCGCTCGCCGCTCCACGAGTAGTCTTTGGTGATCCGCGCAATCTCATCCCAATCACTGCTTGGACCGCAAATAGTAATCATTGCGTTGTGAAGCGTGCAGCCGCCTACTGTCGCTGCCCGCGGATAAAAAATTCCGTTTCTTTCAGTGTCCCACTTGGAGTCCGGTTGCTTCGGGTTGGCGTAATGTTTAACGAAGAACTCCCAACTGAGACTGGGATGTTCGCTCGCGTGGGGATGAAACGCTGGAACCTGTGCGACTTCGGGTGCATCCCAGCCGCCTGCCTCCAGAACAAGCACACGAAAACCGTTCTTTGCCAGATTAGCAGCAAGCGGCCCGCCACCAGCGCCGGAACCGACAATGATGAAATCGTGCTCCGCTGATTGTTGTTTCGGGTGAAGAGCCGTGTTTCTCAATTGAACTAGGACACGCTGCAGCCCAGCGGAGCCGCGTGCTAGAAGGTTTTGAGCAGATCGACTAAATCGTCGAGCTCCTGTTTGCTCAAGTCTTTGGCAAAATAGTGGCCGCGATCCAACACCAAATCAGGCGAGGCACTCATTCCAAGAAGTTTCTCTACCTGCTTACGTTCGGCATCCGTGCCTGGCTTTTTTAGATTTTTCATTCCGTAAGTTAGCGCCACAAGATTTGCCGGTTTTTTGGCCTGCTCGGGATCAAGGTTTGCAAGCAAATCTACCGGCGTGCCCGCCGGCGTCGGCGCGACGTTGAGATCACCGAACCAACCGCGAAGAAACACGGCAAACAATCCCATAGGCACGGCCAGTACCAGCACGAAGTATCCGAGAGCTCGCTTGCGGCTTCTCAGCAAAATGAGAATGCCGATCAGAAGCAAAAGTGCGAAGCAGATCCACGGGTAATTTACGAGCCACCTGATCCATTCAGGGCTTACGCCGGCAACGAATTGCTGAATGTAAGAAGCCGGGATGTGTAAATGTGTTTCAACCGGTGTGCGCCAAATGAGACCGTGGTCCTGCTTGAGACGGTCGATGGTTGCGTGATTGAGCGGTGTTCCCAAGTCCGTGGAAGGCCCGCTTGGCCAGAGATAACGGTTTGCCTCCGCTTCCTCGTCCGTTTTGCCCGGAGTAAGCAGCCGATAGATCCCGTCATTGAACGCTTCCAAGCGTCCCTTCACTGACGGATCGTTGTTGAATAAGCCGCACGTATTGTTGTGTAGGAAGGGTGCCGTCGCCCATATCCCTGCTAAAGGCGGCGGCCGATAATAGCCGCGACCGTTGCCGGGCATTTGCCACACAACGTTCTGCTGAGCGGACGGATTCCAGCAGGTTATTTTGCCGACCGCCGGCAGGTTTTTGTAAGTGTCTGCAGAGTAATCTTCCCACATGTGCCCGGGAATTGCATTGCTGCCTAACGAACGCGCAGCATTCGTTTTGATTACAGTCACAGGAATGCGAAGGTCGGTAGAAAGAAAATTGTTTTCCCAAAAGTCGGGTCTTTCGACTTCCGCCAGCGCCCATTGTCGATATCCGGGGTCGTTCAGATAATCGACCAACTTATTCGGGTCCACTTTCTCAGGCCCTTTCGGTGCGCCATTCATCCCATTCGGCTGTTTGCTCGAATGACAGATAATGCAGCGCTCAGCAAAGACCTTGCGCCCAGCCGCCAGTTGCGGATCCCATGGCACTCCTTCGCCTTTCAAGTTGCCAAGCTGCTTGCCTCCCGGCGCGTCTTTTAGACGCATCGGCCCAGTCGATTTCAGAAAAAACTTCGCTAGATAATCGACGTTACCCTTGTTGACCTGCCAATAGACCGAGTTCGTATCGGCGTCGGAGACTTTGAATGGCTGCTGCTTCCGAAAACCAATAAAAAGGTTCTGAAGAGTAATCCAACGCTCTGAAAACATGCCGATGTTTAGGTACACGCGCGCCAGTGCACCCCATGCGCCAATAGAGTCCGCGCCTTCAAGCAGGATGCGTGGCACCGGACGCGGATTCGCATACGCGTCTGGAAGACCATAAAGCAGAACCGGCATAGTCACCGACTCGGACGCAACCTGCTCGAACTCGTTATGACCGTAGCGTGCCGCGTAATCCTTCGCGTAATCGGGGCTGCGATGGGCCAGGATTCCCGAGCGGTCCAGCCGCGCGCCAAAATCCCACAGTGCATTCATCGTGCTGGTGTTGTTGACCTGATCGGTCGCAATCAATGATGTGTCGATGGTTCCAGGCGGCTGGCTATCAAGAAGGTGATAGATAAAATTCTCTTCGTTTAGGAGGTTTCCGAAGACGGCGCGCATTCGAAAATATTGCGCGCCGATCGTTGTCGAAAGATTTGCCCATTGCGGCGCTTCCGGGTCAGCCGGTGGATTTAAGGGATGCGGAGCAACATGACAGAAAACGCACGACATCCCCACGCGATACGGACGAACTAAATCGGGATCATTGTAGTATTTTTCATCTTTTCGATATTTGGCTACGTCCCAATGTTTCTGGGCTTTTTCGTCAAACTTCGGATTCGGAAAGAAACGCAAGCCAACGATGCCGGACGAACGCCCGTACACTTTCGGGTTCGGTTGACGAGCCGTTGTGTTTTCTGCTTGCCTAATGTACAAACCGAACTGATCCGGTTTATCTGGCGCCTTCGTGCCAGGCTCGACGGTAATGCCGGCAGGACCCCATCGTTTACCGCCGAGTTTATCGTCCGGTGCGAAATCGCACAGTTTCAGCAAATCCATGAACCCGTAGCTGTGCCCGGCAAGATAATCCCAAAACACCTCGTTGCCGGCGCACCATAGCACCCAGGTATTGCGTCCCCTGATTTCATCCGGGGTTAAGTCCAGCGGTTTCAGTGCGGTGTTGCCAGCGGCGTCCACTGTGCTGTCCGGGCGCATGTCCATCTCCCGGAAATAATCATAATCATCTGCCGGAAAATCGCCGGGCGTTTTGCCTTCGGCTTTCGCTTCATCCACAATTTCGTGTCTGCTGCAGCCCGCAAACAAAAACGCGCACGCAACCAGGCAAGTTCCGGCTCGAGCGAGACGGAGAAAATCGGCCGTGGATCGCAGCAACGCCTTCAACGAGATACCATTGATATCTCCCTCGCGAATTCTGTGGCAAGAAAATTCTGGAAGACAAACGCTAGGAATGACTGCTACCCAGACCGTTGCTCTTCGAGTTTATTCGACAAATTCCAATTCGATCGGAGCGTCGACGTATCCATTGTCGTGCGCCTCGGCCAGAAACTTTCGAATGGCCGAGCGTCCGATCTCGCCATAATCACGAGTGAATTCATTCACGTACATCGCGATGAATTGACTGGCGAGGTGTGTGTTCATGTCGCGCGCGTACGCGAGCGAGTAAACAACTACTTCGTCGCGATGAGCGAGACCGTAGTCGATGCTTTCGCGAATGATCTCGCTGAGGTCGCGGCGTACCGGCGGCGGAATATCTTTGCGCACCACGTTTCCACCCAGCGGCAATGGCAATCCGGTTTTCCGTTTCCACCATTCGCCAAGATCAACGATCTTCTCAAAACCGGATCGGGCGTAGGTGAGTTGCCCCTCGTGAATGATTAAACCGGCATCGACGCTGCCGCTCTTTACAGCATCGAAAATTCTATCGAACGGAACGACTGTGAACTTGAATTCACCGAGAAAAAGTTGAAGCGCCAGGAACGCACTGGTCATTTTGCCGGGCACGGCGATTTTCTTGCCTTTCAAGAATTCGCGCGCTGCCGATTCGTTCGGTGGACCCTCATTCGACGTTGGGTGTTGGATGTTGAGCGTTGAGCGTTTTCTTATCACGACCGGTCCGTATCCGTCGCCCATGCTCGCTCCGCAAGGCAACAGCGCGTATTTGTCCGCGACGTACGCGTAGGCGTGAATCGAGATGGCGGAAATGTGGAGCTCGCCGCGCCGCGCGCGTTCATTCAGCGTCTGAATGTCTTCCAGTTGATGTTCAAACCGGTAACCGCGCAGATCGATCTTGTTTTGCGCGATCGCGTAGAACATGAATGCGTCATCTGGATCAGGGGAGTGACCAAGGGTGAAGCAGTGATGACCGGCCGTTGTCATTTTTGTTTTGTTCCTTGGTGATTTCTCTGTCCGTCGCCGACAAAAAGATTACCACAGAGATCACGGAGCACACGGAGGGAAAAGAAAGTCCATTTGGCCTCCGTGATCTCCGTGTGCTCTGTGCTGAAATGCTCAACCACCAAAACAAAACAGCCGCCGCGCGGGTTCGCGCGGCGGCTGAATTTGTATCCAGGAGGCGCTGACTTCTCTAACAGCGCTCCTCGATAACAGGGTTATCGATTTTCGACTACTCGGGGCGTCGGCCTGACCATTTCAAGCTGGGCACTGACTTTTTGGAGTTGGTCGGCCTGCTCTTTGAGCTGGGCTGTGAGAGTGTCTATTTGTTTCTGTTGCTGTGCGACCGTTGCTTCCAACTTCTCAACTTTGCCATTGAGCATGGCTTGGTGCTGGAGCTGTTGGAGCGCGCGATGTTGAGGTGCGCCACGACGTTGAGGTGCGCCACGTTGAGGTACGCTCAGGTACGGCACCACGCATGTTCGGGCCGACATCCCAGCCAAGGTGGTCGTCCGCAAGGTCTAGAGTAACTTCAACAACGCTACCGCCAACAGGCTGGAAGTTATTGAAGATACCACCGATGTAGCACTCTGAGGAATTGCCCCCCGAGAGGTCGCCGATGCGGATCGTACCTGCTTTCGTCGCCAGTGGTGGAACCAACGAAGTTGCCAACGTAAGTGTTATTGAAGCCAGTGACCACGTTTTCCCCTGCCCCTGTACCCACGGCTGTGTTCTCACTGCCATCAATGTTATTGAGGAGCGCCGCACCGCCGACTGCGACGTTGTTATTGGCAGCGCCGGCTCCATCCGAGTCATTAAGCGCGAGCGCGAGATCACCCATAGCGGTGTTTACAGCGGCGATCTGATTAGAGAAAAGCGCGGCCTCGCCAAAAGCGTTGTTTTCGAATCCGTCGACGTTACTAAAGAGCGCAAAGGCGCCGACAGCATTGTTGAATTCGGCAAAGCCGAATCCGCTAAGGTCATTAGAGAACAGGGCGTTAGACCCGACTGCGGTGTTGAGCGCCCCATCGAGGTTATTAAAGAGCGCCCAATACCCAAGGGCAGTGTTGTCGTTGGCAGTGGCGGGGTCCGTGCCGGTGAAGCCATTAAAGAGGAGCGCGTCGGTTCCAACGGCCGTGTTCCTTGTGCCGAAGAAGTTGAGCAACATCGCTGCAGTGCCGACGGCGGTATTGGAATTCCCGCTATTGAGGTCCAGCGATCCCGCGCCGACAGCGGTATTGTAAAAGCCGTCCGTCAACTGCCATTGCGAATACCACCCAAGGGCAGTGTTGAACCCGCCGCCGCTTAGACTTAAGAGGGCGTTGAACCCCTCGTTGGTGTTGCCACCGCCAAGGTCTCCGTCTGCCGCTTGCATTTTTGGTAAAAACGCAAAGCACACCATAACAAGCGGGATGAGAAGGAACCCGCGCCGCAATGGCAGCGAGCGAGCCGGATCTCGTCCGCATGAAACTAACGTTTTGAGTTTAATCAGTGAATACATTGAATGTTCTTTCTCTTTCCCGGTGGTGTTTTGGTTTGTTTTTGTGTGTCACTGGGATCCCGCACAGACAAAGAATCTACCGGGTAAAGGCCTTTGTCGGTTTTGGAACCTTGCACCGTGATACTGAATTTCGTTTCGGAGTGTCAATACTTTTTTAAAGGTTTTTTTACCGCTGCACCGCAGGTTTCAAAACTTGCGGTTATGGCCGATTTTCAAATCGGCAGAGGCCTCGACTTCCGAGCGCATTGAGCCTAATCGGTTGCCAGGCGGATTTCGAAACCCGCGACATAGCAGACTTCGGAGGGTTTGGGCAGGAAGATCGGATTGCTGTTTGCGTTAAGAACTTCGTTCCATTAACCTCAGGCGCATGGCACGCTCTGGTTTGGGTAAAGGTCTCGGCGCGCTGATCGGCACTCCTGCCGTCGCCACACCCAGAGATGGAGCGGACGCCACAGAGCGAGTGCACCAGATGAACCTGGCGAGCATTCTTCCGAGCTCTTTACAGCCGCGGAAGGATTTTGCACGCGAAGCGCTACAAGAACTGATCGACTCGATCCGGCAGCACGGTATCATTCAACCGCTGATTGTCCGCCCCGCCACGGCGAGTCCGTCCAGTGGCGGACAAGTTGGCGCGCAATTCGAACTGATTGCCGGGGAACGCCGGTGGCGCGCGGCTCAAGAAATCGGTCTGACCACGGTTCCCGCGATAATTCGCACGGCCAACGACTTGGAAGTGCTTGAGCTTTCGTTGATCGAAAATCTGCAACGCGCCGATCTCAATCCAATCGAGGAGGCCCACGGCTACGCCAGATTAGCCAATGAATTTGGAATGCGGCAGGACGACATCGCGCTCAAAGTTGGGCGTAGCCGCGCCGCAGTCGCCAATGCACTGCGGCTTTTGGATCTGCATCCGCAGGTGCAAATCTGGTTGGCTCAAAATCTAATTTCAGTTGGCCACGCGAAAGTGCTGCTGGCCTTGAAAGCGTCCGAAGAACAATTGCTCGCTGCCGAGACAGTATTGCGGCGCAACGCCACAGTGCGTTCCACGGAGCGTATGGTCGCCCGCTTGCTTGGCGTGGGACGTGGGCGACGCAAAGCAAGGCGCGCCGTCCTAGACGCCGGGGCCATGGCAACGGCAGTGGAAGATTTACAAAATCGCCTGCAACAGCACCTTGCCACCCATGTCACCATTCATCACGCGGATAAACGAGGGCGAATTGAGATCGAGTATTACGGAACCGACGATCTACAGCGCATCATCACTGCGCTCGGGTTGCCGGCCGCGGATTAAAACCGATGGAAATTGTAGGGCGTCTGTGTCAGACGCCAATCCAACAGCGTTACCTGAGCACGGCGTTTCACAGAAACGCCCTACAACTTCCGGTCATTCTGCTTTTGGTCTCGTTTCTTCAGCTTGAGCCATCACGCGCCGCCGGGACGAAGATTTGGGAGGAATTCTCGGGCGAGAAAGCTCTGGCGCATGTTCAACGCCTCGTTGATTTGGGGCCGCACCCGGTCGGTTCGAACGCGCTCGACAAAGCCAGGGATTACATAGAAGAGCAGCTTCGGCAGTCAGGCTGGCAAGTAACACGTCAAGCCTTCACCGACGATACGCCGCGAGGCCAAGCTCACTTCGTCAATTTGATTGCCCGATTTTCCGGCGATGGAAGAGCCCCAACTCCGTCGTTTCTGTTAGCTTCACACTACGATACGAAGTTATTCGACACCATCCAGTTTGTCGGCGCGAACGACGGCGGCTCGAGCACGGGTCTGCTATTGGAATTGGCCCGCGTGCTTGGGAATCACCCAAACCTGGCCAGAAAAATTGAGCTGGTGTTTTTCGATGGTGAAGAGGCATACGAACATTTTTCTGACACGGACGGCCTGTATGGAAGCCGTTATTTCGCCAAACAAATTCAAGCCGAGGGCGCGAAGCAATTTCGCGGAGGAATGTTATTCGACATGGTCGGCGATCGTTCTCTCGGCATAACGCTTCCGGCAGATTCACCCTCGGCCATGGCGCGCGATGTTTTCGCCGCGGCTGAAGCGCTGAAGGTGCGAAATTATTTCAGCTACCTGGATCGTGACCTGATCGACGATCACGCACCTCTGAACATGCTCGGCATTCCGATGATCGATGTCATTGACTTCGACTATTCCTGGTGGCACACCGCGGGAGACACAATGGACAAAATCAGCGCGCAGAGTCTTCAAATCGTCGGCTCCGTTGCTTTGTATTACCTTTCTGAACTCGCGTTAAAGTGATGGGCACAACGTGCGAGCGACAAAGTCTGAACAAGCGCCGTAGGCGCGGTATATCTATAACACTGCGGATTTGATTCGATTGAGCCTCCGTTAGGAGCGGCATATGAGGCTGCCAAATGGCCAATACGTACACGCAAATTTATCTGCACGTTGTATTCCCGGTCTCCGGTCGCGCGTGTGTGATTTCCCAGGAGCGCCGTGAAGAGTTGCAGAAATACATCACTGGGATTGTTACGCGTAAAGGCCAGAAGCTGATTGCGATCTATTGTATGCCAGATCACACCCATATGCTGCTCGGCCTGAAGCCAAACATCGATCTCTCAGATTTGATTGGCGAGATCAAAACCGGATCGACCAATCACATCAACGAGCAGAAATGGATCGGATGCAGGTTTTCGTGGCAGGAGGGCTTTGGTGCGTTTTCTGTTTCGCATTCGCATCTGGGTCGCGTGGCTGACTACATTCGCAATCAAGAGGTGCATCATCGCCGAAAATCATTTAAACAAGAGTATGTCGAATTTCTGGAGCGGCACCACGTCCCGTTTGATCAGCGTTATGTTTTCCAGCCAGTATAATGAACTCAGGATGTTGAAACATGCCGCTCCCATGGAGCTTCGGCCGCGGCCACAGGCGGTACTATAAACATCGCGCTCCTAACGGAGCTTTTCAGTCTGCGAATGAGCGATTAGTGACGAAGCGCGGGTGGTGATGTTGAACCGTAATCTCCAAATTCCAGGGCCAAAGAGCCGCTGCTCCAGCATTCGCCACTCTTTCCTGATTCGGGATTTCCCATTGGCCTCCCACGCCGCGGCGCCACGAACTCAATTCTCCAGAATTTCTGCATTGCCTCGCGACGGTTTCCCGGGCAGTTTGATTGTGAAATCGCCGCCTGTATGGAGCATCTCGCGTCTACGTCCCAGCCAAGGCATATCAGTATTGGCGTGGTCGGGCTCGGGATTATCGGTTGCTCAATCGCCACGCACCTCCGGCGCAAAAGCTTTTCCGTGTTCGTTTGGAACCGGTCGCCACGCTCTGTTCCAAATTTTGTTGGTTCGTTGGGGGAACTGGCGAGCTTGTGCAATTACATCCAGATTTTTGTGTCTGATGACGTTGCTCTTTTGAAAACCGTCGAGCAGCTAGGCGAAAAGCTCACGCAACGTCACGTTGTTTTAGCGCATTCCACGGTCGCTCCAGATTCGATGCGTGCTGCAGCGGAACTGGTGGAACGTCGAGGAGCGCGGTTTGTCGAGGCGTGTTTCACCGGTAGCAAAGGTGCAGCCGAAAAAGGTGAACTCGTTTACTACGTCGGCGGAACGGAAGAAGCGCTGCGTGAAGCGCGTCCGGTTCTTGAGGCCAGCAGCAAACAGATCGTGCACATTGGAGCGGTTGGCCAGGCCAGCGCCATCAAGGTTGCAACCAACATGGTCACCGCTGCAAGCGTCCAGGCCGCAGCCGAGGCCTTGGCGGTGGTCCAAGCGCACGGATTATCCATGGAGAAATTTGTCGAAGCAATGTGCGCCAATGCGAGTTATTCAGGCACGCTGGCGATGAAGCTGCCAAAAATGCTCAGCCGCGACTTTGAGCCGCACTTTTCGGTGAAACACATGCTAAAAGACATGCAGATCGCCAGCCAAATCGCTTTGTTACATTATCTCGACCTGGGGGTAACTGCTGCGGCGCGAGATCAGTTAGTCGAGCAGGTACAATGGGGTCACGGCGACGACGATTATACTGCCGTTGTGCGCAAATATTTGCATGAGCCTTCGCCTTCATTTTACGAAGAGCCACAACTCCAGCAGGCCCACGAGCAATCCGGCACGGAGGAATCGATTGCCGATTCCCCAGAGGCGGAGACGCCAAAGCTCGAAACTCAAGAGGAGGGCATTATGGCGTCGCCGGAGTCTTTGCTCGGTTTCAGCGGAACCATGAGCGCAACGGTTCCTGCTTCAGCGCCACTGCGGCGTGGATTCCTTAGACAGCTGCTGAGCCGCTTTTCGTCCGAACGCGAATGACGCAGGGGTCAGAAACCGGGGGAGCCATCTTTGTCGATCTCTCCGCGCGCGCAAAGTTTCGCGTTACAGGCGCTGATCGATTCCGGTTTCTCAATGGGCAAATCACAAACGATTTGCGCAAAGCGAGCGACACCGTCGCGATCGAGGCGTGTGTTCTCAACGCCAAAGGCAAAGTGAACGCACACATTTTTGTCACTGGACTTGGAGAAACTTTTCTGATCGATACCGAGCCGGACCTTCGCGGAATACTTCGCGAGCGTTTCGAGCGATACGTTATCGCCGATGACGTGGAGATTGAGGATGTCACCGACGAATTCTCGCTTTTTCACGTTGTGAAAAAGGACTCCCCAGCGGTTGAAGGCAGCCGGATTGTTTCCGTGCATCGTTTCGGCACACCGGGCTGGGACATCTGGAGCAACACTGCATATCACGATGTTCTGCGAAATGAATTGTCGTTAGAGTCAGCGTTTGTCGATTCTGCTGCCGCAGAGGTGGTGCGAATCGAACAAGGGCTGCCGCGCTGGGGCCGGGAACTCACAGAGGAGATTATCCCGATTGAAGCGAACCTTGAACCGCGCACTATTGATTACGAAAAGGGTTGCTACATCGGTCAGGAAGTGATCTCGCGGATGAAAATGTCGGGACAAACAAACAAGCGATTGTGCGGATTGATTTCGCAGGACGACAGACCCCTCCAGCGGGGGATGACGCTTGCTGCTCCCTCAGTATCCGGAAAGAAAACCGGCTGGATCACGAGCGCCACACGGAGCCAACGCCTTGGAAAAGAGATCGCGCTCGGCTACGTGAAACGCGGCTTCAACAATCCCGGCGCGAAATTAGAGGCCCTCTCGTTGGATTCGCCTGATGCAATTCGAGTGGAAGTCGTTTCGCTTCCATTTCTGTGAAAATCTTCGCCGCTTTCAGGGGAAATTCTTCTTGCGATCGTAGTGAGCGGGCGGAGTTCGAATTCGGAAAAAGAATTTTTGTTTTGCCCTCTGGCTGTGCATTCATAGAATCCTCGTTGCTTTTTGGAGAAACGATTAACCTTAACCCTTTGCGCCGTCTGAACGAAGCATATCCTGAGCCCAGTTTTCATTTATTGGTAGCTTGGCGGCTGCGCTGCGCTTGCGCGGACGCCCTGTAGCGCCATGGCTAATTTCTTTCCACGCTGGACGAATTGGCTACCGATCAAACTGATCGTCTGCGCTATTGTGATAGTGTGTGGGTTGACCGCGGCCACTTGGTATTACGCCACGCCGAAGTACACGAAAATTGGATACCAACCGGTCCAGCCAGTACCGTTTCCGCATGATCTTCACGTCACCCAACTGGGGATGGACTGTCGATATTGTCACAGCTTTGTCGAGGTTGCCGCACAATCGAACGTGCCGAACACTGCGACGTGCATGAATTGTCACACGCAGGTTGCAAAGGACAATCCCAAGCTGCAACCGGTGCAGGAGAGTTGGAAAAGCGGTGAACCAGTCGAATGGGTGTGGCTCTATCGCACGGTCGATTACGTTTACTACAATCACTCGGCGCACGTGAACCGGGGCATCAGTTGTTTCAGTTGCCATGGCCCAGTCAATCACATGTCGGTGGTTAAGATCGCCCAACCACATAGCATGGCGTGGTGCCTGGATTGCCATCGTCACCCCGAAAACTATCTGCGACCGGACGATCAGGTTTTTAACCTCGATTGGAAAGCCGGGGACGTTAAACCGGCGGAGTTCGTCGCCAAGTACGGGCAGCCAAGCGATATGCGCGAAGATTTTTCAAAGAAGAAAACGCTCACCCAGTCCGAGATCGGCCAGACGTTAAAAGAGCGCTGGAAGATTAATCCACCAACGAATTGCCAGGGATGCCATCGATGACCATGAATGTGATTCGTTACACTGTTACACCGTTACATCAGATTCCAGACTTAACGGTTCAAAGGTTTAATGATTTGATGAGGAGCAGCCGATGAAACGCGTGTTTCACCATCCGCCTGAGCCGGCCAACGGCACAAAATATTGGCGCGGCCTCGGCGAGTTGAACGATACGCCCGAATTTCGTCAGTGGTTGGAACGCGAATTTCCTGCCGGCACTGCGGAACTGAACGGTGCGGAATGGTCGCGGCGCGACTTTCTCAAATTGATGAGCGCGTCAATGGCGCTTGCAGGGGTCGGCCTAACGAGTTGCCGTAGACCGGAGTTGCATCTCGTCCCCTTCACGAAAAATGTCGAGTGGACCATTCCCGGAAAATTCCTTTACTACGCGACTGCGATGCCTCGGCGGACCGGCGGCATCCCGCTGATCGCGACGACGGTTGATGGGCGGCCGATAAAACTCGAAGGCAATCCGCTGCATCCAGCAAGCGGTGGGGCCACGGACACCTTCGTTCAAGCGTCGATTCTCGACCTTTACGACCCCACGCGCTCGAAACGTTTTGTTCAGAAAGGAAAGGGAAGCACACACGACGAGTTTGAAAAGTTCCTTGGCGAACTTCGCAACAGCATCCTGAGCGCCAACGGAGATGGTCTGGCGTTTCTGGTCGAGGAGACGAATTCGCCCACGCGAGAACGGCTACGGGGAGAATTTGAAAGAAAATTCCCAGGCGTGCGATGGTGCGTTTACGAGCCGCGCCTTGCTCAGGAAGCGAACGTTGCAACGCAAACGGGTTTCGGCCCCAACGCGCGAGTTCTGCCCAAACTGGATCGCGCCGACGTGATTCTGGCGCTGGATAATGACTTTCTCGATTGCGGTCAGGGCGATTTGGAAACAGTTCGCGCGTTTACTTCGCGCCGACGCGTTAACGCCCCCAAGGACAGCATGAACCGGCTGTATGTGGTAGAGCAACGATTCACGCTCACCGGCGCGATGGCCGATCATCGATTGCGTTGCCCGGCCAGCCAGATTCCCGCATTTACGCGGGCGCTCGCAAGCAAGATTCTCGCGGGAACGAATGACTCCACTCTGGGCTCTTTGCTTGGAAGTTCCCAAAATACATCGAACACTTTCGACCAGGAATGGATCGACGGAGTTGCCAGTGATCTGATGGCAAAACCGGGAGCGAGCCTGGTGCTCGCCGGCGCGACGCAACCGGTCGCGGTGCAACTGTTGGTTTATTCAATCAACGCCGCGCTGAAAAATATCGGGCAAACGCTCGTTATGCGTCACGTTCCGAGCAATGCGAAGACGATCGACATTGCTCAGCTCGCAACGGACATAAACGAAGGGCGCGTCAAACAGTTGTTCATTTTCGGCGGTGACCCCGTCTATAACGCGCCGCGCGGGTTGGTAGAAGATCCGCAAACAAAAGCGCCGCTCGATTGGGCAGACTTGCAAAAGAAAGTGCCAAACATTGTCCGGCTCGGTTATCACGAGGACGCTACGTCGGCGCTGAGCCAGTGGCATGTTCCGCTCGCTCATTATCTCGAATCGTGGGGTGACGCGCTTTCGGCCGGCGGCGATTACTTGTCGATTCAACCGATGATCCTGCCGCTTTTCGGCGGCCTGAGTGAAATCGAGTTGATGAACACGCTGCTTGGTGGAGCGAAGGTGCAGGGTCCCGAGCTGGTGCAGGAGACTTTTCGCCTAACGAATCCGTCCGGCAATTTTCAAACTGTCTGGTCGCAGTTTTTGCACGACGGTTCTGCTGCGCACATTCAAAGCACCGATCAGCCCACTGCGTTCAACGCCGGCGCGGTCGCAACTTTGTCATCCGATTCCTCGTCGCTCTCTGCCGCGCCCACCCCGGAGTCGCCGGAAATTGTGTTGACCGGCAGTTACGGAATGGACGACGGGCGCTACGCAAACAACGGGTGGCTCCAGGAATTGCCCGACCCTGTCACGAAGTTGAGCTGGGACAACGCGGCGTTAATCAGTCCCGCGTACGCAAAAAATCTCGGTGTGGAGACGGGCGATTTGTTGCAGATCGTTATCAACGAAAAGAGCGCTGGTGGGACCGCTATGAAACGTGAGCTCGTGATCGCGGCGCTTGTGTCTCCGGGTCACGCTGACAACTCGGTCACAGTTACGCTCGGGTGGGGCCGAAAAATGCCGCAGTTTGTCGAGCTTCCATATGCAGGGGGCAACTTGAAAGAGAGGCCGAGCCTTACGGAGCAGGCCGGGTTTAACGGGTACTTTTTGCGAACGGCCGCGAATCCGCATCTGGCGGTAGCCGGGATGAAAGGGATTGAAAGTGTGCAGGTGACAAAGGTCGGCCGCAGTTACCCGTTCTCAATCACACAGGAACATTTCAGCATCGAAGGTCGCGGTCTTGTTCGTGAAGCGACGTTGGAAGGCTACCGCAAAAACAACGAATTCGCAAAAGTGGTTCCGGGCGAAGAAGAATTGCCGCATCCGCCGCCGAGTCTGTACACCCATCCGCCGCTCGACGCGCCGCAGCAATGGGGAATGAGCATCGACTTGAATGTTTGCACTGGATGCAATGCATGTGTGATCGCCTGCCAGGCGGAAAACAACATTCCCGTGGTCGGTAAACTACAGGTGGCGCATGGCCGCATCATGCACTGGCTGCGTATTGATCGTTATTACGCCAGCCGCGATCCCTTCAATCAGGACCGGGGTGTGTGGCCGGAGCATCCTGAGATGGTGTTCCAACCGATGCCATGCCAGCATTGCGAGAACGCGCCTTGCGAAACGGTGTGCCCGGTCAACGCAACCGTTCACAGTGAGGACGGGCTGAACGTCATGGCTTACAACCGCTGTGTCGGCACGCGATTCTGTTCGAACAACTGTCCGTACAAGGTGCGGCGGTTTAATTATTTCGACTACAACCAGCGTCCTGTTGGCAAGAGAAAAATCGCAGGCGCATTGAACATCTACGAAGAATATTTCGCGCCGCTCACTACGAAGGGCGCGCCGGACACGATGAAGATGCAGAAAAATCCTAACGTCACAGTGCGCATGCGTGGCGTGATGGAAAAATGCACCTACTGCGTCCAACGCATCGAAGAAGCAAAGATCCTGGCGCTCGCGCGTGCAGGTGCGTCGCCGGACAAGCTTGTCCCGCGCGATTCGTTCACCACTGCGTGCGCGCAAGCCTGCCCGACGGAAGCGATTGTTTTTGGCGATATCAAGAACCCTGAGAGCAGTGTTTCAAAGATGAAACAACAGGACCGCAATTATCGGATTCTCGATTATTTGAACGTTGTTCCGCGAACGAGTTATCTCGCGCGTCTTCGCAATCCGAACCCCAAAATGCCGGACGCGAAAGATGTCGGCATCGCGAGCAGGGTGGAGAACTTACCAGAGTGAGCGCGAGTTAGTATGGACGGAGCATCAGCAACTGTACCTGAAAAGCTTCAGCAGGCGGAACGGCGAATTGCGCATGTTCCGCTGGTTCTGAACCAGCGGAATTTCAGCTGGCTGACGGAACGTATTGCCGGCGTTGTCGAACAACCGGCACCGCGGTGGTGGTGGGTGTGTTTCGTGATTACTGCCAGCGTCGCCACGTTTGGACTTTTTTGCATTGGATATCTGATTTCCACAGGCGTTGGCACATGGGGCAATAACATTCCGGTCGGCTGGGCCTGGGGCATCACCAACTTCGTTTTTTGGATCGGTATCGGACACGCTGGCACCTTGATCTCGGCGATCTTGTACTTGCTTCGCCAGAAATGGCGTACTTCCATCAACCGTTCCGCAGAAGCAATGACGCTTTTTGCGGTGATTTGCGCTGGGATCTTCCCGGGAATTCACGTCGGCCGGTTCTGGATGGCATGGTATCTGGCCCCTGTGCCTAACAACTGGGGTATTTGGCAAAATTTCCGCAGCGCGTTGATGTGGGACGTGTTCGCGGTTTCAACCTACTTTACCGTCTCGGTGTTGTTCTGGTACACCGGCTTAGTTCCGGATTTGGCGAGTTTGCGCGACCGGGCGACCACACGGGTTCGGAAATTGCTTTTCGGAATTTTCGCTCTTGGTTGGCGCGGCTCCAACCGCAACTGGCGTCATTACGAAATGGCGTATCTGCTTCTGGCAGGCCTTTCCACGCCGCTGGTTCTATCGGTGCACAGCGTGGTATCGTTCGACTTCGCCTCGACCGTCATACCGACGTGGCACACGACTGTGTTTCCGCCTTACTTCGTCGCTGGCGCGATCTTCGGCGGTTTTGCCATGGTGCTGACGCTGCTGTTA
This sequence comes from uncultured Verrucomicrobiae bacterium, assembly GCA_963728955.1. Classification (GTDB taxonomy): domain Bacteria; phylum Verrucomicrobiota; class Verrucomicrobiia; order Chthoniobacterales; family UBA10450; genus Udaeobacter. The sequence goes on from CAVSMG010000007.1 coordinate 275,264, forward strand.
CCTGCGCGCGCCATCTTCAAGTTGCAGGATGTCATTACGCCGCAGCACGTCGACAAAATGGCGAAGATCATTTTGTTGACCGGTTCATTTGTCGGTTACGCCTACATGATGGAATTTTTCATCGCGTGGTATAGCGGCAGTCACTACGAGCGGTTCGCGTTTTGGAATCGCGTGTTCGGTCCCTACTGGTGGTACTGGTGGTTTGGCATGCTATTTTGCAACATACTTTCACCGCAACTGTTTTGGTTCCGCTGGTGCCGCCATAACGTGTTGGTCGTTTTCTTTGTGGCTATGTGCGTCAACGCGGGAATGTGGTTTGAGCGGTTTATCATTATTGCCGGCGGTTTGATCCGCGACTTCCTGCCATCGTCCTGGCGAGTGTTTCATCCGACCTGGGTGGACATTTGGACCTATATCGGCACGCTCGGAATCTTTACTTCGCTATTTCTGCTCTTCATTCGTTTCCTTCCAATGATTGCGATGTCGGAAATTAAGACCGCCGTGCCGGAGGCGGATCCGCACTATGGGGAACCCCCGGGAGCCCGACCGATTTCACCTGGCGGAAAGGAGCGCACACGCTGATGAACACTCCCTACGGTCACAAAGTGTACGCTATGGCGGCAGAGTACCCGAGCGCGGCTGCGCTTTACGAGGCGGCGAAGCGTGTCCGCGATGCTGGCTTCCGACGTTGGGATGTTTATTCGCCGTTCCCAATTCATGGGATGGATGAAGCAATGGGGCTCGGCAAATCGTGGCTCAGTGGCTGGGTTTTGTTTGGCGGAATTTCCGGATTACTCACCGCCGCGCTCGTTCAATTTGGGCCGTCATCGATTCTTTACCCTCTTGATGTGCACGGCAAACCAACGGGCTTTTTCACTATTCCTGCGTTTTTCCCGATAATGTTTGAGCTCACCGTGCTCTTCGCCGCGTTTGCATCATTTTTTGCGTGGCAAATCATGAATCGCCTGCCGCGCTGGAATCATCCCATGTTCAATTGGGACCGTTTTAGCCGCGTGACGAACGACGGATTTTTCCTGGCGATCGAAGCTCGCGATGCGCGCTTTACGGAAAACATTGTCCACGAGTTGCTGGAGCAAACGGGCGGCCAGCACATCACAATAGTTCACGAGGAATAACCGGTATGCTCCGCGGATTTCTTGTCATTTTTGTCCTGTGCACGATTGCGACGCTCGCCCTGCTTGGCTTCCGCGGGCAAACAGGGACGAAACCGCCGTTTGAGCTTTTCCCCGACATGGTGCGACAGATGAAAGTTCGCGCACAGGCGCCGCTGGATTTTTTTGCTGATGGACGTGGACCGCGTTTGCCAGTAGCCGGCACGGTCCCGGTTGGTTACGAAATGCCGCGAGCGAAGACCGACGTGACGCCGACAGGCATGGCCGGAGACGCGCCAGAGGAATCGCACACGCGGGTCGCCTTTAGTTCGGGGACCGACTACTTCAATACCGGCAAAATGGGCGACCAGTGGGGCACGGGGATTCCGTTGCAAGTCACGCGTGAATTGATGGAGCGCGGCCAGCAGCGGTTCAATATCACGTGCGCGATGTGCCACGGCGCTGCAGCTGCTGGCAATGGAATCACCAAACAATACGGGCTCGCAACAGTGGTTTCGCTTCAGGACGACCGCATCCGCAAAATGTCTGATGGCGAGATTTTCAACACGATAACGAACGGGAAAAACACCATGATGCCGTATGGGCCGAACATCGTCGTCGCCGATCGCTGGGCTATTATTGCTTACCTGCGCGCCTTGCAACGCAGCCAGCACGCGACGGTCGCCGACGTTCCGGAAGATCAGCGTGCCGAATTGGACAAACCGCCGGCGTCGCCGCCGCCGGCTACAGGGACTACAGCAAAATGAGCGAGCGTTTGGATACTGCGCCGATGCCGGAGGGCGAATATTTCGACAGCCGTCGATTTACAGGGCTTTCAACTTTGCTGGGCGCGATTGCCGTTATTACACTGGCGATTTGCGTCGTCGGAGCGTTTATCAATCCGCATCAATTCAGTTACTCCTGGCTTTTTGCCTTTGCGTTTTTCTTTACGCTTTGCGCAGGGTGTTTCTTCTGGACGATCGTGCACCACGCGACGGATGCCGACTGGTCAGTAGTGGTGCGGCGCCAATTAGAAAATATTGCTGTGTTGTTAGGAGTGCTGGCACTCCTCTTCGTTCCAATCCTGTTGCTGCGCCATCATCTGTATTCGTGGATGGACATTCCGCCCGGGCATGAGGCCACGCTGGATTCAAAGCGCGCGTACCTCAATTTCCGGTGCTTTCTTGTCCGCGCCATTGTGTTTTTTGGTTTCTGGATCATCGCGTCGCAACTGCTCCGCCGATTTTCCGCGCGCCAGGACAGGGATGGGAACCCGCTGTTCACAATCTGGATGCGTCGCGTCTCGTTTGTAAGTCTTCCGTTTTTTGCACTCTGTCTGACATTCGGCGGAATCGATTGGCTGATGAGCCTGAACTACCGGTGGTACTCAACCATGTTCGGCGTTTACATCTTCGCTGGAGCAGCAGGCAGCTCGATGTCGTTGCTCGTTTTGGTAATCACCGCTCTGCGCCGAGCCGGTTACCTGAAGGACGTCGTTACACTTGAGCATTACCACATCATGGGAAAGTGGATGTTCGCCTTCACCGTTTTCTGGGCCTACATCGGTTTTGGCCAATACATGCTCATCTGGTACGCAAACATCCCCGAGGAAACGCAATATTTTCTCACACGAAATACACAATCATGGTGGGCGCTGACCATGCTTCTGGTGATCGGCCGCTTCTTCATTACCTTCGCGATCCTGCTTTTGCGTTCGATCAAGAAGCAACCGCACCGGCTTTGCATCGTGGCCGGCTGGATTGTCTTCATGCAAATGCTCGACATGTATTTGATCGTTCTGCCAGCGCTACACGGAACAGGCGTGCATGTGAGCATCTGGGATTTGCTTTGCCTGATCGCCGTCGGCACAACGCTCGGTTTCGTTTACCTGCGGGTTGTGCCAAGGACTTCGCTGTTTCCGGTCCGGGACCCGCGTCTGATCGAATCCCTCACAACCGTCAACTGACATGGCCGACTCCGAATCGCTTCGCAGGATTGCATACTCGCCGACGCCGTTTTCGACATGGCTGGGTATTGTGTGTCTTTTCGCTGTATTTGGTCTCATTGTGCTCGCGGTGATTGGGCCATCGCCGCGCGGAAGTGATTACGAAGAAGCGCGAGCGAAAAAGCGCATGGAAAGATTGAAAGGCTTGCATGAAGAAAACCAGAAGGCGTTAACATCATATGCATGGGTCGATAAGAACAAGGGCATTGCTCAGATCCCAATCGATCGCGCGATGGAACTGACTGTTGGTGATCTGGCGCAAAAAAAGCCAGCGCCTGCCGGTCCCATCGCCACGCCACCTCCGGCGCAAGCATCGCCCGCAGCTACATTGAGTCCCGCACCCGGTTCGGCCGCACCGGCTGGTTCGCCAACTTCGGGCTCCCCGCAACCGTCGCCTCAGGCGAGCACGCCCGCTTCACCGCAAGGAGTGGCGGTCTCCAATCCACCGCCAGCTAGCGCTATGTCGCCGTCTCCGGCGGCTCAACATTCATCACCTGCGTCCTTCTCCCCCGCGCCATGAACGCCACCGGAATTCCACTGAAAGAACCAGCCGTCTCCGCTGCTGCTGGCGACACGGAGCAATTGGAACGCGCGTACATCGATGCATCAACGCGCTTGCCGGTGCTGATGTTTTATACGTCGGCGGTGGCGTGGCTGATTCTGGGAACCCTGCTGGCTGGATTAGTGTCGTTCAAGCTGCACTCGCCCGATCTTCTTGGGAACATCAGTTTCCTGACGTGGGGCCGGCTGCGTCCGGCCCATATGAACGTTCTGGTTTACGGTTGGGCGTCAATGGCCGGGATGGGCACCGCCGTATGGTTGATGGCGAGATTGTGCCGCGCGGCGTTGCGATTTCCGCTATTGCTTGTTGCGGGTGCTGCGTTTTGGAACGTGGGCGTGCTAATTGGCGTAGGTGCAATCTTGCTCGGCGATAGCACAGGTTATCAATGGCTCGAATTTCCGCGTTATGTCGCCGTGATTCTGCTTATCGCTTACACGCTCATGGCTTCCTGGGCGGTGCTCATGTTTCGCCATCGCCGCGGCGATCAAATCTACATTAGCCAATGGTATTTGCTCGGGGCGTTTCTCTGGTTCCCGTGGCTGTATGCGGCCGGACAATTGATGCTCTTCGTGGTCCCTGTGCAGGGCGTTTTGCAAGCCGCAGTAGGCTGGTGGTACGCTAACAACCTTTTGTTTCTCTGGTTCGGCGCCATCGCTCTCGGCACGGCATATTACATGATTCCGAAGGTCATCGGTCGTCCGGTGTATAGTTATCATCTGGCAACAATCGGTTTTTGGAGCTATGCGCTTTTCTCGAGCTGGACGGGAATGACACGACTGGTAGATGGCCCGTTTCCCGCATGGATGATCACCGCGAGCATTGCTGCGACCATCTTGACGATGATTCCTGTTGCAACGGTCGGACTGAATCATCACATGACCATGCAGGGATATTTCCCGCTGCTGCGCTACAGCCCGACCCTGCGGTTTACCGTGTTCGGCGCGATGTCTTACACGGTTTTTAGCGTGGTCGGTGTGTTAATCTCGCTGCGGTCCGTTGCGAGATACGTCGATTTTACTCAGGTGAGCATCGCGTATTCGCATCTTGGTCTTTATGCATTTTTCACCATGGTAATTTTCGGTGCGATGTACTACATCGTCCCACGACTCGTTGGCCGTGAGTGGCGTTACGCGTCGCTGATTAAACTGCATTTCTGGGCGTCCGCTTACGGCATTGGATTGATGATACTGATGCTGCTCGCCGGCGGTTTTCTACAAGGGGCCGATATGCAAAACCCTGCGCTGCCCTTCAGCGAGAGCATCGAAACAGTGTTGCCGTATCTTCGCGGACGCAGTATTGCCGGGCTTTTGCTCACCGCGTCGCACTTCATCTTCGCGTATCACTTCGGTCTGATGCTTTTGGGGTTGGGCCGCACATCGACTGCGCCCACCTTTCTCAACCCAATTGACGCTGAACCATCCGGAGGCCACTGATGAAAGGTCTAGCTCCTCTCTTCCTTGGAATTTTCGGCACGTTCGCTTTTTCATGGATCGGACTCACGGTCATTCCGAACTGGCAAATCGGACATCTCAATCCGGAATCCGATGAAGAGGGAACGGACATCTATCCGCGGCCACAATCGGGGATGTTCGAGCGTGGCGAGCGGGTTTACGCCGCCAACGGATGCGTTTATTGCCATAGTCAGCAGGTCCGCGCCGATTACGCCGCCAACGATATCGAGCGAAAGTGGGGTGATCGCCGCAGCGCACCGCGCGATTACATTTTCGAAAGGCCAGTATTTCTTGGAAAAATGCGCATGGGCCAGGACCTCGCAAACATTGGAGCGCGCGCACCTGCGCCAGAGGAATCTCCGTCGCCAGCCGGAGTCGCCAGTCCTGCTGCCGCACCCGCCGCGCAAGGAGCAGCGGTATCGAGTCCACCTGCTACACAAGCAGCTTCGCCTTCACCCGGAAGTTCCCCTGGAACAGCGCCGGCTACTTCCGCTCCAGAGAGCTCGCCTTCCGGTTCGTCTGCTGCGAATGCGTCACCGCCACCCGGGCAACGAACGGGTGTTGCTTCACCATCCCCCGGACAAATGGCGAACACTACTCCGGGAGGAAGCAGCCCAGTGGCACCGACCGCGCAGACTCCCGGCGCGCCGTGGCCGATCCAGACAGAGGGTATCCCGCCGATGTATTCCGCCGCCTGGCAGCATGTGCATCTGTACTCGCCACGCAGCATCAATATCGATTCGAACATGCCGTCATACCGTTTCCTTTACCAAAAGCGACGCATCACCGGAGAGCGTTCGGCAGAAGCGTTGCAACTCTCGGGTTCGGACGCGCCACCAAAAGGGTGGGAGGTTGTTCCTAGTTACGATGCAAAATGTCTGGTTGCCTATTTGACGGGGCTAAATCAATCCCATCCCTTGAAAGACGTTAGATCGATCGGGGTTGCATCGGCACCTGGTCCATCGCCCGCTACGGCGGCGCAGGGTGCGTCACCGGCCGGATCACCCGCTCCTGGCAAATGACAATGCTATGAACGACGAGCCAAAAATGCCGCTGCGTACAGGGCAGGGAATGGATTACGGCGAACAGGCCGATGTGCAACAGGTGCACGCAGCCGTGCAACGGGAAAAACGCGAACCACGCGTCGGTGCGGAGCCGCTTTCCATGTGGCTCATAGCGATTTATGGGCTGGCGATTTTCTTTGGCGGTGCGTACCCTGGCCGTTACTCAGGAAATTTCATAAACGGCGGACTCGATCCCATGGGCGCACCGCCTGCGCCGAAGAAAGCAGTGGCAGGCGGTCCCGGCGGCGGCGAGCAAGCCGAACTATCGCCGCGCGATCGAGGCAAAAAGATTTTCGCCGCAAATTGTCAGACGTGTCATCAGGCGAATGGGGTGGGCGTGCCCGGTCAATATCCACCACTGGCCGGTTCGGAATTTACGAATGGGGGCTCACGGCGAATGGGCATGATCGTGCTCAAAGGCTTGCAGGGCCCGGTCACGGTTAAGGGCCAGCAGTACGGCACGGCGGTCATGCAACCGTGGGACAAAACTTTAACGGACCAAAAAATTGCCGATGTCATGACATACGAGCGCAGCGAGTGGGGCAACAGCGCCAGTCCTGTTACACCCGAACAAATCGCCGCGTTACGCAAAGAACTGGTCAATCATCCCGAATCATTCAGTGAACACGATATCCTCGCAGCCCCTGACGAAGATATTCCCGGGGGCGCACCCGCCGCTGGTGCACCACCGAAACCGGGCGAAGCCGCAAAACCTGTCGCACCACCGAAACCGTAGCGTTCGACCCTAGCCTTCCCGATTCGGCGTGCCGAGGATGTGGCTCTTTGGCGGCAGCATCACGTTGTCGAAGTTTTGTGTGAACATCGCCGCAGCGAAAAACGCGACTGCGCGCAATGTTTCCTTTCCGACATTAACGAGGTCGTGCTTCACTGGAGTCGGGAGGACAAAAACGCTGCCAGGCCCAACCGGATGCTTCGAACCATCTTCCATGTGCAGTTCGCCGGTGCCGGCGATGATGTATTGCGTCTCTTCAGTGGCATCAGTATGCCAGCCAAGCCGTTTCCCGGGCTCAATCTCGTAGACGATGGTTGAGGATGCCGTCGCGCCGTGTCCCCCGTAGACCGCGAAGGCGCCGGCCCAATGCACAGATTGATCATCTTCCGCCCAGACTTCGGTGCGTTTGAGTTCATTGGATTCAACAACTGGCTTCATGTGCCGACGCTAGATTCCGACAGGGCAGAGTCAATCACATTCAAAGCCGAACGGGCCACTGCCCTAGCGCCTGTGAATTGTTAGTCCGTGCGGTTAGGAGCTGGGATAGGCTGCAACCTATGGGTCGCCTCGCCCTCGCAGGGAGAAGGGGGGGAAGGTGAGGGTTTGTCCGCCAGTCAACTAGACTAATGCTCGAGCTCGGAAACCCCTCACCTCAGTCCTCTCTCCTTGCCTAAGGGGAGAGGCGACACGGCCTGACGTTGCTGGTTAATTTTCTCGAAACTGACAACCAACGAACAGTACGCGATCACCGCTACAGCGCTTCAGCGAGCAATTCGGCCATGTGTTTTGGCCGCGCGTTCGTTAGGTCCGTAATTTGATGCCGGCAACTTGTGCCCGAGGCAACGATTTCTGTGCCGGCTGGTTGTTTGTCAATCTGGTCGAGCATACTCTGGGCGACCTGTATCGAAAGATCGTACTTCTCTGCGAGCGCCCCGAAGGCGCCGGCCATTCCGCAACAGGCAGTGTCTAAGACGGTGGCTTTTCTTCCTGGAAGACGTTGCGCCAATCTCTCCATGAACGCTGGATTGAGAATCGATTTGGCATGGCAATGCGGGTGGACCACGACGTTCGCCAGGCGCTCGTTGAGACGAAGTGCATCCGGTTCTTGCTCAAGTAAATCGTCTACGAATTTCTCGAACAGAAAGCAACGCGCCGCGATGTTTTCGGCATTGTCGATCTTTAGCTCGCGATAATCTCCGACGAACATCGACCAGCAGGAGGCTTCGAGGAAGAGGATTGGCGAGGCAGAGAGTTGATGGTTGATGGTCGATAGTTGATGGACATTGTATCTCGCGAGTTTCGTCGCCATGTTGAGATTTCCCTGGCTAAATGCCGGTCGACCGCAGCAGCGCCGATTTTTCACAAGCGACACCTCAAAGCCGAGTGCTTCCAGCACTTTCACCGCGGCAATGCCGATGTGCGGTTCGTGATAACGCACGAAAGTATCGTCCCAAAGAATGACAGGGCCTCTTCTGTACCCGCGATCGGTGATCGCGGTGCGGGGGTCATCGACTCCGGCTACAGTGGCGTCTGACACAGACGCCCTAGAATGTTTCGCAAACCATTTGTCGAAACGCTCGCTTGCGTAATGAGGCAGCGAGCGTCGTTTGGAAATTCCAACTGTTTTCTCCATTGCAATACGCAGGGCGTTGGAATTGAGGAATCGGTTCGTCAGCCTCGGCATGATACAGCCGATTTTGCCTAACAAATCGACGTTGCTGAAGATTCGTTGTCGCAGAGGCAAGCCGTCCCGTTGCCATCTCGCGTAAAGCATTTCTGCTTTCAACAGTGCGAGATTGACGTTCGACGGACATTCGGGCGTGCAACCCTTGCAGGAGAGACAGTTGCTCAACGCGGCATCAAGCTCTGCGGATTTCAACGGGTCATCTACATTTACTCGGAGCTCAAGCGCCGCACGAATGATGTTGGCGCGGCCACGGGTGGACATCACTTCATCATGTGTCGCAATGAACGTTGGACACATGACGCCGCTCTGCTTGAGACAGCCGCCGCATCCGTTGCATTGCTCGAGGTTGCCGACAAACGACCTGTCCTTGAATGCAAATGCGAGCACCGGCTGAAATGGAAGCTCAAGCGGACGAGTAAAATTTTCGCGCAAATGATCGTCAATCTTGTGGCGGCCATCCTCGAAAATCTTTCCCGGATTAAACGTGTTTTTCGGATCAAACAGGCGTTTGATCTCACGCAATGTCTCGAGCAGGTCGTCACCGAGTTGCTCGCGCATGAATTCGGTACGCGCAATACCAACGCCATGCTCGGCTGAAAGCGAACCTTTGAACTGCCGCACGAGCGCCGATGTTTGATCTGCGACTTGCCGGAATTTTTTCAGATCGGCCGGACTATGCAGATCGAGAACCGGCCGAACATGCAAGAGTCCGCTGGCCGCATGGCCGTAGTAGCTTGCCTCGAGCCCGAGCGGCTTCATGATTGCTTGCAAACCGCGTACGTACTCGGGTAATTGCGCGGGACGAACAGCGGCGTCTTCGATGAACGCGACTGGTTTTGCCCGGCCGATGCACCCGGTCAAAAGCGACAGACCGGATTTTCGCACAGACCAGATAAGATTCATTTGCGCTGGATTGGTGAGAGTTTTTTTGCGTACTCCGATCTTTCGCGATTCTAGAATCGCGAGGGCTGCCGCGACCTCCTCGTAGAATTCAACGATCAAGATTGCTTCGCACGGGTTGGTATCGAGTTCGAGCAAGTCGCGCGCTGCCTGAAAATGCAGCTGCCCTCTCGTTTGATCGAGTAACGGGCGATCGATGTGTTCGATTGCGGCTGGTTTAAGATCGAGAAGTTCAACCGTCGCCTGCATTGCTTCCCCGACCGATTGGAAGAAGATGAGGCCTAAACCTTTCTCGGCGGGCAGCGGCGAGATCTTTAGTTCAGCGGAAAAAATTGCCGCCAGTGTTCCTTCGCTGCCGGCGAGAATGTTCGTCAGATCATTTGGCGCGCGCAGGAATCGTTCGATGCCGTACCCGGGCCAGCGCTTGATCAACCCCGGCGGCCAGCGCTCGGCCATCTGTGCGCTCGCCGCGCAAACAAGCTTCTCAATCTCCGCACGTTCACCGCTCAATGATTCATAAGTCGGCCCGATCTTTTCAACGCGACCGTCCGCCATGACTATTTCCAGTGAGATCACGTGGTCGGCTGTTGTGCCGTAAATCGGACAACGCGCGCCGGAAGAATTGTTCGCGATCATTCCGCCGAGCGTGGCGCGTGAGCTCGTCGCCACATCAGGGCCAAAACAAAATCCGTGCGGCTTTAGAAAATCGTTCAGTTGATCCAGTACCGACGCCCGCACCGACCTGAACGTTGCGCTTCTCCAGATCGAGATCGGTGATTTGCCGGTTGTAACGCGAGAAGTCGACGATGAGTCCTTCGCCAATCGCGTTGCCCACCAGACTCGTGCCGGCGCCTCGAGGAGTGACGGAAAGACCTGCATCTGCTGCTGCGCGGATAACAAGGCTCGCTTGCTCGGAAGTATTCGGAAAAGCCGCACCGACTGGGCATACTTGGTATATCGATGCGTCTGTGGAATAAAGTTGACGCGTCAGAGTATCAAAGCGCGCGTCGCATCCGCTCTGCTTGATCTTGCGTTCCTGGGCAGAAGTCATGTTGTCATTTTGAGCGAAGCGCAGAATCCCGTCTCTCAAGAAACAATCAGAGATGTTTCGCTTCGCTCAACATGACAGCTCCACTAAAATGGCTGTGTTACAGTAAATCCATCTGTGCGGTTTCGGATGTCGTATCGGCAAAGCGGACGCCAACGCCGATGAGACGCACTGGCTTTCCGGTGCGGGCAAATGCTTCTTCGAGGAGAGAGCGAAATCCTTCCAAGGTGGGAGTAAGCCCCGCACGTTCGGCTGTGGTGCGTGTGAAATCGTTAAACTTCAATTTTACAAAGATTTTCGTGATCTCACGTGTGGATTCTTTTTGCGCAAGGTCAGCCATTAGATCCTGGAAGAGTTCTTCGAGCTTTTCTTCGCATTGTTCCAGGGTTGTCAGATCAATGGCGAATGTTTCCTCGGTGCTGAGCGATTTGCGGGGACGATCCGGTTCGACCGGTCGTTCGTCCACGCCGCGACAAAGATCGTAAAGTTCCAGGCCAAATTTGCCGAACAGATCAACAAGCCTGGCGCGCGAAAAACGCTGCAGTTCGCCGCAGGTTTTAATGCCGAGTTCTTCAAGTTTTCGCTCGCTCTTCTGGCCGATTCCCCAGATTTTGCGGACGTGCAGGTCTTTCATGAATTCCGGCACTTGTTCCTGTCTCACTTCGAACTGCCCGTTCGGTTTTTCAATTTCACTGGCGATCTTTGCGATCAATTTGTTCGGTCCAATTCCTGCGGAAGACGTCAGTTTCGTTTCCCGAAAAATTGCACTGCGGATTTCCTGTGCCAGCGCTGCCGGAGCAGTCGGGTGCGCAGATACATCGAGATAAGCTTCGTCGAGCGACAGCGGCTCGATTATCGAAGTGAAGTGGTAAAGGATTCCGCGGATCACCGCTGCTTCGCGACGATAAACATCGAACCGCGTGGGTAACACAATCAGGTTCGGGCAGCGTTGCAGCGCCATAAACGTCGGCATGGCTGAGCGGACACCAAACTTGCGCGCCTCGTAATTGCAGGTGGTCAAGACGCCGCGCCGCTCTCGTGCGCCACCGACGCCGACAGGCTTGCCGCGCAATGAAGGTCGGTCTCGAACCTCAATCGCAGCGTAGAAACAGTCCATGTCCAGATGAATGACGGAGCGCGACGCTTTTTCCACGTGCCAATATGTAGCGCGAAACATTGCTTCGCCATGTTGAGCCCAGTCGCGACATCCCGTGAAATTACCCGTGGGTTGCGCTGAGCGGTTCCTCGGCTTCGTTCGGAATGACCATTGCCTTTTGAGGAAGCTTGCGTCATGAGAAATCCGACCACCGAGAATCGATTTGCGGGAATGACCGATGTCGAGTTGTCCGAAGAAGGTCGGGAACAAACCCGATGCCTCGCCGAGAGATTAAGTTGCCAGACGATCACCGCTGGTATATACAGCCGCTTTAGCTCTCGCCGCGATTTCGTCGGACGCCCGAAGCGTCTGGTTGAGGACGAAGATTGCCTGTCCTGCCGGTACCTTTCAATCCGCCACGGTGGTTGCCCAGTGCGAACCTACAGTGCGCTGGGCACAATGATGGCCAAGGACCCCTATTGCGAAGTTTACAAGGCCGTTTTTGCGTGCGCCGAAGCGCATACGGAGGAGATTCTGCGGGCCCGTGCGGTACCCATAATCTCGCTAAGACAGCGCCATGAAGTAGTCGTGAGCTCCACGGAATAACAGCAATATCCACCTGAGGTGGCTAACGTAGCTTTGAGAACACAGCATTCGGACATTTTGCTGGGTGCTTCTGCTTAAAGGTCTAACCGGGATCGTTTTAGGCATCATATGTAAACACCCGCCGGGTAGCGGTTACCGCCATCGTGAGGCTGTGTGAAAAGTCCTGAGGCAAAAATCCGGACACACGAGGATGACCTATAAATCGTTTTTATTTTTACGGAGGGTGTTTCGATGGTCCTTTTTGGACCATTTTGAGCGTCACGTCGACTTTTCACACAGCCTCTCGCATAGATGGCATGTAGGGAGTGCGGGCAAGGGGTTAAGCTCACCCGCACTTATGCAAAATACAATCGTTCATCACGAAGGGGCAGCCTCACTCGAGGCGGCCAGAACAAAGGTAAAACTTGCGGGCTCGATCATCAAGATCGGTCTGGATGTGCACGCGCGGATCTACGTGGCAGTGGCGCAATACGATCAGCTCTTGCCCAAGCCGGCACGGCGGCTGACGCCGAGCGAGTTTGTACCGTGGGTGGAAGCGTTGTTGCGCGCTGGCCACACGGTACATGTGGTCTATGAAGCATGCGGGTTTGGTTTCAATCTCTATCGAGGGTTAAAAGCGCTCGGGGCGCATTGCTATGTGATTGCGCCGCGCCAACTCGATGAGCAATGTACTGAGAATAAAGACCGACCCGCGCGATGCGACCACACTTTGCCAACGTCTATCGCGCTATGTGGAAGGTAACACGCGCGAATTGGCGGTGATTCGGGTGCCGAGCGAAGCGGAGGAACAAGCCCGGCATGTTTCACGGCAACGCGAACAACTGGTGCGGCATCGCCAGAAGCTGGAAGCCCAGGGCCGCAGTTTGCTGGTTAGTCACAGTCTGCCCTCACCGGCGCACTGGTGGAAGAATCAGACCTGGTCGCGTTTGAGTAAATTGCTTCCGGCCTGGATCTGTCTTCGCCTGGAAGTTCATCGGCCGGCCTTGTTGACACTGGAGCAACAGATCAGCGCTTTGAGTGCGGAGTTGGAAGCGGCCGCTCCAGCCGATATTCCCGCAGGCGTGGGCAAACTAACTACCGTGGTGATGACCCGCGAGATCTGCTCATGGGAACGTTTTAGGAACCGGCGCGCGATCAGTTCGTACACTGGCTTGTGTCCGGGGGAACACAGTAGCGGCACTAAGCGAGTCCCAGGCAGCGTGACCAAACGAGGCAACCCGCGGTTGCGCGCCGCGCTGGTGGAATGTGCCTGGCGCATGGTACGGTTCCAGCCTCAATATCCGCCGGTGAAAAAACGGCTGGTTATCTTGGCCAAAGGTTCGCGCGCCACCGGTGCCCAACGCAAAAAGGCCATTGTCGCTGTGGCGCGACATCTGGCGGTCGATCTGTGGCGTGTGCACACCGGACGCAACACCGCCATCCAGATCGGCCTAACTATTTAACGATTGAGTTCGAGGGGAACAGTTTGGAACGTGGCGTGTGTCCGGAACCTAACCTGGTCCGATCGTCGCCCGTGCGGCTCGCACCGTCGCTTTAGATTGGATCGCGCCCCGTTCCGCTTCACCGAGACGGAATAAGTCACATTGCGCTGTCGCAAATAACATCGACATGCGCGGATAGGAGTATCAGCCCGCTGAAGAACTCAAGCGAGCAGTGGAAGCGGAAGCGTTCCAGCAATCACCCTCAACTCCAACCCAACAAGCCTATGCCACCACCATCCTAAAACTTACCGTTGACACCCTCCATAGG
>CAVSMG010000008.1:0-241275 GCA_963728955.1 uncultured Verrucomicrobiae bacterium
GCGACGGGATTTTTGAGGGCATACGCTTCTACAATGGCCGGGTTTTTCGTCTCGAAGAGCACTTGGAACGGCTTTGGGACTCAGCGCGTTCGATTTGTCTCGGAATCCCGATGAAGCGGCGAGAAATCACCGAGGCGCTGCTTGAGACAATCCGGCAAAATCATTTGCATGATGGGTACATCCGGTTGCTCGTGACCCGCGGTGTTGGCAATCTCGGTTTGAATCCACAGCAGTGTAAAAATCCAAGCGTGATCATTATCGCAGCGACTATCGCGCTTTATCACGAGGATTTTTATCGGAAAGGATTAAGCATTGTCACGGTCGCGACGCGCCGGAGCAACCCGGCGTCGCTTAATCCGGCGGTGAAATCATTAAAACTACTTGAACAATGTCATGGCTCGCATTGAAGCGAATCTGGCCTGGTGTGGATGAGGCGTTGATGTTGAATGATTCCGGCAACATTGCGGAATGCACAGCCGACAACGTTTTCATCATCAAGCACGGCCAGATCTTCACGCCGCCGATCACGGCGGGAGCTTTGCGCGGGATCACACGAGCCGTGGTGTTTGATATTGCCGGCGAGTTCGGCATCAAAGTGGTCGAAGCAGATTTCACGAGACACGATGTTTTCGGCGGCGGACGAATGCTTCCTCACGGGCAACGGCTGCGGAAATCATTCCTGTGGTCAAAGCCGATGGCCGCGTCATCGGAAACGGAAAACCCGGCCCGATTATGACCCGCATCATCGCACGCTTCCGAGAGATGACACGCGAGACCGGCACACCGATCTTCAATCGAGCTTAGCAAGAGCGATTGCCGAAAGTTAGGATGTCGGGGGCTAAGCGTGCGGTTGAATGTTTGCAAGACATCACGGTCTAACTAACAGAATGCTGTGCGACGTTTGTAAATGTAACGATGCGACAGCTTTCCTGACACAGATTCTGGAGGGCAAGATGCATAAAGTAAACCTGTGCGAAGCTTGCTCGAAAGAAAAGGGTGTTCAGGATCCGACCAGTTTCGCACTCGCCGACCTGCTGCTGGGCATCGGAGCAGCAGAAGAGATTGAAAAGGGTGCGCCTACCAAAAAGTGCCCTGTCTGTGGTTTTAGTCAGGCGGACTTTAAGAAAACCTGCCGCTTGGGTTGTAGCGAATGTTACCTTACATTTGCGGAGGGTTTGGGTTCGCTATTGAAAGCGATGCACAAAGGCACAGAACACGTGGGGAAATTGCCGGAACGAGCACAGCGCACGATGGCGCTGAGCCAACGGGTGAGGGCACTGACAGAAAACCTGCAAAAGGCCGTCGCAGATGAGAACTACGAGACGGCTGCGTCATTGCGTGATGAAATTAAACAGCTCGAAAGCGAGTCCCACCAATTCGCCATGAAATTTTCGAACATGCTGTCCACTGGTGGAGAATGGCTGCGCGGCGAAGGTCCGCATCACCAGGTTGTCATCAGCAGCCGGGTTCGCCTCGCACGGAATCTGCGTCACTGCGCTTTTCCAGGTTGGGCCAAAAAAGCAGACCGCACCTCAATCCTCGAACAGATCCGGTCCTGCGTGGAAGCGCTTCCGGAAATGCAGGACGCGTTCTCGGAAAGTTTGCAGGATCTGGCCGCATTGGAGAAACAAGTGCTCGTCGAGCGTCATCTGATTAGTCGTGAACATGCCGCCAAAGGCGCGGGCAGTGCCGCGGTAGTGAACCGACGGCAAACGCTCAGCATAATGATCAATGAAGAAGATCATCTGCGGATGCAATCGATTCGATCCGGTCTGCAGTTGAAACAGGCGTTCAAGCTGGTCGATAAAATTGATACCGCGCTCGAAAGCAAACTGGACTTTGCTTTCGATCCGCGACTGGGATATTTAACCGCTTGCCCCACGAACGTCGGCACAGGTATGCGTGCATCCGCCATGCTGCACTTGCCGGGCCTCGTCCTGAGCGAGCTGATCAACCAGGTAATTCAGGCCGTCAGCAAAATTGGTCTCGCGGTCCGCGGTCTTTACGGCGAAGGAACTGAGGCAATGGGCAACCTTTTCCAAATCTCGAATCAGACCACGCTCGGCGAAAAGGAGGAAGACATCATCAATCGTCTGAGCAAAGTCATTGAGACTATCATCGATAAGGAACATGACGCCCGGCAGACTTTGCTACAGAGAAAGCCGACACACTTTGCGACCAGATCGGGCGCGCTTATGGCATTCTGACGTACGCGCATGCCATGCCATCAAAGGAAGCGCTCAATCTGCTCTCAGTTATGAAGCTTGGAATGGACCGGGTGCCTTCCCGGAAATTCAGCGGCTCCAGATCGACGAATTGTTCATCGAAACGCAGCCGGCGCATTTGCAGAAAAGCTCACAGCAAAAGCTAAATGCGGAAGAACGCGACTATTTGCGTGCTCGAATTATCCGCGACCGTTTGAAAGTTTTCCCCAAACCTGATATTAGTAAGATGGTGAGCGAGTCAGGCAATGGCTTGACGAACGGACCATCAAATAATGAATAATTTCACACCGAGGGCTCAACAGGTTTTGGCGCTTGCTCGCAAGGAAGCCGACCGATTCAACCATAATACGTCGGTACTGAGCACCTCCTTTTGGGACTCATCAAGCTGGGCCAGGGCGTGGCGGTTAACGTCTTGCAAAAGATGGGTCTCGATTCGAGACGGTGCGGATGGAAGTGGAGAAACAGGTCGGCCCGGACCGGAGACGAAGATGGTAGGCAACGACCCGTACACGCCTCGCGTAAAGAAAGTGCTGGCGCTCGCGGGCAAGGAAGCCAAGGCACTCAATCATTCTTATGTTGGTACCGAGCACATTTTGCTGGGCCTCTTGCGCGAAGGCGAAGGCGTCGCGCGAGAGTGCTGAAGAGTCTCGAACTCGATATCGAGCGTGTAACGAAATACTCAAGGGCTCCCACCAAACTTTACGCCGTCCGAATCGGAGCAGGAAGGTGAACCGGCGAAGAAAGACGTCAAGACCCAGCCCTTCGCGCGTTTGGTCGCGACCTGACCGAATTGGCGCGAAAAGGCGAACTCGATCCGGTGATTGGCCGCCGCAACGAGATTGAGCGCGTGATTCAAGTGCTTTGCCGGCGCACGAAAAACAATCCGGTGTTAATAGGCGAAGCTGGCGTTGGCAAGACAGCCATCGCCGAAGGGCTAGCGCAGGAGATCGCAAATGGCAATGTGCCGAAACTATTGCGAGACAAGCGTGTGATCACGCTTGACCTGGCATTAATGGTTGCCGGCACAAAATATCGTGGGCAGTTCGAGGAACGCATTAAAGCTGTGATGGACGAGATCCGTCGTTCCAAGACGTGATTCTTTTCATCGACGAGTTGCACACAATAGTCGGGGCGGGATCAGCGGAAGGCGCGATGGATGCATCGAACATCATTAAACCCGCCCTGAGCCGCGGCGAACTGCAATGCGTCGGCGCGACTACGATGAACGAATATCGAAAGTACATCGAGAAAGACGCAGCCTTGGAACGCCGGTTTCAGACCATAAAAGTAGATGCGCCCACGGTTGATGAGGCTATTCAAATCTTGAAGGGCTTGCGTCCGAAATACGAAGCCCACCACAAGGCCAAACTCACCGACGAAGCCCTCGAGACGGCCGTCAGATTTCGGATCGTTACATCACGGGGCGCTTTCTTCCGGATAAGGCCATCGACGTCATGGATGAGGCCGGCGCTCGCGCTCGCATTAACGCGATGACGCGGCCGCCTGATGTTAAGGACATCGAGAAGGAAATCGAAGGGATCCGCCTTGAAAAAGAAGGAGCGATCAAGGCACAGGATTTTGAAAAAGCTGCCGCGCTTCGCGACAAGGAGAAGCAAACAAAGGAAAAGCTCGACGGCATTTTGAATAAGTGGCGCGAAGAGCGTGAAGAGAAAGATGTCATCGTGACGGGCGACGACATGATGCACATCATCTCGAAGGTCACTGGCGTTCCGCTTCAGCGTATGGAGGAGCAGGAGACACAAAAACTGCTCAGAATGGAGGCGGAGCTGAAAAAGCGTGTCATTGGCCAGGAGGAAGCGGTCACAGCAATCAGTAAGGCATTGCGACGCTCGCGAGCGGATTTGAAAGACCCGAAGCGCCCGATTGGTTCGTTTGTGTTTCTCGGTCCGACCGGTGTAGGCAAGACGTATCTCGCCCGCACGCTGGCAGAGTTCATGTTCGGCGATGCCGACGCGTTGATTCAAATCGACATGTCGGAGTACATGGAAAAATTTACCGCGTCGCGTTTGATCGGATCGCCGCCAGGGTACGTCGGATACGAGGAAGGCGGACAACTTTCGGAGGCCGTGCGGCGCCGGCCGTATTCGGTCGTGTTGTTTGATGAGATCGAAAAAGCGCACCCCGATGTAATGCATTTGCTTTTGCAGATCCTCGAAGACGGCAAAATTACCGACTCGTTAGGCCGCAAGATCGATTTCCGGAACACGATCATCATCATGACCTCCAACGTTGGGGCTGACTTGCTGAAGAAGCAGACGGTGATGGGCTTCGGCGCGCCGAGTGAAGGACACGATTACGATTCCATGCGCGAGAAAATTCTCGACGAAACGAAGCGCGTTTTTAAGCCCGAGTTCCTTAACCGGCTTGACGAGATCATCGTGTTTCATTCGCTGGGTAAACCCGAGCTTTTGCGCATCGTCGATTTGGAAGTGGACAAAGTGCTTACGCGCATCAAAGCCAAGGAAGTCCATATCGATCTGAACCAAAGCGCGAAGGAATTTCTCATCGACAAAGGGTTCGATCCGCAGTACGGGGCGCGCCCGATGCGCCGCGCCGTCGAGCGTTTTCTCGAAGACCCGCTCGCGGAAGAGTTACTCCGCGGCAACGTCAAACCTGGCGACCACGTCGAGGTCATCGCCGGCGAGGGAAAGTTGTCATTCCGGGTTCCGGAATCACAAGCGCAGAGCAGTGCTGCTGCGCCGACGCCGAGCTAACGCTTGATTCCTTGATTACGCCCGCGGATGTGCATCCGCGTAGGCTTTCTTCAGGCGTTCCACGGTGACGTGCGTGTAGATCTGCGTCGTGGATAGGCTCGCGTGCCCGAGTAGCGCCTGAACGCTACGCAGGTCAGCGCCGCGATCGAGCATATGGGTCGCGAAACTATGCCGCAATTTGTGTGGGCTGATTGAAATCGGAATGGAGGTGTACCGCACGTAACGTTTCAATACCAGCCAGACGGAGCGCACGGACATTCGTCTTCGCGCTTTATTGATGAAGAGCGGGCCCGCGTGCACGTTGGCCGCCACCCGGTATTTTTGCATTGCTTCGAGCGCAGGCAGACCTACCGGGCACACGCGTTCCTTGCGACCCTTTCCAAATACGCGCACCGACTCCGTGTAGGGATCGACATCGCCTACATCAAGTGCAGCCAATTCGCTCAGTCGCAACCCGCTGCTATAAAACAATTCCATGACCGCAACGTCGCGCAGGGGCATCCACGACGGCGCCGATCGGCTTTTCGGTTCGCGAATAGGCGCTGTGAGAAGCTCGTCGACCTGTAGTCGTGTGAGGATCAGCGGAAGCTTCTTCTCCATTTTCGGCAGTTGCACTTCCCGGACCGGGTTACGCTGCAGCCGTTTCCGGGCGGAAAGAAATTGATAGAAAGTGCGTAGTGCAGAAAATTGCAGGCGCACGTACGAACGCGCCTGTCCGTGTTTCATCAGCGCGAAGAGATGATCGCGGAAATCGTCGCTCGTACACCTTTTCCAAGGTGTGTGGTTCTCGCCGCGAAAACCAACCAACGCCTGGCGATATGCCTTGAGCGTGCGCGGAGAAGCATTTCGCTCATTCGCAAGATAGCGCAGAAATTCCTCGACAAGAGGATCGCGTTTGTCGGGAACGCTCGCGGCGTCTGTCATGCGAAAGATGATTGGCTAAAACGGTACAGCGTTACGACTGATCGATCCAACGGTTCAACCCTTCAATGGTTAACTGTGCGAATGTTCATTCGGGTTTTTCTACAACGTAGCGGAGGTCCGACGCACCGGCGTTACCCCGGAACTGGCTTTTGAAGATTGGCGGCGGATTGGTGGAAATCAGTTCATAGCCTTTCAAAACGAACTCGGGATAAATTCCGTTGCTGGCAGGCTCATACACTTTGTCGCCGCTGAAGTAACCGTACAGCTTGTATTCGTAATTGTTATCACTACCGAATTCGAGGCGTTCGCGGTCCGGCGCAAGCTTCTCCTTTTCGTTGAGCATGACCAGCTCCGCTGTGCTCCACGGCTGACCCGGCTTGCGAACGTAACCCCAGAACTTGTAATCGGGTTTGTAGTATCGCCGACCTATAAAATAATCGCCGGTCGGTTCCGTTGCGATCCGTTGCGCCATCTCGATTCTCGCCTGCTGAATGCCCTGCGGGACGGTTTGACATCCGGCGAAGAACAGAGCGCTGAGGACCAGATTGGTAGCGAACAAATACTGAGCGGCGCGTCTCATTCGTTCAAACGCCATCCTTTACGCAGCTTTGCGCCAGGCGCAATTGCAAGCTCAAAAAATGAATTTCGCAATCAGTGCGGTGTTACGAGAAGAATTGCATCGCCGCAACGGGGTCGCTAAAATTCCAGCAAATGATCGAACTCGAGATTTACGCGCGTGGTTTGTGCGCAATGGAACATTCTCGAACTGGATCGCCAACTGGTCGAGATCGACGGCTGCGTTGCAAGTTGGACACAAATCACGATATCGTTTACCTCGAGTTCGATGAACCGACGTTGAGCGTCCACGAAATCCGCGCAATTTTCATCAAGCTCGGATTGCAAGCGCTTTTCATCGGCGCGATTCCGCCGCAGCTTCAGTCCCGAACGAAAACCGAGCCGCTGAAAGCATAGACATCTGATCGGTGACGATTGATCAGAAATTCAGAACAAAACGTTGCGGACGCGCTCATTTCCATTCACTGATCACTATCACCTATTCCATAATGGTCCGCTTCTTTAGCGCCTTCGGTGCGCCGCTGCTGGCGTTCGTCCAATATCTCGGCGAACTCGTCCTGCTGGCTGCAGACACGTTTCGTTCTATTTTCACCCACAAGCTCCGTTGGAAATTGTTTCTCAACCAGGTTGTCGAAGTGGGGTTGCTTTCGCAGCTCGTCGTCATAATCACCGGCGCGTTCACTGGTGCGGTGTTCTCGGCACAAACATTTTTCCAATTTAACAAGCTGGGAATGGGCTCAGCCGTAGGCGCGGTCGTTTCGGTCTCGCTCTGCCGCGAGCTCGCGCCGGTGCTGACCGCTCTGATGGTAGCCGGACGCGTGGGCGCAGCGATGTCAGCCGAGATCGGCACAATGAAAGTCACAGAGCAAATCGACGCCTTGCGCGCGCTTGCTGTTTATCCGGTTGATTACCTGGTGGTGCCGCGGGTACTGGCCATGATGGTCTCGATGCCACTTCTGGTGGCGGAGTGCATCGCTGTGGGCATCGCAGCCGGTTATCTCGTAGCGATTTTCATGCTCGACATTAACGGCACTTACTACATGGCGAACATGGTGCGTTGGACGCGCAGTCGCGATATCATCATGGGCCTGTCAAAAGCGTTCTGTTTCGGGATACTCATCGTATTCATCAGTTGCCAGAAAGGATTGACCACACGCGAGGGAGCAGTTGGCGTCGGTCGGGCCACCACCGAGGCGGTGGTGAACGCCTCGCTCGCAGTCCTGATTTGCAATTTTTTTCTCACCATGATGTTCAACATTATTTATCCGGCGGGATATCAGTAATGCTGCACAGTTGAGACCTGCAGTTTGAGAGTTGACCCCGAAAGCGTTCGGGGTCGAAGGTTCGAGCTACGATGATCGAAGCGCCTCCATCTCCGAAGATGTCAGCGGAACCTCCTCTGGGCTCGGATAATTCGTCGCCCATGATTGCCGTGCGCTCGTTGCAAAAGAAAATCGGGCAACAGGAAATTTTGCGCGGCGTCGATCTTAAGATCAGGAGCGGCGAGACGCTGGCCATCATTGGGCGCAGCGGTGGTGGTAAGAGCGTTTTGCTAAAACACATGGTTGGTTTGATGGAGCCCGACTCCGGGGAAATTTGGATCCAGGGCCAAAACATCATTGGAATGAACGAGCGCCAGCTCGGAGCGATCCGCAAAAAAGTCGGCATTCTATTTCAAGGTGGTGCGCTTTTTGATTCGATGACGGTTGAAGGAAACATTGCCTTTCCTTTGCGCGAAGCCGGCGAGCGCGATCGGAAAATTCTGCGCTCAAAAGTTAGTGAGATGCTTGAGGTGATGGAAATGGAAGGCCAGGAAGATAAGATGCCGGAAAGTTTGAGCGGCGGGATGAAAAAACGCGTCGGGCTGGCGCGCGCCATCATTCGACGCCCCTCGTGTGTATTATACGATGAGCCGACAGCCGGTCTTGATCCTGTGGTCGCCGATAGCATCAATCGATTGATTCGCCGGCTGCAACGGCGCTTTGGAATGACCAGCGTCGTAGTTACCCACGATATGAAAAGCGCATTTGATGTAGCCGACCGAATCGCCTACCTGCACGAAGGCCGGATTTATTTTAATGGAACGGCGAGTCAGCTTCAGCAATCGAGCGATCCACTCATTCAGGATTTCCTCCTCGGCCGATCTGACGGTAGAGGCGATTGACCTCAATTGCTTGCAGTCTCGCGGGCAAAACGCGCTCGAGTGAGCCGTCGCTTACCTTGCGAAAATCTGCATCAAGATCGACAATAAACATCCAAAGTGAACAGGCACGAGCGAGGTTTGGAATTCAAAGTCGGTATTTTTGTTTTTGTAGGGTTGGCGATGTTAGGCGCGCTGGTCGTGCAATTCGGCAGGCTCGGAGAGGGTTTCAAGGCGTATTACACGATCACCGTTCGCTTCGATGATGCGGGCGGACTATTGAAAGGCACCGATGTGTTGCTCGCCGGAGCGAGAATCGGAAAAGTCGCGGGTGGCCCGAAGCTTGTTCGTGAGGGCGGGGGCGTGGCTGTACCTCTGAAAATCTATGATTACGTCAAGATCCCTGAGGGTACGAAGTTCACGGTCGGAAGTTCGGGTTTGCTTGGCGATCGCTTCGTGAATGTAACGATACCGCCCAAACCGCCGAAGGCGTATCTGCCGCCTAATGCCGATGTCAATGGTGCACGCGAGACTGGCATCGACGATCTCACACGCTCAGGCGGTGCGCTTGTAAACGACCTCCGCGGTACCGTGCAAAAGATCGATACAACTGTGAACCGTCTGAATCAAGACACGCTTTCCCCGGCGAACATGGAAAATCTCAAGTCAAGCATGGAACATTTGAACCAAGCTACTGGCGCGCTGGCAGAATCGTCCAAGAAGCTGGATGGAGTGGTCGAGCAGGCGGATTCCGCGATGGCTTCGGCAAAGAAAGCTGCCGACGATTTGCAGAACGCGATCGCCGACACACGTAAAATTTTGCGCAGCGCAACCCAGGGCAAAGGTCTGGTGGCGACGCTGTTGAATGATCAACAGCTAGCGAACGACCTGCACGCGCTCATCAGCAATCTGCGCGCGCACGGCGTGTTGTTCTATCGCGACAGCGCCGCGACCCGTCAGAGCACCCTGCCGCCGCAAGCCACGCCGTCCCGAAGATCTCGAAGCCGCTGAGGTAAGTAGACCGGTCGCGATGCAATATTAATGCGGTGCGGTGCGCGGCGCATTTCAAAGGTTGTAGCGAAACTGAGACGGCATCTCGAGAATTTTAGACGAAGTACTTTCGGAGTCGGACGCGTGTTTGTGACGCTTTCGATGAACGGAACTGCGGCGAATATTTCATCGTATCGAATGTTGCACGCGGAACTGTTTGCGCACCTCTTCCTCCGGCAACCCATTTATGCGCATCAGTTTGTCGCGAGATCTCTGACCGCGTTCCAACACGATGGTATGCCGGGGGAGCTTTAATTGCTCGGCGAGAAAACGGATCAGCGCCGCGTTCGCTTTTCCTTTAACTGCGGCGGCGCGCAGCTTGTTTTTGAACTCGCCGCCATATTCACCGGCGACACTGTCTACTTTCGCATTCGGAACAACGTGAACGTGCAGAATTGACATTCAGCCCATCGTATCAGAACAGAAATTAACCTACTCGACGGATTTTGACACTTTGTGTGACAATATACGTCCATGAAGGCGCGGCATTTCTATCTGATTTTCTGTGTGCTCGGGATTATCCTGCCATGCTCACAATTCGCGCCGTGGCTTTTGGAGCACGGTTTGAATCTGACGTTGTTCTTTCGTGAACTGTTCGACAATCGGATTAGCGCATTTTTCGCAGTGGATGTGATCGTCTCTGCAATTGTGCTGGTCTTGTTTATTCATAGTGAAGGCAAACGTTTGCGAATGCAGCTTCTTTGGTTGCCGACAATTGGAACATTAATCGTCGGTGTTTCGTTTGGACTGCCGCTATTTCTTTTTCTCAGGCAGTTGCTGTTGGACGAACTACTCAAGCCTAAACATGGCGCGACCGATGACACCGAATGATTTTCGCGAACTGGCGCTGAGCTTGTCGGAAGTGGTCGAATCCGCCCACATGCGTCATCCAGATTTTCGTGTCGGTGGAAGAATTTTCGCAACGCTCGGATATCCCGATGAAGACTGGGCGATGGTGAAGTTGGAGAGGGATGCGCAAAGAGAATTTGTTCGCCGCAATCCTGGCGTCTTCAAACCGGTCAAAGGTGCCTGGGGGCGACAAGGCAGCACGAACATTTATATCCCGGCTGCGAACGTCGAGATCGTACGGAAAGCGCTCGCTGCTGCGTGGCGCAATACCGCACCGAAACGGTTATTGAAGAATCGCTAACGCGGGCAGACTGCCTCGCGGACGCGGTCCATGACTATGTCGCCGATTTCGTCAACGCGCTTGGCGCTGAGAACCTGCGGCGGCAACTCAAACAATTGAACTGCGGCGGATACAATACCGCCGTCTGCGTCCAAACACGGTTGCCCATTGGCGTTGTCACAAACGCGTTACAAATTTTGTCAGCGCCCCAGCAATTTCACGACGACTTCCGTTAAAATCAGTTCGTGATCGAGTTGCGTGGTCACGAGCTTTACGTTCGCATCGAGACAGGCGCGCATACCGTCAATTAGTTGGCTTGCCTCGAACTGGTGCGCATGCAGCGCGGCGACTGCCAAACCATAGGCATTAATTGATCCGTCCTTTTTCCGAGGTAAATGCCCGGTCGCACTGGCTGGCAGCTGCTTCAAGGCAGCGATGAATTGAAACGGCGAATGCGGGCGGCGAATGCCATGCTGCTCAATCAGATCTTTTGTGAGTAACAAATTGCGGATGGTTGGAACAATCGCCACCAGCAAGATACCCACAGCGCTTTCGCCCTGCTCCAATAAACGTCGCACCAGCGTCAGTCCGAGTTCCAGATCGCGAGCGCTCAGCGCGTGGCTCAGCTCGAAAATTACGCCTGCGCGCGAAAGCGGCACCAACTCGCGGACAAGCTCGACACGCACCGCGCGATCGTTGCTCAGGTACGTGTCGATTTTTTCAAGTTCGTTGTCGATCTGTCGCGTATCTCCGCCAGTCAACAGAACAAACAAATCCAGCGCGTCATCGTCGAATTGCAGTTTTCTCTTCTTTGCGCGTTGCCGAACGATTTCATTTGCTTCTTCTTCCCAGCCGGCTCGGGCTGAATCGAGCCGATCGAAAACCTGCGGGTCTACGCGTTTCGCCAACATTCTGTAAAACGAGCGCCGCTTATCGACTTCGGTGGCGCTGATCAAAAGTGTGACTTCCGGGCCGAAATCGTTGTCGATCAGTGTGGATAATTCTTCCAATGCAGATTGGACAGCCGCCGAGCGCGACTTCGGGTCGTCTCCGAGGAAGTTCGCGTTTTTAAGCCACACTAGTTTAGAGCTGCCGAAGAAAGGTAACGTTTGCAGTGCCTCGATTGTCAGCCGAATTCGAGCGGCGGCTTGATCGGCGTTGTCCGCGACGCCATCGATTACTTCCAAGCCGAAATCGCCAGCATCTTCAGGCGCCAATTTGTGCGCCAGCTCCGCGGCGACGCGTTTCACCTCCGCTTCGTCCGAGCCAACTACGGCATGGATGTTCGCGGCCCCCGGTTTGGTTTTGGCCTTCGGCATCGGCGACTTCATCGCATGGCTTGCATTGATTACAAGGCCACACCCGATGCGGATTGGTAAGGCGGTCAGTTCCCTGCACGCCGTTCGTAAAGCGGCGTACACGGAGTGATGCGCCCTACCTTTTCATCTACACGCGTGAGCGACGGCGCCCCGCGCCGCGCGAATATTTCACCGTCCTACGCTTTGGTTCGATTTTCGTCAGGCCGGTGCCGCTTTTGACTTCCATGATCTGATCGCGTAACAACGCCGCGCGCTCGAACTCGAGATTTGCCGAAGCTTCCTGCATTTCCTCTTCCAGCTCGCGCAGCAACTCGGTCAAATTGAAATCGCCACCAGTTTCGCGGATGACTGACGATTCGACTTCGCGTCCCCGCAAAATCGTGTGGAGGCTTTCCTGTACGGCGCGCCGGACCGTTTGCGGCGTGATACCGTGCTTCTCGTTGTAATCCATCTGCTTCACGCGGCGGTATTCGGAAATCGATATGAGCGCTTCCATACTTTGCGTGATCGTATCGGCGAAGAGCACCACTTCGCCGTTGATATGGCGTGCCGCGCGACCTGCAGTCTGGATGAGAGAGGTTTGGCTGCGCAAAAATCCTTCCTTGTCCGCATCGAGAATGCAGACGAGCGAAACCTCGGGAAGATCAAGCCCTTCCCGAAGGAGATTGATTCCAACAAGGATGTCGAAATCCGCCGCGCGCAATCCGCGCAAGATTTCCACACGCTCGATCGCGTCGATGTCGCTATGCAGGTAGCGGACTTTCAATCCCACATCGCGCAGATAATCAGCAAGATCTTCCGCCGTCCGCTTGGTTAGCGTGGTCACCAGAATCCGCTCGCCTTTCTCAACGCGCTGGCGACACAGGTCGATCGTCTCGTCGATCTGATCTTTTAGCGGTTTAATTGTAATTTTTGGGTCGAGAAGCCCGGTGGGCCGAATGATCTGTTCGACAACGAGCGGCGCACCAGGCATGTGCACATCAAACTTTTCCGGCGCTTCGTCTGTCGGTGAGATTGGCTTCGACGTTCGCTGTTTTCCTCCGGGTAATACGAACGGCGTTAGTTCCTCTTTCCCAATCCGCTGTCTCTTGTGCGGGACGTAGCCCTTGTTAGCGACCACGCTGTTTTGAATCTCGAATTCTGCCGGTGTTGCGCTCACGTAAATGGTCTGGTTCGTCAGGTTCATGAATTCATTGAAATTAAGCGGTCGATTATCGAGTGCGCTTGGCAGTCGGAAGCCGTATTGAACCAGCACAGTTTTGCGCGAACGATCGCCTTCGTACATCCCGCCGATTTGTGGGATCGTGGCATGCGATTCGTCGATGACGGTAAGGAAATCATCCGGAAAAAAATCAATGATCGTGTACGGTCTCGACCCAGGAGGGCGCCCGGACAAATGCCGCGAATAATTTTCAATCCCATTGCAGAACCCCATTTCCTGCAACATTTCCAAGTCATATTCGGTGCGCATCCGCAGGCGTTGCGCCTCGAGAAGTTTGTTTTGCGACTCCAGTTCCGTGATGCGTTGCTCAAGCTCTTCACGGATGGTGCGCAGCGCGCGATTCAGCTTATCCGCCGGGGTCACGAACTGTTTCGCGGGAAAAAATGTAATGACATTGAGTGATTCGTATGTGTGACCAGTCAGCGGGTCGAAACGCCTGATTGCATCAATCTCGTCGCCGAAGAATTCAAGCCGGATTCCTTCTTCATCAGCGCTCGCGGGATAAACCTCAACTACATCGCCGCGCACTCGAAATCTTCCCCTCGCAAAATTAACGTCGTTGCGCTCATAGAGCATCTCGATTAACCGACTAAGCACTGCTTCACGGGTGACGTGTTGGCCACGCTTCAACGTGAGTAACATCTGTTCGTAATCTTCCGGTGACGTGACTCCGTAGATACAGGAAACGCTCGCCACCACGATAACGTCGCGCCGCGACAACAGCGCGCTCGCAGTGGAGAGCCGCAACCGTTCGATTTCCTCATTGATCGATGAATCCTTCTCGATGTACGTGTCAGACCGCGGGATGTAAGCCTCGGGCTGATAGTAATCGAAATAGCTGACGAAATATTCCACAGCGTTATGCGGGAAGAATTGTTTGAACTCGGAGTAAAGTTGAGCGGCCAGCGTTTTATTGTGCGAGATCACTAGCGTTGGCCGATTCAGTTCCTGAATCACGTTGGCGATGGTGAACGTCTTGCCTGAACCGGTCACGCCTAGCAGCGTTTGATGGCGGTTTCCGACCTCGACAGACTTCAGCAGCTTCGCGATTGCCTGTCGCTGGTCGCCGCGAGGTTTGAAGCTGGATTCAAGCTGAAACGGCATCGTCAATTTTAGCACAACATCGACGACAGTGTCGGGAGTGACGTTGTTGGTGCGCTTGACGACCATGCCCTCGTCGAAATAGGACTTCAGAAATCGGAAACATCGCGGAAGATCCTTTCCAACACATGCGCTCTGAATCTGGAACGTCAGTCCGGTTACAGATTGGCCACGTCCTGTTTATGGATCTGGTCGGTTACTCTACGCTGCTTCTCGACGAACAGCGCCTTCACCAGGAGCAATTGACTGAAATTGTCCGCGGTACCGAGCAGGTACACACTGCGGAACAAGCAGGGCAGCTGATCAGCCTACCCGCAGGTGACGGGATGGCGCTCGTTTTTTTTGACAGTCCAGAAGCGCCTGTGCGGTGCGCCATCGAGATCAGCAAGAAGTTGAAGGATTATCCACAATTGAAGCTACGGATGGGCATCCACAGCGGACCGGTCAATGAAGTTCGCGACGTGAACGATCGAGCAAATGTCGCCGGAGCCGGGATCAACCTTGCCCAGCGAGTTATGGATTGCGGAGACGATGGACACATTCTGTTGTCCAAGAGGGTCGCGGAAGATTTGGGCCACTCGCGATACTGGGGTCCCTATTTACATGACTTGGGGGAATGCGCCGTAAAGCACGGCGTTCCCATTTTCCTTGTGAATTTCTACGGGGACGGCGTTGGGAACCCTGAATTGCCGAAAATGGTTCAGCAATCGCAGTCGGAACAAGCTACCAAAACTGCAGGCAGCACCGTAGCACGACTTCGGCGTGTATACCTGGCAATGGCGGCTGCCATCCTTTTGATTTCTGGCGGCATTCTAAGCACCTGGCTTTATTCCCGGCACAACCCAACGGTTTCTCTGCCGGAAGAGAAAAGCATCGCTGTGTTGCCATTCCAGAATTTCAGCATCGACAAGGGAAATGCATTTTTCGCCGATGGCATCCAGGACGATATTCTAACGAGTCTGGCAAAGATCAAAGACCTCAGAGTCATCAGTCGTTCCTCGGTGATGGCGTTCCGTGAAGTTGCAGCCCAGAACTTGCGCCAGATCGGGAAGAAGCTTGGCGTGGTGAACATTCTTGAAGGCAGCGTCCGCAAAGAAGGCGATCGCGTGGTCGTGAACGTGCAATTGGTCGATACGCGAAGTAACCGGCAGATTTGGGCGAATCGTTACGACCGTACGTTGGTCGATTCGCTAGGATTGCAGGGAGAATTGGCCACCGAAATTGCGGATACACTCCGCGTAACGCTCAGCGAGGATGAAAAAGCGCGAGCCACCACTAAGCCGACGCAAAACGCCGATGCTTACGTGTTTTATCTGCGCGCGAACCAAATCTCCAAAAATCCCGATACGCTGCTGGAGGACTACAAGACTGCCGAGCAGCTTTACACTCAGGCGATCGAGCTCGATCCAAATTTTGCACTCGCTCACGCTCGGCTGGCGTCTGTTTGTGCGGAGGTTTTCCGTTATTACGAACCGACCGAGAGCTGGAAAACAAAAGCCCGCACTGAAGCGGAGACGGCGCTTCGGCTGCAACCGAACCTTGCAGAGGCTCATTTCGCGCTTGGTCAGTGTTTTTACTGGATCGACCAAAACTACGACCACGCCTTGGAGCAATTCGAGATCGCTTCTCGTTTATCGCCGAGCAACGCAGATACTGGCCGCTTGATCGCGGCTATTGAACGCCGGCAGGGCAAATGGCAACAAGCGCTCGCAGCGTACGAGCGAGTGGCGAAGATTGATCCGCAAAATCCGAACACTGCCCGCGAACTTATGTATACGAATACCTCGATGCGTCGCTGGCCGGAAGCGGCGCGTTGGGCAGAGCGAATGCGTGCCATGGCCTCGACATCGCTCGTTGCGAAAAGCCAGAGCGGATACATCGATTTCTGGTGGAAAGGAGATACTCGATTGCTGAAGTCGATGATGGATCAAATTCCAGCTGGCGTGGATCCCGATGGCACTATCACTGCCGCGCGGTGGGACGTGGCCATGCTGCAACGCGATTATGCCGCAGCTAAAAAAATTCTCGAAATTTCATCGGTCAACGAACTTTCTTATACCATCGCTGGATTGACGCCGAAAATCTTCCTCGAAGGCTGCACGCATCTTGCGCAGGGGGATGATGAGAAGGCCCAGAAGGCGTTCGAACAGGCTAGACCCGCTTTTGAAGCAGCCTTGAAAGAAGCACCGGATAGCGCCGAGCGGCACGCGAGCATTGGTTGGCTTTACGCTTTAATGGGGCGAAAAAATGACGCCCTTTCGGAAGGACGGCGTGCAGTCGAACTCAAACCCGAATCCAAGGATGCTGTCGATGGCTCTCTTATGAACGGCTATCTCGCGCTCATCTATGCTCGCGTCGGCGAAAACGACCTGGCCATTCCTTTGATTGAGCGTCTCCTCAAAACACCTGGTGCCGTTGATAGCGCCAATTACAGCATCACCCTCAATGATATGAAATATCGTTGGGAATGGGACCCGCTGCGCAATGACCCTCGTTTTCAAAAGCTACTCAATCAGAAGGCGCCATAGGAGCTTTGAACCGTTAATGAATCGGGCTGAGGTTGGATTGGCAAATCCCATTGCCAGCCTTCCACACCTTCCGACGTTTAGCCGCGGCGCCGGTTTGGTGGGCATTCGCGTTTAATCAAACGTTTTCATGCGCCGCGAGCATAAGTCACCACGTGCTATCGGCGTTGTCGAAGCGACGCGATTGCGCCCGGCAATTCTGTAAGACCTTAAACTTCTCGATTGCCAAGCGTGGACCAAATACGAGGCTGGTGCCGGCATTATTGACCCGTGAAGCTGACACAGTTTTTTGCCGAGCTAAAGCGAAGAAGAGTTTATAGCGTAGCAGTCGCGTACGTTGTAGGCGGCTGGGCGCTGGCTCAGGGCATCGCCCAGGTTCTTCCGGTATTCGACATTCCGAATTGGGTGGTGCGTCTCATTGTGGTGCTGATCGTGCTCGGTTTCCCGTTGGCGCTCACGCTGTCGTGGTTTTTCGACTTCACTCGATACGGGATTGTGCGCACTCCCGATCGCGCACCGGAAGGCCGGGTCGAAGTTGTCGCATCGAACGCTTCATTGGAGAAATCGATCGCCGTTTTGCCTTTCAGCAATTTAAGCGCAGGAAAAGACGACACCTATTTTAGCGACGGCATTGCCGAGGAGCTTCTTGGAGCACTCGCCAAAGTGGACGGCTTGCGTGTGGCAGCGCGGCGCTCGTCATTTTCGTTCAAGGACAAGGAAGCTGAGCTCGCCGAAATTGCGTCACGATTAAACGTGGAACACGTGTTGGAGGGAAGTGTGCGACGCGACGGAAATCGCGTCCGCGTCACGGCAGAACTGATCGATGCACGCTCGGGATTTACAATCTGGTCGGAGACGTACGAGCGCGAAATGCATGGAATTTTCGCCCTGCAGGATGAGATCACTTGCGCCATCGTCGATACACTCAAACTCAAGTTGGCAATATCGCCGCCATCCCAGCCTCGCAGCACGGAGGCATACGACGATTATTTGCAGGGTCTGTTTTATTCGGACAAAAGCACCGAGGAATCTCTGCGGAAGAGTCTGGAGTTCTTCGGGTACGCGCTCGACAAAGATCCGCGATTCGCACGCGCCTGGACGGGTATTGCAAAGTCGTGGCTCTGGCTAGCGGATGCCTATGTGAAACCGCTCGAAGCCTATTCGAACGTCCGTCGCGCCGCTCTCAATGCGATTAGCATCGACGACGGCGAAGCCGAGGCACACGTCTACCTGGCGGAAACGAAACGGATTCTCGATTGGGACCTCGGCGGCGCTGAAACCGAGTACCTCCGCGCGTTCGAAATCGATTCAAATTCTACACCCTCGAATTATTTCATCGCTGCATTTTACGCGGCGATCGGCGAGCGCAAGAAAGCTCTTAACTATCTTAGCCGCACTGCGAAAATTGATCCTGCCTCGCTCTGGGTTAGTAATTTCGCCTGTGAGATCTACCGATATTTCGGATTGATCGATGAAGCCATGGCTGCTGGTGAGCGCGCGTTGCAGCTTGATCCGACCTTTCTTTATGGTGAGCCGCTATTGGCCGCATTGTTCCGGGAAATGGGGCGCTTCGACGACGCGATCGACTTATACAAGAAATCTCAAGCCATAAGCGGTCGAGTGCCCTTTGGTCTTGCGATCGCCTACGCGAAGATGAACCGCAGGGATGAAGCGAGGGAGATTCTAACGGCTGCTTGCTCGAGCCGCGGGAATTATACGCCCGGGGACGCCATTGCGCATGTGCACGTCGTGTTGCAAGAACATGAAGACGCGATGCGCGAACTTGACCGCGCCCGCGTCGAGCACTCGTCATCGCTCCACACAATCGGCATTGCCCCTGAATTTGCACCTTTGCGTTCGGACAAGCGTTTCTTCTCGCTCCTGCAAGAAATCGGACTCGATCCGGCGAAGGTATTCGCAGCTTCGCCATACATGGATTTGTAGGGCGCTTCTGTGAAACGCCCTGCCTGGCGTTTGACACAGACGGACTACAGCATCATTTACTGCACGATAACGTCAGGTCCGTGTCCGTGCGATCGGACGCCGTATTTCTGCAAATCCTGTTGCGCGACGTGCATTCCAAAGAGCAACACCGCGATCAGGCCAAAGTAGAGAACCGACATTATCCAGCGCTGAGACGGGGTGACCTCGAAGTAACGTTGCTCTTCCTCAGTGCGTTTTCGAAAGAGTGAATAGATGCGTGGGAGCGACAAAAGGACGATCAGCCAAATGATGAAATTCGGATATTTCCAGCCAAACCAAATAAGCAACGCGAACCCGGGCAACCACAACCAGCGCGATAATGCCGTTACAATGCGTCCGCCGTCGAGCATTCCCACCGGTGTGAGGTTAAACAGATTCAGAAAATACCCGAACCACGCCAACGCGATGAAAATTGGAGCGGCGAAGAATTCGCCCAACGCGTTGCAGACCAGCGCGCCCAAACTCCCGAGCAATGGCCCGCCAATACCGACGCAGGCTTCCATCCAGGCATTGCGCGGTGCTTCTTTGAGCGCGATGAACGCGCCCATAAACGGAATAAAAACAGGCGCTCCGACTTTGAGTCCAAACTTTTTGGCGACAATCAAGTGACCCGTTTCGTGAATTAGCAAAAGCAAGACAAACCCGAGCGCGAACTGCCAACCCCAGAGTTGCATGTAAACCCAGATCATCAGCAGCATGGTGCCGCCGGACTTCAAAAGAACGGGCAGGAACTTTAACAGCGGCAGGAGAACGATCTTGAGTTTCGCAAAGAATTTTGCGATGGCGATGCCGACCACTGCGATGGGGCCCAGCGCCTTTTTGATGCGGCTCCAGCCGGTCTCTTCGACCGGCGCCTTGTAATCCCCCGTACTTCCGGTCTGAACATTCACTTCCTGCACTGGGAAATGTAAGGCGTTTGATTCGCTCGCGCCAGCTCGCTCACCCTTCGGGCTTCCCTTCTATCTCGCTCGGCGCCCACCGGCTCGATTCTGTGAAACGCCATTCTTCAGCGACAGCGCGGTGCCTCCTCAGGAAATGTTTAGGAGAATGATTCAGCGCGACGCGGCGGCTGTTTTTGGCTTTTGCTGGGCAGTTTGGTACTCCTGCAGCCACGCGCTCCAGCTCATGTTCTCTTTCCACACCGTGATCCCGGAATGGCCGAAGTGCTGTTCCACTTCGTATTCGTCGTCTTTTTTCACCGGGCACCAGAAGAGACGACCGCCCCGCCGCCAGGCATCGAGGAGCATCCCATCCACGAATGGCTGATTGCGCGCAGTCACTACCAGCGCGTTGTTCTCGCTCGAGGTGTTCGGATAGGCTTCACCCCAGTGCAGCACGAGCGTCTTGAGCTTGAGTTCCTTTAAACGCGCGCCGAGGTCCTGCGCCCAGTGACCACACCAGCCGCGCTTCCGTTTCCCGATGTTGACCAGGAATACCGTAAACTCGGGATTTAGAACGACACGATATTCCTTTGCGAGGCTGCGAGCCTTCGTGTGCGCGGTCTCCGACAACAGCTCGGCTTCCGCTGGGTCGACATCAGGTGCAAGTGCTGCCAGCGCTTTGCTCAGGTCCTTGATTGATCTTTCATCCCGTGCGTGCGCCGGGGTTATCAGAAGCAGGAATGCAAAAATGAAGGACAGCCTGGGCATCGTATCTTTCTTCCATTCTGCATGTCGCATTGCGCCGTCGCCAGTGCAATAGAAAATCCGCCGCGAAATGCCTATCGCCTCGCGAGTTCCCGAAAATACGCAGCCACGTTTGGTTTGAAATAAAAGTACCACCCGGCGGCAGCCCCGAACAAAGAGCCGTTAAAAATGGCGCGCCACATAATCGAAGGACGAAGAACGTTCACTACCCCGAGCACCGACGAATACGCGATTATTGAGACGAAAATCGCCAAAATAACATGACGTGACCACGGTTTGCGCGCACCGAGGCCGTAGGCCGTCAACGCCATGAGGCACCCCATGGCCGCGACGAGGGGGCCGGCGATATGCAACCATTCGGAGCGGGTCACTTTTTCGCCGCCCATGAGATGTGGACCGATGTCGAGAATCGCGAGCAAAATCGACAAAAACATTCCCATCGACGCGAACGCCGCGAACCAGATCAGAATTCGAATGGCAAACGGTTGCTTCATTTGCTGTGTGAAATTTGTAGTCCATGGCGACGGGCGCCGTCGAATCTTTGAGGAACGCCTCTTATCGGCCAATGTGGGGCGGCTCGAGAAGAAAATGGGATATGTGCCTGTGCCAGGCACTGATCGTTTAGGCGTTCGCCGCGGCGAACACTCTACAACCAAATCCTAGTCCTTGTGGCGAATTGAACCGGCGCCGCGGATGTGTCTATCAATTGTGCCTGGGTTGCCAGAGTAGGTCACTTTCCCTGCACCAGTGATGACCACTTTCAGCGTATCGGTAACTGTAACATCTGCGTCGCCCGCGCCAGTCGTGGAGATTTCGGCAGTTTTGGTTTGCAATCGATCCGCAACCAACTGGCTTGCGCCTGTCATGTCGACCAAAAGTCGGTCGATATTTCCATCAAGGAAGACCTCCGAGGCTCCTTTCGATTCCAGAGCAAAAGTTGGCCCGCTTAGCTGGTTCGCGGTCAGCTTTACGACGCCCCTGATTCGTGCGCCCGTCCGCGCCGGACTCGACATGACAACTTTGATTCCATGCGTAGGCCAGACGTGCTCACGCGTGCTCAGATGAAGCGTGTCGCCGGAGACGTTGGTCTGAATGTAAGGCAGCAGATTTTCGTCCGTCGTGATTCGGACAGCGGGCGTGCCGTTTTGCCATTCGATCTCAAAGGCGCCGCTGGTCTCGACATTGGCGAAGGCGCCAATCGGACGTTGTTCAGTTTTGGTATGGCCATTACCTCGGACACCGGGCAAGTGGCAGCCGGCAACCAGAATGACATACCCCGCGAGCAAAATGATCGTGATGTTTTTCATGTAGAATTTGAACTCTGCTAATACGATGCGGCGACGCCTTAGGTTGGATTCAACAAAATTCGAGGCCGCGCGGGCTCTCCAAGCGCATTTCGTTAGCCGGTACGCCGGCTCTTCTTGATCACTGCACTATCCTCATCTTCACCGCGTCGACGAGAACATCATCGACATAAAATTCCACGCGGTAATCTCCCGGCGCCCAGCCATCTTCGGGCCGCGCCAACGTGAACGCGCCTTGGGCGGTTGGACTTTCAGCAACAACAGAGGCCTCGTCCACCTTGTAGTCTTGAGGAAAATCCTCGCCGATGTTTTCTGCGATCCACATAGCCTTCACGCTCGCGCCTGTCCGCAGACGCTGTCCCTGCCAGCGCGCATAAATTTCCGGCGTGTTTGACGAGAATGTCGTTATCGGTTTTCCGAAGCGGTCTCTCGCAAGACTCACTAAAAGCTGCTTTGGCGTGGCATCCAATCTCACTTGGGGACGCTCGACAATTTTTGGTGCTTCCGCGAGCTCAAGCGAAATGCGCTGTAGCAAATCGCCTTTTGTGTCCTGCATCGCCGTGACGTCTTTGACGATTCCAATACCGGGCGTGAACCAGCGATCGATGGTCATCCGGTTCGGCTTCGTTTGCTCGCCATGAATCCTGTAAGCTCGAAATTTTCCTGCCGGCACGTCGATGTTTTCTTCGCCCACCACGTTATAATGCTGTTGCACCTTTAGTTCGCCTGCTTGTCCGTCAAAATCCCATCCGGCGCCTTTTTTGAGTGGAGCGGCGATCATTGTCTGCGGCGGATTAAACTTTACCAGCTGTCCATCGAGATTAATTCGTGCCCAGCAAACAATTCCGTGGTCGTCCACACTCAGTAGATCGGTGTTGGTGATCGTGCCCGCCCTGTGCATTTCAAACTTAAGAAGATCTTTCCCATCAACGTTCTCTGTTCCTTCGATGCGGTACAAAACCGGCAGGCGAATCTTCCCGTCGACGTCCGTTTTTATGTTGGAAAGGTCAAGCCCTTTTCCGACTTCTTCAGTCATATTGTATCGCCAACTCATGCCCGGTGCAGTTGGCACAATAGGAGCAGCCAAAACGAAGCTGATAGCGAAAAAATAAATGGCGGCACAAGACTTCTTCACGATGCTCATTCGCATGCTTCGCTGGGGTGCTCAAGGAGCGGTGATCGCTCCTCGCAAGCGCAAACAATGTTTGGCTAGTGAGCAAGGCGCGTTAGGTTTTTTAGATCTTCGAGGTGAAACCGATAATTTTTACTAGACAATGAAAGCTTTCGAGATTGCCGGCATCCCGCGCGACGAGGTCAACAGATTTGTCCGAGGTCTTCATTCCGATCCCTTTCGCGTGTTAGGTCCGCACAAGGTTGGTGATGACGTAGAGATTCGGGTCTTTCAGCCGGATGCGCGCGCGGTCGAGATCGTCCTCAATCGCGAGCCGGACAAACCCATTGCCGCCGAACGCGTTGATGAGGAAGGTTTTTTTTGCGCCACGGTGTCCGGTGCGGCACGAGACGTTCCATACCACCTCAGCATTACAAAAGTGGACGGATCAGAACAGGTCGCACGCGATGCGTATCAATATGGTCCCATCATGGGCGATGTCGATCTGCACCTGTTCACAGAAGGCCAGCACTGGGAGATTTACGAAAAATTCGGCGCGCACCTGCGCACGATGGGCGATGCGACAGGAGTTTATTTCGCCGTCTGGGCGCCGAATGCACAACGCGTCAGCGTCGTCGGTGATTTCAACGATTGGGATGGCCGCGTCAATCCGATGCGGAAGTTGTTAGGCGCGGGCGTGTGGGAACTGTTTCTACCGGGGATCAAGCAGGGTGCGCATTATAAATTTGAGATCCTCACCCAAGCCGGGGAGGTGTTGCTTAAGAGCGATCCGTTCGCGTTTTTTAATCAACATGGGAAAGCCACGGCATCACTGGTGTACGATTTGGAACGCTACATTTGGAACGACGCCGACTGGATGGAAGCGCGCCGGAACAAAAACTGGCCACGAAGCCCGATCAGCACCTACGAGGTGCACCTCGGTTCATGGCGTCGCAAGGGAGGAAACCGCCAGCTCACTTATCTGGAAATGACTGATACGTTGCTGCCGTACATATTGGAGATGGGGTATACGCACATCGAGCTGTTGCCTATTGCCGAGCATCCGTTCGAGGGCTCATGGGGTTACCAGGTTACAAATTATTACGCCCCCACAAGTCGGTTTGGCCCGCCTGACGACCTCCGTCATTTTATCGATAAATGTCATCAGGCCGGGGTTGGCGTGATCATGGATTGGGTGCCTGCGCATTTTCCGAAGGACGCGCACGCGCTTGCGGAATTCGACGGGACCGATCTTTACGAGCACATGGACCCGCGCCAGGGCGAGCAGCAGGATTGGGGGACGCTCATTTTCAATTATGGCCGTAACGAAGTGCGCAATTTTCTCATCGGCAACGCGCTTTTCTGGCTGGACAAGTATCACATCGACGGTCTGCGCGTGGACGCGGTGGCTTCGATGCTTTACCTCGATTATTCACGAGAGCCCGGGCAATGGATCCCGAATGTTTACGGCGGCCGCGAGAACCTCGATGCCATCTATTTTCTCAAACAGTTCAACGAAGTCTGTTATGAGCGTTTCCCCGGGATCATCACCATCGCTGAGGAATCAACCGCATGGCCCGGCGTTACGCGTCCCACGTATCTCGGCGGGCTCGGCTTCGGGTTTAAATGGAACATGGGCTGGATGCACGATTTCCTGCACTACATGAGCATCGATCCGATTTACCGGCGCTATCATCACGGCAACATCACCTTCTCGCTGCTCTACGCTTTCCAAGAGAACTTCATTCTCGTGCTCAGCCACGACGAAGCCGTGTATGGCAAGCGCTCGCTGTTATCGAAGATGCCGGGAGACGAGTGGCAGAAGTTCGCCAATCTGCGCATGTTTTTGGCATGGATGTACGGCCATCCCGGCAAAAAGTTGGTGTTTATGGGCGGCGAATTTGGCCAGCGGAACGAGTGGAACCATGACATCCAACTCGACTGGGAACTACTGAAGTTGCCACGCCACGACGGGCTGCGCAGGCTAGTGCAACATTTGAACCACACATACAAGAATGAGCCGGCGCTCTGGCAACTCGACGACACTTACGACGGGTTCGACTGGATAGATTTTCACGACGCCGATAACAGCGTCGTTTCATTTCTGCGCAAATCCGAACACGGCGACAGCGCCGTGTTTGTTGTGAACGCTACCCCAATCGTGCGGTACAATTACCGGCTGGGAGTTCCCGAGGCGGGATTCTACAGTGAGATCATCAACACCGACGGTGAAACCTACGGTGGCAGCAACGTGGGAAATCTCGGTGGCGTCCAGAGCGAAGCTCGGGAGTGGATGGGCCGCGAACATTCAATCCTGATCCACTTGCCGCCGCTGGCGACACTCGCGTTCAAGCTGGAGAAGTGATTCCCTTTGGAGGGACGATCATATTGATTGCTTTCGGTGCGAAGGTGATTTGCGCGTGATTGCGTGCCTTTTCAGCGATCCGATTGGTCTTGCCCAGTATCACGCTCTTGTCGTCACGTCATTTCCCGAAGGCTGCGCCTCAGATTCGGAGTCGCAACCGGCGATCGAGGTGTTGATTATGGCTCCAACTTTCAACGCTGATACATGAATCGCGGTCGATTCCATGTCACGTTTGCTTGAAAAGATTTCTGTCCGGCGGTCTGTTTGTGGTCAACGGGCCGTTTTTACAGAAAATTGGCTAACGCTCCGATGCTTTCCAAATTTTATTGTTGTGTTACGAATTGAAACGGAAGAAAGCATCGCTTCAGAAGAAAGACGCGTTTCACCACAACGTTTATGTGATTCTGTTGAACGACGCTGTCACTAAGCATCGTTCTATTTTGCGGCTCAATCCCAAACGAGATCCACTGAAGCCCTGCGTCTATGTTGGGATGACAGGAATTCCGGTCGAACACCGGTTTGAAAATCACAAAAACAGTTACAAATCGGCATGGGTTGTCAGGCAATATGGAGTGCGATTGATGCCAGAACTTTACGAACATTTGAACCCGATGCCGTTTGATGCCGCGGTCCAAATGGAACTGGAATTGGCTGAGGATTTGAGAGCTGCCGGATACACAGTGACAGGCGGCCACTGAAACCTCCCAACTCGTCCGGCGTCCGTTCACTTCAATGTCACGTTGTTGTTTGGTCGTTGTCTGTGCTGACGAAAATCCACGGCGCGAGTTGCTAGATGAGGCTGGTTTGCTGAAGGTGAAGGCGGCGTCTTGACCACGAAATAATGCAGCCACCTGAACTACCGCCGTTTGATTATCAGCCTCAGCCGTATCGCGGGCCCTCTCAGGAGGAGGTGCTGAGCTTGCGCCGGCAGTTTCTGAATCCCGGGATCTTCCTCTACTACAAGCGACCGCTGATGATCGTCGAAGGCAAAGGGCAATACGTCTTTGACGAACACGGGCGCCGGTATCTTGATGCGCTCGGCGGGATTGTGACGGTTAGCGTCGGCCATTGCCATCCGGACGTTGTCGCGGCAGCGCGCTCCCAAAATGACCTTCTGCAACATTCGACCACGATTTACCTGCATCCGAACATCGCGGAATATGCGCAGAAGCTGGCGGCGAAAATGCCCGGCGAACTCAAGGTCTGCTATTTCGTCAACTCGGGCTCAGAAGCCAACGATCTGGCGCTGCTGATGGCGCGTGCCTACACTGCGAACTATGATGTGATTGCGCTGCGAAATTCCTATCACGGCGGTAATTCCGCCGGCATGGGACTTACGGCGCACCGCACATGGAAATTTAATGTCCCGCACAGCTTTGGCGTCCATCATGCGATAGCGCCGGACCCGTATCGCGGAGCATGGGGACGTGACGATCAGCGCGCAGGCTTCAATTACGCGGCTGATGTCAGGAACTTGATCGAGCACGCAACTTCGGGGCAGGTCGCGGCATTTATCGCCGAATCAATCCAGGGCGTCGGCGGGTGCGTGGTCTTCCCGGACAATTATCTCAAGCACGCTTACGAACATGTCCGTGCAGCCGGCGGATTGTGCATCGCCGATGAAGTGCAGACCGGATTCGGACGCACTGGTACGCACTACTGGGGATTTGAAACTCAGGATGTTGTGCCTGACATCGTCACGATGGCCAAGGGAATCGGCAACGGCGCTCCGCTCGGCGCCGTCGTGACAACGCACAAGATCGCGTCCACAATCGCGCAGCGCCTCCATTTCAACACATTCGGTGGCAATCCCGTCGTCTGCGCGCAGGGCGCGGCTGTACTGGACGTGATCGAGCGCGAAAAGTTGCAAAAGAACGCACTGCGAATTGGGAATCGGATTCTTGCCGGACTCGAGTCTCTTAAAAGCAAAACACAGTCTGATTGGCGACGTCCGCGGCAAAGGTCTGCTGCTGGGAATTGAGCTGGTGGAAGACCGCACAACGAAGGAACCGGCAACGGCCGAGTGCGCGGAGATACTGGAAAGCTGTCTGGACATGGGATTACTGGTTGGCAAGGGCGGTTTGTACGGGCAGACGATCCGGTTTTCGCCGCCGATGTGCCTGCACGAAAAAGACGCTGATTTTCTGCTTGGTGTCCTGGATCGAGCGTTTAGCGCAATCTGAGGCACACGCGACGAATTGCTTTGACAATGGGTAAACAATTTCCGCATACTCGATGTCGCTAAAGCGGATTCTGAATCAGGTTGAAGACTTTTCCCCGCCAGGTTCTTCGCCTTTTCTGGATTTGCGGATTTCAGATCAATTCAAACTGGGAGGGAAAGAAAGAGCAATGAATCCATTGATTCGGTTCAAACACGCAATTCCACTATTCGTTATCGCGCTGTCGCTCGTTACCGCGAAAGCGACGACCACAGACGTCATTTTTAGCTTTGAAGAGGATGACGGCGAATATGCAGACACAGATCTGGAGACGGACAGCGCTGGGAATATCTATGGGACGACGGTGCTTGGCGGCGATCATGGAAGTGGCACAGTGTTTCAGCTCAGCCCGACATCTAATGGATGGGTTCAGAACGTCCTGTACAGTTTCACTGGAGGCGCCGATGGAGGCGAACCGTACAAAGGAGTTAGTATTGATCGCCAAGGGAACCTGTACGGCACGGCAGTCACGGGCGGGTCTGGCAGTTGTGAAGGCGGTTGTGGCGTAGTGTACAAGCTGACCAACTCAGGCGGCACGTGGGCTCAAACCGTCATCCACGCGTTTACCGGCGGGGACGATGGATCTGGCCCGGGCGCGAGAGTCACTGTCGATCGGAGCGGAAATGTTTATGGCATGACTCCCACCGGTGGCGCATACGGCGTAGGCACGATTTACAAACTTCATCCACACGCTGCGAGTTGGACGTCTCAGGTCATCCATACATTCACTGGCGGCGCGGACGGATCCAGCGGTTCGGCTGGAAGAATGTTGCTGAGTCATGGGCGGCTCTATGGCGCAGCGACTACGGGCGGCCTGTATGGAGCCGGAGTTGTTTTCGAACTGACACCAACAGCAGTTGGAGAATGGGATTTCAGGGCGCTTTATTCCTTCCATGGTCAACCCGACGGAAGCTTTCCTTATGGCGCGCTGCTCTCCGCTCCTCCCGGTAAATTCTATGGAACCACTTACTACGGAGGTGCAAATGGTATCGGCGCCGTTTACGAGCTGTCTCCACGGCCGACTGGCGAATGGAATCAGAGAATTATTTATAGCTTTCAAAACGGAAGCGATGGCAACAGTCCCATCAGCAATCTCGTTGGTGATGCGTCCGGCAATCTTTATGGAACCACAAGTGAAGGCGGTTTGGGCCGTGGCACAATTTTCAAACTAAATCCCATTGGCGGCGGTCAATGGACCGAAAGTGTCGTTCATTCGTTCGCGGGCCCACCGGATGGTGGCTCTTCCTATAACGGATTGGTCGTCGATCCGTTTGGAAACTTTTACGGCGCCACGGTCCACGGCGGCAACGCCGACGACGGGTGCGTCTACAAATTTACGCCTTGAGCGTCGCGCTGGTTAAAAGGCATGGTGGCCGACGTGGCGACGTACGCCTGAGTTCAAGCATGCCCTCCGGCGAGGACCGCTGCAGGCTTACCCTCTAACTTTTAACTAAGAAATTCTGCAAGCGGCTCCATCGGTTTGATGTGGGCGCAGAAAATTTTGAAAGCCGCCAGGATGGGCACAGCCAGAATGACGCCGACGATTCCCCACATCCAGCCCCAAAATGTAAGCGAGAGCAGGATGATGACTGGATTTAAGGTAAGTGAGCGCCCCATAACCCATGGCGTGATGAAGCTGCCCTCCAACACGCCAAGGGTGAGATAAACGGCGGGAAAGACGAACGCGTAACCAAGGCTATCGAAGCTTAAAACGGCGCCTACAGTCATGCAAATGATACCCGTGAGAGCGCCGAGGTAGGGCACGAAATTGAACAACGCGACCATCACGCCCCACATCACCGGGTTGGCCAGACCGAGTAGTCCCACCGCGGTTCCCGCCGCCAGGCCGAGGCAGGCATTAATCACCGTGATGGTGAACAGATAGCGCGAGACCTGCGACTCTATATCGTGTGCAATACCGACTGCAGTCTTCTTGTCCGAGAGCGTGGGCAGTAGTTTGACCAGCTTTGCGATGAAGACCTGGTCGTAGACCAACAGAAAGTAGAGCAGGATCACCAAGAGAACCGCGCTGGCTATGAACTCGGGGGTGCGCATGAAAAACATCTCAGTAACCGGATGCCGTTTCACTTCCACGCTTTTAGTTTCCTGACTGGTTGAAGCGAGTTTCTCGATTTCGTCCGTAGCATGGGTCACTTGCGCGACGGATTTCTTTACCGGCAAGAGTTTGCGTTGTAGTTCCGTGAAACCGGTCGGTGCTTTTTGAAGCCAACCGATCGTGGGGGTGGCGAGCGCGGAGGTTCCATAACCGGCAATGGCAAGAAATCCGATAAGGATAAAAGCCGAGCCCACCGGCAGC
This sequence comes from uncultured Verrucomicrobiae bacterium, assembly GCA_963728955.1. GTDB lineage: Bacteria > Verrucomicrobiota > Verrucomicrobiia > Chthoniobacterales > UBA10450 > Udaeobacter. Next base: position 29,892 of record CAVSMG010000008.1, read on the forward strand.
GGAATTTTTAATTGCGCGAGCGCACGCACTACCGGTCTAAACAGATAACTGAGCAGCAGAGCCAGAACGATCGGCAGCAGAACCGAGCGCATGAAATAGACGGTGTAGAAGACCGCCAGAATAAACAACCCGGTGAGGGCGATCGATTGGATGCCAAAAGGTTTGTGCACCAGCTCGGCGATACGCAAGCGGGCACGGGACGCGACCTCTTCGGCTTCCTGCTCGTCCTCTGAAATGTTAGCGCGCGATTCCACGTTTACGAAGGACAAAACCGACTACGCTGTTAAATCGAATAGTACCTTGCATCCACGCGCCTCTGTTTTGCGTTTTAAGGTCCCACGCGACTGCATGGTGACATATTTATCCACCAGTTGCTGACAGTAGCGGACAATCGCGCGGAACAATCACCTGAATTGCCTTCGGTACCGCTTCGTATCGGACGCTAGAAAATTGTACCGGCTCGCCGTCCAGGTTGACCGGAATCGCTTCTTCGGGATGGATTTCGACCCACGGGGTTTGCCGGTAGGAAATATATTCGCCATCCGGCGAAAGCTGTTGCAGCTCTCGCGCCGCAGTGAGGAGTGCAGTTGCCGGGATCTCACCTACCAGAAGCACATCGAGCAGACCATCGTCAATCCGCGCGCGCGGGGTGAGTTGAAAACCGCCACCGGTCTGTCGCCCATTTGCGACGATCACGACCGGACTGATCCCAGTGATTTCACGATCGGGTAAGATAAGTCTTCCTTGGTAGCGATGAACGTTCATCGCCAGAATTGCACCCATCGCCGCGTAAGCGACGGGACCAAGGAGTCGTTTCACTTCCGGCGAAGTCGTCGCTGTTACTTTCGCTCCGAAGCCAGCAGTGGCTGCGTTTAGAAACCAGCGGTGATCGGCCTTACCCACGTCGATTGGTACCGCTTTACCTTCCATACAGAGCGCCAGGGCCTTCTCCAGATCCTGTGTAATGCCGCACCCGTTAGCGAAATCGTTTGCAGTTCCCAATGGGACCACTCCCAAAACTGGCCGCGTGTCGATCGAAAGATCCATTAGACCTTGAACCACCTCGTTCAGCGTGCCGTCGCCGCCGGCGACGATCAGCAAATCTGTCTTGTCTGCTTCGGAAACAAATCGCCGCGCGTCTTCCTTTTCCCAGGTCACTCGCACTTCGATTGAATGTCCGAATTCCCGTTGCCGGCCAATCGCAGCTCGGAGCGTGTCATTCCCGGCGGCTTTGCCGTTGAGGATCAAATGAACTCTTCTATTCCTTACTCTGGCATTCACGTAAGTGCAGGCGGCGGTTAGAAGTGAAAATTGTGGCGACTCCAAACACTCAACAGTTCCAACACTCAAAGAGTTTCCGAGCCGAATTCGCCGTCGCTGATGCGGGTGCGGATTTTCATTTTTGAGCGGACGTTTGCGGTGGTGCGGATGATTTGTCCGCGCTCGTTCATGGTGATGCTGTAGCCTCGGCGCAGCGTCGCGTCGGGTCCGAGCACGCGTAGAATTCCTTCGATTCGACTGAAACGGTGTCTTGCGTTTTCAATCAATCGCCCGGGACAGGCGAGCAGTCGCCGACGCAGGTCGGCAAAGCGGTTTCGGCGCATCATCAGCTTCCGCCCTGAACTTCGGGGTTGCAAGGCGGCCGTGATGTGGGTGAGGCTGCGCTTGTAGTTATCGATTTTGTGCGCAAGACAGCGCCGCAAGGCCTCTCGCGCGTGATCGAGACGTTGTTGCGCCTCGCGAACGCGGTTAAGCAACTGGCGGCCCAGCGTGCGCGAGCAGCGGTCGATCTGCCGTTGAAGGTCCATAACGTCGGGGACAATCAATTCGGCGGCAGCGCTCGGGGTCGGCGCGCGCAGATCCGCGACGAAATCGCATATGGTAAAATCGATTTCGTGACCGACTGCCGAGACGATTGGCACGCCGGAATGAAGTATCGCGCGCGCGACGATTTCTTCATTGAACTCCCACAAGTCTTCAATACTCCCGCCTCCGCGCGTGACCACGATGAGGTCGACAGGACGAAACGCCTCGTTAGGTGTGGCGAGTTCACGAATCGCGACGGCGATCTCCTGGGCTGCTCCGGTCCCCTGGACGCGCACCGGGTTAATCAAAATCTGCAGCCATGGCGCGCGACGACGGAGCACGTTCAACATATCGCGAATTGCTGCACCGCTGGGAGATGTCACAATTCCGATTCGCCGTGGAAATTTTGGCAGCGGCCTTTTCCGTTCCGCCGCAAATAATCCTTCTGCCTCAAGCTTCCGCTTTAGCGCTTCGAATTTCGCCTGGAGCAGACCAACTCCGCGCGGCTGAAGAATTTGGACCCTCAGCTGATATTGCCCTCGCGCTTCGAAAACCGTGACGGTGCCGTAAACCTGCACCTGCGCGCCGTCCGCAAGCGCTTGTCGCAACGGTGCCATGGTGTCGCGCCAGATTACGCACGAGATCTGAGCGCGTTGATCTTTGAGCGTGAAATATTGGTGTCCGCTCGGATGCAGTTTGTAATTCGAGATTTCGCCTTGCACCCAAACGGCGCCGAATTTCGTTTCGAGTATTCCGCGAATTTGTCGGGTCAGCTCGGAGACGGAGAAAACCTTCGCCGTTTGCTGGAAGAAATCGGCCGTCAGTTGCATTCACAAGTGAGACATCGACAAGAACAGAATTCCTGTCACAAATTAACCACAGAGATCACGGAGAGCGCAGAGGTTATTTGAAACGTGAAAATTCGGCGTGCAAGCGATGATTGTAGGGCGTCTGTGTCAGACGCCAACGTCTGCCAACGGCGTTTCACAGAACGAGAGTAGAGGCGTCTTGAAAGTGAGCGATGGCGAGGGCGCTGCGGACAGGACGCGGGGGGCGTACGCCCTACAAGACCTCAGATCGCCGCATCATTGGCCGAATAGCTCGCTCTGCGCGCCGGTCGGCGGTTTGATTCCAAGCTTGCGGTAGGCGTTTGCAGTTGCCATCCGGCCTTGCGCGGTGCGTTTGATGTAGCCCTCCATGATCAAATACGGCTCGTTGACCTCCTCGATGGTGCCGGATTCTTCGCCCACCGCGACCGCCAGTGAACTCAGACCAACGGGACCGCCGTTAAATTTGTGGATTAACGCTTCGAGGATGCGCTTGTCCCATTGATCGAATCCGTCCCGATCGATCTCGAGCATGGTGAGGGCGCGATCCGCGAGTTCCGCGGTGATTTTCCCTTCGGCTTTTACCTGCACATAATCGCGCACCCAGCGCAATAGATTATTCGCCGTGCGCGGTGTGCCGCGTGAGCGCGCGGCGACCTCACTAGCGCCGGCCGTGTCGATCTCAACGCCAAGTAATTGCGCGCTGCGCAGGATAATCTTCTGCATTTCCTCAGCATGGTAGTAATCGAGCCGCGCCGTCATGCCGAAGCGGGAACGCAAAGGCGCGCTCACCATTCCCGCTCGCGTGGTTGCACCGACCAATGTGAACTTTGGTAAATTGAGACGCAGACTGCGCGCCTGCGGTCCCTGATCGATAATGATATCAAGACGGTAATCCTCCATTGCGGGATAAAGATATTCTTCGATCGCTGGTTGCAGCCGGTGGATCTCATCAATGAAAAGCACGTCGCCTTTTTCCAGGCTGGTGAGGAGACCTGCGAGTTCGCCGGCTCTCTCAATTACGGGACCGCTGGTGTTTTTGATATTTACCCCCATCGCGTTGGCGATGATGTAAGCGAGCGTCGTCTTGCCTAGTCCCGAGGGTCCGCTCAAGAGAATGTGCTCCAGCACGTCGCCGCGTTTCTTCGCAGCTTCTACCATCAACTCCAGTCGTTCGCGCACTTTCACCTGGCCGTTAAACTCGCTGAACGCAGGCGGTCGCAGCGAAACTTCAAAAGCAGCATCCGGCTCAGGTGGTTTCATTCGGCGTGTATCGGACATGTTGAATCGGCAGCGGAGTCTATTGGAAGGGGAGTAATGGAGTTACGAGAAATCCATCAAGGCGTCAATCGGTTCGCTAATCTCGCTGCATGCGTCCTTCTTTGGATGATAGAGAATCTGATAGGTTGTCAGTCCAGAGAGGCTGCAAACCAAGCTGTCGAATGTGGCTTGATAATATCTGCTAAAGAATTTTCTGACGGCTGAGGTCTTGGTTAGTAAATGGGGAAACTAGGTAGTATAAAGAAATGTAAAATTTTGTGAGTGTTAACTAATAATATAGAATTTATAATAAGTAAGAAAATAAATTAGATTTAAGTGTATGTAGAGTTTAAGAAAAAAAGTAGTAAAATGAGAGAAGTGTTGAAGAATGTAGGCATCGAGACTGTTGGAGAAAATAGGAGAAAGAAAGTAATGAAAGAGAAAAATAATGAAGCGGGAACATATCGGAATGGCGCGGAACATATCAACACTCCACAGTTAGAGAGATTGTAGGGATTCGTAGGCGGAATGCTAGGCACCAGGATATAGAATTGTACAGAGCAAGGCAATCACTTAGTAGAGGTCCAACATGATCGGAAATCCCCGTTTCCATAGCAGGGTGACGCGCAACGTCAGATGCTACATCTAGGAACGGTGGTCCGCTAATGAAATTCAACACAATATAAGATAAGTTCGAAAGCCAACTAGACTAGCTAGCTCCGAGATATGCTGATGAAAGAGATATATTAAAAAACAAGAAAGATAGAGAAATAAAGGAATGAAGCTATTTAAAAAGGAAAGAAAGAGAGTGAAGATGAGAATTAACCCAAATAAGAGATGAAATAAGAAAAAAAGAGAAAGAGATATGAGAGAAGTAAAGTATATATAAAAAAGAAAGATGTAAAAATAAAGAGAAAAGATAAAAAAAAAAAATGAAAAAATAAGAAAAGAAAAAAAGAAGTAAGAAATAAAAAAAAAAAAAAGAAAAAAAAAAAGAGGAGAAAAAAACAACTCCAAAGACGCTCCATTACTCCATCACTCCCAAATTTTTGATGAGCACCAGCTCGGTGCCGCGGCGTTTGTGAATGTAATCGACCTGGTCAAAGGCGTAGCGAATAAGATGAAGACCGAGTCCGCCTGGCTTAATCAAATCGTGAGAGCGGCCTTTCATTTCATGTGGAAAAACCTTTTCACCGTAATCTCGCAAGCGCATGCGGATGCACTTGCGCAGCCCTTCCATTCGCAAAGAGATGAGTTGATCGTCGCGCAAACGGTACGCGTAACGGATCACATTCGTGCATGCTTCATCCACGCCGAGCACCATCAGCATTCGCTCCTTTTCGGAGAACGGATAACCATTTAGAAAATCTCGAACGCAATTCCGAAGCAACGCCAGGTTCGCAGTGTGGCTGCTGAATTCAAGTTTGCGTCTCTTCATTGCTACGCACGGACACGTGAGCAGATTTCGCGCGCTCATTCAAGTCAGCCGCTTTTGGAGTGCGCGGACATGTCCGCGCTTTTAAAGCGGCGACATGTCGCCGCAGTCCAAAATGCGATGGACACTTGCCGAAAGCGCTGTTCAATTTTGCAGGATGTGGCGAGTGTGTGTTGGGCTTTTGCTTTTTGTTTCGCCCGTCTGGGCGGAAGAGAACGCGACCGCTTATGAAGCTTTGCGCGTGGTCGGTCGGGAATTGGGTCGCGACGCGCTGCCTCACGTCGTGTCCATTACCGGAACCAAAGGCGATCCGCAGCCGGAAAAGTGGAAAATCATTTTGGAGGATCCGGATGGGCGCGGGCTGCGCGAACTGCAGGTTGCTGATGGAAAAATCGATTCCGACGACAGGACCGATCGCGACCTGGCAGGTTCCACCGAAGGAGCAACGATCGACATGTCGCGTTTGAACCTTGATTCGAGTGGCGCGTATGCCGTAGCGACTCATACCGCCGAAGCGTCGCACGCAAATTTTGCAACAGCCGATTACACTTTGCGCACGGACGATGGCGGCGAACCGACATGGATTGTGACGCTCCGAAGCCGATCGTCCCGTCCAGTCGGCACGATCTACATTGGCGCGACCGGCGGCACCGTCAGGCGAACGGAAGGCATGTTTGCCGGTGCGACCATGGAGGACGTCGAGGGCGATTATGATCAAGGAGACGTGAGGGGCGTGATCGGCAGCGCGAAACGAAAGATCAAACATAGTTTCCATAAAGCACAGGAAGAAGCGCGAGGCGTGTTTGAGCGGGTGCGACGATCGTTTTCGGATTTCATTAACCGGGAGTAAGGAGGCAAACGTGAATGAGGCATCAAATCCATGGCCGGCTTTGCCGTTTACGGAGTGGCAAGACACCGCGATAACGCTTGCATATGTGGACGCAGATCGTCGGCAAAATTCGGTTGACGCTGAGTCCATGGACCAACCACTCATGGCACGTCACGCTCTACGTGACCGCTCGTGGGCTAACGACTTCGCCGATCCCACATGGGAATAATATTTTTGAGATTCGCTTTGATTTTATTGATCACCAATTGCGAATTATGAAAAGCGACGGCGCCGTCCGCGTTTTGAAGTTACATCCGCAATCTGTGGCTCAATTTCATGCAGAAGTAATGAAGACGCTGACCGATCTCGATCTGCCGGTCATCATCAACACGACGCCTAACGAGATCGAAAATCCTATCCCGTTCGATAAGGATGAAGAACACCGCTCTTACGATCAGGAATACGCCAATCGCTTCTGGCGCGTTCTTGTCCAGAGCGACCGCGTATTCAAGGAGTTTCGCTCGCGTTTTTGCGGCAAATGCAGTCCGGTGCATTTCTTTTGGGGCAGCTTTGATCTCGCAGTAACGCGTTTTTCCGGCCGGCCCGCCCCGCCGCATCCCGGCGGGGTCCCGCATTTGCCCGATGCCATCACGCGGGAGGCGTACTCACAGGAGGTGAGCAGCCTCGGTTTCTGGCCCGGTAACGCCGCCGCGCCGACGCCAATTTTTTATTCCTACGCTTATCCCGAACCATCGGGATTCGCAGAAGCGAAGATCCAACCCGCGGCAGCTTTTTACGAGCCGAGGCTTCGCGAGTTCGTGTTGCCATATGACGCCGTGCGCACGGCTGAAAAACCAGATGAAGTTCTGCTGGATTTCGCGCAGAGCACATATGACGCGGCCTCCACGCTGGGACGGTGGGATCGGGAAGCACTGCAGGAAGTCAAACCATCCTTGCATTTTACGCGCCTGCGCCCGTAATTTACCGAACATGAATCCTGGTTGCGCAGCGGAACAGGCTGCCTGGCGTGAACTGAAAGACGGATGGCGCCCATTATACGGTGATGTAGACAAGATCGGCGTCGCGATCGAGTGGCACGACTTTCGTGTTGAACATTCCTTTAACTGGGGACGAACCTTTCATCCGAATAGCTTGGAATTTTGCTTAAACCTTAGCGGGCACGGCGCAGTCGGCGGAACGCGCGGCGCGCGCAGCGATTATGTTCCAAACAATTACGGCTATTACGCTATCGCCAATGAACCGCTGCCAGCCTCGCGACGTGCCCATGATCACCATCAATTCGTGACGCTCGAATTTTCGCGCGAATACTTGCGAAAGCAGTTTGCACGGAACGAGGCGGAACTTGATCCGGAGATTCGCCGGATCGTTTTCGGTGATCAGGAGGATAACGTCGTTGCGCCGGCGCGTCCGATGACGATGCAGCAACGCAGCGTCGTGACGAACCTGGCGGAGCCTCCCATAGCGAAGGCGGCGCGTGTCCTCTGGTACCAAGGCAAGGCGTTGGAGCTTATGGCGCAGTTTTTCTTTGCGCCGAAGGATCCCGAATTTTTCTGCATGCGTCAGAAGCGTCTGGCTCGCGAGCGAGTCGAACGGGTAAAGGAGATTCTGACACGGGACTTGTCGAACCCGCCGACGCTGGAAATGTTGGGGCAAGAAGCGGGCTGCAGTCCGTATTATCTAAGCAGAATCTTTTCGCGCGAAGCCGGCCTCACAATTCCACAATATTTGCGCAACGTGCGGATGGAACGCGCCGCGGAATTGCTGCGCACGGGACGCTATAACGTCACTGAAGCCGCGACCGAAGTAGGCTACTCAAGCCTGAGTCATTTCAGTAAGGCGTTTTGCGAAACCATCGGCTGCTGCCCGGTGCTGTATCCGGCGGCCAAGAACGTGATTCTGGATCGTTGAAGCGATCGAGGAAGGGAGTGATGGAGTAGTGGAGTAATGTTTAAAATGTTTTAAGCACTCCTTCACTCCAATACTCCATCACTCCAAATGCGAATCCGCCGCGCACTCATTTCCGTTTCAGACAAAACCGGCGTCGCAGCGTTTGCCCGCGCGCTGGAGCGTCAGGGCGTGGACATCATTTCTACAGGCGGAACAGCGGTGCTGTTGAGGAAGGAAAAAATTCCAGTGCGCGATATCTCAAGTTTCACCGCTTTCCCTGAAGTGCTCGACGGCCGCGTAAAAACTCTACATCCCCGCGTGCATGGTGGTCTCCTCTACAAGCGCGGGAACGCCAAACACGAAGAAGAAGCGCGTGAATGCGGTTTTGATCCAATCGACCTTGTCGCGGTCAATCTTTATCCTTTCGAGGCCACGGTCGCGAAACCGGGTGTGACTCTCGCTGACGCGATTGAAAATATCGATATCGGTGGACCGTCGATGATTCGAAGCGCGGCGAAAAACTACGAGTCGGTCACGGTCGTTGTCGATCCCGCAGATTACGACACCGTGCTCGACAACATGGGCAAACACGACGGGGAGACGACGCTGAAATTGCGGGAGCATTTGGCCATCAAAGCATTTACCAGGACCGCTGAATACGATCGGGCGATTGCCAATTTCTTGAACAAAGCGCAAAGAACCGAGGCCTCCTTTTCACTTTCGCTTCCATTAGCGATGCGATTGCGCTACGGCGAAAATCCTCATCAAGAGGCTGCGCTTTATGGCGATTTCGATAAGTACTTTGAAAAACTGCAGGGCAAGGAGCTCTCGTTTAACAACATCCTCGACGTCAGCGCGGCGACCAATTTGATTGCCGAATTTGACGAACCGACCGTCGCCATCCTGAAGCATACCAATCCCTGCGGCGTCGGCTCGGACCAGGATCTGCGCAAGGCGTGGGAGAAGGCGTTTTCGACAGATAAGCAGGCGCCATTTGGCGGGATCATCGTATGCAATCGGCCGTTGAATGAAGCGGTGGCAAAAGTGATCAGCGAGATTTTCAGCGAAGTGATCATCGCGCCGGATTTTGAAATCGAGGCACGCGCGATTTTGCAGAAGAAAAAAAATCTGCGGCTCATTCGTTTGCTGAGCCCCGCGAAAGAAGCGCGGCCGTCGACCGACCTGCGCTCGGTGTGCGGCGGTGTGCTGGTTCAAGACGCGGATGTCGACAGGGAGATGACGGCGAACGTTGTGACGAAACGACGGCCAACAAAGACGGAGCTGAACGCGATGTCGTTCGGCTGGCGCGTCGTCAAACATGTGAAATCAAACGCGATTGTGTATGCAAAGTCGGACCGGACGCTTGGAATTGGCGCCGGCCAGATGTCGCGTGTCGATGCTTCGCGGATTGCCGTTTGGAAAGCTGACGAAGCCGGGCTTTCGCTCAAAGGCAGCGCGGTCGCCAGCGACGCTTTTTTCCCGTTCCCGGACGGGCTAATTGCCGCAGCCGACGCCGGTGCAACATGCGCGATTCAACCCGGCGGCTCGGTTCGTGACGAAGAAGTAATTGCCGCTGCGAACGAGCGCAAAATGGCGATGATCTTCACCGGCGTGCGCCACTTTCGGCATTAGGGCGGTGTTCCTCCGATGAGATTACTTTCTCGCCGGGCGCTACCGCTATCCAGCTTGTCATTCTGAGCGGAGCGAAGAATCTCAGATCATTCCTTTTAACGCCCTTACCAAACCAATACTCAGAGATGTTTCGCTTCGCTCAACATGACAGAGGTCGATCAGTTGAGCCGCCGCGCGTTTTAAACATCGAAGATTTGCGGCGCGCGGCGAAACGACGGCTCCCTCGCGTCGTGTTCGATTATATCGATGGCGGCGCCGAGGACGAATCGACGTTGCGCGCAAACTGCCGGGCATTCGAGTCTGTAACATTGCGCCCGCGTTGTGCGGTCGCGACACCTGTGTGCGATTTGCGGGCGACCGTGCTCGGCACGTCAGTTTCAATGCCGCTGATTCTGGCGCCCGTTGGGAGCTGCCGCTTGATGTATCCGCGGGGCGAAGAAGCAGCGGCGCGTGCCGCTGGGAAAGCAGACATCATCTATACGCTTTCAACACTTTCGGGTTGTCGCCTGGAAAATGTTGCCGCCGCATCGGGAGGACCGGTCTGGTATCAGCTCTATCTTGTCGGCGGTCGCGAATGTGCTTTGGGCGCAATCGAACGCGCGCGCAAGGCCGGCTTTTCGGCCTTGGTGGTGACTATCGATACGCCGGTTGCGGGCTTCAGAGAACGCGACCTCCGCAACGGCGCCAAAGAACTGCTCAGCGGAAACCTCGGAACGATGCTGCCGTTTGTAAATCAGATTCTCGTTAGGCCCGGGTGGCTCGCGGCTTTTTTCGCGGACGGCGGTTTGATGAAGTTCGAGAATGTGGTGATCCCCGGAAAAGGCCCAATGCTCTACGCCGATGTCACAGCTGCTCTCGAAAAATCGGTGGCGACTTGGGAGGATGTGAAATGGATTCGGCAAGCGTGGAACGGTCCCATTGTAATCAAAGGCATCCACACGGCAGAGGACGCCCGACGTGCGGTGGAGATGGGGGCAGACGCGTTGGTCATTTCCAACCACGGCGGCCGCCAACTCGATGGCGTCGCGCCGACTCTGCGCGTTCTCCCTGAAGTTGTTGCGGCGGTGGGCGATCGCATCGAGGTTCTTCTGGACGGTGGGATTCGGCGCGGCAGCGATATTGCCAAAGCGCTGTCTCTGGGAGCCCGAGCCGTAATGGCCGGACGCGCGTATGCCTACGGGCTCGGTGCGGCGGGCGGTGCGGGCGTTGCGCGCGCGATCGACATTTTGCGCTCTGATCTCGTGCGCACGCTTAAGCTGCTTGGCTGCGCGTCAGTCGCGGAACTCGATGAAACGTACATCGATGTTCCGCGCGATTGGGACATAAAATTACCATAAGACCATGGCGCGCAGAGGACTGCTCGCCCTACCGCGCTGAGTTTGCGGGGATTTCCCTGGTAGGGCGCGTCACTCCGTGCGCGCCGCTACGAGTTCACAGTCTTGCCCGTGAAGCGAGCCGCCATAGCCAGACAGAAAGAATAATGGCAACGATCAGCGCGATCCAGCTTACGCCCATCGGGATGGTAAACGTTCCGACGGTGACTTGGGCTTGATTGATCAATCGCACCAGATGCCCGAGGGCAAAAATACCGAAGATAATGCTGGCGACGCGTAATCCTGTTCTTGGTGAACTCATACTGCGATTGTGATCACGGCGAATCCATTGTCAGTAAAAATACACGTGTTCTATATCGCACTTCTACGGAACGATGCTGCCTGCACGAATATGCCAACAATGGCGAGGCCAACGAAAACAAGCGTTGACCCAGTCGGCGGTAGGTACAATGGCGCTTTGAATCAGGTACGCGCCGATAAATGAGGAGACAACGATCAGCGCCCAGCCAAACACAGCGAGCAAGAGAATCGCCCCGATAATGCCGCCGACGACGAAAATGATCGTGGAGTACTGCGCGTATTGGACGAAGAACGCGACGGCAATCGCGCTGGCGAGTTTTCCGCCCGCTAAAAAGCCGAGAACTGCGATAGCAACTTTCTGAAGGAACAACGCGAGCAACGCTCCGAGAACGCCAAAAACGAGAGCAATAAGTAGCGCCACGACAGCAGACGGCTCATGGATGAGCTGCGGGGCAATTTCCACACCGACGGCGAATCCGACTGCGGCTACGCACAGCCAAAACAGCTTTCGACCAAAGAACAAAATCACGATCCCTATGAGTACGCCTACGATGGTGACAGCCGAATGCATAGGAAAGAAAAGGTGATTTCGACAATCATAGTGCAGAGGCGTTTATGCAAAACGCTTTTTTTTTCGAGTTCGGTTAAAATCGGGCTGGCTTGTCTCGATCTCGTCAGCAGTTATCGGGCTGGTGGGATTTGAACCCACGGCCTGCTGGCCCGGCGACGCGCTCTACCGGAAGCTGAGCCACAGCTCGAATCTCTGCCCCGGCCGAGTCTTATAGTGTCGCTCGCGTTGTGCCGCTTCGGCGCGAGTGGCAAATTGGGACTTCCACTCGTGCTGATTGAGACGCCCACGGCAGTCGCTTGTTTCGGCTTGCCTTCGACTCGCCAGCGTTGTGGCGGCGAATACGGTCCGCCAGATCCTCACACGCAACCGACGTACCGTCGTCCGGTCTTTTTCAGTGCTGCGTAACACCTTAGGAACTAATAGAAACATCAGCTTTGAGGTACATTCAGTGATTGGAAGAAGTCGGTGCTGCGTGGGATGTTGAACCCACGGCCTCCTGGTCCCGAACCAGGCGCTCTACCAAGCTGAGCCACAGCCCGAAATCACTGATGTACCGGGGGACGCGGCTCTTACTTCGCGTATTTTGGATCAGATAGCAAGGCGATCGAATTCGGGTGCAAGGTTCCAGGGACCGACGATTCAGCGCGCACGGAGTGACGCGCCCTAGCGGTGGAGCGGGCAGTCCTCTACACGCCAGCAAGGCCCCGGGCGCCGAAATTACTTTGTGCGCTTGTGGACAAAAAGCGTTGACAAAGACCCGCTTCATTTGGAAAGTCAACACTCATTTTACCATGCTCGCCTCGCAACTTGTTCCAGCCGCGCCTACAAGCAGCGTGTCGACTATTCTTCAATTCCCGATCCCGCAGTCGCGGGACCCCGTTGGTTTCTTGCGCCATATGACCACTCAACTTCTTCAGGAAGCAGCACAGGTGATCCCGAATCAGCAAACTCTGATTAATGTTGTCTCCAAGCGTGTGCGTCAGCTTGGCTTGGGGCATCGACCGTTAGTGGAAACGACACCGCGAATGTCGCTGACCGATATAGCGCTCAAGGAAATTATTGGCGGCAAACTTACTTACGAGTCGCTCGAGGCTTCCGACGACGGCACGCAGTAGCGACGCTTCAAATTGCTCTGAAATTGTGGCGTCTGAGATAGGCGCCCTGCAATGTTCTGAAGTGTTGATGACCGTACGCTGGATTTTCCGCTGAGGACAGCGGACGCTACAACAAATAGCCATTGATCGACACATCGGGTGCGTTCGCCAATATGGCAGCTGAATCAATCATCAATCGCAAAGCGCTTCGCGATTACCGCATCCTCGATCGTTACGAAGCGGGCATTGAATTAAAGGGCAGCGAGGTTAAATCGATCCGCGCAGGCAAAGCCAATATCAGTGATGCTTTCGCGCGAATCGAGAACGGCGAAGCGTTCCTTCATAACGCCGACATTCAACCGTACGAACGTGCCAGTCACGAAATTCCAACCGCAAAACGCGTACGCAAACTGCTGCTGCACCGGGAAGAGATCGACAGGCTGTACGGAGAAACACAGGTAAAAGGCCGCGCACTCGTGGTTCTGAAGTTTTATTGGAAAAATGGAAAACTGAAAGCCGAGCTCGGCGTGGGGATGGGCAAGCTCGCGCATGACAAACGGGCTGATTTAAAGAAACGCGTCACCGATCGCGAGACGGCGCGCGAGGTCGCGCGGTTTAATCGTAAACACGCGTAACGAGCAAGGAGTGCCGGCTTCCGAGCCATCAGGTCTGCTCGACGGCTGCCCAACCCGCCGTTCCTTAGTTCACAGCCGCTTGCTGCAAACGTTTCGTATTTCATTGTAGGATGGTGGAATGAATACCCGTGTTGTAATCGGAGCAGGCGCACTTTTAGTCGGTGCTTGGATAGCCGCGCGCGCCGTCCGCACCGCGCTTTACACGTTGCGGGACAAGGTCGTCCTGATCACTGGCGGGTCCCGCGGACTTGGGCTCGTGCTTGCACGGCAGATTTGCGCGCAGCGCGGCAACGTTGCGCTAATCGCGCGTGATCGCGAGGAACTGGCGCGCGCCAAGGCCGATCTCGTTCGACGCGGCGGCAAAGTTCTGACTGTCGAATGCGATCTGCTCGATCCCGCTCAAATTCAGTCGGCGGTTCGACAAATCATCGATCGCTTTGGCAAGATTGACATTCTGATCAACAACGCCGGGATTATCGAGGTCGGTCCGCTTGAGCATATGAGCCGCGAAGATTTCGAGCGTGCCATGCGGCTGCATTTTTGGGCGCCGCACGAATTGATCTCGCAGGTTGTTCCAGAGATGCGTCTCTGGGGTGGGGGACGCATCGTGAACATTTCTTCCATCGGCGGCAAAGTTGCGGTCCCTCATATGGCGTCCTACAGCGCGAGCAAATTTGCGCTCACGGGTTTTTCTGATGCGATCCGGGCGGAGCTTGCGCGCGATAACATTTACGTCACAACCGTCGTGCCGGGAATGATGCGCACCGGCTCGCATGTGAATGCAAAATTCAAAGGCAAGCACGAACCTGAGTTCGCCTGGTTCTCTGCTTCCGCTGCAGCACCATTGATCTCCATGAACGCAGATCGCGCTGCACGGAAAATTCTGGCCGCCTGCCGTCGTGGTCAGCCATCGCTTACACTCACTTTTGCTGCGCGCAGCGCGATCTTTGGGAACGCGCTTTTCCCGAATCTCACCGGCTACGCGATGAAAATGGTAAACCGCTTTCTTCCCGGAGGGGGCAGGCAACAAGCGAATCAATTGCGCGCAGGGTCCGAACTCTCACGATTAACGCCGAAGTGGATGACATGCCTGGCCGACCGTGCCACAAGGAAGAACAACGAAGACGCGACGTCGTCCGTAAACCGTTAAACCGTTACATCGATACATCAGAACTGGATTTCAGCGATTTAACGATTCACGATTCACGATTAACGTGGCGAAGCCATGAGCAAACGGCTCTTCATCGCGATCGATTTGCCGGACTCAACGCGCCAATTGCTTGCAGGCCTTGACCCGCACATTCGCGGCGTGCGTTGGACCGAGGCGGCTCAAATGCATCTGACTCTCGCTTTCTTCGGCGATGTGCCGGGAGAGGTTGAACCGCAGTTGCGTGAGAAACTCATCGCAGTCGAGTTCGGCGCATTTTTTCTGTCTGTTGCTGGTGTGGGAACGTTTGCCACAAAAGGCACTGCGAAAATTATCTGGATTGGCCTTGGCAAAGCGCATCCACATTTATTCCAGATCCACAAGCGCGTTCTGGAGGCCGCGCTCGCCGTCGGGATCGAACCGGAACTTCGTCCCTGGCACCCGCACATCACGATCGCCCGTTGCCGGGATGTCTCCCTGCAATCAATTCGAAATTTTTTGAAAGCGCATTCCGATTTCGATGCAGGAATGATCCGCGTTGACGCATTCCATCTCTATTCAAGCAACCTAACGCCTGCGGGTCCGATTCACACGCGCGAGTTGTGCGTGCACTGTGGCGAATAGCACTGTAGCCGCTTCGCCATGCGAAGCGCCGCACGGGGGGTGTGTGCCCGCATAGCGTAACGCGTCTCACAGAGACGCGGCTATAGACTACAGCCCCTTGCTCGATAGCGGCGCGGCGATGTGCTCGAGCGAGCGCCGCTCGGCGGGCACGCCAATCCAACCTTCCATTACCGCGCCGAAGATCATCAATGCGGCAGCCGACAAATATCCCAGGAATAATGCCGTGGCCGATCCCGTGCCGATCATCCAACCGAATAATATTGGTGCGCCCACGCCGCCAACGAGCGTCCCGATTGCAAAGAAAATTGCGATTGCCATCGCCCGAATTTCAAGCGGGAAGATTTCGCTTACAGTCAGGTACGCTGAGCTTGCAGCAGCTGAGGCGATAAAAAAAATAACAGTCCAGGCCAGCGTCTGGGTTTGCGCGGTGAGAAGGCCGGCGTGAAAAAGCCAGCCGGCCACTGCTAACAGAATTCCCGCAAGCCCATATGTAGTCGCGATCATTGGTTTGCGTCCGATCGTGTCGAAAAGATGGCCAAGCAGCAATGGCCCGAGAACGTTCCCCAGTGCAAACGGCAGGAGATACGCGCCTACCTCGTTTTCAGGCACGGAATAAAAGCGCATCAAAACGAGAGCATACGTAAAAAAGATTGCGTTGTAGAAAAATGCTTGCGTCGCCATGAGCACAAGACCGAGTAACGAACGGCGCCGGTGCTCGTGGACAATCGCGTTCCAAATTTCCCGCAACGGCGTATGAGTCCGCGTTCGGATCCGTGTAGGCGATGCTTTGCTGTAGGTGGAATCGGTGATCCCGCCGGCGTTCGTTTCAAAGATATTCCGTTCCACTTCAGCTACGATTTGTTCCGCCTCATCATTGCGTCCGTGAATTACCAGCCAACGCGGACTCTCCGGAATCCACCGTCGAAAGAAAATCACGATCAGTCCCAGAGTTGCGCCGATTGCAAATGCGCATCGCCACCCCAACCAAATCGGCACATAGTCTGGATTCAGAAGCACAAGAGTCCCTGCCGCGCCGAGCGCCGCGCCGATCCAGTAGGAACCGTTGATAATCAGATCGACCCGGCCGCGCACGCGAGCCGGGATCAACTCATCAATCGCCGAGTTAACCGCTGCGTACTCGCCACCGATGCCCGCACCTGTGATTGCGCGAAAGAGTGCATAGCTCCAGAAGTTCCACGAAAAAGCGGAGAGCGCCGTTCCGATAAGATAGACCGCAACGGTAACGAAGAATAACTTCTTACGGCCAAACCGGTCAGTGCCGTAACCAAAAAACAGCGCGCCGACCACGGCCCCTGCGAGATAACAGGTCGCGCTTCCTCCGACGCGTGCTGCCGTTAGGCCGAGTGTTTCGGGTCTGGTCAAGATCCCGCCGAGCGCGCCGGCGAGTGTTACTTCGATTCCATCGAGAATCCAGGTGGCGCCCAGCGACATTACGATCAGCCAGTGCCACGAGCTCCATGGGAGTCTGTCCAGCCGCGCAGGCACATACGATTCAATCGTTTCACAGGTTGCCATGTTGTGACGCCACTTCGTGCAAACTAACGTGAGCGCAATATTACCGGAAGGCCAACAACCGCGCCGGCTTTTTGGGTTAATCGGCCCGGTGACGATCTCCTGATTGCATGCCGCGATGCTGTGCAGAAGTTGCAGCCGCGAAGCTTATTCGCGGATCCAAGCTTCGGCGTCGTGAATATTTTTGCCGGCGAAAATCTTCACCGGACAGGGAAATAAGAAGCGGAATAACTTTGCTGTGTGTACAAGCCAATGGACGTCGGATACGACGGCGATTTTTTCGAATGCTGTTACATGTCGAACGCCAAGCTTGGCGTCGTCCCACATCGCTCCAGCCGTGTAGCCGGAGAAATCTTCGCCGGTGCGAAACAGGAAACGGATTTTCTTGTGCCGTTTGAGCAGTTTGTCGACAGCAGGCAAAAGTACGTTCTCGTAATCTTCCGCGGTCACCATTCCATGGGCTGTGACGGCTAGAATATCGTCTGGGAGTCCGTCAGTAATCTCGATCATCTATCGGCGCTGTTTGGATCTTGCTTCTGCTCTCTATGGATTCAACGTAGGGCGAGCGTGGCGCGGATGTGTCGGACTAATCTAGTGCTTCCACCGGGTCGCCCTTATGCAGCATGCCTTCGACGAGAACTGCACCATAAACGCCCGCCATGCCATCGTGAGCCTGCGCTACTTTCTTCAATATCGCTGGCGTTTTTTCGCCTGTGTCGGGATCGAGTGTGATTATCATGCAGCGCGGATCGCGTTCCAGAATCGTGATCACAACCTTTGGCCCAATCCGTACCGATCGACCAACAAGTTCATTTTCAGCAAAGCCTTCAGCGGATGCGAGGTCCACATAGACGTTCGCGCGGAATCGTCGCTTATCGATCGGTGTGCCTGTCTCATCGGCTAATTGGCGGGCTGATTGCAAACTGAAGATCGACACTGGACGGCAATCCGTCATGGCTCGCTGCGATCGCATCAATGTGAGCTGATGCTTTTCGTCGACATCGACCCGCAACATCTCCATCAGAGCTGGATCATTAATCGCGAGCGTTTTTCCGTCCGGTGTTTCAACATCCACTATAAGCTCTGAAATGTCGGCTAACAGGGGACTCGCGCCCTTGCCCTCCGCTTCGGTCAGATTAATGGGTCGCGCAGCTTTGTCGGCAAAACGGAATTTCGGACGATACCCCAGCATTCTTCGCTGCTCGCGTGCTGTGAAATACGGAAACCCTGCTGGGCTGGCCGAACTTTTGAATGCAAACAGTCGATCTCCATAAAATCCAGTGTAACCCGCGAACGCTTGGTCCAATTTTTCGCCACGCATGCTCTTGACGGGATACCGCCAGAGGCTCTCCACAGTCCCGATGATGCTCATGAATTAAATTTCCTTGCTAAACCTGATAGCAGCGGGCTGGTCAGAAGTGATCTAACGAATTTCATCTTGCGATGTCATTCTGAGCGAAGTGAAGAATCTCTGATCAGTTCGTTTGGCGGTAAACTCGGGTCAAGAACTTTGCGCGTCCTGCGGCCATGATTTCCTCCGTTTCGGTCTTTCATGAAGGTCGGTGTTAAAATAAGAACTTCACAAGAGAAACCAAGACGCTACTCGGTTTACGACACGCCGAGAGTGCGCGGCACGCAAGACTCCTATTTCTCGTTGAGAAACGTGACTGCGCCCGTGTCGAGACTGTAATAGGCCCCGACTACCTGAACTTCGCCAGAATCAACTTTAGCTTTGAGAATTGGCGTGGACGAACGCAGCGCGTCTACAACGTGTTTCACGTTTGCCTTTATCGTCGCGTCGAGATCGTCGTGCGCCGTTGTCTCCACAGCGGGCTTGATGGCTGTGACCAGCGACTGAATATGGCCGGGCGCTTTCCCTTTCGCAGCGATTGTTTCTCTCGCGGCTTGAACCGCGCCGCAACGCTGATGCCCCAGCACTACAATCAGTCGACTGCCCAAATGATCGACCGAGTATTCGATGCTTCCCAAGCCTTCGTCGTTGATCACGTTGCCCGCTACCCGGACCACGAATAAATCGCCGAGACCCTGATCAAACGCGATCTCCGGCGGCACACGCGAATCCGAGCAACCCAGAATTGTGGCGAACGGATGCTGGTTCCTGGTCAGTTCCGCGCGCCGCTCTGTCGTCTGACCGGGATGTTGCAGGTTGCCGTTCGTGTAGCGTCCATTACCTTCCTTGAGCTTGGAAATTGCCTCACCGGGCGCGACCGATGGCTGATCCGGGTGTGCTGGATCAGCGGCTTCGACGAACAGGTTCGCGCAAATCAAGCTGACGACCATCAAAGCAGCTGCGTTGTGTGCGTTGTTCATGGCCGAACTTTAGATGAAATTGGCCTGGTCGATCAATTCGAAAGTTGGATTTAATCGCCAGCTCGCGCTCAGATCGCTCTAAGGCCGCTCCGCAAACGGTTGTGAACAATCAGTAAAGCAGCCGTCAACGCACCACTGCTTGAAGTCGCCCAACCATTGTGACGGGCTCGGCACAGTGGTTGCAAGCCGCGGTTCCAATATTACCCACAGCATTTCCGCACTAGCGCTGGGGAGAGAAAGACCCAGGCACAGCGCGACATGGTTAGGTTAGAGGTCAGTGCACAGTGACAGTTACGGAACGGATGCTCCTGCCATATTGGTTAGTTGCGTAGACCTTGTAGGTGGTTGTAACTGTTGGCGCTACTACTGCACTCGTTTCACGCAAAGCTCCTACTTCTGGCGAGACGATAGTGTAAATCGCGTTCGTCACGCTCCAGGAAAGGGTGGAGGACTCTCCGACCGTAATCGTCGGAGGATTCGCCGTGAAGCTGGACACCACTGGCGAGGGACCCGCTGGAACGTTATCAGGCGTGTACACAGGTCCCATCGAGACGACTTCGAAGTCCGATGCAGCGAGCGTTTTGAGCTGATCAAGCTCGCTGTTATTCCAACGCTCGTCGGGGGCGCCGCTGATGAACATTGCGCCGCCGTTATCCGCTACGATAATTCCATACTGCTTCAAAGCCGTCAGGATTACCTGGTCGTTAGGCGGAAAACCCGAAATGTCAAAGCCAGGCTTTAACCGCATCCGCATCCCCATCGGCGGGGCGTTCGGGTTCGTCTCCGACGAGGCCCAGTGCGACGCTGGGGGGGTAAACGCTTGCCTTGTTACCGGAACCGTCACACGAATGGCATGGGTAATCGCCCCGGCCAGGACTTCATCATAGCGCACCAGGCCTGGAAAAATCGGCAGCCCAGCCGCATCCGCCGAGGTCCAGGTATAAGGGCGCTGCTCATTAATTGTCATGTCCCAGATCGCGGTAGAGTCGGCTCTCCAGGTGCCATGTCCTTTGAAACCGCGGTAGAGCTCGTAGAGCCAGCAA
The DNA here is from genome assembly GCA_963728955.1 of uncultured Verrucomicrobiae bacterium. GTDB lineage: Bacteria > Verrucomicrobiota > Verrucomicrobiia > Chthoniobacterales > UBA10450 > Udaeobacter. The sequence goes on from CAVSMG010000008.1 coordinate 50,201, forward strand.
CCGTTGCGATCTAAGACCAGGACATGGCGGTCGCCGTCATCGGGATTTGGATAGCCCTCGATAAGAGCATTTGGCGAAACAGGCATCGGGCCAGGGTCGGACTCATTCTTATAAGCGACAATCTTGATTGGAACCTTTGGCTGGGTCGTGGTGTCCACTACCTGGTATGGAATACCGATCTTACTCCCGTTGTAGAGTCCCGCCCCAAAGTCGGGGTGTAGCAGAGAGCCAGCTCCAATAAAGGCGATGATATTATTCGAGTTCGGATCGATCGGCATCGAAGAGATGTCTGTGTTCCAGGCGTTGTCGGCCGGAAAAGGAATGAACCCATTTAAGTCCGCGCCGGGGCCCGTATCCATGCCACCGCATGTGCCATTCTGCGCAAAACTCTCATTTAAAAGTGAAAACAATGAGAGACCGCTGAGAATAATGATCTGTCGTATTTTCATGACACTCCGTCCTTCTTTCTATCTGGAGGGTTGACGCACTTCCACTGCTTGAGCGGCACGATAGCTCCCAGCTTTTGCCCGGTCAACGAGAAGGTCCAGGTTTCAGGTCTCAACATTCAATATTTCGCCAGGGAGTCTGCGCTGGGTTCGCGCATTATCGTGTTCTCGCTGCCAGTAAAAGTGCCGTATCATATCGTCGTCCATGATTTTGATCAGCTCATTCTCGTTCAGCTGGCGAAGAATCTGAGACAATTTACTCATTTGGTATAGGGCCGCGGTGCTAATGCATTTGCGGCCGAATTTGAACGACCGACACCTAAGTGTCAGCCATCGCATGCATAACGTGCCAAGTCAGGGAATTAAGCGTGTGAATCGGGCCTAACGAGATGGAGATACGCCACGGCAGGGTATCGCGGCAAACACACTGAAGTTGCATCGGAATGGGGCCGTGGGCTTCATCGATTGTTTAGACGGCGCTGGACGTGGAATCACAATGACGGAATTATATGACGCTTGCCTGATCAAGGAAGCGCGCTCCGTCACTTGCGCCGAAACAGCAGCACGCCGATCACGGCGCACCAGACAAACCAAGCGGCGAATAGTGCTCTCTGAACGAGGCCATAGAGAGGCTTTGCGTAAGCCCAGACAAGTCCGTTTCGATCGAATGCGCTCAGATTCAAACCAATGACACCCCATATTATTCCGAACATAACCCAAGAAAAAACGACGAGCGTTGCCGCGCGACGATCGCGTCGCCATGTCAGCGACAAGATCAAGGGCGCCTGATAACCGATCAATTCAGAAAGACCGAAAATATTGTGAAGTGGATGTGGATAAGCAAAGATCCCGATCCCCACCGCAGGCAAAGCCATGTACCCAATAAAGTATGCCGCCAGTTGAGAGTGGCCGAGCTTAACGGACAACTCTCGGACCGCCAATGCGAAAACCACGAGGCAGCCCCCAACACAACACAACATCATCGCAAAAGGAACTCTGGCAGGCGAGCCAACTTCGCCAATCTCGCTGACCGTCTGACGGACCGGACTATACCCAGGGACCTTCAGCGCTAGACTAATTATGCCCGCAAAAAGAACGGCTGCCGCTAGAGGCCCGAACAATAAGCGATAATCCCGCTTCATATAGAAGTTTGGTGTGTCAATTTGGATTTGACTGTTTTGCGAAAAGTCGTGACCGCCTAACGAGAACAAAATGAACTGCTGCGACCGGGAGCGGGCGCCGCAGTGGATGAAACGGTGAAAGTCATGGAAAATGAGGCCGTACACCGGGTCGCAGTCAGCTCCATCGCCTGGTTAGGCCGCTTGGTCATGGGTTGAACTTTGCGACTAAGCTCCTATTGCGCTCCATCAACCATCTGCCCGCGCGAAAAACCCCAAACGAACAAACGCCAACAATAATCCAGAACCATGCCATCGAACGAATCTGATAATGCTTCACTAAGTAAGGCATCACGATTCGAATGCTGGTCTCGGCGACGAAGGCGGCGCAGAGGCCCATGTAAGAATAGCACATCCAGTGATAATGCCTGGCAACCCATCCGCTGCGTCGTTGGAAAGCTGCCGAGAAACCGAGGATAAGTGGCGGGCAGGTTGCGATGGCAAAAATGTGAAGGAGGTTGAATGACTTGGTGAGGTGGTAGATGAAGAAAGCCGTCACGATCATCACCGTCATGGAAATGGAATAGACATAGCCCAAGGCGCGGTGAAAAGACGTGGCTTTGGCGCGGGAGAAGATCACGATCCCAGTCAACAAAGCGCACAAGGCCGCGAGCGTGTGAATCAAGCCTGTGGTGCTTTGGATCATGGCGTGCCAGCGGCCTAACGAGAACAAGCTGAGCGACCGCTGACGAGAGCGAGCCGTGCTTCAGGTTTCAGTATTGAAGTCATCGAAAGCCAGAACGCGGAGCGGCCAGCGGTTCGCTGCATCGCCTAGATGACATGATGGGGATTGTCGGGTGCGGGTTTGGGACCTACACCCGGCAATATGAATAGTGTTTATCACACTGAGTTGTCCTCACTCGAGGGAACCCGCTGCCAGTTTAATGGCCGCACTGAGCCAATCAAGCTTGGGATTGATGTGCATCAGGGTTTTTATGTGGTGGTTGCCAGGTGGGCGGTGGTAATCCCAAACCGCCGCAGCGGTTCCACAAAGAAGCGTTTCTGCATTGGGCGGCCAGGCTCAGGGTGCAGGGCAGAGAAGTTTTCGCCGTTTACGAAGCGTGCGGATTTGGGTTTGGATTGCAACGCAAATTGAGTGCGCTGGGGATCGACTGTTACGTGGTCTGCCCGCAGAAGTTGGATGAGCGCAACAAGCGGGTAAAGACTGACGGGTTGGATGCCAAGGCGCTCTGCCTGAAGCTGGATCGCTTCGTGCAGGGCAATAGCGATGCCCTGGCGGTGGTGCGGGTACCTGGCGAAGAAGAGGAACGCGCTCGGGCGCTTCATCGCCAGCGCGAGCAACTAGTCCAGGTGCGCAAACAACTCGAAGCGCAGGGGCGCAGTTTACTGGTCAATCACGGATGCGAACCGGTGCAACAATGGTGGAAGAAGCGCGCCTTTGCCCGCTTGGTTGTGCCGGAATGGATCAAAGAGTTGTTAGGCAACAGCCAGCCGATCCTGCTCGCGCTGCAGAACAAGATCGACCAGCTCACTTTCCAATTGCAAAGCGCTGCGGCAAGCGAGCCGCCGCGCGGACTGGGCAAGATGACCAGCGTGATCATTGATCGGGAAGTCGGCGATGGGGCCGGTTTAAGAATCGGCGGCAGATTGCCAGCTACACCGGACTGTGTCCTGGCGAATACAGTAGCGGCAATAGCCGGCTGCAAGGCTGCGTGACCAAACACGGCAATCCCAGACTCAGAGCCGCGCTGGTGGAACTGGCCTGGAGAATGGTCCGCTTCCAGCCCAATTACCGGGCGGTGTGCAAATGGAAAGGTCGACTGAAAAAAGGTCAGCTCATCACCGGCGCCGCGCGCAAAAAAGCCATCGTGGCTGCTGGCCCGCCAGTTGGCCGTCGATCTATGGCGAGTACACACCGGCCGGCTCAGCATGGCAGCAGCTCGGCTTGGAAATTTGAAAGATACAGAACACACAACAAAGGAGCTTCGAGGGGAACAGTTCTTTTTTGAAAAACAACTTGGAGCGTGCGAGCCACGCCCGGAGACCTAACCTGCTCCGATGCCCAAAGCCTCGCGAGCGACGCCTTAGATTGGGCCAGCTCCACGCTTCCTCTTCCACGCTGATCGCATTGATCAAATGGTCCCGCGCATTGCGGGACGGATAGGAGTATGAACCGCTGGAAAAAAACGGCGAGTAAATACGGAAGAGGAACGTTCCAAACCAACACCAACCCTCATTCCCAACAAGCCTATGAACCAACCAATTTACCGCACTTGACTCCCACCATAGGGGTTAGGCTTTTCGTGATGCATATATCTAACCGCCGCGATTGCCGCTTGGACGGCGACTGGACTAAGAGTGAGCGAGATGTGGTCGATCCCCGGAAGAACTGTCACAGGCACATCTTTGCCGGCTGTCTTGAAAACGGCTGCGAACCGATCGGCGTACGAGACGTCATCGTTTTGACCGACCAGGACCCGAAAGGGTTGCCAACCGCTCGAATGTTTGCCTGGTAATCGCGCTCAGGCCGGAAGTTCTGCGCGAGGGCGAAGGAATATTGCGGGGTGAGCAAGTCTTTGTCCCGCTCGTTGACCGCGAATCTCACCACCGGCAGGTCGTCAAACGCGTGCACCCGAAACCCGTTAAGCACGGCGATCGCGATAATGCGCAAAACCCCCACGGTAGCCCAGCCGCCGTTGCCCGGACGCGATGTGGCTGCGTCCTGACTGATCCAAGGAGAAAGAAGAAGATAATTAGAGAATAGTTCCTGACATGGACTGCCCGCGAAGCGAAGCACAAATCCGCCGCCGGAAGAGAACCCGGCGAGCGTGGAAGGCTGAGCCAATTTGATCGAATGGACGAAGTCCTCCACGTCCTCCTCCAACTGCCCGATATACGTGATGTGGCCTTTTGTACCTGATTTGCCGTGTCCGCGGACGTCCAAAGCGTAGGCTACATAGCCAGCCGCAGCGAATCCCTTGGCCATCAGGTGCATGCTGCTGCTAGTGGCAGAGGAGCCGTGCACGAGCACCACACTGCCTTTGACAGCGTCACCGGCATTCGGGTAGGCCCGAAAGGCGAGTTTGGCGCCATCGCGAGCCGTAAAGTAACTCAGCTCCGGTAGATCGGAGAAATCCACGTTTTTGAAAGGGTCATCAATGCTCGACATTGGCGGCGGCGCCTCGCCTGGTCCCCCAAGTGCGATCGCGAGTCCAAGGGCCGCCACAAGAACTATGACAACAATGAGCATGGTGATGAGAAAACGTTTCATGCGATAGGCCTAACGAGAACAAGCTCAGCCACCGCTGGCGGCGGCGAGCTGTGCTGCGGATTTTAGCGTTGAAGTCATGAAAAGCTAGTTATCGGAACGGCCAGCGGTTGGCTGGAGCGTTTGGTTAGGCGCGTTTTAGCGATGACCATGGCCTCGTCAGTCTACGTTAATGCTGCGTAATCCGTGTTGAGTAGTGGTTGGCAACTATTCGCCAGCGTCCTTGCTGCTTTACCCATACCCTGGTAAACCGATTGTCACGGGGAACAGCTTTGCCTTTGTCTTGCCCAACCATTGTTGAGAGGCCAGTCTCCACCGCCGTATTTTCGTAGACGCGGACCTGAACCTCATCGGTGGTGATAGACTGAAATTTCAGATGATGCGACGTGAAATCTGCGAGCACCTGCGGTTTGGTTCTCACTGTACCGCTTGGGCCTATGCCGATGAAATCGTCAGCGTAGATGCGGTCGAGCGCCGTCGCATCAGCGTGGATCTGTGCTTGAATGCGTTCATTATCCAGTTGTCGTATGGCCTTCTCGACGCTGCTTCTTTGATCTTTGCTTGCGCTCTGCTCTTGCCCTGGGGCGATAGAGGTTCCTGTCAGGGCCAGGACGGCTACAACGAGTGTTCGTTTCATGGTGAATTCTTCTTTATTAATCTGTTTGGAATGTTTTGGGAGGAGGCAAAGCTGATGCGATTGTCGTCAATCGCACGCTGTCGAGTTCCGCCCGTTTGTTCATAGCCTAACGAGAACAAGATGAGCTGCTGCGACCGGGACCGCGCGTGGCAGCGGGTGAAAGAGCTATAGCCATCGAAAGCGAGGTCTGTACGCCGGGTCGCAGTCAGCTCCATCGCCCGGTTAGGTGATTGCGCGTCCCCAAAGCGAGGCAAAAGAGTAAAAGCGGTCTGCGAAGGAGTCGCCTCTCTTCTGCATCGGTGCGCGCACGACCGAAACGAACGTCTCCGGGCGTGATCTGCCGGCAACCTCGCTCCGCCCTGAGCCGAGAGCGCGCTTTCGCAAACAGACGCCTCCAACTCATCCTCGATGTGGCCGACACGGCGGAAGTCCGTATCACAACGCCACGTCGCTCGCCGGTCGCGTCGCGACACACCGCGCCGAGAGGAAGCTCTCGCCGCGGACGCATCCGAGCCAGTGAGAGCGTGAAGAGCAAAACACAGGACGCCGCCCGTACGCAGCGCGTCCGCTTCTGTGGCGCAGCGCGTCGCTTCGCCAATTCGCGTCCAAACTGCTGAACCAGCTTCGCCGCACTGCATGGAGCTTGAGTCAGCCTTCATCAGAACGGGAGATGCAGAAGTCACCTAACGAGAATTCGAACCAAATTTTGGACCTAATAAAGCGAATGTCCATTTTTTGGGTCTAATCCGGCTTGAGTTTATCGGGAGGAAACAGAAAATCAGTGGCATGCCTGCAAACATAGTGGTTCAGCCTTCGGCAAACAAAGCAAAATTGCTCGACAAGTCCGGGACATTATTCGCCGCAGAAATTACAGCTTTCGGACCGAGCAAGCGTACGTGGATTGGATCAAGCGGTTCATTCTTTATCATCACAAGCGCCATCCGCGTGATATGGCCGAAGAAGAGGTCACCAAATTCCTCACGCACCTGGCACGCGATCGCAACGTGGCAGCCTCAACCCAGAACCAGGCGTTGAGCGCGCTGCTCTTTCTCTACAAAGAAGTGCTGAAACACGAGATCGGCTGGCTGGAAAAAGTCGAACGCGCGAAGAAACCGCCAAAGCTGCCGGTGGTTCTGTCGCGCGCCGAGGTCAAGAGTGCATGGGGCAAACGTTATCTCAAAAGTCGACTGCGACGCTATCTCACGGGGTAAAGACGTTTCCACGACGATGATGTACACCCATGTGGTCAACAAACCGGGCATCGGAGTGAAGAGCCCGCTGGATTAACTTGGAGTCGAAGATAATCAGAGAGGTCCCCAGCCTTCGCGTCAAAGCTTCGGCGACACGAGAGGCTACCCCGAAAGTCTTCGCGAGCGGGCAGGTGTGATAAGCGCTGGTGCTTATCGGTGCTACACGTCGTAATACATCGCGAACTCGTATGGGTGGGGTCTTAAGCGCAGCACGTCGTATTCTTTTTGTTTCATGTCGACCCAGTTGGCGATGAAGTCTTCGTTGAAGACGTCGCCGCGCAACAGAAAGGAGTGATTGGCTTGAAGCGCTTCGATTGCGCCGCGGAGGGAATCGGGGACGCTGGCTACTTGTGCGAGTTCTTCCGGCGGCAGTTCATAGAGATTTTTGTCGAGCGGATCGCCGGGATCGATGCGGTTTTGTATTCCATCGAGACCGGCGAGCAGCATCGCCGAAAATGCAATGTAAGGGTTCGCCGACGCGTCCGGTGTGCGAAACTCGAGCCGTTTTGCTTTGGGACTGGCCGAGTAGGTTGGAATACGCACCGCAGCGGATCGGTTGCGCGCGGAATAGGCAAGATTCACTGGCGCTTCGAATCCCGGCACGAGGCGCTTGAAGCTGTTGGTCGTTGGGTTGGTGAAACAGGTGAGCGCGGGTGCGTGTTTCAGGATCCCGCCGATGAAAAAGAGCGCCATCTCACTGAGCCCGGCGTAGCCATTGCCGGCAAACAGCGGTTTTCCATCTTTCCAAAGTGAGATATGGGTGTGCATGCCCGAGCCATTATCGCCGAAGAGCGGTTTCGGCATGAAGGTCACGGTTTTGTTGTGTCGCCGGGCCACGTTGCGAATGATGTATTTGTAATACTGCATCGAGTCGGCCATCTGCTTCAGGGGCGCAAAGCGGACGTCGATCTCAGCCTGGCCGGCTGTGGCGACTTCGTGATGTTGTTTGTCCACGGGAATCCCGGCTTTTTCGATCTCGAGCGCCATTTCGTTGCGGATGTCCTGCAACGTGTCCATTGGCGGCACCGGAAAGTAACCTTCCTTCGGACGGATTTTGTATCCGACGTTTGGAAATTCTTCGCGTGCGCTGTTCCAATGTCCCTCGGCGCTATCGACGATGTATGACGACGCATTCCCGCTGTTCGCAAATCGCACATCATCGAAAATGAAAAACTCCGCTTCCGGCCCGAAGAACGCGGTGTCGGCGATGCCGGTGCTCTTCAGGTAGGTCTCTGCTTTTTCCGCAAGACCGCGCGGGTCGCGGTCTGTACGGCTCGTGCGTAATCGGGTCCACAATGGTGCAGATCAGGGAGAGCGTCGGTTCAGCGTTGAAGATATCGATCCACGCGGTCGCCGGATCGGGAATCACCAGCATGTCGGAGGCGTTAATCACTTTCCAGCCGCGAATGCTCGAACCGTCAAATCCGAGTCCTTCGGTAAAAACCTCATCGCTGTAGTCGCTCAGCGTGGTGGTGAAATGCTGCCACGTGCCGGGCAGATCGGTGAATTTGAAATCCACGAGCTTTACGCCCTGGTCTTTGATGATCTTACTGACGTCGGAGGGAGTTTTGTCTTTGGCCATATGTTTTGGTTGAATCGTTGAAGGGTTGAAGCGTTAAAAAAGTTACATCGTTACATCGTCAAGCACTGAATTGTTGAACCGTTGTACCAATGTAACGACTCAACGTTGTAACGCAGCGTGCGGAACACGCTACACCGCTTTTTCGCCGATTTCTTCCGTGCGGATGCGCACCGCGTGTTCGACCGGGAGCACGAACACCTTTCCGTCACCGATCTTGCCGGTCTTCGCTGCGGTGACCACCACGTTGACGGCCTTTTCAATCAGGTCGTCTGCCATCACGACTTCCACTTTCACCTTCGGCAGGAAATCTACCGTGTATTCGCTGCCCCGGTAGATTTCGGTGTGTCCTTTTTGCCTGCCGAACCCTTTCACTTCCGTGACGGTCATGCCTTCGATGCCCAGCTCCGCGAGCGCTTCTTTGACCTCTTCGAGCTTGAATGGTTTGATGATGGCTTCCAGCTTTTTCATGTCGATGTAAACTCGGGATGGCGCGGTGCTTTGCAACCGAAAGCAAACCGCAGCACGCGCTCTCATAGCAACAACATGAAACCGATGCAAGCATCGTTTTCATGTCAGTTAAAATGGTTTAAGCGTCAAAGCGTTAAGGGAGTGCCGCCAGTCTGGCGATTCCGGTTTAACGCTTCAACGTTTAACGTTTCAACAAAGGCAGCTACGAAGGTAAATTTGCCAAATAATTTTGGCGCTTATACTCAAAACTGATGTCGCGCGACTCTTTCGTTCACCTCCATCTGCACACCGAGTATTCGCTGCTGGATGGAAGTATCCGAATGAAAGAGCTGATGAAGAAAGCTGTGGAATTCGGCATGCCTGCCGTGGCGATGACCGATCACGGGAATCTATTTGGCGCGATTGAATTCTATCAGGAAGCACAGCGCGCGGGAGTGAAACCGATCATCGGCTGTGAAGTTTACGTGGCACCGGGGTCGCATAAGGACCGGCCTCCATCGCGACGGGATTCGGCCTATCACTTTACGTTGTTGGCCGAAAATGAGACGGGCTATCGCAATCTCGTCAAGCTCGTTACGGTGGCGCATCTGGATGGTTTCCATTATGCGCCGCGGATCGACAAAGAGTTACTGGCGGCGCACTCGACTGGTTTGATCGGACTAAGCGGTTGTCTCGCGGGAGAGATCAACAGCGCGATTCAGGCAAACAACGTCGAAAAAGCAAGACAGAGCGCGGCTGCATATCGGGACATCCTCGGCGCGCAAAATTTTTTCCTGGAATTGCACGACCATGGGATGGGCGAGCAAAAGACGTGCAACACGGAGTTGGTGCAAATGGCGAGAGACCTGGGCGTTGGCCTGATAGCGGCGAACGACGTGCATTTTCTGCGCCGAAGCGATCACGAGGCGCACGACGTCATGCTTTGCATCGGCACGGGCAAGATGGTGCAGGACGAAACGCGGATGCGTTATCTGCCGGAATTGTATTTCAAATCACCGGCCGAAATGCGACAGGTGTTCCGCGATTTTCCCGAGGCGATCACGAACACCCTGCATGTTGGCGAGCGTTGCCAACTCGATCTTGAATTCGGGCGCTCGAAATATCCGGAGTATCCGGCCCCAGCCGGCAAGTCACGCGAAGACTATTTGCGCGAGCTTTGCTACCAGGGTTTGTGTGCGCGTTACGGTGAACGCGCGACGAGCGATCCGGAGTTGACTCGCCGGCTCGAGTATGAGCTCGGCGTTTTGGAAACAACCGGTTTCGTCAGCTATCTGCTCATCGTTTGGGATTTCATTCATTTTGCCAAGGAGAAAGGTATCCCGGTGGGACCCGGACGCGGCTCGGCCGCAGGCTCAATTGTTGCGTTTGTCCTTGGGATCACTGATATCGATCCGCTTCAGTACGGGCTGATTTTCGAGCGATTTCTGAATCCGGATCGCGTTTCACCTCCGGACATCGACGTGGATTTTTGCGAAGCGCGCCGCGCGGAAGTCCTGGAATATGTCCGTCAGAAATACGGTGAGCGTCGCGTCGCGCAGATCATCACGTTCGGCAAGCTTAAGGCGAAAAGCGTGGTGCGTGACGTGGGCCGGGTGCTGGGGTGGAGCTATCGCGATGCCGATCGTATTGCCAAGATGATTCCGAATGAGCTCAACATCACGCTGGATGGGGCAGTAGAAAAAAACGCGGAACTGAAACGGGCGGTCGTCACCGAGCCGCCGACGCAGCAACTCTTCGAGCACGCAAAACTTCTCGAAGGCCTGTCGCGCAACGCGGGCGTTCACGCAGCAGGCGTCGTCATCGCAGATCGGGATCTGTCGGATTACATCCCGCTTTGTCGCGATATGAAAGGCAACGACGTGATCAGCCAGTACGCCATGGGGCCGCTCAATGATCTTGGCCTCCTGAAAATGGATTTCCTCGGATTGAAAACGCTGACCGTGATCGAAGATACGCTCGCACTGATTCGCGAACGGCAGCCAGACTTTTCATTGAAGAATGTTCCGCTGGACGATGCTGCGGCGTTCGCTCTCTACAATCGAGGCGAAACGATCGGCCTGTTCCAGATGGAATCCGGCGGTATGACCAGTCTCTCAAAGCAGTTCGACGTGAAGAAGCTCGACGACATCATCGCGCTGATTGCCTTATACCGGCCCGGCCCGATGGAGCTGATACCCGAATATGTGAAAGCGAAAAAGGGCATCACGCCGATCAAATATTTGCATCCGCTTCTGAAAGACATCTGCGCCGACACCTACGGCGTCATGATTTACCAGGAACAAGTCATGGCTGCTGCGAGCAAGCTTGGCGGTTACTCGCTCGCCCAGGCCGATCTGCTCCGCCGTGCGATGGGCAAGAAAGACAAGGAGAAGATGGCGAAAGAGCGAATGAATTTCATCGAAGGCTGCGCCCGCACGAACAAAATCCCGGAGAAAAAAGCGAACGCCATTTTCGATTTGCTGGAAAAATTTGCCGGTTACGGGTTCAATAAGAGTCACAGCGCGGCGTATGGAGTGATCAGCTACCACACCGCTTTCCTGAAGGCCCATTACCCGGTCGAGTTCATGGCCGGTTTGCTGAGCAACGAAATCAACAACACGGAAAAAATTTCGGTGTTCGTGGGCGAATGCAAACGCATGGGCGTTTCCATTCTGCCGCCGGACATCAATAAGAGCGGCCTGAAGTTCACTCCAGAACCTGCAACTGGCATCGATGATGCCGACGCCGGGCTCGCCCATCCCCGCTGCAATGCAATTCGGTACGGTCTCGCTGCGATCAAAAATGTTGGTCAGGCAGCGATGGCAACGGCCATTCGGGAGCGCGGACAGCACGGCGAGTTCGGTTCGCTGGAGGACTTTTGCAGCCGACTTGATTCGCGCGTGGCCAATCGAAAAATGTTGGAAAGCCTCATCAAGGCAGGCGCCTTCGATTTTGCCGGTCGCGACCGCGCGGAACTGTTCGCCTGGATCGACGATGCGCTTGCGTCTTCGGCGGCCCTCCAGCGTGATCGAGTGGCCGGACAGGTTTCGCTTTTCGATGAAGAAACGCACGCGGCCACAGCGGGGAGACCGCAATCGATCAGGCCCTGGACCGAGCACGAAAAGCTTTCCTACGAGAAAGAGCTTCTCGGGTTTTACGTCAGCGGCCATCCGCTGGATGCCTATGCCGAAATTCTTGCAGCAAAAAATTATCGAGCGATCGCTTCGTTAGGCGAGCTCGATGATCGCGCGCAGTTCAAGATCGCAGGAGCGATCGTGGAGGTGGAAAAAAAATTCACCCGGAAAGAAGGCAAACCATTTGCGGTTGTATGGATCGAAGACCTCTTGGACATGCTCGAGGTGGTCGTCTGGAACGAGGTTTATCTAAAGGTCTCGGATATTCTCGTGCCGGGCCGGGTTGTCGAAGTGAAAGGAACGCTCGATCGACGTGACGAGATGCTTCGCGCTACGGTTTTGGAAATCAAGCCGCTGGCCGTGCGAAAAACTAACGGAGCAGTTGAGACAACGGCGGATAGAACACGGCAATTTGCAATCCTTCTGCGATTTTCCGCCGCTGCGACAGGCGACGAGTTGCGCCAGGTCCGCAATATTCTGGTCAGTTCACCGGGACGTCAGTTAGTCCAATTGTTGTTTGATCGCGGCAACGGGAATTTGTTGCGACTTGACGCCGGCACGGAGTTTCGCGTCGATCTTACGCCGGGTTTACGGGAAAAGCTTTCGCGCTGGTTGGTGGCCGAGGAACGCCCGTAGCTGAGCTATCGCTGCTTTTTCGGTTTTTTGGGCGCCACCGAGGCGGCTGCAGCACGCGGTACGGCACCGAGGAGCAATGTTTTGTCATCGGGTCCTGTTCCAAAGCAGAGCGGAAATGTTCGGCTGGCGCTGTCGAACACGGAAGTATCCGAAAACTGGCCATTCATCTCTTCTTTCAGGCTGACGCTCCAGTTCGAATCAAAAAGGGGCCCGCGAAACTCCAGTTCGGTTGCAGCAGGCGCGAGTGGCAGCGCCGCCGGCGCGATTTGAATTTTGTTCACGCAGTCAACCGGACGCGACGTGAGATCGAACATCGCTGTCGCCGCGGCTATTCTGATCGCGACGTCATGTATGTCTTCGAAATGAATTTCCCCGCGAAGCGCAAGATCCACATCGTTGGTTGCCAGGTTCAAAAACTCCAGCGAAGCAGCGTGGCCATCAAAAATAATCCGCCCGCTCGCCTCTGTGACATTGAAAAAAGAATCGCTGCTGCTGGATAGTCTACCGTTTATGAGCTGTGCGTCGCCGACGAGACGTGGATGCAGCAACGTTTCGGAAAGAGAAATTCTTCCGGTCAAAATACCGTCCTGAAAAGCTTTTGAATAGAAAAACGGAGGCGCGGTTGCCAGGAAGATTGCCGGAAAATCGACCGAAATTTGAATAGGAGACATTTGAAACGCACTCCAAGTGGTCCCGATCGGCAAGGGAAAATTCGCGGTGAAAGTTATTGGGGTCGACTTTGACAATTGAATCACGCCATGGGTATCCCAGTGACTGGAGTTGATCGTTACCTGAACTTCTCCCGGAATTGCCCGCGATTTTTGTCCCGGTGATCCGCGAAGGTTGGGAAAATAATCGCGCAGATCTTCGGTGCAGCCATCGAGCGTTCCGGAATAGTCGTGCTCTGGCGAAAGATCGATGGTGCCCTGACCCGATAAATAATCGTTCTTGCGTGTCAGATCCAATTCTTCGATCTCCAGTTCGCTCGCTTTCAAGTTCAGTTTTGCACCGAGGCTGTCGATGGCATTGTCGAAAAACGTCAGCGACGCGCCTTCGATCGCGAGGTGACCGCCAAATTTGCGGCCACGAGTGTCCATTGATCCTTCTACGCTGATTTTCCCGGCGAAATCAGTTGGATTCGCACCGAAAAGAGCAAGGAAATCCCCGAGCCGATTGATCGACGCTGAAATGTTTCCGCGAAAATCCGGCTGGAGCCATTCCGATGAGTTTGCAGGTAGCGCGGCTTCGCCGCTCAACGTGAACTGGTTGCTTTTTTGCCGGATGTAAAGTTGCTGGACCTCGATCTTGCGGTTGTAGAGTGCAGCGCCGAGCATGATGGCTTCTGCTGTGCGGTCGCGCCAGGTAAGGTCGGTCAATTCGCACCAGAGCGACGCAGTTGCCCGGTCCGGTTCGGCAAGGTTTCCGCGAAACGTGAAATTGCCGGCGTGAAGTACGCCCTTGACGCGGTCGGCGAAGCCAAGCGCATCGGAGATTTGCGCCAGCGAAAGGTCGCCGGCGCCGCCTGCAACTTTCCAGTTGAAATACCGGGAATGCCACTCGTGCGAAATGTTTCCGCGTAGTTTGCCACCGAAAGCATCAACATCGAACTGCAAACCCATTCGCTCATTCCCTAGGCGCGAAAGATCGACCGTAGCGGACTGCAAGTCGAGTCCGTGCGTTAAGGTAATTCCGGCGACCGTCAAGCGATTAGTCTCCCAGTGCGTTGCCCCGCGCAATTGGGAGAAAGTTTGGTGCACCCATGGTGACGCGATCATGAGCTCGGCTGCGGAGAAACGACCGGGTTCCGTCTCGCTTGCAGAGAGAGAAGCATTTCGCAGCAAGATCAAGGTCGGTCCGTTCTCGACGCGTGTTTCCAGCTTTGCGATGTTGAAGTTTTCCGGCAGCAATCGATGCAGAGTTGCCCAGCCCTTCTCGCTCAATGCGCGCATCTTCGGATTCGAACGATGCAGTTCCGCGTGGAGTTCTCGGATAGAAAGATTGCGAATATCGTGGCCTCGCAGGTGCAGAAGGATGTGCTTCAAATCCAGGGTAAATCGGACGTCTGTCGCGGTCACATCTAGGAGAAGTGCACCGTCATGGATGCTTTTCAAATGAAGCTGACCAATCACAAGCGGACGCAGAAATGGCGCCTCAAGCTTGTCGATGCTGGCAGCGAATCCCTCCTGCCGGGCAAACCACCAGACCCAAATGCGAACGCCATTGGAAACAGCAAATGGCGCAAGAGCAATCGTCAAAACGACGATGATTAGGAGCAACAGAATACTGATAACGAAGCGATTCCTTAACGGCATTTGCACCATCCTGGATATTGACGAATGACAAATGGCGAGGAACGAATCAATGATGAAGCCCGAGTAACCAAAGCATCGCCAGCGTGTGCCAGCTCTCTTCCGGCTTGCTGGTTTGACTTTGTTTCGCCATTCGACGTTCGCGCTTTGTCATTCATTTCGTTTTGTTTCTGGAGCATCTTTGAAGATCAAACGCAAATGCCGCGGCGTGTGAATCCGTTCCTTGATTTGCCGCCGCAATGTTTGCTCGGCTTCAGCTGGCAGACCGCTTTCCGCCGCCCTTTTCCGCGCCAGCTGAGGCAGGACAGACAATTCGCTTTGAACATCCTGCCCGGAAATCCGGTTCCATAATCCGTTTTCAAATGCGAGAACCTCCACTTGTTGCTGTTCAAGTCCGAGAATCTGAGCGTGTGGCATCTGCACGACGATTTCGGCTGGCCCCAAGTCGATCGAAAGACCCTGCTGTAATTCGAATCCGGCTTTGGCGACAAAGGTGCCGTGCAGTTTGATGCGCTTTCGAGCTCCCAACCCAGGTGTGGAGCTGTTCGTGTTCGACTTCGATGCGGCGCGAAAGAACAACCAGTTCGCTCATTGGCGTGGTCTGCTCCATATAGATGCGGTTGCTGATCGTAATGCGTGGCTGCACGTGCGCGATGTCGATAAAAGCCGCGCGCAAATCTCTGCCGAGTCGCTCGAGCTCGGCCCTGCTTTGTCGTACCGAGCGCGCCGGCCAACTCTCCAGACGCCAAAAAATCAGACCGATCGTGTTTGCAATGATCAGCGCAAAAATTATGAACGCGATCGGCCACACGAAGCGGTGCGGTTTTGCTGAGTTCAACATTGGACGGTTTAGTTTGGGCTTTTCGTTTCAGGCGCAATCGAGCAAGAGCATGATCACGAGCAAGAAGAAATAGGCAGATATTCTGCCGCAAAAAATTACCGCCCCCCACGCCCGATAGGCGTGAAGGGCGGCTGTTCCCCCCAGAACAATCGTAGAAAGCTTTCGAGTCTACTAAGCGAAGTTGCGGCGGCTGGCAACAAGATTTTGCACAAATTTTTTTTAATCTTCGCGCACCCCATCCGCAGCCGAAATAGGATGTAAACATCACAGGGGACGTGAAAATCCAGACACGGCCTGACGACGGCGCGATCGACAGGTTGCGGAAGCGCGCGTCGCGGTTTCTAGTTTGCCATGCGTGATTTGGGCGATAAACGGTCGTTGACCAGTTTTGCCGGTTCCCTGCTCGTCGCCCATCCGAATATGCTAGACCCAAATTTTCGGCGAACCGTGCTTTTCGTTTCCGAGCACGATCCGAAGGAAGGCGCGCTGGGGGTAATCATTAATCGTCCGCTCGACAAACCAGTGGCCGAGCTGGTGTCGGGCATGCCACCTACGGATCTCGCCGACGTGCCGGTATTTCTTGGCGGTCCGGTTGGAAAAAACCAACTGATGTTTGCCGCGTTTGAATGGCAGAAGGGAGCCGGTTTGCGACTCAATCACGATGTCGCGTTAAACGAATCGAGCGACAAAGGCGGGCCGAAAAATCTGATTAAAGTCTGCGCTTTTGTCGGCTACGCAGGCTGGGGAGCCGGTCAGCTCGAAACCGAAGTGAAACAGAGAGCCTGGGTTGTTCAGAAAGCCAATCCTTCGCTGCTAAAACTCGATCGCCTGGCCAATCTTTGGTTTGACATCATGCGCACTCTGGGGCCGTGGTTCAAAATGCTCGCCGCTGCTCCGGACGATCCCTCACTAAATTGAATTGATTTGATAGGTGAATGCGAGACACGAGATGTGATTTAGCTTGATTCTACCGGTCACTTTTCACTAATCACTCTCACTTCGCACATGATTATCGGCGTCCCCAAGGAAATTAAAGAACAAGAGCAGCGCGTTGCCCTGCTGCCCTCCGGTGCAAACCAACTCATTCGACTTGGTCACTCCGTGGTGGTGGAAAAAAATGCGGGTATAGGTTCCGGTTACCCCGACCAGGACTACGCCAAAGCCGGCGCGGAGATTGTTCCGCAAGCGAAAGAAGTTTTCGCCTGCGCCGACATGATTGTGAAGGTAAAGGAACCTCTTGAGACTGAGTTTCCCTTGTTGCGCAGGGGCCAAATTCTCTTCACCTATCTACATCTGGCTGCAAGCAAAACTCTCACCGAGGCATTGCTGAAGTCAGGCGCGACCGGCGTGGCATATGAAACGATCCAGGTGAACAATCGTCTGCCGTTGCTGGAACCGATGAGCGAGATCGCTGGTCGCATGTCGGTAGTGATGGGCGCTAATTTTCTCGCCAAGTACAACGGTGGCAGCGGCGTTTTGCTCGGCGGCGTGCCGGGAGTCTTGCCCGGGCGCGTCGTCGTCGTCGGCGGAGGAACTTCTGGCGTAAACGCGCTTCGGATGGCCAAAGGTCTTGGTGCGGATGTCACAATTCTCGATGTCGATGTCGAGCGCCTGCGATTTCTGGACGTCGCAATGGACAACCTGCACACGCTCTATTCGAATCAGGCAAATTTGGACGAATTAATGCCCGACTGCGATTTGCTCATCGGCGCCGTGCTCTTGCCCGGAGCCAAAGCGCCAAAGCTGATTACGCGGGAAATGTTGCGAAAGATGAAGCGTGGCAGTGTGTTCGTAGATATTTCGATCGATCAAGGGGGGTGCGCTGAAACCTCGCGACCGACAACGCATCTCGATCCGGTTTACGTGGAGGAGGGGGTGACGCATTATTGCGTCGCGAACATGCCGGCGGCGTATGCACGCACTGCGACGCAAGCGCTTACGAATGTGACCTATCGTTACGTCGAGTTACTGGCCGACTTTGGCCTTGAAGGCGCGTGCAAAAAGCAACCGACGCTGATTGGCGGAATCAATACGCGCGATGGCCGGCTGACTTGCGCGGCGGTAGCCGAGGCACATGGTTTAAAAGGGGAGCCACCGCTTTAGTGCGCGCCGCGAGTCATTTACTTTCCCCAAAGACATTCTGTGCAGTCCGAAAACTGGGTAGTGTATCATTTTGAAATCTGAAATCTTTGATTCCAGTTTTATAGCGGGCTACTGTGCGGAATGCCAAAGCGCTCAGGCAAGAAACAAGACTTGAACGAACGAGCATTCGATACCGTTCGAAAATTAACCGAGCAAACCCCAAAGCAGCACGAACAAAAGAATCCGGCTGCGGTCGAGCTGGGGCGATTGGGGGGATTAAAAGGAGGAAAAGCCCGAGCCAAAAGATTGACAGCCGAGCAACGCCGACTTGCTGCCAAGAAGGCTGCGAATGCTCGATGGGCAATCAAGCGCTAACAAATCACTGTTGATTTTCGTCCTTATAAGCTATTGCAAAGATTGACGGTGCGTAAAACGTTTTAACTTTACTGTTTGGCATCTCCGTCAAAATTCCTTTTACGATCAGATACTCCACATCGGATTTCGCGGTCGGATAAAGTACCTGACGTTTCCTCGCGAGATCAGCAATTCGAACGATAGGGTTTTCAAAAAGGTCATCTATGATGGCATGTACACGCGCTCTTCCGTCTTTTGCGGTTCGTTCATGCATCTCTTCACGTAGAGCATGTAGGTCCATACATTTATCAGAAGCGGACAGGCTCTGAGCAATTACCCCTTGAAGGCAAAATCTTAGCCACTCATGCCAACCTGCCTCGCTACTTATTTTAAATAGCAAATCGATATACTCATCCTTATAGCGTTCGTAGAATGGACTCAGATATAGCCAAGGCATTTTTAGATGGCACCACTTATAAATCATCAGCGATAAGACAACCCTTCCAATTCGGCCATTACCGTCTGAAAAGGGGTGAATTGCTTCGAGCTGATAATGAATTAAGAAACAACGAACAAGCGGATCAAAGTCGTCCCTAGGATCGTTGATGTATTTCTCAAGTTCTGACATTGCTTGGTTGAGTTCGTCACCGGGAGGAGGAGGGACGAATCGCCGTGTCGATCCGAGATGTACTTGATGCGTTCTGAACTCTCCCTTCTGCGTGGTGCCTCCGCGAACCCCTTCGAGCAAGATTGCGTGCAACTCTTTAATCAAGCGTAAGCAGAAAGGCATTTTTTCTAGCTGTTGGAATCCGTATCTCAGAGCGCGAGTGTAGTTATGGACTTCGAGCCATGCATTCGACTCGTCTGTGGCACTGTGTGGCTGCTTCGGATTCAATTCGAACAGCATCACCTCCTGAGCTGTGGCGTGCGTCCCCTCAAGTCGCGATGAGGTAAGAGATTCGACTCTTTGCAGCGGATTTAGCAATAATTCTGGATTAGGGAGCATCTGAGCAATTCCGTTCAGTTCGCCGAGATCTCGCTTTGCTTCGGCCAGCGCTGGCCAGAGCCCTCCATCAAAATTCCAAGCTGGCGGGAGAGGGTTTGGAATAAACGCCACGTCGTCTGGCCGCTGAATCGGAACCAGGCGCCCGGTACGTTTATCCGTGAATTTTGCCGCATCCATAGTCGGACAATAATCGAATGTAGATACATTGCAATAAAAAGCTTAAAATTGAAATCAATCTTGACCGCATTATATAAAATAGCATTTTTTTATATCGAATATGATTGACAGGTTTTGCATATATGTCATTTTGAGGCCATGAACAAATTGGGAACAAATAAGCGGGCTCGAATCCTCCATTGTCTCGGTGAGTGAAACTCGATTCGTGCAACCGCACGATTGACTGACACCGCGATCAACACGGTCGTCAAGCTCCTCTGCGAAGCGGGCAAAGCGTGTTCAGAGTATCAGGATAAAATTTTCCAAAATCTCAAATGCCGCCGGCTGCAAACCGATGAGGCATGGGCGTTTGTGGGCTGCAAAGAAAAGAATGCCAGCCCAGAGAAAAAAGCAAAAGGACACGGAGATGTTTGGACGTGGGCGGCGATAGATGCCGAAACAAAACTTGTGCCCTGCTGGTACATCGGAAATCGGGACGCGAGCGCTGCTTATCACTTTATGCACGATCTCGCCGGAGGACGATTGGCCAATCGCGTGCAACTCACGACAGACGGGCACAGAGCGTATTTGAGCGCAGTTGAAGATGCTTTCGGCGCGAACATTGATTACGCGATGCTCGTGAAGATTTACGGCGCTGAGTCGGAAGGCTCGGAAGTTCGCTACGATCCTGCTGTGTGCATGGGAACGCGAAAGGGCGTAATCACCGGGAAGCCGGATTTCAAACACGTTTCCACCAGCTTTGTTGAGCGCCAAGACCTTACGATGCGAATGGGAATGCGACGCTTCACTCGCCTAACGAATGCGTTCTCAAAGAAATTAGAGAATCACGAACATTCCGTAGCACTGCATTTTATGCATTACAATTTTTGTCGGATTCATCAGTCGCTTCGCGTCACGCCAGCGATGGAAGCCGGAGTGACCGATCACGTTTGGTCAATTGAGGAGGTCGTCAACCTGTTGTGATAGATTTTGCTTGCCAATACCATTACGTGTGTTTACGCTCACTTCGACAGTGAGCTCGCGCTTTGTGCGAGCACGTTCGGTCGAAAGCCGACGGATAACGACATTTTTAGAAAATTTGCCGCTCAGTCCGGTGTTCGTGAGGGCACCACCTACCGTAAGGCTTTCGGGACTGGGCGGCATTTTTTTGTTCTTTGAAAGAAAAGACCGTCGGACGGTTGCACCCGCCGACGGTCATCACAGTTTCCCAGCCGTGCGCCCCGGACTTGGAGCGCGGACCGGGCGTACTTTTGTGTGTGACGAACTCCAAAATGTACTGTGTGTCCGGCCCGCGTCAAGCCTTGAGCTTGGAGGGCGCATCTTCACAAAGGAGGTCACAATACGAACTCAAATTCCATTGTTTCCAGACCGTTGGAAAGAAGACCCTCGTCCTATTGTGGGCTGGACAAAACGCTTCTGGCATAAACGTGCCAAGAAGTTGATTGTCGCTCCTCCGGGACATGCGTTTCCGATTCGTCAGAGACGCAAGAGGTAGTTTTCCATCGACTGATTCCTCCCGTCGAGCTAACCACTTGGCGGGAGGTTTTTCCTTTCTGAAATAATCGCAATGTCAAAGAAACGCTCAAAATGATACACTACCGAAAACTGCGCTTGCTGCGATTGATCAAATAAAGCAATATGCGTTTCTAATATGAAGAAATATATCTGCATTCTGGCTGGCGCCGCGCTCCTCGTGGCGTGCGAGCAAAAAACCGAAACAGTCGCTCCGGCGGCAACTCCAACTCCCACGACGCCTCCGCCTGCTGCGACTGAAATGACCAGTCCAGCTGAAACGGAAGCTCCCGCTACGACAACAGAATCGCCGGCGGAAACAACCGAATCACCTGCTCAGTCACCGGGCTCTTAAGCTACTGGAGTTTTTTGAGAAGTCTTCCGCCGAGCTTACGGGGGAAGACTTCTTCTGTACCGAAATCGCGCGTTAGACGGCGCGACCACTAACGAATACGGTCTTGAGATCAGTCGGTGTGTGATCGGAACATTGTAATAGAGATGGCGCCGCGAGGGCCGTTGACGTTTCACAAGGCTCGCCGCCTCCTGCACCGGTCGCAATATGAACGTGTGAAACGAGATGGCGTTGCTCGCCGTGGGAAACAGTTGGTGTTGGCCACGCTGCCGCTGGAGAATTGCGGCCCGTGGCGTGTAGGATTCATTACATCGCGCCGGCTCGGGGGCGCGGTGGTTCGCAATCGTATCCGACGTCGTTTACGAGAAATTGTGCGTCGGCACCAACACCAACTGCGAGAAGGGTTTTGGTTCGTGCTTGTTGCCAGAGACGAAGCCGCGACCGCAACGTATAGCGTCCTGGAACATGAATTGTTGCGCCTCGCGAAGCGCGCTTCTATTCTGCTCTGATGCTAGGAGTGGTTCGTTTTGCTATTCGCCTCTATCAGTGCACGCTTTCGCCATTGCTTCGTCTGCTCTGCGGTCCTGATTGCGGCTGCCGATTTACGCCAAGCTGTTCGACATATTTTCTGGAAGCGGTGGAGATACATGGCATCCGCCGCGGAAGCTGGTTAGGACTTAAGCGCCTGGCGCGCTGTCAACCGTGGGGTGGATATGGGTACGATCCGGTGCCGCTGCACCGGGTGGGCGGATCTCAGAGTGACGTCCGTCATTGCGTCTGATCGTGCAAAATCAAATTTATGGATCGAACTGCATGGATTGTCGTTGGCCTTTGTGTAGTTGGGCTTGTTGTTTGGGAGTTTTATCTGGCAAAACAGATCGCGCCCAGATCCAGTACAGCGATTGCGGCGCATGGACAAGGTTCGCCAACCGCGACGCCGGCGACTCTCTTGGCATCGCCATCGCCACTCGCCACCCCGGAAGCTTCGCCGCAGGGCGTTGATTCAGGTCCCAGTTTCGCCGAAAAAACTGAGACGTTGCGCAATTCAGACGTCGAGCTGCGGCTGACGAATCGCGGCGGCGGCGTCTCCGAGGCGGTGATGCTGAGTCAGATCGCCGAAGACTCCAAGCCGGTGATTTTGAATTCTCCGAAGCACATGCCCATCGGCGCAATGATTGATGACCCTGCCAAGCCCGCGCTTCGGGAATTTACGTTCTCACACGAGTCGGACAGCCGCATCAGCTGCCAGCGCACCACGCCGGATGGAATCTTGGTACGAAAGAAATTTTCCCTGCTTCAGTCGAGCGAGAAGAAAGACAATTTTCTTTTCGAACTCAATGTGGACGTTCAGAACACCGGTGCACAGCCATATACAAAAGCCGATTACTTTGTCGCGCTTGGTTCGGCCGCTCCGATTCATCCACGGGATTATCCGTACTACACGCGGCTGGTGTGGTACATCAATGGAAAAGCCAGAGACAGAACCGTGAGTGCTTTTCAGGGCAGCGGCGGCTTTCTCGGTTTCGGTCAGCATTCGGCACAACCCGTTTTTCAGGAAAACTTTGCCGGAGCAGAGTGGACAGCGGTGACGGACCAGTTTTTTGCGACGATCATCACGCCTCTGAACGCGAAAGCCATCGGCATTTGGAGCCGTTCGTTTGAAGTCTTAGCGGAGAAGAACATGGTCGGCATCGAAGGAGCGACGCGGATGCCCGGTTTTCAGTTGCAGCCGGGTCAAAGTTATAACGCGCGATTCCAGATTTGGGCAGGACCAAAGATTTATCACCGGTTAGCCCAGCTCGAGCACAACGAATCGGAGATCATGAATTTCGGCCTGTTCAAAGTTGTCAGCCAGTTTCTGCTCAATTTCCTCAACACGATTCACAGCGTGGTGAAAAGTTATGGCATTTCCATTCTGGTGCTGACGCTCGTGGTCCGGCTGGTACTCTGGCCGCTCCAAAGCAAGGCGAACCAAACAATGCGCAAAACCGCCTTGCTTGGGCCGAAAATGCAGGAGCTGCGGGAGAAATACAAAGACGATCCAACACGAATGAACCAGGAGGTGATGAAGCTTTACAAGCAATATGGCATCAATCCCGTGGGCGGTTGTTTACCAATGGCGATTCAGATCCCCATTTTCTTCGGCCTTTATCAGATGCTGGCGCAGGCTGTGGAATTGCGAAACGCGAGGTTTCTCTGGGTACACGATCTTTCGCAACCCGACACGGTAGCGCATCTGCCTATCCTCGGCTTTCCGATCAACATCATTCCGTTGTTGATGGCAGCTACGCAGGTGTGGCTTATGGCGATGACGCCGAAGACGGGCGATCCCACTCAACGCCGCATAATGATGTTTACCCCACTGATGTTTCTATTTTTCTGCTACAATTTTGCGGCGGCTCTGGCATTGTATTACACCGCACAAAATCTTTTCAGCATCCTGCAATTTTATCAGAACAAACGACAACCCATGCCGATCCTCGAGAAAGTTGCTCCCGCTGGAAAACGCAAACGATGATGACGCCGAAAGATCTGCTCGACACCATGCTCGGTTACCTCGGTTTCGTGGTGCAAATTGAGGAGACCACGAACGAGGGTGGCAATCCGACGCTGCAGATTTACACAGAGGAAAGCCGGCGGCTTGTCGGACGCAACGGCGAGACGCTTGAGGCCATACAATTTTTGCTTAACCGGTTGTTACAAGCCAGAGATCAGAACGCTGAAAAAGTCATCGTCGATTGCGAACATTACCGGTCGATGCGCGAAGATCGCATCGTGCAGAGGGTGCGTGAACTCGCCGAACGCGTACGCATTACCGGTCGTTCACTGCAGCTTGAACCGATGAATTCGTACGAGCGGCGCCTCGTCCACAACGCTTTCAAAGACGATCCGGAGGTTGCGACGTGGAGCCCGTCGGATTCCGCTCGCATCAAGCAAATCACGTTGCTCAAACGCCATCCCAGGAAAGAAGCCGCTTCTCAAGGAAAGGCGATTTCCTAATCGCCTTGGCGTTCTGGAGACCGTCGCTCTCTGGGCTGAAGCCGGGCGACATCCGCCCCGAAACCCTCGCGCACGTCCGGCCGCCAGCGAAATTTTTCCAGCAGCGGGTTGTCTTTTCCTTCCGCGGCGTCGGCGATAATTTCGCCAAGCACGGGCGCAAACTTGAATCCATGTCCGCTGTCACCGGCAGCAATGACTAATCCCTCGCGCTCCGGATCGCGTGCGATCCAGAAATGTCCGTCGTGCGTGTCGCAATACATGCACACGCGTGTGTGGACAATCGGCGCGTCGGCGAGTGCAGGAAACGTCGAGGCCAAAAATTGGCGCAGATTTCTCTCGTCGTCGGAAGTCACGGCGCGCTCCGGAGACTCAGGCGACATTTCCCGTCCGGGACCGTGGTTTGCGATCTTCACCACGCCGTCGCGATTAATCGGGAAACCATAATAACCGGTCGTGGTAATGTCCGCGCCGAAAACCGGAAAACGTTCGGGCGCGAATAACTCAGGCTCTGCAGGCTTGAGGTGAAACACTGGCTGCCCTGTCGCGCGAAAGAACTTCTTCGTAAAAGGAAGGAGATACGGTGTCCACGCGCCGACTGCCATGACAACGATATCGGCGGCAATTCCGGTGAGTTGGCGACCTCGAAGAACGATTCCCTTTACCCGTGCGCCGCTTTCATCCACCGCAGCGAATTTGCCAGCTTGTAACTGCACATCCGCCGATTTGGCGCGGTCGATTAATGTCGCGACAACGCGACCGCTCTCCGCATAACCCGCCTCGACCTCCAGAACTCCATCTCGATAGAGTTCCGGATTCCATGCCGGAAAACACTTCCATAACTGCGGCGTGTCCATACGCGCGACCTTGACTCCGCGCTTTTGCAGCAGTTTGAAACTTTCATATTCAAAATCACCCGGCGTCATTTCCGTACGGCGAACAAACATGACGCCGACTTCGTGGTACAATTTCGCGCCGAATTCTTCATTCCATTTGTGCCACAGCTTTATCGAGCGTTCAGCCAGCGCCGTATAATCCTTGTCGGCGCCGTAGGCCGCGCGTACAGCCTTGCTGATGTCGGTCGAAGCCGCCAACTCGTGCGGCAGCGGCCCCGTATCCACGAGCACCACTTCATGGCCGCGTTTCTTCAGTTCGATCGCGGTCGTAACGCCATTGATTCCCGCGCCAACAACGATCGCTTTCGACATCTTAGAACACGGCACGTTGTAGTGGCGCTGGTGTCAAGCGCCCATTCGCAGCGCCTGTTCTCGTTCGAGCAGCGTCGGATGCGAGTAATAAAAGCCGCTGTAGAGCGGGTGCGGGGTGAGGTTGCTCAGGTTTTTCTCAGTCAATTTGCGGAGGGCTTGAATGAGTGACTGCGCCTCTTCCATCGTCGCACGCGCGAACGCATCCGCTTCGTACTCGAAACGGCGTGACCAAATATGAAGCAACGGCGAAAACCAGAAACTGATTGTCCCGGCGAGTAGCACAAACAGCAGCATCGCAGGGACGACATTCGCAGCGGAGAAGCCAGCGTGATGCTCGAACCCAAATGCGCGATAAAACCAATTCTGACGCGTCAGCCACGCGATTGCAGCGAATCCCACAAACACGCCGGCGCTGGAAAAGGTGAGCAACTTTATTACGTGGTGCTGTTTGTAATGGCCGATTTCATGCGCTAGCACGGATTCCAATTCGGGCTCGCTGAGCTGCGCGATCAATGTGTCGAACAGGACGATCTTCCGAAAACGCCCGAATCCAGTGAAGAACGCATTGGAGTGGCGCGAGCGTTTGCTGCCGTCCATCACCTCGATGTTGCGCGTAGGAAAACCGGTACGCTGCGCCAGTGCGAAGAGACGCTCGCGCAAGGGGCCTTCTGGCAGCGGCGTGAATTTATTGAAAAGTGGCATGATGATCGCCGGCGCCATGAGCAGCAGGACCAACTGAAACACGATGAGAGCAGCTGCGGCCCAAAGCCACCAGCTTGGGCCGGTCCGCTCGACCAGTTCCAACATGAGCACCAACAATGGGTAGCCGAGCAACGCCGCGAGCAGCAGTCCTTTCACTCGATCGAGCACCCACGTTTTTATGCTCGCGGTGTTGAACCCGAATCGCTGTTCGAGTTTGAATTGCGCGTACCACGCGAACGGCAATTCGAGAATGCTCAAGGCGATTCCGGTGATGAACAAAAAACCAGCCACCGCCCAGGCTGAAGTGCCTATATCGGTCGTGAATTTTTCAAATCCCCACGGCAACACGCCGCTGAAAAGCACTGCGAGAAGCAGTGCTGTATCGAACACGATAGTGATATTTCCAAAGCGGCTCTTTGCCAGAGTGTAATCAACCGAACGGCGATACGTCCCCTCGTCAATGAACCCGCGAAATGCATGCGGCAATTCATTCTCGCGCGCGCGCACATGACGCTGGTTTAGTCCGCTCAGCCAGAGTTCAGTAATGGCGCGCGCAAGGATCAGAATCAAAGCAATGATGGCAAACGGCATGAACGGATCGTGCTTGCGCTCCTCTCGTCATCAACTCGCGAAAAGCTTTCGATAATAACGATACCAGTCGCTCTGAAAACGTTCAGTCGGATCGTAATTTCGTTTCAATTCCAGAAATTGCTTAAATTGCGGATAGCATGCCACGACCTGATCGGGCTTCGCAAATTTATGGTAGGTCAGGTAATAGCTTCCGCCGCGAGCCATGGCCAAATCGATCAAGCTGCGGAAAGCGCGCGCCGAAGCTTCGATGGCAGCCGGGCTGTGAAACGTAAGCAAATT
This sequence comes from uncultured Verrucomicrobiae bacterium, assembly GCA_963728955.1. Classification (GTDB taxonomy): domain Bacteria; phylum Verrucomicrobiota; class Verrucomicrobiia; order Chthoniobacterales; family UBA10450; genus Udaeobacter. The sequence goes on from CAVSMG010000008.1 coordinate 77,150, forward strand.
GAAGATGACGCATGCATAGGGCTGTTTGGCCCAGGCCAGGAAGCTCTCGTTATCCTTTTCGATTAACCGGACCGTACCGTAAATGACTATTGTCCGGTTGGATCGCAACAGCTCTGCGGCGCGGGCGAGAAAGCCGGGAAGATCCGGGCGCGGAACATAGATTTCGGTAATGATCAGGCTTGATTCTTCTCCGCCAACACGCTCACGAATCTTTTGCGCGTAATTGGGCAGGTAGGCGCTCAGCTGATTCGTATCGGACCAATAGGTCTGTCCATTCGTAGATAGATAGTAATCGCTGTATCGCTTGAAAGCCTTTTCGCGGTCCGTATAAGCCAGCCGCAGTAGTTCCAGCCACTCATCATCGCGTAGCTCCTTCTTTGCGCTAACTGGCTCATTTTCGCCGATTGGTTCGTAACAGGAAAAGACTCCGCATTGCAAAAAGTCCGGCGACTTTTCGTCGACGGAGAATTGAAAATCGCCGTAAAGAAACTTTTCCGCAATCCGTTGTTCAAAGCTTTTGGACAAATCGTTTGCGCGAATTATCTCCACGACGCGCCGCAATTTTTGCCGGGGAACAAGCCGAAGCGTTACGGTGTCGATCAATCCGAAAAGTCCGTAGCCACCGATTGCAACCCGGAACAATTCGCTGTTCTGATCGCGCGAACAGAGAACCGATTTTCCATTGCCGTTGATGAGGGTGAACGACTCGATGTTGGAGATCAGCGGTTTCATCGTCAATCCGCGCCCGTGCACGTTCGAGGAAAGACTTCCACCCAGCGTGAATGTGTCAGCGCCGGTTTGCTTTTGCGCAATACCCCATTGCTTTGCGCTGCTCGCCTGGGCGTCCAGATAGGCGCGAATTAGTTTTGGCCATTGAATACCTGCTTCGACTTCGATCAAACCGCGCTCTCGATCGAATGAAATCACTCGATCAAGTCCGCGTGTGTCGATGCAATTGCTGTCCGTGGCAAACTGCTGGCCACCCATCGAATGATGGCAGCCCGAAACGGAGATAGCCACGCTCCTTCGCGATGCGGAATACACAATTTCCGCAAGCTCATCTCTGGTACGCGGCATGAGAAGTTCGCGAACCCGAGTGCGATTAAGCTGCGAATGAACGTCATTGACCCAAGTCTCCCGTTCGCGATCCGCAAAAATTCGCGGCGCAAGAGCGAAAAGCGCCGCCGTGCGTATGAATTCACGCCGCGTCAGCATTTGGGGAACTTGGTGAGTTCTGTTCCCGCGGAGTATCGTTACTTTCGAGCAGTGGCAACGTCATTCGAATCTGCCGCAGCCTTGCTCTGGGCGGAAAGGAATTCACGAACGTGATTCAGTTCGTTTCGTGAGGCGCCAGCTTTGGACGTTTGTGCAGCGAGCTTCGCATAATAGAGACCGGCGTTTTTCTTGTCGCCGGCTTGCTCGGCCGCCTGCGCCGCTCCGTACAGTCCTCTGAACCGTCCCGGATAGATTTTGAGCGCGGCTTCAAATTCTCGCTGCGCTTCCTTCGATTGACCCGATTCCAGCAGCAGACTGCCGAGTTGTTCGCGAATGGGAATGAACGCGCCGGGTGAAACGGGATGCTTGCCTAAAATATCCTCGGCATCCGCAGCGCGCCGGAGCATCCCAATGGCCTCATCTTTCTTACCCTCATTTGCTGCCACCCAGGCCGAAGCTGCCTCCATTTGCAGGTTGAGATGGCTCTTGAAATATTCAAATTTCGGATCCTTCGTCGCATCGCGCAATTGCTGCATACGTGTGATCGCCTTGCGTGCACCGTCCAGATCGCCGGTATGCGCCCGTCCGAGCGCGTGACCATATTCAATCAAAGCTTCCATGAACGGGAATGAAGACCAGTGCGGGAGATCGGGGATAGGCAACACGGCTGCCGCCGCCCAATCGTTCCGCTCGAACGTGTAACGTGTCGGAATGGCTGCCAGAGCGTAAGCTGCGCTGAATTCCAGTTGAGGATTTGTTTTCCGTACTCTCGCTGCAAGATCGACAATCTTTTTCGCTTCGGCGTCCTGAGCTTCCTGTAGATATGAGTAAGCCATGTAATCGAGCGCGTGTAATTCTTCGGCTTCGGTCGCGTCGCGATGTCGCACAGCAGCGTACGCGCGCGAAGCGTCGGATGAAGCTCGATTGGCAGCGATGGATTCATCCCACATTCCCAGCCGCGTAAAGATGTGTGAGGGCATGTGCAGTGCGTGGGGCACCCAGGGCGCGATGGAAGCGTAACTTTTTGCAGCAGCGAGTCCGCGCTGTGCAAGCTGAGGATAATCGTAGGAATGGATCAGATAATGAACCACGCCCGGATGATTTGGATTTTGTTTCCACAGCTTTTCCAGCATTCCAGCCGCCTCAAGTTGTTTCGACAACGTCGCGTCGTTAGGCGTCGAATAGCCAACGCTGAGGACAGCGAAAGCGTAGAAGGTTTGCACCTCGAAATCGTCGGGATGCTTGTCGCGGAGCTGGCGCATCGCTTTTTCATAAGCGATCACCCGGTCGCGTGATCCAACTGGTCCGTGACACGATTGTCCAACCGGGCCCGCGATCGAAGCGTCCGGCGTACTGTAATACACATTTAGCGCTGTGATGAATCCACGCTCGCGATCGGAGCCGGCCTTCATCGCCATCGCTTTTTCGATGGCGGCTTTGCCCGCGAGCATTTCGTCAGGAGTAGGCGGCGTCCAGATCGGATGCCACCAGGTCATGGCGATTCCCCATTGAGCCATGGCGCATTGCGGATCCCGTTCGGCGACGGAAGTAAAAACACGGCGCGCTTCTTCGTAAAAAAAGGAATGAAGCAACGCCACGCCACGAGCGAATTCAGATTGCACTGAAGGCTCGCACGTGACCGGAAACGTGATGTTGCCGGCACCGCGCAAATCGCCCGGTTCAGGAACGGCCGCGCATTCGATACGCTTTACGCCGACACTGCTGCTGGCTAGTGCGATGAGAAGAACTGTGCGAGCCAAGCGCGACCGCAGCATTTTCACGATCACAAATGTCGTGTCTATGCAGGAAATTCGCAAATCGGGCTGGCGGGATGCCCGCTTAAGCCGGTAGGGCGCGTCACTCCGTGCGCGCCGATTTTTTGGATTGTAACCGGCGAGCAGAGGACTGCCCGCCCTACCAATCGATAGAATTGTGAGTTCATTCAAATTCGAGAATGATTTTGCCGCTGCGCTTGCCCTGTGCAGCGTGTGCGACTGCGGCGCTGACTTCCGTCAGCGGATAAGTCTTGTCCACTTTTGTTTGTAATAGCCCGTGCGTGGCCATTTCGAAAATCGGTCGAAACGTCTCCATTCGCTCCGACGGAGTGGCGTTATCGTACCATTTGTTGATCCAAATGCCGCGAAATCGCAGGTCTTTGAAAATGAGAAGCCCGGTCGGAATTTTCAGAGGCTGCAAACTCATCGCGCCAAAGCTCACGAGTGTGCCGCCGAAAGCCAGACAATTAGCGAGACGCAGGGCGCTGTCGCCGCCGACGGAATTTAGGCCTAAACGAATCGGCGCCCCGCTCGTGGCACGCTTCACTTCTTCGCGAAGACCTTCGCCATCGACCAAAACGAGATCACCGCCTTCTGCGCGCAATTTGTCAATTAACTCCGCGCGGCGAACGACGTTGACTGTCTTGTAACCGAGCTCGTGGGCAATTTGGATGACGTCTCGACCCGCTGCGGAATTCGCGGCGTTTTGAATCAGCCAGTCTCCTTTCTGTAAATCGACATAATCGTGCAGCAATCGCCACGCGGTAAGCGGATTGATTTTTAACATCGCCGCCTGAACAGGCTCGATTGCCTCGGGCACAACGACCAGCTCTTCCGCTTTCACTGCGACCGCATCGCGCCATGTGCCGACGTTATGCGGCAGAATCACGAGCGCACCGGTCGTTAGGCCTTTCACCTGCGTGCCGAGCTCAACAACAACTCCGGCGCCTTCGAATCCCGGCGTGGCAGGCAGCGCCGGTCGCACCGGATACTTTCCCTCGATCTGATTTAGGTCAGCTGGATTGATTGGCGCCGCTCGCATTTGGACAACCGCTTCCCCTGCGGCTGGAGTCGGCCAAGGGCGCGTTTCGACATGCAATACGTCCGCCGGATTTCCGTGTTTTTCGTAAACGGCTGCGTTTATAGTTTTGTTCATCGATGCCACCGCAAGCTGACGCGTCTGATCAGAATGTGCAAACTCCCGCGTGGGGCAGAGGAGGGAATAAGTCGGTCTGGCGAACCGGCGCGCGGCTCGCTCTGTTTGGCCTGTTCGTCAACGTTTTCCTGGCAGCGGCAAAAATTCTGGCGGGTGTCATAGGTCACGCCTACGTGTTGATCGCCGACGGGATTGAATCGGCGTTGGATGTTGGCGGATCGATTGTGATTTGGGGAGGATTGACTGTTGCCGCGCGACCGCCGGACCAGACGCATCCATACGGTCACGGCAAGGCTGAGCCGATTGCGGCGGTCATTGTTGCAGTCGGTGTTTTAACCGCCGCAATCGGTCTGGCAATCCAAAGTGTGCGTGAAATTTTCCTGCCCCACCACGCACCCGCTCCGTGGACGCTGGTAGTCTTGGTCGTCACGGTGATGATCAAGGAAGGTTTGTACCGTTACACGATCCGGTTTGGGCGAAAAGTTGAAAGCACCGCAGTCAAGACCGACGCGTGGCATCATCGAATGGATGCAATGACTTCCATTGCGGCGTTCATCGGCATCTCTCTGGCGTTGATCGGCGGGAAGAAATGGCAAAGCGCCGATAACTGGGCGGCACTTGTTGCCTGCGTACTGATCGCGGCAAACGGCATTCGCCTCGCACGCCCAGCATTCTATGAAATTATGGACACTGCGCCAGGTGGCAAAATTGTCAGGTCCATTCGCGCGGTCGCCAGCTCAGTCTCCGGAGTGGTCGAGGTAGAGAAATGCCACGCCCGCAAAATGGGCTTGGATTATTACGTGGATCTACATGTCGGCGTGGACGGCAACATTTCCGTGCACGAAGGGCACCACATCGCCCATCGCGTGAAGGCCGCGATCCAGCAAGGCGACTCTCGCGTCGCCGATGTATTGGTCCACATCGAGCCTGCAAAACTGTAGCCGTGATCGGTGATCGCGGCTGCCGGGGTCGACGCCCCCGGCTACAACTCACCAAGAATCGCAACAAGCGCGTTCGCGAGAATCTTTCGTGCGGCTGCGATCCTTCTTGTGAATTGAACCAGCTGCGGAACGCAACCGGGATGCGCAACGAGAAATGTTGCCAGGGTCGCCATGTCAGTCCTCTGCTGTTCGATATTGAACAGAATCTCCGGCGGGGCAGGGAACGGTTGACGCGGTGTATCGGTAATGATCCGAAGCGAGAGCAACGGAATACCGTGTTCCGCGCAGGCACGCGCGATGAATTCCGTCTCCATATCCACCGCGGCCGCGCCTGAGGAGTGAGCGATTTTGTTTCGCTCTTCAGTGGAATCAATCAAGTGGGGTAGCGTTATCAGATCGGCAGTACCGAATACGCAACTCTGGAAATGACAAGCGGTTCTTGTTCAACTCGATCGTCGAGAAATTTTTTGCCAGCAAAACGTCGCCGACCTCAGATTCGTCGTTTAGTGCGCCTGCAAATCCAGAGCTGATCAAAAGGTCAAACTTCTGGTTCTCGAGAAATTTTTGCAGCCGTTCTTTACAAGCCTTTTCTCCGACGCCGGTATGCACCACTTCAACCTCGCGATCGCCGATGTTGCCGCGAACGATTCTGACGCCGTTGCGATCCGATTGAGATTTATTTGCGAGCCGGCGCAAGAATTCCGAGCTTTCGGCCGGCAAGGCGAACGTCACCGCAATCACCTTACAAGGAGCGGCGGTCTCCAGTCCGCCGCCAGGTTTGGGCTTTGAGTTTGGTTATCGCATCCGTAGCAAGACGGGCAACGTGCATCGCATAAAGTCCGTGACAGATTGAAGAGAAGACACGGCGGACTGGAGACCGCCGCTCCTTGGGGAACCTGGTCGCATTCATTTTTGCATTTCTGCTGATCCCTCCACGATCTGCACGACGAAGCTTTTTCTTTCTGTAGCCAGAGGCGTTGACTCAGACGGAACTGTGGCGGGGGATGCTGTAGCCGGGGGCGTTGACCCCGGCTGTGCGGAGGTACCTCCGCCAAGCGACACAATCGCCGCGCGAAATTTCGATTCCCGATTTGACGGCACATCGACAAGAATACTGAGGTGATTAGCGTCTTGAAGCCCCTTCGTCGCGGAACCGCGCAATCGAGAGGCGATCGCGACCACTTCGTCGGCAACAGCATCAAGTTTACCGTTTTCGGCTGGGATTGTGATTTCGCTTACGCCAAATGGGTTCAGGGCTGGCGTGAGCGTCGCCGCCGCACGCTCGATCGATTTCGCGATCTGTTCGCGCATCTGCGCCTCCAGCAGTGGCCGGTTCGGATTGCTACTCTCGTGCTTGAAGATAAACCACAGACCGATGCCGACGTTTACAAAAACCAGAACCATGAATGCGGCCCCTATGCGATTCGCCATTTTCCGGCCCTCCTCCGAGACTTCCTCTGGCCGTGGCAATACAACCTCCCGTGAATCACCGCGCATTTCCCCGTGAATCTGACGCGCCACAGCCAGTTCGCGTTGCAACTGCTTGTCAGACATTAATCGCTCCTCCAAAGTAGCGCGCTCTTTCGGCGGTAACCGGCCTTCGAGATAATCAAACAGCTTGTCGGGATTCATCGCTTTGCGATTCAGGAGCGTGACGCGAGAGCTCGTAATACGCAATGCTTGAGTATGAAGCCACGTGGGGCTACGCCCCATTTGCGCTTTGCTGCATGAGGGAGCGCCAATAGAGTTGCCTGTGCCTCAGGGCGATCAATCAAAAAAGCGGCGCCCCGGGCATATCTGGCGTCGCGTGATGATTGGCGTTGCTGTATGCGTGGCGCTCCTGACCGTATTTCACGGGCCAATTTTGCGGGTGGTCGTCCGGCAGATCGCGATTCGCTATGCCAGCAAGCAGAATTTGAAGGTGGACTTCCGGCTCGAGGGCGAGCCACTGAGCTACCTTACGGTTCGAAATCTCCACGCGGTTGCCACCGGGCCTTCCTCTATAGAGTCAGTCGATATCGGTTCGTTGTATGTCGATTACAGTTTGCTCGGGCTCCTGTGGCATGGGCACTCGAATCTTTTGCAGGACGTTGACGTGCGCGACGCCCAACTGGTGTTGAATCCTGCAAGAGCGCCGATGCCCAAACCGCGTCCAAAGCAAAAACTCGAATTACCGACCATATTTCCCGATCGGATTCGAATCACAGACGCGACGCTTATTGTAAGAAGCAGTCCGGAGGATTTTGTAATCGAGCATGCTGACCTTGACTTAAATCCGCGCGCTCCGGGCGAGCTGCGAATCGGAAGATTGCAACTCCCGTCAGGCGACAGTTGGTCAAAACTTTCCGGACAAACTTCCTATACGCGCAAGAATCTTGTTCTGCGGAATTTGGTTCTCACCGATCAGATACAGATCCGGCTGTTGCAGGTGGATGCATCCCATATCGATTCCAATGTTTTGGTGGCGAAACTGGATTCCATCTTTGGCGGTGGCCAATTATCGGCCTCAGTTGCGTTGAGTCAGACGGAATCCTCTCTGAGCTTGAAGACCAATGTGGACGCCGAGAAAATTGCGATTGGCTCGCTCAACAAATTCCTGTTCCTTCCGGACGATTACCTTTCCGGCGAAATTGAGCGCTTCGCTCTCGACGGCACGGGGGCGATCGGCGCGCCTCGCACGTGGAGTGGCACGATGTCGGTGCGGGTGAGCAACGCGCATCTGCCGGGAGTCAATTTTAAAACGGGAACCGTTGAGATTTCTGCAGGGCAGGGAAAAGCGACGTTACGATCAGCCGATATTATTCAGAACCAGAACGAGTTTCATCTTCACGGGGTAATCGACTTACCGGAGACATTCGAAGGCTTTGGCCGGACGCCAGCGAGTTTTCAAGTGTCGGGCAGGCTGCCTGATCTGGAACAATTGACAGCCGAAAGTTCCCTGGGACTGACCGGCTCGATTCAATTCGAAGGCAAACTCGATATTGTAGATGTAAATCTACAGTCAAACTTCAACGTGACTGGAGCCGCAATCGGCTTCTCGGATGGGAATATCGACAAGCTAAGTGCCACTGTCCGCGCCTCCAAGGTGATTGCTGCCCGCAAAACCCGACCGGCGTCAGCGCCGCCGGCTACAGCAGGAAGGCCGTGGTTCGCGGATCTTCGCACGGCTATGGAATTCAGTGCAACCAGCATACGTTATCGGGACTACGTCTTCGATTCAGTGGAAGGAACGATCAACGGAAGCAACGATAACCTCGGACTCGACCGGTTGAGCCTGCGGCGTAATCAAAACGAACTGACCGTTCGCGGCCGTTACCGTCTTCCGGAGCATCTCGGCAATGCGTTGTCGCAGCCTGTGCAATTTGATGTCGCCTTAAACGCTCCCCAGGCAGGCGACTTTTGGGTGGCCGATTCTCCCAACAAAATGAGCGGATCGCTGGAGATGACCGGACACATCGAGCGTAAACAAGGGGGCACCGGCGGAGAGTTCTCGATCTCCGGCTCGGATCTCAAGATGCGGGATTTGCTTGTGCAACGGCTACGCGTCCAGACTTCGATCGCCAACAATGTGGTCCATCTCAACGAGGGCAGCGCAATCCTGAACAATACCGATTTCGCTAACGCTAAAGGAACGCTTGGTCTGCAGCCCCCTTACGACTACAACGGCAACGTGTCCGCGCATATTGCGAATTTGGCCGTGCTGGAGCCGCTCCTGCGCGCCTTCGGCAATCAAACGCAATTGGCAGGCTCACTTCAGCTGGATTGGGAAGGTAACGGGCAGGGCGTAACGGCTTCCCAGCCGTCAGCTTCGAAATCGACCTCGAAAGCGTTCGGGGTCGCTCCTTGGAAGAATTCCGGAAATCTCAAGCTGGTTCTTGAAAAAGCTCGCTACGAAAATTTGCAAGGGCTGCATGCCAACGTCGACGCCTCGTACTCCCCGGAAGGTCTTGATGTGCCGACGATTTCTTTCACAACGGACAAGATGGACTTCCAGGCCATTGCCCGAGCGAAGGGGGACAGACTTGAGATCGACAAGATTCAACTTGATCAGGGGCAGGCCAAGTTCGCATCCGGGTATGTCTCTATTCCATTTGTGTGGAGCAATCTCGGGACCAACGCGCAACTCATTCCGTCATCAGGCAAGGTGTCTGCAACGGTCCAGGTGGAGAATCTTGACGTAAAGAAGTTGGCCGAGAACCTCGGAATCAAATCACCGATTTCCGGCGTTGTTAACGCGAGCCTTGATGCAAGCGGAACAGTTGCAGATTTGAATGCGCGGCTCTCTGTGCAAGCGCAGGATTTGCGAAACGCACAATGGCCAAAAATGGAGCCGGCAAGTTTCGAGTTGACCGCGCAGGTCGCACAGGCCCGGTTGACGGCTTCGGGCAAACTGCAACAGGCGCGGATCCAGCCGTTGGAGATAAGCGCCAGCATGCCTTTGGATGTGCCCAAGATTGTCCGCGCTCGAGGGTTGCCCGACGATACGCCAGTTACTGCGAAAGCGCGGCTCCCGCGCAGCTCGGTGAATTTTGTTCGCCAATTTGTCCCGGAGATCCAGCAGTTGGATGGCGAGCTTGGAATGGATGTCGATGTAAACGGAACGATTGGCCGCCCTGTGTTGAATGGCGCGGCCGATTTTAAGGTGAATGTGGCGCGTTTTGCCAATGCAACGATTCCCGCGCTGCGAACGTTCGACGCGCACCTTGTTTTTGCCAGAGACATGCTTTCGCTGGAGCGCTTTGGCGGCGAGCTGGCCGGAGGCTCGTTTACGGCGGGCGGCCGGATCACGTTTCCAAAATTGACGCAGCCGACTCTGGATTTGCAATTAAAAGCCGGAAGCGCACTGGTTGCACGCAACGACACGCTTACCATGCGGGCGGACGCCGACATCAGGGTAAGCGGTCCACTTGCTTCGGCGACTGTCACCGGCAACGTCGCATTGACAGACAGTCACATTCTCAAGAACATCGAGCTTATTCCCATCGGTTTACCAGGCCGGCCTCCGCCGCAGCCGCCCGCCGCAACTCCGGAATTATCTGTGACTACGCCGCCGCTTCGCGACTGGAGATTTGACGTAACAATCACAACCAAAAGTCCGGTGGAGATTCGCGGGAACCTGGCGAGTGGTGGAGCGACCGTCGATCTGAAATTGACCGGGACGGGGTTGCATCCGGGCCTGCAGGGCGTGGTACAGCTGCAGAACGTTGAAGCGACATTGCCTTTTAGTCGGCTCAATGTCTCTCAAGGGTTGCTCACTTTCAATCCCAGCGATTCTCTGAATCCCAACATCAGTATCCAAGGCACCTCGGTCATCCGCGATTACACGGTCCGGGTTTATGTTTATGGAACTGTGGAGTCACCTCAGGCGATTTTCAGCAGCGAACCGCCGTTGGCACAAGAGGAAATTATTTCCTTGATCGCCACGGGCGCGACCAGACAGGAACTATCAGGAACAAACGTTCTTGCTGGGCGTGCCGCCATGCTGCTGATTCAGCAACTTTACCGCAAAATTGTCAAGAAAGGCCAACCCACTCAGAGCAATACGGTTTTTAATCGGCTGGATTTGGATTTAGGAACAGTCGATCCACGAACTGGCCAGCAGCAGGCTACGGTGCGATTCAAGATCGACGATCACCTCGTGCTCACTGGGGACGTCGGGGTCCGAGGTGATTTTCGGGGTAGATTAAAGTATCTGATTCGGTTTCGCTGACATGCGACGCGCGGTCATCTTTTGTCTTGGAAGCGTGGCCCTTGCGTTTGAAGTCGCAGCGCAGAGCGCCGTCGATGTCGTGCGACCCGAGCAGCGGCAGAAAGCGGAGCGAGCGGTCGCAAAGGCACAAGAGAGACGCGCGAAGCAAACAAGCATCATCGAATTTCGAGGCAATCAGGCATTCAAGGAAAAGGAGTTGCAGACCGCGTTAAAGGAGGAGATCACCACGATCGAGGATTTCGGGTTAAGTCCCTCCCGCGCGGACGATCTGGCTTTCTTTCTTGAGGTCTTTTACCGAAAACACGGTTACGCGAAGGTGGATGTACGTTACGTGATCGAATCTCCGAGTCGCGTACGTCTGGATATCAACGAGGGTCCGCGGTTCATGCTTCGCACCGTGATCTTCGACGGAAACGTCCACGAGCCTGCGGACAAGCTTTTGGAGTACATGATTGGGCCGACTCGCGAGCGATATTCGAGTCTTCAAAAACAGTTTCCTTTTGTGGCCGCCGATATGGAGGAAGGCGTGCATCTCGTGCAACGTTTTTATTTGGCGGATGGTTTTCTGAATGCGGTAGTCGATAAGCCGCGGTTCGATTTTCAGGGCCAAAGCACTGAGGTTAACGTCGTCGTTCCGATCCACGAGGGGCGGCAATACTTCTTCGGACGAATCTCCTTTGCGGGACACACCATCTACGACCCGGAGACACTCCGCGGGCAGATGACCGATCTGTTGCAGCAGCCTTATACCGACGCGCGTCTGGACGATATTCCACGGCGCCTCCAGGCATATTTCAAAAAACGCGGCTATTACGGCGTGAACATCGAGGCCAACGGAGTGCCGGAAGAGGCAGTGAACGGCCGTGTGCCAGTTGAAATCTCAATCTCGACGGGGCCGATCTATCATTTCGATGGTGTGACCGTAAATGGCTTGCAGCGGTTGCATCCCGGTTTTGTATCGAAACGATTTAGCAGATTGAGCGGGAAAACGTACAGCCCGGATATTTTGGATGAACGATTTCGCACGCTTATGAAGACCGGCCTGTTCAACGTACTGCAAATCAAACCGGTGCCGGTTGAGGGGAATTTATTGCGACTGGATATCTCGGCCGAGGAAGCCAAGAGCAAGAACTTTGGTTTTTGGGGTGGATTCGATACGTACGAAGGCGCACTTGGCGGTGTGCAGGTGGGCGATCTCGACCTGTTCGGCACCGGCCGTGCGGGATCTGCAATGATCGAGGTTTCGCAACGCAGCTATCGGGGAGAAATCCTGTACGAAGATCCGTTCTTCCTGGACACGAACATCTTTTTCCGGGCGCGAGCAAGCGCCTTTACTTTCGATTTCGATGGCTACTCGAAATTCGAACTGGGCGGACACTTTGAGTTTACCCGAAAAATTACGAAACATGATGAAGTTGGCCTGGTCTTCGCTGTGCGTCATGTGAAAATCACCGACTCCGAGATCAGACCGGCGTTCCTTCTGGGACCGACGACGAATTATTTAGTGAACACAATCGGCCTAACGAACACGCTTGATATGCGTGAGAGCCCGAACGTGACGCCGCGCGGTTTCCTGATCAACAACACTGCGGATTTCGCTCCGGGTGCGCTCGGCAGCGATATCGAATTTCTCCGGGGCACGATGAAAGTTGGCTATTACCTTCCGTTTGGACCCAAACCGCTTGCGGGGGGTGTAGTCGGAGTCGAGCGCTCAGGCACACCATTGCAGCGCTGGTTGCGGCAGTCCTCGATCGCTTTTGGCGCGCGCGCCGGTATTATCAATTCGCTCACAGCCAGTGGCGCAAACGAAGCGACCGACATTCCCATCGACGAGCGCTTCTTCAACGGCGGTGCCACCACAGTTCGCAGTTTTGCCGAGCGCGATCTTGGGCCGCACGATAATCATGGCCATCCGGTCGGCGGCGAATTTCTTACGGTTTTTAATGTTGAATACACGTTCCCAATTTTCGGCGAACTGCAGGGCGCCATCTTTACTGATGCGGGCAACCTTCTGCCGAACTCGGAAGACATTGGCCTGAACGATATGCGCTATGCGATCGGCGCGGGCTTGCGGTACAAGTTGCCGGTCGGTCCGCTTCGTATCGATTACGGAGTGAATCCCGATCCGCACAAGTACGAAAACTTCGGCGCGTTCCATTTCAGTTTTGGTTTTGCGTTTTAGCTGTAGCCGCTTCCCTATGGGAAGCGTGGCACTGATATGTTAATCATGTCCAGGTCGGCGGCTACAAAGACGATGAAAGATCCACAATCAATCGGCGACACTTCGCCGGAGGAATTCCGGAAACAGTTGCACAAGTTGGCAGACTGGATTGCCGATTTTCGCGAACAAATCGAACAGCTACGGGTGGCGCCTGACGATGAGCCCGGCGCGATCCGCGCGCAGCTGCCTGATTGCGCACCTGAGGAAGGTGAACCGTTCGAGGAAATTCTGAGCGATGTGAATCGCATCATCGTTCCGGGCATGGTGCATTGGAGTCACCCCATGTTTCTCGGCTATTTCGGATGGACCACAACTGCTCCTGGGATTCTCGGGGAAGTCATAACTGCGCCACTGAATGTGAACGCGATGACGTGGCGCACATGTCCAGCCGCAACCGAACTGGAGACGCTGGTGATCGATTGGATCCGGCAATGGATGGGTTTGCCGCGGGAATTTGGAGGTGTCGTGTATGACACAGCATCGGTGGGTGTGATGCACGCGCTCGCTGCGGCGCGTGAAGAGGCTGCCCCTTCGACGCGCAAGCGGGGGTTGGTCGGCGTCGGCGCGCCTGTGTTGCGCATTTACGCTTCTGATCAAGCGCATAGTTCGGCCGAAAAAGCGGCAATTGCATTGGGATTAGGTGAGGGAAATGTGCAGCGCGTCCCGACGGATGCCGCTTTCTGCATGGATGTGCGCGAATTATCCGATGCCATTACGCGTGACGTTCGCGCCGGGTTTAGGCCGTTGGCGGTGCTCGCAACAGTCGGCACTACATCGACCGCGAGCGTTGATCCCGTTCCTGAAATCGCAGGCGTTTGCCGCGAAAACAAGATGTGGCTTCACATCGATGGTGCTTACGGCGCTGGGTTTGCGATACTGCCAGAGAACAAAGCGCTGACTAACAATTGGAGCGAAGCGGATTCCATCGTCGTGAACCCGCACAAAAGTCTTTTTGTCCCGCTCGATTTCAGCGTGCTTTATGTGCGAGATCTCGAGCGGCTGCGCCGCGTCTTTACGCTTGTGCCGGAATATTTGCGGGGCGACACGGTTGAGGTGCAGAAGAATTACATGGATTACGGCATCCAACTTGGTCGCCGGTTTCGCGCATTGAAAGCGTGGGTAATCTTCCGCAGCCTTGGCCGTGAAGGAATGGCCGCGCGTCTTCGCGAATGTATCCGGCTCGCCAATGTTTTAGCTGAATGGATTAAGAGCGACGCTCGCTTCGAGCTCGGGGCGCCGGTCAGTATGGGGGTGGTTTGCTTTCGTTTTGTGGCCGGCATGGGTGATGCCGGGCCGGGGTTGGCATCCCCGGCTATGGCGGACCAGCTCGACAAATTGAACAGCGAGCTGGTGGAGCGAATCAACGCCAGTGGCCGTGCTTATCTCACGCAGACCAAATTGCAGGGCCAAACAGTAATGCGGATCGGTCTCGGCAATGTGCTGACGACCGAAAAACATTTGCGCAAAGCGTGGCAATTAATCCAGGAAATGGCCAGTGAGCTGCATCGAGAGAAGTGATAGGTAAATGCTGAGAAGTGAGTGAGGACGCTGAGACAGGAACTCTTATGTTTTATCCCCCCATCCATGCGACAACATTTGCGGCCGGGCTTCGCCGCCACTACAATTTTCATCCGTTATGATGAAGTTACTGCGCAGGCACAAGGACTGGCTGATGATCGTGATCGCGATTCTGGCGATCCCGTTCATTTTCTATTTTGTGCAACGGCCGGATTACGGCGCGATGCGCTCCGATCAATTCGCTCGCATCTATGATCGGAATGTTTCGATGTTGGAAGCACAGCAATTTGTGCGGCTTCTCAGTCTGGCGCAGGCCCTCGGCATGTCTGAGTTTGTGGGGACAATGACGGCAGGTGCCGGAATGAACCAGAATCAGGCCGGCGTCCAATTCATCGTGAACTTGCTGGTCCTGCGGCACGAAGCAGACCGGCTTGGACTACGTCCCAGTGGCTCTGAAATTGCAGATGTGGTACGCAAGCTGCCGGCTTTTCAGGGTGACTCGGGCTTCGACATCAAGAAGTTCAACGATCTTGTGCAGAACGGGCTGGCACCGCTGGGTCTCTCTGAAGAACACATCGAACAACTGGTGCGCGATCAGATTTCTCTGAACGAAATCCAAGACCTTTTGGCGGCCGGCGTTTCGCTGTCCAAGAATGAATTGGATGAGAATTTTCGGCGTGGTTACGACAAATTCTACGTCAGCGTGATTCGATTTCACGCTTCTGATTTCGATAAGGACGTCAAAATCAATGACGAAGACGTGCAGAAGTATTACGACGCCCACAAATCCGAGCTCAAAACCGATGAGAAGCGCAAGGTTGAGTTTATTCAACTGACGCTGACGGACGAAGAGAAGAAGTTGGCGGGCAAGGAGCGGATCGAGGCGCTACAGAAACTGGCCGATCGCGCAACCGACTTCACGCAGGCGATGCTGCAAAAGGACGCGGACTTCAAGCAAGCGGCTGCGAAATTTCAATTGCCACTGCATGAGACTAGCGAGTTCACCGTAGCCGAGCCCGACCAGCAATTAAAGGTCGATCCACAACTTGGCCCCGCGGCGTTCAAGTTGTCGGCACAAGAACCGAACAGCGACCCCGTTCAAGTGGCGAATGGATTTTATATTTTGCATCTCACTGGAACCACTGAGGCGCGACCGCTCACGGTCGAGGAGGCCAAACCAAAAATCGTGGACGCGCTAAAGAAAGCGCGGTCGCGGGAGTTAATGTCAACCAAAGGCGCGGAGCTAGTGCAACAACTCCGGGAAGCCAAAAAATCCGACCAGCCGCTTGAAGCCGCAATTCAAAGAGCCGGCGTAAAACCTGAGGCGCTCCCGGCGTTTTCCCTGATCGAAGAGGAAGCGGCAAAAAGTGAAGACAAGAAGCCGAAGAATGAGGCGGCCGAACTTCTGACACTAAAAGATGCTGTGGCATTTCTGAAGCCCGGCGACGTTACCGACTTTCTGCCTTCTGGTGTTGACGGATCCATCGCCATTCTGGAAAGGCGAGAGCCGCTCGATGGCGCGACGGTCGGTGAGAAAAAGGCGGCGTTCGAAAAGAGAATCCTGGATAACAAGGAGCGGATCGTTCTCGTCGAATGGTTGCACGACCGGCAGCAAGCAGCAGGTTTGGAATTTAAGAAGGGATAACCACGAATTGCACGAATGGACACTAATTACAGTTCTGTGTCATTCTGAGCGAAGTGAAGCTGCAACGCAGCGGAGGGACTCCGCGAGGCCAGGCTTTCAATCTCAGTTTTCGTTTCTTAACCCCTCAGCGGGAATAGTCAGAGATGTCTCGCTTCGCTCGACATGACAGAGCATTCTGTTGATGAAATTTTCGACGCGGCCAATGGCGACCTAGCGGTAGGGGATCTCGAAAGCGCGGTGGAAAAATACCGCCGCTGCGTCGAGATGACGCCCGATTTCTTCGATGGCTGGCACGCGCTCGGAATGGCGCTGATGAAGCTCGGGCGGTTCGAGGAAGCGATCGAAGCGGGCACACGCGCGGTTGAATTGCGGCCTAACGACCAAATCGGCTGGACAAGTCTTTCGCTGTTTTACAATCGCGCTGGCAACATCAAGGAAGCCGAGGCCGCCGGGGCGAAAGCGAAGATTTTGAGTTGGGGTGGAAAAATCGCGAAGGACTAAGCCTTGCAGGGAGTTCCCAAAGGATACGACGAGCCAGCCTTATCTCATGCTTCTGTCCAACCTCGTTGTCACCATTGTGGTGGTCGTGCGAGATTCGTTTACCAGATGTTCACGCGCTTGTCGGCAGGTCGAACCATTGGTGAATTACCGGAAATATTGAACGCCTGCTGGAACTCCGGCAAGTCTGATAGCGGCCCGTTCACACGAAAGTGCGCCGGCGAATGTGGATCGGTTGTCAAACGTAACTTCTGGTCTTCGTCGCGAATCTTCGATCGCCAGATCGCTGCAAATGAGAGGAAGAAACGTTGCTCCGGCGTGAAGCCGTCAATTTTCTTTGTGCGTTCTTCGGGATGTTTTGCGAGCGCCTTCTGTAACGCTGCGTAGGCGAGCTTCACGCCGCCGATGTCCGCAATGTTTTCGCCCTGAGTTAGCTCGCCATTTACGTGCAATCCCGGCAGCGCCTCATACGCATTGTACTGCGCGACGACTGCCTTGCGACGCTTGTCATACTCCTTCGCCGATTGCGCGGACCACCAGTCGCGCAAGTTTCCATTGGCATCAAACTGTCGCCCCTGATCGTCAAAACCGTGCGTCATTTCGTGGCCGATCACGGCGCCGATGGCACCGTAATTCACGGCATCATCCGCATTCGCATAGAAGAAAGGGGGCTGTAAAATGCCGGCAGGAAAAACGATCTCGTTGCGGTTCGGTGAATAGTACGCATTCACTGTGGGCGGTGTCATGCCCCAGTCTGTCGGATCGACCGGTTTGCCGATCTTGTTAAGGTCGCGCGTAGTTGCGAATTGCGACGCCCGGATGTCATTCGAGACGTATGGGCCGCGATCAATGGTCAACAGTGAATAATCAAGCCACTTGTCGGGGTACCCGATTTTCACCTGCATCGCAGAAAGTTTCTTCAAGGCCTGCTCTTTGGTCGGCTGATCCATCCAGTCGAGCGTCTTGATTCGGTCGGCCAGCGCTTCCTTCAAATTGTCGACCATTTCGAGCGCGCGCGCTTTTGCCTCGGGTGGAAAATTGTAAGCGACGTAAAGCTTGCCCAGTGCCTCGCCAATTGCGCCGTTTTCGGACTCGATCACGCGTTTCCAGCGCGGTTTGATCTGTTGCGCGCCCCGCAAGATTCGCTCTTTGAAATTGAAATCTTCATCCACAAAATTCTTCGACAGATCCGACGCCGTTGCGTCGATCAGGTGCCAGCGTAGGTAGGCTTTGAAATCGTCCAGCGGTGTTTCCTTGAAGACTTGATCCGCCGTTTTGAAAAATTCCGGCTGATGAACGTTAACGTTCTGCGGCGCGAGAAGGTTTATTGCATTGAAGTAATCGCTCCAGTTCCAGTTCGGCGTCAGCTCCTGCAACTCTCGCACCGGCATCTTATTGTAGTTCTTCTGCGGATCGCGCAGTTGGACCCGAGTTCGTGACGACTGGGCGAGCTTCGTCTCCAGGGCCAGAATCTTCCTGGCTTCATCCTGCGCCTCTGGCGTTGGTTCGCCGACCAGCGTCAGCATCTTGGCGACGTGATCGACGTATTGGTCACGCAACTTCTTCGAAGCCTCGTCCGTCTTTGTGTAATAATCGCGGTCCGGCAAACCGAGGCCGCCTTGAACCGCCTGCGCGATCTCGTGTGTGCTGTCTTTCGAATCGGAGCTCGATCCGAAATTGAATAGCACGGGGATTCCCATGGAATGGAGATGCGCAATTTCCTTCAGCAATGCACTCCGATCGTTGATGGCGGCGATCGTTTTGAATTCATCATCGAGCGGTTTCGCTCCCAATGCGTCGATCGTTTTCTCGTCCATGCCGCTGGCGTAAAAATCGCCGACTTTCTGCGGTTCGGGCGCCATTCGTGGATCGACTTTGGTGTTTTGCGCTTTCTTCGCGATCACGTGAAGCGCATCGTTATTGCGCTCGATCAGTTCGTTAAAGCTTCCCCAGCGCGTGTACTCCGGCGGAATCTCAGTGCGCTTGATCCAACCGCCGTTCGCGTAGAGAAAAAAATCGTCGGCCGGTTTCATCGACGCATCGAAATTGCTCGAATCGATCGGCTTTGGATTCTGTTCGTTTGACGTTGTGATTTGCCCCTGATGCTCCGGTCCTCCCGGTTGCGACGGCTTCGATTGGGCAAAAAGAGCAACTGCACAGAGAAGCGAAATGCTGGTGGCGATGAATGATTTCATGATTTTGAAAACAAAATGACTGGCTCCTGGTTGTTCAAGCGAATTAGACCTCTCAAACGCAGTTCCGTTGAAGGGCTGACCGCAAATCAGGAGTAGTGGTCGCCGCGGCGACTTGGCTTCTGCCTCGCGGCGAAACAATCTTCACGAGTGTGCAGAACCCGCGTCCCTGTGGAAACTCACACAATATGTTCGCGATCTCGCGAACGCTCTTGCCGGCACGCAGGACGCCTGCCCGTCCGCTGTTACAGCTGCTCGATCACGTACCCGCGCTTTTGCAACAGCAGGATGACGCTGTGCGGTCCGGAGAAGTGAAGCGCCCCGACGACAATCGCCGTCGGCTTCCCGGTTCTTAATTCTGCCTCGATTCTCGGAACCCATTTTACATTGCGATCATCGACAAAACGCGCCGCGATCCTTGGCGCCTTTGTGCGGAGGTTGACGTCGCCTGCCCACAGCGCATTGGTATCGCCCTTGCGCCACGCCTTGTACATCCTGCTGAACTCCCTTTCGCCATTGTTCGGCTGACTGATGGCATCCTGCAGCATGAACTCGCCGTCGCGATCGGACAATCCGCTCATCACTGCCACGTGTTCATTGACGGACTCGAGCCCGGCGATCTCTTTTCCGGTTTTTGTGGCGTGATCGACAAAATAATTATCCAAACCGTGAGAGGCGGATGTTTTGCTGTATGCGGCAGGTGCGGCCAAATGCTGTGCAATCCACCACGGCTTGTAACGGAGCTGGCTATCGAAGCTCCCGAGGCGCTCGCCGTTCCCACCGCCACGCTCGGGCATGATGGTGAACATGTTTTTGCGTAGCCATGCCAGCAGCTCCGGATGAATTTTTGAACGGATGTCCTGGCCTCGCGGATACTTCGCCGCAGTCTCAAATTTTTTCTGAAATTCCGCGTGCCGGGTCGGATCGAATTCAAACACGAAGCGGTTGCTGTCTTGCAACGCGATCTCATACGGCTTGGGCAAAGGGTAATCCCTGTCGCTAAGCGCATGGATCGAACCTACGAGGTAAAATGGCGCCTTCGCGTTGGTCACGCGCCACACGCAACATTTCGGAAATTTTTTGCCCTGCGGCGCCGCGTCCGCCGCGCGCGATGTCACTGTCGAGACAACGAGCAATAAGACGAAGCCGCCGGCAGCGCGTCGAGCGGGGAAAGACATTTCCGGTTTTTAACGCGAAAAATTTCCAAGTCAATTGGTAGTTTGCATGAACAGAGAACCACGTTCCGCAAGAGCACGGACCCGGCATCGCGAACGTGCGCCCGTGGGTGAATTCTCAAACACGACCGCTCGAAAGGGTCTAAGTCCTTGAGGTAAATGCTTTTTTTGATACCATAGCCGAGGCATGCCCCTCCCGGTGAAACGTTGGTCGGTAATCGCGTTTGTCTTCGGTTCCTTTATTGTCGCATCCGCAAGCGTCATAGCTGCCGGCGAATGGCAGATCATCAAGGTAAACGGGCACGATTACCTGAGCGTCGATAATATTTCCAGGTTCTACGGGCTGCCCGCGAAAGTGGTCCCGTCCGGATCGAAGATACAACCCGGGACAGCAAATCATCCTCTCGAGTTCGTCGGCGGCAGCCGTGAAGCCATGATCAATGGCGCTCGCAGTTGGTTGTGCTTTCCCGTGATCGAGCAGAATGGAAACTTTCTGGTCTCGCGCACCGACCTGGCCAAGACAATAGAGCCGCTGGTGCGCCCGCATCGGATTCCAAGCGTGGGCAAGGCTCAGACGGTCGTCCTCGATCCAGGACACGGCGGTTACGACAAGGGGCAGGTGAGTCGAAATGGGTGCGAAAAAGATTTCGCCCTGGACGTGGCGCGGAGGCTTCGGCAGATCTTGAAGGCGAAAGGACTGCGCGTGATCATGACGCGCGAGGGCGATTATTTTGTTCCCCTGGAAGTGCGCGCGAAGATCGCCAATTCCGCGCGCGATTCAATCTTCGTCAGCATTCATTTCAACGGTACGAATGATGACCCGAACGCCACCGGCTTTGAAATTTTTTCGTTCACGCCGCGCGGCGCGCCATCGACCTCTGACACAAATGTCGCTTCGAATTCTTTCAATATGCAACCCGGCAGCACGACGGATGCGGAAAGTTTGGCGCTTTCGGCTTGCATCTACCATTCACTTATTGGTCATATTCCTGAGTACGACCGGGGCATCAAACGCGCCCGATTTGCTGTGCTGCGTCTGACAAAAGTGCCCGCTGTGCTGATCGAAGGTGGCTTCCTGACTGATCGCGGCGAAAGCAAATTGATTGCGAGCAAAGATTGGCGCGGCAAACTGGCTGCGGCAATCGGCGTTGGGATCGAGAGTTATCGGACACTGGTCGTCAAGAACCAGCCTCCAATGCTGGTTGCGGATTATCGGAAGCAAATCAAATCGGTGCCGACTGAATCTGCTATTCAAGACGGGAATTTGAAGGAAGCAGATTCGAGTTTAATCAACCTGGTCGGCAGGTCGGCATTTCTTACACCGCAGCAGACGCCTGCTCGTTCGCAAACATCGTCTCTGGAGTCCGCTCCGATCGTTCCGTGAAAGCGCGATCTCGGCACGGTTGACGTTAACGCGCATTTGGACGAGCAGTCGGCCACAGTTGAGACAGAAGAAAATTGCGTTTGTTACAGGTCAGTTGTCCAACGTTCTTCCTCCGTGAGTTGCATTGCTGGCCCACAGTCTTCTCGATTGACTCACCGATGAGGTTCCCTAGCGTGATTTAAAGCAGAAAGAACTTATGAAAAAGCAAATCACTTACTTAATGACAGGACTGCTCGCGACAATCGCCGTTTCCAATGCCGCGACGCCGGACAAGGCTGCGATGGAAGGAAAAGAAAAAGCCGCCTGGCAAGCCTTCAAGGACAAGAGCGAAGCGGCCTTCAAAAAAGTCGTCGATAAGGATTTTCGCGGCGTTTACGACGCGGGCATCTCCAATATGCAGAAGGAATTGGACGACATGAAAAAGTGGGACATGAAGTCGTTTGAGATCAGCGATTTTGACATGTTCTCCGATGAAAAAGACGTCGTCGTCACGACATACAAGGTGAAAATAGAAGGCACCTACGAAGGCAAGGATATGTCCGGTACCTACAATGCCGGAACCGTGTGGAAACAGGAGAATGGGAAATGGATGGCCATTTTCCACACCAACGTAAAGCCAGCAGCAGGCCAATAGCAGCCTGACGGCTTACGGCGTTTCAGAACCTTCAACCGCCGAGACCCCGTTAGACTCCACCTCTGCAGGCCGTCCATAACGGACGTTCTGGAATTTTGCTCGTCGTTGACTTCGTCCAGCCGAGCCTTATTCTCAACGAGAGAGGAATGCGGGGGAGCCGCAATGGCTGAGAGGTCCAACTGGACGACCCCTTGAACCTGATGCGGGTAATGCCGCCGAAGGGAGCGAGGGTCCGATGCCGGACTGGCGATTTCAGCCGTGCGATTTTCCGCGCACGGCTTTTTTGTTTAGAGCATAAACCGCGGATTACACGGATGAATACGGATGCAAAAGGCAGCGACGTTGTAGCCGGGGGCGCTGACCCCGGCAATGGAAGTAAGCCAGTGCAGGCCGCGGTCAATGACCGCAACGACAACCTGCCGAACTCAGGAAAAATTTACATCAGCGGCAAATTGAATTGCGACATCCGAGTGCCATTTCGTGAAATAACGCTCGCGCCAACGAAATCGTTAAATGGTGAGATCGAAGTAAACGAACCCGTGCGCGTGTACGACACAAGCGGTCCGTGGGGCGATCCCGATTTCCACGGCGACGTCACACGAGGGCTTTCGCCGCTGCGCGCCAAATGGATCCGCGATCGCGGTGATGTCGACGAAATTAGCGGCAGAGCCGCAACAGCTCGCGACGACGGTTTTCTTTCAGAGGCTCATTCTAAATCAGTTACGTCGCGAAATGGTGAATCGAAATTCGAGAATCGTGAATCGTTGTTTGCTGCTCGCAAAGTCTTACGGGCCAAGCGCGACAAATGCGTGACCCAGTTGTGGTACGCGCGACAAGGCGCCATCACTCCCGAAATGGAATTCATCGCGCTTCGCGAAAACGGGTGGCGGTCGATAATCGATAATCGAGAATCGAAATTCGGTCCGACCGACTCACGTTTCACGAATCACGATTCACGCGACTCGTTGCGCCATCAGCACGCTGGTGAATCATTCGGCGCCCGCATCCCGCAGGAGATCACACCTGAGTTTGTTCGGACCGAGGTTGCGCGCGGCCGCGCGATTATTCCTTTAAACATCAATCATCCGGAGTCCGAGCCGATGATTATCGGCCGCAATTTCCTGGTAAAGATCAACGCCAACATCGGCAACAGCGCCG
Source organism: uncultured Verrucomicrobiae bacterium (assembly GCA_963728955.1). Taxonomy (GTDB): domain Bacteria; phylum Verrucomicrobiota; class Verrucomicrobiia; order Chthoniobacterales; family UBA10450; genus Udaeobacter. Next base: position 100,372 of record CAVSMG010000008.1, read on the forward strand.
TGGCGTCATCAATCGAGGAAGAAGTCGAGAAAATGCGTTGGGCCACCAAATGGGGAGCCGATACGGTGATGGACTTGAGCACCGGCAAAAACATTCACGCCACTCGCGAATGGATCATTCGGAACTCGCCAGTGCCCATCGGCACCGTGCCGATTTATCAGGCATTGGAGAAAGTTGGGGGCCGTGCGGAGGAACTGACCTGGGAGGTCTATCGCGACACGTTAATTGAACAGGCTGAGCAAGGTGTGGATTATTTTACGGTCCATGCGGGCGTGCTTTTACGCTATGTTCCGCTTACCGCACGCCGCGCCACTGGCATCGTCTCGCGCGGCGGTTCTATCATGGCCAAGTGGTGTCTGGCGCATCATCAGGAAAGCTTTCTTTACACACACTGGGACGAAATCTGCGAGATCATGGCTGCATACGATGTCAGCTTTTCCATTGGCGATGGTCTTCGGCCGGGTTCAATCGCCGATGCGAATGACGAAGCACAGTTCGCGGAACTTTACACGCAAGGCGAACTCACCAAGCGGGCGTGGGCGCATCATGTGCAGGTGATGAACGAAGGTCCGGGCCACATCCCCATGCACATGATCAAGGAGAACATGGAGAAACAACTCGAGTGGTGCGACGAAGCACCGTTCTACACGCTCGGGCCGCTCACCACTGACATCGCGCCCGGCTACGATCACATCACCAGTGCCATCGGTGCGGCCATGATCGGCTGGTACGGTTGTGCCATGCTCTGCTACGTCACCCCGAAAGAACATCTCGGATTGCCGAACAAGAAAGACGTCAAAGACGGCGTTATCGCCTACAAGATCGCCGCGCACGCCGCCGATCTGGCCAAAGGCCATCCCCGCGCGCAATACCGCGACAATGCCATCAGCAAAGCGCGGTTCGAATTTCGCTGGGAAGATCAATTCAATCTCTCACTCGACCCCGAAACTGCCCGCGAGTTTCACGACCAGACATTGCCGCAGGAAGGAGCGAAAACCGCACACTTCTGTTCCATGTGCGGTCCGCACTTTTGCAGCATGCGCATCACAGAAGATGTTCGCCGCTACGCAGCTGAACAAGGTTTAAGCGAACAAGCCGCGGTTAAACACGGATTGGAAGAGAAAGCTGCTGAATTCGCCAAGACTGGCGAAGTTTATCAAAAGGTGTGATGCGCATGTCCATGAATACGGCTTTGAGCGGGAGCGGCCGGATAGATGACATCAAAGGTCACCCGCAGGGCGAGCGTCGCGGGGAGACGGAGCTCGTCAAAATTACAGAGGACGTGCGTAAATACGCCGCTGAGCATGGCCTAACGAACGAGGCAGCAATCGACGAAGGATTGAAGCGGAAGGCAACGGAGTTCGCAGAGAGCGGCGCAGAAGTTTACACCGGTAGGGCGTGACGGCCCGTCGTGCCGAAATTATCTGTAGTCGCCTCGCTGCGTCGAGGCATTGGAGCGATCGCCGCGGCGACCTGGCGTGTGGCGGCCTCGCCAGCGCGAACTTTTTCGGCTAAGATCGACAATCGATGCCTGACGAATCTTCCGCGATCCCGCTGGCTGATGTCCTCCGCTCCGCGAACGAACTCGTTTCTGCCGGTCTGATCGAAGACTATGCGCTGGGGGGCGCCCTGGCCGCAATCTATTACACCGAACCATTCACTACCTACGACGCCGATATTATTTTCATCGCCAGCGATAAGACGTTGAGTGCCGGAATTCCTGCCATCTATTCGCATTTGCAATCGAAAGGTTGGCGGGTCGAGCGCGAGCATCTCCTCGTCCACGGATTTCCGGTTCGATTTCTCGCCGCTGATGGGCTCACGGAAGAAGCGGTCCGCGAAGCCCGCGCGATCGTCTTCCGTCCTGAACACATCATTGCCATCGCTGCCAGTGTCGGGCGCCACAAGGATCTGGCGCGGATCGAGCAATTGCTCGAGCAAGCCGAGATCGACAGAACGCTCTTGGACGACATCCTCCAGCGGTATAACCTACGATTGCCGAATCGATGAAGACCGCGATGCGCCGCGAACTGGCCCGCCAGCCGTTTGAGGAAAAAATCCGCAAGGTCGGTGAGCTGATTCGGCTTTCTCGAAACGTTAAGGCGACACCCGGCCGCGAAGACGCGCTAAATTATCCGCGATCCGAATTCCGACGTCCGAAATGAATTATCTGTGTGGCCGCACTTCTGCAGCGTGAGAATAACGGAAGACGGTCGACGCCATGGGGCCGAAGAAGGAATCGATACAGCCGAAGCAATTGAGCGTGGTTTGCAAGAGAAAGCGGCGTTTTCACGGACCGGCGAGGTGTATTAACAGCTTTGATCATGTGTGGTCCGCACTTCTGCTCGATGAAAGTTACAGAGGACGTTGCAAATAGCCGCCCAATATGGCCTAACGAATGAGGCAGCAATCGACGAAGGATTGAAACAGAAGGCAACGGAGTTCGCAGAGAGCGGCGCAGAAGTTTACGCGAAGACGTAATTTCCTGGGGAGCGCACGCTTCCAGCGACTTGGTTTGAAAGCCTGGCCGTCGCTTTGCGTCCGTTGCAGCGGCGGCTCGCCGAAACCAACTTGAATCCAAGTTGGTCCGCGAAACACGCGAGCGAAACTGCGGTTATCTTTCAATTCTTTGGAATCGGCGAGTGATGTTGTTGACCGACATGCCTGCGCTAAGGTTTGGGGATGATCCGCGCACGCTTATCTGAACGCGTCACTCGCGCACGGGCCGTGACAGTTTCCGGTAGAGATCGCCTGGAGATTGTTTGGATTGATCAAGCACCGCTGCGAGCCAATGTCGCCGCCGAATGCACCGACATGATGGTGCGTCTGGAGCGAGCGCGACTTGGCTGGCATCAGTTTGAACAACAGGACAAGCCTGCGTTCGTCCGGTGGCGGGCCCGTGAGTTTGGCGCGTTGCTTAGCACCGCGCGGGATGTCGAGGATAAGATTCGGGACGCGCAAAACCTGATTCATGAAGTGCAGCTTGAAATGCGGCGACACATCCAGGATCCGCACAGCGCCTATCGGCGCGTGCTGTTTCGACGCGAAAATCCGGGGGTCGCCGATGAGCGGGAGACTTTCTCTTATGGATCGCAATCGACACCTCATCTGAGCGAATTCGAGCAGGAAGCTCTGTTTCAAGAATGGGTGCGAACATTTCTTGGCACGAACCCAACCAAGATGGATGACGACGTTTATTCGAGCAGCTTTGAAGTTTTTAAGTCGCATATGTTCGTTAGGCCCGAAAGCGCCCCGGGTCGATCTGATCCGCGGCCGGCGGGTGCTCGGCGTTCTGCGGTTGATGAGGAGTCGGCGGGCGCAACTGAACCGGTGGCGATTGATCTGCGGGTAAAGGAAATCTATCGGAGGCTGGTGCGTCGATTACATCCCGACTTGCGCGCCGATGGGGATGCGTCGGTTTCTTCGCTTTGGCATGAAGTCCAGGAGGCGTATGTCGCCGGTGACGTTGCCCGCATGGAACTTCTGCTGGCGCTCAGTGATTTGTCGGACGCGCCCGGCGCGGGCACAACCTTGTCGCAGATGCGCTCGGTCCTTGGCGAATTGACACGGTCTGTGCGCGCGTTGGAGTTAAGCCTGGTCGAAGCCGGGCGGGAAGATTCATGGAACTTCGCCCGAACAGGTCCATCGGAGGATCTGCGGGTGCGCCTGGAGCGGCAATTGAAACATGATCTCGCGCTGCGACAACAGCGTTTGGAGCTGCTCACGAAAACGATTGCCGGATGGGCTGAGCGACCGCAGTTCAGTAGAGAGACGTTGAGGGCGACTGGTTGAATTCATCGAGTGCTTTCCAACGTTAGCCGCGAGATGGCGCACCGGGTGTTGGAGCAATCGAAAGACGCGCTGCTTCAGCCTGCGTGAATCCGTTGTATTGAAAACTCTCCCTAGCGTATCTACGCGAAGACGTAATGTCCGGGGAGCGGTCGCCGCGGCGACCTGGTTTCGGCATCTTGCCGAAACGAACTTTTGAATTGATTCAATGCCCGCCCCCAAACCAACCATCTATCTCATCGCCGGCTGCAATGGCGCCGGCAAAACAACTTTCGCGAAAGAATTTCTTCCGCATGAAGTGAAATGTCTGCGCTTCTACAACGCAGACGAGATTGCACGCGGCTGTCGCCGCTCGATCCATCCGCCGGCGCGATCAAAGCCAGCCGACTTCTGTTGAGCGAAGTTCGTGACTCGATAACTCGACATGAAACCTTCGCTTTGGAAAGCACGCTCAGTGGCAAGACGTACGTTCGCATCTTCGTTAGGCTTCAAATTGGAACTTCATTATCTCTGGCTCTCACATGTCGACCAGGCGATCGCACGCGTACGTTGGCGCGTCCGCATGGGCGCGGGCACGATGTTCCGGTGGCCGATATCCGTCGGCGATTCAAGCGTAGTCTCAATCACTTGGTTGATGATTATCTTCCCCTCGCGACTCGTTGGGCGATCTGGGACAACCGTGGACTCCCCGCGAAACGACTCGCGACTTCCGTGACCGATGATGTAAATTCCGTTCGGCGATTACTCGGAGCATGAAAAGGAATAAGCGGAGCAATGGCGCGAAAAAGCCGCCGGTATTTGTTGCCCGCGCGGAACGCCCATTCAGTCGGGTGGCGCGCAAGCTGCGCGCAGAGAATCGAAGGCGCGGATTATCGCCAGTCGTCTGGCCGAACGGCAGAGTCGCTAAGAGTTCAGCGAAATAATTCTTACTTGCTGTCCCCCTCGTCACTCGTCACTGCGGACAGGTCGCGTGGCGCAGCTTTACGCGGTCATTTGCCTGCAGCCTTTTCGCAACGCTCCGGCAGCCGCGGCGCTTCCATTCGATCCGCACAGGCCGCGAAGGCCGCCGTCGCGTCGCGCCAACGCAACGTCTCGGAATTAGGCCAGAGGTCTTGGAGGTTCGGCGGGCGGAGCCTTTTTGGTTTCCGATTGCAGGGACCGGAAAACCCTGATATAAAGCCTGCCCGTTCTTCTAGCCCGCCACTGGATCGACAAAGGAGCCTTTTACAATGCCATTACCAACTGGAACATGGAAGATGAACATCAACGGAAAAGAACTGGATTTCACTATTCAATCGGTTCAAGAGGGTATATTCAGTGCGCTTCTCCTTGGACAATCTCACACTGGCTTCTGGGATGAAGTATCGCAAACAATTACTTTTGGGCTCACGAAGGGACAACAGGACGAGGTAAGCGCAGCTGCGGTTTTCAAGGGATACCTCTTTAGAAGTCCTGAGAATCCAGCGCCAGGTCGCGATGTCGTAGCAACGTTGGCTGGTTCTGTTCAAGTCAGCATTGGGTCCTTCGCAGGGGCCAGCCTGATCACATCCTCCCGGCGCAATGTATTTGGCTGGTTCGCTCAGATTACTGAGGTGCTCTGAGTTTCACCATCCAAGCATTCTCACTATTAGGGTGAATTCAAATTAGGACACTACCGCCGAACGGGAAACGCGCTGCTGCTTATCACTCGTCACTTCTTCATCGTCATCGGGACGCAGCCTTGCTTGCCGCGTGGCGCAGCTTTACGCGGTCGCAACGCTCGAGCAGCCGCGGCGATTCCATCCGATCCGCCCAGGCCGCGAACGCCGGCGTCGCACCGCGCCAGCGCAGCGTCTCGACTTTCTTAAAGAGCGGCGCATCGGTGCGCAGGGTCGCAAGATTCTTGAAGAGCAGTGCGAGATCGCGCTGTTCGCCGAGGACGTTTGACGGAAACTTTTCGATCTGACCGTAGCGGTTCAAAAGCTGGGCGGCGGTCCTGGCGCCGATCCCGGGAATGCCGGGGTAACCGTCGGCCGCATCGCCCACGAGCGCGAGCAGGTCCGGAATGAGCTGTGGGCTGACGCCGAACTTTTCGCGTATCCCAGCCGCATCGCGAATCGTTTTGCGCCGGCCGTCGATCTGCACCACGCGTGTCCCGCGCACGCATTGCGCCAGATCCTTGTCCGGCGTCCAGATGGCGACGCGCTCGACCTTCTTGTTCTTCGCCGCGAGATGCGCGGCCGAAGCGAGCGCATCATCGGCTTCGAGATCGATCATCGGCCAGACGACAACTCCCATCGCCGCGAGCGCCTCCTCGAGCGGATGGAATTGCGCGAGCAGCGCCGGCTCGATGCCGGCGCCGGTCTTGTAGTCCGGCCAAAGCCGATTGCGAAACGACTCGATCACGTGATCGGTGGCGACGCCGAGATACGTGGCCCCCTGACCACGTGAGGCGGAGCCTTTTACGTGGTCGATCATTTGGAGAACGGTCTGCAGCACGCCGACGACCGCGCCGTAGGGGCGGTCCTTGCCTTTGGTGAATCGACGCAAGCCGTAGAAGTGGCGAAACAGTTCGTAGGTCCCGTCGACGAGGTGAACGATCATTTTGGGTGAGGGCTATGGAATCAGGAACGCAGGAAAGGAGGAAGGAATTCCTAAAGAAGGGCGCCGAAGTTTGCGCGAAGACATAATGTTGTAGCCGCCTCGCTCAGTCGAGGCGTTCCATGGGCCGGGGAGCGCACGCTTGTAGCGTGCTGGTCGCGGCATTCTGCCGCGACGAACTTTGATTCTTCCCTTTTTGTTACGCGGGAACAGAATCGCAATGTGCGAATCGCTCTTATTCTGTCGATTTTATTGCTCTCGGTCATCGCGCTCGCGCCTACAGAATCCTGCACGTTCGATGCGAATTCTGGGGAGCACACGCTTGCAGCGTGTTGGTCGAGGCATTCTGCCGAGACGAACTTTCCTTTCCGTCTCAATTCCTTCGGTGGTGTTGCGAAAAAGTTCGCGATCGCAAAATGCGATCGCCAGCACGCTGCAAGCGTGCGCTCCCCAGACCTCCGCGTTCACACCTAACGAGTCATGAACACGCTCCTGCACGACATCCGCTACGGATTCCGCATGCTGCTGAAGCACAAAAGCTTCACCGCCGTCGCCATCATTGCGCTCGCTCTCGGTATCGGCGCGAACACCGCCATCTTCAGCCTCGTCAACGGCGTTCTCCTCCGTCCGCTTCCGTTTCCGGACGCCGAACGCATCATCTACCTCGAAGGCAAAAATCCTGCGGCGGGCATCACCGAGAGCAATGAACCACGTAAAAGCGTTCGTTCACGTGGTCGGAACCGAGCGGTCAACGAAACCGCGCGAAGCCAAGCTTTTTACGCGGTGATTGCTCTCTCGCGCACATGATCGGAGCCGCGTGACGCGAAGCCTTTTACGCGGCCGTCGACGCCGCGGTGAACGATCATTTTAGATCAATGCTAGATCTCGTGGATGCATCCTCCCAAGCGCTTTGGTTCGGTAGGCACTTTTGAGCGGGTCGAGCTGAAAACAGCGTTTGCTCGAAACTCTGTTCCCAGCCAGAATTTAAAATGCAAATTGCTCTCTGGAAATCCTTGCTTCGCCTCGCGCTCAGCCTCCTCCTTGGAATTGCAGCAGTCGCCGTTCAAGTCGAAGCGGCTTCCGACAAGGGTTCCGAAGCTGAGTCGAAGGATACGCCCAAGCCCACCGCAACTCCCAACTTCAAGCCTGAATCCGTCCCCAGCACGGGCACCGTGACTGTCGGAGGGAGCCCGATCGAGTATCAAGCGGTGGCCGGCACACTCGTCGTACATCCCAAAGGCTGGGACGACGCAGCCTTGGCTGGGGACCGGCAAAGCAAAAAGGAAGAAAGTGAGGAAAGCGAGGAGAGCGGACAGGAGCCTAACGAGCATAAGAATCCGACGGCCGAAGCTTCGATGTTCTACGTGGCCTATAACAAAAAGAATGTTGAAGCGGCCAAACGTCCCATCACGTTCCTGTTCAACGGCGGACCAGGCTCTTCGACAGTCTGGCTGCACATGGGCGCCTTTGGACCTCAACGGGTGATCACCGCCGACGACTCGCATACCGCCGCGGCGCCCTATCAAATTGTTAATAACGATTACAGCCTGCTGGACGCGAGCGATCTGGTATTCGTGGACGCTCCCGGCACGGGCTTCAGCCGCATCGCCGGTAAAAACAAAGAAAAAGAGTTTTACGGCGTGGACGCGGACGCGCACGCGTTCGCGGAATTCATCGTGGCGTACCTCAGCAAGTATGGGCGGTGGAACTCGCCCAAGTACATTTTCGGTGAAAGCTACGGAACGCCGCGCTCTGCCGTGCTGGTGAACCTGCTCGCACAGGAATACAACGTCGACCTGAACGGCGTGATCATGCTTTCGCAGATCTTGAACTTCGACTTGAGCGTGGACGACCCGGAAGGCAATCCTGGAATTGATTTGCCCTACATTGTGGCGTTACCGACCTACGCCGCCAGCGCCTGGTACCACCATAAGTTGCCCGGCCCGAATTCTCCCGCCGCGCTCGAACCTTTCATCAAAGAAGTGGAAGAGTTCGCCACGCACGATTATGCGCGCGCGCTGGCGGAAGGAGCGACTCTGCCGAAAGCCGAACGCCAGGCCATTGCCGAAAAACTGCACGGCTACACCGGCCTTCCCGTCAGCTATATTCTCAAGGCCAACTTGCGCATCGACGGCGGTGAGTTTGCAAAGAACCTCGAGGATGATACTGACACCACGACCGGCCGGCTCGACACGCGCTTCTCAGGCCCCACCATGGACCCGCTGAGCAAGAAGGCCGACTACGATCCGCAAGCCGCCGCCATCAGTTCGGCTTATGTCTCTGCTTTCAACGACTACGTGAGGAAGTCTTTGCACTACGGTCAGGACAAAACCTATCGGCCTGAGATCCCGTTGTGGAAGAGTTGGAATTTCCAGCATCAGCCGCCGGGTGCGGAGCGGCCGTTGCCGCAGTCGACCAACACCATGCCGGATTTGGCTACCGCCATGAAATACAATCCGGACCTCAGAATTCTTCTAACAGGCGGTTACTTCGATCTGGCCACACCCTATTACGAGGGCTGGTACGAGATGCACCACCTGCCAATCCCGGAGCGGCTCCAGGACCACATTGAATATCGCTATTATCAATCAGGCCACATGGTTTACGCCCATCAGGAATCGCTTAAGACTCTGCACGATGACGTGGCCGCGTTCGTCCATTCGACTGATCACCTCGGCAAATAAATCTCCCGGCAGCCGAGCCGATGGGAGCGGCGAGACAGAACACGTCGCGATCGGAAATCGCGTGGGTAGACGGCAACGCAGCCAGGTAGCTGGCGCAAGCGCGGGGCCGGGCGAGTGATCAAGGCAAAGCCGCGACGGGCAGCGGCGAGTGAATGGAGCGGCGGGGGACGCCTGCGACATAGATGGGCAAACCGAAAGGTCGAAATGCGCGGGAGCACATGAGTCAACTGGGAAGCGAGTGAGTTTCAATCAGCCGCGCTTCGCGCAGCCCTCAAGAAGAAGAAGTGCTTCAGAATCTGAGGCCGCTGCTTGAATCATTTGCAAGTTCTCGCTTCGGGGAGGAAATCGGCAATCGGCAATTTTTGGGATCCTATTCGAAGCTCTTTGCCGCCTTCGCGATCGCGGCGTTGCTCCTGGCGGCGATCGGCATTTACGGCGTCATAGCTTACACGGTCACGCAACGCACGCAGGAAATCGGCATCCGCATGGCGCTTGGTGCGCAGAGAAGTGATGTGCTCGGACTAGTCGTTAGGCAGGGAATGACGCTGGCCGCGATTGGTGTCGTCGCCGGACTGGCCGGTGCCTTCAGTCTCACGCGCGTCATGGCAAGTTTGCTTTTCAATGTGCGGCCAGATGATCCGACAACGTATCTCGTGATTTCGTTTCTGCTTATCGTCGTCGCGTTTCTCGCCTGCTATTTGTCCGCGCGTCGTGCCGCGAAACTCGACCCGGTCCTCGCGCTCGCGCGTATGTAACGATTGAACCACGTAAAAGCGTTCGCTCACGTGGTTGGAACCGAGCGGTCAACGAAACCGCGTGAAGCCAAGCTTTTTACGCGGTGATTGCTCGCGCACGTAAGGATCGAACCGCACCGTGATCAAAAACGCACAAGCCGCGTGAGGCGAAGCCTTTTACGCGGTGCAGCCCCAGATAACGCTCAGCCATGCCGCGATTCGACTGCCCCCTTACCCGCTTTGACTGGAAGCCCTGAGATGTAATTTGGAGCGTGTCGAACAAATCGAGGAGTAAACGCGTCGCGGCATCTGGTCGATGTATCCAGTTTGGGCCGCTGACGGCCCGAGAGGTTGGCAACGACATAGTATTCGAATCGCGATGGGACGATCCGGCGAAGCATGCGGAGTTCGTCGCAGAGTGGATCGCGAGTAAACCCAAAGTCAAAGCCGGCATCGATGAAAAGATCAGTCGGCTAATGCAAATTATTGCCGGTTTCGATCCGATTCACCTGTTATCTTTCGCAGCTTTCGAGTTTGCCTTCGACAAGGTCAGTCAATCCGGTGAAGTCGAGCCCGCGCAAGATTTCATCGCAGAGTACACGTTTGGCCTGTGCTCGGCTGTACCCTTCGATACTCCTCGCGAACCGCCAAATGAAGCAATACTCAATGAATTTGCTGGATTGCTGCGTTCGATCTTCAGTGAGGTGTCATTGTATTTTGGAATCGAGCTGGCAGCCGCCGCTGCGAAAGAGAAAGCTTTGATCGATCTTCGCGTTCAGGCGCTACTCAAGTTTCTTTTCCAAAGAGGTGATACACATCGGTATTACCAATATCCATTTATTCGCAGCTTATACCTCGGACACGACCAATTCTTCCGTGATCATTTTGGTTTCGGCGTAGACGATGCCATATCTGAAGCGAAGGAGATTTCCACGAGTGCGCAGGGCAAACTTCAACAACAACAGGAGATTGTCGGGAAATTCAGACAGGCGGTAGAGTTGATCGCCGATGCCGTTGAGGTCGGGACTGTCGCACGCGGGCAATCTCTCGAAGATTTCAGGCGAGAAGTCCAAGAGTTGCCCGAGGTAAAAAAAGTTCTACCGAATCCAATAGCTTTCGCTGACTCGCTACAGCAGAACCCCTTTGAAATCGATATCACTTCACCTCGGCAGAAAGCGATTCTTGACCGGCTCGCCATTACTTTTGGAAAGAACCGCGAGTTCGCAGAGTTCAAAAAGTCACCTGGCTGGCCCACCAATTCAGGGGAGCATACGACCCACCCGGTCATTCTGCACGAAGGCCGATACTACTCATTCGTTCCGCAAATGGTTTGGCGGAACTTGAGAGAGATTTTCGATAGCTGGATCGAAGCCGCTGATTCGTCGTACTTCAAAGAAGTTGTCTTCGATCCGAAAAAAGATATTGGGCGCTCACGCTGGCTGGAGCGCGAATCAGTTGACCTCCTGCAGCGGCTGCTACCGGGTTGCCGAGTCTATCGGAATGTCTTTTACGATGAACAGCTCTCCGCCAATGAATCGAAACGACGCGAAATCGATGCGCTGATCGAATACGACAGGAATCTAATAATTGTTTCCGCCAAATCGGGAGAATGGTCGTTAGCTGCGCGACGCGGTGCACCAAACTCAATGGCGGAAGAAATCGCGCGACTAGTTGTAGAAGGATTTGAACAGGGATACGCCGCGAAACAGTACATCGAAAATACGGCAAAAGCGTCCTTCACAGACCACGCTGGCATACCACAAATCACGTTCGATTCAACTACTCGACCGCGGGCGATCTACGCGGTTAATGTCACGTTGTCTGCGCTTGGGCCGGCGGCCATTCAACTGAACGCACTTAAAGCGGCCGGCTTGCTTCCCACGAATCAATTTGCGTGGTCGGTGTCCATCAGCGATCTACGAGTAATTGCTGATATCTGCGAAACGCCCAGCGAATTCCTGTTTTACCTTCAGCGGCGACTTCGCTTCAACTTGTTCAAACAATTGCGTGGCGCAGACGAGCTTGACCTATTCGCATATTTTCTGGACCAAGGATTGTTCTTTGATGAAGCGCGATTAAAGGGAGTATCCCTCTTTTCTGTCGGCCCAAACACACATGACCTCGATAGGTTTTTCACCGAGCTCGAAAAGGAGCTGCCAAATCCTGCCAAGCCGAGGCTGGCGATCTCGTCTGATTTTCGCAATCTAATCAAGGCGATCGAGCGAACAAATTGCGACGGTCTCTCCGAAATAACGCTGTATCTCCTGAACCTCGACGGTGTTTATCACGAGCAGATTAGCACCAACCTCGCGCTGCTTCGCAAGAAGGTAAGCGAAGACAATCGCTGTCACCACTCGACTATTGTAGTTGGCAACGACGTAGGGCTGACTGTTGAGCTTCGTGGCAGTGATGCAAAGGCGGAACCCGTTGATGACAGGTACTGCTTATTAAAAAAGTACCAGCTCAAGATACCAACGTGGCTGTTCATCTCAGTAGCTACGGATTTTCAACTGGCTAAACACGACCGAGCGGCAATTTTCAGAGGCGAATGGAAGTTCGATGCCGCAATGGAAGCGGTCTTACAGAAGTTTCGAGACCACAAATTGCAAATGGCGACGGCCAATCGTGGGAAGATAGGCCGAAACGATCAATGTCCGTGCGGCAGCGGGCTAAAATACAAAAAATGCTGCGCTCGTTGAGTCGTTTTCAACACAACTCGTTGCAGCGGGGAAGGGAAAGAAGGGTCAGTCAACAAATCTTGACAGAATCGGGAAATCCAACGCCGATTTTCATTCGCTTCAAACAGCTTCGCCAGTCAAGAGATGTTGACTGACCCCAATCGCTAATCACCACTACAGGCTTTACGACTCACGGTGCTTCGTGATTGAATGCCGAATCATGGCGGATAACGAATCGCGCAGTAGAGCTTTCACAAATGTGAAAGTTCTATTTTCCTTCCCGAATTGTTTTCGCGAGCGCGTCCGTAGCCGCCTTGATACGATCTTTGTCGCCGCTCTCCGCTGCTGAGCGTAACGCCGTCGCCGCCTTAATCCGCTCCGGCTTTCCGCTGCGCATTGCGTCATAAAACTCATCCACCGGAGTTGTCCACAGGCTGAGCACAACCTTGGTTAATCCGAAAGCGACAGAGGCGGCTATCACTGATATTAGCGCGTTGTGGGTGTAAAAGAGGACAACGAAGTTAACGATAATCGCCACAGCCCAACGCAGAATGGCTTTTACTTTCCTGAGTGTGGTCACAAGCTCAGACAATAATCAGACGTCGGAGCTGAGCTACGCAAGCCTTATCCTCAGTCGGGCAACCTTCCGATGATTTGAAAGGTGGGACGAGGTGCAGCGCAGAATGTCTTGTGATTGGATATAGGTTCTCTAGGATTTGCGAACGGAATCCGGTTCCCCAAATGGCTCTAATCCCATGCTCCGAGTGCGGTAAACAAGTCAGTACATTAGCCACGGCTTGCCCCAGTTGCGGCGCTCCACCACCGAGAGTTGGCGTTCCTCCGCCTGTGCCACAGAAAACCGCTCTGTCCCCTGCACCGCCACCTAGCACTCCGCCGCCCGTACCGCCATCGCTCACGACGTCTCCACCGCCAGTGTCGCCGCCGATGAGTGAGTGCGAAGAACTAGCGACTACAATCAACAGTTTGGTCAAAGCGGGATACATACCCAAAGCGCAAGAGCTTTTGGATTTATCTCTGGAGGGTTATTTCGTACTGCAATTGGCGATGTTCGCGGATAAAAAAGTCAACGCATACATCACAATCGCGGCATGGAAACAAGCTGGGCTGCGACTTCCCGCCGAAGATACACCTGAGTTTTATCCGTACGGAGACTCGCCATCCGTCACACAAGAGCAACCAAAAGCGGACGATAAAATGGAGGAAATGAAACTTCCGCCGCCGCCACCGCCGGTACTACAACAAGCAGAGTTACATACGATTAAAGTCGGTGGCACGACTATTGCACTGCCCGCGCCCGACAATGGATGTCAACGATGCGATCACCTCGGTAAGCAGCCACTGGTGCCGTTTACGTTCCGGCAGCGACTTCTGGCATTCTTTGTAGCAGGGGATGCAACACCAACGCAGGCACGATACTTCTACGTTCAATGCGTTCGTTTCGGGGCGGGTATAAATGAAACGCGTGAGACTTATGCGAAACTTCAAGCTGCAATCGTACGTCGGGATCAAACCAAAGGCAGCATTTTCGACGTGACCGAAGGTTCGCTGTGCTTCTGGAAGTTCTATGCGCCGATGAACATGATCTTCACAAGCTGCATGATGTTGGTCGCAGGCCGCGTTCTGCATCTCTATGGCATGTGTCATTCCGAGCTAACCAGCACCGAGCGGGCGCAGATGGTCATGAAAAGTTGGCGAGATCGAATCATCAAAGCCAACAACGAATATGCTGACCTCGTTCCCCAGCAGACCCAAGATGCCGCAAGAGAGGAGCAACCCAAGCAGAAAGCCTTAAACGTCGTCAATGCAACACAACTTGTTGCGCTTCTTGGAAAGCCCGGCGCAGGGGCGGAGGCGCACAACATACTAGTCGCGTGGCCTGATCTTCATCCTGAGCAGGACTCCTACCTATCTAGTGAGAAGGGCGGACTCTCTATAAAACATAACCCCGACGGATTAGTTACCGACGTGTTTCTCATGAGCGGAGGCAAAGATGGATATACACAGTTTCGCGGTGCGCTACTTCCCGGCCTGTCGTTTTCGTCATCGCCGAATGACGTGCGCGCTGCTCTAGGGGAACCGTCCCGTTCGGGCGACCCAGGAGTCGTGGCTGGAATCCTTCCTTACGGAGCGTGGATGCGCTACGACTACCCAACTTACTCTCTACATGTGGAGTTTCGCAGCGACTCTGGCTCGGGCGTAAACCAGATCACACTTATATCGCCGCTGTCTCTGGCGAGCGGGGGTGACTATGCTTTCCGAACTGGGAAACAAATATGGAATGATATTATTCGAACAGGTGGTTCTCCTGAGTTTAGGGAAACCAAAAAGAAAGAAGCTCTCAGATATTTTGACCAAGCAATCGCGAACGGATATGAGACTTCGGAAGTCTTTTCCCTTCGGGGTAGCTGCTTAAACGATTTGGGATTTTACTTTGATGCCCTTGAAGATTATAACACGGCAATTCAAAAACAACCAAGCCAAGCTATAGCTAATAACTATTTCATGCGCAGCATGATCAAAGAGTTGCTCTTCGATTTTGAAGGAAGTGTAGCTGACTTAAAAGAAGCCATTCGGCTTTCAAAGTTGGACAATGATGATAATAGATTTTGGAATAATCAGGCAAAATCAATCGGCTTTGATTCGCAAACCGCTTTTTACGAATTTGGTTTTCCTACGGAGGAAATGATTCTTTTCAAAAAACGAACCTATACTGACGAAAGAATAGCCGACGAATTAAAAAAAATAAGAAGGCGTTGAACAGTCATATCCGGCAAACATTTACCGTTTTCCTGTCCTATTGTGGTGCAACCCATTCCATGACTCGAAACCAGTTTCCTACGCGTTGCTATCTTCTCGGTCGAAAAAGTCTTCCTGCTCTCTTCTCTCGTGCCATTCTCTGACAGACATAAAGGAAACGCCAACCTTACCAGCCTGTACCTGTTCGCTTAATGCTCTGATTAGCCGTTCCGAATAGGCAACTGTTGTTTTGTAAAGTTGATCATACGGCATCGCGTCTACATTCAGTACTTTTCCACAATCGCCAATTACTGAGAACAGAGCTGACAAAAGTCTATTTACATCTCTCGCCTTCAACTCACCAAAGCTCTTTTTCCATTCCTCTTGCTCGGTTAAATGGGCGTCGTTGTAATTTCTCAATAATCTGATTTTCTGAATTAATCCCTGTACAGATTTCAGCCGTTGACGCATCGGTTTTGTATCTAATCCCTTTTGACCCAGTCGCTGCATCAGCCGAAAAACGTTGCATGTTCCTTCCTCTCCGTTGTCGCAGAGAATGTGAGTCGCGACAATCGCTGTCCTTCTGGAGCAATGGGCAATTATCCTCAGCAAATCTTCATTGGTCACTGCATTTTCAAAGTCTTTATGCCATCCCGTTTCTTTGAACCAGGTCTGAATGACTGCGAACATTGTGAACGCCTCCGCTGCGTTCTGGGCTAGCCGATACACATTGAAATAGTATCGTCGTAATTGCACGTCTGACCTGCTTTTCGCGCTGTCCATAATGCGCAGCCAGAGTATCGGCAATACTTCGTGTTTACCAGAATTAGCCTAAGACATGGCTTTCCTTCAACGCGGGAAGAAGAAAGAAGGGGTCAGGCAACAAATCTTAACAGAATCGGGAAATCCAACGCCGATTTCATTCGCTTCAAATAGCTTCGCCAGTCAAGAGCCGACCACTTCGAGAGCCAGGGTCGCCGCCAACGCCTCATCGGCCTAACGAGTTGGCGCGATCCCAGGCGGCTTTGGCCAGGTGGGCAATGATCGCATCCCGCGTGTCATCATTGGCGGCGGAATCGGAGACGAATACGGCCACGGCGAGGTCGGGAGCTAAGGAAGAGGGATGAAGGAAGAATTAAGAAGTCTTCGCACGCTTCAGGATGGTAACGAAAATCGCGGTCAGCTCTTCGCACTCTTGTCGCAGCGGAGCGAGTTTGTCCGCGCCCACGACCCCGGATTCCACGAGCAGTTCCAGCCAGTAGGCGCTTTCTTCGATCTCGCGAAGCGAATCGCCGCATTTCGCGATGAACTCAGCTTTGCTTCGCGCGCGAAACGCTTCTCGATAATTGGCGCCGATTGAAGTTCCGGATCGGAGCAACTGCTTTCCAAGCACCTGCGCCTCTGTCGTCTTCGGAAGCGCGGAAAACATGCGCACAACCCGAAGCGCGAACGCCTTCGTCCGATCGCGTAGATCCTGTTCTTCCTTCTGCATTCTTCCTTATTACTTTATTACTTCATGCTGCAAGCAGCGGCACGTCGCGGCCGATTTCCTTCTCAGAGTTAACAACCTGGATGTCCGGCATCTGAATTTCCTTCAGGAAGGCCATGATACTGCCCGGACCGCCGATGAGTTTCATGAGCACATCGCTGGTGCTGCCATCGCTCTCGCAAATGGTGTAGCGGAGAAGTTCCGCGATGGTCAGCTCGGTACCGTCCGGATATTTATCGCGCACCGGGCTATACATTCCCGTTCGCACCAAATCGCTCGGCTCGACCTTCACCTGCTGATCGAGCTTCAGCTCTCCGCGATCAACGCGCTGCAAGACCGCCATGGAGATCGGCAGCTTGTAAACGCTATGCATCGGGAAATGCTCGTCGCCGTGCAGGTCCGCCGTTTCGCCCGACTCGAGGAGCTGGGTCGCGACGCCGACGCGCCCTTTGGCCGCGGGAGCAATCTTTTCGAATTGACTTGGCAATCCAGAGAAAGGGAGCGCGGCGGCGAGAGTGGCAGCAAAAAAGAGATGTCTCATCCTCGCCGGAGGCTAGCTGCGAGTTGCGTCTTCAACAATCACCGAACAAGCGTGAATTGATGCTATACGTGAATCACGTATAGCATTGGTTTTCGAGCGAACGTAAGGGTCAACAAGGGATCAAGGGGATCAAGGGGATCAAGGGGATCAAAGGAATCAAAGGGATCAACAACGGTCAGAGCTTACTATCGATTGCTCGCCGCGATAAACAGCATCGCAAAGCTCATCGGATTGGCGGGCGTACTTGGTTCTGGCGAAGCCGTGTGGCCTCGCCCTGCATTCCAGGAGGGTTTACCATCAAGGTATGAATCAGCTTTCGAGATTCGTCAGTTTGCATCCCTACTTCAAGGTGCCTTCCGATAAGATGCCGTATTTGAAGGCGATCCTGCCGGAGTTTGCGGCCAAGACACGGAACGAAACGGGTAATCTTTTCTACGATTTCACGATCAACGGCGACGAAGTATTTTGCCGCGAGGGCTACGTCAGCGCCGAAGCGCTGCTGGCGCACTTGGAAAACGTGGGTGCGATGCTAGCGCAGGCCCTGGCGATGGCCGACCTGATTCGCATCGAAGTCCACGGACCAGCCGCAGAGCTCGCGAAACTAAAAGAACCGCTGGCCCATCTGAAACCCGCCTGGTTTAACTTGCACAGCTGATTGGATTGGTGGGCGCCAATTATTCCAAAGCATCGATTTGGTGTGTATCGTGGAGACTGTGCGCGGGCAGCGCGAGCACGCACGCGAATGTTCCGGCGCTCACTGCAATCATCAAGAGCAAGCCTAACCGAAATCCGCCTACCGTCGCGGCCAGGACAAACGCGCTGACGCCGAGCGCAGCATTCGAATGCCACCATGAAAAGAGAAGTCCCAAAATATGGACAACGATTCCAATCACACTCGGAAACCGTTCTCCTATTCGGTGGACTAACCGCCCCGCGCCCGGCTCCTGCAGATCGACAATCGATGAAGCCGGATCACTCAGGAAAGCAGGAACGCAGGAAGAGATTTCATCGCTGAGATCGCAGAGATCACCGAGCATTTCTGGATTTGCATCTCCGCGTTCTCTACGTCGTCGCCGATCGATAATCAAATGTGTGGCGGCCCCCTCTCTCTGCTTCCCGATTCAATCCTGCAAGATGCGGTTAATCCTGTCCAGTTCTTCGCGGTGACGTTTGATCTTGCATTCCAAGCTGCAAAGCAATAATACGAAGGACAATCGGGAAGATCCCAATTTATGGCGCGATTACAGTTCCTGCTTGAATTGATTCTGAGATTCTTAAAGGGGCTCACTTACGATTGGATCATCGCGCTCATCGACATCATCCGTCGGATCAAACAAACCATCAAAAAACTCTGCGGCCCCGAGCTGCCGCACTCGAAGAAGAATGCCACGAACACCGGGTGCGCCTCGGTCAATAATCCAGCCTTTCACCGGCCCGACCCTTGTATCTATTCGCAGAAATATCTCCTCAGCCTCGGTCTCGCGGTTACCTGGGATAACCCGGACATTTCCCTTTTCAAGAACGGCGTCCAGGTTTCCGAAGGCGATCTGCATCCGAATACGGAATACGAGATCCGGGCGACAATCTGGAACAACTCCTACGACGCGCCGATCGTAGGTCTGCACGTCAACTTTTCGTTTCTATCCTTCGGAGTGAACACAGTCACGAACCCGATCGGTTCCAGGGTTGTGGATTTGGGAGTGAAAGGAGGCACACAGCACCCCGCCATCGCCACGATGCTTTGGACAACGCCCCCTGCGGGCCACTACTGCATCCTCGTCGATTTCCAGTGGGTGGACGACGCGAACCCTAACAACAACATCGGCCAGAACAACGTGCAGGTGGTCGCCGCCACTTCGCCCGCGACATTCACGTTCGCTGTCCGCAACCAGGAAGACAAAGAACGCTCGTACCGGATGGAGGCAGATACCTATACGTTGCCGGAGCTGAGCGATTGCGACAAGCGGGCGGCCACGCGCCGCGACAAAGTGCAAAAGTGGAAGGAGGTGCAGGCCCTCCACAACCGCGCCACCCATCCGGTGCCGCTCGGTTGGACCGTCCAGTTCTCTCCGCCCGCTGTAACCCTGGTTCCTAACGCCGAAGTGAACGTAACGGTCGAGATCACGCCTCCCGCCGGATTCACGGGCGAGCAAGCGTTCAATGTGCACGCGGTTAAGGATAACGGCGTTTATGCCGGCGGGGTGACCGTTTACGTGATCAAAGCATGATCATCATCCCTAACTGACATGGCCTATAAGCAATATACTTCGTGCGTCGATCCTGACCACTACGTCATCGACTTCGGCACTCACCTACAGGGTTACGCGACCGTCCTCCTGACGCTGGTCACGCTCGGATTTGGAGCATTCATTATCATCACGGTCGCCGGCGGCCCGGTTGCGATCACTATTGCCATAGCCGCCCTGACCGGCGCGATCCTTCTCCTGGAGTGGTACCTGCACGGCCGACTTGTTTGCCTCGGCGACGACCCCAGGAATTGCGCCATCATCGGCATGGTCTTGAACCATGGCCCGTCAGATCCTTCTTTTGGCGAGAAGTACGGCGACGACGACTACACGATGAATGTCATGCTGGCGCCTGGGCCGCTCGACTTGCAAGAGGACAAAACAAAATACTGGATAGAACCTCAGGGCCATCTCGTCGCCGAAAGCCAAAAGATTCTAAACATTAGCAGGGGTTACCCGCAGTCAGGCGATGATCTGGACTATGTCAAACATCTGCACTGCGAATTCGAGGGCAGCGGTATCCACAACCGGCTTAACGCGCTCTACGGTATCGTCGCGACGCTGTTACTCGCACTGGTGGTCCCCGGGTTCTGGATCGTCTCCATCATCCTGGGTCTGCTGTTGCTATTCGGGCAAGGCCTCTTCGGGTCGCAAGGCCAGCCCGAGTCTGGGACTCCTCTCGACGTGGGCGTAGACCGTGGGTCGCTCAGTGGAGGAGCTGTCGTGGTCGTCACGGGCGACTGGATCTACGATTCCGGCCACTTCGGTTGGAACGAGATCCACCCGGTGAAGTCTTGCCAGGTCATCGGTTACTTGAACCCCGAGGACGGTTGGAACAAGTTCGTGTATCACGACAAAGGCACTGGCCTCGATTTCACCCTCGAAATCAAGGAGAACGTAGAGCGTTTCCGCGATTTCTGGTGCGGGATGTTGAAAGGCGCGCAGGATGCCGAAGACGGCGGCAACCGGGACGACCCGGCCAACGACTGGGTCATCCATCCGTTGGTGGATGGTTGCAAAGGGCCGCCCGTGATTTTGTGAAAGAAGCCGATGTGATGAATCGAGTGTGGCTGCGTCTTACACGTGGAGTGCAAATTTCCAGCGAATTAGCGTAGGCAAATCGCCTCTAGTAGCGAACAACACGTCGCACTATCGCAAGCGCCGTGATTACCGGAGCTACCAGTAAAATAATCTCAGCAACTCCGGTCCCGCCGTCAGGTGACAGCCAGAATAGGAATTCAATGAATTGCATCAAGACCTCCTTGTTTCGAGACACGGAACCAAACTCGTACCCGTGCTCGCAATTTGTGCGATGCTAAAGCCTCGCGCGATCTCGAATCAAGCGAATAAATCGATGTATGACGGCTCCGGGTCTCGCTCAATTTAAAAGGCTAAAAGAGGTCTGAGCTTACTATGGACACAGGTTGAGACCTGAAATCTGAAATGCTGAAACGCAGAAATCACTGACAAGTGACCTGAGACCAGTCAAGGAGAGGCGCGTACTTATTCCAAACCATCAATTTGGTGTGCGTGGAGGCTGTGCGCGGGCAGCGCTAGCACACACGCAAATGTTCCGGCGCTCACTGCAATCATCAACAGCAGACCAAGACGAAATCCGCCTACGGTTGCGGCCAGGACAAACGCGCTGACGCCGAGCGCAGCACCGATCTGCCGGATAAATTGCTGGCTGGTGGTCGCGCTACCCATGCGGGTAACCGGGACGCTATTCTGCACCACGACCGTGAGCGCGGGCGACAGCAGTCCCAGTCCGGCGCCTGCGATAAGCGCCGCAGCGATGACCCAGCCGAGGCCGTGTTCGAATGCCACCATGAAAAAGAGAAGTCCCAAAATATGGACAACGATTCCAATCACACTCGGAAACCGTTCTCCTATTCGGTGGACTAACCGCCCAGAAGCGAAGGCGAACGTGCTCCACCCGATGGTGAACGCGCCAACCACCAGACCTACGAACGCGCGGTTGTCATGAAAAGTGGCGTTGGTTGCGAGCGGCAGATACGCGCTCAGACCGAAGCCGCTGAAGAAAGCGAGGAATGACGAAGAAATCGACGACGCGTAACCGGCATGGTGAAAGAAACTCAGCGGCAAAATCGGATGGGGCGTTCGTCCCTCATGCCAGACGAAGATGGCAAGCAGAATGATTCCGGCGCCAACGAGCGCGGCCTGCATCAGTCCGATTTGTCCCTGACCGAGATCGACAAACGCCCACATCAGGCAACTGCCGCCCGCGCCGGCGAGAAGCGCACCGGCAAAATCGAATCGGCCAACGCTATGTCCGATGCTCTCGCGCATTCCGGCGATCACGAGGAACCCAGCCACAATGGCAATCGGGACGTTGATGAGGAAAGCCCAGCGCCATGAAACGTGCGTCACGATCAGCGTCCCAAGGAGTGGTCCGGCTACACTCGCGATGGCCCACGCGCTGCTGGCCGCGCCCAGCGCCCTGCCGCGTTTGTTAGGCGGATAAACAACTCCGAGCAGAACAAACGGAAGCGTGGCAACGGCCCCCGCTCCGATGCCCTGGATGGCCCGAGCGCCGATGAACTCCATCATCGTGCGCGCGATGGCGCAGAGTCCGCTCCCGACCGTGAACGCGACAATGCCGATGAGGTACGTGCGCCGGCGTCCCCAGCGATCGGATCCCGGTCCCCAGATCGGCATCGATACCGCCGCTGCGAGCATGTAAGCCGCAAATGTCCACGCGTACAGGTGGGCACTGCCAAGCTCAGGCAAAGCCACCGGCATGACGGTGCTGACGATCGTGTTGTCGAGGCCGGCAAGAATGATCGTGAACAACACACCGAGCAAGACCAGCACGCCGCTCTGTGCGGAGGAATCCACCTTTGAGGTTTCGATCTGAGATTGTTTTTCCGCGCGCTTCAGCGATTGGCTATCATCGTTTTTTTGTCATCCGTCAATCCGCGGAAACTCTCAGGCGCGAGCTAATGGATGTTAGACTCCCGCAGGAATCACGCCTTCTTCACCGCGGACTTTCCCTTGCCCATGCGCGCTCTCGCCGCACGGTAATTGGCGATGTGTTCCTCCACGGGCACGCGCGCCACGGTGCGGCCGATCAAGTCGAGAGCCAGGGCCCCTAACGATTTGAAGCGGACGCAACCGTTGCCCATGTCGAGCTTCTTGCCGCTCTTCTGATACTCGTTAGTGAACCAGGTTGAGAGAGTGGGATGACCGTAGAAGCAGAGGAAATGCAGCACCATGCCCGTCTTCTGCGAGCCGAGCGTGACGAAGGGCAGCGGAACTTTCGGATTCTCGCCGTAGCCCGCCGGATACAGGGAGAGCGGGACGTACCAACTGATCATCCCGATACTGGATGCCCTCCTCATATCCCTCCGGCAGGTTCTCGTTGATCACCTTGCGCACGACGCTGAGCGCGGCGCGGCGATCCGCGGGGAGTGTGGCGACGTATTGGGCCACGGTGGAAGCTGTCATGTTGGCGACGATACACGGCTCCGAAAGGCAGAAGGAAGAACTAAGATTTAGGAAGTTCTGAGCGCGACCGGAGTAAAGGTTTGTCTCAAACCGTGAAGGCTTTGCCGCAGACCAAAAGTGTTGGGTTTTTGGACAATTCGGCCTGGTGCGCGGCGAGACGCAGTGCAAATTGTCGAGCGGTGGATGGCGTCACGGCGGATGAAGAGATGGACGAGCACATATTCGCCCGCCGATAGATCGACATTGGGCCGCCTCCGCCGCGGGCGATCAAGTGGGCGAACACGAAATCTATCACGATGACGTTGTCTGCGAGTACCCACAGTCAGGCGAGATCATTTACGGTCGCCAAAATCTGCAGGCGCTGCGTAGCCACCACCCTGATAAGCCATCTGAGTTTATCGTCAGGCGGATCGTGGGGGAAGGTAATCTCTGGGTGAGCGAGTACGTGATTAACTACGGCGGCAAGCGTCTCTTTACCGTGAGTGTGATGGAGTTCCGCGACGGAAAAGTGTCGCACGAGACACAATATTTCGCCGATTCATTTGATGCTCCTGCCTGGCGCGCCCAATGGGTCGGGCGCGCGCGGTGATGCGCCGAGACACTCCCGCGAATGCTCGGACCGGCGAACGATGAGCAGAGACGAATCGGTCCGCGAGTTTCCTGATCACAGTTGTACTTGATCCTGCAAGGCTGGATAATTTCGCTGAGCGCCAAGTTCGCCAGGCGTCTCCGCAAAAGAGCTCGCCTGGCGGGCTTCCCGCCGGGAAACCGCGAGGTTGAGTCCGCTCGCGCTAATTCGATGGATCACAACCGGAAGACAGTGATAGTTACGGGAGCGTCGCAAGGTATCGGTGCGGGCATCGCCCAGGCATTTCTCGCGCGCGGCTACGATGTGGTAGCAACCGCGCGAAGCGCGACGAAATCCAAGGAACTTTCAGCTTCCGACCATCTCGCACTGGTCGACGGCGACATCGGTCAATTTGAGACGGCGCAGAAAGTGGCCGAACTCGCGACCAGGAAGTTCGGCTCGATCGATGCCGTGGTCGCGAACGCCGGCATCTTCATACGTGAAGCCGTTCACGGAATACACAGCGGACGACTTTCGCGCCCTCGTCTCGACCAACCTTGCAGGCTTCTTTTACATCACGCAGCTCGCGGTGAAACAAATGCAGGCGCAGAAGAGCGGCGGCAGCGTCGTGAGCATCACTGCCGCGCTGGCGGACAATCCAATTGCCGGCGAGCCGGCTTCCGTTTCCATGATCACTAAGGGTGGCCTGAACGCGGTGGTGAGAAGTTTGGCTTTGGAATACGCGAAAGAGCGTATTCGATTCAACGCTGTCGCGCCGGGCGTCGTCGACACCCCGCTGCACGCCGATGCTCCGGAGGACTCGCTGAAAAGCGCTTCGCCGATGGGCTCGGTCACGACGGTGGAAGACATCGCCAGCGCGGTCGTTTATCTGACAGAAGCTCGTCAAATCACAGGGGAGGTGTTGCACGTGGACGGTGGTGCGCACATTGGCAAATGGTAACACCTGAAAATTCCAATCCGACCGGCGCCGAGCAGCGTTTGCAGGAACTTGGCCATCAAACTTCCGGTCCCGCCGCAACCGTTCGGCACCTACGCGGAAGCGGTCCAGACAGGTAATCTGCTTTTCCTGACCGGCATGCTTCCCACGGAAGGCCGCGCGGCGAAATACGTCGGGCGCATCGGCGCCGAGCTCGATGTCGAAGCCGGACGCAAAGCCGCTCGCCTCGCGGCGCTCAATCTGCTCGCGGTCGCGCGAGAATATTTGGGATCACTCGACAAGGTGACGCGAATCGTCCGGCTCGGCGTGTCGGTGGCGACTTCGGGAGACGTCCGCGATCAGCCGAAAGTCGCGGACGGTGCTTCGGACCTGCTGCGGGACGTGTTCGGAGAAAACAAGAACCCTTGCCGCTCGGTCTATGGCGTGGCCAGCCTCCCCCTTGGCACACCGGTGTTACTGGACGTGATTTTTGAAGTGTCTAATTAAGAAAGGCCCGATCATGCAGCGAACTGTTGGAGCGCGAATTTTGATGCTCGCGTGTTCGTTTGCATTGCTCGCGCTCGCCCAGGTTAATGGAAAGGAATCCGCCATGGAATACCCGACTTTTTATCGCACGAAACAGATCGATGGATTGTCGATCTTTTACCGAGAGGCCGGCCCGAAAGACGCGCCGACGCTTCTCTTGCTGCACGGTCTTCCAACTTCCTCGCGGCAATTCGAGCCGCTCTTCGCGCGGCTGGCCGATCGGTATCACCTGGTCGCGCCCGATTACCCGGGCTTTGGACACAGCGATTGGCCGGACCCGAAGAAATTTGCCTACACCTTCGATCACATCGCCGAGATCATGAATCACTTTACCGAAGCGCTGGGTCTCTCGCGTTACACGCTTTACATGCACGATTATGGCGGCCCGGTCGGTTTCCGCATGGCGCTGGCGCACCCGGAGCGCGTCGAGGCGCTCATTGTTCAAGACGCGGCTGGGCATAACGAAGGCTTGGGCGCGAATTGGAAGACGCGGCGCGAGTTCTGGAAGGATCGCGCCGCCAACGAAGATGCGCTGCGCACCAATCTGCTGTCGCTGGCAGACGACGCGAACCCGGCATGTCGGCAACGATCCCAATGTGGAACGCTATGACCCGGATCTTTGGACCGATGAATTTTATTTTCTCAACCAGCCCGGCCAGGCCGACATTCAAAGTGATCTTTTCTACGATTATCGAACGAACGTCGACGCCTACCCGAAGTGGCAGGCATGGATGCAAAAGGCTCAGCCACGTCTCCTCGTGATTTGGGGTAAGTACGATCTCTCGTTCGATCCCGGCGAGCCGGAACGCTATCGCAAGGATGTCGCCGAAGGCCGAAGTCCACGTCCTCGACGCGGGACATTTCGCGCTCGATACCAAAGCGGACGAAATCGCGGCGCTCGTTAGGACATTTATGAAATAGACGCGGCGCGCCCCACGGATTAACGTTCCGTACCGCTCGCACAATTGGAGGAAATAATGAAAATACTGATGGTATTAACTTCGCATGATCAACTGGGTAACACCGGTCGCAAAACTGGTTTCTGGCTGGAAGAATTTGCCGCGCCTTACTTTGTTTTTAGGGACGCCGGCGTTGAACTGACCCTCGCTTCTCCGAAAGGCGGCCAGCCACCGCTCGATCCAAAGAGTGATCTGCCGGAAAATCAGACGCCGGCGATGTCGCGTTTTAAAAAGGATTCGAGCGCGCAAAAGGCTCTCGCTAACACGGTAAAGCTTTCGAGCGTGAAGTCGGAAGATTTCGACACCGTATTTTATCCAGGTGGACACGGCCCGATGTGGGATCTGGCCGAAGACCCCGTTTCCATTGCTCTGCTCGAATCGTTTTATAACTCCGGCAAGCCGATCGCGCTGGTCTGCCACTCGCCTGGTGTGCTCCGCCACGTGACCTACCAGGGCGCGCCGCTGGTGAAAGGAAAACACGTGGCCGGTTTCACGAACGGCGAGGAAGAGGAGATGCAACTGACGAAGGTTGTGCCGTTCCTGGTCGAAGATGAACTGCTGCGGCTCGGTGCCATCTTTGAAAAGAAGGCGAACTGGCAGCCGTTTTCCATCATTGATGGCCGGCTCGTTACTGGCCAGAATCCTGCGTCATCGACCTCGGCAGCTCAGGCGCTTATGAAATTCATGACGGGATCGGAATCGGAGTCGTCAAGGAACGGCGTCCAAATCGAGCAGAAGAGCTATGAGATGCCCCCGCGGGAGGGGATCAGCATCGCGCATTTTCTCACCGTCGCCGACATCAACCGATCGGCTCGCTACTACGAAAAGGTCTTCGGCGCTCGCATTCTGAGCCTGGGTGACGGCAACGCGCCAGGGTACCTTCAGCTCGCAAATATCTGGATGATTTTGAACGTAGGAGGCGGGCCGACCCCTGACAAGCCTACGGTAACGCTCAGCGTCCCCGACCCGAATCACATCAACAGCTTTATGAATATCCGCGTCGCGGATATCCAAGCGTGCTACGAATTATGGAAAAGTCGAGGAGCCGAGTTCATCACCGAGCCGATCCCCAAGTACGGCGAGACGCGCTGCTACATCCGCGATCCTGACGGTTACATTATCGAGGTCGGACAGAGCACTGACCTCACCTACGGTTAAACGCTCCGCCCGGATGGGATGCGGATTTAAATGCTTACGGATATCCGGTTAATGGCGCTCGCGATTCAAATGGACTTGGCGTTTAGCGCTTAGCCCTGCGGAATTTCCTCGAACTCGCCGCGTTCGCGGTTTTTCCGGACGCGGTCCCAAGGAAAGCATTGACCGTGTATCGCAATGTAAACTCCGGGAGGCAGTGCCTGCACGAACGAGAGCGCGCTGCCCAGATTGAAGAGGCCGTCGGAACTGCCAAAGGCGTAGGGGATCATCGCTCCGGTTAGCACGACTGTTTTCCCGGTGACAGCGCCAGCCACCGCGGCCGCGGTTTCCGTCATTGTGTCGGTGCCATGCGTAATCACGATGCGATCCTCGGCCGATTGCAGGCAGTTTTGCACGATGAGATTTCGATCGGCGTCGGTCATCTCCAGGCTATCGGTCATCATAACGGTGTGAATGGATACTTCCACCTGGGACCTTCCTAACCGGAGCATCTCGGCAATGTGAGTATCCTTGAAATAGAGCTGGCCGGTCCGCTCGTTGTATTCCTTGTCGAACTTACTGCCGGTGGCGAGGATTCGAATAGCCATGGAATGTTCGCGAGTCTCGGGCACGGCCTGCCGCCAGCCAATCAAAAATTAAAAAGGTTAAGAAATAAGAGGTCGCGTTTAAACTCCGAAGGCGTTCGCGAGCAGGCTATTTAACATTCGCTGTTGGAACCGTGCTCAACTATTTTCGCGAAATACGCTTGTGTTGAGACAAGTTCGATGGACCAAAAGGCCGTTGTTTGCGGAATGGAAAAGCGGCGCGAGAATTTACGGTCTCGCATGAGCAAACCGAAGCGAATCCAGCGCAGCCGCGCGAAAGGCTGGAAAATGCCGGCGAACGCCATCTACGTCGGCCGACCAACGGTTTGGGGAAACCCGTATGTGGTGGGCTCGGAGTTGATGAACGGCGAAACGCTCACGGCCGAAAAAGCCGTCGCGTTATACGAGCAACACCTCGCTGATAACTTTGACGAGCGCGACATCCGCCACTGCCTGCGCGGCAAAGATCTCGCCTGCTGGTGCGCGCTCGACGAGCCGTGCCACGCCGACGTATTGCTGCGGGTCGCGAACTCACGGCCGAAATAGCGCTCGCGACAGGCAAACTGCGCGCGGATTTCGCAAACGCACAGAATGCGCGTTACGCGATCAGGCTGACGGACGGTTCACCGAAGTAAACGCTCAGGGAAGTTTGCGTTCCGTTCACGTCGCAGAATGCGCCGCTGACGCCATCGTAACGTCCCTCCCGGATTCGTCGGGTCCCAGCTTTTCGGATTCGGCAGGACCGCCGCCAGCATTGCAGACTGCTCTCTCGTTAGGCCGCGCGCGCTGACGCCGAAATAATGCTGTGAGGCCGCTTCGACCCCATAGATCCCGCGCCCCATCTCGATCACGTTTGCATACAGCTCCAGGATGCGCCGCTTCGGCAGCAGCGCCTCCATCCAGATCGTGTAATACGACTCCAGTCCTTTCCTGATCCAGGAGCGGCCCTGCCAGAGGAAGATCGACCGGGCGCATTGGTTCGTGATCGTGGACGCTCCACGAACCGGTTTCCCTTTTCGCTTCGCTTTTTTCAGCGCGATGTCCATCTCCTTCCAGTCAAAACCATCGTGCTGGAAAAATCGCTGATCTTCCGAAATCCAAAGGTGCTCCAGAAAAATCTTCGGAATCTGCGGCAGATCGATCCAGTGGTAGAGGAGCGGAGACTTTGGCGCGCTCGAGGACACCTTCTCGATCAACATCGGCAGCGTCCACGGAGGATTGATGAATCGCACCACCGCCACCTGCATCGCCGGGATAAGGAGCAAGACCACCACCGGGATCAAAACCCAGTTCCAGCGGCTAAAAAAACCGCGTGGACGAAGTCTTTTACGCAGTTTCGGCTTGGGCATCTTCGCCAAGAGACCGCTGGAGAGAACTGAGCGCAACCCGTTGTTATTACGCGCGCGGATTTTCGCAAACGCACAGAATGCGCGACGTTGCTCGCCCGTGAGCGAGATTCCGATTACCGAGAAGCTCCTCCTCAATGCAGGGGGATGGCAGGCGATGAAGCCTGTGCGCGAGTTGCTCAAAAGCGGCCGCGTCTAGGTTCATCGCTCGGGCGAACCGACTGTCCGGGAATTTGCCGCCGCGCCGCCCTCCGTTGCTATACGTGATTCACGTATATATCCCGGTCGTTAGAAATCTCAAACGCGAATAATGCAAGAGGTGCAACTACTAAGCCTGCCGGTCAACGATCTCGCGGGCTAAGTTCACGGTTTTATCAACGCATTCACCGCATCCAACGCGAGGTGTCGCGGCTGAGCTCGACCCTGTTCCCATTCCTGCAACGTGCGGGTTGACACTTGCAACTTCAAAGCTGCTTCGCTCTGCGAAAAATCATTCCTTCTTCGCCATTGGTAAAGTTGCTCGCTCAACGGAACAGGCGCCGATGAGCGCCTTGCCGTTCGCCTGGTCGGCGGACGCAAGCGACAGCTCATAAGGCGCCTTTTGCGTTAGAGGTAATATACGTGATCCACGTATAGCAAACTTAGACTGAAAGGCAAGTCCGAGCGTGAGACATTCATACCGTGTTGGCCGTTCTTGGTTCTCGTCGCCAGCGCAACCTCGGGCTGTGCTGATATACGTGAATCACGTATATCACTGTTTCACGAGCAAGGGATAACCACAGCGATGGCATATGCGTCTGACTCACTTATATCGACGGCTCGGCCAGGGGACCGATACGACGCGGCGGCCACACCAGTTCCGTGAGGATCCAGGTCTAATTAAAGAATAAGCGCGGAGGTTATGGCGGTCAGTCCGTGAATCCAGGCAATGTGCCGCGCGCATTTTCGCAAACGACGGAATGCGCGACGTTGCTCGCCCGTGAGCGATATTCCGATTACCGAGAAGCTCCTTCTCAACGCAGGGGGATGGCAAGCGATGAAGCCTGCGCGCGAGTTGTTCAAAAGCGGCCGCGTCTCCGAGGCTAAATACGAGCCGCCGTTGCTGAGCGGCTACGTGCGCGAAGGCGCGAAGAATTATCGCTCCGGCCTGCGAATCAAAAGCGCGATCGACGTCGAGAATCTTTGCAGCTGTTGGGAGTCTCGCTCGGCGGGGAAAATTTGTGCCCACGCGGTCGCGGTGGGCCTGGGCTATCTGAATCCGCCGGCCGCTGTAGTCGCCGCGCCTAACGAGCCGACGATGCCCGAAGCTCCGGCAGGTCCACGGTTCGTCGCCGCTGATTCGGCTGACGCCGCCCCAACAACACTGCACGTGATCCTGCCGCCCAACTTCGCGAGTGCATGGCAGAAAGGGCAGATCATGATCGTCGTCGAAGCGGAAGTTTCTCGAAACCGCACACTCGTCTCCGCACTCCCGAAGAAGAACACGTTTGCAGTCGACGGCGCCGATCTCGTGCTGATCGAAGGCTTGCGCGCGGTCCCGGCGATCTTCGAGAGCGGCATGGCGATCTTGTCACGCGACGCATTCCTGCGGCTGCTTCTCGCGTTGCAGAATCATCCACGCATCACCTTCGGCAAAGCGACTCGGGCGACGATCTCTTCAGCCGCGCTGCGTCCCGAGCTTCTGGTCGAGTCGCGCGGCGAGGGGGGCATTGCGGTGAAAGCTAATTTCAGCAGGAAGATCGATCACGAGCAGGAGCACGAGCTCGCCACGGCGAGTCCGTCCGACGGCGGACACGAGCACGAGGAGAAAGCGCTGATCCTTTGGAACGCGACTGAGGCGTGGGTGCTGCAGAACAACGAGTTCGTTCGCTGCGGCGAAGCGTTGCCGGCCGGCTCGACGCACCTGATCGAGCGGCCGTTGCTGCTCGATGGCGACCGCGCGTTACATTTCCTCGCATTCGATCTGCCTCGGCTGCGCGATGCATTCGATGTGCGCGCCGGCGAAGGCGTTCGCCTTCCAGAAATCGCAACGGCGCAGCCAGCCTTTGAGCTGCGGCTGGCCGGCACGCTCTCCAGCGTCACGGGCGAATTGATGTGTAGCTACGGCGACCGCGCGCCGATCAAAGCATTGGCCAAAGCGCAGGATCAATTCGTTTTTCGTGATCCACAGAAAGCCGATCGAGTGCTGATGCGGAATCTCGACGCAGAGAACGCGGCTATCGCACGGCTCGAGCAGATTGGCTTCGCCCGAACAGACGCCGGCGGCTTCGTGCTGCACGGCCAGCCCAACGTTGTCCGGTTTTTCGCGACTGATTATCAGAGACTGCAGCGCGACTGGAAGGTTAGCCTCACCGCGCAGGTCGAGAAGTGGACCGGCGAGATCGAGCGCGTCACGCCGAAGCTCGAGATTGTCGGCTCGGGTCAGGATTGGTTCGAGGTGCGTTACTCACTGACCACGCCCGGCGGAGAGGTGTTTTCGAACGCCGACATCCAGCGACTGCTTCGCTCCGGGCAGTCACAGACGCGATTAAAGAATGGCCACCTCGCGGTGATCGACACCGCGGGCCTGGAGGATTTCGAGCAGGTCATTCGCGATTGCGATCCGGCGCAGACGCAGCCCGGGCTTTACCGCATCAACCGCGCACACGCCGGGTATGTCGAACAAACGGCGCGCGAGCTTGGCTCCGCCGTCGCCGATCGTCGCGAAGCGCTGAAGAAGTTCATCACCGGCCGCGACGCGTCTCCGGATGCGAAGACGAAACTAGGCCCGCTCGCGGAAAGATTGCGCGAGTATCAACTTGTCGGTTGGGAATGGCTCACGCGCCTCGCGGCAAACAATCTCGGCGGCATCCTGGCCGACGAGATGGGTCTTGGTAAAACGGTGCAGACGCTCGCGTTTCTACGCGCACATCAAGGCCTGGGCCCGGCACTCGTCGTCTGCCCGACATCGCTGGTGACAAACTGGGAGAATGAAGCGCGGAAGTTTACTCCCGAACTCAAGACGCTCGTGCTCGAAGGCGCCGATCGCGCCGCGCGTTTCAAATCGATCGCGGACGTCGACATAGTCATCACGAGCTACGCACTGCTAAGACGCGACATCGACACATTGCGCGAAATCAACTTTTCCACCGCCGTGCTCGACGAAGCGCAGCACATCAAAAATCCGGAGACGCAAAACGCGCAGGCCGCGTTCGCCCTCCGCGCGAAGCATCGCTTCGTGCTGACCGGTACCCCGATGGAAAATTCGGTGCGCGACCTCTGGTCGATCATGAACTTCGCGCTGCCCGGTTATCTTGGAAATCGCAACGACTTCCGCGAGCGCTACGAATTACCGATCGCGCGCGGCTCCGCGCCGGATGTGCAACGCCGGCTCTCGCGCCGGCTCCAGCCGTTCCTGCTTCGCCGGCGGAAACGCGACGTCGCGAAAGATCTGCCCGAAAAAATCGAACAGGTCGTGCCTTGCAGCCTAACGAGTCATCAACGCGCCGCCTATGACGCGCTACTGCGCGAGATCCAGCAGGGTCTCGGCAGTTCCGGCAAGAATGTGAACGCCGGTGCGCAAAGGATGAAGATGCTCACTGGTCTGCTCCGTTTGCGCCAGGTCTGTTGCGATCTGCGCCTCGTCGGCATCGATAAGGAAGAGACCTCCGCCAAGCTGGACCTCTTGGACGAGCTCCTCGAGGAAGCGATCGACGGCGAACATCGCGTCCTCGTCTTCAGCCAGTTCGTCTCGATGCTGCACCTCGTCCGTGAACGCCTGGAGAAGCTCGAGATTCCATTCTGCTATCTCGATGGCTCTACCAAACAGCGTCAGGAAGTCGTGGATCGCTTCCAGAGCGATTCCGCGATTCCCGTCTTCCTGATCAGTCTGAAAGCTGGCGGCGTCGGCCTGAATCTTTCCGCCGCCGACACCGTCATTCATTTCGATCCGTGGTGGAATCCAGCGGTCGAGGCGCAAGCCACCGACCGCGCCCATCGCATCGGGCAAACCCGTGTCGTCACCGCCTACAAGCTGATCACCCGCGACACGGTCGAAGAAAAAATCTTGCGCCTGCAGGAGAAAAAACGCGCCGCGATCGACGCCGCCATCGAAAGCGAGGAGCCGCTCATGACCGGCCTAACGACCGAAGAACTCGAAGAGCTGCTCGCGTAGGCCAAAGGGATCAGTTGCGTCGCAGGAAACGTGAACAACGTTGGACAAGATGAGCTCTTACACACTGGAACCGATTGGCTTCATTCGATCGACAGTGAAAGGCCGTGAAGACGCGCCGCGGCAGGGACCGGAAGGCGCGCCGGATGCGTGGCTCGAGATTGAACCGCGATTCGCAGAGGCATTGCTGGGAATGAAAGTCGGGCACGAACTGATTGTAATTACGTGGTTGCACGAGGCGAAGCGCGACGTGTTGAAAGGACATCCGCGTAGTGACGAGAGCCGTCCGCTTACCGGCGTGTTTTACACGCGTTCACCGGCACGACCGAATCCGCTGGGCATTCACCCCGTGACAGTGCGCGCGATTGATCCGCCTTCGCGTGAGGGCTACGGCGCGACAAGGGGCATGCGGCTAAAGATCGGGCCGATCGAAGCCTTTGACGGCACGCCGGTAGTCGATATCAAATCTGCGTCGACCCGCGCCGACGGATGATGAGTTTGAAGTTTACGTGTCTTTGGGCTTGATCTCTCCGGTTAGCAAGCGTTTCAGCTCGTCGCTCAAATGGAGTTCGCCTGCCCACCGGTGAAGGTAATCGTTGTCTAGTGCGGCGGCCTGTACCGCGACGATGCCGGCCGCGTCCCCGAGTTGACGGTCTGAAGGCGAAATCCGATTCCAAAGGAGCTTGTGCAGAATCACGTCCTCGGCTGTCGAGATCCAGGCCGATTCGCCGAAGAGCGTTGCCTGAACGCGGCGCCGCAGCATTTCCTGATCGAACGGCTCAGAACCGGCCAGCCAGAAATCGACCTTCAACGCCGAACGCGTGTCGATGGCGTTGAATTGATGCGGTGGTTCGTAGACCGCACGGACCGCGGCCTCCTCGATGTAGAAATCGCCATTAAATTCGTGAAAAATGAGCGGCACGGCGGTCGCGGGAAATTGTACGACGAAGTCTAAATCGTGCGTCGTACGTGGAATGCCCCAGTAGTTACTCGCCATCGAACCAGTAAGGTAGTAGACCACGCCAGTCCGGTTCAAACGGTGCAAGCAATCCACCAGCAGTTCGCGTTCGGTCATCCGGCGCGGGTGAGTTCGAGGCGGCGGCGGAGCAATCGCTCTACTTCGGCAGGGTCTGCTTCGGGATGGTCGTGACGAATTCCCTCCCGGGCGATATCGCAAGAGAGTTCATGCAAATTCAGGGCTATGGCCAGACGTTCTTCCCCGGTCATGATCCGGTAGCGCTCGATCTGCTTGTGAAGGGCAGCGGTCGCGGTCATTACGTTCCTAATAATGCAGATGCCGATTTCTGACAATCGCCCGCTTTTTCGGAATGCGGAGTGCAGATCGCGGAATGGAGCCGACGGCGAGCGTGGGAATGCGCGGCTCGCGGAGCGCGACGACTGGTAGCAAGGGCGTTAAATGAAAAGGTTTGGGATGCGGATGCAGTTTTGTCTTTTAGTCGCTTTCGCCATTGGCGGAGCGGCGCTGGCGCAAACGCCGCCGCCTAACGAGAAGAAGACGATCTCGGTTACCTGGCTTGGACACGCCGCCTTCGAGATCGTGTCGCCCGGCGGCACGCATCTCTTAATTGATCCGTTCCTGACTAAAAATCCGGCGACGCCGGCGGAAAACAAGGATCTGACTCGTTATCATCCGAGTTATATCCTGGTGACGCATTCGCATGGCGACCATCTCGGTGACGCCGTGGAGTTGGCAAAATTGAGCAAGGCAAAACTGGTCAGTGTGATGATGCTCGACACCTTTGTGACCAAGGGCGGCCTGCCGCGCGAGCAGATCGAGACGGTCAATGTCGGTGATCAGGTGATAGCGGGCGACGTAAAGATTCACGTGGTGCCGGCCATGCACAGCAGCGAGCCGAGCGGGCGTCCGGTTGGTTACGTACTCGAGTTCGGCGATGGCCGAACGCTATACGATGAAGGCGATACCTGGATCTTCGGCGACATGTCATTGATCCAGGAATTTTATCATCCCAATATCATCCTGATGGGATGCGGCGCAGTGGCCGACGGACAATATGCGCGCATGGCCTGGCTGGCGGTGAATCGTTACTTCAAGCCGCAAGTGGTTATTCCAATCCACTACGGCGCGTTGCCAGGGTCGTCGAGCGAGGCAGACATTCGTGCCGTGGTAGGAGACGATGCGCGAGTGAAGTTCATGAAGCCGGGCGAGACGAGAAAGTTCTAGCCTGGAAACGGCGCTTACTGAACGTTCGGAATCTTCACGATACATCCCTCAGCCTTTGGATCGTTAGGATCTTTCACCACCGTAACGTAAAGATCTTTGTCTCCTTCGCCGAAAGCGACGTTGGTGGTGCCGTTGCCCGCGGCAATATTGAAGACGTGTAGAAGCTTTCCAGCGGGAGATATCTTCAAGACCTTGCCACCGGACCACTGCGCCACATAGATGTTACCTTTGGAGTCGACTTTCATGCTGTCGGGTCCAATCCACCATGACTCGACCTTGTTTTTGGTGAGCAGATTCAGAAGGGCAAAGTTAGTGCGATGGCTTAGCGAGCCATCGGGATTAATATCAAACTTCAGGATACAATTGCCCACCGTTTCACTGACATAGAGAGTCTTTTGATCGGGGGAGACACCGATGCCGTTGGCGTAATTAAGATCGTCCGCGACCTCGATCCAATTTTTCGCACCCGGAGCCAGATAAAGGATCTTTCCCATGACCGTGGTTGGCGGATCGACGAAGTGTCCAAATAGCGTCGCGTAGGCGCCGCCATTAGCGGTCACCACAATGTCGTTGATGCCGCCATCGAACTTATGGCCCTTGTCATCGGCATCCCATCGACGCAACTCCTCGCCGTTAAGGTCGAGTTCGAGAATGGCCCCGTGTTCATCGGTGCAGGCGAGAAGAAAAGTCTTTTGTTTGGTGAGAGCCAGCCCGTTATGGCCGCAGCCCGCGGCGTTATTCAGGATGGTTGTCTTCTTCCCATCCCATTTCGACAGGGTGTTGGAGATCCAGCCGACAAAATAAAGATTCCCGTCGAGATAGAGCGGACCTTCGGCCCCGAGGACGTTCTTTACGATGACGGTTTCCTCGCCTCTCGTCATCTCCGCCGCCATGAGCGCGGCGATGATGAATAAGAAAATTTTCATAGAGTTCGTCTGTTTCCTCCTTCGGTTTCAGCGTGGGACTGTTGAATCGGCAGCCGCATATTGACGTTCAGCCAAACAAATCCCAAGCTATCCGTATGATGACTAACTCGAATATGTCGGTGCAACCATATCTGTTTTTTAACGGTCGCTGCGAAGAGGCGCTGGAATTCTACCGCAGCGCTGTTGGGGCGGAGGTGGAGATGCTGAGCCGTTTCAAGGACGCGCCCGAACCAGGAATGGCGCAGCCGGGAATGGAAAACAAAGTGATGCATGCCAGCTTCCGTATCGGCGAAACAATCCTGATGGCTTCGGACGGCAGGTGCGAAGGCCAACCGCGCTTCGAAGGTTTCTCGCTTTCAATTGTCGTTCCGGACGAGAAAAAAGCCGAGAGCGTCTTCAACGCGCTTGCGGACGGTGGCAAGGTTACAATGCCTCTTGAGAAGACATTTTGGGCGCCCAAATTCGGAATGCTTGAAGACCGGTTCGGCGTCGGCTGGATGGTGTCGGTTCAACACAACCCTTAGAAATCATCGAGTCTTCAGGATCGGAATGATCTCCGTCTGGATTGGTTGACCGGTGACTTCGATGTCTTTATCGGAAACGTAGACGTTGATCTCCGATCGAACGCCGAACTTTCCTTCGAGGTAAATGCCCGGCTCGATGGAAAAACAAACGCCGGGAATGATTCGCCGCGAATCGCGCGTCTCGAAGTCGTCGATGTTAACACCGTTGCCGTGGGTTTCTTCGCCAATCGAATGGCCGGTGCGATGTGTGAATTGTTCGCCAAAACCTGCGCGTGTAATTACGCCACGAGAGACGTCGTCCACTTCGGCACCGCGAATCGGTTTACCTGCGCGGACATTCTTGCGCACAAAATCGATCGCGGAATCGCGTGCTTCGCGCACAATTTTGAAAATGCGTGAGTACTCTTCCGGTACAGTTTCGTTCACGTAACCAGTCCAGGTTTGATCAGTCGCCACTGCTTCGGGTTTGTCCAGTTTCGTAGCAGCATCGATCAACACGAAATCGCCGCGTTTAATTGGCGAGTTCTTTTCCTTTGTCGGCATGTAGTGCGGATTGGCCGTGTTCGCGTTCACCGCGACAATCATCGGCTCCTGCTCCATGCCTTCTTCCTTGTAACGACGGAGCATGAACTGCGCGATGTCCCACTCAGTGGTTGGTTCGTCGGCCCGAATTCGGCGCGCGATTTCGGCAAACGCCTCTTGAATGATGCGATGCATTTTATCGGATGCTTCCACCTGCATCTGGTGCTGCGCGGGAGAAAACACCGCTTCGAATCGTTGCACCAGTTCCGCGCTCGTGACGGGTTCGACTCCGAACGAGCGGACGAGCTCGATCGTTCCCGCGTCCACGTGTGAGATGTAGGGAATATCGTTCATGGGCGAATACTGCATCGCGATGCGATGCTTCGATTCCTTCTCTGCCGCGCCCAACGCTTCGCGCAGCTGCGAATGCAATTCCTGCCAGCCGCGATAGACGAGTTTCCTGCCCGGAAGCGAGTCGAGTTTAAACTGCTCGATCGACTGCACAATTTTCACCGGCTCGCCCGTGGCGGGGATGTAATAGAACCAACGGCGTGACGCTAACATCTTTTCATCCAGCTTTAAAATCCGATAGGCGAGGGGATCGCTGTGTCGAAAATCGTAAAAAAGCCAGCCGTCCAGCTTGGCGTCGCGCAACGCAACCTGAATTTCAGCGACCCGTTCTGCCGGGGATTGTTGTGCATTCATTGGTGAGATAAAAGTTAAACCCAGAATGAATGCGGCGAAGACAGAAGTTTGCTGCGATTTCATCTGGTATTGAAATATCAGCCGCTTGTCCAACGGCGAAGCACTTTTAAATAGAGGACATTAAACTCAGCCCGGAAGGCGAGATTCACTGGTGACGAAGGTCGTCAAAAGCGTGATGTTGTCGCCGCCAAAAAGCCTGCCCTGAGCGAGGCCTCCCGGGGTGTGCCAGCTATCGCCGAAATCAATGAAGGGCGTTCCGATACATGGGGGAAGTGTCGCCTTCGGCGCAGCAAAGCGTTGACTTTCCAGCCCCGGACTGGCCTGATTGTCTCTTGGAGTCATGATTTTTTCACGCAAACCAGCCAAACCACAGCCCCTGGAACTCACCGGAAACACCATCATGAAAAAGACCGCAGCATGGATGATTCTAGCCACCGTTGCATTCACGTTAACCGCTTGCGACAATAAGACCGCAGACGCGGTCAAAGAAAAGGCCGACGATGCCAAGCAGGCTCTCGAAGCCAAGAGCGAAGAAGCCAAGGAGGCCGCCGCTAAGAAAATTGACGAAGCGACCGAGACGGCAAAGCAGGCCGCGCCCGCCGCCGCTGCGGCTGTCGACAACATGGCTGAGAAGGCCAAAGACGCGACGTTGGATGCCGCCAAGGCGACGAAGGAAGCCGCAGACAAGGCAGTAGACAAAGTCGAGGCCGCCGCGACCAACGCGATTGCGCCGTCGACCTCGCCTACGCCATAACGCGTCGGCTGAACTGCTGCCGAAAATCCAAAGAAATAATCTAGCCGCCTCAGCCGCGATTGGACAGAACTCGCCGTGGCGAGTCTCTGTCGAGGCACTTGGCTCTCCTGGGAGCACAGGCCGCCAGCCAGTAGTGTTCGGCAAGTTTTCTGCTCAGATTCTACTTGTACTCTAGCGGCAGTGATGCTTGGATTGGCTCGTTATGGGTGCCAGAGCCAAGGGGCAAATCAGCCAAGAGGAATTGTCTCGCTGGCGCTTGATCGAAGAATTTGAGGGGCGCTTGGAGCGAGCGGCTGCAGTGGGCAAAGAGCCGCGCACCTTTAGTGATCCGCGGCGCAAGCTGGGGCAAAAGGATTATCTCAGTCTGTTGCTTTTGGGGCTGTTCAATCCGGTAGTGGATTCGATGCGGGGATTGTGCGCGACGAGTCGCTTGCAGCGGGTGCAAGAAGAAATTTGCTCAGCCCCGGTGAGCCTGGGCAGCTTTTCGGAGGCACAAGCGGTGGTCGATCCAGAGTTGTTGCAGAGAGTGTTTGCAGAGTTGGCGGCCAAGCAGCAGAGGGAATACTTGCAGGGCGCCGACAAGCGGCTGGAGCCGTATCGGGCGCAGCTTTTGGTGGTTGACGGCACCTTGTGGCGGGCGTTGCCGCGGATGGCGTGGGCATTGTGGCGCTATCAGCACGGCAGGGAGAGCGCACTCAGGCTGCATCTGAAATTTAATTTATGGGAAGAGAAACCGGTGGGAGCGGTGGTAACGAGTGCGCGGTGTTGTGAGCGGGCAGTGTTGCGCAGGCATTTGACGGCTGGGGAGTTTTACGTGGGTGATCGCTATTACGGAGAAGATTACGCGCTGTTTAGTGAGCTGGAGCGGGCGGGTTGTTCTTATCTGCTGCGGTTGCGCCAGGAGGCATGTTTCGAGGTCATGGAAGAGTGGCCCCTGAGTGCGGCTGAAAAAGCTGCCAGCGTTACCTTTGATGGATTAGTGCGGCTGGGAGTGGGCCGGTGGCGTCAGGAAACGCCGATACGTCTGGTGCGGGTGCAGAGCGAAGGGGGCGAGTTATTGCTGGTAAGCAACAAAGCGCGGGAAGACTTGAGTGCCGAATTGCTGGCCCTGATCTATCGCAGCCGCTGGCGAGTGGAACTCTTTTTCAAATGGCTCAAATGCATCTTGGGCTGTCGTCACTGGCTGGCAGAGAGCGAGCGCGGCGTGGCCTTGCAAGTTTACTGCGCGCTGATTGCCGCACTGCTGTTGCTGCGCCGGAGCGGACGCCGCCCCGGCAAACGCGCCATGGAAATGATCCGCTTTTATCTGCTGGGCTATGCGACGCTGGATGAACTCAGCGCCGCGTTGGCGTTAAAAGCAAAAAGGATTTAAGCACGCATCAGGTTTTTTCAGCCCGATGCCGCGCCGGGGCGAAGCTTACCCTCAACGCGCAGTCCATCGCCTAACAACTACGCCGTGCCCAATCTCTTTGTGTCGCACAACTCCCGCTAACACTCTACCTTCATTGCAAAAGCACATCGCCTGCCGAACACTATTGCGCCGCCAGCCTGTAATGCCAGTCCGGCTCGGGTAGTAGTGGCAGGCGTGTCGGGCGCGTCCTCGAGATTTACCAAATGCCCGTGTCGTGAGATAATTTCAGGATGAGCACTCGCGAATCGACTGATAAAGACGTCGCGTCAAACGCGGCCGATGAGGTGTTCAACGGCGCCGAGCTGAGCGAATCGGTTCTCGGCCGCGATTGGGATTCACCAGAAGAGGATGCCGCATGGTCAAACCTGTAGGCGGCGAAATCGTTGTCGTTCCTTTTCCAGGCACCGATAGCGACAAGCGGCGGCCCGCTTTGGTGATTGCCGATCTTCCCGGCGCGGATTTAATTCTCTGCCAGATCACGAGCCGCGCGCACTGGGATTCCTTCGCCGTTCCGCTGGATAAGAGCGATTGTGAACGTGGCCAACTCGATCAGCCATGCTTCATTCGTCCGCAACGCCTTTTCACCGTCGAACACCACGCCCATTCTTCACTCAGTTGGAAAAGTGACGGCCGAGAAATTCGACGAGGTGTTTAAGAAAATGCGCTCTCTTTTCGTTGATTAATTTTTGACCGTCTACCTTCGGTCGGCCAACAGCGACCTGTGGCGTGGCAAGCAGAGATCACGTGGATCACGAAGCCGGGACGCGAACGCTGCACGAGCGGCATTATCGATTGCGATACGACGCGCGCGGTGCAGACAATGAACGAGGAGCGTCCTCATGAGGTTCTATCGGTGACAGTTCAAAAGATATTTGTAAACGTTATTGAAAACCCAAACAGAAATCAGATGAAAGCCGTCTGTCTCGTAGTCTTCGCCTGCGTGCTTGCCTTTGCGTCACCGGCACACGCGCAGCGAGCCGGGGTGATCAATGATCCCGATGGCTTTGTCAATGTGCGCGCCGGGAAGAGCGCGGACGCCGCCGTGATTGCAACTGTCAAAACCGGCGAGCCGTTTACCTTCGAGTCGGAAAACGACGGCGATTGGTGCAAAGTTACGCTGAGGTCGGGCAAGTCGGGCTGGATGCATCTCAGCCGCATTCGCCTTCATTTCACCGGGAAGGATTTGCCGACCAGTGAGAAAGATCCGGCCGGGGAATCGGAGATCGACCAATTCGCGCGTGGGCGAGGGTTCCATTACGCCGCGGTCACCCGGCGCGCCGCACGTGGCGACGCCAAAGCGCTGAAACAATTCTTCTCTCTGGCGCAAGATGCCGATGGCGCGGCGGCGGAGAGTATCGGAGGCGTTCCCACTGTGGTTTATCACCTCCTCGGCGACGAGAAGTTCGCGAAATTCCTTCTCGCTCAGCCGTTGCCCTATCGAATGATGGTGCGGAACCGAATACTAAGCGATGGTCTCATGCCTCCTGCCAGTCTATATCTGAGCCGGCATTTTCCGCTGACAGCCAGGGCCCTGTTTCAACGCGAGATAGTCGATTCGGTTTCACCTAACGGTCTTTACGCGATCCGCAAAGTGTTCACCGACGAGTTAGAGTTGAGCGGATCGAAAGTCGAGCGTGCGGAGCTGATCGAGAAGAAGACTGGCCGGGTACTATTGGATCTGACGCCCGATGACATCGGCACCGGCGCGCAGCGCGAGGGCGAAGCCCTCTGGTCGCCCGATTCGAAACGCGTCGCCTGCCTCTCGAGCGACCTGACCGAACAGCGCGGCAACCTGTTCAGCACACCGCGCCCGGCGCCGCACAAGAAACAGACCGCGGTTTACCAGCTCTCCGGCGATTCATTCACCCGCGTCGAGTTACCTCTAAGCGAAGTGCCCGGTCGCGACAGCGACACTGAACTGGAGCACGCAATCCTCGGCCATGAATATACGGAGCCAACCCGTTGGCAGAAGCCAGACATGCTCGTCCTTGAGAGACACGAATACTACGAAAAACTCAAGCCGATGGTAGTGGGCAACGAGACATTCAACACGATCGGCACTCTCTCTCGCTGGTATTGGATCACCGCGACTATCACAACAGAGGGCAAAGCAACACTCGCCTGGAAACTCCGCAAAAACTGATCATGAGCTTCGAGGGTTGGCAGACATTTTGCGGCCGAGGCATGTATCGGAGAAGAGGAGTCACTGGCGAAAGTCTGATATCTCTTCGCCTTGCACTCCTGGTCTTGTGGCCACTCTTCGCTTTATCCGGTATGTCGAATGCAGAGCCGGAGCGGCCCTATCTTGTCATCGCCGGGACGACCTCACCGAACGGGCGCTACGCCATCGCCTGGACTCTGACCAAAAGCCCGCAGATTGACTGGGAGAAATTCCGCGCTGGCGAACGCGGCAGCGACTATCTCCCGGATTTTGAGAAGCCGGAAAACGAGATTGCCGACAATCTCATCGAGCTGGATTCCGGCCGGAAGCTGGCCGCGGTCGCGTCTGGCTATTGGGCTCTGCCGGAAAGCGGGTCCGGTCCAAAACTCCACCCCGACGACGAGTTCCTGGAGGTTGCGTGGTCCGCCCGGAACGACTTCGTTCTCGTGCTTCATCGCCTGCGCTTCGGTCCTGACTGGGGTTCACTCCGTGCGGTCCGGATTGCAGACGGCGCAGTCGCAGGCCAGCTCGAAACTGGCGCCGAGCTGGAAGCCGCGGTGCGCGCGCATCTGAAAAAGACTTACCCGCGAGAGTATGCGCGGCACGAAGATCACCTCGACCTTCGCTTCAACGATGTAAAGTCGCTTGGCGGTCCCCGGTTTAGTCTCAACGCCGTTGCCGCGCTGACTAACGAGAATGGAAACAGGAGCTACAAAGGTTCAACCATCAAGTTCGAACTGCGAAGCGGTAAGGACGGTAAGCTGATCCTGCATGTTCTCGGCTTTACCGAAATGGATCTGGACGAGGCTTCCTGACAACGGATTGCGCTTCAATCGGCGCCGCGTCTTCCCTCCTCAGGATTTGTCGAAGATCTCCTTTTTCTCCACTTTTGTGATCGTCGCCTGCCGCTGCGAATCAATCTCGAGGGTGATCGTGATCTGCCAACCCCAGGTGCCGCTCTCTCCGCCCCAGCAATTGTTTAATCGCAAAACCACGCCACCTAACTTCAGCCATTGCACAAAGGTGAGGTCTCCGATCGTGATCGCCCTGGGAAACCCTGCTTTGTTCTGCTTCGCGACGGCGGGGCTCGGTTCGTCGGGCAGGTCGGGCAATTTCGGAAGCTTTACTTCCGAGAAGCCATCGCCCTCGCGCACGAAAAGTCGGGTCGTCCCGCCTCGCTTCCAGCCGGCGTAGGCGGCGACACATTGCGAATCCGCGGACCAATCCAATTTCGCCTCTTTCGGAACATTATACTCGTCGCCGGCCTCTCTTAACTGCGTCAGGACGCGCTTCGTAGCCAGTTCGATCAGTTCTACCCGGTCCGCGTCTGAATCGCCGCCGGCATCTTCTGTCACAAGCATGCCGTAGTGACCGTCGGGAGAAGGAAATCGCGGCCCGTCGGCACTCTCCT
Source organism: uncultured Verrucomicrobiae bacterium (assembly GCA_963728955.1). Classification (GTDB taxonomy): domain Bacteria; phylum Verrucomicrobiota; class Verrucomicrobiia; order Chthoniobacterales; family UBA10450; genus Udaeobacter. The sequence continues at coordinate 144,200 of CAVSMG010000008.1, forward strand.
CATTTTCTTGGGATGGCTCCGTCGCGAACGCAGTAAGGGTGAGCGCAAAGAAAACAGAACCGAATGTTTTTGCGAGCATCGTGGGAGTCTTGTTTCGTGTTGGATAACCCAAATTCACGGAACCGCTAATCGCGAGATCTTGTTGCGTCCCCGACGTTCATCTTATTTGGCGGGTTTACCCACAACAATGTCGAAGGCACCCTCATCTGCCACGTAAATCCGACCTTTGTCGTCCACGGCAATCGCGACAGGCTTAACGAAGGGAGATGAGTTGCCAGCATCACGAAGCGTTTTCACCACTCCAGCGGGGGTAATTTTACGGACATTCTTATTGGCGCTGTCGACTCCATAGACGTTTCCGGTCGAATCAACGGCGACATCTTGAAGATTAACGAACTGGGCGGCTGATCCGGTCCCGTCGCTATTCCCCGCCTTGTCCGGAGCGCCCGCCACAGTGGTAACCAAGCCTTGGGGATCGACCTTTCGAAGCGCACCGGCATCAGCGACATACAGGTTTCCCTTTTCATCCACCGCAACACCCCGAGGAAGGTAGAGACGGACCGATTTAGCGGGACCATCCGTCGTCCCAGCAGTACCCGCCAGGCCTGCGAGCGTGGTTGCCGCGTGATCGTGCGCGATTTTTCGGATGACGTAATCGTTCCGCATGGGCACGAAGACGTTGCCGTTCTTATCGATCGCGACTGCGAGCGGTTCCGCCGGAGGATCGCCAGGGCCGGGAGCGCGTGCGGCCAGTTGGTCGGAATCTGCCACGGTAGTAACGGCGCCGCTCGGTGTCACTTTTCGAATCGCTCGATTGCTGGAATCTGCCACATAGACGTTACCCGCTGCGTCCAGCGCCAGGCCCATCGGGTAGCGGAACCGCGCGGCCGCCCCGACGCCGTCCGCGTTTCCGTACTTGTCCGCCGATCCGGCGAGAGTGCTGACCGTCCCGTCCGCGCTGATTTTTCGGATGACATGATTGCCGCGATCGCCGACAAAAACATTGCCCGCCCGGTCCACGGCGACACCATGCGGCCACTTGAATTGAGCGGCCGCGCCCGCGCCGTCTTCGCTGCCCTTGGTTCCTCCTGCGAGCACGGTGAAAACATAATCTTCGTAATCATTTTTTGACTCAACCGGCTCGGACTCCGCTTCCGTTTGCGGCGCGATCGTTTCAACAAACGCCAGACGCGGTTTGGCGCCGCGTGCCAGCCGGCAAATCACTTCGTATTGCTCTCCGGTGTTTCCCTGATAGGTGAACTTCAATCTATTCCCCGACATTCACTCTGAAGCGTAGAGATAATCCTGCGCCTTTCCGTCCTTCGTGTTTGCTTGCGCGCGCACTCGATCGATCGCCTTTTCCGGGAGATCAGCTTCCTTCCACGATCCGCCCTTCGCGACAAAGACTCGAGGCACAGTGATGTTCCGTCCCTCGGCGATGTTGAGGGCAAAAGCGCTGGAGTCTTTGTTCCAGACTGCGGAAATGTGATAGCGAGAATCACTCGCCTGAAAGTCGCCGTGGGCAAATCGTCCTACCACGTTCCCTTTAGGCAGGCTCTTGAGCACAACTTGGCATCCCTCGTCGTTGCCTACCCCGCAACCTTCGAGTTTGTAGCGGCCGTCAGGCGAAGTCGCGTCCTCGATCTCCACCGGAACATTCGCATGCCCCTGGCTGACGAGGATCGCGCTCAAAAGAAACGTCAGGAGTATTCTCGTCTGTTTGTGAACCATATCATTGCCGGTCACGCATAGTCGCGCCGCAGCGGCGCGATCTTCGTAATTGATCCTCTTCGCGTGTGCAATGTTAAACAACCACATCACCGCGCGACGTTTTCAGCGAGCGGGAGATTTACAAAAGGAAAACGAAGAAAGTAGAGGGTTGAACAGCCGAAAAGAAATGATGGCAACGCACCGGAGTTCGCTACGAGCTTTAGTATGTAGCCTCGGTGTTGGGTGTGCGAACTTGCACGATCATGAAATCTGGATTCGCTTTTGCCCAGGTAAGCGCCCTCTTTTTTGTATCAAAGAAACGATCGATCACGATCGCTTTGCGTTCAGCTGCGTTTCGCCCGCACAACCGCGCCGCTTTACGATTGACAACATCCGGTCCGGTGTCTACGGCCAGACACTCCGCATCATGAAAAACAACTTTGCTGCCATAAGGAATTTTCTTTGGATTGACAGCACAATGTCCCTCGTTCAGCCGTGTGCCGTTCCACGCTGCATTCGTGCCTGAACCTTCTCCATGCCAATACACCGTAACGCGCGCGAGTGCTGAATGTTCATCGGCAAACACCTGACACATAAAAAGCGAGATGAGCCCGACCGTCGTAATTAGCCGCTTCATATTCTTCTCCGATTGTCCCTCCGCCGCTGTGGACCAGGGAAAATGTGGGCAATCGCTTCTATATAAACTTCGGAACAGCGTCGCGTTTTGGTCCCTTATTGGAGGCGCTTCGAAAGTCGATTCAGTTTGGTCAAAAAAAGATCCCGTCGCTTAAAACGACGGGAATTCCAGGGAGCGCACGCGACTCGCGTGCCGGTTTCGGCGACTCGCCGAAACGAACTTTTTCTTCGACCCTGATTCCAGAATAGCACCAGCGTTGCGCTTTCGATGACGATGTCGCAGACTTCGAGAGCAACATGAACATCGAGAAACTACATATCGGTATGAAAGTGCGCCATCCGCAATACGGCGTCGGGGTGGTGAGATCGCTGACCGAGCTAACCGCCGAGATCGCGTTTGACGACGAGCCGCGGACAATTGCGCCGGCCTCCAGCGATCTGCAACCGGCGGAACCGACCGCTGCTTTGAGCGAGCTGGAGATGCCGCTTGCGAATCTGATCCGCGATACTGCTCACGCTATGGTCGAAGCTCTCGGGCTGGAACAAAAGGACGTGCTCGTAGAAGGTCTGGCCACTCGATGGCAGCGCGGGACCCTGTTCATGCAGCCGGCCGACAATTCGCTTCAGCCGAAAGAAGTCCCGCTCGAGACATTCTTCCACAAAATCGTCATGATTCGGAATAATCTGCGAGTTCTCGAGCAGAAGGTGAACGCGAGTGACAAACTGAGCGATGCCGACAAGTTCGACCTGCAACAGTACATCACCCGCTGTTACGGATCGCTCACAACGTTCAACATCCTGTTCAAGAACAAGGATGACCAGTTCCGAACCAGCGCGGCAGACAGGGCGAACGGCTGAGGAATCGCAATCAGCAGTCGGTTACAGGCAAGGGCGAGATTCGCCACGCCCCGATCTTGCTAATCTGTCAGTTCGGTAATACCATGTCGATGATGAAGACGATATCGCTGAAACTACCCGTGCCGTTAGCGGACTGGCTGGCCAGGCGCGCCAACGAGCTTGGACGTTCACGCTCCGATCTGGTGCGTCAGGCGCTCGAGGAGCAGCGTCAGGGCAAGAACAGCAGGGGCGAAAAATCTTGCGCCGAGTTAATGGCGGAGTTTGGCGGCTTCTTTCGGGGGCCGCGCGATTTATCCACTAACCCGAAGTACATGCGCGATTTCGGGAAGTGAGACAGACTTTGATCGATAGCGGGCCGTTGGTCGCTTTTTATTCTACGCGTGACCGGCATCATGCCTGGGCCTTTGCGCAATTAGACGCGCTGCGACCTCCGCTGTTGACGTGTGAAGCGGTTTTGACCGAAGCCTGTTTTCTGCTTCAGCGCGGAGGTGGCCGCCCAGCTACGGTCATGCGAGCTGTCCGGGAGCAGGTGATCCAAATTGCTTTTGATATCGAGACGGAAGCCGCGTCCTTGGAAGTTTTGATGGAACGCTACTCCGATGTGCCGATGTCGTTAGCGGACGCCTGTCTGGTAAGACTGAGTGAACTTCATTCGGCTTGCCGCGTCCTCACTCTCGATTCTCATTTCACCCGTTATCGGAGGCACGGCCGCCATGTGATTCCGTTGCTCATGCCATAAAATGGTTCAGTCGAAAGAAGTCCCGCTCGTCCCGAAGCGGTCGCGTAGGTTAGGGCAGCCGACAGCCCAACCGGCTGAATCAACTGCAACGAACGACTTAGTTTATCTCGCGGACTTGATGCTATACGTGATTCCCGTATAGCATCTCAGGGATGGCTTTCGGGACACTCCCTGCTCACGTTCGGCATCAGAGGTTCGCAGCCGGTGCGTTTCCACGGAGAGTGCGAGCGTGGCGCGAGCGGAATAATTTCTCGCAAAGCGAGGCGGCGTTGAAATTACAGATCTCGAAGCGAACGCTGCAGGAGTGGGAACAAGGTCGAGCTGCGCCGCGCGGCTTTGCACGAATGGCAATCGAAAAAGCCGTTCGTGCGTAGCGCGCTCACGGAGGGGTTTGTTCCCGGAAGTCGTGACTATACGTGAATCACGTATAGCATCACGGGCGCTGCGATAGTGTTCTTTTGTTGCGGCGGGCTATGACCGTCGACGTAATGCAAAATGTTGCCGGTGAGCGGCAATTAATGCTGCAAGATTGTAGTTATCCGGAATAATCTGCGAGTTTTCGAGCAGAAGGTGAATGCGCTCGACCCTCGCGAAGCGAAGGAGCACACCTCAAGAATAAGGACGACCAGTTCCGAACCAGCGCCTGAATGAACTGAAGCGGACGAATCAACACGGCTTCAGCGGGAGCGGCTTAGTAGATGACACTGAAGGTTACCTGCAAGCGAGATTCGCGGGGCGGCGAAGCTTGTCAAAACGCGTGGGACGCGATGAGATGGACGGCTGGACATAAAAAAATCCTTGTGACTATCATTAGGACGTGACCCGGTCAGAGACTGATCCCCAGAAGCAATATCATGCCATTGTAAATTATCGTTTCGCTCTTGCTAAGAGGAGCTGGAATCTCTTCTTCGCGTTGCAGATCACGGTTGCGGCTTTATCGGCCTTGTTGTTGTCCCCGATTTTTTCGGATCGAACAAAGGCGTTCGTTGCAGTGGGAGTTGCAGGCTTGCAGATCCTGGCCTGGGTTGTGGCCAACCGCACCAGCAAACAAAAGGCAGACGCGGAATTGGCCACCAGGATTCTCCATGTTTGGTTTGGCCTGGGTTATTCCCCCCAACAAAGCTATCCTTCTCTTAAGCCGGTTGCGTTTGATGGGAAGCTCGCCGTCGTGCCGTATCTATTCGAATCAAAATATGGGGAAGGCGTTCTTGCCTTTCTCGACGTACTTTCCATTAATGCCTTTTTCCTGGAGGAACTCTTCGCAAAATGCGCGGATTTTTGCTATCGACTGCTAACTGCCGCCGGCGTCCTGGTTGTCGCTTCTTTTGTTGCGGTCTTTCTATTCAGCCCTAACTGGTTTACGAATATTGAGGAGCTGAATTCGATTCATGCTCTGTTCGCGCGAGCGGTGATCCTGTTGATTGGTTTCGTGCTCGCGACAAATACTGTTGGTATGATACGAAACTGGAGGAGTTCGTCTGACCGGCTTCGCGTTCTCAGGGAGAAAATCAGAATCTTTGTCGATAAAGACGAAAAGCTTGTTGGAAACGTCATTGACGGAGAGATCTTAAACTTCATCATCGATTTTTATCAGGCGCAATCCCTGGCTCCTCTCATTCCATGGCGAATTCATCAAAAAGAGCGAGAAAAGCTTCTGCTGGATTGGTCGAAAACAGCGCCTTAAATATGGCGAGCGGGAGCGAGAGCCGGGTGTCGTTGGGTTGATAGGAATCAGAAGAAGCTTTATGACCTGCAATCGAAGAAGAATCAGTCAATACACTTTATGCCCAGTCTAATCGGAAAACTGTTCCATAAATCGGAAGCGCCGAATGACGGCCTCACCCAGACCCAGCGTGAGGCGATAGTCGATTTGCTAAACTATTGCATGTACGCCGACAACTTGGTCATGCTCGCGGAGGACAGGTTGATTACGGATACGGTCGCGAAGTTCAATTGGGACCCGAAAATACCGTTCGATCAGTTCGATGTGAGATCGATTGATAACGCACGGAACGCGACGGAAAATCAGGGATACAGAGATCGATTCCTGGCTTCGATAAGAGACAGGCTTGGTACCACTGCAGTGAAGGGACAAGCACTGGACCTGTGCCAGGAGCTCTTTCTCGCCGATGGCGCGCGCTCTGAGGAAGAAGACGCCGTGCTTCAAAATCTGAGGAAGCTGCTCGAATAGTTTGGTCAGAAAAATAGCCGGCCCAGCGAGGGCGCCCGAGTTTACGCGGTGCAGTATCGGACTTAATGTAATGCCGTGAATGATCAGTCGTTGATTACAGTCGATCCTGAAATCCTCGGTGGCACCCCGGTTTTTAGCGGCACGCGGGTTCCGGTAAAGACGCTGTTTGAATACTTGGAAGACAACTATTCGCTGGATAAGTTCATTGAGTGCTTTCCGACTGTCAGTCGCGAGATGGCGCACCGGATATTAGAGAAATCGAAGGACGCACTGCTCGAGCCGGCGTGAACATTCTCCTCGACGAATGCGTGCCGCGGCCACTCCGCAAATTACTCGCTAATCATACCTGTCGGACTGCGCAGGAGATGGGATGGAAAAGCGTTAAGAACCCCGAAAGCTTTCGGGGCTGACGCTTGCTGAAGCTCGATTTATTTATCACTTCCGATCAGGGCCTCGCCTATCAAGAGAATCTTCGCGGTCGCCGGATTGCGATTCTTGAACTCTCAACGAACAAACTACGACCGATCGAAGCCGCGGCAGCGCAATTACGAGATGCCGTCGAGAAAATATCGCGGGCCGAGTTCCGTCGCCTCGAAATCCCTCAGTGACGCAAAATTCTGGGTCGCGCGCGCGCCCACACGAGTTTGGCGAATGTTGCTATTACGTGAATCACGTATAGCATCACGATAGCTGCGAGGCGTTGGTGCCAGTCCTATAGCCGCCAATGAGCTTGCCCTGCTTGCCGGCCGTTGCGGGAGCGAAGTCGAATGGGCTGTGTCTGCCGCGCCGAAATCAATGAAGGCGGGTCGAGCGTTGGCAGCACCGCTGTAGCCGGCCCCGCTATGCCTGCCACGCCACACCCGTTTGTGGCAAATGGTGCTATACGTGAATCACGTATAGCATTACACTCGTATCTAGGGGGTAGTGCCAGTGCTGTAGCCGCCTCGCTGTGTCGAGGCGTTGGTCCGATCGCTGTAGCCAAGTCGCTGTGCGACGTCTTCCCGGCAACGCACGCCGCCTGCAACGTCAAATACTGACCTCGACTACTGGCGCAGCACCCATCGAGAACGGAAAGATCGCAAAATCCGTTCCAAGAAATGAACGTCAAAGGTTTTGACAAGTGACATTCCATTTCGTGAAAACGTTGAAAGCCCACTGAGCTTAGATTCCGCTTGTCTTCAACTGGTCGTCGGCCAAACCAATCGTGCGCAGGATGCGCGCGTGCCCAATAAGCGCGGAAACCGCTCGATGAAGCCAGCTCGTGTGTGACCTCGTTTCTCCGCGAACTATGAATGGCAGCGTATCAGCGCACTTTGCTCTTGACTTGATTCCGCTAATTTCGCCAGAGTTCCGCCCTGATGCTTCCCCGAAACTCTCATTCATTGGCACCCCTTTTCGACATACCGGCAGCGTCGCGGCATAACACTCGACCGTCGGCAAAGAAGTAATTGTTTATGGATTTTTCGTCTGAAAACGATGCTGAGGCTATCAGTGTTGCTCGCGATATAACAAGTGCGTTGCGCTCGGTCAGTGAAGAGGATTTTTTGAACCACAACGATATCAAGACTCGGGCGATACGGCGGTTGTCGAAAGGCCGGAAACTTCAAAAAAAGCCGGCAAGGCTCGAGCCCTCTTCAACGAGCTAACGACTAAGTTGGTAAAAGACGTTGATCTGGCGGATGTCGCAGAGGACGTGGACGCGCACGAGGAGCTCCAGCGGATTGCAACCATCGGTCAAATTTCTCTTCCAATCTTATATATAGGTAGCAATGAAGTTCCTTGTTTGTTTGCCAAAAAGATCACGCGCGAAGTCCTCGGCAAGGATGAGAATTATCTTGAAGATTTAGAGGCGAAACTCGTCGGGGCTGCGGAGCATTGGTTCGGACGCGAGAGGGTTTATCTCGAGCCGCGAGAAAAGGTAAATGATTTATTTTTTAATGGACTCGAACCCTATTTAACCGCCCGAATTACTGGCAGGCGGTGGTTTGATTCTGGACATGGGAAGACTGGCGGAGGAGGCGGACCGTTTAAATTTTTTAAGAAGAGGAGTCCGCAGGACGGGCAGTGGTGGGATGTAATTAATACTACGGCCGGTCTGGTGCTTTATTGGGCTAACGAATACGGCGCTAGAGTGCCTGCTATGAATATTGGGGGTAAAACAAATCCACCGAAACCTTTCAAAGTATTTCTTCGGTCAGGTAGCGGTTATATCGGCGCGGATGCAAAGCCTAATCGAGAAATCGAATGGGAAGAGTCCGTGGTTCGTGTTCCCTCAATGAATCCTGTTTTTGCCACTAATCGTTTTTAGCCACAACTATGTTAATCGCCTTCATCGCATTCAACGCCCAGATATCGTGTTTCAATTTACTAGCTGACATCGATTGGCAGTCCTTGGTTAACCAAGCACCGCAGTATGGGTTTCTAGGTGGTATCGTCGGTATTGTCGGATTAATGCTGGGCGCCGGCGGAGCTATTCTTTACGGATTCACACGAACATTTGATGATTGGAAACCGGGAGCAGATTCGCCGCTAGCGGGTCTCGACAAGATGATCGCTGGAATTGTCGCGATCGCGATTATCGCATTATGGCTGTTCGCAACACCAGAAAACATCGTCGGCTACATTCATCTAGCATTTTGGTTGATGGGAATTGGTATCGTAGCGTTCATACTTTATGTCGGTTTGCGCGTCGCATTTACATGTCCAAAAGAGGTCACCCTCGATAATAAACCAGCTGGCGTGAAGAGAGTCTGGGGCGGCTTCTGGCTAACGGAGGACGCTAAGAACCGAGGGGCCGGTGTAACGGTCTGCAAGTTTCTCGAGGGGAAAGCCTATAACGCCGATATTGTGTGGGAACCAAAGTCCCAAGCAGCGGTAGCCATGGTGACCGCGGTAGTGCTCCTCTTAATTGTGGCTGGAGGCGGAATCGGACTTTCCGCTGCAGCAACGACTGCGCAGGTAGCACTAACAAAAAAGCGCGCGCGGGACGTTTTCAGCTCCGCAGAGGTCCCTGGGGTTCCAAAAGCAACACCGGTAACGAGCCCCACGGCGACGTCTGCGTCGATACTTGCGGCGTCTCCATCGCCGACGCTTGGACCTTCGGCTGAAGCCACCGTCAGCGGCGTTTCAACCATTTCACCCGCTCCGAAGCGTTAACCAGGAAAACAGAGGGGTCTCGTCGACACCGCCCCAACGTTGTTGGCGGAATCCGCCACTCACAGTCTTGTCGAGCTGCGAACGTTTTTTCTCTTTCCGTGACGAAATATTTGTGTAACGGTCTCAGACCAATTTCCGAGAAGGAAATGCCCAAATGGATACGCATTGCGTCGCAGGCCACGAACCTGCCACCCGCAAGAAACGCGCCGAACTTCGCCGAAGCGACTTACCCATGATCATTTGGAAAGACGGCAAGGTCCGCGAGGTCCCTGCGTAATTCCCGGGAGGCTGCCGCGGCGACCTGGCGATGGTGTCGCGCGATCCCGAACTTCTTTTGAGATCCGCCGCTGCAACGGATGCGAAGCAACGGCCAGGCTTCCAAATCGCAGAGATCACGAAGCATTTCCGGTTTTCAGAAATCAGAAATTTGAATGGAGCGAAGGGGATGAGCGACCCGCCTTCGCCCAGGCTACGGCGTGCCAAGCATGGCCGGTGGGCTGGGATCGCGACTTGGGAGGAGCGTTGTAGCGGTCGAGCGCGGCGGGAGATGCCGAGATACAATGGAGCGAAGGGGATGAGCGACATGTCCGGTTATGCCGCGAGGGTAGCGGTCGAGCGCTGCGGGCGCAGCCGAGATACAATGGAGCGAAGGGGATGAGCGACATGGCCGGTTAAGCCGCGAGGGTAGCGGTCGAGCGCTGCGGGCGCAGCCGAGATACAAATCAGACATCGCACATCAAACATCTAAAATCAGACCTCCTGTTCAAAAACAAGGACGACCAGTTCCGAACCGGCGCAGTGGCCAAGCCGAACGGCTGAGGGTCACAAGTTTCTTACCCGTGGAACGTCAAACGCTGGCCTCGACTATTGGCGCAGCAATCATCAAGAACGGAAAGATTGCAAAATCGGCGGACAATAAGAATGACTGTGTCAAAAGTGAGGGGCCAAGTGTCAGATGATGGGCGTCACTTCGAGCGTTCGTAAGTCATTTTAACCAGTGATGAAATCGAGCGCGTCAGATTCGTTGCAAAAGCCGATAATGACAGCACTTGCGGTTTTTGCAACGGAAGCTGACGCGCGCTTATCGAGGTTGACTTACCTAAGACAAACCTGACGCCCATCATCTGACACTTGGCCAGTGAGGACCGACCCCCATTTCCACGCTCGTAGATCTCCGTTCAGATTTCCTTAAATTCTCTTGATTCTCTGTCTCGCTGAATTTTTGGCTGCAGTTTGTCGAAACGGGTTCTCCTTCGCCCATTTGACCACGGCTTTCTCAAGGATATCCAAGCGCGGGCTGACTGAACGATACCAATGGTTTCGCGCATCCGTTGGCAAGCAACTCGCGGCAGCGAGCAGCGCACGACGAGGCCAACTTGTTTCGTCAAAAAGATGGCGCCATTGCGATTGAAACCAATGCTGGTGATTTGCGCGACCCATCGCCAGAATTAATTCTCTCCGACTGAATTGGTCACTGCTGCTGCTCAACAGCCGCTGGAACTGATGTTCATTATCCCATGCGTTCGAACGAGTGAACAAACTGAAGGTCCACATGCGAAAAAACAGCAACTCGCTGATTATAGAATCTTTTAGCAAGGCGAGAAGTTCGTGCGCTAAGGCCGTTCTCGCCTGATTGCGAAGATGCCGAAGATTTCTGAAATACCTGATGATTTCCGGGAAAATGGGGTGGAGGACCTCTATCTTCGCAAAGATCATTTCGACTAAGGAATTATCGCCGAGTTGGCCTAACCGGCGCAGGACAAATCGGAGAGTACTCAGATCGGGATCACGCTTTTTGACCTCTTGTGAGAAAAGGCCTTGGAGATTTAATGAATCGACCAGCTCCTTCTGTTCATCGGTCAGGTCATCGTAGTCGATGTCTTGATACGGATCACTGATCCCGAGTTCATCGAGGACGGTAGAGAAACGCTCTCGGAGTTCGTCAAGCTCCTTATCCTCAGGAGATGACAGAAAATACCTCCGAAAATTTTCGACAGCGTAAATTGAGGTCTTCTGGGGCTGAAGCGTTAATCCGTGGTTCTCGTAAAGGACTTGCGCCAAAATGGCCAACTGCCGAAACGCCTCCGAATAGCTTGTGCAAAAGATACGGTAATCATCGCTATATCGAACGTAATTGATTCCGTGCGCAATCAGGGCTTGATCGACATCGCTGATTGTAATCTCAGCCAACAATCGAGATGGCGCACTCCCTACGGGGATTCCGTGACTCTCTGTTTCGTTCCAACCGGCTAATAGTTTCTTTATAGCCGTAACGTGTCCGGTCTTACTCGTGCAGTCACTAAGTGCGTTTTCTAGTCGATGAGAATAGATTCGGGGATAAAAGTCAGCAATGTCGGTTACTGCAACATGGGTGCATTGCGGCGACCGGGCCGTGCGTTTGGCCTGCTGTTGGAACTCGTGATATCCGACGTCTGGATCATACATTCTGCCGTCATAGTCTGGCCTAAACCGATGAGAGAAGACGACCTTATCCGTGACTGGGACCCTCTTTCTTTCTAAGTCACTCCCCACTTCGTACATCAACGCCGCGAACACGAGGAAGTCTAAAGGATCAAGCTGCGTAATGATTCGGAAGCCATATCGAGATTTCGGCGAAAGCAGAGAACGCAAGGGACGAGTTCTCCAATTATGAACGTCCTGGTTAAGTAAAAAATTTGAGATCGATGGCCAATCGTTCCTAATAGCTTGAAATTCAAACTGAGGAGGAAAAACGTCGGTGTCTCCTGATTTTAGCGAATGCTTGAGGGCCCATTTGAGGCTCTTTCTCTTTAGCTGAAGCATTGAATGATCTCGCTGATACGATTGGTCTGCGTGTTAGCAATCACTACTCATGATGTTCCGCTGATCGCGACGATACCGTTTGCGTCAACGGCTTCAACTCGCCGAGCATGGTCGGGATCAATTTTGTGACAGTCGGATGAATGTGTATGGCGGGCTGAATCACCGTGGATGGCACGTTGGCGTACCTCACGTCGAGGATCGACTGAATTACCTCATCGCACTCGATCCCTAGGATCGACGCTCCGAGGCTTTCTTTCGGAAGGGGAAGTGAGGCCGCGTCTCAGATTTGACCCCGATTCCCTCCATGAGAGGCTCTTCCGAGTCGAGTAATTCGTTCTCGCGCAAGTTAGATGTAATGGCTGGTCACCGTCTTTGGCGGGACCCCGTGAAGCCTGATTACTTCGGCGCCAACGAGGCGACAATTTCATCGAATCGTGGATCGCTACGCAGGGGATCCCATAAAGGGTCCAACTTGAGTGAACCATAGCTTAGGTAGCCAGGAATCGCAGTTAACGCGCGCAACTCCTCTAAAGCCAGGTCCCTTTGTCCGGTCCAAGCATAAATTGCCGACAGATACCGCATCAGCTGCGAACCTTCGATCGAATCCTTGGTTACGGGCAGCAATTTCACCGCTTGCTTGCCCTCTTGAATCGCCTCTTCTCGGTTTCCCAGAGCGGCATCGATCATTCCAATGGCACAGAGCGCCTGTGCGTAGTTTGGTTGCTGGAGTACGATCTCGTTAATCTCCTTTTTGGCGCGCTCAAACGCCTCCCTCGCCGAAGCCGCGTCTCCGCGCAGAAGCGCTACGCGTCCTTCGCACCACGCACGAGGGAAAGGCGCGTCGCCGTGACAACCATCGGCGCCAAGTAACGAAAGTGCGCGTTGGGCCGCGTCCCGCTCTCGCTCCCATAGTGCAAGATGGAGCCAATCACCAGCGACGCGCCGAGTCGCGTCAGGCTGATCAACGATAAGCGCTGCAATCGCCGCGTGCAGGGGCTTTGTGTCGGCGCGCCAGTCAGCGTCGACATCAGCGCGCTGAACAAGGATCGCGACATCTTTAGGGGCAACCTTTAACGCACGGTCCAATGTTGCGGCCGAGTCGGCGTACTTCCGCAAGGCGGAGTAAGCCAGCGCGATCTGCTGGAGAATAAACGGGTTGCGGGGATCGAGGTCCGCCGCGCGCCTCATGTTGCGCATGGCTTCGTCCCAGCGACCTTCCCGCCGGTCGATATAGCCCGTGAGGAGAAACACAAGTGGCTCGTTAGGCAACCTCTGCATGGCAGCCTCGAGTTCCCGACGCGCCGCACCGTAATTTTGGTAGCCCCAGTAAAGATGTTTCGCCAGTGCCAGATGCGCTTCCCCGGAATCGGGGTGTAAATGTTTGATCGTCTGGATGGCAGCGTCAGCCAAATCGAGGCGGTTTTGAGTATGGTCGAACTCAAGCGAGTACATCTGATCGTGCGCGTGCGCGAGCTGGAGGTAAGCCAAAGCGAACATTGGATCGCGCGTCACGGCTTGTTCGAGCAGTCCAATGGCTTCGAGAAGCTTTGTCTTCTTGGGTTCATTAAACACGGCATTTTCGATCAAAAATTTTGCGCGTACGTAAAGATCGTAAGCGTCAAGATCTGACGTGGGCTTTTCTTCGATGGCTGCTTTTTCTGTCGCCGATAGTTTCGACTGCAGCGCCGAGACGATTCGTTCGGCCAACTCGTTCTCAATCTCGAACACATCGACCAAGTTCCGATCATAATGGTCCGCCCACATGTGCGTGTCCGTCCGCGCATCGATCAATTGCGCACTTAAATGAACTCGATCGCCAATTTGCTGAACCGTTCCTTCCAAAATGTGGGCCACGCCGAGGTTCCTGGCGATTTCACGAATGCTTTGGGCCGTGATGTTCTTGTACTGCATTACCGAGGTGCGGCTGATGACCTTTAGATCCGCAACCTTAGCTAGGTTAGTCAGGATTTCGTCCTGCACGCCATCAGCGAAGTAAGTGTAAGTGTGCTGTTTGTCATCGCTCAGATTCTGAAAGGGCAAGACGGCGATGCTCTTCTCTGGAACGATAATGTTTTCGGATACCAGCGGCTGCTTTCGGTCAGCGAAACCGGCCGGCTTTGTAACAACACAATAACCAAGTGCCGCTACTATCACTGCAATGAGGACAGCCCCGATTGATGCGATCTTCCGGTGTCCCGCCAGGATCTCCTTTGGCCCGACTGTGTCCCTGGACTCTTTGTATCGATTCGGAAGCGCGGGATTCCCTACATCGTCTTTGTAAAAGTTTACGAGGACCATCTTCACGCCGTGTTTCATTGTGCATTCTCCAATCTCGTGGAGGTACGGCTGCCACCGCGGATATTCCATCAGATCGTCCGCAGTCCGTTTGGAGACGAGAATGTGGCCGCCGTCGCCGTAGCTCATCACCCGCTGCGCGATGTTGATTGCGGCTCCGGCAACATTCATCCGGTCATTTACATCGACGACGCGGGTAACTAGTCCGCTATGGATGCCCATGCGCAGAGGCAATCGCGGAGAAGTGCGCAATGCTTTGCTAATCTCCAAGGCGCAGAGGGCCGGCTCTTCGGGGCTGTCCGTGAAAACCAAGATCATCCCATCGCCGGTCGGCAAGCGCACCAGCTTGCCGGCTTCAGCTGCTTTGCGGAACTCCTGACTGCTTTTTACGACCCGATTGAGCGCATCACATAGCTCGCGCTGATCCTTGATTAACAGCTTCGAATAACCCACGGCGTCGATGAACAGAACGTGGGCCGCTTCCAGTTCCGGCTCCGTATTGACCTCGGAGGACATACCGGTTTGATCGTAGCTCAATATCTTAACTTAGCTGTCTGACGTCGATATTACTCTGCACGCCGCCGCAGTCTAGTGTTTGTCGATTGTCAGTTACTACTCGGAATAGAGCCGCCCGAGGTAACCTAGCTTGGTAAAGACTTCGCCCGGAGTTTAAGAGATCCCAACGTCTGAGCCGCTCCCGCAAAATTCCAATCCGGGCCGAATGCCGCGAGATTAAGGACAATCATAATAAAGGCAAAGAGATACATTCCCATCGTCATTCCAATTGCGATGTGCATCCCGATTATAAGAACCAACCAGACGTTGCGGGTCTTCTTGCTCCAGATGAATACGGGGTACGTAATCTCAATTACCCACACTGAGATCCCAAGGAATGGAAAGAAATGCCTACATTGTACAAGAAGTTCGGGCGGTATCACGTTAAAGGGCGGATGAGTGAGGGCGCGCCAGAGGCTATCGCCGTTCCACCATCCGGGGCCAACGAGTTTTACGATGCCGCCAAAAAAATAAATGATGCAGAGGTGAATCTCCAATACGCGACGCACAAGTCCGTGGACTTGAGGATCCTTGATTGTACCTTTCGCACACTATGATCGAGCGAAAACCTGTCCGGCAACGGTGAAACCACTAGATACAACAGACCGATTGTGGTCAGGTCATCCATCCCGTACGCCAGCAGAGCCGTGCTCTTCACTGAAGCGAGATGAAGTACCCAGGTCAAGATTGCGGCGGTCCGACTAAAAAGCCCCACGAGAAGGAAACAAGCAGCGAACACCAGGCAAAAACGGGCCATGTCGAGCACTGCCGCTTCGTTTAATCCAAAATGACCTCCGATAGTTACGAGCCAACCCAGCGTTGGGATAAGTAAACCCTCGCCAGAAACTACCCTCTCCGATAGTTCGCGACCGATCAAGCCACTTCCCATGCCAGCAAGCAGATAGCTCCAATCCCTCCACATCGACACGCAGTAGAGCAGCACTTGGACTCCGAGGCCGACCCGTAAAACTGTGAGCCAGTTGTCGGATTGGGCAGCGAAAAAGAAGTCCACTACTCGCCTCCAGCCTGTGCGTATGTCCATCATTGCCGAGGTATTGAAGCCCGATTCGGTTCCTGCATAACATCGTAAGCATACAAGACTCGGTACGACTCTTTTCGTCCCTGCGCGAACTCCGCAGCCGTGGGAAAGCTCATTATTCCAAAGATAGCTCGAACCATCGAGACATCCGGGTGCTCTCGCCAAACCGCGTACATCAGAGATTTGATCAGGCCCTGACGGACATCGACATTTTCAACCCAGTCGATCTGGTCCAAAAGGCAGGCTATCCGCAATTTACCAGCGCCTGTCTTTACCCGCGGCGTTTCATATTCAACCCGGCCATCGGAATAGTGTAACTCAAAAATAAGCTCGTAAGCGCCGGGCACATGCGGCGCAAAAAACCCATAGCTGGCCTGGATTCCAGCCACCTCCAGGTAAGCGCCCAACCCTTCGTGGAATAGGTTCCGCTTTGGCAAGGTCTGACCCAGCATTACCGCAGTGACCTTCGCAGACTTCTTCCAATAGCTATCGAGACTCGTTGGAAAAAGCGTGTTTCCTTGCGAAAGAGCGACGAATGTATCGCGGCAGGAAATCGCGAATACCACTGACAGATGACAGGCTGCAGCGACGACGCAAAGCCCTTTAAAATTCAAAGACTTACTGGTTGAGCTTCTTCAAAAACTTCCTTAAGTCCTCAGCGTTATTGGTCGCCAGATGCTGTGTCACATTGGAAGTCGGTTTATCCGGGCAGGGCGTCGCTGAATCTTCTGGGTAATTTCCTTCCTCCGGATGGCCGGAGTCATACAGTATTTTGTAGTCGTCATCACGAGGGGGTTGATTTCTGCCCTTCCAATAGTTCAAGGCCTTGTTGAAACTGTCTATCTTCTGCTCGGAACACTTGATGACAAGATGAAACTGAAAATCCTTAGAGGTTGGCGTAGGAGTTGGCGTTCGCGCAAACACGAGAATTGCGGCACCGGAAGCCAAGCCGATCCCCATGGTAATAAGGAGTCGGGTTCCAGGTAGTATTTTCATATTCCCCGCTTTTGACTGAGACCATTTCAATTGGCAAGCATAAAAAACTCAGCAGAAAAGCCCATGGGTCATCTAAAGTTAACATTTGCACTGTCGCTGACGTGATCGGTGAATCGTTCCGCGTTCGCCGGCTACTCCGAAAGCTTTCGCGAGCGGGCGGCGCGACAAGTGAATCGGTACATCGAAAGCGTGTGAAAGCATGACTTACTGCGGGAGTGGGGGAAGAAGACGGGGGTCGCGTCTTAAACATTTAACATTCGCGCTGTCGCCGGCGTGATCCGTGAATCGTTCCGCCTTCGCCAAAGCTACGGACGCGACAAGTGAAACGTTACATCGGAAGCGGGTGAAAACATTGGCTCACTGCGGAGCGATGGCGGGCCGATAGCAGTAAAGTAAGAAGTAGGAAGGAAGAATTAAGAAGTAGGAACTTCTGATGAGAATTCACATTTGAGAAATTGAAACTCGCTCGCGTCCCGGCTTGCTCAGTCCTACCTCGTTACTTTACCTTCCATGCTGGGCTCGCCGTAGCCTTGGCGAAGTCGGGTCGCTCATCCCATTCGCTCCATTGTATCTCGGCTGCGCCCGCTGCGCTCGACCGCTCCCTCGCGTATGTCCTTCCCTATGCCATGGGGGTCAGGTTGTAGCAGCGTGCCAGGTCATTGATACTCGCGCGCAAAGCAGTCCAGAGACGTTGTGCCTGGCCGTCATTACTCCCTTTCCCCACCACCTGATTAACGCGGCGGGCGCTGTCCATGACCTGGTCCATTTGCACTTTGGTCTCCAGATAATTCGCCGTTTCATCGAACTTGCGCCGCAGACGGGTTGTGGTGCGATTCAGATCGTCCATGGCGTTCTGGAGGTCGTCTTTTGATTGCCCGGCTTGATCTTTCCGCGCATCCTTGTTCGCGGAGTTTGCACCCTGGCCGCGCTTTGCTGATCCGCTGCTCTTCGCCGATCCGGCCTGATCCCTGGCGTTTTCGCCGCGGGTGGTCAGATACTTCTCGAAATCATCCACGCCGTTTTCGACTTTCTGGATGCGGTCAGCCACCTGAGCCTTTGAAAGTGGATTTGTCTCGGCAAACGTGATTGTGAAAAAGCTGACAGCGGAAAAGATCGCTGTGCAACAAAGTATAGTTCGTATTTTCAAGTGCATAATTTTTAGATTTCTAGTTGATTGTTGGTATGTGATGACAATGGCAGTGGGCAACACCGCCTAGCTCAGCATAGAGTGACTCTCACTCGCGGTGAATAGGACCTTAGTCGTACGATCGCCGTCAGCTTCGCTCGCCTCGGCGAGCACGGTCGTTTCAAGATAAGGCGCTCGCCGCGGCGAGCGCCTCTACATTGTTGAAGTCAGCATGCATCGTAACCTCCTTCGCCAACCAGCCTTCGTCCCGCAGTCGCGGGACTATGGCGCGTCGAGAGGCTTCGGCGGTCAGGACCGGCTTATGATGGAGCAGCGTCACAGCGGCGTGTCATTCGTTAGGTCGAAGTGGCGCTGAGCCGGCGGTGTGAAGTCTAGGCTGGACCAAAACATCGGCCGCCGCTGTCGCGACATTCTGACAAAAGCCGGCCAAAGATGCGCGTCACGATCCTTCCCTGACCATCAACACCAGCGCGGTGATAAGCAAGTTTCCCAACAAGAGCAAACCGGCGCACCCCACTTTCCAACGTAACATTCGGAAATTGAGCCAATGCAATGGCGAAAGGGTAAGTGGCCAAAGAAAGCTGATCAGCATGGCACTTCCCAGACCCGACCAACCTTGCACCGGCGGATGATAACCCAAGAGGCGCAGTGGTGGCGCAGCCAGAAGCAACAACAGATCGGTAAAGGGATTAATCATCCACAGAACCACGCTGAGGGCTGATACGACAAGACTAAGAAGTCCAAAAATCAAGTAGCTTCGCCACTTCATTGTTATGCAATTGCAAATCAACCGTTCAATCCTGAGCGTTTCTTGAACAGCTTTTTAGATCAATGGCCTACAGCGTGACGAGAGCGGAGTTCAAGGTTATGGAAAAGCTGGAGCGCTCGCAGGCGACACGCCTGCCGCTACAGGAGACGCCCAACGTCGAACGCGGGAAACAGTCGTGGCAGAGGTCACAGCGCCAAGTCTTGATGAAGAACGCTGCCAAATCTACCACTGGTCCCAAGGCGCGGATGATTCAACGCTTCTTCTACTGTACATGGAATGGCGGGAAAAAGCATGTTTTCAGGCACACATTGCCACACCGCACGTGAAGCACGCCGAAGATCGCCTGAAGCGCGAAAAAATGCTCATCGAGCCCGCGAAAGAAGCATCCTGTTGGAGCAACAGCACGGTTACGAAAGAGGGCTTTCGCGTGCGATCTCCTCTGACGCGAGGGCTCGCGCCTCACGTTCGGCGTCCGCGATTGAGCCGGTGCCGCGCGGAAACCAGACGATGCCGGCGGCGAGGACGACGACGAGTAACGCTATGGCTGTTGCGAGGCTGAATCGGATGCCCTCGATGAAGTCACTGTCGGCAACCGCCAGGATCGTCTTCTGCGTCGCTGGGTTGAGATGTTTGATCGGCCGGCCGGGCCCGATCTCGGCAGCGTAAGCGCGAGGATTCGCGTCCCCGATAATCATGTCGGCGACTTCCTTGCGCTCGGCCGGATCCGGAAGCGCGTCGGCAAGGTGGGCGCTGAGGGTACGTAGTTAGTGTTGCCGCAAGGATCGAACCGAGCACGGCAAACCCGACGGTGGACCCAAGCGCGCGCTGTGCGCTCATGATGCCCGATGCCATTCCCGCGCGCTCGGCCGGGACCGTCGTCATTGCGAGCGAGGTGATCGGCGTCAGGCACAACCCGGCTCCCACGCCTACGAAGATGAGGCCGGCGGTGACAACGACCGGTACTTCCATGCAGCCCCGCGATCAGAACGGTGAACCCGACGATCTGCGATGCGATGCCAAGGAGAATCAGACGTCGCGAGCCGATCACTTCCACGAGTTTCCCAGCCGTGAGCGACACGATCATCAGGCTCATGCTGTACGGCAAGAGGAGAAATCCCGCATCCGTCGGCGAGAAACCGCGCACGTTTTGCATGTACTGCGTGATCACGAGCAACATCCCATATGCGGCGAACAAAGCGGCGAAGATCGTGATGATCGCGAGCGAGTACGTGCGGTCGCCGAAGAGCTTGAGGTCCATCATCGGGTCCGCGCTCCTGCGTTCGGAGAAGATAAATGCCGCCAGCGCCGCACCCGCGACTACGAACAGCGTCAGGATCTTCCCCGAGAGCCAGCCCGCATGCGGACCTTCAATCACGGCAAACGCGAAAGCCCCGACCGAGATCATGAATAGGAGCTGTCCGGGGATGTCGAACGTGCGCGGGCGTTCGTCCCGCGACTCCGCTACAAAGCGCCACGTCAAGGCCATGGCGACGAGCCCGACGGGAATGTTGACCATGAAGATCGAGCGCCAGCCGGTCCCCTGCACCATGAAGCCGCCTAGCGTCGGCCCGATTGCGATGGCGGTGCTCGCAATCGCGGTCCAGATACCGATCGCCCAGCTTTTCAACTTCGGATCGGGAAATGCGGCGCTGACGAGCGCGAGCGATGTTACGTTGACCGTCGCCGCGGCAACCCCCTGGACCGCGCGTGCCAAGTTGAGTGCTTCGACAGAGGACGCCATGCCGCACGCCGCGGAGGCCGCCGTGAAGAGAGCTATGCCGAAAAGGTAGAGCTTGCGGCGGCCGTAAATATCCGCTGCCGTCCCGGATGACATGATGGCGATCGCCATTCCAAGGCTGTACGCGGTGACGACCCATTGCAGGCCTGCCTCGCCCACCTTGAAGTCCGACTGGATGGCTGGTAACGCGACGTTCACGATCAACGCGTCCAGATAGATCATAAAGAGACCGAGGCTCGTGGCCGCGAGTGTGAAGCGCTGCGTCTTGGTCATTGGGCGTTCAAAAGTTTGTTTCAGACAACGGTTGGGGCCAGCGGGTGATGGTTTTTATGAGTTCCAAAAAGAGCACCAGACGGTTCAAGAGCTGAAAAGCAAGTGTAGAACTGACTACGGACCTGCAGAAAGTGAACGCACAGCTTGAACTGAGCAAGTCCGTGTCACACGTCGCTGAAAACAGTCCGTGAAGGAACACTGCGCTGCGCGTGAAGGGGGAGGAGTTCAGCGCTAGATCTAAATTCCGAAAGCATTGACTCATTCGCTCCCGCTCGTTTGAAACTCGCTCCTTCCCCAACTCGCTCGCTGCTTCCCTCGCAGTTTTACGTTGATCGCTCGCACTCCCCAAGTGCTCACGCCAGCTACCTAGCTGCTTTGCCGTCTATCCGTGCGCTTTCCCAAACGCGCGTGTTCTATGTCGCTTTTCCCATAAGCTCCATTCGACCTCTCGGTTTGCCCGTCTATGTCGCTCGCGTCCCCGCGGCTCCATTGAAATTCGCTCGCGTCCCCGCTTACTCGCCGCTACCCGTCACGGCTTTACCTTCTATGTCGCTGATCCCGTCAGCTCCGTTCGCGAGCAGTTTATTTAACATTGTGCCGTCGCGGAGATGATCCGGGCATAGAAAACTAAAAAGTAAGAAGGAAGAAGCCTAAGGAAAGTCAGAAGTAAAAATTGAGAAGTAAGAAGTGAGATTGAAGAAGTTCTCTGGAAGTGAGCAGCCTTCGTTGCGGCTACGGCTAGGCAAGCGAGTGATCGCGTAAAGCTGCGCCCCGCGGCCTAATCGGCAGTGACCAGCGCCGAGTTTAAGCCTCCTTCCTGAGGAGGTAGAACGCGGGAGAATCGGGGTCACTGAGCCAGAGAATCAGATAAGCAACAAAGCGCGCTGAATCACCACGGTGGCGCGGTGGCGTACATCATGTCGAGGAACCAGGAATTTATCCTCATTGCACTCGCATCCGACTCAAAATCCCGTGTGGTGCATCCGCCATTCAAACAGCCAGTTGCCAGGAAAGCGCAGCGGCCGATTGCGAATATGCAGTCCGTCAGTTCGCTCATCCAGAACGCATGTTTTTGAGAATTGAAATAATTGTACCGGTTCCCTTAGGGGATTTTAATAAAAATTTTGAGGGACGTTCCCCTACGAAAAAATAAACAATTTCCCTTTACAACCGTGTCCGACCGCAGAGAATCTGCACTTTCACCCCCCCAGAATGGCTCAATGGGAGCCGATGGGTGAAAGGATCGGATGCGCCCAACAAAGATGCTTCCCGTTAGCCGCTCGCTGCGCGAGTTTCAAGAATTGGACAGTTCTTCGCAAGGTTTGCAGAGTCAGCCGCAACCTAACCCGGTATTCAGTAGACGTTCGAAGTGGAGCCTGACGAAGAAGGTAGCCGGGTTGATTTGCTGGGCCTCATTCTGTGCCGGCATAGTTTTTTTCGAATATAAAATGCTGCTGCTTCTTGGCGCGGCATTCGTTGTGTTTGCAGGCGCCTGTGCTTTTGCTGTGATTGCGGGCGCGCTGTATGGCGCGCCCGAGGGCGATGAGCGCGTTGACGGATTGCATATTCGACAGCGTAATCGGGAGAGGCCTTTTCTTTTGGCACCTCAGGCATTGGGCGAAGCCACCCAACCAGACCTTCCTCGGCGCTAGATGCGCAGCTGCCGACAAGTGCTACATGAGGCATTCGTCGGCCCCGCGGCAGCGAACCTAACGAACACACGTGAATAACCCATCATTGTCTTGAATTGCACGAGTTTAGCAGGCCCGGTAACCATGGAGAGAATTCGGCAGATGATTGGTATTAACGGTCGAAAGTGCTGGACGCTTTTTCACCCCAGCACACGTAACACCTATGTGATTCCGTCAGTTGCGGAACTTTTAAAAGTATACCCGACGCCGCGTCCGATCAGGACCGCCCTTGGTGGCTCGATGAAGGAGTCCAACTACATAGCTCTGCTGGAAGGAGAGATTCAACATCGCCCAGTTTCGACTCACGCCTTTGTCGTTGACGAGATTGGAGAGGATGAAGACGGTAGCCCCATCGAAATCTTGTTCGGCGCCCTGGCTATGCAGCAATGGGGAATTAGACTGAATCCCTCGGAACAGAGACTCGATTTATCACACTACCCGAAGGAACTTGTCGAATTCTGAGTCGAAAAGAATGGGTCAGATCTAAACTCCGAAAGCATTGACTCATTCGCTCCCGCTCAGTTGAAACTCGCTTCTTCCCCAACTCGCTCGCTGCTTCCCTCGCAGTTTTACCTTCTATGTCGCTTTTCCCATAAGCTCCATTCGACCTCTCGGTTTGCCCATCTACGTCGCTCGCGTCCCCGCGGCTCCGTTCACTCAGTCCTACCCTCGTCATTTTGCGTTGATCGCTCCCACTGCCCTCGTGCTCGCGCCAGCTACCCTAGCTGCATTGCCGTCTACCTGCGCGCTTTCCCAAACGCGCGTGTTCCATGTCGTTGACTCGCGATGCTCCCAATCGCTTGGCCGCGTCACCACGCGGCCCATGCAGTCCATCCGCCGGCTTCCCAACACGGGGTATTCATCCCAGTCGCTCCATTCGATTTTCTCTCGATTTAGATTGCTAGCTGAGCAGTAGTTCGCAGCCTGCGCGAAGCCTGCTTACACTGGAGCGATGCGCACGGCGAGAAAGATTCGCTACCGTCTGGAGTGGCTGGGGCTCAAATTCGCCACGAAATTCGTGCCGCTTTTGTCGCGCAAAGCTTGTTATCGGCTGGCCCTTTTGCTCGGCTCGCTCGGCGCCGTGCTCGATCGTCGGGGCCGGCGCGTTGCGCTGAGTAATCTGCGCGTGGCCTTTGGCGATGAGATTTCAGCCGAGGGCCGGGCGCAGATCGTGCGTGAATCCTATCAGCATTTCGCCCGCACCATGCTCGATTTTTTTTGGAGCCCGCGCCTAACGAGTAAAAATTTCTCGCGTTACGTTGAGTTCGAAAATCGCGAGAGATGGGATGAGGAAAACACGCGCCCGGGCAAGCCGGTCGTTGTCGGTTGCTATCATTACAGCAACTTCGAATGGCTCAGCATTGTCTCGGCCTTCGCCGGTCTCGAAGGTGTCGTCATCGCCCAGCAATTCAAGAATCCACTGCTGGATCCGATCTTCCTGAAGTTGCGCCAGAGGAGCGGCCATCGCGTGGCACCACGCAAAGGCGCCGTCATGCATCTGTACGGGGCCCTGCGCCGCGGCGAACGCTTCGCCTTGCTCGGCGATCTGACAACTTCGGCGAAACTGCCAACTGTGGCGATTAAGTGCTTCGGGCTTGAACGCTGTGTCACCTTTGCTCACGTGTGGCTGCACCAGCGCACGGGCGCGGCGCTCATCAACGCCCACTGCGAGCCGTTGCC
Organism: uncultured Verrucomicrobiae bacterium; assembly: GCA_963728955.1. Classification (GTDB taxonomy): domain Bacteria; phylum Verrucomicrobiota; class Verrucomicrobiia; order Chthoniobacterales; family UBA10450; genus Udaeobacter. The sequence goes on from CAVSMG010000008.1 coordinate 168,475, forward strand.
CGGCGGGCGTTACCGCGTGGTTTTTCATCCCCGGATTGAATTTCCCGCGGGCGCTTCGCTCCAGGAAATGGCGCAGGCTTGCTGGGATCAGTTCGAGCCGGTTGTCCGGAAAAATCCCGCTCCCTGGCTCTGGATGTACAAGCATTGGCGTTACCGCCCGCTTGCGGCGAGTTTCGCGGCGTATCCATTCTACGCGAATATTTCGGCGGATTTCGAGCGCCGTCTTGATGAAGGCGCACGCAAACTTCCGCCGATGACTTCGAAAGTGAAGCTGCCGATGGTTACGCCCTCATAATGCAAGGCAAAAGCCCGCTTCCGCTTGGGGCTGGTCACCGGCTGAAGAAGACGGGAGTCGCGTCTAAACATTAACATTTGCGCTGTCGCGGACGTGATCCGTGAATCGTTGAACCGTTAGATCGAAAGTGGGTGATCTGCGATCTTCTTCAATGAGTAGAGCGCGGCCAAAAGTAAGAAGTAATAAGTAAAAAGTAAAAAGGTAGAAGGCGTTAAACGGTGAGCAGGGCATTCATTAAAGAAGATGTCGATCCTCCGGAGCGGAGTGGCAGGAAGCGCTCAGCCTCAGGATTGCCGCCGGGTGCCGTCAATTACATTACGGCGCGCGGCGCGGCCCGATTGCAAGATGAGCTGACAAGGCTGCGCGCCACCGGTGACAACGCGGAACGTGTCGCGGAACTCGAACAAATTCTCGCTTCGATCAAAATTGTCGATCCACCAGATGGACCATCGCGGAGCGTGGCGTTTGGTTCGACGGTGACGGTGAGCGATGCAGAGGGCAAAACTGAGATTTACACAGTGGTGGGCGTTGACGAATTGGATTTTGCGCCGAACGCGGTGAGCTGGATTTCACAGATAGGCAAAACGCTCCTGGCGTCGGAGCTCGGTGGTCGCATCACGCTCGAACACGGGCGCTCAGCGAAAATAGTGAAGATTGTACAAGATAAGGGCCGCTAAAAGCGCAAAGCGCGCACTAGCGGCCCCTTTCTCAGATTTTCAGAGTCTTATTGTTTTGGCAGTGGATCCGCCGCAAAGTTTGCGTGGACCAACGTCCATTTGTTGTCCTTTTTCACATAAACGCGAGTGGATTTTGCACGGATCGGTTCCGTCTTTCCGTCCTTGTCCTGTGTCACGCCGACATAGTTGTAAGTCAGGATGGCAACATTCCCGTTGTATGACTGAACCTTGGGATTTGCCATTTCCGCCGCGACCGTTTTGCCAGAGGCTTTTCCTGTAGCCTCCGTTAGCCGCGAACTCATCGCTTTCCCATCGAGACGCGTGGCGTAATCGCCGTTGAACTCGGTGTAGTCATCCGACATGTCCTTCGACTGTTCAGCGACATTTGTCGGATCTTTAATTTCGGACGCCCATTGCGCTTTTACCATTGCAATCACGGCATCGGAAGTTGCCTGTTCGGCTTGCTGAGCCGACGCGTTCATCGTGAAAGCCGAGCAAAAGGCAGACGCGACTAATACCAACATTAATTTTTTCATTTCTATTTTCCTCCGGGGAAACCCCCGTGTGTTTGAGCTGACCATGCTCAGTGTTTAGACCGAAGCGGACAACGGTCTTGTTTGCTATTGTCGCCGAACCGGTAGAGAAACCGGATGCTCGCTTGCTTGCGTTACACTACCCTAGTCCGTCGGTACACGTAAGTCCATGCATTTCGCCGGACTATCTGAAGCTGATTGTCGCGCGCAACGATTTGCGCTGTCGCGGACGTGATCCGTGAATCGTTCCGCCTTCGCCGAGGCTACGGACCCGACAAGTGAATCGTTACATCGGAAGTGGGTGGCTGTTCACGGGAAGCGACCAGCGTTCTTGCCGCAGTCGCAGGATTACGGCATGTCGAGAGGCTACGGCTTGGCCAGCGAGTGACGAGCAAAACAATTCAGAGTTGAGGGTTGACGTCGAAAGCGTAAAAGCTCCGTTGGAGCCATGCACTTTTGCGGGGTTGAGGGAAGGATAACGTGAAAGCGCTAATCTTTGTTTTCGTGCTCTGTTTCTTCGACGGCCTCATCCTCCGCGCCGAGGAGGCGTGGCCAGGCAAGGCGGCGGTTCAATCAATCGCGGATATTCCGGAAGGATATGAAATAGGAGGAAAGAGCCGTTCACCTAACGGCCGCTTCGCGATTTTATATCCAATTCGCGTTGACGGCAGCGCCGAGCTGCCACCGAATCTCCTGGTCTGTCTCAAACCGTACTCAGTCCTGACACGAATCGGAACCGAAGGCGGGCGCTGGCAGGGCGCGCGCGACCAACCGCTGGCGAAGTGGAACGGCAACTCAATCGTCGCGATCTGGATAGCAGCAAGATGGGGGATGAAGGATCTGGCGATCTACGAAATCGAAGCGGATGAGATCAAAGGGATCCAGCCGGTTTGGCGGCGGGTGTGGTTGCTCTTCGATCGCGATTTCCGAGAGCGCTTCCTGAGCAAATACCCGGACGAAAAAGGGTCGGGTGTTATTTTCGTCTCCAAAGGCGAAGGACCCGATTCAAAGCCCGAGTTGGAATTTAAGGGCCATAAAATGTTATTGAACCTTTTCGCCGATAACAAACCTGATTTGTCTATCACTCCGCACTGGACGGCATCGCTTCACGCCGTTTGGAATCTCGATACAGCCGAGTTGGAGCACGTGGATTTTCGGCCGGGGCCGATCGAGCTGCGCCCGAATTACTAGAGGTCACAAAGTTGATCTGCCTTCGCGCAAGGCTTCAACCTTCGCTGAAGCTACGGCTCGACAAGACGGCGCGACAGGTGGCTGAGAGCGTAAAGCTCCGTGGGAGCCACGCTCCTTTACGGAGTTGGAAAAAGCGGATTCGCTCGCGGACAGGTGCATGACGTCAGCAAGTCAATGAAAGGCTTTCCAAAGATGAAGTCTTATGCCCTCCAGTCGGTTGGCTTTAGCCGATCGACGGGTCAAGCGTCCGGAAGACGCCGGGCGATGTGGCGTGGTTTGCGCCTAACCACGCAGAACGTGGCGGGCACACGACGATCTAGAGGAAGATAGGTGCGCGGTGGCACTTAACGGGCGACAGTTGTCGCCTTATGTCATTCCGCGCACTTCATCTTTCGCCCCAAATGTTACAGGCCGTGCACGACGCGGGCTACACTGAGCCGACCCCGGTTCAGATCGCGGCGATCCCACTCATTCTCGCGGGACACGATGTGATCGGGATCGCGCAAACGGGCACGGGAAAAACGGCTGCTTTCGTTCTGCCGATTCTAATGAAGCTCGTAGAATCGAGACAGACCGTAACGCAGGCGGATAACGCAGCTCGCAATCGCCAATCCGGTCGAAGACTCGCCGCGGAGAGTCCGGACCGCCGGCTGCGCGCGCTGGTGGTCGCGCCGACGCGTGAACTGGTGGTGCAGATCGAGGAGAACGTGCGCGCTTACGCGAAACACGTTCCGTTGCGCATGGCCACGGTTTTCGGCGGTGTGAGTGAGCGTCCGCAGATCGAGGCGTTGCGTTCCGGTGTCGATCTGGTCGTAGCTACGCCAGGGCGGTTGATCGATCTGATGGATCAGCGGGTAGCCAACCTTTCTGGCATCGAGTTTCTTGTCCTGGACGAGGCCGATCGAATGCTCGACATGGGTTTTCTTCCGCCGATTCGCCGGATCGTGAAAGCGTTGCCGCAAAAACGCCAGACGCTCATGTTCTCCGCCTCGCTCTCGCGTGAAATCGAGGCGTTGACCCATCAGTTTCAGCACTCACCCAAGATGGTGGAGATTGGACGACGAGCGAATCCGGCAGAGGCTGTGACGCAGTTCGTTTACGAAGTCCGTCCGCATTTGAAACCGGCGTTACTTCTTCATCTACTGAGCGATCCCAAGTTCGACACGGTCCTGGTTTTTTCGCGGACCAAGCATGGAGCGGACCGAATCGCGCGTCGGTTGGAGAGCAGCGGAATCAAAACGGGCACCATCCATTCCAATCGTTCCCAGAATCAGCGGTTGCGCGCTTTAAAAGATTTCAAGTCCGGCGCGGTGCGGGTGCTGGTCGCGACGGACATCGCCGCCCGCGGTATCGATGTAGATGGGATCTCGCATGTGGTGAACTACGATTTCCCGATGCACTCGGAAGATTATGTCCATCGCATCGGACGCACTGGTCGCGCGCACGCCATCGGTGATGCGATCAGCTTTATTACGCCGGAAGATCAGGGGCCGTTGCGTTCGCTCGAGCGTTTCATCGGCCGCGGGATCGTACGGAAAAAGGCGGAAGGTTTCGATTACAATCAGGCTGCGCCGCCACGCGACGAGCGGGGCCGGGGAGCGCGAGTCCCACAGCGAAAGAGCGAGCCGCGAGTCCCAGGAAATTCTCCCCGTGGAGGCGGCGACGCCAAGCACGGCAAGATTGGGTGGACCTTCCGGAATGCTTCATCGAACAACCGGCCGCCGCGCAGATCTTACCGGCGGCATCGTTGATTCATTAGTTGGCGGAGGAAAATGATCTCAGTGCGGAGCGATCGCAGGCGGTCGTGCTCGCAAAATATCACGAAGTGACCAGCCTTCTGCCACTACGGCTCGGCAAGCGAGTGACAGGTGACAAGTGACTAGTAACAGGTGAACGCGAGCTACTCAATCTCCGCAGTGATCTTACCGTTGACGTCCTTCAACGTGATCGTGTCGACGCCTGTCAGCCTTACTTTATCGAAGGTTACTGAGAGTCCCTCGTAGTCCACCAGGTTGAAATCCCAGGTTTCCGATTTTGCGTCACTCTTGAAACGCACCTGGATTCTTCCCCCAGCGGCCAGCACTTTTCCGTTGAGAAGGAGATTTGCGTCCCAATCCTTGTTGGTAGAGGCCGTGATGTAGATACCCTCAAAGCTACGGGCGGTCTGATTCACCAGCGTGAAATCGAGATCGGACGCGAATGCGGCGTTTGCGACGCTTAACAGAAGGAAGAGAAGAAAACGAAATTTCATGGGTGCGAACTACTTCTTCTTTTTCTTGTTGTGAGAGCTGGTCTTCTTGTAAGCCGTGTTGCCGTATTTCTTCTTGTGAGAGGTGGTCTTTTTGTAAACGGTGTTACCGTATTGGTCCTTCACCTTTGTAGTCTTAAACACTCTCTTACCTTTGGTCTTCTTGCTTGTTGATTCGTAATAGCGTGGTTGGCGGTAGATTTTAGGCTGGTTGTAGTAGGGGTCGAAATCGGTCGGATAAGGCCGTTCGCCCACATACACGACGAGTTCGTCTTGGACGAACAAAGCATGGCTTACTTCGGCAAAGCAGGCGACAAGAAGAGCCATGATCACCGTCAGTGAGAGGGAGCGAAAAATCACGCTGATCGTCTAGCAAGAGCGTTTGGCCAAGTCAAAGGAAATTAGGGCTGCGCAAGATCGTGCAGCTCGCGCTCATCTGCGCGCAAGACCGAAAAACGTTGGGTGCGAGGGTACGGGAAGAGGTCGGAGCTCTTACACTAGCGGCGCGCCCAAAGCGCTCTAAGGTATAGTTTGTCTCTCAATCCAAAGGACGAATCAAATGCCTGAACAAAAATCCAACGAAATCTCCCGCGACCGTCTCGCGGACCTGTTGAACGAAGACCTGGCCCGCGAATATCAAGCCATCATCGCCTATGTCGTCTATTCCCAGGTGCTCAAGGGCGCCCAATACATGGACATCGCCGCTCAGCTCGAAACTCACGCCAAGCAAGGAGCTCGATCATGCCTTGATCCTGTCGCGGCAGATCGATTACCTCGGCAAAATGCCGGTTGTTACTCCGAACCCGGTCCGCACATCAAAAAACGCGAAAGACATGCTCCGGTACGATCTCGACAATGAAAATGAAACCATTCGTAACTACCGCGAGCGCATCCCGCAGTGTGAAGCGCTGGGAGAATATGCGCTGGCCGAACAGATTCGCGAGATCCTGGTGCAGGAGCAGGATCATCAAATCGATTTAGCCACTGCCCTCGGTGAAGAAGTTCCAAACATCAGCGCCGGCCCCAAACGACGTAGTTTGCGCAAGCGACGCTAACGCTGCTCGCTAGCGTCGCGGCTGTCGTGTTCGCAGCGATCGCCATTCATGACGTTCCGCCGATCGCGACGATACGGTTCACTCCAACGGCTTCAGCTCACCGAGCATGGTCGGGATCAATTCTGTGACAGTGGGATGAATGTGCATGGCGCGCTGAATCACCGTGTACGGCGCGTTGGCGTACATCACGTCGAGGATCGAGTGAATTACCTCATCGCACTCGATCCCCAGGAGCGACGCTCCCAGAATCTTTTTCGTTTCGGCGTCCACCAAAACTTTCATGAATCCGTCCGTCTCGCCTTTTTCCCGCGCACGGCCGACTTGCGTCATCGGACGCTTTCCAATCAAAGCTTTCCGTCCTGACTTTCGCACTTCCGCCTCAGTCATTCCTGCTCTGCCCAATGGCGGATCGATGTAAAGGGCGTAAGCCGTGATCCGGTCGCTCACGCGGCGCTCGTCGCCGTCTAACAGATTAGCGGCGACAATTTCATAGTCGTTGTATGCGGTATGAGTGAAGGCTCCGCGTCCGTTGCAATCGCCCAGCGCATAAATGCCGGGCACATTGGTGCGAAGTTGATCGTCAACCTGGATGTAACCGCGCTTGTCGACTTCAATCCCGGCATGTTCCAGACCCAGGTCGTTGGTGTTCGGCACACGACCAACTGCGAGAAGCGTATGCGAGCCGATGACGCTCTTATCGCCGCTGTTGCAATCAACCTGCACGGCCACCTTGTCGCCGCGTTTTTCAAAGGCGATGCATTCGGCGCCCAGACGGATCTTGATGCCTTCGCCTTCGAGAATTGTTTTGATGTTTTCAGAAATGTCTTCGTCTTCGCGGTGAATCAGCCGCGGCCCCTTCTCGACAATGGTCACCTCACTGCCGAAGCGGCGATACATCTGAGCAAACTCTAATCCCACATAGCTGCCGCCGATGACGATCAGGTGCTCGGGCAGAAAGTCCACGTCCATCATTGTTGAATTGTTCAAATAGCTCACCTCATCGATGCCCCGGAGCGGAGGAATAGACGCGCGTCCGCCAACGTTGATAAAAATTTTGTCTGCCTCGAGAAGTTCGTCGCCGACACGAATCCGATGCGCGTTGGCAAAGCGCGCGTGACCTTCATAAATGGTCAGGTCCTGAGTATCCCTTAGCCACTTCTCCAAGCCCTCGCTGCTGCGACGGACCACGGCGTCTTTACGCATCTTGACTCTTTTCATGTCAACGGCGATCGAGCTGCGAATCGTCACGCCATAATCGCCGGCCCGGCGTGCGACATAAGCTGTGCGCGCACTCGCCACGAGCGTCTTCGTTGGGATGCAGCCGTTATTGACACAGGTGCCGCCGAACCGCTTGCGCTCGATAATCGCGACCTTCATTCCTGTGCCTGCCAGCCGAACCGCAAGAGACGGTCCTGCCTGGCCAGTGCCAATAACGATCGCATCATATTTAGTTGCCATGGGTGCCTATTCGAGGAAGCACTCGCACGCGGCGTCGTTTCGTCAAGAATGCGAGTGCCCACTGTACTAAGACGAAGAAGCGATTAGCGAACCAAATGAGGAAATAGATGTGGACCACGGCGAGAACATCGATGTTGTTTTGACCACTGAGTATGGACCTGAGTGGACCAGAAATTTCGTCTGCCGAAAGTAAGCCAGTAGCCGCCTGATATAACAGCGGCCGGAAGAGGTAGTTCCGTTTGTCGATGAGCGTTACGCTGACGGGAGCGCCAGTTTAGGCGCGCGCCGCATGGAGTCCGCCGAAGCCGCCGCCCACTATGACGACCCGAGGCTGTTTGAAAACTGTCTCCTTTCTTTGTAAGAATGAGTTTTCTCGGAGTCAGTCAATTTCGGGGTCGGGAGCAAATAGCCCTGCGATCCCAAGGGTTAGGCGGCCACCCTCAGCACGATCTTGCCACGCTTGTGGGAGGCGCCTCCCACCGTCTCATTTTTGGTACGGCGTCGTCAGTTCCTTCTCGTCCGTATCGACCACGAACACGGCCAGCAGCTTAGCGGGTTCGGTCTTGCTCGCGTTCTCACTAACGCTGTGCCGGTCACCGGGCATCTCCGAGAAGCTCTGCCCGGTGCGATACGTAACGACCGGCCCATTATTGACCGAACTTCGGATGGCTCCTTGGAGAACGGTCGCATAGATGAAAGCAGACTTTGGATGCGTGTGAGCCGGCGACGTACCTCCGGGGCCATATTCGACGAGCACACCCTTGATGCTTTTGCCCGGCACATTTGGCAGAGGGTGCTCGTAAACGAGCGTGACCTTTGCATTTTTGTCAGCGGCTATCCCGAATCCCACGCCGATAGTGCCGACGATGAGTGCGCAAACAATTAGTGCGTAGGTGAAGCGCGGCAGCCCGACTGGTTTTGAAGTTGGGATTGGTTTCATGGTGATGTTCTTTCTGGTATGTGGTTTGGTTGTTGTTAGGATATAACTGTCACACTGCCTTGCTGAGTTCCCTTCGAGATATGGAGTGACTGAGCCAGTCCCCGAAATGCGTCGGGCCGAGGCGCGCGTTATCGCCGGGGGTAAGGCTTTGATCGTTCAGCTCTGTCCCGAAGTAGAGGGCGTGGACGTCCGCGGTCACGTTCCGTGGGTCTTGCGTTGCGCTCAAGAAACGCCGTGCGAGTTCATCCATTCGGATCGGTTCGGGGCCGGCCACCTCGATTGTACCGTTTAATGGCTCGGCGAGTGCGACGTCAGTCAGGGCGGCGGCGACGTCCTCCGCCGCGATGGGCTGCATGAGGCCTGGTGATAACCGAACCGTTTGCCCTTCGGTGGCCGCCTGGATGATGCCCTTCGCGAACTCGAAGAACTGCGTCGAGCGGACGATGGTGAATGGAATCCCTGATGCCTTGATCAGATTTTCCTGAGCCACCTTCGCGCGTAAGTATCCGCTAGCAGGAAGCCGATCAGCGCCGACGATTGATAGCGCTACGTGGTGCCGTACGTCGGTGGCCTTTTCCGTAGCAAGTAAGTTACGCCCTGCCGTTTCAAAAAACTCCAGCACGGCCTTGTCCTCCCACGAGGGCGCATTCGCCACGTCAACAACGACCTGAGCCCCTGTTAGCGCTTCAGTTAGTCCCTCACCAGTAAAGGTGTTGACGCCCGAGGAAGGTGACGCAGCAACTACCTCCTGGCCACGCTGGCGAAGATTGTTTACCAGTTTTGTTCCGATGAGGCCAGTGCCTCCGATTACCACGATTTTCATTTTTTTATTCATATCTTTTTCTCTTTCTTTTTTAAGTTCAAGCCGCCTTTCGTGCCGTCCGCCGACCTTGCTGCAAGAACTGTTTTTTGATTAATGAAATTCACAGCGGAAAACGCCCGCGCGATGTCAGGGGTTACTTTAAGTTACCATTTCTCGCTCCGAAATGAAAAAGAAGTCAGAGCTTACTAACGACAGTTGCAACGAAAGTAAGTTCCGACCCCCTCCATGAAAGCGCGCACGGAGTTCGGCGGGCCTGCGACCGTGTGTGGGATTGGAGAGCAGAAAAATGAACGTCATCGAGGCGGCTCGCTAATGGCGGAAACTTGACTCACTGCGGGGCTATCGCACTCTGTGGCGCTCGCAAAATGTATTTCTGAATTTTCCCGGTCGCGGTTTTGGGTAGCTCTTTGACGAAGGTTACACTGTGCGGCGCCTTGAAGTGCGCGAGATTCGCCCGCGCAAACTCGCGCAGCTCGCGCTCGTCGGCGTGCGCGCCCTGCTTGAGAACAACAAAGGCGTGCGGCGCTTCACCCCAGCGATCATGCGGGAATCCGACAATCGCTACCTCCCCCACGGCCGGATGCCGCAAGAGCACGCCTTCAACTTCAACTGAAGAAATGTTTTCACCGCCGCTTATAATGACGTCTTTCAAACGGTCGCGAATTTCGACGTAACCATCCGAATGCACCACCGCGGCGTCGCCGCTATGAAACCATCCCCCTTGCAAAGCACGCTCGGTCCCTTCCGGGTCGTTGTAATAGCCGGCCATGACCACGTTGCCGCGAGCGACAATTTCACCCTGAGTAACGCCATCCTTCGGCACGTCATTTCCTTCCTCGTCCACTACGCGCAACTCACCCGAGGTAATCAACTCCACACCCTGGCGCGCTTTAATCGCGGCCCGTTCGCTGATCGAAAGAGGCGCATGTTCCTCCCGCGGCTCGCAGACAGTGATGAACGGCGCGGTCTCGGTCAGTCCATAAACGTGGGTAATTGTCCAACCCAGTTCTTCTTCCAGTCGCTGAATGGTGGAAGCTGCGGGCGGCGCTCCGGCTGTGACGACGCGAATTCCTTTGGGTGCGAGGCGACGGAGATCTTCCGGCGCATTGGCTAGCGAAATCAAGACCGTTGGGGCAGCGCAAAGCGTGGTGACCTTTTCGGTCGCCATCAATTCGAAGACAGCGCGTGGTTCGACTTTGCGCAGACAGATGTGAGTCGCTCCCGCGGCCGTCACCGTCCAAACGAAAGTCCAGCCGTTGGCGTGAAACATCGGCAGCGTCCACAGATAACAATCAGCACAGGTCATGGGTGCATGAAGCAGCGTGCCAATGGAATTCATCCAGGCATTGCGGTGGGTGATCATCACGCCTTTCGGACGCGACGTGGTGCCGCTGGTGTAATTGATTGTGAGCAGATCGGTCTCGTGAATTTCCGCGCGCGTAAATTCAGCCGGGCTCGCGTCGACCATTGCTTCATAGTTGAGCCAATCAGAGTTCGGCTGAGGACAGCCGACGCTACAACTCAGGGCGACGAGGCGTTCAACGCATGGAACGCGCGACCGAATGCTATTAATCGTGCCAAGATAATCGCGGTCTGCGCAGACCATTCGCGCGCCACTATGGTTGATCAGGTAAACAAAGTCGTCGGCCGTTAGTCGATAGTTTAACGGCACCAGCACAACGCCGATTTGCGGGACCGCATAGAAGGATTCAAGCTGCGCGTGAGTGTTCGGTGAGAGATAGGCGATGCGGTCGCCCGATTTGATTCCAAGTTTCTGCAAGACCGCAGACCAACGATTACATCGATCGAGAAATTGCGCATACGTCCAGCGTGAGTCGCCGTCGATCACCGCGACACGTTCGGAATAAAGCTTGCGCGCGCGACGAGCGAATTCGAGAGGCGTCAGCGGCGTTTCCATTGGTCTCGTTTAAAAGCGTCAACCAAAGGTATGTATGAGGAAAGCATGAAAACAGGAAGGGCTCTCAGGCAGTTTGCTGGGTTGAAACTCCGTCGTTGCCCAGAGTCCGCCGCGGCTACCTTGCAGCTAATACCAGTCCGGCTCGAAACCCTTCTATATCGCTTGTCCCGTTCACTCCATTCCGTTAAAAAGATTTGGTTCAATTCTGTTAATCTCGTCTAACAAGTCTGATGATTAATCCTGAGCACATGAAGAGTTTGATCATGTCGGTAGCGCTGTTGATATCGTTCGGTTCGGCGATTAATGCGCAGGAAGAATCAGCGCGACCTGCTGAAAAAAAAGCGTATACCGAGGTGCCGAAAAGAATATGAAGTAGGTGAGAGCACGGTTTCGCCGGATGGACGATTGGCGATCCTTTATGAGGTGCGCGATGACGATTCAAATGTAGATCCAGGGCTGCCCAACTTACTCGTTCGTCTCAAACCGTACGCAGTGTTGAAGGAAATCGAAACCGGCTACGGTGTTACGTGGAAGGATGGGCGCGGTGCACCGGACGCAAAATGGAACGGGGATTCGATGGTCGCAACCTGGCACGCGATGAAATGGGGAATTGAAGACCTGGTCGTTTATGAAATTGAGAACGATGAGGTCAAACGCGTGCAAAAAACCTGGCCGGAGATTGTAAAGTACTTCGATCGTGATTGGCAGACGCGATTCTTGAAAAAATATCCGAAGGAGGGGGAGGGAGATAACAGCTACACGTTCGTGTCGGGCCGGGACGACATTAAGTTCAAAGGCGACAAGCTACTGCTGGAAATATTTGCCGAAAACAACCCGAACCTCGCTCCCGGTCCGCACTGGAGCGCCGAGCTTCACGGCGTTTGGAACTTGAAGCAGGCTAAATTCGAGAAGATCGATTTTCGACCGGGTAAGATCAGTATTCGGAAACCGGAAGACTGACGTAGCGGGTTTTCTGGTCGCCGATAAATTTTTTCAGCACGCGTTACGTCGGAGTACGTCGACTCCGATGAATCACGACTACGCTCCCGCTAGTGCGTCGGGTCTGGCAGCAAGCTCTCTAGGCCGGCTGAGCATGAAGCACCCGGCTGAGGCGACGACGGAATAGCACGACAAGTAGGCCGCCACCGGCGGCGATGGCCGCATGCATCGCCCAAAACTGAGCCGGAGTCATCTTCTCGTAGAAGCCGCCGATCCAGCCGAGGAGGGTGTTCGCAAAGAACAGGCTCATAAAGACCAGTCCCATCATGGTGGCGTTCAGTTTGGCCGGCGCCGCTTGCGAAACCAGTGCGAGAAGCGTGGGCCAGTAGTAGAGAAAGGAAATTCCCAACCCAGCGCTATAGAGGAACGGCACGAGCGGATGAACTAACGAGTCGCCCGAAACGAAGATCGCGGCCACCAGGATCAGGTTGCTGGCCGCGGCAAGAAAGGCGCCGGTGCCGATCTTGGCCAGTTCGTTAGGCTCGCGACCTCGCAATGCCTGTTGCCGCCAGATCCAGAACAGCAGCGGCACGCTCACGATGCTGAAAACGGAATTGATCGATTGGAACCAGGGCACCGGGATCCGGAAGCCGGCCAGGTCGAGCGCGACGTGCTGTTGAATCCAGATCGAACTCACGTTGAAGACTTGACCGTAAGCGATTGACTCGAAGATCGAGATGATCATCACGGCGATCAGGGCGACGACGATGCGCCGCTCGACCGCGGTGAGTCGAGTAGCCCCCTCGTACTTGCGCCGTTCGACGCGCGCGGGCAGGTAGCAGTATCCGTAAAGGTAGGTGGCAAGGCCAAAAGCATGAAGATCGCGGCGATGCCGAAGCCGTAGTGCCATCCGTAAGCCTGTGCCAGCACACCGCAGAGCAAAGGCCCAGCGACCGCGCCGATGTTGATTGCAGTCGAGAAGATGACGAAACCGCGGGTCCGCCGCGCTTCGTCCTCCGTCGGATAAAGAGCACCCACTTGCGCTGAAATATTTCCTTTCAAAAAACCCGAGCCGATGACGAGTAGTAACAACGCCAGGAGAAATGACTGATCAAAACCCATGGCGATGTGACCGGCACTCATCGAGAGAGCGCCGATTACCACAGCATTACGCTGTCCGATCCAGCGATCGGCGATCAGGCCGCCGAGCAGCGGCGTGAAGTAAACGAAACCGGAGTAGAGCCCGAAAATCTGCGACGCCAGTGCCTGGGTTGAAAGCGGGCCCACGACCGATTCCACCGCCGCTCTGAACCCGGAAAATCCATAGATGTGCTGAACGTGTCCTGGCAGCAGCAACTGATTTACCATGTAAAGGACGACCAGCGCCGTCATTCCATAGTAGGAGAAGCGCTCCCATGCTTCGGTGAACGCGAGATAAAGGAGGCCCTTGGGATGGCCAAGGAAAGTCGCGCCGGTCGTGCGTGTCGACGTTGCTTCGCCTGTGCTCATCCCTTCGTTTTGGCCTGCCATTTGAGCCGGCACCGTAACAGACATTGAGGCTGGCGACGCAGCGCAATTTTAGCAACTCGACCGGAAGGAGTGAGCAGGCTCGTATCTAAGAATTCAAATTGGCCGATCGGAGGTTCGAAGCCCGGATTGGCGCGCCGAGAGAAGATTGGAGATTAGGAGATCGAAGATCGAGGTCAGCAGAGACTTGAAACGCTGCGTTCTCGCTAGAGCATCAATAGTGGTGCCCGATCTGTAGATTGCCGCAGAGCGGCGTGACTGTATTCTGCGCGATATAAAAACATTTCTATCTTTTGTTTGTGGCGCCGCGTTGGTGCCAGGCATAAGTATGCTCAACGGATCCAATTCCTCACATCACGTTTACGAATTGCGCATGTATCACGTTAACCCTCGGCAAAATGGATGCTCTTAAAGGCACGGTTTGGCTATCACACCGACGCGATCTTCAAGCGGCACAACATGAAGAGCATCGGTTATTGGGTGCCGCAGGATGCGCCGAGCTCGCAGAACCTTTTTATCTACATTTTGGAGCATCCAAGTCGTGAGGAAGCGAAGAAGGATTGGGACGCGTTTCACGACGATCCGGAATGGAAGAAGGTGGAGGCCGACTCTGAGAAAAACGGTTTACTGGTCGATCACATCGACCGCTACTTCATGGATCCAACCAGTTTTTCGCCGCTCAATTAGAAAAGTGACAATTGTAGCTTGGTTGATTCGCTTCTCACGCAAGCTCACCACCGTCTGGCTTCCCGTCCATGTCGTCGGCTCCCGCCAACTCCATTGTGGCAAGCACCGACGTGATGACTCAAGTGCTCTCCTCAGCGAGGGCCCCTGCAACAATAGTGTTACCGCTACACAAGTTGTTGGCGCGCTAAGGGAGCAATTTCGCGCCGGCCGATAAAGAAGTAAGATCACGTCATGACGAATTTGCGCGCGCTTGCACGGCGGAGAAGGCTTTGGCTATGTGCCCTGCTGACGGTGTGGTCGATCCTATCGCCCGCGTATTCGGAGCTTGTTCCGGGGACGATGGACGTTCACTGGAACGAGGGTTCGGAAGACTGCATCAAGAATCCGCAGCCGCCGATTCAGGTGCATCGGTATAACGCACAGACTTTCATCCTGCGCGAGAGCCTTTGTGCGACCTATGAGGCGCCGTTCATTTATCTGTTAATTGGAAAAACTAAAGCGCTACTGATCGACACGGGTGCTGTGGCTGAGGCAAAGACCATGCCGCTGGCTCAGACGGTGATTTCCTTGTTAGCGAACGAGGGATCAAGGCTGCCGCTAATGGTCGTGCATACACATGGCCACCTCGATCATCGGTCTGGTGACGATCAGTTTCGGACCCTGCCGGACGTGGAGATTGTGCCGACGGACCTTGAGAGCGTGAAGAGCCGTTTGGCCATCGCTGACTGGCCAAACGGTATCGGCCAGATCGATCTTGGCGACCGTGTGATCGATGTGATACCGACGCCGGGACATTACGCCTCACATGTTGCCTATTACGATCGGCAGACCGGACTTTTCTTCTCGGGAGATTTTCTCCTGCCAGGGCGACTTCTGATCGAGGACACCGACGCGGATCTCGCGAGCACGCGGCGTGTCGCTGAGTTTGTCGAGCAGCGTCCAGTCACCTATGTGCTTGGCGCGCATGTGGAGTTGGACGAATCCGGTAAGACTTTTTTAGGCACGCGATATCATCCCAACGAGCGCCCGCTACAATTGACCAAGCAAGATCTGCTGTCGTTGCCCGGGATTGTCAGCGGATTCAATGGTTTCTACACCAAGCGCGGCGTGTATGTACTTATGAACCAAAACCGCGTCCTGATTCTTCTTGGGCTTGGCGCGGTTGTCTTGCTCGTTGCAATAATTCTGATGGTGCGGGCGCTTTGGCGCTGGTTGCGTTCGCCGGCGGCAGGGAAGTGACCCTGGCGATCCAAACTGAGTATTGGTTTCTTAAGGCGCCGTTGTCTTGGACTGCGCGGACACGTCCGCGTTTTGATTTCAAGACGAAAAACAGAAACGCTGGAAACGGAAAGCTGAAAAGCAGTTAAGGACCAGGGACCGCTGAAATTTCCAAAGGGGAGCGAATTCGTTAACCGAAAGTATCCGATTGCGGATCCCAGAAGTCGCCGTCTAAGCCGAGGCCTGCGAAAATGGAACGCATCTCATCGGGCTGCGGGCGCCGCGATTTCCCTTGTAAGCGCGTTGAATACCAAGTCGTCGCAAGTGTCCATAGCTGGTCCATCGTGACGAGCGACCGCATGAGATGACCATGCGCAGCGCACCAGTCTCGAACCCGTTCTTCCGACCGGAAGAAAAGCATGTTGCTTCAGGTGAAAACGATGTCGTCCCACCATCTGACGGCGGGAACAAGGCAATGAAAAAGCCAATTGCACGGCGGCGGACCTTCCAAACCAATCTCCACGTTGAGCGGTTCACCGGACTGCTCGCAGCGGGAAATAACTCGCCCCGGGCGCTGCAGCGCCGCCGGTATGCCGAATGAATCCCACGCGCAGTTAGCGAAATATTTCGTCTCATCGGCGATCACGACGTGTTGGGTCGGCACGCCAGAAAATGGCGGAGCCATTCGAATCGATACTCCATCAGGTTCCAACACCAACACTCGCTGAGCGCGTAATCTGACATAGGCTTCGCGAACGCTGCTGACGTCGGCGCGAACGCGTTCAGCTACAACTTCCAGCGAGGGCCGCTGCCCGGTTTCGGCGAAGTGCCGGTAGATCGCCAGTTTCGTCTGCGTATCGAAACTCATGCGTGATCTGAGGTTAACCGAGAACTGGCAATCTGAGAATCCCTGACATTTTCTGAATCCAAAGCGCGCCCGTGCTGCATCTAACAATGCGAAACCTTCCGCAGCTTATGGGAACACTTCTGCATGATATCCGCTTCGGCTTTCGGCAACTCATGAGACAACCCGGCTTCGCCGTGCTCGCCATCATCTCCATGGCGCTCGGCATCGGGGCTAACACCTCGATCTTTAGTTTAGTGGATACGGCGTTGCTGCGGCCGCTAGCGGTCAAGGAGCCTTCGCAGTTGGTCGAGCTTTACGGCACACTGCACAACGGCGCGGATTGGTCGCTGCAATCGTATCCGAATTACAAGGAGTACCGCGATCGCAACACCGTCTTCTCCGGTCTGTTCGTTTATCGTGTCGTCGTTAGCAGTCTTACAGTCAACAAATCCAGCCAGCGCGTTTGGGGATATCTCGTTTCCGGAAATTACTTCGATGTTCTCGGGGTGAAGCCGATGCTCGGGCGTACATTTTTGTCCGCAGAAGATCAGACGCCTGATTCACATCCCGTTGTCGTGATTAGTTACAACTGCTGGCGACACCGCTTCGGCGGCGATCACGAGATCGTGGGGAAGACGGTTGAGTTCAACAGCCGGCCGTTCACTGTCATCGGCGTCGCGCCGAAAGGATTTATTGGAACCGAAGTTGCCTACGATCCGGAGATGTTCATTTCGGTCATGATGGCGAAGACGATCGAACCCGGGAGCACGTGGATCGACAAGCGCGACTCGAACAATCTCTTCACCGTCGGGCGGTTGAAGTCCGGCGTGTCGTTCGCCGAAGCGAAGGCCGCGCTCGAGACGCTGAACGCGAAACTCGCGCAGGATTATCCGGAAAACGTCGGCCGCGGCATTCGACTCGGCAAACCCGGCTTATTCATTCCCGATATTGCGAATTCTCTGTTCGCCTTCACGGGAGTGCTTGCGGCCGTTGGCGCGCTGGTGATTTTGCTCGCGTGCGTGAATCTGGCCAGCCTGCTCCTCGCGCGCGCGACGGAACGGCGGCGGGAGATTGCTGTGCGGCTGGCGGTCGGCGCAAGTCGGCGACGACTCGTCAGACAACTGCTCACCGAGAGTCTTCTCATTTCACTCAGCGGCGGCGCGGCCGGCGTATTGCTTGCTACGGCAATCAATAACGCTGTGCGAGGCATTCGCTTGCCCAGCGACGTTACGTTGCTCTTCGATCTGCGCACCGATTGGCGCGTGCTCAGCTTCGCGCTGCTGCTCTCGATCGCGACGGGAATTCTGTTCAGCCTCATTCCGGCGCTGCAATCGTCGAAACCACAACTGGTCCCCGCGTTGAAAGACGAATCATCGATGGCCGGCTTCCGTCGCTCGCGTTTGCGCAACTTCCTCGTTATCGCGCAAGTCAGCCTTTCGCTAGTCCTGCTCACTAGCGCCGGCCTTATTGTGCGCAGTCTTCAAGCCGCTCAGAAGATGCGGCCCGGGTTCAATCCGGAAAACGCGG
This sequence comes from uncultured Verrucomicrobiae bacterium, assembly GCA_963728955.1. Classification (GTDB taxonomy): domain Bacteria; phylum Verrucomicrobiota; class Verrucomicrobiia; order Chthoniobacterales; family UBA10450; genus Udaeobacter. The sequence goes on from CAVSMG010000008.1 coordinate 186,358, forward strand.
TCACGATTTCGTTTGATGTCAGCTTGCAAGGCTATAACGAGCAACGCGGCCGCGCGTTTCAACGACAAGTGCTCGAGCGAGCGCAGGCGCTGCCGCAAATCCAAAACGCGGCCCTGACTGATTACCTGCCGCTCGGATTAAACTATAACGACAGCACGATTTATATCGAAGGCACGGAGTTCAAAGGCGCGAGCACGTTGCCGATCGCGATCCCGATCGAGAGCAGCCCAGGTTACTTCGATGTGATGGGCATTCCACTGCGCGGCCGCGATTTTCGCGACGACGAAAACAAGAAGGAAAGCCGCGTCGCGATTGTGAACGAGACGTTCGCGAAAAAGTTTTTTAATGGGCACGACCCGATTGGTCGACGCTTCAACTGGCATGGACCTAAGGATCCGTACTTCGAGATTGTCGGCGTCGTGCCCGATGGAAAATACAACTCGTTAGGCGAAGATCCCAAGCCCGCCCTGTATACGCCACTCTATCGGGATTTCAGCGGCGCAGTCACTTTGGTGGCGCGCACACGCGGCGATCCGCGGCAGGTGTTGAGCGCATTGCGCGCTGAAGTGCAAAAGCTCGATCCGTCGATTTCCGTTTACGCCGCAAAGACGCTGAAAGAACACATGGGTACATCATTGTTTCCTGCACGCATGGCCGCAATCGCGCTCGGAAGCTTCGGTGTACTCGCGCTGATCCTCGCGGCGGTCGGGATCTACGGTGTCATGTCGCACGTCGTCGCGGGACGGACGCGCGAAATCGGATTGCGCATGGCGCTCGGCGCACAGCTCGCCGATGTGCAGAAGCTGATTCTGAAACAAGGCATGGTGCTCGCCGCGATTGGTTCGTTATTCGGGCTACTCATTGCCTTCGGCGGCGCGCGCATGATGAAGAGTATGCTCTACGGTGTGAGCACTTCCGATCCGATCACCTTCACGTGTGTCGCCTTGCTCTTGTCCGGCATCGCGCTTCTCGCCTGCTGGATCCCGGCGCGCAGAGCTAGTCGGGTCGAGCCGATGATTGCGTTGCGCGCGGAATGAGTCAGTAGTGTTGTTGCCAGCGCGGATGACACGCCAAGCGCGTCCCAGCAAAAGACGTGACGGGGCGCTTGCCCATCGAAATGGTGTCGGCGAGTCAATCGCGGCAGCGGACGAGCCGATATTGTTCGAAAACAAGGAAATGATGTATGAAAGAGTTTGAAGGCAAGGTCGCGTTAGTGACCGGCGGAGGTTCTGGAATCGGTCGCGCTACGGCGGTGGCGTTTGCTCGTGAAGGGGCGCAGGTCGTGATCGGTAATCGCAACGTTGAGCGTGGCGAGGAAACAGTCTCGCTGATCCGTGGGGCCGGCGGGACAGCCAGCTTCCAGCGGACGGACGTCATGGTCGCCGCCGAGGTCGAGGCGTTGGTCGAACATGCTGTGAAGACATCCGGCCGTCTCGATGTCGCCTTTAACAACGCCGGCATCGAAGGCAACGTGACGCCCACGCTTATCGAACAGACTGAAGCCAACTTCGACGCGGTGATGGGCGTTAATGTTAAAGGCGTCTGGCTTTCCATGAAGTACGAGATCCCCCACATGCTGAAAATGGGTGGCGGCGCCATCGTAAACTGTTCGTCTGTCGCAGGCGTAATCGGATTCCCGGGAATTGGGATTTACAGTGCCTCAAAACACGCGGTCATCGGCCTAACGAAAGCCGCTGCGTTGGAATTTTCCGCACAAGGGATTCGCGTCAACGCGGTCAACCCCGCGGTAATCGACACAGAGATGGTCGATCGCCTCGCTGATGGGATGAATGTGAAAAAGGATGATCTGACCGCATTCCATCCGATCGGCCGGCTCGGTCGGGTCGAGGAAGTTGCGGAAGCTGTTTTGTGGTTGTGTTCCAGCAAAGCGTCTTTTGTGACGGGGCACAGTTTACTTGTCGACGGGGGATTCACTGCGCGTTAAGGATGGTGCAACAGTCACAACAAGGCTGACCCCACCCAGACGAGTAAAACGGTTTTTTAGTAATGCGCGCCAACGTATTCCCACATCTGGTGATGCCAGTACGGCCATTCGTGCCCGCCCTCCGGGCCCCAGTCGTCTAGATGATGCGCGATGCCGCGATTCCTGAGGATCTCGGACATTCGGTAGGTCGGCCCGCTGTTCTCCCACGGACCACAGCCGGTCACTAGCCGGATGTCGCAACTCGCGTACTGATGGAAAAACCACGGGTCACTCTGGTTGGCCATATAGTCGACCGGGTTATTGAAGTAGAAGTTGTCGTCATACATGCCGTCCATCGAATCTCGCATATCGTAGATCCCCGAAAGCGCGTAGCAGCGCTTCACGTGGTCGGGATGCTTAAAGAGGGTGTTGGCCGCGTGATAGGCACCGAGCGACGCGCCCAGCGTGGCAATCCCGATGCCCGGTGTATGGCACTGTGAGTCGATGAACGGGAAAAGCTCGTTCGCCACATAGGCGTCGTACTGCGCCTGCATCCAGCTCCGATGGAAGGGGTGTGCTCCCTTGTTTTGGAATGAATCGCTGTTCACGCCATTGATGCAGAAGATTCGGATTCGCCCCTGCTCCAGGTAGGGCCTGAGGGTGCGAATCATGCCCTGACCTTCCATCTCCCATTCGTCCCCGCAGCTCGTTGGGAAGGCGAGGATCGGCGCGCCGTAATTTCCGTAAACAGCGACGCCCATATAGCGATTGAGACGGTGCGAGTACCAACACTGATGATCACGATACATGCCGTCCGAGGATATCGGGTTGACGGTCGGGCTCAAGCTCCGATTCAACGATGGCGTTCGCCGCGTACACGCCAGGAGCACGCGATGGAATCGGCAATCGGCGGCTATTGCTCATCGGAAGGAAGGAAGGACTTTTCGTCGGTTCTCGCTGGGCGTCGATGGCGTATTTTAGGAAGTCATGCCCCAGAACGTGACCACGCCCTCATCCATGAGATCAATGCCTCTGAGTGACCCCCAAGAATTTCTATTGCATTACTGTAGACAATGATGATATAAGACAAACCTTGAACGCAAATCGACGGTTCTCGCCCACTGTCCGACGCCTTCTGTAAAGCGCCGATGGCCCGGCTATCCGCGGCAGGCGGTCCCGGGTTTCAGCGTCGGATGGGTCACATTCTTTATGAGCACTTCTGAAATCTTTCTGATCGCAATGATCATCATTTATACCGTGCCTTACCTCGTCTGGCGGCTCGGTAGGACGGAGTATTATGCGCCGCTGGTCGTTGTCCAGATCATTGGCGGGATTTTGCTCGGACCGGGCGTGCTCGGGGCGGTCTTTCCTAGTTATTACCATTTCGTTTTTACGCCGCAGGTGATTGGTCAACTGAATGGGATCGCACAATGGGCGGTGATGAGTTTTGTCTGGGTCGCGGGAATTGAACTGGATCTCCACAAGGCATGGCTAGATCGGCGTGCGACTGGAATTACCTCCGCGTGCGCTCTCGGAGTGCCACTGCTCCTTGGATGCGGCGCCGCCGGTATTATGCTCACCATGAGTGGCCGCTGGATCGGTATCAATGGTCATACCTGGCAACTAATCCTCGGCATCGGCATGGCCTGTGCCGTAACCGCTCTGCCCATTCTTGTGCTTTTCATGGAAAAGCTCGAGATCCTGCGGCAACCACTTGGCCAGCGTATCCTGCGCTATGCGAGCGTCGATGATGTTGCGATCTGGGGCGTGCTGGCAATTGTCCTGCTTGACTGGAACCGTGTCACTCGCCAGGCCGGGTTCCTCTTTGCCTTCGCCGGAGCCGCGCTTCTCCTGCGCAAGATCATGCGCAGCATTCCGGAGCGTGATCGCTGGTTTGTCGGACTCATCTGGCTGGCCATGTCGGGTTTCGCCGCGGATTGGGCCGGTCTGCATTACATGGTCGGCGCCTTTCTTTCCGGTGCGGTGTTGGATAGCGACATGTTTAATCAAAAGCAGATGGATCTTTTTCGAAGTCATATCCTCCTTGTGATCATGCCGGTTTTCTTTCTTTCCACCGGCCTGCGCACGACTTGGGAGGTCGGAGGGTTGGTGGTTTTCGCCGCGGCCGGGCTCCTTCTGGTTGCCTCGGTTTCAGGCAAGCTCGCGGGGGTTCATGTGGCGGGAAAGATTTTGGGCTGGGAAAAAGGCGAAGCTTCCATCATCGGATGGCTCCTTCAGACCAAAGCGCTGATCATGATCATCTTCGTCAACATCCTGCTCGATAAACGCATTGTGACGAGCGAAGCCTTTACCGCCACGCTTCTCATGGCGATTGGGAGCACGATGCTTACGGTGCCTGTTGTTGCGCCCAAGCTGAAGAAGCTAGCCACGATTATCTTCAAAACGCCGAAAGAAGGATCGCCTCCCGCGGCGACCGGCGACCGCCTTGCGGTTTTAAGCACCGAAGGGGAGTGTAACTCATAGCCACGGTCTTCGGATTCGGGCGGCGAGCCGTTGTGACTAACGATTTCAACTCTGGTTGGGTTCCGACCACCTTTTCCAGCTGAATTAGCGATTTCCAGCGTTCCGGAAAACGCGCAAGGACCGGCGCGCGCGCATTCGATCAGCTCCCCGACTGATTGACACTCAGGTGGCGATATCATCGGCGCCGTGCCGGAGGAGAGGGAGACGCGCGGTGCCAGCCGATACGATGCAATCATTGCGACCCTTATTGGACTTCTGGCTGTGTGTGTTTCTGCCTACACTGCGTACATGCAACGCCATCAGGTGCGCGCGGCGGTATGGCCAATCCTCGAATTCGACAGCAGCAATGGCCCAGATATCCACTTCACATTAGCGAACAAAGGCGTCGGCCCGCCATCATCCGCCATGTGATCGTGAGACGGTGAATCGATGACCGTCTTCACTCCGCACGATGCGAACGGGAACCCGATCGCTTTCGACAAATCGAATCAGCTCTGGGTCAAGATGAACAAAGATCGCGGACGCATAACGGTCGAGATCTGTTATTGCTCCACGCTAGGGGAATGCTGGGCTCTGCGCGGCAGCGCGTTGACACCCGGAACGACAACCGAGGTCCGTCGTTGCCCGACTCCGTCAGCGATTACCTTTCAGCAGTAAACGTAGAAGTTGAGAGTTGAGAGAAGTTACGCAGCAACGATCTTCGAACGTGGAAATTAAAAGAACTGGATCACAGCCTTCGCACGAAGGGCCAGCTGATTGGTTTACCGGCACAGTGCGCGTTGATCCGTTGTTTGAAGCGCCGGAACCCGCGCGTGTTCGTGGCGCGAGCGTCACGTTCGAGGCGGGTGCTCGCACTGCCTGGCACACTCATCCGCTCGGTCAGACACTGATCGTCATTGCCGGTTCTGGCTGGGCGCAGCGCGAGGGCGGTCCAATCGAGGAAATCCGTCCGGGCGATGTCGTCTGGTTTGCGCCTAACGAGAAACATTGGCATGGCGCCACACCGACGACCGAGATGACGCACATTGCCATTCAAGAAGCGTTGGGCGGGAAAGTCGTCGACTGGATGGAGCACGTTACTGATAAACAGTATCGGAGCGGTTGATGGTTGAGATTTGACAGTTGAGCGAAAAATCTGAAACCGGGACTCGATACTGGAAGGGCTGATCGGGCGGGGGACGCGTGAATCGCAATGAAGCTTGTGTGAGTGGAAGTGAACGACACGATGCAGAAGGGCTATGTTTACTTCCGCACGAAACCAATGGGGTGCGCATTTCGCCCCGGATTCACGCCGGAGTTGACGCGGAAACAGATGCTCGAGCTCGGCGTGTTCGGCGGGAAATACATGACCGATTGTCGAAAAGAATTTCCCGCGAACTGGTTCAAGCGCGCAAAACTTTCGCCGGATCGAGCACGGGCCTCACTGAATTATTTTTGTGTGAACGCTTCGCAATCACTCTCGGAATGGCGACGTAAAGGTTGGATTCATTCGGATGATCCGCGCGGCTGGTTCCAATGGTATTGCCGATATTATAGCGGGCGCCGCAGCCAGGATGACTTACGGCAGATTGTGCGTTGGCGTGCCGTTCGGCGCCACATCGCGCAATTGAAAAAACATTGTAAACCTCGCGATCTGAATTGCCGGCGTCGTCAACGCCAGGCGTTGCTTCATTGGGCCTACGATTCTCGGAAGATTTGACCAAAGAGAGCGTCTTAGGAACGCAGGAAAGCAGGAAAATAGTTTTGGTTTTAAACCTTTGGTTGCCGATCTCTGGTCGGTGCCTCCCACGCAGATTTGCGTTCCAATTCGAAAAACTCCTTTCCTAACTTCCTGCGTTCCTTATGAGCTCTTTTACAGGATTTAGACGTGTGGAAGTTTGAAGTGCAGATTTTCGATTACGCCGAATACATTGCCGAAAGGATCGAGAACGGTGGCGACGCGGATTCCTTCGCCAACATCCTGAACGTTTGTGCGCTCAGTTGCACCCAGCGATAGGAGACGCTTCAGCGCCGCGTCAGCATCGGATACTCCCCAGTAAACGACGACACCGCCCGAACCCGCGGAGGAGGATTGATCGGGGTCGAGACCGAGCTCGTAGCCGCCGACGTTAAAGCCGACATAAAACGGTTGGTCGAAGTAAGGCTTGATGCCGAGAATTTTTGAATACCACGATTTTGCCTTGGCCAGATCGGGAGCGTGATAGATAGCCGTGCGAAGGCCGAGAAAATTTGGAGTGTCTGTGGATGATTTGATTCGATTTCAGTTTGATCGTTGGAGGATATAGAAGACGCATCCGTAGCTGTCCTCTGAAATTTTGAAGGTTTCGATTTCTTTAAGGGTCTCGACAGCGAAGTCTCTGACGGCAACATCGGAGTGATTTAGAAGCGATTTCGCGCGCGGCTCAAGAATATCGTAGTAATCCTTCACCCACGCCTCCTTCGGCAGCGTGTAGGTGTTGAATAGTTTGTAACCCGTCTCTTCTGCTGTCGCGATGTTTTGCTCAACAGATTGCATTTCCGGATATCCCGATCGGAAAAATTCTGTTACTGCGTCCGGAATTTTGTCGTCTCGCAGCCAGCAAAGCTCGCTGACTACCGCGAAACCGACCGGCCTGATCGCTTTTGCCCAGGTAGCCAATGCGTTTGCGAAACCGACGTTATAAGCTGCGCCTTCCGCCCAAAGCAGATCAATTGTTGGAAAGACACTCGGAATGTCTTTCATGTCCATGCAATGCGTGCGCACCACTTGAGCACCTCCTTTTTCTTTAGCGCGCTGTCTGAGGCGATCCAGGAATGGTTGATAAGAATCTACTGCGTCAATTGGCGTCTTGAGCTCATCTGCGAGCATGAATGTTTGACGTCCCGCACCGCAACCGGCATCAACCACGACCTCAAAGCGATGCTCGGGTAGAGATCTCAAAACGTACAGACTCAGGCTGTCGTCACCGGGACTCAACTTGTCCATGCCGGCGAAAAGGAGATCAATCGGACTTGGCGTGTTCATCCGGTTTGAGCGATGACTTATTGCAGTTTCACTTTCGCAGCGAGGATTTGCGGCAGCAAAATGTCGCGCACGTAATGCTAGTATGAAACAATTTCGAGCGCGTTGCGCGCATAACGTTCGGCGGCATCTACGTTGGGGGAATTCGCGTTCAGATAGCAATAGGCGAGGCTCATCATCAGTTCCGGTTTGCCCCATGACGGTTCAAGCGGATCCTCGCTCGTTTTGATTTTCGAACAGGCCTCCAGTCCGCGCTGATAATTTTGGATTGCCTTGTCCTGGCCACCACCGCGTTCGGGAGGAGAATTCCAAAGTATGGGACCGTGCACCCAGATGAGCCGCGGATTGTCCGGCGCCATCTCATCAGCTTTTTTCACCAGCGGCAAAATCTTTCCAACTAAATCTTTCGCGCGCATCTGATCTTTCCGGTTCATGAAAGCGAGAAAACCCAGACACGAGATCGTGCCGACCTTGGCATCGACGAACGTGGGATCCGTTTCCGGCGAGTTTAGCCTTGAGCGACTGGCAGTACGTTGTTTTCGGAAATCCATCAATACGCGAGCCCTTCTTGACTCGCTGTTCCTAATTCGTTTAGATCGGCAACAACGTAGATGCCCATCAATGTTACCGGTATTCCGTCGCTCAACGCCTCTTTGGTGCTAGATCCCTTGTCACGTCGGCGCCGCACGCGTGTTCGGACTACTACGAATCCGCTTCCGGGCGCGAGCCTCGGTTACGTTGGCCGGACATGGCGCCTGACTTCCTTAGATCGCCGACCATTCTCCGGTACGCTGACGATTCCCTATCGAAGGTCCGAACTTGGATGGGTACAGGAAGACACGCTGAGAATGTTTAGACTCAGTGGAACTCGCGACACCTGGGACATCCTGACCGATTCTTCGGTCGTGAGCGTGACGCAGACGGCAGTCATTGCAAGCGTCGATCGCTCTGGCACGTACATGCTGATCGGAGTTACCGCTCACCCCATTCTCAGACCACTGTTGTGCCGGTGGGTTACGGATTCTGATGTCCTTGAGCCATTGTCCGCCGCTGATCGCACGCTGTACAAGCAGCTGACGATAGCCCAGTTCATCGGGAAATTCGATGTCAGACCGCTATTTTACGATCATCGCGCTCTGTTACGGGCGTTTCTTAGCCGCGGCGAAGCGGCTCCGCCGCAGGCACTGTGGCTTGCGACTCTTCCTAGTGCACCTCAGGAAGCGGATCAGGAGATTGCTCGCGTCCGCGCGCTCGATCCTCTGACAATTCCAGAACGACAGCTTCTCGTTCCAAGAGCGTGCGCGGCTAGGTACAGTTTGGCGCAGCATCGGTCCGCGTCACATCAGTGGCGCGATGCGCCAAGTGATTGCACATCCGCTTCGAGGCAACTGTCTCTATGCCGTGTCCGCCTCTGGTGGTGTGTGGTGCTTGGACGATCTAACACAGTATCCCACACGGTCATGGCGGCCCTTGACTGATGACATGGATTCATTCCGATTTCGGTCGCTTGCCGTCGGTGCCCGACCTTCGAGATATCCAGCTAGGCGCTTAGCACTGTACATATCGAATGTCGTAAAGATCCTTTACCCGCGACCCGCGATTATCCGGTCGGAGATTTACCGTTCCAGGGACGGTGGGTTGTCTTGGGAGCTCATTGTCGGGCGAGACGTCATGTCAAGAATGGGTCTCGTGCGCAAGCTGGCGGTAGATCCACACAACCCTGATGTTCTATGGGCGGCAACGGGTGGGGGGCTCTGGCGAAAGGACGCCGCCGATGCGTGGTCCCAGGTGGATACGCGGGACGTCATGGATGTCGCGATCGATCCGGCAGACAGCCAATTGATCTACATGGGCGTTCGACGAAATGGCCTATACAAGAGTTCGAACGGAGGAGAAACGTTTAACAAGATACTGTCATTTGACTCCGATTTGGCTCGTAACCGACAGATCATTCAGATTGCTTTGGGGCATCGCAAGCGAAACGGTCACCAACAATCAACGGCCCGGCGAACGGTAGCTGTCCGATTCGGCGATGAAGTTTCGGTTCATCCGCGTGGGGGCGAGGATCCCGATCCAAAAAACACATTATGGCGGCGTGTTACGTTGACTCCTAGCGTCGTGGCCAACGTCGACGGCACGACGCTGAGTCGGGCCCTCGACGGAGGAGCGAAGACACGCTCAGACGAGGCAGAGCCTCTCGTCCGTCGCGGTGAGTGGCATAACTGTTTCGCCATTGATCCGCGAGATCCCGATCATCTTTTCATCGGTGCTGTGAACCTCTTATCGTCCACCGATCGGGGGGCCACGTGGAAGATCATATCGCCCCACCCGCACGAGGATTTCCATAGTATTGCCTTCGATCCATTCGTTAATGGTGACCGTGTACCTTGCCGGGGACGGGGGAGTCTTTTCATCTGTCGATGGAGGCAAGACCTGGCCGTCAATGTCACTTTCTGATACGCGGCGAAGACGTGGCGCTGGACTCAATCTCGCTCGTGGACTCGTTACCAGCGAGATCGTCAGTGCTCAAGTGCGTCATGGCACTTGTGTCGCGGCGATCGACCACACAGGGATAATTTACTCAGGCGATTTCGCCAGCCGTTGGCAGTTCGCTTTCAGTAGTGCTGATCATAGCGCCTTGCATGGCTTGGAAGGTAGCAAACTCTTTCTCGATCCCGAATCACGCTACCGCTTTTTTGTGTTCCGATCGAAGGACGACGTAGCGGATCGCGATGATTCAGACGCTGACGAGACCCGGCGATTTTTGCATAGGATCACCTTCCAACCCGACGGAGATACGTATCGAGCCACAGATGAGGCAATCGACGATTTCGGACACGTGACTCGGGTGTCATCACGTATTTCGGGCGCACAGCCCGAATACGCACCCGAGGCACGCTTCTTCTACAACTGGTTCGCCGGCCCCCTTGCCGCCAAAAAACGCGGGGATAAGATCGAAATCGTTTACGCAGCCAATGATCCTGCGGCCGACCGCGGCAACCGTTTCGTCATACGACGTCTCACGCTGGGGGGCTGGTGGCCGGAAACGCGGATTATGTTCCGCGGTGATACCGCCTGCACAGCGGTGCATTACTTGTCAGGCGAGGAGCTCACCGCGATTGCCCTGCTTGAAGATGGACGGGTTCTAAAGTCAGATCTCACACGCGACATTCTCTTTCACGAAACTCCCGGAGCGATAGTCGTCGGAATGGACGAATTTGCGGCTCGTCTAATCGAGGCGCCGTCACGGGATGGATTCCTTTATGCGGCGGCACAGCACACGATCTCGACATCAGACAATGCCGGGAGCTCGATGGCTCTTGCGCTCCGTCTGGCCCGATCCCAACGAGCCAATCATGAGCCTGTCTGGCCACCCTCGAAACCATGCGACTTTATTCGTGGGCACTCGCAAAGGCGTCTATGTTAGCACGGATCGGGCGCTGACTTTCAGCCGCTTTGGTGCCCTATTACCCAAAATTCCAGTAACCGGATTGTTTTTGGATCACGGATATCTATACGCTGCAACCTTCGGGCGTGGATTGTGGCGGGCGGCACTATGTGATTAAGTTTGCAGTCCGATAAACCACGCGCGGCGTTGGATTGCGTTTCGATTCTCACCGTGAGGAGGGAATCAGGATTAGCTCTATCGTGGCACTGCAAAATCCCACACACGCGGAGCGAGCTTGAGCTGATCGTGATCGATAGATTCAGTGTGTGAAAAATGATCGGTCGATTCTTGATACGAGGAGCTAAAATCAACCATGCAACCAATTACGTACAACGCGAAAGCATATTCCGCCGCCAGTCCCACATCCGGACTGGCCTCGACCAAAATCAACCGTCGCGAGCCAACTGATCGTGATGTGCAGATCGAAATCCTTTTTTGTGGCATCTGCCATTCCGACCTTCATTCAGTTCGCAATGAATGGAGCGAGTTCATGGAGACGAACTATCCAATCGTCCCCGGCCATGAAATCGTCGGCCGTGTAACCAAGGTCGGTTCGGCCGTTACCAGGTACAAGGCGGGCGATCTCGTCGCGGTTGGTTGCATGGTGGACTCCGATCGAACCTGCCCAAACTGCAAAGCCGACCTCGAGCAGTTCTGCCCGAACATGGTTCTTACGTTCAACTCGCCGGACAAATATCTTGCGGCCGTCACCTACGGCGGTTACTCCGACAGCATCGTTGTCGACGAACACTTTGTCCTGCGTGTCCCCACAAATCTGAATGTTGCTGGGGCCGCTCCGCTCTTGTGCGCGGGCATTACCACATACTCACCCATGCGCCACTGGGGTGTAGGTAAGGGAAAGAAAGTTGGCGTGGTTGGTCTCGGCGGACTGGGACATATGGGAGTGAAATTTGCTCATGCATTCGGAGCGCACGTTGTCGTGTTCACTACCTCGCCTAACAAGAAGGAGGATGCGCTCCGCCTAGGCGCAGACGAAACTGTCGTCTCCCGCAACGCCGACGAAATGAAGAAACACGCCGGCAGTTTCGATTTCATCCTCGACACTGTATCTGCCAATCACGATATCAATGCTTACATTAATCTACTCGGCGTTGACGGAAACATTACGTTGGTCGGCGCTCCGGCAGAGCCTCTCGCCGTTCCGGCGTTCAGCCTGATCGTGCGGCGTCGCAGTTTCTCCGGCTCCAGCATTGGCGGCATCGCCGAGACGCAGGAGATGCTCGATTTTTGCGGCAAGCACAATATCACGGCCGATGTCGAAGTGATTCCAATTCAGAAAGTCAATGAAGCTTACGAACGATTGCTCAAGTCGGATGTGAAGTACCGCTTCTCGATCGATATGGCCTCTTTGAAATCGGAATGACCAATCGAATAGGATCAGCAACTCATCCAAGATCTTCTCTGCGGTTAATGTTCAGGCTGTGAAGAGCCCAGAGCGAACGACAGCGGCAGTATTTCCCCACTATGCCGCTGGCGAGGTTCTGGCGGATAGCGCTTCCTTGCGGTGGAAAGGGCTTTTCGTCAGGCGCTATCGATCTCCTCGTGTGGCGGATCGCTTTCTCGTGCCTGCGACACCCGAGCCATTAATTTCCTGCGGCCTTGAAGGCTCAGCGGAATTCCTGGAGCGCGACATTGGTGGCGCGTGGCTAACGCGGCAGATCGGACCCGGCCATATCTTTGTCACTCGTTCAAAATTACCCTATGAAGTGCGCTTTAGTTCCAGACATGGCGAAGAACTCGAGATTATCCAGGTACACATTGCCGTGGATCAATTCCTCGCGGCTTTGGAAGCCGCGTATCCTGGAAAGACTGACCAGGTGGAAGTGCTCGACTTTTTGGCCGCGATGAAACGCTCGCGCATCTGTGCTTTGTCTGCGCCGAAATGCTCTCCGCGCGCACTCCGGGTAAATCGAAATGTGTCGCTGCTCTCACGCAATTTTTTGCCGCCTACCTCGCGGAGAAATATACCCGCGCCACTGCGGAGAAGCCGCTCTTCCACGGCGGGCTGCCGATTGCCCGGCTTCGCAAAGTAGAAGACTACGTGAGCGAACATCTCGTGGAAGAGATTCCGGTCCAGAAGTTAGCCGAGATTGTCGAACTCAGTCCGTTTCATTTTTCTCGCGTGTTCAAGGAGAGCACGGGCATGTCGCCATTGCAGTTCGTCGTGCGGGAGAGGATCACACGCGCGCAACAGCTCATCCGCGAAACCTCGCGCAGCCTGATCGAGATCGCGCTGGAAGTTGGCTACACGAGCCCAAGTTCTTTCTCGAAGGTTTTTCGGCGCGTGACCGGCGTGACACCGATGGAGTTTCGCAACAGCCTCTAAGACTACTGTCGGCCTCGATTCTTTTCCCGCAAGAACGGACAAGGCCGAGCAGGATCGGACGAGAAGGAACAGGCGTGATGTCGGATACTGCTTCCATGCCTGAAACGACATCGAACATGAAAACGCGCAAACTTGAAAATCGCAATTTCGAAGTTGGCCTGCAGCCGGGCAGCTGCACACGACTGAAAGGACCTATGAAAAAGCTCATTATGTTACTAGCACTTTCGACCAGCTCATTCCCCGCTGCGGGGGCAGATATGTCCAAAGGAGCGGACAACTTTTACAAAAGCGACAAGATAACTGCGCAGAAGGTTACATTTAAGAATCAATACAACATGACTGTTGCGGGCAACCTTTTCATTCCCAACGATCTAAATCAGAGCGCAAAACGTCCCGCGATCGTTGTCGGGCATCCGATGGGGGCAGTGAAGGAACAGAGTGCGAATCTTTATGCCCAAAAATTGGCTGAGCAGGGATTCGTTACGTTATCCTTGGATCTGTCTTTTTGGGGAGAGAGCGAAGGACAGCCTCGCAACGCGGTTTTGCCGGATGTTTATGCTGAGGATTTTAGTGCCGCGGTAGATTTCCTGGGCACCAGAGCCTTTGTCGACAGGGAGCGGATTGGTGTTCTTGGGATTTGCGGCAGCGGGAGCTTTGTCATCAGCGCGGCCAAGATTGACCCGCGAATGAAAGCCATCGCAACAGTCAACATGTATGATATGGGGGGTGTCAACCGCAACGGGCTAAAGTCCGCCACGGCGGGTTCGTCCCGCGGCGAACATTCAGTGACCCTCGAACAGAGAAAGAAAATCATCAAAGAGGCAGCCGAGCAGCGCTATGTAGAGTTTACTGGCGGTGAAACAAATACACCAGCGGAACGTGCCATGAACTGAATGAAAACACCGACCCGATCCAGCGCGAATTTTATGACTTTTACCGTACACCAAGAGGTGAGTTCACGCCCAAAGGCAGCTCGCCGAACCTCACCACACAACCGACGCTCAGCAGTAACGTCAAGTTCATGAATTTCTATCCCTTCGCTGACATTGAGACGATTTCTCCTCGTCCCATGCTTTTCATCACGGGCGAGACTGCTCATTCCAGAGAGTTCAGTGAAGAGGCTTACAGGCTTGCCGGTGAGCCAAAGGAACTGGTTATCGTTCCCAAGGCCGGACACGTTGACCTTTATGACCGGGTGCAACTTATTCCGTTCGGCAAGCTCACATCCTTTTTCACGGAGCATCTGAAAGGAACAGGAAATGGCAAACAAGGATAAGCCCTTCGCAGACAAAGTAGCCTTTGTAACCGGAGCAGCGAACGGCATTGGGCGCGCGACGGCGCTGGCATTCGCTCGCGAGGGCGCAAATGTGGTGATTGCCGATGTCTCGGAAAAAGGCAATCAAGAGACCGCCGCGATGATCGAGGAACTCCGCGGGCGTGCGCTGGCGGTCAGGTGCGATGTGTCGCGCGGACAGGACGTGAAAATCGCCTTGGACAAGGCTTTTGAAACCTTCGGGCGACTCGACTTTGCCTTCAACAACGCCGGTGTCGAACAGAAGAATGCAGCGACAACGGAAATTGCAGAGGAAGAGTGGGCTCGGATCGTGGACACGAACCTGCGCGGCGTATTTCTTTGCACGAAGTACGAAATCCCGCTGCTGCTGAAGCGGGGTGGCGGCGCTATCGTGAACACATCATCGGGTGCTGGCGTGATAGGCATCAAGGGTGGAGCAGCATACGCCGCCGCGAAACATGGCGTGATCGGGCTCACCAAATCGGCGGCCCTCGACTACGCCTCGCACAACATCCGCGTCAACGCCGTTGCCCCCGGATATATAGACACTCCGATGATGGATCGCTTCACCGGAGGCACAGCCGAAGGACGAGGGAAAGTGATCGGGGAGGAGCCGATAGGAAGGATGGGAAAGCCCGAGGAGATCGCCGCCGCGGTGCTCTGGCTGTGTTCAGACGCGGCGCGCTTTGTCATTGGACACACCCTGGTCGTCGACGGTGGCCAGACGGTGCAGTGAGGCGAGGAATGCCTAACGAAGCGAATAGAACAATGAATGCGCCGACCTTTGCGAATGTTGTTGGAAGAAGACTGGCCGGCAGTGCGCTCACATTGGCAATGAGCTTGATAGCGACTGAGACAGGTGAGGCCGAAACTCCTTTTAGTTCCAAGCCAGAGCGAGCTTCTTCCGAAACGAGCTACAACATGAAAATCAACATTAAGATTTCCGGCAAGACTCTCACTGCCACTTTGGTCGACAATCCAACCGCGCGGGATTTCGTTTCTCTTCTCCCGTTGAAGATTTCGATGAACGATCTATTCGGGCGCGAGAGAGTACGGTGATCTACCGAGAGCGATTTCGGAAACAGGTCCTAGGACGCATAGCTATCATGTTGGCGATATCGTTTACTGGTCGCCAAATCACCAGTTAGCTGTTTACTACCGCCAGGATAACCAGACGATACCTTCGCCCGGAGTGATACCGGTTGCGAAAATCGATGCTGGCATAGAAGTATTCCAGGTGCCCGGATCGGTGAAAGTGACTATTGAACGAGCCGAGTGACGCGATATATCCAAGTGAAAAATTATGAACAACATTAACTCAAAAGCGCTCGTTATCACAGCAGCCACGGGACCAATACACCAGGTAAATCATTATGCGCGCAACTGTGATGTATAGTGCTGGCGACGTCCGGATCGAGAACGTGCCTGACCCGCAAATCATCGAGCCGACTGATGCTGTCATTCGCGTTACTCGTGCGTGTGTTTGCGGGAGCGACTTATGGCCATATCAAAAAATGGAACGCAGCGACACCGGTCGCGTGATGGGGCACGAAGCGATAGGTGTGGTTGAAGACGTAGGCGCAGACGTTCGGAGGATAAAACGCGGCGATTTCGTTATCATGCCGTTCGCGTTCTCGGACGGAACATGCGCGTTTTGCCATGACGGACTTCAAACGTCGTGTATCCATGGCGGATTTTTCGGCACTACAGAGGTCGCCGGAGCACAAGCCGAAGCGGTGCGAATTCCTTTAGCAGATGGAACACTCTTTCCGGTTGGCGCGCACGCGGACGACGCGCTGATGCCATCGTTACTCACGCTCTCGGACGTGATGGGCACCGGACACCACGCCGCTATCATCGCGAGGGTGACACCAGGAAAGAGCGTGGCCGTTGTCGGCGATGGAGCTGTGGGATTGTGCGGTGTCATTGCCGCGAAGCGACTGGGCGCTGACCAGATTATTATACTTGGCCGGCATGCTGACCGTATTGCACTCGCCAGGGATTTCGGCGCGACAGACGTTGTGAGTGAGCGAGGCGACGCCGCGGTCGAGCGAGTTCGCGAACTGACCGGTGGCTATGGCGTCCACTCGGTGCTGGAATGCGTCGGGCTCGAACAAGCGATGAATACCGCGATCAGCATCGCTCGTCCGGGTGGCGCGGTGGGGCGCGTCGGCGTTCCGCAGGAGCAGACGATTCCCGGATCCGAGCCAGCGTTTTACAACAATGTGACGGTCGGCGGTGGCCCTGCTCCGGTGCGTGCTTATATCGAGGAACTCTTGCCGGACGTTCTTGAGGGAAGTATCGAACCCGGTCGCGTGTTCGATCGGACCGTTGGCCTTGAAGGTGTTCCGGACGGTTACCGGGCGATGAACGATCGGGAAGCCATTAAGGTAATGGTTACGCCCTAACAAATTATTTAGCACGTCACAGAATGAAAAAGCGCAAACTTGGAAAGAGCGGATTGGAAGTGTCAGCGATCGGACTCGGTTGTATGGGAATGAGTTTTGGGTACGGTCCGCCCAAAGAGGAACAGGAGATGATCTCGCTGCTTCGCGCAGCAGTGGAACGCGGCGTCACATTCTTCGACACCGCCGAAGTTTATGGTCCATTCACTAACGAAGAACTCGTGGGTGAAGCGCTCGCTCCGTTCCGAAAGCAAGTGAGGATCGCCACAAAATTCGGGTTCAAGCCGGCCTCCGTCGACGACCCCAGGTGGAGCGAACTGGATAGCCGGCCAAAGCACATTAAAGAGGTTGCCGAAGCTTCGTTGAAGCGATTGAAAACGGACGTCATCGATCTGTTCTACCAACATCGTGTCGATCCCAACGTACCAATCGAAGACGTGGCAGGGGCGGTAAAAGATCTGATCCGGGAAGGCAAGGTCAAGCACTTCGGTCTTTCTGAGCCAGGAGCGCAAACCATTCGCCGCGCGCACGCAGTTCAACCAGTCACGGCCGTGCAGAGTGAATATTCGCTATGGTGGAGGCGCCCTGAAGAAGAAGTGTTGCCGGTGCTGGAGGAACTCGGAATTGGTTTTGTTCCGTACAGCCCTTTGGGCAGAGGGTTTCTCACCGGCAAAATGAACGAGAACACGACATTCGACAGCACCGACTTTCGCAACATCCTCCCGCGATTTACGCCTGAGGCTCGCAAAACGAATCAGGCGTTAGTTGATTTGTTAGGCGCGATTGCAAAACGAAAGCAAGCCACACCCGCTCAGATCGCGCTCGCCTGGTTGCTCGCCCAGAAGCCGTGGATCGTTCCGATTCCCGGCACCACGAAGCTGGCGCGCCTCGAAGAAAATATTGGAGCAGTTTCAATCGAACTAACGCCGGACGATCTTCATGACATCGAAAGCGCCGCGTCAAAGATCACGGTGCAAGGAGATCGATACCCAGAACACATCGAACAAAAGACCGGACGTTAAAAAAGCGACCACTGACCGGGGACTTGCCTACGCACGAGGCTACGGCGTGGCAGGCGAGTGACCAAGAAGATTTGAAGCGAGCATCCAAATTAGGGTAATTATATACTTGACGCATTATACACGAGTGATAATTTGGACACATGAAAGCGAAGAATTTCAATCACATTCCCGAAACATTGACGGGCGCGATTCGATACTTTGGCGATATGGACAAGTGCCACGAGTTCATGGTTGCGATGCGCTGGTCTAAAGCGGTTGGTTGTCCTCACTGCTGTTCTAAAAAAGTTGGCAAACTTGTTTTGCCTCGCCGGATTTGGAATTGCAAAAATTGTCGGAAGCAATTCACTGTCAAAGTCGGGACGATCTTTGAGGATAGTCCCCTCGGACTCGACAAGTGGCTGCCCGCAACTTGGATGATCGTCAATGCAAAGAACGGAGTTAGCTCGTGCGAGCTTGCCCGCTCCCTCGGTGTTACTCAAAAGACTGGCTGGTTTATGCTTCACCGCATCCGATTGGCAATGCAGGATGGTTCGATTGAGAAGATGAAAGGCCGCGTTGAAGCCGACGAAACTTTTATCGGCGGTCTTGCTCGCAACATGCACAAGAGTAAGAAAAAACACCTTGGAACTGGTGGCGCTGGCAAGGCCGCTGTAATGGGATTGCTGGAGCGTAATTCTCCCGAGCGAGAATCGCGTGTTCGTTGCAAGGTGTTGCCGAACGTACGCCGATCTCAACTCGATTCCACTGTGCGGGAAAACGTGGAGAAAGGCTCCGAAGTAATCACGGATGCGTTCCTCTCCTACTCGAAACTCAATGACGAGTTTGTTCATCAAGTTATTGACCATGCCGAGAGCTATGCGGAAGGCCACGTTCACACTAACGGATTGGAAAACTTCTGGAGTCTGCTCAAGCGCGGAATCAAAGGGACGTATGTGAGCGTTGAACCTTTTCATTTGTTCCGGTACTTGGATGAACAAGCATTTCGATTCAATGAACGCAAAGACGATGACAAAGGACGATTCTTGAAAGCCATTGCGAGCTTTGCGGGCAAACGATTGATGTATTCCAAGCTCATTGGTCAGACTGAGAAGGACGGTGGTTTCCTTCCACCGGAAGCGGCAACGGCGTGGTAAACGGCGGAAATCATGAATGAGGAGTACCTGTCGATGGATTTCACGGGTGCTTGATCGAAAGGCACTGGAGAGCCTTTTGCCAGCCAAGATTCTAGATCGGGACAACCAGCAGATTGCCATCGGCCTAGTAACTCCTGATACGCCCGGAGATCAGAGGACGTTTTGGCCAGACTCGCCAGCCACTCTGGATTCCTTAGTAGCGCATGGAACAAGTCTTCACTACGAAGACGGGCGCGAAGTTGAGATATTCGATGTTTATCGATGCCCCGATCCACTTCCAGCCCCGCATGTAGATTTTCGGATTCGGTCCTGAATTTCGATGCACTTTCATTTTGAGACATAACATGAATCGACGACAACAAATCGTGCTGTTTTTCGTTGTCGTTGCTCTTATGATGACTTGGCTTTTCCCGCATTGGATTCCTAGGTATAAGGAGCGCTTCGTCCCACAATCAGAAGTGGTTAGGACAGTGGCTGAGCGTTCTCCCTTTCTGAAATTTTGTGATCGCTTTCTGAACGTCTTTGATGGTCCCTCGTTTCTATTTACTGAGGATGGAACTGACAAAAAGATTGATTGGGGACGGTTGCTCCTTACAGACTTAATTATCATCACGGTTGGTACATCTCTTGTGTACGTTTTGCGTTCCGAGTCGTAAAATGATACGGTTTCGCCATGCCGACCGCAATTCACCAAATCCAAAAGCCATCCGGCAAATTCCGAAGCGCCATGCGGCAAATCCTGTCGATTGATAAAAGAGAGCTTGATCGACGCGAGGCCGAATACAAAAAGCAGCGCAAGATTAAGAATCATCATCGGCATCGCTAAGGTGCTTGCTGATAAACGTTGCCGTCTTGATCGAGCCTCCCTGAGAGATGCACAAAAAAGCTGGTAACGGCATCTAGCGCTTTCCGAGCGCCAGATTCATCATAGTTAGCCTCAATGTGCATGGTCGTATCCCGCCATGCTCGCTTGATTGCGCGAACATCGTTTGTGGCGTGATCGAAGAAATCCGGTTGCTTTGCCCACTCGCCATACCTATCAGGCGGATTTTCTTTGAGTTGCTCGTCCATTGGCCTGAGCAAGTTCCCCCAACTATCCGAGAGCTTCGGCGCGGGAATATTTAGCGTTTTGTAAAGAGCTTTAAGACCGGTCTCACATGCTCGCATTAGGTGGAAGACGCATGGGGTGTATTGAGCAACCGCGTAACATTTTCGAGCAGAGAGAATCTCGCTCGCCGCTTTCTTGAACCGGTTAGATATTTGGCCATCAACCGCCTTTTCTGTTTCGTTCCATTTGTTTCTATCTTCGGGATATTCGTAAAAGCGAGCACGTTCGGAAGGCACCCATAAGAACAGATGCTGAGCCATTTCATCGAAAATAATGCTCTGTAGTTCCCTAGCGCGCGGTTCCACATCCGTCGGTTTAAAGTTTTCCCAGCCAAATCGACCGGCAGCTCGCGCCGCTATTTCGCATCCGATTTCTCGCAAATCTCTTTGAATGCTCTCCCCAAATCGCTGAGCACTTTCGCTAGTTTCCTTTGTCCATTCTCCTTTTTCTGGGAGAGTCCCAAACCAATGCAGACTTGCACCGATATTTACGAATAATTCTGCGCTAAATTTATTCATATCCAACCAGCTTATTAGCCAGAACGGATTTTCCAACCACGGCAAGAGAACTCGACCGGCGATTTTAGAGACATTTATCCCTCCCTCCCCAATGCGTCAAGTATATAGTTACCCAAATTAGGATGAGCAATAAAATCAAAGGAAAAGTGGTTGTCATAACGGGCGCCAGCAGCGGGCTGGGGGAAGCGGCCGCTCGATTGCTGTCTGCCGAAGGCGCAAGCGTTGTGCTAGGTGCGCGTCGCGTCGATCGTCTCAAATCACTCGTCGACAAATTGAATCGCAACGGCGGAAAAGCGCTCGCAGTTGCGACCGATGTCACTAACCGTGAGCAGGTGAAAAGATTGGTCGACTCTGCAGTCCAGAAGTTCGGACGTATCGACGTAATGATTAATAACGCCGGGATCATGCCGCGGGCGCCGCTGGAACGCCTGACGATCGATGATGGGGACCGGACGATTGATGTGAATATCAAAGGCGTTCTCTACGGCGTCGCTGCAGCGCTGCCGCGCATGAAGCAGCAGAAATCCGGACAGATGATCTTTGTGTCATCGGTTGCAGGCCATAAGATCGGTCCCGATTTCGCAGTGTATGCGGCCACCAAACATGCCGTGCGCGCGCTCGCGGAAGGATTTCGTCAGGAAGTAAAGCCTTACAATATTCGCACGACGATCATCTCACCCGGTGCCGTCGACACAGAATTGCCGGACAGCGTCACTGAGCCCGACGTCGCCGATAAGATCCGACAGTATTATTCAGAGATCGCGATCCCTGCTGAATCCTTTGCGCGGGCCGTGGCGTTTGCGATGAATCAGCCGGATGACGTGGACGTGAATGAGATCTTGTTCCGGCCTACGCGTCAGATGCTGTAGCTACCGATTTAACGGTCGAATCTCCCAACGCCACGTTCGGGGAGGAAATACATCGCAGCGGGTAACGCGATCAAGAGCAAGGCCAGGGGTGTGTAGATGAATGCGACCGCGATGGCCGCAACGTAGATCACAATCGAAATGAGATTTTTGCGAGCCATTCTCTTGTTCAAGCGCTTGAACTCCGGTTCGTGATGATGCCGCGCGATCGACCCGCGCAGCAGGAAGAACGAAACCGCGCCTGCAGTCGAAACAGTGGCATAAAGCGCCACCGGAAATGGCAAGGCGTGATTGTCGCCGAGATAAACCGTGACCCACGGAATGAGCGAAATCCAAAAGAGCAAATTCATATTTGCCCAAAGAATGACCGAATCAACGTGGTTCACGAGATGGATGAGATGATGATGGTTGACCCAGTAAATCGCGATGATGATGAAGCTAAGGACGTAGGCAAAAAAAGTCGGCCACATTCGTGCCAATGAAGTGGGCGTCGGATCGTGCGGCGCCTTCAACTCCAAAACCATAATCGTGATCAGAATGGCCATGACACCGTCGCTGAACGCTTCGATCCGGTTGGTTTTCATTCAGCCGTGAGAATAGCACGTTGTGGTTGGGCAAGGTAAACGACCGAGTTCTCTTGAAATCGGAGAGTCACCGCGACTCTATTATTTTGCGCGAAGGACTTCAATGCGGCGTTTCACATACGCACCTGTATCTTGTGGTCTGCGGTCAATCTTGAGAAAGAACCTTCACGACGTTTTCGATTGTATTCCAGTTGCGCACCGTGCCCGGGACACCGAAAAGCCTCTCAACCTTGCCGAGATAGCTGATCGCTTTCATCTGGCGGCGGTACAAACCAAGGACGAATCTGCCCTGAATCGCGATGATCTTCAGCAGCCAGTCATCCTCGGATGGCAGATTGAGAGGGAAAGGAGGCGGCTTGCGGACTCGCTTCGCTAACACGTTAACGAATCGTGTAATGTTCGGGCTGCAGGGTTGCTGTGAGAATGGATCCTTCGATGCGAGTCTCACAATGTCGCGTGCGGGAAAGATCATGATCTCGCATTTGAATGGAAGCTTCTTCGCGATGGCATGACGCAGAACCGATTCAGTCACATCTGCGCGCACCACAAATGTGCCGACCGCGCCGATGTTGATGACCCCGTACTGTGCCAACTGTTTTGCAATCACTGCGGGCTGGCATCGATTCGCTCCGCCGACGTTCACCGCGCGGAGAAACACAACTGAGGACATTGTTCGAAGCGATGCGTATGTGTGGCTATTTACCATCCGCGTTCACAGGCGACGACATGCCGCCAATGATTTGCCACGTACCGTCCGTGCGGATCCATGTATGCGTAATCCGCAAGGCGTCGCTCTTTGATTCGGCTCCTTCCTTGTTGGCCCAATTAGCTTTGATTCGATAATGATCGATCGCAACGTCGCCGGTTACCTGAATGGCGAGCTGCTCGATCGAGTACGAGTGGAGCTTAATGCCTTTGGATGTATTGGCCGCGATCCAGTCGGTGATGTTATCTTTCCGCACCGGCGCCGAACTGATAAATGGCCACCCGAGGAAGTTCTCGTGCCAGAGCGCGCGATACTTCTCAAGATCGTTGGCTTTCACGTATTCCCAATATGCTTTCTCCAACTGCCAGACCTCCATCTCGTCCTTCCCCGAATCTTGTGCAAAGACAGTCGCAGCTAACGCGAGAAACAAACTGATAGGTCGCAACATGCCTCAATCATACTAAATGGCTGGGGAATACGAAAGCTTCAAGATGGCTTAAAACCGACCAGAGAAGCGACGCAGCGCGATTAAAACGAGTTACAGAGAAGGTTGGGAGCCGCACGAGAGCAGCCGGAGGATGACATGCAATGGATACCCACGAATTCAAAAGCGACGTTTGGCTGCCGCGCCCGGTCGAGAAAGTGTTCGCGTTCTTTGCCAATCCAGGCAATCTCGACTCAATCACGCCAGCGTGGCTGAATTTCCGGATAATTACGCCTGGACCGATCGAGACGCGGGTAGGAACATTGCTTGATTACAGGCTGCGCATTCGAGGTTTTCACGTTCGATGGCGGAGCAGGATCACCGCGTGGGAGCCGCCGCGGTTTGTGGATGAACAAATTCGAGGTCCGTACCGGCTCTGGATCCACGAGCACAATTTCGAACTGCGAGATGCAGGCACGCTCGTGCGCGACCATGTCCGGTACGCTGTTCCGTTCGATTGGTTCCTGCACAAACTCGTAGTGCGGCCCGACGTGGAACGCATCTTTGCCTATCGCACCGAGTGCCTGCGGCGGCGATTCTGCCAATCCTTTCATTTGTAAGCGATGGCTGCGCTGGCGAGAGTGAAACGAAAACTTCTGCCTCACGGTTGATGGCTGAGAGCTGAATCACAAGAGCGGAGACGAGTTGGCGAATGGGAAATGTGAGGCGAATTACTTGTGAAGCCGCGATATATTCCCGTGAGCTGCTATCTCTGCATTCGATTTTTTCAGAATGAAACATCTGTCCCTAATCCTTTCGATCCCCTTGTTACTGGCATCGGCCGCAGGCGCAGCGCCTGTCATTTTCGTAGTTCGTCACGCGGAGAAAGCGATCACCGGCGGCAATGATCCCGATCTATCTGTCGCAGGTCGAAAACGCGCAGAGGCACTCGCACATATCTTGGTGGATTCAAAAATCACGGCCGTGTTCGTTAGCGAATTCAAACGGACGCAGGAAACGGGGGCGCCAACGGCGAGAGCGGCACACATTAGTCCCACAGTGGTTCCGGCAAACGATGTCTCCGGACTTGTGGCTAGATTACGTGCAGTAAACGGCAACGCGTTGGTCGTCGGACATAGCAACACGATTCCGGAGTTCGTCAAAGCGCTCGGAATCGCGGCGCCCATTAGCATTTCCGAGGACGATTATACCGAGGTTTTTGTTGTGGTTGGCGATGCGCCGCAACTGCTCCGGTTGCATTATCCGTTTTGAAAGGGGCGCAGGTAGGGACAGTTTGCGATCGCGGAAAAGAGCAATCGAGTGTAATTCACGGCCCTTGTGCGGAGACTTTTTTCTTTTCTTTGGTTTCAATCTTCACGGAAAATCCTGGTTTCACATTGATCGCCGATAATTTAATTACCCGTCTTATTTGTTGGCGCTGGGTCTGCTTGCCAGTGGTCGCGCTATTCTTTCTTAGCGGACACTGCGTAGAGGCCGACCAGGTGGGAGATTTTTTCAGTAAAGTTGGCCAGTCGATTGCGAAAGCTTTCCGGCCTGTGCCTAATCAAACCAAGAAGAAAACGAAGCCTGCCTCGCGGCGACCGACTTCACCACAATCAGATGTTGCCGAAGCGTCGCCGACTCCAGTCGAACAGCCAACAGTCATTGCGAAAGAACAGAAGCGGGCTTTAGCCGTGCCTCCGGAGAAGGCAAAAGGAGATGTGCCCTATGGAATCCCTGTCTCCGGCCAAAAAGGCATCGTGACGAGTCCTTATTTACCAGAGGGTGGCTACATCGACGTCAGCTCTTTTGGTCCCGGGTCGCCAGTGAAAGATCCATACACAGGTAAGATTTTCCTGGTCCCATAATTTCAGATCAATTCCGCTAAGCAAATTTTTCGTCATCACCACGCATGCTGCGCGGGCGGATGCTCCACGGGGCGGACTATGCAGACCAATGCACGCGGCTGGAGACGCCGTGAAGAGTGATTGGCGGCAGGTACTCGGTCACATATGTGCGCGTCCACCAGGCACACTCGCCCGGTTTGGTGAATTGATAACGATACCAGTCAGCACGGATAAATTTTGGCGGCGCGTTCGGGAAGGGATTGCGGGCAAGCAACCGAAGAATTCTTTTTTCGTTCTCGAGGAGCCTTTGCATAAAAGCGAAAATCCACGGATGAAACTCCGGAGGCGACATGGCCGCGAACCACATTTGCCAGTCCAGTCTCCAATGATACGGCGAGACAATGCATGGCAGCCGGTTCACGTCGCCGGGTTTGCCTTTGAACTCGTATTCGCGCCATTCGACTGAATCGTCCAGAAATTCTGCGTCAGTCCCTTTGATGATGACCTCGAGTCGCTCGCGGGTCACTGCGCCAAAGGCGCCATAAGTGTTGACCAGATGCAACGGCTCGAAGCTTGCGTTCATGACCTGGCGAGGCGAAAACAGATTGCGCGCCGGCCGCCAGCTTAGCGCAAGCACGATCGCTGTGATCGCGCCGACGGCGATCGCCTGCGGCAAGCTCATCTGGGCCGGCATTGAATGCGGAATGTGAATGAAGCGCGCAAGGAATCGGTCGTCGAAACACGGAATACAGAGCACGATGGTGATGTAATTCAGCCAGGAGAGATTGCCGCTCAGGATCAGCGTAATCTGAAAAAGAATCGTAATTGCGCCGGCCCAGCAGCAGAGCGGCGCAGGGGCGAAGTAGAACCACGGCACTATGAGCTGAGCAAAATGAGTGAACAACACACCGGCCTTTTGCGCCCAGCGCGGCGAACGGTGCAGATACCAGCTCAGCGGGTTGGGTAACGGCTGCGTTTCGTAGTGGTAGAAAAGGCAGGTCAGATCGCGCCAGCAGGGATCCGAGCGCATTTTGATCATGCCGGCGCCGAACATCGTGCGGAAAAGCACCCAGACGATCAGCCAATTGACAATGACTGGTGCACGAGAGTCTGCCGAACCAAGGAAGATCGCGAGGAAACCGGTCTCGCACAGCATTGTTTCCCACCCAAACCCGTAAAACGTCTGGCCGACATTGACGAGCGATAGATAAATCATCCACAGCAACGCCCATGTGATCATCGAGACGGCGAGTCCAAACGATTCGGAGAAACCGGTTGCCGCAAAAATCGACAGTACGACCCCGCACCAGATTGCTGTTGTGATAAAGCGATCGGAGCAATTGATGTAAAACAAGCTTGGCGCGCGGCGAAATGGCACGTGACGCACAAAGCGCCTGACCGGCTGCAGTCCGCGTTCGCCTAGCAGCGGGATGAATTGATTAGCTGCGATCAAGAACGCGATCAGATAAACGCCTCCGAGCGCGTGCTGAAAGCAGAACCGGGTCAACCAAAATTCGGTCGCAAAATGCATTCCCGAACACCGCCGTAATTTAGCGCATCCTCTGGGGAGCGCACGCGACTCGCGTGCTGGTTTCGGCGTCCTCGCCGAAACGAACTTTTCTTTTTATACAGCGCAAGACAGAATCGTGTAGATGCGACGCTTTTTCAAAGTTTTAGCGTTTTCACTCGCAAACTGCGCTGTATTCGCTGCTGATGTTCGCGATCTCGGTGTCCCGAGGGGCTGGACCGCCACCGAATACGAGAAGCATGGTTATGATTTACTCAACAAAAGCGATTACCAAAACGCGCGCCGCTATTTTGATGCAGCGATACGAACCGATCCGAACATATGGAGTACTTACTACAATCGCGCTACGACCTTTATCAAACAGAAGAGATGGGCAGCCGCGCTGCAGGATTTGAATTCCACCATCCGTTTAAAGCCGAGCTTCTTTACTGCGACGCTTGAGCGAGCTGGGGTAAACAGTGAATTGGGTAACTATCGGGCCAGCTTGACGGATCTGGACAGACTCGCCGTGCTCTTACGCAAAGTCCGCAATAGCTTCGAACAGGCAGTGGTACTCAACAACAGAGCATGGCTCCGTGCGACTTGTCCCGATGCCTCCCTCCGAAACGGGCAATTGGCCGTCTCTGACGCGAAGAAGGCGTGCGAACTCAACATCTGGCTATTGGCATCCCATATTGACACGCTCGCGGCCGCATATGCTGAAGCTGGAGATTTCGATTCCGCCATCCGCTACCAACAAGAGGCGATTGCAAAGGAGAAGTCCGTGCCAGAGCAAGCCTCGAAGGGACTAACGAAGCTCAGGCATGACGCAGAGCTACACAAAAGAGTCTCCGAGGAGTTGGCTGAGGGAGTAAAGAAATCACTAGCCGAATATTCACAACGACTGGAGTTGTACAAGCAGCATCGTTCGTATCACCAGAGCCCACCACACTGATTACACCCGTTCGAATCTTCCTCAACCTACACCGGCACGTACACTATATAGCCGCGCGGCGGCGCCCAGACCTCAACCCAGCCGGACTCGTTAGTCCACTTTTCCTGCGGTACACCGAGATCACCCCGACCGCGCCAAGCTGCGGGAACCAGATGCATATTGTTCCAGCGCGTTTGGACCCACGTGCCATTCCATGTGCTGCGGTTATTCAGGACAAAAACGAGTCCACCTTGCCCGTCGGCGCCGGCGCGTTGCATGATGTAGAGGTCGTCATCCGCGAACAGAACTTGTGTCGGACCAGCGGCATTTTGCTCATGGACTTTAATGAGCGCGTCGATACCGCTTTCATTGTCCGGCTGGGCGAGATCCCAATTGAAGTAATCCTGCCAGAAAACGCATGGGTAACCTTCGTGAGTAAGGATGAACGCGTACGCAAGCAGTTTGTCGTTAATAACGGGACTGTCGCGTACCACGTCGTGGTTCTCCACAAACGTGATCGCTTGGGCCGGACGGTCCCACATTAACACTCCGCGATCGGTGAGATTGCGCATGCTGAACTCGTAGCTGTCGCACAAATCGCGCAGACGCCAGCGCAGCGGAAAATCAAATGCACCGACAGGGTTGTCCGACCACGCGTTGGCTTCATCGAGCCAATCGTCGATTGTGCGTTCGCTATCCCAGCATTCTCCGACGGCAAAAGGTTTCAAGCTGGTGCCCTCGCGCAAAGCGCGAAGTTCCTGAATTGAACGAACCATCCAGCCGCCATAACCCTTGACCATGTCGTAGCGGAATCCGTCGAAGCCGATTTCTTCCAGCAGCCAGCGGGCATAATTGATGAGCTCGGTGTACACAAAAGGCGTGCGATGACTGAGGTCCGGCATGTCGCCGAAAGTAGCGCCGTCCCAGGTCTCATATTCACTTGGGTGAAAACATTTCCAATCGCGAGGAAACTTGCCGCTTTTCGGCGTGAACTTTGTCCAGCGCGATTGTCCGTCGATCGGATTTGCTTCCTGAGCATCCGCTCCGCTATTGTGATTGAATACAAGGTCGGCATACACTTGCAATCCGAGCGCGTGCGCAGACTCAATCAGGTCGAGCAACTCAACTTTGGAACCGAACCACGTCGGCACACCGCCTTTCTGATCGAACTCGCCGAGATCGTAATAGTCGTAGGGATCGTAGCCCATCGACTTCCAACTCGCTGCCTTGTTCGCAGGCGGAAGCCACAACGCTGTGAAACCGGCCTGCGCGATCGCCGGCAGTCTTGATTTGATGAAGGTCCACCACTGGTGTTCGCAATTTTCCGCTCGGGGACAATCCCAATAAAACGCTTGCAACATTACACCCATAACTCACCCTCCTTTCCGTATTCGAATGTACTCCCATGCTACGTGCCAAATTGAGACTAACAAGAAGCAATCAAGTCACGTAAATGTTACGAATGAATATACCAGTCAGTTTCACCGCCGCGTTGTTGATGATCGGCGTTGCTGGCTGCGAAAAGAAAAGCGGCGAAGCGGTGGTGATTTCGAAAGAGCATATCGACGCGGCGCTGCCAATTGCAGAAACACCGAGCGCTCAATCCGCGGCTAGTCCAGGGGCGGAACTTCGTCCGGTTGCTGATGATGAGATCGCGGTTGATGGATACGTGATGAAACCGGAGGCGCGCGGCACGAGCCACGATCCGCGTGCATTGAGAGACGAACAGTGGCTTGTCAAAGTTCGAATGCTGGATAACGGCCGCACCATTCAAGTCCATGCCGATCAAGCGCAATGGCAAAAATTGCGAGAGAACGATCGGGTCAAAGTCAGGTATCGCGCAGGCAAATATACCGGAACCGTTTGGGCAGCCGAGATTGAGTGAGAGTTAGAGCTATCTAAAATTCGCGATCCTCATTCCTTCGGGGACAGCTCGAGATTTGCATTCGACATCGCGTCGTAAGTCGTGTCGTTTCGACCGCGCTGTCAAATTCCAAGACTCGCCACGCGGTGCTGGCAGCAGCCGTGTACGCGTGTGACGGCCGCGTCACAGTGAAGTCACAAATCTTTTACACATTCTGAACCGGTTCGTCACAATCGGCGTGTAGGTGTTTCGCGGATGCGGTGAATACCGCCAAAACTAACAAAAAAACCAATCCCAAAAAATAAACCATGATACCAACTTCTAAAACTCCCCTGCAGGCAAAGACCTGCGCACTCATAGCCTTAATCGCCCTCGCCACCACGGCTGCCTCAACAGGCGCCCCGGACCAAGTGAGGGTGTTTAACGAAAGGGTAAGTGGTGTACTTTCAGCCAATCCAGAAGCGATCGCCGACAACGTCTTTTCACCGGAATTTGCTCCGGCACTGGTCGTGGAAGGCATCGATCTGCTGGAAAATCCTTCCGGTTTAATCACGCAATTTGGATATCTAAGCGATGGCACTCGCACTGAACCGGACGAAAACACTTATCTCGTTCTGGATCATAATCCGGGTGGCCCTACGCCTGACTATGATTATGGCCGTCATTTTCTGTTTCAAGGACATGAGAACAGCGGCAATCTCGCTTACGTAACGCGCATCAATCTCGACGTGGCGCATCCTGATCATCGCATCACGCTTCTGACGCCGGTCGATATGGTGAGCGGTTTGACCGGGTTCAACAGCATCGATGGTTCAACTTGGGATCCCCTTAGTAGCACCATGCTCTTCGCCCAGGAAGCTGGCACCATCGGCGGCGTCATCGAGATGGGTGCCGATTTTGATCCAAACACCGGAGCGGGCGCTGGTTTGCGTACGCTCTATGGCAGTCTCGGTCACGGCGGCTACGAAGGCATCCATCCTGATGACTTGGGCAATATCTGGCTCGTTGAGGACGTCGGCGATTACACGGGTACAGAATAACGGAAGGAATCCGAACTCGTTCGTTTACCGGTTCGTTCCTTTGAATCCGAGCGATCTGACTCGCGGGAAATTGCAAGCGCTACAGGTCTCGATCAACGGCAACCCTATCATGTTCGTTGCAGTGGACGCGCAGCACCCGAACGGCGACACGCGGTCACAAAATCAGCTGCTACTCCATACGCTGGGTGCATCCTGGCCGGTGCAATGGGTCACCGTCCATGACACCGAGATAAACGGCACAGATCCCTTCGATGCCAACGCCCTGGCAAAAGCCGCTGGCGCAACGCCATTCAAGCGACCGGAGAATGGGCAATTCCAACCTGGTTCGCACTTTCATACATTTTTCTTCGACGTCACTGGCGATACCAATAACATCGCAGGCACTGACCCTGTGCTGGCGGCGCGCGGTGCCTGGGGCGGACTTTTTCGTGTCGATCTAGACACAAACCGCGAGACTGGAAACATCTCTCTCGTTGTCCTTGGTGACGCCGCCCAAGCTGCGTTTGATAACATAACCTTTGTTGATGATAAGGACACGGTCTTGCTAGCGGAAGATCGCGGCGACACGTTGCACGATCAGCTAAATGTACCTGATTCAATTTCGGCGTATAAACTGAACAGGCAGCGTCCTGACAGAAATATCGTGGCGCGATTCGTCGCGCTCGGGCAGGACAGGTTGGCCGGAGTATCAGGGGAAGAAGACAACGAGCCGACGGGGCTGCACATGTCTGAAGGAGACAGCTCGATCAGCGGATTGATCGGAACGAAGACCTTTAGGACAGGCCGGGCGAGGCTTTTCTTTACCCAGCAGCACGGCGAAAATAACCTGTTCGAAGTGTTTCCCCTTAACTGACGAGGGATAATTTGGTTAGGTATCGCAGTTACGCGCCCCAGGCGGGCAAACGTCTGGGGCGCTCTTTTGGCTTAGGTCCGGACAGAGAGAACCAGCACCGCGTCTGCGCGGGCTTTACCTCAGCGCTTTGCGGAAAGTTGCGAACTGGCCTTCGCGATTGGCTCGTAGAATCGCAACGCCTCGATATCGCTGCCGAGTTCGCGCAATGGATAGAGCCCTTTCGCGGAGCCGGCCCCGGGATCGCGGACCAGGTAATCGAAGCCGTCTTTCCCCGCGATCACAACAAAATGCGTGATGCCACTCGCCAAACGCACCCGCACGATCACGGGATTTCCATGCGCGATGTTGGAGTCGATCAGTTGATAGGAGGGCAAGTCTTCGTACACGTGCCGGACGCGATCGGGCGCGAGCCACGCCGCGCGGTCCCAGTAAAGCCAGCCTTGGTCCGTGTATCCGCCCACACCAGTTAGAAACCAGTTTAACTGCTGCGGGTCGACATCGATCCCATAAAACTTGAAAACCATCGCCGCTGCGGCGACCGCGCAGCCTTCGCCACCAAGCGTGCCGTTCTCCGCAACGCCCCCCAGCGCATCGTCATGCCATCTGTCATCGGATTGCTGGAACGAAGGCACTGCCAATTCGACTCGAGTGAAAAAAGGACGCCCGCCGCGCGGCCAAAGTTTTCGTTTCCAATTCCAATCGATCTGCAGTGCAGCGGCTGCGACGATGAGGAATAAAACGGTTACAACAAGCGGCCACCAGCGTTTCAAAACACCTAAACTGTAGAGGCGGCTGTGGCACCCGCAAATCAGGGGAGCACACACGTGTCGCGTGTTGGGTTCGGCATCCTAGCCGAAACGAACTTTGCAAAAAGACAAAGTGAGTCAGTGCGCTATAGTGCACGTTTCACATCATGCACAAAACACACGAACTTCGGCTCGCCACGCGCATGGCGAGGCTTGGCACGGAGACCGCGTTTGAGGTGCTGGTGAAAGCGAAAGGGCTCGAGGCGAAGGGCCGCGACATTATCCATCTTGAAATCGGGGAGCCCGATTTCGATACGCCGCACAATATCATCGATGCAGCTTGTGATGCTTTGCACAAGGGCTTCACGCATTATGGGCCTTCGGCTGGCTTGCCTGAGTTGCGCGAGGTCATCGCGCGACATGTAAGCGAAACGCGCCGGGTAAGCGTGATGCCCGACGAAGTAGTGGTTGTCCCTGGCGGTAAGCCCATCATCTTTTTCTCGGTTCTCGCGCTCGCTGAAGACGGCGATGAAGTCATTTACCCGAATCCCGGCTTCCCAATTTACGAGTCAATGATCAATTACGTCGGCGCAAAGGCGGTGCCGATCCGGTTGCGCGAAGACTTGGATTTCCGTCTTGACGTCGACGAGCTCGCCGATCTGATCAACGATCGCACAAAGCTCATCATTCTGAATTCGCCGCAGAACCCGACCGGCGGCGTGTTGGAGAAGAAGGATATCGAGGCGGTCGCGAACGCAATCGGTGATCGCAACATCATGGTGTTGAGTGACGAAATCTATAGCCGCCTCATTTTCGAAGGCGAACACCACTCCATCATGTCGCTGGACGGAATGAAGGAGCGTACGATTTTGCTGGACGGTTTTTCCAAAACTTACGCCATGACCGGCTGGCGCATGGGTTACGGCGTCATGCGCGTCGATCTGGCTACCCACATTTCGCGATTGGTGACGAACTCCAGTTCGTGCACTGCGAGCTTTTCTCAAGTCGCCGGCATTGAAGCGCTGCGTGGCCCGCAGGAGTCAGTCGATCAAATGCGCGACGAGTTCAAGAAACGCCGCGACGTGATGGTCGCTGGTCTGAACAAGATCAAAGGTTTCTCCTGTCAATTGCCTCACGGGGCGTTCTACGTTTTTCCGAATATTATGGCTACCGGGTGGCCTTCGAAGAGATTGGCCGACGCGCTCCTCGATGATGCCGGGGTCGCCGCTTTATCCGGCACCGCGTTCGGCGAATTCGGTGAAGGCTATTTGCGTTTCAGCGTCGCCAACTCGATCGAGCATATCGAGAAGGCACTTGATCGCGTCAGCGCCTGGGTGAACAAGAATCTCTAGGGAACTCAGAAAATCAGAAATTGATCCCTACTAGGAAGTATTTCCTGGTTTCCAGAAATTGTTTGTGTGCGCTGAACAGGACAAAATGCTCGGGGTATACTTCCCCGAAGAACCACACCAATAATGTCCAACGTGCCGCACATTGACTTTATCGGGATTGGCGCACCCAAATGCGGGACCACATGGCTTTCCGGCCAACTCGAGGCCCATCCACAAATCGGCTTCGCTCCAGACAAGGAGGTTTACTATTTCGCCGATACGATCGCGCGGCGAATCGCTGGCCAGGAACTGCGCTGCTTTGACCGGGGTGTCGCCTGGTATCACAAACAATTTCCTGCTCTCACCGGAGGGATTACCTGTCGCGGAGAGTTTTGTCCCGCCTATCTGTACTCCGAGGAAGCTGCGACCAGGATCGCCGCTTATCGGCCGGACATCAAACTGCTGGTCTGCCTGCCGCGGCGGCTGAGATGATTTACTCCTGGTAATGGTACCGCCGAAACGCCGTGATGACTTCTTTGCCTGAATCGTTCGAGAAGATGATGGAAAATCCGTTTCTCCGAGACATGGGATGCTTCGCGCGCCACCTCAGGCCATATCTGGACCGATTTTCCGCGAAAAACATTCTGGTCGTTCAATTCAGCGCCATCCAGCGCGATCCCGATCGCGTCCGCCAAGGCGTGTACGAATTCTTAGGCGTCGTCACGGACTTCAAACCGCAGCTTGAAGCAGGTAAGAACCCGGCCCGGGCTCCTCGTTTTCCTATTCTTCAATCTGGCGCCCAGCGGCTCTACGCCGGTATCTCAGCAGTTCCGGGCGTGGATCGACTTCTGAAATCGCCAGCGATCGCCAAAATGCTTCAAGACACCTATCACCTGCTGAATACCAGAGCCCGCAAGTATGAGCCGCTCGCGCCGGAAGAGCGCCTCAAATGGGACGCTTACTACGCCACCGATCAGGAAGAACTTTCCCGCCTTTTGCGAAATGTTCAGGTAATCGACTGAGACTCTTCCTTCCGATCGGTTTCGTCATTCGCCTCTGAGTTTGCGTTTGTTTTTGACCGCTTAGGAAATTCAGGTCACGAGGTTGCTCTCGACAGGCGCAAACTGGACTGGCTGGTACAGAAGATTTGAACTTTTGGAAGCGCCCTTCAAACAAGGGCATCGGATTCCGCTGGTTTCGGCTCCTTCGTTGGTTCCGCTGCAGATTTTCGTCCAGCGAACAGGCGCTCGATTACATAAAACGTCACCGGGATCAGAAAGATTGCGATTGCCGACGCGGCGATCATTCCGCCGATCACGGTTGAGCCGAGGACACGGCGGGCGACGGCGCCTGAACCGCTGGCAAACCAAAGCGGCAGAAGGCCGAAGATGAAAGCAAAGGAAGTCATCAGGATCGGGCGAAGACGGAGGCGCGCGCCTTCGAGGGCGGCGTCGAGGAGCGGTTTACCTTTTTCGTATTCGTCTTTCGCAAATTCGACGATAAGGATTGCGTTCTTCGCTGCCAGGCCGATCAGCATGATCAGACCAATTTGCGCGTAGATGTTGTTTTGCATTCCGCGCAGCCAAAGCGTCGCAAACGCGCCGAACACTGCGACCGGTGTGCCAAGTAGCACACTAAAAGGAAGCGACCAGCTTTCGTAGAGCGCAGCGAGAATCAGGAACACGAAAATGAGGGACATTCCGAACACGACAGTCGGGGATACGCCCTGCTGCGCTTTCTTTTCCTGAAACGACAAGCCAAGATAGTCGTAGCCCATCTCGTTAGGCATTGTTTGGCGAAAAGTTTCCTCGAGCGCGTTCATCGCCTGGTACGAGCTATAACCAGGCGCGGCGGAACCGTTGATTTGGGCCGCGCGGTATTCGTTGTAACGCAACGTGAATTCCGGACCGGCGACGGGCTGGATAGTGGAAATGGCATCGAGCGGCACGGGGTCGCCGTTGGCGTTGCGCACGAAGAATTGACCAACGTTTTTTGCGTCGGTGCGATAATCGCCTTCGGCCTCTATATATACCTGCCATGTTCGCCCGAAGCGATTGAAATAGTTCACGAAAAATCCGCCCATGAACGTCTGCAGCGTCTGATATACCGAGGTCAGATCGATTCCCTGCTTGATGACTTTGTCGCGGTCGACGTCCACAAAAACCTGCGGAACGTTCGGCAGAAACGTCGGAATAAGGGTGCCTAGCTCCGGCCGTTTGCGCGCCGCGTCCAGAAACGTCTTCAGATTTCGAGCGAGAAAGGCGACGTCTTTGCCGGCGCGATCTTCCAAAATGAATTGGAATCCGCCGGAAGTGCCGACGCCCGGAATTGCCGGCGGCGGAAACGCGAAGGCGATGCCTTCGGTAAGCCCGGCGAGCTGCTTGTTAATGTTTGCCTTAATGGCGTCGTATTGTTCTTCCGGCTTGGTCCGTTCGCTCCAGGGCTTGAACGTGACGAAGAAGAACGCGCTATAAGTATTTTGCACGAGGCTGAGCAAACTGAATCCGACTACGCTGGTCGTGTACTGGACGCCCGGAATCTTACTGAGCATTTCTTCGATTTTGCGAGATGCGGCATCGGTTCGCTCAAGCGATGCTGCGTCCGGTAATTGCAACGCGAGAAATACGTAACCCTGGTCTTCTTCCGGCAAAAAACCGCTCGGCAATCGCGATCCAAACAGTCCCGCGCCAACCGCGAGCGCGCCGAGCAGCGCGAAGCTGAGCACCGCTTTTCGAATGGCGATGCGTGACCAGTTCACGTAACCGTGCGTTGCAATGCCGAAGACACGATTGAACCGATCGAAAAACCAGCCAACCGGACCACGCGTTTTCTTTCGCGGGCGGAGCAGCATGGCTGAAAGTGCCGGGCTCAGCGAGAGCGCGTTGAACGCGGAAAAAATGACGGAGATAGCAATCGTGAGCGCGAACTGTTGATACAACCGACCGGTGATACCAGGAAGAAATGCGGTAGGAATGAACACGGCCGAAAGGACGAGTGCAACGCCGATTACCACTCCCGAGACTTCGCGCATCGCCTGCAGCGTCGCGTCACGCGGCGACATTCCTTCTTCGATGTGACGCTCAACTGCTTCGACAACAACAATCGCGTCGTCAACCACAAGCCCGATAGCAAGCACGAGACCAAAAAGTGAGAGCGTGTTGATCGAGAATCCGAACAACGGGAACACCACAAACGTGCCGAGCAACGACACCGGCACCGCGCACAATGGAATGAGCGTGGCGCGCCAGCCTTGCAAAAAAACGAATACGACGATGACGACCAACGCGAGCGCCTCGAATAACGTTTTGACGATGTCGTTCAATCCTTCGGTAACCGAAAGGGTCTGATCCAGCGAGACGACGAAATCCATGTCCGCCGGAAAACGTTGCTTTGCTTCCGCCATTAGCTTGCGGACGCCTTCCGCGGCTTTAACGGCATTGGTTCCGGGCAACTGATACACAGCGAGAATCGCTGAGGGTTGTCCGTTGAGCCTGCCTCTCAAGTTGTAAGTTTGCGCGCCCAGATCAATCCGGGCGATGTCTTTGACCCGCACAAATGAACCGTCCGGATTCGCCCTGACGACAATTTCCCCAAATTCCTCCGGTGTTTGCAATCGTCCCTGGGCGCGCACGGCGTAAGTGAATTTCTGTCCGCTTGGAATTGGTTCGCCGCCGATCTGGCCGGCGGGATTCACCGTATTCTGCTTTTGCACTGCGGTGATAATGTCCGGCACAGTGATGCCGAGCTTCGCAAGCTGGTCCGGCTTGACCCACAGGCGCATGGCGTATTGGCCAGCGCCGAAAATCTGCACATTTCCAATTCCCGGCACGCGCGTCAGTGGATCAAACAGATTAATGTAGCCGTAATTGGCGAGAAAGGTTCCGTCGTAGCTGCCTTTGGGCGAATATAGCGCGACCAGCATCAGTGGCGCCGTTGTCGATTTTTTAACAGTCAGGCCGTAGTTATTAACGTCCGCGGGCAACTGCGATTGCGCTTGTGACACCCGGAGCTGCGTCAGCACTTGATCAATATTCGGGTCGGTTGCGACGTCGAAATTGACGATCAATCGAATGTCGCCGCTATTGGAGTTGATCGAGTACATGTAGTTCATGTTGTCGACGCCGCTCATCTGCTGCTCGATCGGCGCCGCGACCGATTGCTCGATCGTCAACGCATCCGCCCCGGTGTAGTGCGTTTGCACCTGAATCTCCGGCGGCGCGATTTTCGGATACTGCGCGATCGGCAACGCCAGAATACAAACGCCGCCGATGAGCGTCATCAGGATCGCGATTACGATCGCGACAATGGGCCGCCGGACGAAAAACTCGGACATTTGTTAGGGCTGGTTTTGCTGGTCCGCTTTTGAAACCAATGCGTCGGGGGGAGGAGTCCAGTCTTTTGCGGCGACCGTCGATCCTTCGCGCGCTTTCTGGAGTCCTTGCACGACCACTCGATCGCCGGGCTTCAGGCCTTCAGTTACTTCCCACATCGCTCCGATGCGTTCGCCCATTTTTACCGGACGAATACTGACGTTATTGTTCTGACCGACAACGGCGACCTGATAACTCCCCTGCAACTCGTTTACCGCTTCCTGCGGAATAACCATTGCGCCCTTTTTCATGTCGGCTACGAAACGGACTTTCCCGAACTGTCCGGGCCGCAAAATATTTCCTGCGTTTGGAAACGTCACTTCGTAGCGGATCGAACCAGTCTTGGGATCGAGATTACGATCAAGCGCGTAAAATTTTCCTTTCTGCGGATAGACGTTGCCGTTCCCGAGGATCAATTCGAACTGCAGGGTCTTCACATATTCGGCACGCTCAGTGGGATCGGGGTGGCGGGTAACGAAATCCGTGAAAGGTGCCTCACCGGCGGTGACTACAGCCTTGATCGGGTCAAGTTGAGAAACAGTCGTTAGCGTTCCGGTGCTGGGTCCGACAAGATCGCCTACCTGCGCGGTAGCGATGGCAGCGACGCCATCGATTGGCGAAATGACCCGTGTGTAGCCTAGATTTAGCTCGGCCTGCTTCACGGACGCTTCGTCGGCTTCGACATTTGCTCTACTCGAGCCCGCAGCTGCGATGGCAGTATCGCGCTCCTGATCGCTGATCACTTTCTTCTTAAACAGATCCTGTGCGCGCTTTTCGTCTGCGTCTGCTTTCACCTGGTTGGCTTTGTCTTTTGCCAGAGTTCCTTTGGCCTGCGCCAATGCGGCTTCGTAAGGACGCGAGTCAATCTGAAAAAGGAGATCGCCTTTTTTCACAATGCCGCCCTCTGTGTAGTCGCGCGAAACAATATAGCCCTGCACTTGTGCATTGATGTTGGCATTGATGAAACCATCCAAAGTGGCCACACGTTCGAGCACACGCGGCACATCCTGAGGCCGCACAGTTGTCACGAGCACTTCCGGGGGAGGCGGAGCGGCTTGTTGCGATTTGCGGCCGCAGCCGACGAGCAACAGCGCGGCAACCATGATCGCGCCTACAAAAACCAAGCGCTTCATTGCTCTCTTATCGCTTTCAAAATCGAAATGTCGAGCGTGCATATTTGCACCTTCAATTTGCCGGCGGATGCGCACATTTGTGAAACCCAAACGCAGTTTGCGCTGGACATGAGTGCCCGACTCAAACCCGTTCCGCCAATTCGCCGTCAGCTGTTTCGCGTGCGTCGGCATCGAACGCCGTTTCACAGGCGCCATGTGCGCGATGATTGCTTCAATTGTTCTGTTCATATGTTCCTTTCTTCTGCTGGTAGAAAGATGCGCCGTACACCGGGCAGTTGAGAAAGACTATGTTTCTTGCCTCAGCATAGGCGCGAGGCATACTCCAATACGGTGGAATTGCGTCACCTACGCTACTTCGTTGCCGTTGCCGAGATGGAAAACGTCTCCCGCGCCGCGATGCAACGATTGCACGTGTCGCAACCGTCCTTGAGCAGGCAGATACGGGATCTTGAGGATGAAATGGGCGTGCAGTTACTCGAACGCACAGCCAAGTCGGTTCGTCTAACCGAGGCCGGCCGGGCTTTCCTCGATGAAGCTCGCGCAATTCTGAAGCACACGGATGATGCGGTGGGCAAGGTGCGCGCGATCGCCGGCAAAGCTGAGACTGAGTTGCACATCGGCGATTGGCCGCTTGCGACTGGTCGGGTAATGCCCTCAGTGCTGCGCGCCTATCAGCAAGCCATGCCGAACGTGAAGGTGAAGGTGCACGATTGGCCGGTAGAGAAGAACATCGCCGGAGTGCGCGATGGCCAATTGCAGCTTGCAGTCATCCTTCCCCCGCTCAAGGCAAACGCGCTCGAGGAGCTGCGGTTCGAAGAATTGTTAACCGCGCGCGTCTGTCTGGCGATTTCGTGCGATCATCCCTTCGCGCGGCGCCAGTCGATTTCGTTAACTGACGCGGCGCGGGAACCGTTCATTGGACTGACTCGCGAGGAGTATCCTCGCTACCTCGAATATCTCAATGCGATCTTCGTGCGCGTGAATGATAAACCCCACCTGGTGGAGGAGCACGACGGTTGGTCCGGTGTTTTTTCCGCCGTCAGCGCAGGCACCGGAGTGGCGCTCACCTCTGATGCGTTCAGTTATGCGTTTAACGATCGTATTAAACTCTTGCGCTTAACGCCCGAGCCGAAGCGTGTCGCGATCGGAATCGTTACCCGAAAAGGGAAGCTTGGTCCGGCCGCAGCGAAGTTCTGCCAATGCGCGAAAGAAGCGTTCGGGGCTATTCGTTAGGCCAAAGCGTGAACTGCTATGCGTGTGCATGCATCGACGTCAGTTCCCGTCGACACGCTTCGCTAAACGCCATGAGCGGATCAATGCCTCCGTTGTGAACTCGTTCGTGAAATTCTTCGACCGAAACATTCGGCTCGAAGTATTGTTCCATGATGAATCTTACGATCTCTTGCGCTTGCGCGAGCACGGCGTCTGAGGCGCAAAGCCGAATCCGGTTAAGTAACGCGTAGATGGACAATAAGGTCTCCGGTTTGTCGAGGTTTCGCGCAAGTGAGTCCATTACACGTTGCGAGCATTCGTTAATGAATTCGCCGTAAAGTGCCTCGCGCTTTGTGACCTCAGCGCGAATTCGTTCGCGCTTATTGCGTGTTTTTTGCGTGACCCAGGCGGTGGCTACACTTGCTGAACCACCACAGAGTGATCCCACAATGCCTGCCAATGCGGTAACGATCGACGTGTCCATAACTAGGCGACCTTGTCTTGTGAGATGATGTCCGTTTTCATTTCTCGCGAGCCGAGCGGTGTCACGGAATTTCGCTCGCCTCGAATGCGCGTCCACCGCTCACTAAGCTCTTCGACATCACGTAATGTGATCATCTGTTCGATGTCGCGGCCGAATAAAAGATCGAGAGTCCACGTCATCATCACCCGCAGTTTCTTCGCAAGTCGCGGCAGCTTCGCGAGATAAACGGTCCGCCACATCCACCAAGCTATGAATCCGGAGAACTTGAATCCGAACATACTCACCACGCCGGTGTGGTGGCCGATGCTTGCGAGCATGCCCATTGTTCGATATCGAAACGGCTTTAGCGGTCGTCCGAGAATTGTGCGCTCAACATTTTTCGCCGCGACAATCGCCTCACGCATTCCATGCTGCGCAGTTGGCGGATAAAAAGTCCGAGCCGGACTGGCGGTTTGGGAATCCGGAACGGCGGCGCAATCTCCCACCGCCCAGAGTCCGGTGAATCCAGGAACCTGGAGATATTCATTTGCGCAAATCCGTCCTTTCTCTTTCGGACACGGCAAGGCCGCGACCACCGGACTGGGTTTCACGCCCGCAGTCCAAATGAGTGTCGCAGCGGGAATTGATATGCCATTGTTCAGCGTAACGACCCATCCATCGTAGCCCGCCACGCGCGCGCCTTTGATCACTTCCACTTTGCGCTCGCGCAGTTTCCGTTCGGCATAACGACCGAGCTCTTCGCCTAATTCGGGCAACAAATAATCGCCCGGATGAATCACAACGATGCGAAATTCCTCTTCGCCTAAACGCGGATAGAACTTCGCCGTCTCACGTACGAAATCGTTGACCGCGCCAGCCGTCTCGGCGCCGGCAAAACCGCCGCCCGCAATGACGAACGTGAGCCATTGACGGCGAGCGGCGGCATCTTTTTCGAGGCTCGCTTCTTCCAAAAACGCCACCATGCGATTTCGCAGCAGCGTTGCATCGCTGAGATTCTTCATTGTCACCGCCCAATCGCGAATGCCGGCGTTGTCGAAGAAATTTGTCTCCGAACCGACCGCGAGCAGCAAATGATCGAAGTCGAACTCGATCTCAGCGTTTTCAAATCCATGCACGACCCGGACTTTCCGCGCGTCAAGATCGACATCTTGTACGTCAGCTTCGATCACGTTGACGTGGCGCAGAATGCGCCGCAGCGAGTTCACAATGTCGCCAGGCGCGAGATCGCCTGCCGCGACTTCATGCAGCATCGGCGTGAACAGAATGAAATTCTCCCGCGCGATCAGCGTTACTTCGATGTCCGGTCGCCCCGCCAAATGTTTGTCGAAATACTTTGCTGAGTACAGTCCGGCAAATCCGCCGCCCGCGATCACGATCTTCGTTGTTTTCATGCCAAGATATTGGCGTGGCGCCGTGCTGTTGTGAAAGACTCTGTTTCGTTTCTCAGCATAGCCGGCGGGCATGCTGATTCTGGCGCGTTATTTTCCCGCTACAGTGCGGTCACGCTGAAGTTCGAGCCAAAGGATTCGAATGACCTCACATTGAGCGTCGCGATTCTCCCGACATTGTGTCCGCTACGCACGACGAGCTCCGACGCGGCAGCATCGAGATGCGAGCTCGTGTACCGGAACGACCCCGTCGCTACTGGTCTCGATCGGGCCGGCATGGTGCTGTCCGATGATGCTGTGATAAGGCACCTTGATCGGAAGATCGACAAGTGCTTTCAGCGCCGGATCGTTAGGCGAAAGCGTGTGCACAGAGGAGAAATTCATCTCCGCGTCAAATGCCTTCGCGGCCGGTGTCGCTGCGTCCCGATTACCTGACACCACGTTGACGATGTCACTTTGCAAATCTGACGGTAAACGAATGAGTGATGCGCCGATATGACCGATCCAGCTGTCCGCGATCTGGCTGCCGCGATGTGGACTGGCCATGAAGATCGCGCGCACGACACGCCGGTTTTGGCGGGAGTGCAGATTTTCATCCCACCGCCGAATCGTCGCCTTGTCGCCGCGTAGCCGTTCCGGAGGCACGGTGAACAACGCATTCCACACCCGCTCGCCGCTAGAGCTGACGATCGTCCTCGACTTCCTACTTGGAAATTGCGGCGGAAAGAGGACTGCCGGCCCTACCTTTCTGACGCGATATCGCGCGCTCGATTTGCGGCGGTCGCGAAGGGCCGCTACAGAACGAGCATGAAAATTTCGTGGTTGCTACTCGCAATCTTTTTCCCCGCCGCGACGTCGCTCCTTGGAAATGATGAATTAAAGGAGCGTTTGCAGCCGGCGCTTGAGGCGATCACGCCGGACGGTCTGCTCGCACGCATCAAAGTTCTCGCATCGGACGAATTCGAAGGGCGCGCGCCGGGGACAAAAGGCGAAGACCTTTCGGTCAAATACATCACCGATCAGTTCAAAAAGATCGGGTTAAAGCCGGGAAATCTCGACGGGACATACACTCAGGAAGTTCCCCTCGCCGGGATCAAAAGCGAACCGCGAATGTCCTTTATCATTGGCGACAAAACGATGGATCTGAAATATCCGGATGAATTCGTTGCTTCATCGGCGCGGCTCCAGCCGGAGATCAAGATCGAGAAGTCAGATCTGGTCTTTGTCGGATATGGCGTTGTCGCACCGGAGTTACGGTTGGGACGATTACAAGAATGTCAATGTACGCGGCAAAACGCTGCTGATGTTGATCGGCGATCCGCCCGTTCCCGATCCAAAAGATCCGTCAAAACTCGATGACAAAATGTTTAAGGATAAGGCCATGACGTATTACGGCCGCTGGACTTACAAATACGAAATCGCAGCGCAAAAAGGCGCGGCGGCGGCGATCATCATCCACGAAACGGAACCGGCCGCTTATCCCTGGCAGGTGGTGAGATCGAGCTGGGGCAAAGAAAACTTCGAGCTCGACAATCCGAACAAGAATATGGATACGGTTTCGGCTCGTTCGTGGATCACGCTCGATGTTGCGAAAAAATTATTGGCCGACTCAGGCCAGGATTTCGATGGCCTCAAGAAATCTGCGATCACCAAAGATTTTCGACCTGTAGTCCTGAATGCCAAAGCCAACATTGCGATCAAACAGCAAATTCGCTCGTTCAAATCGCACAATATTATCGGCAAACTCGAAGGCAGCGATCCAAAATTAGACGGTGAATACGTTATCTATACCGCGCACTGGGATCATCTTGGCCGACATCCCGAATTGCAGGGCGATCAGATTTTCAACGGTGCGATCGACAATGCGTCAGGCGTTGCCTCCGTCATCGAACTCGCGGCTGCCTTCATGAAAGTAAATCCGCCGCCGAAACGCTCGGTGTTGTTCATGGCAACGACAGCCGAAGAAGCCGGATTGCTCGGCGCAAAATACTACACAGAACATCCGCTCTATCCGCTGAAGAAAACGGTCGCGGACATCAACATCGATGGTGTGAATCCGTGGGGGAAATCGCACGACATCGAAGATCTCACCAATGGCAATTCAACCTTGGACGATTTGCTAGGCGAAGCCGCGGCCCGACAGGGGCGCGTGATGAAGCCGAACAGCGAA
Source organism: uncultured Verrucomicrobiae bacterium (assembly GCA_963728955.1). GTDB lineage: Bacteria > Verrucomicrobiota > Verrucomicrobiia > Chthoniobacterales > UBA10450 > Udaeobacter. The sequence goes on from CAVSMG010000008.1 coordinate 230,501, forward strand.
CCGGAAAAAGGCGGCTTTTATCGCGTCGATAGTTTCGAATTTGCCAAAGCACGCGTTCCTGTATTGCACGCATCTCGCGGGGTTGAAATCAGCGGCAAACCGCCAGAGTACGGAAAGCAGAAGCGGGACGAATACGTCGCCAAACATTACCACCAGCCGTCCGACGAAATTGATCCAAGGTGGGATCTTTCTGGCGCAGTGCAGGATGTTCAACTTTTATTCGAAGTTGGTTACGAAGTAGCCAATGGCGACAAGTTTCCTGAATGGAAATCAGGAAGCGAATTCCGCGTAAAAAGCTCCGCCTCACGCGGTCATTAGGATTAGAGCAAAGAAATGTTTTACGTTTACGCGCTTCATTCGAAACGAGACTTGGGACTGTACATTGGCTATTCAGCAGACTTGCGCCGGCGTCTGAGCGAGCACAAAACTGGAGCGTCGCAGGCCACAAATTTCCGCGGTCCATAGAGCCTGATTTACTACGAAGCGTACACCGAGGAGGCGGATGCACTGGGACGAGAGCGATATTTAAAAAGCGGCGGAGGTCGAAAATTCTTGTGATCACAGCTTCGGAACTATTTTGGAAAAGCATCCAGTCAGAACGGTTGGGACGGACTCTTTTACGCCTGAGTCGTGTGAGGGGAGCCCTTTTACGCGAAAGAAATCATTGGATTAAGCCGCGTATCGAAATGCAATTGCCATGAGCCAACTTATGCGGTTTCCAAGTGCGGTTAAGCGAGATCCAGCGATCGAGGTCTGGATGCACAGACATTCCGGTCAATTGGGAGGGATTGCGCAGCGCTGGTTTGAGGTCATGCGCGCCCGTGGAGACGACGTTCGAGAGCTATTGCATGACGGTCATCCGACTGCATGTGTAGCTGATTCGGCATTCAGCTACGTCAATGTGTTCAAAGCTCACGTGAGCGTCGGGTTCTTTCGAGGCGCTGAGATTGTCGACCCCCATGATATAATGGAGGGTAATGGCAAGTTTATGCGCCACGTCAAACTCGGACCCGAACATGACGTCGACGCCGCGGGCCTTAGGAAGCTAATCGAGACTGCATACACTGACATGAAGAGACGCTTGAAGACGGGATCGTAGGTCGAAACGCCGTCTAGTTAATGATGATACCAAGCAAATGACCAAAACAGCGATCCGTTTCAAAGCGAAACTCTTGCGGCCGGCCGAGAGCGAGAAAGGGGACTCCTGGACCTTTCTCATCCTGCCAAAGAACGCCAGTGCGAAGCTCCCCTCGCGGGGCATGACGGCGATCGAAGGCACCATCAATGGCTTCCCTTTTCAAGCCACGCTCGAGCCAGACGGCCAGAAAAGCCACTGGCTCAAAGTGGACCGGAAGCTGCGCGAAGCTGCGGGCGCAGACGCGGGCGACGTTGTCACTCTCGAGATCGCGCCCGCGGCAGAGGAACCGGAACCGACGGTGCCGGCAGATCTGAGAAAAGCTCTCGCGGCCGCCGCCTCGAAGGCGCGGGCGCTATGGTCGGACATCACGCCCAACGCGCGCCGAGATTGGATCCACTGGATCACCTCCGCCAAGCAGCCAGAGACGCGCGCGCGCCGGATCAAAAATGCCTGCTCGATGCTCGCGGCCGGGAAGCGACGCGTTTGCTGCTTCGACCGGTCTGGGTTTTACAGTAAAAGCTTGAGCGCTCCTAAAGCGGCGACTTAGATGACTACTAGTCTATCTCAACGCGCCGGGCTGCTGTTGCCTGCTCGCGCTTTTTTCGCTTCGTCGATCACGCGCTGCTCGATCTCGCGCGGCATTTCTTCGTAGCGACTGAATTGCTCGGAGTGAACGCCGCGTCCGCCGGTAAGCGAGCGCAGGACACTTGCGTAGCGGTAGAGTTCCATCGCGGGAACCTCGGCGCGGACGATTTGAAATTGTCCCTCGACATCCGTGCCGAGAATTCTCCCGCGACGGCTGGAAAGATCGCCCACGACTTTGCCCATGCAATCTTCGGGAATCCGCACCTCGATCACATTGATCGGTTCGAGCAAACGGGGCCGCGCTTTCATGAACGCTTCCTTAAACGCCCAATAGCCCGCGACCTGGAATGCGATGTCCTTCGAGTCCACCGGGTGCATCATGCCGTCGTAAAAATTCGCCTCGACGTCCACGACGCGACAGCCGGCGAGAATTCCCTCCGCGCACGCGATCTCGATGCCGCGCTGGACCGACGGCACGAACACGCGGTCCACGCACTGGCCTGAAAGTGATTCGCTGAACGCGATGCCGGAGTTGCGCGGCGCGGGCGCGAGCTTGAGCGCGACTTCGGCGAATTGCCCTGCGCCGCCGGTTTGCTTCTTGTGCCGATACCTGTGCTCGGCGCGGCCATGAATCGTTTCGCGATACGGCACACGCGGCTCGATCAGGTCGAAATGAACGCGGAACCGCCGCCGCAGACGCTCAGCGATCACTTCGAGATGCAGTTCGCCCTGCGCGGAAATGATCGTCTGGTGCAACTCAGGATCGGCGCGGAAAACAAATGCCGGATCTTCGTTGTGCAACGTCGCGAGCCCCGCGGCCACTTTGTCCTCTTCACCCCTCGCCTTGGGTTGCAGCGCGGCGTGAATGTTCGGGCGCGGATATTCCGGCACGGGAAGTTTCACCGGATGATTCGGGGCGCAAAGCGTGTCGCCGGTGTGCGTGTTCTTGAGTTTCACCGTCGCGCCAATGTCGCCCGCGCCGAGACGCGACACCGTCTCGCGCGTCTGGCCGTTGAGCAGAAAAATCTGCCCGATGCGTTCCGTGACGTTGCGGTTGGCGTTGAACAAATCGCCGCCGGTCGTGATTTGCCCGGAATAAATCCGGAAGAACGAAAGCTCGCCAAAGTGTTCTTCGTTCATCGTCTTGAACACTTGCAGCACCGGCTCGGTGCCGCCGACTTTCACTTCCAGCTGGGCGCCGCTGCGCGCGTCTTCTGCATCGACCTTCTCGCGATCGAGCGGCGAGGAACCGTATTTCGCGATGAAGTCGAGCAGGCGCCCGACGCCGACGTTCGACGTGGCCGAGGTGCAGAAAAGCGGGATGAACATCTGCGCCTGCACCGCCGCGTGAATGCCCGCGCGAAATTCCTCCTCCGACAACGAGCCTTGCTCGAAAAATTTGTTCAGCAACGTGTCGTCCGATTCCGCGATGAGTTCGATCAATTCACGATGCAGTTGTGTGACGCGGTCTTTCCATTCGCCGGTCGCCGGCTCCTCGCGAAACTTCCCGTGCCCGTCGGTTTCATACGTCACGACTTCGTTGCGCAAGACGTCGAGCACCTGGTTGAAGTTCGGCCCGGGATTGATCGGCACGTTGAGCGGAAAAACTTTCGGCCCGTAGTGCGCGCGCGCGTCGGCCAGCACTTCGTCGAAGTGCGCGTTCTGTTTGTCCACGGCGTTGATTACGATCACCTTCGGGATGCCGCAGTCCGTCGCGCAATTCCACACCCGCTCCGTGCCAACGCCGATGCCGTGTTGCGCGTGCACCACCACGAGCGCGAAATCCGCCACATGCACCGCCGCGAGCGCTTCGCTCATGAAGTCGAGATAACCCGGCGTGTCGAGGATGTTCAGCTTCTTGCCCATCCACGTGCAATGCAGCAGCGAAGTTTGCGTGGAAATCTGGTGCTGCTTTTCGCTGACGTGATAATCCGAAACGGTGGTGCCTTGCGCGATGTTGCCCATGCGCCCGATGACGCCCGCACACGCCAGCATCGCCTCGCTGAGCATCGTCTTGCCGGACGACGCGTGACCCACGATGGCAAAATTCCGAAGATCCCCTGCAGAAGGCGTGGCCATAACTCAAATCTGTTCCTGCTCTAAGCATGCCTCGAATTCGCCGCGGACGCAAGCTGAAATCTCGAAGATTGGATCTGCTGGATCACCTCCGCCAAGAAATGTGGGAGCGGCCTTAGCGCCGCGAGTCCTCGCCGGATCAAAAACGCCTGCTCGATGCTCGCAGCCGGGAAGCGACGCGTTTGCTGCTTCGACCGATCCGGCTTCTACAGCAAAAGCTTGAGCGCTCCTAAAGCGGCGGCTTAGATGAATACCAGAGTCTCACCTCGCTTGCGCAGACTGCCCCGCGAACTTAGTCTCAACTCGTGAGTCTCACTGAGATCGAGGAAGCGGTAGGACGTTTGAACCGTGAAGAATTGGCGAAGCTTGCTGCTTACATTGCAAAGCAGGACAAGCTCTCTTGGGATGAGCAGTTGGAGGAGGACTTTTCGCCCGGCGGCAAGCACGCTTCGGCCTTGGAGAAGATCGATGCGGAGATTGACGCGGCAAACTTCCGGCCCTTGCCGTGAAGTCCCATGCGCTCGCTTCGTTCTGGCAGTGCTATGATGCTCGGCCTGAGCACGTGCAAAGACTCGCGGAGAAGAACTCCGCGCTCTTCAAAGCCAATCCAAGGCATCCGTCTCCCGGATTCCGGCCGTTGCCTGAGCGACAAACTCGCATTTGTCTAGGGTCCGTCGTTCCGCAAATTGCACACTCGCGTGGACTAATTGTTGTTTTTCGAGAAGGGCAACGCTACGCTCCGGTGTTGTGAGTCTCGCCGAGATCAAGTCTGCAGTTGAGGCGCTTTCAGCCGATGAACTTGCGCAACTAGCCACGTTCGTCCGGGAGCGAGAGAATCGTGCGTGGGATAAACAAATCGACGCCGACTTTGCTGAAAGCGGTCGACTATCTGCCATCGCCAAGGAAGCGCGCGAAGACATTCGTGCTGGGCGCCTGCAGGATCTGCCGTGATCGGCAAAACCAATCGTCGATTCTGGAAGCATTTCGATGCGCTACCCGCAAACGTCCAGAAACTAGCGCGCGAGAAATACGCGCTCTGGAAGAGGGACTTGCACCATCCGTCATTGAGCTTCGAAGAACGGCGCAACAGCATTTGTGTGGTGCGGATCGGCGAGCACTACCGCGCCATCGGAGTACAGTGAAGGTGACGTGATTGCCTGGTTCTGGATCGGGACGCACGAAGCCTATAACAACTTTCGCTTCTAATCGAAGGCGCGGGCTTTGTGGTCGGACATCACGCCCGTCGCGCGCAGAGATTGGATCTTTAGTTGCCGCGTCCGATTCGCTGGAGTCACCGCCGTCCGTCTCTTCTCGACCGGAGCATTTTTCGGACTTTGTCATTCGGACTTGCTTCGGATTTCGGGCTTCGGATTTCGTCATTTCCCCTAATGCCTGCTCGATGCTCGCCGCCGGGAATGGAGCCGCTGGGAAGCGAGCGACATAGATGGGCCCGTAACGCAGGCGAAGCCGAGGCCGGGCTTTCCAACCCGAGAGGGTGAGTCTTTGGGCAAAAGACGAATCAAGCGACGTGTTTGCTGCTTCGACCGCTCTGGGTTCTACAGTAAAAGCTTGAGCGCTCTCAAAGCGGCGGTTTCGACGAATACCAGTCGTCGCGATAAACTGCCAAGATTCACAGACTGACCTATTATCCCCCCAGTTTTAAAAGTGAGGACTGACCACTTCAGGACCCAGCGGCGATTTAGACTCCGCCGATCTCGGTCGAAACGCTGGCTGGCCTGGTCGAGCTGAGTTCGTTCCATTTCTCGCGCGTCTTCAAGCAAACGACCGGCCTCTCCCCGCTGCAATTCGTCACACACCAAATTCCTACTTCTTCCTTCTGCCTTCTCACTTTCTGCCCGCCAGCCCGAGCGCGTTCGCGCAAGTCTTCCACTGCATCGTCGGCGTCACGCCGATCGAGTTCCGGAGCGCCTTGTAACAAACGAGTAGCCTCCACCTCATAATCGATCGCGCCAGCGACGATCGTGTTGCGCGAACGTCGGGGATCAACCCGCGTCCCCGATCGGGAGTTCACCGTTTGTAGTTATGAATCCCGGAGCGGAAGAACTGGAAACGCCCGGTTGCGAGGAGATCCGTTGAACGGCGCAAAATTAACAATCATCCCGTTTACGGGTTTCCTCCCGTAAAAACTGTCTTCGTGAAAAAAGCAATCGCCAGACGGTGTTTCAATAAAGCCGCAGGTCGCGAAAGGAATCCCAAAATTGTAAATTTCGCCCACCAGCCGCGTTGCCGTCGAATAAGGAATGTCCGCAAGTGTTAAGACGAGCTCATCGACGGTTGGTCGGTCTGCTGGTTGCAATTGCATACAGCGAATCGCGATGTCCCACAATGCTTCTGTAATATGATGAAACTGGGTCTTGACTTGTAGGACTTCATCTCGCTTAGGGAGGATCGCAGCGACGATCTTTGGGATAGCTTGCCATCCTCCGCCAAACGGCCTCTCTCCCACCAGAAAATGGTAAAGAAGTGCGCCGATCGACCAAATGTCCGACGGTAATGACACTTGGCCGAGATCCCTATTGAAGTTCTCTGGAGCCAGGTAGGGGACAGCGCCCATGGCCGTCTGTGATCCCGTTAAAGACTCCTCGTCATTGCCGCTGACCGCCTGTTCGATCTCCTCGTCAGCCATTTTGGCGATGCCAAAATCGGTGATCTTAATGATGCGTAATCCAGGGTCGTCGGAAACCATAATGTTACTGGGCTTCAGATCGCGGTGGAGAACGTTAGCATGGTGGGAAGCAGCGATTCCACGCACAATGTGGTGCACCAGGTGAGCCGCCAAGTGCGGATCAAAAATCTTGAATTCCTTGTCCATCCGTTGTTTCAGGTCACGCCCAGGAACAAATTCCTCCACTAGATAGTCGCGCTCGCTGGCTGGAATGTAGTCAAGGGTTTTTGCAATGTTCGCATGAGTGATTCGAGCGCTAACTCGCGCGCTGCGGCTAAATCGCTTCGAGGCGGACTCATTCTTCGGCGCCTTTAGCGCAACCAGCTGATCGAACGTTGCATCGCGGGCAAGATAGACTTCCTGCATCCCGCCCTCTCCGATTATATCGACCACTTCGTATCGGTCGGCAATTATCTCGCCGCGTGTCAGCATCGCCGCCATAGGAACTAAACAATCACCTCCGGGTGTGATACGTCAAACGTGACGTGTGTCCGGCCGGAACCTAACGCCTCCGCACCAATTGTAACTACGCAGGACTCGGGCAGGATAGCCCCGACGGTCGTTGGGATGCCATTAATAAACACATCTCCCGTGCACGATGAAACGGAAAACTCGAATCCATCATATTGAAGCGTAGCCTCGCCAACCGGTTGCGCGTTGATACGAAGCGTCCGGTTGGCTAGTCGCAACTCGCCGACCTTTAGACCCCAAATTGCGCGCCCGACATGACGACCATACAGCAATTGCGACTGCAAAGTGTTTCTGATTGTCGCGCTCGTTGGGCGAGCAACTGGATCGAGGGAGAGTGATGCGTCGAGCACGCTCACAACCCGGTCTGGAATACCTAGCACGTGCGTTCCGAAAGAGTCCGGCAAGCTGGTTGTTGGCATCGCGCGTAACTGCCATGGAAGCGATCCGGTGCTCAACTGCCAAGCGGTAACGCCAAATCCATAAACGTCAGCCGCCGGAGTCAGCGTGACAGGGCCGGGGACGTATAACTCGGGGGCACGGTAGTATTCGGTGCCTCGATGAACAGTCGTCTCGGCATCATCGATCCATGACGTGAGACCAAAATCGAACAGCTTAATTAAACCCTCGGCATCAAATTTCATGTTCCGCGGTTTTACATCTCTATGGATCAATCCTGCACCATTAATGTCAGCGACGGCACACGCGATCTGGAAAAGAGTTTTGAGGTAAGCGTCAACCCCACTCGGTACGTAGCCCGAGAGATCCACTCCAGGCACGAATTCGAGAAGTAACGCGACTTGCCCATCTCCATGTGCGACCAGATCAAATGGTTGCACCACATGCTTTGACCGTACGGAAGACAGGGCTCTCAGCTCTGCTCGTAGGCCGCCTACGTCGGCAACATTCTTGAGAACCTTGACTGCGACAGCCCGATCAAGAAACAGATCGCGATAGAGAAAAACGTCGCCTTGGCCACCGCTAAATACAGTGCCAGTGAACTCATAACGCGCGGGTAGTTCAGGCGGACTTTGAGTCATGCCGCTCGTCTTCTAATTCAAACGTTACCTGTGGCTTCGGCTGATGCCGAGACGGTTCGCTCTCGCTTGAGTCACGCCGGCCCTCATTCCGTTTGTCCCGTGGTGTCGCCCCTCCAGTCAGATCAGCGTCAGACGGTCCACCCGGAGGCGGCCCCACCCCCGCGGGGGATTGTTTTGAATCAGTCAGATCAGCTGTGGAGGCATGCTTTCCCGCGCCGCTTTTTTTTGACTGCTGCTTGTTTCGATTGCGTTTAGAGCGATGTATGGAGTGAGTAGCCGTTCTCAGCTCTCGGAAACACTCGAGTTGCCGCCGGATCCCAGATCTCACAGAAGCCGTCGTTAGTGCCTTTGCACGCAAGTCCCTCTTGGAATTCCGCGACAGTAGTTGGCGTGAAAATCAGTGATGCGTTGTCTTTAGCGCCAAGCCATCGCGAAAGCGTTAGCATGCGTTTCACAGCATTGAGTGGTGTTGTAGAGTTGACGATAACAGTATTAGTAACATCTCCGTCCAATTGACTAAGGCCGTCACTGGTAATTAGGAACCCTCCGGACAATGTCCCGAGTTGGATGAAGCTGTGTGGCGCAACGTCACCTTCCATGCCAATATACTGCGTCAACTGCTTACCCATGCCGGCCGTGGTTCCCCGCCCAATTAGGTCAGGCAGTAAAGCCACCTGAGTCTGTATATTGTCGTCAATCGAAAGTTGCTTTAACGGACGCGCGCGATCGTACTGGTAGATCCTGCTGTCACCGACATTTACAGCTACCGCGGGTCCATGATGGGGAATGAAAATAGCCGATAACGTCGTGCCGCCTTTTTCGCGCGCCTCTCGGTAAACGGCCGAATTTACTGCAGCGACAGCGCGCCGAAGCCGAGCAATCGGCGCGTCGAATCGGGTGTCGGCAACGGATACGATGAAAGAAGCCAACGCAAGGCTCGCATAACGCCCCCCTTCGCGCATTCCACCAATCCCATCGCACACGACTAACAGTATGAATGATTGGCCTAAAGCCTTTCCGCGGTATCGTACGACCGCGACGCGGTCCTCATTCTCTTTCCGGCCATTAATCCCAGAAGCAAACGCCACATCGAGATCGTCTGCTTGTCGCGATGCGTATTCTTCGACAGGGCGGCCTAGCCAGTCCGAAATTCGGTGGACCCATAGCTCACTAGGAATCATACGTTAGAAAAGATTGCGTGCGAACAGCGCTCGTCGCAACGGCTTGGTTTGCTCGCCACCACACTATATCAACCAATTGGTGGATCCGGAAAGATGATTTTGTCGCCACCCGGCACCGGCCGCTCCACCGCAGCGCTCTGCGCATAGCTTTGATGCGCAGATACCATGCGTGTGGTGAAATGGCCCACAGGGCACCACAGTTCTTTCGCCGCTCGGCTCGAGAGCGTCGCGAGCAGCCAGTTTATGCGTCGTTTACCGGGATTTTCCGCAAGAACGCGACAGCCTCCGCACGATCGCGCGAGCAGGATCGCGTTAAGGCGCGATGTTGTTCGCATGCAAAAGCGCAAACTTGGTCGCGTAAATCGCTTTGCTCCACGCGAGGAAGTTCTATAAGAACGGGAACTGATCTAAGTTGGCACCATTATGATCACTTCAATTCACACCTTGATTTACTCCGACGATGCCGCGTAAATCGCTTCGCTCCACGCGGCTCGGTTTAGCGCGGAAATCGGCGGTCGAACTCTTTGTGTGTGCCAATCCAGAACCAAAGCCACTCGTCGTCGCGGCGAAGCGCCACGGCACGAACGTCTCTTGTGACGCGAACAGACCAGGCACGCGAATCAAAGCGCAGTCGCTCCAGCCGCAGACCAGGATGCGCAGGATTCTGGCTGAAGAGTTGATATGCGCTTCGGGCGGCGGCTCTGATTTCCGGCGGCAGCTCGCGATACAACTGCCAAAATTCGGGTGCTGCGCGAGAGATCACGCGTGCGTCTAGTCGAAATCGCTCTCGGCGACCTTCGGATATGAATCACGGTCCGCCGAGAGATCGGTTTCGTACCGATCCAGCAATTTGCTGAATGCTGGACGCGGCTGGTCATCGCGGATTATGCGCTCCCATTCGACGTCGCCAGCTAGCTCGGGGAATAGCTGCGGAAGATGCTGTAGAAGCTTATCGCGTTCGGTCTGCTCAAGCGTGCGAATAGCGTCTTCGATCTCCTTCGCTGTGCTCACATGCAAAGCTTAACGTCCAACATCGGTCATGGCAACGCGGCACAGGCAGAGATGCGGGAGCTGATCTAGGTTGCGACCTTATGATCACTTCCAATGATGATTGTGCCCGGAGCGGATAACCGCGTAAAGCGCTTCGCTCCACGCGGCTTGTCGCAATGCGGGGTCGAGCGAGATGGGTGTGCAGCCGACACATAAGCTGGCGTATAACCTGTAGGACTACTTCGCGGGCACCATATCGGGTCGACCACAGCGTGGCTTCCCTTGCTGGTTTCGCGGTCTTCCTGGGCAATCTCGACGCAATGGAACTGCATCATTTGCGATATTTCGTCGCCGTTGGGAAGACGCTAAAGTTCACCAAGGCGGCGACCCGCGGTGTCGATATTCAGACGATTTGCGCGGATTGTATCCAAAGACGAAAAAATCGATCGCTGATCACGAACGACCCGTTGTCCCGGTCGATCACGTCTTTAGCGAGTAACGCCTCGACCGCTCGTTGAGCATTGGACGCCGAACCAAGCCCGTAACGGCTAACAAATTCACCTGCGAAAACTTTCACGCCGGCCTGCTCAACCGCGAGTCCTTTGAGAAAG
>CAVSMG010000009.1:0-21470 GCA_963728955.1 uncultured Verrucomicrobiae bacterium
TGACATAGATGGGCAAAACCGAGAGGTCGAAATGGGCGGGAGCACATGAGTCAACGTGGGCAGCGAGCGAGTTTCAATCGGGATAGGGATCTGGCGGACGCGCGGTGATGTTCATCAGTGTTGATTGTTGCAAGGCGTGCGCCCTTACCGGTAGGATCGGCAATGCTCGGATTTCTGCCGAATCAGTTACGAAGGTCAACGAGATCAGTACGCGGCTCGGCAACGACATCATCAAGAAACACTGAGAAATCTCGGGTGAACCCTTTCGCAAAGGTCTTTCTCTGCATGAGCTCCCTGTTGCCGGCCATGGTTGTGCTACCGCCTGCGATTTTCGCCGGCGTGGATCCCACCACAGTGTACGCGCGGGCATGGGCTGTTCTGGCGGCAGAACCCTATGCAAAACGAGGATTTCAGGTGCGCGAGGATTACTGGCCAGGCGAGCTCGCTTCGGGTGAAAGGAAAGCGATTCGGCAACAATTGTTTAAAGGGAATGAATATTGGTTCTGGCTGGGAACAGAAGTCGATAAGGCAAAGGTGTCCGTTCATATTTATGATTCGGACGGAAAACTTGCGGAACGGCCAGACAGTTGGGCGAAAGACCACTTGGCGGCTGCGCACATCATTCCAAAAACCACAGGCACCTATTTTATCATCATTCGCGTGGAGGAATCGCCAGCAGCCCACACGCATTGGGCGCTGGCGTATGGTTTCCGATAAAGTTGGCTTCCTAACCCGCAACTGTATGAGTGCGATGCCCGATAGTGCGAATGACCATGCCTGAAACTCAGATCCTACAGCTTAAGAGGCGACCGCTAAGTCAAAATTTCGCTACTAACTGAAGCGCAATTCCAATCGACGAGCCGCAGTCGTTCGCGAGAATCGAGGAAAGGGATCAGCAACATAGAACACGTCGCGATGGAGGGAATGGAGCGTTTGGGGAAAGCGACATAGAAGGCAAAGCCGCGATGGGTAGCGGCGAGCGAGCTGGGCAGCGAACGAGTTTCAATCGCGCGGGTAGACGGCAACGCAGCTAGGGTAGCTGGCGCAAGGCCGCCGCGGCGACCGAGTGATCAAGGTAAGGCCGCGACGGGTAGCGGCGAGGCGCCTTCGGTCGCTATTTCTGCGGTTTCGCCTATAGTCTTTAATGGCAAAAAAACGTAGTATCTCCTTCACACGTCGCGCGCCAGACAATCTTACCGAAGAGCTTGTCGCTGTGCTTTCGTCCAAGGCCTCGTTTGAATTCAAGCCTTTGTTCGACATTCTCCTGGTCAATCTCCGGCAACGCAATTCCGCCAGCGGCGGCGAAGAGATGCTGCGCTTGCGCGCTTATGAAAAGCTTCAGGGCCTTGTTCACCAGGGCGCGGTCAACCGCACCGTCACGGGGATCACGAAAAAGTATAAAGGCGTCCGCCCGCGACTGCAGACACTCAGCGCCGAAATGAAAATCCTTCGTAACGAATGGACCTTGAAGCTTGCGGCCAAAGCGGCGGCGGCGAACTAGACTTTTTTTTCGGCAAATCGGCAAATCACAGCGTCATACGTTCGGGCGGGAATAAGATCGACGTCATGAGATTCGATAACTGGGCAAGCGTGCAAAATTCGCGAACAAAAAAAAGCGGGATCATTTCTGATCCCGCTGCAAAAGCGAACGAAAGCGAACGTTTGGGTGACTCCCGAGCTTTGGACTTCATTTGGCAACGGCTGTGCCACGGCTGAATTTTAGTCTTTAGGTAGAAGCCGCGCAGTGTCGGATCGAATTACCTCCCGCGTTTGCCGCTTTTGCCAGCCTGCTGCTCCTTCGCTGCGATGGCCTGGCCCTTCTGTTGTTTCGCTGCGTTATTCTTTGCCTGTTTTTGTGATGCCTGCTTCTGTTTTGACTTCGGTGATCGATCGCCCATAGCCTCAACCTACGCCAGAAACTGACGAAGTTAAGCCGCTTATGCCCGGCGCCCGCTTAATAGCAGGCACCCTGCCTGTCGCGACGTATCTGCTGCGAAGGCGGATGCTGCAATTCTAGGGCGTTTGACTCATTGGCTTCCCGCTCTCTCGCCCAGATGGGCTGCCCGTCTATGTCGCTCGCGTCCCCGCGGCTCCATTGTGTCAGCGCCTTCCGCGCTCGAGCACGCTCTTCGATTGAACGTGCGGCGCCTGCCGCGCCGTAACCTTGCGGAGGCGGGTTGCGCATTCGACGTTCGAGATTCCCATGGCAGAGATTTCAGCCGCAGTCATCGCGAGCGCGAACAACCTTTCCGTCAAATACGGCACCCAGGTCGTGCTCGGCGGCGCGACGATCGCCTTCTCCGAGGGCGAACACATCGGGCTCGTCGGCCGCAACGGCTCGGGCAAATCGACATTCCTCCAGATCGCGGCCGGCGTGGCGCAAGCCGATGAAGGTGAATTCACACGCCGGCGCGATCTCGTCACCGGCTACATGCCGCAAGTTTCCGGTCTCGACGATGCGACCACCGTCCATGCGAACATTCTCAGCGGCGCGCAGCGGATTCTCGATCTCATCACCGAATACGAACGCGTCCCGGGCGACAGCCCGCTCAGCGCCACGCTCCTGGACCAAATCAGCGAGGCCGACGGTTGGAATCTGGAACATCGGATCAAATCGCTCATCACGAATCTGCACGCGCCGGAATCCGATCGCATCGTGAGCACGCTTTCCGGCGGGGAAAAACGCCGCGTCGCGCTTTGCCGGGCGCTGCTCGCGCGTCCCGATTTTCTGATTCTCGACGAACCGACCAACCATCTCGATACCGGCTCGATCGAATGGCTGGAGGATTTTCTCGAGAAATATGCCGGCACCTGTTTGTTCGTCACGCACGATCGCTATTTTCTTGATCGGGTGGCAACGCGGATCGTCGAGCTGTCGCGCGGCCAGTTCACCAGCTACGACGGCAACTACACGGATTACCTGCTCGCGCGTGTGCAGCGAAAAGCCGTGGAGGAAATGCAGGAACATAAACGGCAAAAGTTTTTGAAACGCGAACTGCAATGGGTGCGCCGCGCGCCCCGTGCTCGCCGGACGAAATCGGTCGACCGCGTGGAACGTTATTTCGAGATGGCCGCGCAAGAAGCGCCGGAAGCGGAGCTCGACGTCGAATTGATTATCCCCACGCCGCCGAAGCTCGCGAATCGCATCATCGAATTGCGCGACGTAAGCGTGGAGCTGGGCGGCCGCACGCTTTTTCAGCACGTGAATCTCAATCTCGTGGCTGGCGAACGCCTCGGTGTTGTCGGCCGCAACGGCCTCGGCAAATCCTCGCTCCTCAAAGTCATTCTGCAGGAACTGCCCGCCGCGAGCGGCGTGGTGGAGGTCGGCGCTCGGACCCAGATTAATTACGTCGATCAAAACCGGCTCCTTCTCGACGATGAGAAAACGGTTTGGGAAGAAGTCGGGAGCGGTGGAGAACACGTCACGCTCGGCGAGGAGAGCATCACGTTGCGTGCTTATCTGCGGCGATTCCTTTTCAGCGAAGACCGGATCAACACGAAGATTTCGGAGCTCAGCGGCGGCGAACGCAGCCGGGTGTTGCTCGCAAAGATCCTGAAGCGCGGCGGCAACGTCCTGATGCTCGACGAACCGACGAACGATCTCGATCTCGGAACGTTGCGCTTGCTCGAGGAAGCGCTCGTCGCCTTCGGCGGCTGCGTCATCGTGGTCAGTCATGATCGCTATTTCCTGAATCGCGTTTGCACATCGATTCTCGCTTTCGAAGGCGAAGGCCGCGTGGCCTATAGAGTCGGGAACTACGACTACTACCTGGAAAAACGAGTCGTAACAGTCCCAGGTCCCGATTCAAAACCGGCGCCAGCCGGAATCGTCGCCGAGAAAAAGAAAAGCAAAGAAAAACCATGCAAACTTAAATGGAAAGAAGAGCGCGAATGGGAATCGATGGAAGCAAACATTCTCGCGGCGGAAAGCGAGGTATCGGATTTGGAGGCCACATTTGCCGCCCCGGATTTTTATGCCAAACCGCGCGCGGAAATCTTCGACTTGGAAACTCAATTAAAAACAGCACGCGATAAAGTCGCGCATCTCTACGCGCGCTGGCAGGAACTGGAGCTTCCTGCAGAGCGTCCCGTCTCCCTAGATAGCGCCGAACTCTATCCGCAAGAGAGCGTGCGGCGACACCGCCGGGTAGACTGCGGCGCGTCCGCTGAAAGGCGGAGAAAACGCTCGGCGCGAATGGAGCTGATGGGATCAGCGACATAGAAGGTAAAGTCGCGAGGGTAGCGACGAGCAGGTTGGGAAACGAGCGAGTTTCAATCGACCGTTTCATTGCCGAAGGCGGTAAAGGCCCTTACGCGGATATGGAGTGAGTAGGTCTCGTTGCTTGGATTTCTTGACATATTCGCTATTCGCGAATAGCGAATGAGCGTGATTGCCAAATCTTTAGATGTCGTTGTTTGGCTGAAGCTCCTTTCATCGGGCTCTCGAAAGACTTTTGCCCAGTTATCGAGTGAGCTAGGAATGAGTGCGTCTGAGATTCACTCCTCGGTGCGACGTGGCGCTGTTGCAGGATTGATTGATCCGAAATCCAGGATGCCGCTTCGAAAACCGCTGGAAGAATATTTATTGTTCGGCGTGCGCTATGCCTTCCCAGCCAAACGCGGGCCTGTCACGCGCGGAATTCCGACGTCGTATGCGGCGCCAGCGCTTGCTGAGTATTTTCGGGCGCAACAGGACCTGCCGCCGGTCTGGCCAGATCCTCATGGATCGACGAAAGGCTACGCACTAGAGCCGCTCTTTAAACCCATAACGAAAGCAGTTCGGCAAGATCCACAACTATACCAACTGCTCGCTTTAATTGACGCAATCCGAGATGGTCGGGCGCGCGAGCGCAAATTAGCAGAGGACAAGCTGCGGTCGCTCCTTGCCAATGCCTACTCCCATTGAGTCGATGCGCCTCGTTGCGCAAGAACTTGAATCAGTCGGTTTGTCTTTTGCATTCGTGGGCGGATGCGCGGTATGGCTCCTCGTTGATCGCCCAGACTTTACGGATTTCAGGCCGACCGACGATGTCGACGTAATCATAGAGGTCGTAACGCTTGGCGAACTTTACAAACTCGAGGAACAGCTGCGGGCCGCTGGTTTCCAGCACGATACTTCGGAGGGTGCGCCAATTTGCCGTTGGATCGTCAAAGGATGCCGAGTGGATATCATGCCGATTGATTCAAGAGATCTAGGGATGAATTCTCAGTGGTTTCGCGAAGCACTTGAGTCCGCGCAATTGGTTACACTCGATGGAACGCTTCAGGCGAAAGTTATCACGCCTCCGTTGTTTCTCGCTACCAAACTGGCCGCCTTTCACGATCGCGGCCGCTCAGATTTGTTTGGAAGTCATGACGTCGAAGACATCGTTACAATAACAGATGGATGCAAAAACATTGTGCAAGATGTAGCAAATTCCCCAGCGGATGTGCGTAAGTTTATCGCCGAAAGCTTTTCGGCCATCATGCAACACCGCGATTTTGACGATGCATTATTCGGCCACCTATCAGCGGCATTCGGCGCTCGCGATCGCGCGCCCGAAGTGAAGGAAAAATTTGCTGCAATTCGGGCTCTCGGCTAGCGCATCAATGGAAGTCGACGACATTTTGGGATACGAAGTGCTGAACGGCGGAGCGATCCCTCTGGACCTGCTTTAGGAGCGTGTGGAGCGATGGCCGCTTATGATGGATGACTGACGCCAGTGGTGGTTTTAGAATTTCACGCGCGTGCGTGCGCGCATTGAAGCGACGCCTGGCGTTGCGATGATCGTTCGCGATTTAGTAGGAGCGACATCGCGAATAGAAACCACGTCTTTTCCCTGTTGCAACGCGCGCACGGCCTCCTGTTGCCACAGATCGGGGATAACCAATCCCGCCCCAATCGAGCTCATGGGACCAGCGACATAGAAGGTAAAGTCGCGAGGGTAGCGACGAGCAAGTTGGGAGACGAGCGAGTTTCAAACCCTGGAATCATTCCTGGAAGATGTTTGCAGTGCGGGCTGCTTGCAATGGAGCTGATGGGATCAGCGACATAGAACACGTCGCGCTGGGAGCCGACGGATAGACGGTCAAGCCGCGGAGGGTCGCGGTGCGGAGCTGGGCAAGCGGAGCATCAACACGTCGCGATCAGGCATCGCGCGGCTAGACGGCAAAGCAGCTAGGTAGCTGGCGCAAGGTCGCCGCGGCGACCGAGTGATCAACGCAAGTCGCAAGGGTAGCAGCGAGTGAATGGAGCCACGGGGACGCGAGTGACATAGATGGGCAAAACCGAGAGGTCGAAATGGGCGGGAGCACATGAGTCAACGTGGGCAATGAGCGAGTTTCAATCGGATGGCATCCGAAGTTCCGCGAAGCGGTGTAGTGGCGGCTGTGTCAGCCGCAGAGCCATGCTCACAGAAAAGCGGACGAACCCGCACCGGTGTTCATCGGCGTTTGGGAGGGCGTGCAGCCCTTGCTGGGGAGCGCGACCGCCTCGGTCGCTGGTTTGGCGCCTCGCCGAAACGAACTTTGCTGACTAGACCTTGGGCTGCCACTGAAACGATGATCCCGGGCTATACGTGAATCACGTATAACATCCGCTGCTTACGATGTATGAATTGAACCTTTGTAAGTCTGCGATCGTCGCGTTACGTACCAGCCGAGCGATTTCAAAACTGTCGTGTGCCGCGACACTTCGGATAATTTGTGCAGCCCCAGAATTTCTGTCCTACGCACGCGCCTCGCCGAGCTTCGCGCAAAACCATTGGAATGTTGCACCTTGGGCACATCGGCGTGAGATGGTCGGGTTCGTTAGAACTCATCGTGACGCGACTGGATGTCTGAACATCGCGGACGAGACGTAGCAGGGCGTTCGAGTCAACGAGTTCGATCGGCTTATCTTTCGCGAAAGCAACCGCATCCGAAGTGAAGCCTGTAGTTGCCACAATCTTGGCAGCGGAGGCACGCTGATCGATCATGACACCGTAAAGCTCGCGCACCACCTGCACTCTTATCGGTTTGCCTTTCCATCTCTTGCACTGCACGACAATGACCTGCCCATCCTTGCGGAGTCGCAGATCGATGCCGCCATCTGCGCCACCGCCAAGCGTCTCCACCACTTGGTAACCTCGACGGCGATATGCTTCCGCGAGCACATCTTCGAAGCGCTTCCACGGCAAAGCGCGGAGCGAATCGAGGCTAGTCTGCGAGTCGAGTAATAATCTGCCTCTCAGCGACCGAAGACCTGAGACTACGCTGATCGCAAGGAGCACGAATGTGATGAGTATCACGAGACCGCCATTCACGATGGCGGCTGGAAGCACCGCGGGAAGAATCACGTACGCGAGCAGAGCAAGCGCCGCGCTGACCCACCACGGCGCAAGAATCAAATCGTCGACCCACGAACTCTTTCGGCGCGGCATATTCGCACTCGTGTAAAACACTTTTCCCCAGAAAACAACCACTCTTACGGACCGGGACATCGGGGCATAAGCGCTGATTCCGACACAAGAGATCCTTTACTCTCAGATCCAACGATGTGACTCATAGTCCGTGGATTAAAACTCCACATTCGTCTGGAGTGTCTGCATGTCACATCGGCATCAGACACTCACTCGTTTCGGCCTAAACGTTCGCCGCCGCCGCGAGGCGATTGGCCTATCGCAGGAAGCGCTCGCCGAAAAGGCGGAGCTTGATCGGACTTACATTAGTGGAATCGAGCGCGGCACGCGCAATCCCACAATCCTAAGCGCGGCGCGTGTCGCCGCCGCGCTGAAAACGTCTCTCACTCAGCTCTGAAACACGCGCGCTCGATGATAGCTCACAAAATCTACATCGGGCTCTGCCAGTTTTTCCGGCAGGCGAATCATTGTTCCTTCGAACCGAGCAAAGTTTTGCTGCAAGGTCTGCTGAGGGAAAAAGCGCTTCAATTGATCGCTTAGCAGAACGCGGAGCTTTGAATCTAGGGTGATCAGGCCGGCATCGAACGCCGCATCATGTAGAGCCGACAAGCAAAGTCCATTGCGCGGATCGAGACGTTGTTCCGGAAAATCACGCCACGGTTTGATATGGCTGGCGATTAAGAGCTGCGGCACGTTTACCCCGCTAATGCAGCAACAGACGCCGTAAGCATTTAAAACGGACTGACGAAAGAACTGCTGACCGCGCCGGACTTTGATCGATGCTTTGGCTTCTGTCGGGCCGATTGGAATCTTCCGAGATGCTTCTAATCGCACGCTGTCGCGGTGGAGAAAATCGACTTCCTTGGTCTGATCTTTGGTAAATAAATCGTGAAGCAGTTGCTCACTCTCTTCGCCAAGTGTGCCGATCTTCTTCTGAAATTGCATCCACATTTCTCGATCCTGTTTCGAAACCGCGGGCAATCCTTTGATTCCGCGCGCTTTTAGCACCGGATCGAGTGAAGCAAAGTTGCATAGCTTCATTGCGAGACTGTTTGCCGCCCGACCCATTCTCAAAGCGGTCTCGATTATGATGGGGTTTCCTTTGTGCAATTTCCCGAAGGGCAGTTTGCAATAGAGATTCAATGCGATCAGCAAATGCTCGCGAGTCCAAACGACAGTTGGTGCCCTTGGCATAAGCCGACAGTAACAAAACCGCGTGTTCGCGGGCGATAAAAAAGGCTTGTGCTTGGCACTGAACCTGGCCAGGTAATTATGCCCATGTATGGGCAAAGAGTTTCAAATTAAGATCGACGATCTCGATCTCGGGCAAATTTTAGACGGATTGCGTTCACGTCAGGAGTCATGGAAGAACACCGCGATTTATTTGCGCGATGGCTTCTTCCCTGACGACGCGTTTGTCTGCGAAGAGTGCAGCGACCCAGACGAAGCGGAAAGAATCGCAAGTCACTATGAGCGAATTATCCGCAGCATTGAACAACAGGTCGATCAGCAAGGCGGCTCGTGACTATGGCTGCAAAAATTTGGTACACACAACAAATCCAGCTTCTGGCAGGCTGCACCTTCAGGGAGGCTGAATTGATTGAGCACATCATGCGAACGCATATCCTGCATTCAACTTTAGATTGGCTTCCGCCCGAGCAGTTTGTCGCGGTTGTCCGGCAAGCCGCCGGAATATTGCGAGAGTTCTACGATGCGGGCGACCTGCCGGAAGTGTGGAGACAATTCCTCTCGGGCGAGGATTGCGTTCTGTAGCAGAATCCTCCGTTCGTCGAAAGCCGCGCTGGGCCGGTTGAGTGAACATTCTGCGGTCGCAGCTTAAGCGTAGCGAATGTGCGATTGCCCCTTGGCTCGCTGTAGCCTCGGCGAAGCCCCGCTGCGCAAATGTTCTGGAGAATGGAGCTGATGGGATCAGCGTCATAGAAGGCAAAATCGCGAGGGTAGCGACGAGGGAGTTGGGAAATGACCGAGTTTCAAATCAGACGAGATTCTGTCGATCGCGCCGTGGATTTTCGCTGGTGCTGCAGCAGTCCCGCACATTCAGAAGCTTTCAAACTGACGAGCACTTTGACAGAGAGACCTAAAGTGCTCAGATCGGCGCTTGTATTTACGCGCAATACCTGATTGTCTGACGACGAAAACCCCCAAGAAAATGGCGAAGGCAAACGAAAATGAGACGCAGTTCGCGAAGGCGTACCCTCGAAAACACTTCTTCTTCGAAATGTTTACGAGGGATATTTCTCTTGAAGATTGCATTCTCGATTTAATCGATAACTCGATCGATGGCCTGATTCGACAGACGAAGATCGATATTCCCAATGTGATCCTAAACGGGTCATCCGGAGCAAAGGCAAAATCCAAAGGTCCTCTGGCGAAAATAGACGTGTCTTATTCTGAGCAAGAGTTTCGAATTCGAGACACATGTGGAGGAATAGACCGTACCCTCGCCGTCGACGAGGTTTTTAATTTTGGACACGCTGAGGGCGAAACTGGCGGTGCACTCGGCGTTTATGGAATCGGGCTCAAACGAGCAATATTCAAGATTGGACACCATTTTAAGATGGACTCGAAGACCGAAAAAGAAGGTTTTCTGGTCGATCTGAACGTCCAAGAGTGGTCGCGCAAAGATAAAAATATAAACGATTGGAGAATTCCAATTACGTTCACCGATGGAGCAAAATCACAGGCAGTCGCGGGAACAACGGTTGTTATTACTGAGCTGCGATCTGAAGTAAAGATGCGGTTGACGGATGGAACGCTTGCGCGGCGCCTTCACTCGACGATCTCGCAGACGTACGGTTTGTTTATTGATCAGTATGTAGAAATCGTGCTCAACGGCAATCGAGTTGAGCCATTCAAGATTCCAATCGGCGCATCGGACGAGGTCCAATCGGCGCGTGAGGAATTCCGAGAAGGTGAAGTCACCGTTCAGATATTCGCGAGTCTCGCCGCGAGAGACGAGCGAAATGAGTGGGTCGCTGAGCGCGCGGGTTGGTATGCTCTTTGTAACGGACGCGTAGTCCTCGCCGCGGACAAGACTGAATTAACAGGTTGGGGGACACAAGGCATGCCCGTGTGGCATATGGGAAAGTTTCGTGGGTTCGTCGGTGTAGCATTTTTTCAATCTGCAAATGCTTTGGCATTACCTTGGACTACAACCAAACGCGGACTAAATCGTGAGTCTGCCGTATATCAACGGGCGCGAAATGTAATGCGAACCATCGGTAAGCCGGTGCTGAATTTCTTGGATAGAATGTACAAACCCGATTCTATCGAGGATCCCTCAGCGCGGAATATAGCAGACGAGGTTAAGACCGTAGCGTTGGCTGACCTTGCTAAGAGGCCCGCGACAGCCTTTGAAGTCAGAGTTGCTCCGAGGCGCACGTTAAGAACCACTGTGACTGTGCAGTATCAAGCAGAAAGATCCGACGTTGAGAAAATCAGAAAGAAAATAAAGAAGCCCCGCATGAGTGCCGGCGCGGTCGGCGAATTCACGTTCAATCATTACTTGAAAACCGAATGTCCGGACTGACGCCGACCGAAAGTTACCTGACGGTTCATTACGAGTTGAGACCTGCGAAGCAGGTTGAGCGTCGGATGCTTGTTGACGCGTTGCTGTCCCTGAGTGCGGCCGGTTTTCGTATCCAAGATTATCAATACACCGGCATGGGCTCCGTTTATTTTATCGATTTCATGCTTTTCCATCGACTTATCGGGCTCCAGAAGATGTTAAGTGTCGAGTACAACACCAAGATCGCGCGACGGGTGGAATTCAATCGACCATTTGAATGCGTTAACACCGAGATCGCGCCGATAGGAAACATAATTCCGCGATTATCGAAAGACATCAGGCATGTGCTCTGGCTCGACTACGATGGCGTTCTAACGAACTCGCAGCTAGGCGACATTGCTTCTGCAGCGTCTCATTTGTCGGTTGGCTCGATCTTACTAATCACGATAGATGTCGAGCCTCCAACCGATACCGATGAGCCAAAAGAGTGGATGAGTTATTTTGAAGAAGAGGCTGGTGATTACTTTAGTCCTTCCCTGAAGGCGACAGACTTTGCGCAATCACAATTACCCCGTCGAAATGCGGACTTTATTTGGAGCGCGATCAAGTCGGGCATCGTTGGAAGAACGGCCATTGAATTTATTCCAATGTTTAACTTCGTATACGAGGATGGTCATCAAATGCTGACAATGGGTGGCATGATTGGAACCGCTGTTGAGAAGAAAAAGATTGAAGAAAGCGATCTAGCGAAAGCGAATTACTTTCGTCCCACATTTGAAGAAGAGCCATGCTTGATCAAGGTACCGCGATTGACGCGGAAGGAACGGCAGTATCTCGACGCGTTTATGCCTTGCCCTGATGGATGGCAGCCACCGGCTTTTGAATTAAGTGAAGAAAATGTTCGCGCTTATCGACAAATCTACCGCTTTTGTCCGACGTACGCTGAACTGCTTCTTTGAATTCGGTTTGCTCGGCGAATTTTCAGATATCGATGTGTCGTCGAAACGTCTTCGGTCGTTAGCAACCCTGAATCGTTTCCATTCAGTTTCCATGTCGCCGGAATCGTTGTGAGTGGCGTGTCGTGTTTCGGCTGATAAACTGGTTTCCAATCGGGGCGGTACGTTAGGTTGCCGCTGAGAGCCGCCATGAGCCGTCCTATGGCAAGCCGATGGTACTTCTGGTTGATCTCGGCACCAACGAACCTCCTTTGAAGGGACGCGGCCGCTATTCCCGTCGTGCCTGCACCCGTGAAAGGATCTAATACAAGTGCGTTTCTTTGCGTCGTGGCGGCGATTATTCGACGCGCCAGCGCGACTGGAAATTGGCACGGATGAACAGTTTTCTCGACATGATTCGCTTTTACATTCGGGATATCCCATACATCAGAACTATCCCAAACGTCCGACGGATTTTTTCCCTTGGGATTGCCACTTAAATCGCCGTGCCTCTCACCTTTGTAGTGGCGCTTACCGGGATATTTCTGCAGGACACGCACCGCATCGAGGTTGAAACGATATGTTTTTCCCTTGGTGAACCACAGCATAGTTTCGTGTCGGCCACTGAAACGATCTTTGATATGTAAACCGTGGCCAAACGTCCAGATTATCCTGTTTCGAAGTTTCATCACGGGATATTTCCTCATTATTTCACAAACAAGCACGTCCAGCGGTGTCACTATGTTATGGCTTACATGGTATCCTACTTGCCAGCAGATGCTGCCGCCGACGCGCAGAATGCGAATTAAGTCTGGCAAGATCTTCTCCAGCGCCGGAAGAAAATCTTCCGCCTTGGTGTTGTTTTCGTACGATTTGCCTATGCAGTACCGGAGGCGAAGTAAGAACGAGGCTGACCGACCGCGTGGGAATCTTGGGCAACAGTTTTGCGCAATCGCTGCGCAGAAGCGTGTAATTATTTCCCCGACGCCACTTCGTCTGTACTTTGAATCGTCGGCGCTTCGACTTTTTAGCCACAGGTACTTGCTAATAGATCCGAATCTGTAACAGCGCAAGTGCGTCGCGATCTTGCGGGCGCGATTGATGCACCTGAGAGGAGAACAAGATCGACACCACTTTATCCGCTCGAAAGTTCTTTTGAAGCAACTCCGGCGGAAAGTTGGTAGTTTGTGGTCGATCCGCCTTCGGCGAGATTCGGCGTGAGCTGGCTCCGCGTATCCGAGCTGAGCTTCGGCGTGGCAAGCAGGTTGTTGAGAGAAGGACTGATCAGCCCTGTTGTGGGCGCCGGCGAAGAGGTCAATGAGTCAGCGAGGCGACAATGTTTTCGACGATGCGTTCCGCCAGGGCGAGATCCTCAAGAAGGGATTCACTTCGAGTGCGGCCTGGGCTGACCTGGGCGGGAAAGCTTCAGAGTTTCGCTATCGATCGCCGATTAAGCGGCGGCGCATAAAACCTTTTCTGAGCGGCGCGCCACTGCCCGCCTATTTGATGACGGGCACGTTGACGAGGTTGTCAGGGAACAGGATTTTGCTGATGTCGCGGAGCAAGACGTTCCGCCTTTGTTAAAACTACGGCGGGCAGGTGAAGCGGCCGCCACGGCGGATTGACTTATTCGCTCCCGCTCCTCTCGGCCTCTCGGCTTGACCCATCTATGTCGCTCGAATCCCTTCGGCTCCATTCGTCCAGCGGCGAATTGAATTGTTAAAGCGGAGAAAGTGACGAGTGATCCGCCTCGTGCGACTTCGGCGTGACCCGCCTCCGCTGATCGCGTATCCTCAGCTTCGGCGTGATCAAGCAGCTCGTTGAGAGTCCAAATCAGTTCAGCTGCCCACGCCTTCGAGTTCGACGCGGCGCATGGTGTCAATTCCGCCAAACCGCTTTTGCGCATCCAGAATTTCCAGGCCGGCGAGCCGCCCTTCGCTGTCATAATCAGCGGCAATTCCCTCGGCCAAATGTTTGGTCGTGACGGTGGTTTCGCGGAACGTGATGCTCAGCGCGTCCACCTCCGGGTCGTAGCTGATTTTCATAGCGGCTCAAAAATAGTAGGTGTAGACCGTCACGACAACAACTTCCGTAGCCTCGTCGACGAAGACCGGGCGAACTTGTTTTGTCGCATAAAGCTTTCCATTCCATTGTTTCCCGTATGGGAAATCTTTTCGGCAATCGAGTCGGTTGAGCTCCGTAGGGTTCCATGGACTGGTGCGAATCGCTTCTTCTACTTCGGCAACTGTGAAGCCGCGCTTGCTCATATAGCGCGAAGCGTGGTTCGAAAGCCGAATCGGTTTCACAGACGCCAATCAAAGACGGAGCGGTCACTAACTTCAAGGATTTCGGCAGTCGCAGACACGCGTTACAGAATTACGGCTGACGCAGTCGGCGCGACCACGGGCTGACCGAATCTCTGGATACGTTAAAATGTTAAACCTCCGTTGGAGCCACGCACCTGTACGGAGTTGATCCGCCTTCGCATAAGGCTGCGGCGTGACAGGTTGTTGAGAGTTTTGAACTCGACACTACGCGAGTTGGACTCGTTTTTGCTATGCGGGAAATTCCGGTCTGCGTCGTGCTCCATGCCAGAAATGCAAAACGTTTACCACCGAAGTCTCCTCGTCACATTGGTAATAGATCAGAAAAGGCGATACCGGCATTTTACGGATTCCGCGCCGCCTATCGTGGAGAGGAAAACGTTCCGGTAGTGTCGCGAGACTTAACGCGTGGCCGAGAAGCTTTTCGCCAAGTCGGATGGCTGCCTCGGGATTGTCTTCCGCGACAAACTCGACAATCTCTTTGAGATCAGCAATGGCGCTGTCCGCAATCAGGACTTTGAAGTCCATCGCGGAATCATCGCCTTCACTTCCTCAACCGGATGTACCCGCCCAGCTTCGACATCTGTCAAACCGCGTTCCAACGCGGCTTCCAGCGCACCGTCATCCGGTTCACCGTTCGTGGCAAACAACTCGGCAGTGAGAAGGGCCTTATCATGCGGGCTCAAATTTGCGATAGCCGATTTGATTTCCTGAAGGGTGCTCATTTTTTCTCAACGGCGCAGGCGTTCCTTGAGTTGAGCAATGGTGAGGAACTGCGCTTCACCTGAATCCGCCTTAGCCTTGCGGGCTGCGAGAACTTCGCCATGCCATTCAGGTGACTCAATTTCCTCCGGCTTCCTGGAAAGCGAAGCCCAGAGGCATTCCATTGCCTGGAGTTGTTCTACTTTGCTCAGGCGGGAGACCTCTTCTTCAAGCTCACGGACGCTCATTGGGTGCAATCATAGCAGCCAACGTGCGGACGCTCAAGGATTTCGACCCCGAATGCTTTTGGGGTCGCTACGGATTTCGGCGGTCGTAGACCGCCGCTACAGAAGAAGTGTTCGGCGACACGCCGAACACGACACGCGAGGCGCGTGCGCGCCCCGGCTCTGTCACGCCAGGACATGGACATTCGAAATGATGACTTGCCCGCGCCTGGGAAGAGTGTCGATACTGCCGCCAACTAAAACACTTCGATGAAACTCCTATCAACCAACATTCCCGTTCACAAACCGGCAGTCTTCTCCATGCCGCAGATGCACCGATCCCTGATCGCCTTGATCGCGTCGGCGCTGTGGTTCGTTGCCCTGCCGTGGACTGGCGCCGCGGAACAGGCCGCGTTGTCCGGCACCTTCCTGGTGGCCGGCAAGGCCGCCGCGCTCAAGTATGCCTCGGCCTATAAGGGCGAGCCTGAATCAGGCAAGCCCGTGACCGTTGTCGTCCTCACGGCCAAGGACCAAAGCAAAGATTCGAAGGCCACGGTTGACGCATTGTTAGGCAAGTTTGGCGATGCAATTGTGGTGAAGGTTTTTGATGATGGCAAAATCTATAGCGGCGATCTGCTTCATTCGGGCTTCGATTTGCCTAACAATACATTGACGCTACTTGGAGACGCCCCTATGAGCATCAAGGACTTTAAGAACGCCGATGGCGCGATCTCCGGCACCCTCACCTCGGGTGGAGCGCAGGAGGTCCGCGGTCAGAAATGGGAAGTCAATCTGACTTTCAAGGCCAAGGTACCGTGATTGGGGACGGTCAGAGAATTGGGATCAGGCAACAAATTCAGGCTGTCGCCATGTGAACCCTTGAATGGTTAAAGCGTTAAATCGGTTGATAAGTGATCAGCCTTTTGCCACCCGAAGCGGAGGCGGGTAGAAAGAAGTGATCGGTGATCTGTAAGAAGTGATTAGTTGCGTGGTCACATGTGAGTCGAATGCTTCCGCCGCGAAGTCAGTGCCACGGCCATCAATCTTGCCGACTTCCTAAGCGGCGTCACTCAGAACGTCGTCTTCGAGCAGAGGAAGGTCAGAGCTTGCCTTCACATCAATCCACCCGAGTGCCGCCAGATTCCTGATATGGCTTGCAACCTCATTTTCCGACAGAGGTGGACGGCGGCGCCGTTTCCACTGCATCACGCGGCGGAGCACATCTAATTCCGACGATTGAGTTTTCATCTCCTTTTTTAGCTCGCTATACGCAAAACGGATCGTTGCGACCAACTCGGCTCGATTGGTACCAACGCGCATGAACAGGTCGGTAGTTTTGCGAATAGCAGGCTCGTACTCGCTCAAGTCTTGGGCGTACGCGCGCAGCGCGTCAGGAAATGTTGGCCCTGTTCGGACCTCGATCATTCGGCCTAATCGATGCTCCTGAAGAAGCCCGTTGTTCATCAATCGCCCAATAGCCGGTTTAAGCTCGTCAGAGTAGGGGCCATAGCTGCCACGGTGGTACTTCAAACCTGTGTCGACTCCAAGGTCGGTAAGAACATAAGCGATCTTTTGGAAAGTTGTTCGACCAACTGGTGGATGATATGGCTGCTTCTGGAGTCGTCTCACCGTCTCAACGATGGCAACAATACCTGGCTGAATAAATTGGGGCTTTGGCGCGCTCGGAATGAGGTTGCCTTCTCGACCCATTGCTCCAAGGAATGATGGCTGAAGTTCAGAATGAGGCGTGCCGTGCGGGGCGTACAGCTCGACAGGTATGTCGAGCTCCGACAGATGTCGGTAAAGCGTTGGCCCAACGACGCGCCATTCTAGTTGGCCGTTTCCGCAGCCAAGTGGTGGAACGGCGATGGACTTGATACCCCAATCCTTGTAGTGCGCGCGCAGAAATTCGAGACCTGAGATGATGTCCTGGAGATTTGTGACCTGTCGCCAATGTTGCTTTGTAGGAAAATTTACAATCCACGGACCGACGACGTGCTTGAATAGATAGGAACGCCCGAGACGAACTTCGCCGCGTTCACAACGACGCTGATAATCGGCGAACATTTCTGGAAAACGCTGCTTGAATCCAAGAGCAACACCTTTCCCCATTACGCCAACGCAGTTGACCGTATTAACCCAAGTCTGCGCCTTCGATTCGAAAAGATTTCCTGACAAAACGCGAATCATCTGAGATCACCTTAAAAATATATCAGCGTTCACAACGCATTCTAGATTCGATTCGATTTCAGTAAATCTGGTGCGAGCTGCGCCGTCCAGTATATAAGCACCCAGAATCAACCGAGGTGGAACGACGTGCGGCACGAGGAGTTCTGCGCAAACGAGAGACCCGAGCCTCCACTCACGGATTTGGTCGTCCGGACATTTCCACGAATGCACAAAGACTTCGTCGTGGTTAAGCTTCTGCAATCCGACTGGAGATGGCAGGAACAACGCATACTTTGATGATGCATTCTGGTCGGCAATGACGGCCTCGGGAACGTTTAGTGCCTTGGTTGAAACCCGAAGTACGCAAAGGCGGTCGTGTTCTGGCCTTTTCTTCGCCATCATTTTGTTTCGGCCGTTGAAGTACAGATTTGCATAATCATGCAGCGCAAGTCCGCCCGGAACTCGCTTCTTCGCCCGAACATCTTGTATTTCGCGCATCGAGATATCATCGTGTTTTAGCTTCGCGGCGCGATTGTGCGAGAGGATACCGTGCTCAAGAATGGAAGGTACATTCTTCATCGGAGTGATGTAATGCAGCTCGGAAATTTCCTCGATCTTCACAGCAGCGAGCGAATCTTCGCTGTCGAATGGAGAAACCTCAACTCGGGACGGAACAAGACATCAATCGCTATTTAGTCCGATGATAGATGACCGTTCAAAGCCTGCCGATCTTTCCGGGGTCGCCCAGGCGCGAAAGCTTCGGAGTTTCGCTATCGATCGCCGATTAAACAGCGGCGCACAAAACCTAACCTGAGCGGCGCACCACTGGCCGTCTATTTGATGACGGGCACATTGACGGGGTTGTCAGGGAACAGGATTTTGCTGGTGTCGCGGAGCAAGACGCGGGCTGTCGCCTCGTACTTCGTTGAACGGAGCGAATGGGATGAGCGACATAGAACACGCCGCGGTCGAGAACCGCGCGGGTAGACGGCAACGCAGCTAGGGTAGCTGGCGCAAGGTCGCCGCGGCGACCGACTGATCAAGGTGAAGCTGCGATGGTAGCAGCGAGTGAATGGAGCCGCGGGGACGCGAGTGACATAGATGGGCAAAACCGAGAGGTCGAAATGGGCGGGAGCACATGAGTCAACGTGGGCAACGAGCGAGTTTCAATCGCTAAAACATTGGCGCAAAGAGAATTCAAAGTTCGCAATCGCGAGGCGCGGTCGCCAAGTCGCGCGGCCTTCGCCAGGCTACATCAGAACTTGGAGCTGACCCTCTTGTCGAGTATCGGAGGCGCGCGAGCGCTACTTCGCCAGCATCGACGCGCCAAGCATGGCGAGGACGTCGCTGAACGCGTGTGCGGTGATGGGCTCCAGCGCGGAGCACCGGCGCAGATAGAGGAGTGCGAACAGCACCCCCGATATCCCCGTTCCGATGGCGATCCCGAGTCCCTGGTAGCGGTGGCCCAGGCCGAACATAACGGAGCTGAGCACGATGCCGAGAATAAGGCCCGGGCGTCCCAGCCACTTTTCGAAGCGGGTGAAAATGAAGATCCGCTGCAGTTCCTCCACCACGCCGCCCCCGAAAATCCCGATCGGTATCCAAGCCAGCAGATTCGCTGGCTCCTTGAAGAACGACATGATGGTAGGTCCGCTCGCCGCCGGCCTGGGGAGGAGTGAGCCCAGCACAGAGCCAAGCACCACGTTCAGCGCGATAAACATCGCGACCCCGAAGAGCAACCCGATGACGACATGCTTCGGCCACTGGAGACCGTTGACTCCGATCCCACTGAACCCCTCGCCCTCCAGACGCAGCAGCAGGAAAATCGCCGCGAACATGAGCAGCTTGTTGCGCACGATGCGCCACACCAATTCCGAAAAATGCGCCGGCAACGGCGCGTGCGGGTGTTGCGAGACGATCTGGTAAATCCAGTAAAGAGTGATCGCGCCCAGCGAGATGCCCAGGGCGGTGCGCTTCGACAGCGTCATGAGCTAGTGTCCATGGCTTCAAAGAATAGGATGCAGCGGAGGCGCCGTTTGGATTCAGAAGAATAGCGATCCGCAGGATAGAAATCAGAGGTCAGCCGCTACGCACGAGGCTACGTCGAGAAAGCAGGACAGAGAGTGGCTTGACGTTGCAGGGGTGGCGAGTGACAAAGGAGCGCCTGATGAATGGAGCTAACTGGGATGAGGCGACATAGACGGTCAAGCTCGTGAGGTAGCGAGCGAAGATGATGGACATCAGCTTCGTCAAATCTGTGAAACGATCGCGAAGAAAGTAAGCGGGAAGCTCATTTTACACCGCGAACTTTGCCTCGCGCTTGATGCGCGGTTCGTATAAGGGGAAAGCGCTATCGCGCAGTGACGAGTGGCCCGCCGTCGCGCGAGGCTTCGGCGCGGCAGGCGAGTGACAAGTGACGAGATCACGCCGCCGTTCGAGAGAGATCGACTTTGCTCGCACAAATCAGCTAAGAAAATCCCGTGGAATTCGAATTCGATCCGCGTAAGAGTGAGAGCAACAAAGCGAAACACCGCATCGATTTTGTTGAAGCGCAGGCGCTCTGGAAATCCAAGCACGTTCTACTCGGCGCAAAAGATGCGACGGAGAAGCGATATCTGGTGATTGGCACAATCGGGAAGGAATATTGGTCAGCGATTATCACCTATCGCGGAGCGCGGATTCGGATTATTAGTTTACGGAAAGCCACCCCAGCGGAGATCGACACGTATGAAAAGGTCGCAGGATAAGAGAACGACAGCCGAGAATCTCGAGGAGAAGTTCGATCGAGGTGAAGATGTGCTCGATTATTTTGATCGGTCCAAGGCGCGAGTGATTCGACCAGAGTCGAAACGCAATGTTCGCAAACCGTTTGCATATCCGGTGGAGCGAGAGGCAGCTCGACGTGCGGTCGTTCGAGAAAAATCAGCGGGTTATCGCAAAAAGAGGTAAGCCGAGTTTTCCGCGCGGTTGGGCTTCGCCACGTGGTTTGTCCGCCACAGCGAATGGAGCCGCAGGGATGCGAGCGACATAGAACACGTCGCGATTGGCGAATGGAGCGTTTGGAGAAAGCGACATAGAAGGCAAAGCCGCGATGGGTAGCGGCGAGTGAGCTGGGTGGCGAACGAGTTTCAATCGCGCGGGTAGACGGCAACGCAGCTAGGTAGCTGGCGCAAGGTCGCCGCGGCGACCGAGTGATCATCGGCAAGCCGAAGGGCCGAAATGAGCGGGAGCGAGTAAGTCAATTCGTCCCGTGGCGAATTGAACTCCGAAAGTCTTCGTGAGCAGGTCGTTGAATTGTTAAAGCGTTACAGCGGAAAGCAGCGGAAGCGGCGGGTGACATGTAATGAGTGACGAGTAGACACTCGTTTCATTCGCTCGACACGATTACTTTCGGCCGATAGCCGAGGCGGCGGAGGAATTCTTCGCAGTCCTGCCACCGAAGCCCGAACTCGGCGACGTCGGCGAGACCGAGTCGGCCGACGATATCAGTGAGAAGGTCAATCTCGGACTCGTCGAAATCAGCATCCATCATCGCGCGCTCGGCCCAATCTACCAACTCCGCCTGGCTGAGTTTGCCGTGCAGATATTCAGCAATCTTATCAGCAACAATCTGGCGGGTGATTTTCATTGGGTTGCTGCAACCTACAATTGTTTGTGGCCCAAATCGACGGGAAATCGTTTTCTGGGGAGCACAGGCCGTTGGCCGTCGATCTCGGCAGCCTGCCGAGATGTTCTGCATGCAATGCGGCTCGGAGCTTTGTCGGCAAGCTGCCGACAACTGCAGGCTGGCAGCCTGCGCTCCCCGAAAAGAAACGTTTCGGCTGGCAGCCGAAACGAGCAGGCTAGCAATGTGTGCTTCCCGGATTTTTCGGGCCAGATTATTTCCGCTCCATTCAGCGAGCCGAGCTTTCACCCGGTCGTTTGTCATTTTAACCAGGCTATCTTCAGCTCGCGTTCCAGAGGTTTGAATTCAGGGTCCCCGGTGACGAGCTCGCATTTACGGTGTTTGGCCAAGGCGGAGGCAAACGTGTTGGCAAGACTGATTCGATGTGACGCTTTAAATCGCGCTGCGATGTCGGCCAGCTCGCGGGTGACCGGATGAAAGGTGATCGGTAGCGAAACCAGACTGGCCGCGGTCGTTTCCCAGCCCGCTAGTCCGTTTTTGCGGATAATTATGTATTGCACCTCCGCGTAGTTGACCTCGGTCA
>CAVSMG010000010.1:0-41760 GCA_963728955.1 uncultured Verrucomicrobiae bacterium
CCGATCACGCGTCGCATGTGCCTCTCCCATTGATTGACGATAACTGTGGAGCGGCGGGCCACACGACACCTACGGATCTCGCGCTGACGGCGCAACCGGGCGAGTTGCAAGAGGCGGCCAGCTACTAACGCGAGCTCACAGCTCATCGTACGCGTCGGCCTGCCCGCACCTTCGTGCTCCCGGCGCCTCTGTCCCGGATGGTCGCACCATACGCCGCGATCAATCCTATCGCAGCAGGGACGTCAGGCGCCGCCATCTTCATACCGGTTACCAACGCGATCGAACGGCTGCACGAAGAGTTCAAGCGGCGGATCAAGACCCAGACCGTCCTGCCGTCCGCCGAAACCGCCGCCATGCTGTTCTGGGCGCTGCTCGCCTCGGGACAGATCAACATGCGCAAGGTCGACGGCTGGCGGACGCTCGCCACCGCGCCCATCGCTCAGCCCGTTGACCTCGCCGCTTGAGACGATACCTTCATGTGCCGGAGACCGCGCCGTCCAATTTCTAACTACTTTCGCGACGGCACCCTTTCTTCGTGGTGATCGTAACACCCTGAACAGCAGCAGCGAGCGGCAAAGTGCGCCAAGGAGTTCATGTGCTTAAGCGTCCCGGATTCCTCGCGCGGCTGTAGCCGTTCTGGTTGCGTTATTTGCCCGTAGGTCGTCCGGGTTGCGCTTCGGCGGCTTGTTGGTAATGATGCGTTTGCCCTCGGCGGTGTAGCCGCGCCGTCTGCGACGCCTGGGGACGTAGCCGTCGGGACACAGCTTCGGGGCATCGCCGCCACCGGCTGGTCGCTGGTCGGGCGGTTGCGCGATTTCGCCGGAGGGCTCCTGGGTGTCGATGCGGACGCACTCGACCTCGGGATCGACAGGTGACGGAATGACCGGTGGGCGGTCGTCGTCGGCCGGCATGTCAGGCGACCCCTCCCGGACCACCCCAGAAGAAGTTGGAACCCCAAGTCGATGTGCCGCTGAAGTCGGTCGCGATCTGATAGGCGGCGGGGTTGGTCACCGACGGGTAGCCCTGGATCGGAATCATTGTTCCGGCGGCGTCGGACTGATATGCGAGGTTGCGCATGTATGCGGCATGCTGCCATCCCTCGTACGGGAAATGGCCGCTGCCCATCCAGGTGCTGGTGGGCTCGGGATGGTTGGCGACGTCGTCGACGATTTCGCCGCCCCAATCTACGCTCGCCGCCTGGTCGCGCAGGCCGGCGGAGTTGTAGAGGCCGCTCGGGTAATAGCCCATCCATTCGTTGCCAACGCGCACCCACCAGTTGCCCTGGAAGAGGGTCACCTTCAGGCTGAGTTCGAACTGGTCCCCACCCGGTACGCTCTCGGCCAGACGTATCCCGGGATAGACCTGCGCCGAACTCTGCACCCAGCCGGCGACGTCAGTGTTGTAGCCACCGAGGTTATCGCCGCCTTGTGTGTAGTTGTTGGTGGTGTAGTAGATGAACAGATGCGGGAACCAGTCGCCGTACAGGTCGAAGTAGGTCTGGGCGCCGACTTCGCAGGTCTGTAGTCCGCCCCCGCTGCCGCGTACCAGCCAGAGCTGCCCCAGCGAGAATTCGTTCGACCATTGCACGAAGGGCCGCCAGGTGTTGATCGTGCCCTCGGTGCCGAAGTTGGTGACGGGTTGGTAGGCGTGCGCATATTTGTGGACCGCGGCCGGCGAGCCGGGGAGGCGCCAGTCCCGTATCGTCTGGTGGTGTGATCCTCTTTTGGCGAGGTCCCTTGGCCAGGTAGTCCTGCAGATCGCCGACGGGCCGGATCTGATCGATGGGTTTGCGGAGCACGGGCACGGTGCCGGGCGGCCCCACTTCGGTCTCTGGTCCGGCGAGGTCGAGCGCCGGGTACGTGGGCCGCGCGGGGTCCCGCGGGTAATCGGGCGGCTCTGTTTGCGGTGGCTCGGCCAGGGTGCCCGCGACCTGGGACTCGGCGGGTATCCAGTCGAGTTCCTGACCGGCGGGTGTCGTGGTGCGGGCAATGACGTCCCGGCGGGCGTAGAGATCCTGGAAGTACTGCCTGATCTCGTCGAGCCGCTCGGCCGCTTCGCGGTCGAGGTCGCGACCTGATCGGGCGGTCGGCCGCGGTTCGGGCGCCTCGGGGTTTCGTTCGATCCTGCCGGTTTCCAAGGTCGGTCTTACTAAACGCGACACGGCCGGTCCCGCCGTGCCGAGCTTCGGGTGTACAACGGGACCTTGGCGTAAGCCGATAGGTGCTCTGGCCGACAGCACCGCGGCGGTAGCTTCGTCGACTTTGCCGCTGACTACCAGCCCGTAACGCTTTTGGCACTCGCAAACCGCCTCCTCTGTCGTAGGGCCGAAAAATCGTCGTTTGCTCTCAGCCTCAGGGATGCTCAAACCGAGGGCTGAAAGAGCTTGCTGCAAGGCAGCGATACTCTCGCCTACCATGCCGACGGTCAGTGGCTTGTTAGACATTTTAGAAACCCTCCTCAGGTGCTATTGGTCCTGAGAACGTTATCCCGTCGGCGGACGCGCGCGGCGTCACTTTCCAGATTTAGACCTCTCGACGGGTGAATGCACCAACCGCAGCGTGGCCCTATTTTCCCGCACGCGAGGGGCAAATCGCTCTCGGACGCGGAACAAGTAGACCTCCTCTTGATCCGGGCCTGGCTGAACACGAAAGACTTCGAATTGCGGATATCGCGCTGGGTCGCCCGCGATCACGCAGTCAAAGGTCGGACGTCGGTCGTATCGGTCTCATCTATCATCAAAAGAGCTGCCAGATGTCCGGCCACAGAGTTCAGCGTGAATCGTTCCATCACGATCTTCTGCGCCGTGTTCATTTGCTCATGCCTGCCAGATCCATGGTGCTGTCCCACTCGTCAGTTGGGTGCCCTCGCGAACTGCATACGAACCCGGGCAGCAGGCTTGGGAATGCGTCGTCAAACTCAATACGATACAACTTCAATTTGTAACATCCTTCCAGGATATAGCAAGCCCGCTACATGACGATGACCCTGCCAATTCACGGGTTCATCCGACGCTTCGAGCGCAAAAATACTTCGCGTCGCCGCCGAACCGAGGTCAAATTAACGCCGTCCATCCGCTTGGCGAGGGTCCTTGGTTATTCAATCGCTCGGTCCTTGAGACGGACGCCGCACAGCGCCTCGTCGAGCCAAATCTATCCGAATCAATACGCCGTTTCCAGTGATCCTGCTGAGTTGCCATTTACGGAGCCCCAAGTGCCTGCGGCAATCCGTTCACCTGAGGGGGCGAACGCCACCAGGTCGTAAAACCCGTCCGGTAACGGGCTGTGCCAGACCTTGCGCAAAGCATGGGACGGGGGGCCCTCTGGTTGGTCGCTCATGCGGACTGCCACGCTGTCGGGTAATATGATGGTGTCGACGAAGACGTTGCGGCGCAGCAGATCTGGCGGCGCGCCTGTGTCAGAGCCGCTTAGGTTCTCGGTCTCTCGTAGCCTCACCCGTAGCCGCCCCGGTGCCGCCACAAGGGTCAAAGGCGGTATCGAACCCGCGTTGGTTCGCACGACGCTGGCTCCGGAATCGGACGCCACGCTGGTACCTGGGGCCCCGCGGCGGGGTCGTCGACCACGAGGTCGATGGTCTCCGGTGCGACGTCGGGACCACAAGTTTCAAGAATCGCCTCGAGCCGGTTGAGCGGACTGGGTGACGTGCCCTCGACGCTGATGTTGAGTTGGTTGCCCACTCGGGTGACAATGACGTGCCGGTCGGGGAGCAGGGGAACTCTCTCGGTTGTGACGACGGGGGAAATCTGCTCTATCCCGTCACAGCTGTCGCGCTGATAGCGAGCGACGGCCAGCTGCACGAATGGGTTGTAGGACTGGGCAGCGGCGGGGACAGCGAATTCGATGTCAGCATACCACCGGTCACCGCTGGGTGTGACGTCAAACGGGATGACAGTCACGGGTGCGCTTGCGCTCAGTTCCGGCAAGATAACCAGTCGCGCCGCTGCCGCGGTCGGAAACCAGTCCAGCTTCGGTCGCGGCGGAGTGGCGGGGGTTCCGAACAGCGGGTCGCGCCCGATTTGGGTGACAAGATCGCTTGCCGCGGTCACGGAGCTGTCATCGGGCGCCAGCACGAGGGCCAGTTGCTCACCCTCCCCCGTCTGAAACCACGGCCGTGCCAGCTCGACGCGCAGCTGCGCTCGTCGCGTGTGTTCGAGGCCGTCGACGCCGGTTTGTGTTCGCGTCCACCGGAACGCAGGCACGACACCGAGGACGACTGGCGCGGGCGGGCGCGCCGTGGACAATATCTTGACCTGCGGCTGCGGGTGCGAGAGCTGAAAAGATGACTCGGGTTCGGTGGGTTTAAAGTATTCGCGGAACCTGGTGGTGGCGTTGAGGGTGTAGGTCACGGTGCGGTGTTTGGTGTCGCCGAATTCATGGCGGATCCGCATCGATGGTGGGTCTCCGCGTGCGATCGACTGGCTGTGCAGGTGGGTGACGGCGACCGCTCGTTGGCCGCAATTGGCTTCGGCGCCGACGTCTTCGAATTCGGTCCACGCCGCGGCCACGTCCAGCCGGCCGGTGCTGTCAGTATTCAAGCCCAGCCCGGTGTCGACCGCAGTGAAGGTCGGCTTCAGCACCGCAGTCGTATTTCCTGGTCCGCGCTCGATGGCCGCGGGAGGGAGGTTCCAGAGTGGTTCTGCCAGTGGGCGTCTGACGGCGTGGACGACGAGGATCCGGCATGGAGGGGTGACGACGGGGTTGCGGCCGAGTGTGGTGGCTACCGGATCGATCTCTGGATCACTTTTGAGATAGTCGTACATCGCGAGATGATCTTCCATATCGCCGCGAATGGTCGAGGACAGTTCGATCGTGGCTTGTTCGGCTTTACCGAGGGTGACCTTGAGATTGTTAGCGTCCCATTTGATGGTGACGGGTACCGGCAGGTTGTCGTGCGGGGCGAGCTCGATCGTTTTTGCCTGCTGGTTCGGCCAGGAAGGAGTCCATTTGCTGCGATCGCTGAGCGGCTGGCTGAGTCCGCCGGGTTCGGCTGGAACGAACCCATTCACCCCCTCGGCCGCCGGATCCGGTAGCCCTGATCCTGTAAGGTCGGCGCGCATCGCGCGCTGCGCCAGTTTGAACGATTGTTCGTCGGTTTGGCCGTCAAGCATGCGGTGTTGTTCAACCAGATCCAGCGATGCGGTCGGCGGATCCAGCGTGCGGGTCTCTGTGAGCGGGTAGTCGGGGTCGGCGTCGTGGAGCTGCTCTGGGGTCATGTCTTTGTCGCTGCGGATCACAAGCCGGTTGATGGCGGCTCCCGGCGCGAACGGTCCCGCAGCGCGAAGCTGCGGCGGCTGGATCGGGTGATGGCGCCGGTAGATCACCGTGGCGCTTGCTGCCTCATCATCGTGGACGTCACCGAGGGTCAGACCGTCGCCGGTCATGTCGGCGATGCGGATGCGCATCTGGTAGCGGTCGGCGAATTGAAGCGCGGGCAGCCGGCCCGGCGGGATCGCGAAGTCCCACTCGAACTGATACGGCAGCGGCTGGCTCGGATCGCGGGCGGGTCCGCTGGTGTCGCCACGGAAATTCGGTGTCGGCAGCGCCAGACTCATCCGTCCCACCGCAACACAACTTCGTCGGAATGTAATGCCCCATCAGCATCCTTGACCGCTGCGAACGCCTTTACGTGCCCTTCCTCCCGCACATAGCCGTTGGGCGATCCCGCTGTCCCAATCACGACACCGTTGACCTTGTACTGGGCATCGCGTTCGCACAGTGAATGCCAGGGGTTGTCCCCGCGTCTAATGTCGACCCGGTAACCGAGAACCAGGTCCTCTGCGGCCAGCACGGTGTCGGTCATCGACGCGGCTGCCCGATCCGCTGCGGCTCGTGCGCGCGCGGCGAAGTCGAGGGACCGGTTGGGTCGCAGCAACGCCAGCCCCACCGACCGCATCGGCGGCATTGTCGCGGCAACGTCCGGGTTGGCGGCAAGGTCGCGTCCGGTCTGGCGGAGGTTGCCGACGACGCCGTCGACGTCGAAGGTCGTAATAGCCCAGCGGATCGGGTCGGCCGGCACTGTTGGCGAGTGATCGAGGCCGAGTAGACAAGTCAAGCATGCCGTTACGAATTCCCGAGTTCGATCCAGGTGCGGGCGCAGGCCGAAAGTCCGTGCCGGTAAGATCGTATCGGGTCCACGGTGAGGTGACGAGCGTTTGCAGAAACGGCGGGTCGACGCATCGAATCGACAGCTGCCGCCCCGCGGCCGCCGTGCCAAGGTTGATGTCGGCGACGTCGACAATCAGTTCGAAGACCAGTCCGAGGTCGACGAGTACGGTCGGGTGCTCACGAAGTGTCGAAACGGTGGAATGGAAATCGGGAATTGTGAACGTCGGCAGTTCGGTATCACCCGGTGGTTGAGCTGGTTCCGGCGCCGCCCATGCGCTAAGTGCTGAACGGATCGCAGAATTGGCATTGTTGGCGGGGTCGGCC
This sequence comes from uncultured Verrucomicrobiae bacterium, assembly GCA_963728955.1. Lineage (GTDB taxonomy): Bacteria > Verrucomicrobiota > Verrucomicrobiia > Chthoniobacterales > UBA10450 > Udaeobacter. Next base: position 6,447 of record CAVSMG010000010.1, read on the forward strand.
GCCACTCTGGTCACCGAGCGGTACGTCCCGGCGACCGCTTGGGCGTCGTCGTGGGTTGGCGATACGGCCGGGACAGGATTGGTTTTGGCCTCGTAGTCGTTGATGATGGCGGCGTCGCCGCCGAAGAACGCCGCCCACACGTCAGATCGAGCGCGCGCCACGTACTGTGGTCTGCGATTAGCAATAGTCTCGCCGACCGATGTTCTGGTCCGCATAGAGAACGTGGCCTCGGCAAGAACGGCCGGCCAGTCTTCTAGACCGAAGTCACTGATGATACCCGCGGCGAGGCGAGGCACGACCAGGACACTAAGCAACGCCTTCGTCGGTGACTGCAGTCCGTTGGGAACGGCCACCCACAGCAGCTCGCTCATCGATGCCTCATTTCGTCTGCGGTGACGACGGTGTATTTGATCGTATCAAAGGTGAATTCGACACAAATGAGCGCCACATTCACTCTCGCCGCGTCCGGCCGGTTGCGCGGTCATTTCGGCACCCCCCTGTTGTCGGCGCCGGTCGTATCGGCGCCGGATACTGCAACGCGCGGGCTATCGCTAGGGCGCGCGCGTCCTCGTCGGCAAATGCGGCCCGATAAACGCGGCCATAGCGAAAGCCCGCCACCCTCGCGCGATGCGGCGTTTTTGGCGTCAATGACGGGGTGCCGATCGCTCCCACTGCCGGCCAGCACCCACTCGCCGGAGTTGATCTCCACACTGACCGACCACAGGGTCAGATCAATCTCGATCACCAGGGTTGCACGGCCGACAAGCGCGTTTCGTTGCGACTGGTAGGCTCAGTGACAGGCCCAGTTCGATCGACACCGAAATCACCGGCCCGCCACTTTGGGTGAGCGATCCCCAATCGAGTCCTCGGATGCGTTCATCGAGCCGCTGGCCAACTACTTCGCCTGCCTCTAATCCGAATAGTCCGCCAGCTGCATCATTCAAATAGGTGATACGCCCGGTCGAATCTGTCACGATGATGCCTTCCTGTATGGCATTGAATACCGTTTCCAGGAAACCTTTCTCCTGCGCCAGGCGCAGGAAGTAATTCTGCACATCCTGTGGCCCGATGCGCCCGAGCCGCTCAATGAGTTTCTCGAGAAAGCCTGCTTTCATGATTTATGTCAGAGTCGAATCGCGACAATGAAATGAGCACTGCCGATTCAACCTTCAAGGATTCAACAGTTCAATTTCTTCGTGCGCAGCGGGCACCTCTACGGTCAGCATTTCAACCCGCAAATAATTCAACACCACCGGCGCGAGGATCAGACCGGGGATGCCCATGAGTCGTTCGCCAAGAATCAGCGCGATCAATGTGAGCCAAACCGGATTCCGAATCCGATCACCGATAATCTTGCTGTTCAAGAAATATTCCAGCTTGTGGATTACAACCAGAAAGAGGAGGCCGAAGATCGCTAGTTTCGGGGATACCGTCAACGCGACGAAGACAATCACCGTATTGCTTACAAGATTGCCGGCAATCGGCACAAGGCCGCAGAGAAAGGTGGTGGCAATGAGTAGCGGAGCATGCGGCATTTGAGCGGCGAGCAGGAAGATCGCGGTCAATACTGTATTGATGAGAGAGATGGTGATCTGCGCGCCCATGACGGTTGCAAAGCTGCGGTAAAAATCACGAACCGAGTCGAAACTTTATCGCAGCAAATGGAGTAAAGATTGTTCTTCACCAGATGCGTGCCGCGATACGGATCGAGCCCTGTTTTGAAGAACAGGCTGCCGGCCGCCACGATTGCCAGAATGCTGAAAACCAAGGTTGATGCAGCGCTTTTTGCAAAATCAGCCACGTTCCTCAGGTAATGCGTTTCCTGCCCAAGCGTGTTGACGACGCTTTGTCTAAGACTTTCAAAATCCGAGAATGGTAGCTCGATCTGACGCTTCTGCGCCCATGCGCTGGCAGAGGGAATGGAAGTATCCGCCACATCAGGAAGCGCCAAAATTGCCGCGCGCGTGAGATAAGTTCCGACGGCAACGATAGCAGCCACTACGACGACGAACAAAGCTAACGCGATCCATTTTCTTCTGGTAAGGTAATAAAATTGGCGCAACGCAAAATACGAGAACAACACCACCAGCAGCGGACCGCCTAGATTAAGAAAACCTGCCAGAATGATTGTGGCAGCTAGCACCGCGTAAGAAAGCCGCGTGGGCGTAATCATGATTCACTCAACTCTGTTTTACTCCATCCGCGCCGGACATTGTCAACTACGCCGCGGATTTGCTGTAGGGTTCGCTGTCCCTCAGTGACATTGTCCAATTCACGGGCCCTATCCATCAATTCAGCGCCCGGAGGAGATTCGTTAGGCAAAGACTCAAATAACTTTAGTACCTGCATGTCCTCACGCTTCCAAGTGCAAACGTTGATAAAGAGCTTTAATCCTTCTCCGCCGCTTGATGCGACGCGAGTGCCGACCGTTCAAAATGCTCCGATTCACAAGCATCGCGTGCGGCCCGCAGATCTGCTTCGGCTTGTCGCAGCCAATCACGTGAGCGCTGCGGCATGGCGGCACTGTAGCTGGGATACGCGATCCCGGCGAATCTGAACCGCTTTTCTGCAGCCAGGAGTTACCCGACTCGGACCCAGCTACAAAACCTGTCCGGTTTCTTTTTCAGCACGTTCTTTCAGCGCCGCCTTGCGCGAAAGTTTTACGCGGCCTTTGTCGTCTATGCCGATGCATTTGACCCAAATCATATCGCCCATCTTCACCACATCCTCTGTGCGGTTCACGCGAAAATCGGCAAGCTCGGAAATGTGCACGAGCCCGTCTTTGCCCGGAAAAACTTCAACAAACGCCCCGAATTCCTTGGTTGTGACCACGCGTCCGTGGTACGTCTGGCCGATTTCGATTTCACGCGTCATGCCGCCGATGATTTCCTTCGCGCGCGCCATGCTCTCTCCTGTGGTCGCGTAGATGTGCACTGATCCGTCGTCTTCGATATTAATTTCAGCGCCGGTTTCGGCGACAATTCCCTTGATTGTCTTTCCGCCGGGCCCGATGAGTGCGCCGATCTTCTCTGGATTGATCTTGACCGTCTCGATCCGCGGTGCGTATTTCGAGAGTTCTGTCCGCGGCTGATCCAGGGTGCGACGCATGATTTCGAGAATTTTGGTGCGTGCTTCCTTCGCGCGCTGGATCGCTTCCGCCATGATGCTGTGACGGACACCCGGGAGTTTCAGGTCGAGCTGAAAACCGGTGACGCCTGCATCTGTCCCGCTAAGCTTGAAATCCATGTCGCCAAAATGATCTTCCGATCCAATGATGTCGGTGAGCAATTCGTAACGCTTCAATTGATTGTCGTCGCCAGCCTCGGTCACCAAGCCGATCGAAATTCCTGCGACCATGCTTTTCAGCGGCACGCCTGCGTCCATTAGCGCAAGCATTCCGCCACACACGCTGGCCATTGATGTCGAACCGTTCGATTCCATGATCTCGCTGGAGATGCGGATAGCATAACGAAAGTCGTTTTCGCCCGGCACGACCGGCTCGAGCGAACGCTCCGCCAGCGCGCCATGTCCAATCTCACGGCGCCCAGGCCCGCCTGTCCGCCCCGTTTCGCCCACGCTAAATGGCGGAAAGTTATAATGCAGAATAAAGCGCTTCGATTGTTCGCCGCCGCCGTACGCATCAATCATCTGTGCTTCTTCAATAGGAGCCAGCGTGGCGAGCGCAAGCGTCTGAGTTTCGCCGCGCTGAAAAATAGCCGAACCATGTGCGCGCGGCAGGACGCCCACTTCGCAGCTGATCGAGCGCAAGTCCCCGTAGCCGCGGCCATCCACGCGTTTCTGCTTTTCCAGAATGCTGACACGAAACGCTTTCTTTTGAACGTAATCGAACGCCTGAGCGATCGCGAAAGCGTCGGCGTCGGGATGTTTTTCGAGGATGGCCGTCTTCACTTCCTCGCGCAATGCGTCCACCGCTTTGGCGCGAGCGGTTTTGCCTTCGGTATAAAGCGCCTCCTCAATTCGGTCGCCGGCAACCTGATAGGCGACATCCAGCAACTGCTGATCGACCTTGAGCATCTTAGCGTCCCGTTTCGGTTTGCCCACCATCGCTGCCAGTTCCTTCTGGATGCGAATCATCTCGCGCGCGTGTCCGTGCGCGAACTCCAGAGCTTTAATGAATTCGGCCTCGGGGACTTCCTTGGCCGATCCTTCGATCATGATCACGTCGTTTTCAGTCCCGACGTATATAAGATCGAGATCGCTCTGAGCGCGCTCGTCGTGTGTGGGGTTGGCAATAAACTGCCCGTTCACGTGACCGACGCGCACCGCACCAATAGGACCCGCAAACGGAATATCCGAAATGGTCAGCGCGGCGGATGCACCGTTGACCGCGAGAATGTCAGGATCGTTCTGCCCATCGGCGCTCAGCAGGATCGAGATGATCTGCGTGTCGTAAAAATATCCCTGCGGGAAAAGTGGCCGCAGGGGCCGATCGATCATTCGCGAAGTGAGCGTTTCCTTTTCTGTCGGACGGCCTTCGCGCTTGAAATAACCGCCGGGAAATTTCCCGACGGCTGCCGCCTTTTCGCGATAATCGACAGTGAGCGGAAAATAATCCTGACCTTCCTTGATCGTTGTAGCCGAGACGGCGCTGGCTAGCACGATGGTGTCACCGCACGTAACGACGACGGCGCCGTCGGCGAGTCTGGCCATTTTGCCGGTTTCGATTGAGATTTCATTAGCCCCAATTTGGGCTGTGACCTTTTGTTGCATTATACTTTTCCTGGATGTGCGAGTCTCCAGATCGGTCACCCTGACTGTAGGTTTTAAATCCATACCAGGACCGCTCGTCGCCGCGAGCGCCACGAATCCGAAACTAAAACCTAAAATCCAAGGTGATTACTACGACCTAGGACTGCTAATTTACTGTGTTCAATTTACTTATAGCTAGGAGCAATTCAAACGTTTAACAGGAACGAATCATCCGCGCTATTTGCGCAGATTCAGCTTCTCGATCACCCTTTTGTAGCGATCAGCTTTCGTTTTGCTCAAATAATCGAGCAGACTCCGCCGTTGCGCGACCATCTTGAGCAAGCCGCGCCGCGAGGAGTGATCTTTTTGGTTAATCTTAAGGTGTTCAGTCAAATGCCCGATGCGGTGCGTAAGAAGTGCGACCTGCACATCCGCGCTGCCGGTATCTTTTTCATGCAACTGGAACTCCTTGAGATCCAACGTTTGGTTGCTCTCAGCCATAACGAGGGCGCTATTCTAGACGAGGAAGCAATTTTCGCAACCTCCCACCAAAATTAAGTCCCGCGCTATCGTTCCCATCCTAAGCTGGATGCTTTTCCCGCTTGCCGTCGTACCAGAGCCGTAGTTTCGCGCGCGAGCGCACAGCGCGCGGCCCGGCAACGATCAAGCCAAAAAAATCGGGTAGAAACTGCCTGGCGGGGTACATGCGCAATTTTCGTCCTGACGTGACAATTGGTTCCCGCAACACCTTGAAGGGGCCAAGCTTCTTTAAGGCGAGACTGAAATAGACCTCTTCACCCGCAAAATATTGCTCATCAAAGCCACCAATCGCATCGAAATTCCTGCATGTGGTAAAAAGAAACGCTCCCGCCCCAAGGTTTAGGCCGAAATAAAGCAACGAAAACCCACGCAACAGCATGCGTCCCCAAGTGGGAATGAATCCATCCATCGCAACCCGCGCACTGCCTCCCGCGTAACCAGACTCCAGAGCGGCGATCGCTCCGGTCAGGTGTGCGCGATTGATCCGCGTATCAGCGTCAACGAAAAACAGGTACTGGCCTTGTGCGGCTCGACCGCCTGCATTCCGGGACGCTGCGATGTGGCGTCGACTAATTCGCACCACTTTCGCGCCCGCGTGTGCTGCGATGTCCGGCGTAGCGTCAGTCGATGCATCATCAACAACTATGATTTCGTAGAGCGCTCCCGCGCCGGAAGCCGACTCCTTAATTGCGACGAGCGTTTTGGAAAGTTCATGCTCTTCGTTATACGCGGGAACGATAAATGAAATCATTGTTTTCCCGAGGCGAGCCATATTGCCTGTTGTCTACAGACACGCAAGCCGCCGGCTCGCCACCGAGGCTATTTGTCCTGGCATAGAGCAGTGAATCAAAAAGCTCTCCCGTTCTTTGATGACGTTGTTCTTTAGACGTCCCTCGAAAATGAAATCCGCTTTTTTTCAAGCACGCGCGCGGACGCGGGATTGATTACTTGTCATCGAATTTAACACCGGCCTCTTGCACTTCCGCGTAAGGCAAAAGCCAGACGAGCGATTCATCGTGAAGATCAACAACCTGAATGCGGTTACCCCAGGGATCGCGAAAATCGCATCGAAACGGCTGCTCCAGTTTGAGTTTGTATTTCCCAGTGAGTTTCTGTCGAACTTTCTCGAGCTGCGTTTCATCACGAACCATGATCCCAAAGTGCCGTACGTTCGCGGGTTGCAGTTTATCCACTTCAAAGATCGCGAGGAACTGATGTTCGCCCAGTTTGAAAAACGCGTCACCCTCGCCGCCGCTCATCTGTTCAAGATTGAAAACGTCCTTGTAAAACGCTACCGCCTTCTCGATGTCGTCCACTTCGATCGCGACATGATTGCATCCATAGACGTGCACGCTCATACATCAGTTTAACCCAAAACAAACCGTGCGCGATTTCCTACTCGCACCTTACGGGCGGGGCGCCGGAGTAGGGCGCGGTCGCGGCGTTGGTGTACATCTCCCCGTGCATGGGGTTGGCGTAGACGTTGGAGTAGGAGTCACTGTCGGCGTGGCTGTTGCGAATGCAGTTGGCGTTGGCGTTGGCGCACCGGATTGTGCGCAATATCTCCCGCCAGTATTGACCAGACCGCCTACGACCTGCCCTCCCCAGACGATCATTTCGCTGTTCGTCCACACGGCCGTCTGAAAAACTCGAGCAGTGGGGCGCATTGCTAGTGGTCGTAGCCGTCCAACTATTCGTGCCCGGATTGTATTTGCCGCCAGTGTTAAAATGACTGACGCCTATTCCTCCCCAAACGATCATTTCAGTGTTGGTCCACACTGCCGTGTGAAGCTGTCGGGCCGCGGGCGAATTGCTAGTGGTCGTAGCCGTCCAACATTCGTGCCCGGATTGTATTTGCCGCCGGTATTCAAATCTTGGTTATTATCAGTTCCGCCCCAGATAATCATTTCATCGTCGGTCCAGACTGCCGTGTGATTGTATCGGCCTGCGGGCGCGTTAGCCGTGCTGGTGGCTGTCCAACTGTTAGTGCCGGGATTGTATTTGCCACCAGTATTGAAAGCATTACTACCGTCGAACCCGCCCCACACGATCATTTCACCGCCGGTCCATACCGCGGTGTGAACGACCCGGGCGGAAGGGGTGCTCGCCATACTGGTAGCTGTCCAACTATTTGTGCTGGGATTGTATCTACCGCCCGTGTTAAAAAAGGCGAAATTTTGATCTTCGCCGCCCCAAACAATCATTTCAGTGCCTGTCCATACCGCGGTGTGGGCTAACCGCGCGTCGGGTGCATTGGTCGTGCTGGTGGGTGTCCAACTATCGGTGCTGGGATCGTATCTACCGCCCGTGTTAAAGGCATTCGTGCCGCCTGGAGTTCCGCCCCAGACAATCATTTCACTGCCGGTCCAGATTGCCGTGTGCCCGGACCGGGCGTCAGGCGAATTGGTGATGCTGGTGGGTACCCCAACTGTCACTGCTGGGATCGTATCTGCCGCCCGTGTTCAAATTCATGCCACCGGCAAATCCACCCCAGACGATCATTTCAGTGCCCGTCCAGACTGCCGTGTGACCGTACCGGGCATCCGGCGCGTTGTTGGTGGTGGTGGCCGTCCAAGTATCGGGAATACATCCCGTCGCCGTATCCGATATGGTAGGAAGGGTGTACTTAGCACTTGCTGCTGATACGATCTTAGGGAGCTGGTTCTCCGCGCTGGCTTTCCAAGATTGCGCCCGCGGTCTTAACTCGCGATGAAATCCTTGGTCTTGCCCACAGAAATTGGTTACCAAACGCTCGCAAAGCACAGGCTTGGCCACACACTCTGCGATGACAAAGGGATCGTTCCCGAGCGCTTCAAACAGTTCGCGCAATACGTCGGGCCGTTTAGTGTGCTGCGCCATGCGATCCATCTCAGCCTGCAAATCCTGAGCAGTAAGCGGCCGCTGCCAGTAATCCTCCAGCGCCTGCGAGCTGCGTAGGTAGTCTTCGACTTTCTTTTCAAGCTGCGCCTGAGACATCACTGCATCGAGAGATGGCTTCGGATCAGGACCGTCTTTGGGCCAGATGCGATGAAGCCAGTACACCTCCTCGATCGCTCGCTGATAAGCTACGCGGTCAGAGAACGACAGAGTCCTCTGGGAAACTTTTGAGGATACCTCAGGACTGAAGAAACCGAGCAGTGTCGCACTTAACACTGAACATGCGGCGGCTGCGCAAAGAAGAATTGCAATCGAAGCACGCAGATTGAAGAAACCAGAGTGGGCGCTGAGCTTTCTTTTCATAAGCGGACCTTTTACGTGAATTCGACGCGCCATGTCACGATCATTTTGTTCCTCGTATGTCTGGTGAATCGTCGACGTTGGGCTGGTCGACGCTTCGTTTTTCAATCGCGAATTGTCTGCATCCCTTGCCGGGCGATCCGCTCGATGAGTTGCGGATATGGCAGGCCCGCTTTCCCTGCTGCCAGCGCGAAGTCTTCGTCGTCTGCAAGGATTGGATTTGGGTTCGCCTCGATGAAGTAGAGCTTGTTCTCGAGCGTCAGACGCAGATCGATTCGCGCGTAGCCGTCGATGGTCAGCAAACGGTAGATTTCCTTACACTTCTCCTGAATTGTCGCGACGAGCGCCGCGTCGAGATCTTCGGCGAAGTGGTTTTCCAAGCCCCAGCGTTTACGATATTCCTCGTCCCACTTCGCCTTATACGTGGCGATCTTCGGTTCGTTAGGTGGCACTTCACGGAAAACGAGCTCGCGAATCGGAAAAACAGTCAACCGCACGTTGCCCATCAGGCTCACGTAAAGCTCGCGACCTTCAATGTATTCCTCCGCAATCGCGTCGCTGTTGTACTTCTCGTGAATGAAAGCCACGCGTTCGCGAAATTGCTCTTCATTTTGGACAAACGACGCCTGCGAAATTCCGTAGGACGCTTCTTCTTTCACCGGCTTCACTAAAACTGGCAGTTTAAGCTGTTTGGGCCGCGCGATGCGTTGACCGCGTGGAATGACGACGAAATGGGGGACATGGATACCGTGATAGTGTAGAATTTTTTTGGAGATACCTTTGTGCTTGCAAAGGGTCAGGCCAGTCGAGCCGCAGCCCGTGAAAGGGAGGTCCTGCATCTCGAAAAAGGAAACAATATTCTGGTCAAATCCCGGATTGTTCCTGAATTGTTCCACAAGGTTGAAAAGGACGTCGGGCGCGAACGTCTCCAGTTTTTGCCTCACGAGATCGACGTCATCGTAAATCGCAAGGTGCTCGGCTGCGTGACCGAGCTTGCCCAGCGCGCCCATGACGTCCGCCTCGGTTTTCCAATCTTTCGTGTTCAGCTCCCTTGTGAAATCCTGATCAAGCGTAGTCGGACTTGTGCCGTCAAACAGTACGAGGACTTTGAGTTTCTTTTTCACATTAGCCGTTACTTCGTGCGCTTGAATTTTCCGGTGAAAAGATAATTCATCACCAGTGTGGTAATGAAAGCGGAGACACGAAAATCCTGTTGTGGATCGTCGTTGAGCGCGTGAAGGTCGAGACTCGTCGCACCGGTCGATCAGCCGCGCGAGGAGCTGATTGACTCGAAACTTCTTCTCATTCGTCCACTGGCAGACCGAGTTCATCAATCGGCGCCGACGCTGGCGCAAATATGAGCTGGCTCTGATTCCGGCGGGCGCAGCGAACAATTGTCGCAGATCAGCATCGTAGAAACCAGGATAGGTATCTTCGTAGAGCTTGCGCTTGCGCGAATAATAAGTCTTAAGCTTCACGTTCAGGCAGTCATAATCGGCGAAGCGATAAAGGGGTGCATGAACTGCTGGCTGGCCTGCAAGTGAGCGCATCAATTCATCAACGTATTCAAGTTTTTCCAGCGCTCTCCACCCGGCGTAGCGACGATGCCAGTCCAGACCGGGCATGAGCCAGACCGCGAATGTCTCCGCGAAATCTTCATCGGGATGACTCTGCGCGTACCAGTCTTCCAGATGCATCACGTAACTGCGGCTGAATGGGCGCGGCCTGTAAGTATTCGGCGTTTCCTCTTGCGAAGTTTGGCCAAAAAGTTCCCGCCATTTTTTCTTTCGGGTCAGGCGGTAGGCATACATGTAAGCGTGACCGGCTTCGTGCCGCATCAATTTCATAAACCATTCCGGTGTCCCGCCTTCCACTTCGAGCATCATCGTCCGCTCCAGCGCGCGCAGCCGGTCGTGCACGAGAAAGAACGGAATGAAAATCGCGGGGATGCCGATGGGGACAAACCATTCATCGCCGATGTGACACGGAGGATGAAACACAAGTCCCTTCGCGGACAGCTCGTCGTGCAGTTGTCGGATGAGCGGCTCAAGCGTGGTGCCCTCAAGCCGCAATCCGAGCGACGAAATCCGACGCTCGAGAAGTTCGGCGTCACTCAACGATGCCCAATCGGCAGCTTCCATTTCGCGCACGTTATCACCGCCCGGAGCACTGTCACGCCTTCGCACGTAGCGGCGCGACCGATCTGCCCTGACAGCGCGCGGCGAATTACTTTTGACTTCGGCGTTGAGTGTTGGGCGTTCGGCGTTTGCTTAGTGCCGTCCGCGAAAGCGTCATCCGCGAAGTTAGACCTTCCTCTCCGAAGAAATCGATCTGCTCGTTTACCGGTAATACCGCTCCCCGTTTGTAACCGGGAAAAATTCCCTGTTACAGCGTTGACTTGCTCTATTAGAACCGCTTAAAGATAATGTGTGGCCCGCTCTTCCACGACCTTCCCCCGCAAGTGGAACTCTACCGAGACAACCGTCATTCGGGTTCCGAAGGGAATTGCCACCGAACTTCTCAAAATCGCTCGTCGCCTCGATATCTCTGGGACGTTTCGGATTCGAGAAGAGCCGGGCGTGCTGATTTTGGAATTTACCCCGTCGCGAAAGGTCAGTTACAGCGCCGCAAAACCTGTCAATGTCGCAAGTGTTCCGCAACGCAGCCCGTTTAGATATCCTGGCGGCAAGACGTGGCTCGTTCCGTACGTCCGCGAGTGGCTACAGAGTAAAAGAGAACGCCCCTCACGATTGATGGAACCGTTCGCGGGTGGCGCGATCATTAGCCTCACCGTGGCATTCGAACGATTGGCAAAACATGTTCTGTTTGCCGAGATCGATCAGAACGTTGCGGCGGTTTGGCGAGTTGTCCTGAACGGACACGCAGAATGGCTAGCCAAACAAATACTTAACTTTGGCCTGAGCATGGATGCTGTGAAGCGCGTGTTAGCTCAGTCACCTGAAACAATTCGCGAAAAATCATTCCAAACAATTCTTCGGAATCGCGTTCAACGAGGCGGAATCATGGCTGCAGGCGCAGGCTTGATAAAGGCTGGAGAAAATGGCCGAGGCTTGAAGTCCCGGTGGTACCCGCAAACTCTGGCGAGACGAATTCGTGAGATTAATCGTCTTAAGGATCGATTAACCTTCGTAGAGGTGGATGGTTTTAAGCTGATAGAAGAACACAAATTCGATAAAGATGCGGCGTTCTACATCGATCCTCCGTACACGCTCGCGGCGCGACGGCTATACACGGCGTGGCAGATTGATCACTCAAAACTGTTTAAACTTATGAGTGAATGCAAAGGCGATTTCTTAATGAGCTATGACAACACAGACGAAGTTGCCAAGTTGGCTACGAAATTTGGCTTTCAAAGTAGACCGATCGCAATGAAAAATACTCATCACGCCAAAATGACTGAGTTGTTGATCGGGAAGAACCTCGATTGGTTGCGAGCTAACCGCTAGGGCTTTGACTTTGAACGCAATTTTTCCTGCAATTGCGACTCGAACTTTTCTTTCGAAAGAGGAAGACCACCGGTCAATGCTTTGACCGAGCTATCCAGCTGGGAAAATAAGACTTCTTTCGGCGTTAGTTTCCATCGATCCCCCTTCAGTTCATACTTCACGATAAACCAAACTATTTCGGCATTCGACAAATGGCGTTCGGGTTGCAAACCAACAAGTGAACTAAAGAAGGCTTCGTCGATCACCACCGCCATCTTCCTTCCCCAAGTCCGAATAGTCGGAACTTTTGTCTGTAGCTGCGGTAGCAATCGTTTGGGACCAGAACTTCGCCAGTCCGGTCGACGATGCGCTGCTGGAAACGGGATATCCGTATATTCTCGCGCAGCCAACATCGTGAACTCTTGATTCATCGACTTACCGGAAAAATACACGGCTTGTAATTCAAGTGCACACCAATCCATTGGCTGTTTTGTTGGATGAACTAACACGTTGTCGATTCGACCAATAAAATCCCGAGAGTCTTCTTCTGTAATCTCCTCTGTCGCGCGCAATCGATCCAAAAATCCAATCTGGCTTAGTACAACCGGTTCGCTCGTCTCCAATATGGTTTCGCCAACCCATCGAAACATCGTGTCGTCTTCAAGAAAGCGATTTGGACAGGTTGTCACTAGCGGTCCAGCAAGCGTCACGCGTTTCGCCGCGTCCTCCTCATATTTTCGAAGTGAGCAAACCCCGCCCTTCTTGTTGCAAATGCGATCCTTTTGAAACGGACAATTCAAGTCGGTAATGGCCTTAGTACCGATTTCAAGTTTTGCTTGGTCCTGGCGCTGCTTCGCTGATAGCACCTCGAACGGACTACCGTACCACTCGCCAATAGAGTATCGGCTACGGACTTTTGTTCGTTTGGCCGCCATCGCAGTGCGTAATACTACAACGAGTCAATTAGGACGACATTAACCTGAGCACGATCGGATTCGCAGACAAAAACGCGCAGCAGCGGCGTCTCCCGAAGAAATCGATTTGCTGGTTTACGCTTGATCGATTGACACGTCGCCGAACTGGGCTATAGAGGGGCCGGCTCGTCACATCGAGTCGTTGTCAGAAGTCCGCGCGTCCCCCAAGGGCTAGCGCGCCGGGGCTGTTCCGAATCCGAAGTAAAAGCTGCATTCCTGCGGCTTTCGGCATCGAGAATAGGTTGCTCCGCCCAAGACTCGACAACATCGGAGCCACCCCCAAAAACACCATGAAGCTATTTTACACAGTCATATTTTTCTCATTGCTGGCATCGGCCGCTTTCGCGCGGGAGGAGTCGGTCCTTGCGCGCGTCACCAGTTACTGGGCAGGTGAGGGCTCTAAATTCGCCAGTACCGGCGGACGATTACACGCCGGACATTGCGCCGTCGATCCCAAGCGAATTCCGTACGGCAGCAAAGTTGTCTTCCCGGATCGCGCCTGCACCGCGGTTGACACCGGACCGGCGGTTATTAGTCGCAAAGCCGCTCGCGCATGCGGACGGACCGCGAGCCAACTCAAGGCCATCGTGGTCGACCGATATCTTTGAAACAAAGCGAGAGGCGATGGCGTGGACGAATGCGCATCCGCACTTTATGACGCTTCAAATTGTCCGGCCCGGATCTCACCCAGAACCGCCTGAGCAATGATTAAGTGGAAAAATATTTGGAGTCGCTTCTCCAACGACGAGAGAGACTTACAGCTGTGATTGCAGGCCCCCACTGGACAAACATGGAAACGGTTGTACATCAAGGGCCGATGAAATTGATCAACGCGCCGATTCGCGCTGCCCGCCGGGGCGGGCGAGCGGCATAGAGGCTCGTTAGATCTCGCCAAGTTGGAGCCCGCAAGTTCGCGGCACCCCAGTGGTCGAATCTTACCACGCGCGGGTCTTTTTGCGCCGGTATCCCGAACCGACTTCGGCAATCACACTCAACAACTTAGAAATTTATGAAACCAATACTTCAAATTAATCACAAACAGAGCGGCTCCCGTCGCGAAAACCGCGCAGGGCATAGTCACCAGAGTTTTCCGTTAACGGATTACAACTATCGACCAACAGCGGAAACCCAGGTGAATCCCGCCGTCGGTCGGCCGGCCACTAAGTCGCCAGCCTTCCACACATTAAGCAGTGAATTCCTGGGCGCAGAAACAAGCCGGGATTATGTTGCCGAGCTTTTGTTCTTCATTCTGATCATTGGCCTCGCCGCCTGGCCGATCATGTCGATGCTCATCGCAGTGATTCGTATGATCAGGAATTATTAGCGAAAGTAACGCTCGGACGAGATTGTTTCGGTGAGACGCCGCCGGGGCGCCCATTCGACTTTGGCTCAGGACAGGCAATGCACCGATAATTTGCGGCCGACACATCCGCCGCTACAGATGGGAGATTTAGAGGCGGTTAGCGGTTGCCGCTGACAATGCCGCGAATAGTTTGGCGTGACCGTTTATGAAAACGAAGGCCAAAATCTTCCAGATCATTGTTTGGTCGACTCTGACACTGGTTGGCTTCAATCTGCGGGCAGCGAAGGAACCGCTTTACGATGGCCTTGGCTCGCACACACGCAAGATCACGACCGATTCTCCTGAAGCACAACGCTATTTCGATCAAGGCCTCGCTTTCCTTCATGGGATTCAATCACGGCGCGGCCATCCGCGCGTTCCAGCAAGCTGCAGAACTCGATCCCGAGTGCGCGACGGCGCATTGGGGTATCGCGCTCGCCTGCGGCCCGCATATCAATTCAATGGTGGTTACGCTGCCTGCTGCCGAACTGGCCTGGAAAGAAATCAAGCTCGCCACAAAACATGCGAGCAAAGCTTCACCCGTCGAACGCGCTTTGATCGATGCGCTGGCAAAACGTTACGCCAGTCCGCAGCCGGAAGACCGCAGCCCGCTCGATCGCGCTTACGCCGATGCCATGCGCGAAGTATGGAAGAAGTTTCCGAACGATGCGGACGTCGGCGTTTTCTTCGCCGAAGCAATGATGGATCTGCGGCCGTGGGATCAATGGACACCGAGGGCAAGCCCCAACCCGGAACGGATGAAGTCCTCGCCACGCTCGAAGCGGTGTTGAAGTTGAATCCGAAACATCCCTTCGCGAATCATCTTTACATTCACGCAGTGGAAGCATCGCCACATCCGGAACGCGCAAGCGCTGCGACGGACCGCCTTCGCAATTTACAGCCCGGTCTCGCGCACAACGTGCATATGCCATCGCACATTGATATTCGAACCGGCCGCTGGCTGGACGCCGTCGACACCAATATCAGGGCAGTGGCGGCAGACCAGAATTACCAAAAGGTCTTTGGCCCGCCCAAAGGATTTCTAAATGTGTACGTAGCGCACAACCGGCACATGCTCGCCTATGCCGCGATGATGACGGGCCAGCGCGATCTGGCGATGAAGCACATCCGCGCCATGGTCGCCGAGTTGCCGGCCGATTTTCTCAAGGAAAACGCACTGCAAGCGGAAGGTTTCGTCGCGATGCCGCTGGAAGTGATGGTGCGCTTCGGTCTTTGGGACGAGATCCTGGCTGAGCCGGAACATTATACGGAAAGCATGTGGTTCACCCGCGCATTTCATCATGCAGCCCGCGCGATCGCATTTGCCGCCAAGGGCGATACGGCCAGCGCGCGCAAGGCACAGAGTATTTTCCTTGAACGCGCCAAAGTCGGGCCAAAAGAGGAGTCTCTCGGCAACAACAGTTGTGAGGCGATTCTCGATGTCACGATACCTATGGTCGAAGGCGAAATCCTGGTCGCGGAACGAAAGATCGACCGCGGGATTGAGCAGTTGCGCGCCGCGATAAAAAAGGAAGACGTTCTCAAATACGATGAGCCGCCCGGATGGTTAATTCCAGTGCGCCATTCTCTCGGAGCGGTTCTCATGAAGCACCAGCGCTTTGCCGAGGCCGAGCAGGTTTATCGCGAGGACCTCGCGCGCTTGCCCGAAAACGCCTGGTCTTTGCTGGGACTCGCGGAAAGTTTGAGCAGGCAAAAGAAAAACCCAGACGAAGTTGCTCAAACTCAGGCGGAATTTAAAAAAGTTTGGGCAAGAGCCGATCTCACCATTACTACTTCGTGTTTATGCCAGTAGCAGTGGTGAATAGAGTTGAACGCATCAGCGTTCCGTTAATTCGACTTTTCTCCCGGACGCCAAGCCGAACTACAGCTTCGCGTAAACGCCCATCAGCGGCCGGTGCGATGGCGTCGGCGAGCGGAAATCGCTGACGAAACCATCCCTTGTGCGCAGCTCAACATGCCCAACGCTTCGGGCCGTACCATACACGAGCACGGAACCGACGGGCGCGGCGAACGGATCATTTATCGATAGCTTTTTGAATCCGTAGTTACTGACGAGTTCCCGCGCAGCATCTCTGGCCATCTCAGTTTTCGGGCGGGAATCGATGACCCCGGAAGCGAGCAATGCATCTTTGACGTAATGCCAGCAGCGTGAACGCGAATGCGCATGCGCGCGTTCCTGGGCTAGCGTGGCCGCTTGCACTAACCTGCTGTCGATGCGCCGATCGATTTTGGCATTCGGGTAAACGAGGCGCTTTGGATAATACTGCGAAATAACGGGAATCGATTCCCTTTTACCGTTCGCAGTCTTGAAATTGAACCGGCTGCCATGCTGCGTTGCTTCATTCGCGGTTGGTTGATTCATTGGGCGCACCGGATCCATCGTAAACGTCGCGCGGGCATGCGAATTCGCGATCGACTGCGTCGACTTTTCCGCGAGTTTATCAGCTCTCTTGCGCGCCGATTTTTTGACGACTTGGCGCGTCTTCTTAGAAGTTGTGGGTGCGGTCTTCGCCGTGATCACCTGGACTCCTTCTGCTGTGGTCGGGCCGCTATGACTTTCGCCACTTAATGTCGCTGGCGCCAGCGTCTGCGCGTGTGCGCCTACACTGAAAGTCACCGCAACCGATGCAGTTGCCAGTGCTCTGAAGATTGGTCGTCTCCGCACGAGGGCGAGGTATGCCGGAAATCAAAAGCCATGGCAAGCTTTTTTTTGATGATCATGCCGGCTGACCGCTTACACCCGGCGACACCGGGATTACACTGGGCGAAGAAAATCCTCAGTCGCCCGGAAAATAATCCGGCTCAAATCTCAGCGGGGGAGCCAACATGTCGCTGTGGCCAGTGAAAACGCGATTTCGCTGGCTGGGCGCGAAGTCTTCATCGGGCGCAACGATCCTGGTGCGCCCGGAAGGTAGACGAAAGATCAATCGGCCGTCGGGGGTGATACCGACAACACGACTGCGCACCGAACCCCGAATACCACGTGACGAATTTCTCGAACTCTTACCAGCGCGCGGACGTGTAGATGTCGACGTGACAGATTTCTTTTTGTCCTGGGAACTCGACTCGCTGGCAGCGGTTGGCGGCGTTTCGACGTTGGCCCGAGCTGATAGAGTACTCGCAGTGTCGGCAGAGGGCGAACTGTTGAGCGCTGCTCCAGTAGAATTTTGCACTGAATCCAGTGAATCGGTTGGCGTTACAGCTGCTGGTTGAGCATTCGCTATTTGAGCCTGCTGAACATCTGCCGGCCGAATGTCAGGCGAATTTCGAGGCGTCTGTGCATTTGTCTGCGCCTGAATTTCAGGCCCGACATTGGGATTAATCGGTTGCGATGCCACAACCGCAGGCTTGGTGGTTGAATGGTTTTGAGGCACTTGAGCCGCTTCCGAAGGCGACGATTCGGGCACGCCAATCAGAACGCCAACTTGCTGTGGCTCGTGAGTAAGGTGAAGTATTTTGCCGATCGAATTGGGGAAGACTATCGGTGCAATTGCCGCCGCCAACGCCAATAGCAGGCCGAACGCCACCGCGGTTCGCTGCAGACGACCTGACGGAGCTTTTGTCTGTCGGGCAACGGTTGTCTTCAGCGGGATTCCGTATCGATCGGACAGGGCACGTCGGCGCTCAATTTTCTCCAGAGATCCGCGGATCAACTCCGTAACGACTAGCAAGTCCTTTGGACGACGGTCGGGGTCGCGATGCAACATTCGGCTGAGCAAGACTCGCAACGGCTTGGGGAACCCTGAAAACTTTGGACCACGCTGGCGCGCCTCTGCGGAAAGAGCCACGCCGCTAACCAAAAAGTAGAGCGTTACACCAAGTGAATAGATTTCTGAGCGGACGTCCTTGGTAGGCTGAGCCAATTGTTCAATACTCGTGGCCTGCTCCTCGAAACCAGGTTGCGAGTGCGTCTCTGATTCAGCAACAGGGGGAGCGACACGAGCCATCAACTCCGGCAACCCGAAGCTGGTCACCTTCACTAACGGCCAACTGCCTTCAGCCGTCTGCCCAGGGACCAGCATGATATCGGTGGGCTGAATGCAGGGATACGGGAGTTTGTGAAAACCAGCCGAGGACAACACACTGACGACCTGTTCGGCGACCCGCAACGCGGCGTCGGCAGGCATGGGTCCATGGTTGCGCACCCACGATGCAAGTGTTTCGCCGGTGAGGCGTTCGTAAACGTAAACGTAATCGTCGCCTTCGCGGCCAAAATCGACGACCTTGGCGATGTTGACATGCCGCAGCTTCTGCGCAGCCGACGCATTCTGCTCATATCGCTCCCGCTCCGATTGTTCAACATTCTCTGCCGGGACAAGCGTTACGGAAACCGGCTCCGCAGTTCTCTCATCCATGGCTTCGTAGCTGATTGCTGGCCCATTGCGATCGGGTTTATGCGGGCTGCCGTCATATCCAAGACGGATCCGGTAATTCTTAAGGAAAGTTGTGCGTTCCATAACTGCCCTGGCTGGCCGCGACCCAACTTGACGATCTGGCTATGCCGCGACTGATTCAACCGAGATTTTGGCGGCGAGTTGCTCAGTTTGAACTTATGGCAGCGAAAGCGTTTTGTTTGTAGACGAGTAGTAAGCCCCCCGAATCATAACCCGACAAGGTTTGGGAATTGCGCCCAAGGCGAAATTCGCGAATCTAAATCGCTAATCCTCATACCCCGTGGTGTAACGGTAACACAGCGCCCTTTGGAGGCGTTATTCTTGGTTCGAATCCAAGCGGGGTAGCCATCCCCTCAAGCGGTGATTTACAATGGGTTGAATGTGCAACGAGCCGCACCAAAACGCACGAAGGCACTCCATTTGCCAATTCTTCGTCGAGTGGCTCCCCGGGCTGCGCCTCTAACCAACGATCTAAAGCTGGCTCTGGTTCGCGTGGAGCCGGGTTCGCATAGGACTAGACATAACGAACACGTTATTCTAGAACCCTGCCATGAAGAAACTGTTCGTCCCACTTTTCTTTCTTGGGCTATTGACGCCATTTCGCGCATACGGGCAAGCCGGTGGCACACTTGCTAGCGCCCTTTCCAAGCAAGGACTTGCCGGCGCTAAGCTGGAGCGACGGTACGGCAACCATCTTTTCGTTCCGGTTTCGATAAATAATCGGCATGGCGCGCTGCTAATTGATACCGGATCGCCCAACACGCTGATCGACCGCAACAGCGTGAATACGTTCGCTCTCACTGTAGAAAAGACTGACTCCAGCGTCGGCGGTTTATTTGGCCGCAGCTGGGAACGTTATGGCATGAGCAAAGTGAAAAGCATCGCCATGGGCAATTGCGCGATGACCAACGTACCTGTGGCAATCGCAGACTTGTCCGACATGAATCCAGAGCGCAGCGCTGCCGCAACCGGATCGCACCTCGCCGATTCCAAGGCGCTGGCGCATATTAATGGCGTACTTGGCGCACGCGAGATGTTGAAGTTTGGGATGATCATCGATTGCACACGGCAGATGCTTTACGTCAACCCGAACGGCGCCAACTCTGCGGCAAGCCAAAGCCTCTCGAATTTCCTGACCACCCGCGGCTTTACCCGGATCCCGATGCGACTGAGTACAAACAGTCATTTCGATGTGGAAGGTGCGCTCAATGGACACACGACGCGATTCATCGTGGATACCGGCTCAGCGAATACACTGATTGACACGCAGGTCGCGGTGAAATCTGGAACCGGCGTGACTGCTCTCACCGGCTATGGCGCAGGCGGTGCCGGCGGCTTGGTAGAAGGAGTGAATCGCACTGGCGTGAAGGAACTGGCGATCGGCAACTTCAAAGTGGCAAACGCCGAAGTGGTCGTGGCGCACGTCTCCGGGGATATTTTGCTGTCAAAATCAGCGGTGGAATCGAATGCCGGCGTTCTCGGGCAGGATTATCTTTCGACCAACTTCGCCGTGATCGACATGGGCGGCAGGGCGCTTTATCTGCGCCACCCGGATTTCCGGTAGGCGTAGACGATGTCGGGGCTTTCTGGGAGCAAACGACATTGGCAAACAAGTAAGGTGTTTCATCGCAGGCGCGTTTCCGATAGCAGTTCAATCAGTTTCATCCGCCGGTTCAGATGCAGAGTGGGATAGAACTGTCCTGAGTGCGCAACGCGCAGAATTATCGTTCCCATAGTGGTACGCAGAGAACTGCCCATCCTACCGGTCCACAATCCCCAATGCGCACGACTCGGCGCGATTCAGAGTCATTGCGCTAATCGACCTCAACTGGAGCATTCTTTTGAGCAGCGCGGTGTGCTGTGCATCGCCATTTGATAATGGTCTGTTCATTTTCATCAATCATCTCCCGGTAATTTCGCTGTAGTTTATTTTTATTCCTTTTTCGAACCCGATGACCGCGGAGACCACACAAACCACCCCGCAGCTCGTTCGCGCGCTCAAACTGCGCGATCTGATCCTGTTCAATCTGGTCGCCGTCCTGGGCCTCAGGCATCTTGGGACAACGGCGAAATTCGGTCCCGGATCGTTGCTGATGTGGTTGATCGCCGCCTTCTTCTTCTTTATCCCGCAAGGATTGGCCGTCATAGAGCTGTCATCACGATTTCCGAAAGAGGGCGGCATCTATTTTTGGACCAAACGCGCGTTGGGCGAAGGTCATGGGTTTTTGTGCGGCTGGTGTTACTGGATCAATAACGTCCTTTATTACCCGAACCTGCTAATTTCGGCGGCGGTCATCGCGACTTTTATTTTCGGGAAAAGTGAGAGCGGGCTCAGTGACAATTGGGCCTATGTGCTGCCGGTGACGCTCGGCGCGCTGTGGATCGCCACTCTGACAAACATCGTCGGCCTCGGCACGGGCAAATGGTTGCAAAACGCCGGTGGCGTCGGCACGTACGTCCCCGGACTTATTCTAATCCTCCTCGGTGTTTACGGCGCGATGACCGGGCCTCCAGCCAATGAACTCAGCCTGGCGACTTTGAAGCCCGATCTGAACAATTTTCCCGCGTTAAACCTGCTGGCTTCGATCGCCTTCGCGTTTGCGGGGCTCGAGTTGGCCTCGACAATGGCTGACGAGGTCGAAAATCCGCGGCGCAATCTCCCTCGCTCGATCTTTATCTCCGCGCCGTTGATTGCCGTCGTCTATGTTGTCGGAACGGCAGCGGTGCTGTGGCGCCTGCCTAACAAGGATATCAACGTAGTCTCAGGATTTCTGCAGGCGATCAAATCCGGCGCCGATAACATTTCCCCAACGCTTGGATGGCTCGCCCCGCTCTGCGCCGCGCTCTACGCCATCGGTAATCTTGGTGGCGTGGGCGCCTGGCTGATCGGGCCTGCGCGCGTGGCGTTTGTAATCGGGCTGGATCGCTATTTCCCGAAAGCTTTCGGAGCGGTGCATCCGCGCTGGCATACGCCGTATGTCGCGATCCTCGTTCAGGCAACGCTCGCGACGATATTTCTGTTGCTCTCCGTGCTGGGGAAAGGCACGGACGTCGAGGATGTTTATCTGATACTTCTCGACACGCAGATCCTAATTTATTTTATCCCCTACCTCTATTTGTTCATCGTCTTCCTGATTCATCGCCGACGCGGCGAGAACGCCAGCGCGGTCGTGCTCGCGCCCGGAGGAACGATCGGCGGATGGCTCACCGGTTTGAGCGGTATTACTGTCACTTTGTTTGCGATGATTATCGCGACGATCCCTCCGCCGGATATGGGAGACTCCTCGTTGTTTCGGTTAAAGGTTATTGGCGGCGCGCTTGGATTCATTCTCTTCGGCGGATTGATCTACTGGCGTGCTCGTTTGAAGGAACGAATATTTTAGATTGGAGCACTCCATTGGGGCCATTGGACCAGTGTGGGTTTAGACGAGCGTCAGCTCGGCGTAAGCGCAATCGCAAATCGGCAATCGCCTGCAACGGATGCGAAGCAACGGGCCAGGCTTCCAATCAAAAATTAACCGAGCCGGCAGTCGGGCTCGAACCGACGACCTGCTGATTACAAATCAGCTGCTCTACCAGCTGAGCTATGCCGGCGAAAGGAGAGCTACAAGGTTAAAACGGAATCGACAGAAAGCCATTGTAACTTGGATCGCCGCTTCTTGCTGGATCAATTCACCTCGCTAAGCGTGGCGCGGAGAGTGAGCGGCCCCGTGAGACCGGTCGTGTCCAAAACCCATTCGGGTTTCGACCCCCGCTTGACTCGTTTGACCGGAACCCTCCGACCAGCGCGATCGCGAACAGTGACTTCGATGATTCCGAGCATGTCTGTGAGTTACTTTCGTGCGGCTGTGAGTTGCTTGCGTGAGTACGTCTTTTTCATTGTTTGTTGTCTTGTCATTGTTTCTGAAAAAGTGCGGTTTATCCCGTCGGCCAGCGTAAAATTCGCGGCTGCTTTTGGTCCGCGCCAGATTTAAATCCTTATTCGCGGATGCGCGAGTACGCGGAAAGCGGGTCGGCGGTTTCCAAATTCTTGATGACGGTGCTGAGGTACACCGATTCGGGATAGAACGCTTTGTATTTTGTGATCTCCGCCCGATTTAAAACCTTGAAGCCGTAACGTTCGAACATCTTTTCGCCGCGTCGGCTCTCGAAGGTGACGATCTGACCGCAGACACGCTTTTCGCCGGAGCGGTAAAGATAACTCAGATACGCACTCATCAGAGCGCGCGTAGTCGAAACCTTTCGAGCTTCCGGCAGGAGATTTATGTGAAAATGCGGGACTCGCCGCGGCTGGGCAGGCACTTCGCGCCAGCCGTACATGAGTATCCAGCGAATGAAGCGACGCGAGCGCTCGTTGTAACGGAAATAACGAGTCAGCGCGCGGAAGAACAGCCAGACGTTTTGATAAAGTGCGTAGAGCTGATTTTGCAGCGGTTTGCGTGAGCCGACCAGATAACCGGAAATTTCGCCGTCCACCTCCAGGAGAAAGCAGGATTCCGGTTCGTGATCGGTATAATAGGTAGTCAGAAAATCAGCGAATAATTCACGATCCTCATAAACCGGATCAATCGGCTCGCCGAGAAATCCGGTAGCGCAGCAGAGTTTTCTTACCACCTCGCGGTCGGATCTGCGATAACCGCGAATGAGGAAGGGCTTATGTTCGTCGTTTACCATCTAGAACGGCGGTATGTTGAGCGAAGCTCGCGGTAAATGCAAAACAGTTCATCAAACACCCGCGGCCAGTTATACAGATTGCGCGCAACACGTGCAGCGTTCCTGCCCAAAATCGATAGCTTCCTTTCGCTGCATTCTTCGATCGCATTCGCCAGCGCGTCGGGACTGTTTTCGACCGCCCACGACTCCTGATCATGACAAATGACGTTGTCCATGTAGCTACCGCGAATTCCGACAACGGGGGTTCCGCACGCCTGGCATTCCAGCGCCGCAAGGCCAAACGTTTCCTGAACACCGGGGTGCACGAAAAGGTCGGCCGCGCGATAAAAGCCGGCGAGCTCGGAAGGATCGGCGCAGTAACGAATCCATGAAAGATTCTTGTTTCGCAACTGCGTGTTGCGAAGGTGAACTCTGTCGGGCCCATCGCCGATCACGAGTAAATGAAATTCATTGGGCCGGCGTCGTTGCAAACTCCTGAACGCGCGAAGCAAAGTCACTGTGTTCTTCTCCTTCGCCAGTCGGCCGACGTAAAGGAGCAGGGTTTGACCTGAATTAACGCCAAATGATCGGCGTATCGATTCTGTTCCGAATCCGTCCGGACAGAAGATTTCCGTGTTAACACCAAGGCTGAGCACACGCACGTTGTGCAAGCCCCAATCACGCAGAACGCGCGCCAGCGGCTCTGATGCGACGAGCGTGGCAGCGTGCTGATTATAGAGTTTGCGAACATATGCGCGGGAAAGCTTCATTACACGGCGTGTTGCCGTTTTCCCAAGGAGCCCCGCGCTCTTCCGTACGTACGCTTCAGGAAAATGCGAGTGATAAAACCCAAGTAACGGGTACGCGCAGCGCGCGCCCGACCTTCAACGCTTTCCATCCGAGCTGATAAGGATCGCCGGACTCGATCACGTCCGGCCGTTCCTGTTCCAGAATTTCTTCTACTGCACGAAGATTCAACAGCGCGCGGTATTGCGCCGTGCGCGACACAAGAGGCGAACGAATTGCGTAGACGCGCGAGCGGCCATTTGCTTTCAGCTTGGTCTTCGCGCCAGGAACAATAAGTACATGTTCGTGTCGCGCAGCGTGCTTCTGGATGTAATCGATCTTTTCGTGAAGATAGCGCTTCACGCCGCCGCTCACCGGAGAATAAAACTGGGTCAGGTCGCAGACCTTCAAAGTTCGTTAAAACGTTAAAGCGTTGAAGCGTTGAAGCGGTCTGAATTGAGCGGTTACGATTCTCATCCGCTGTAACGCTTCAACCTTTCAACCCTTCAACGACTAGTTTTCGAGCTCGCTCAGATATTTTTCCGCTTGCAGCGCCGCGGCGCAGCCCATCCCTGCAGCGGTAACCGCCTGCTTGTAAACGCGGTCGGCCACGTCGCCGGCGATGAAAACGCCGGGGTGTTTGCTCGCGACGAAGCTTTTCGGGAGGAGATATCCCTCCGGATCCATGTCGAGTTTGCCTCGATACGCCTTTGTATTTGGATCATGCCCGATCGCGACGAAAACGCACGCCACTTCCAGCTCGGGTTCGTCATTTGTCTTTAAGTTTCGCAAACGCACGGCGCGCATCTCGCCTTTTTCATCCGGGATGTATTGTGTCACAATCGTGTCCCAAATCGGCTCGATCTTCTTGTTCGCAAACACCCGGTCCTGCATGATCTTGGAAGCCCGCATTTTGTCGCGGCGATGAATCAGATAAACCTTTGAAGCAAACCGGGTGAGGAACAGCGATTCCTCGGCGGCGGAATCGCCGCCTCCTACGACACAGACTGGCACGTTTTTGTAAAACGCACCGTCGCAGGTCGCACAAGACGTCAATCCATGGCCGACTAACTTCTGTTCATTTTCAAGGCCGAGGTAACGGGCCGATGCGCCGCTGGCGATAATAAGGGCCTGCGTTTCCAGCCACTCATCGTCGGCTTTGATGCGAACGTGTTTATTGCTCACATCGAAATCGGTCACCTCAGCATAAGAGAACCGGGCGCCAAATTTCTCCGCCTGTCTGTGCATGTTTAGAATCAACTCCGGGCCATCAATTCCATCGGGGAAGCCCGGAAAATTTTCCACCAGGGTGGTCGTAGAGAGTTGTCCACCGGGATGCCGACCTTCCAAGACGAGCGGGCTACGGCTCGCGCGGGCAGCGTAAATCGCAGCAGTCAGCCCCGCGCAACCGCTGCCAACAATGATCACTTTCTCCATCAATAGAATTTAGCACATCGCGCAAGTTGTACAGCGTCACGCTGTGATGCGCACATAGGTCTTATGAAACCCGCTTACGCCTGAGAACGGGCCGCGGTCCTCCTCGAATTTCTGTACGTCGCCTTCGCCGTCCGTGGCGCGGACAACGACGGTGTAATCACCCGTCGTAGCGGGCATCCACTTCGCTTTCCAGAGTGACCATGCGAGGTCGCCGCCGGCGTAATAGATGTCCGCATCGCTCCAGGTTTCTCCATCATCGAAACTCAGCTCGATGCGGGAAATTCCGCGGTCGCCGCCATAGGCGATTCCTTTCAGTTCGATGGGAGCGGTAAGTTTGCCTAACGAAAACGACGACCAGTAATCGGGCACATCAATCCGTGAGCGGACCGGCACAATGAAATCGGGGCCCCACCCTTGGGTCTCGTAAAATCCTTTCGCGTTCGCGTCGGTCACTTCAATCCGTGTGAGCCATTTCACGTGTTTCTCGCCAAAATAGCCCGGAACGATCGCGCGCAACGGGTACCCATGCCGATCCGGCAGCGGCGCGCCGTTCATTTCGTAAGCGAGCAGCGTGCTCGGCTGCATCGCTTTCTCCAGAGGGATTGTATCGGTGTAGTTATCGACGCCTTGGAATTGCACCCGCGCCGCGCTGGAAAGCACGCCGGCCTGATCGAGCAAATCGCGCAACGGGACGCCTTTCCAAATTGCATTGCTGATCAAGCCTGCGTCCAAACCGTTGCTGATGCACATGAGCGTCGTCTCCTGTTCGGTGGCATCGAATCCGAGGAGATCCTGCAATCGCCACGTAGCGCGATTTTGTACAAGCCCGCCTACTTCGAGATGCCAAAGATCGACGTTCACTCTGGGATCAACAACGTTCTTGGTAACACAATAAAACAATTCGTTAGGCGTGATCGGTTTGACTATCGGACCTTTGTACTGCGTGCCGTCGTAACTGAACGTTGCAGTACCATACAATTTGCGCGCCAGGGCGACTCCACCGCCAGCTGCAGCAAGGCCGATTGTGCTTAGGACGAATGCGCGCCGTCCCATGGCCGGAGTAAATTCGTAATCTTGCTTCGCGATTTTTCGCGTCGTTAAAAACCCGAACCCAGTCACGAGCGTTCGCTCAAACGCGAAGACGCACAGCGCGAAACCTACGAGCGTGACCAGGCGCGCCGCCTCGATCGGCAATCCTATGTAGCTCGTGCCCAGCACCGGCCACAACGCGATCGCAAACGCAAGGATCGGGAGCACAGTGAACACCGATACCGTCCAGATCGCCGATGCGCGCCGTGGATTGCACCGGACTGACAACCCGAAAATCGCTCCGCCAATTGCGCCGACCAGAAGTTGGCCGGCCATTGTCGATCCAACCCCAAGTTGCTTCAGATGATTGTAACCCCCGACGTTGCCCATGAGCGAAAGAAATGGACCGGGAGGAATAAAGACCGAAAGACGATCGCCAATGATGAAGAGCGGCGTCGCCACGCCGAGCGTTGCGAGCAGTAACATCGTCGTTGTCATGACGATGCCGGCGACAAATCCGGCGAGTAATCCAGCAAAAATCGCTCTTTTTCTGCTCACACTAATTGCACATTACGGGCTTAAAGCCGGAAAGGAATCAAATTGCACGAGCTTCAGCCGAAGAGCTGCGGTTGGGGACGAAAGCGACGCAAAAGCGCCGCACTCCAAAAACGTGGCTCCCACGCCTTGGATTCAGCATTCGCGTCCTGAACTCGTTACGCGAGGCGGTTTTAAGTCCGGCGAGGAAACGCAGTCGCTCTACTTCCCCGCAGCCGCACTTGCACTCGCAAGAACTTTCCGCACACGTTCCACCACCATCTCGGACGTCACCTGCTTCATGCAGGCGTGATCGAACGGGCACTGGCTCAGGCGTCGATAATTGCATGGCGAACACGGCAGGTCCACGCGCACAACCGATTCCGGCCTCTGGTCCGGTCCGATGTGAACGGGATTCGTCGGACCGAAGACGCTGACCATCGGTTTGCCCAGCGACGCGGCGACGTGCATCGAACCGGAGTCATTCGTCACCGCCACCTCAGCACGATGGATCAGCGCTGCCAAATCTGACGGCGTAGTTTTGCCGCAAAGGTTACAGGTTCCCGGCGCAGCGGCTGCAATTTGCCGGCACCGCGCCCCGTCGCGGTTCGTGCCTGCGAGAGCAACGGCATAGCCTTCGCGCAGGAAATGCCGTGCGACGCCTGCAAATCCATCGATCGTCCAATGCTTCGTTTCCCAAATTGTCCCAGGGACAAGAACAACCAGCCGCCTGGACGCAGGCACGCCGTGCTCCTCAAGCAATCGCTCGACGTTGTGGATCGTTTCTGGCGACAGGTGGATCGCCAGGTCCGGCGGTTCATCATCAAATCCAAGCAACGAGCCTACCCAGAGGTAGCGATCAATGGCGTGAACATCGAGTGTAGGAATCGGAATGCGGTGCGTGTACGCGATCCACGAACCTTCGCGAGCGCCATGCCATCCATGACTCGGTACGTTTTTGAGATCGTGCTCGGCAGAAACTGTGCGCGCGAATTTGATGGGCCGGTCAAAACCAACGCGCACACGCGCGCCACTGATGAGCGCAAACAAAGCCGAACGCATCTGGCCATGCATATCGACCACCAGATCGTATTTCGCACGCCGGATCTGTTTGAGCAGATCGAAAAAGCCCAGCATCGCCCGCCACTTCTGCCCGCGCTTCGAGAAATCGCGCCGCGCAAAAAGGACCACGTTCGAGAGCGCGGGATGATGGCGCACGATCTCCGCGTTTTCAGGGGTAATAAGCCAGTCAATCCGCGCCTGCGGATAGCGCGCGCGCAGCTTGACCAGCACCGGGATCGTGTGCACGACGTCGCCCAGCGCCGAAGGCTTGATCAGCAAAATGCGCGAGAACTCAGCCGACTGCAGTGCCTCTGCGTCACCGTTTTTCGTTGGTGCGTTTTCGATCTGATTGCTCAATCGGCGAAAGATAATCAACAAGAGTAGCGCTGCCCGTAAAATTGCGAAGCCGCACAGCAACCGGCAATTTCTTCGCCTCTGCCGTGCTCAACGGGAAAGCACTGATGAGGGTTCCCTTATGTCGCCTGCCAGGCTCGCGACATTTCCAGAGCCAGCCGCCTGAATAAACCATATCCTCCCTTCGCTCGGAGGGAGAAGGGACCCCGCAGGCAAACGCATCGCGGCGTATGAACCGCGATCATGTTGCAAGTTAGGCCGCCTTCTTCTCGCCCGACAACGCGCCGCGGATTTTTTTCATCCACGCCGAAAAGCGATGGCGGTTTTGTTCGCGCCGCACCACGGTCTCGCTCGTGACCCAATTGAACTGAATCACGCGGCGCGGACCTGAAAACGGCTTGTGGCCATGCCACGAATTATTGCTGCGACGAAACGCCAGCAGCGTCCCTTCCGTCGGCGGCACTTCGAGAATCATGTCGTCGAGATTGTTTCCGGGACGAAGCAACCGAAGCCGGCCACCGGCGGACTCCCATCCCGCATTCATATAGATGAGGATCGTGATGATTTTTGTCTCCGAGTCAGTGTGGATTTTGCCGTCTTTTTCGCTGCAACGGCCGCGCACGGTGATCATGTCAGGCCGATTCGCCAGATCGACGCCAAACTTCTCCTCAAACGCGTTACGAAACTCATCGCCTCGCATTTGCTCAACGAGCTTTGCGAAGGCTGAGCCGTAACTGACTTCACCCAGAGGAAAGCTACCGGGCCGGTCTACTTCGGGATAATCATTGTGTATCGCCGAGCGCGCGTCGGCCTTCACAAATTCCGGGACAATTAAAAATTCAAACGGCTCGCGGGTAAGCGGCGTGGCGCGGAACCTTTCCAAATCGAGCATCGAAAGCACAGGCCGACATTACACCAGAGACCGACTGGCCGCCACGCGGAAGAGCGTCGCGATGATGCGAGTGCCGGCGACGAACGTGCCACGCAACGTGCCTGAGACTTTCGATTCGCCACCCGTGCGGCGGAGGTGATTCACCGGGATTTCGAGGATACGCAGCCCAGCGCGAGCGGCTTTCATCTGCATCTCTAAATTCCAGCCGTAAGTTTGCTCCCGCATATCAAGCCTTGCGAACGAATCACGTCGGATGGCGCGGAACGGGCACATGTCTGTGTAGCGAACGCCGTAAAGTAGTTGCATTACCCATCCGGCAATTTGCCCGGATAAAATCTGCTGGAAATTCATGCTGCCGGTTTCGCGGTGCCCGCGCGTGCGCGAGCCGATCACGAAGTCATGCGTTCCTCGCGCGATCGGCTCGACGAGTTGTGCTATGAACGCGGGAATGTCGCTGCCATCGCCATCGAGAAACACTACGATGTCATCCCGCGACTGCGGGACCGAAACCGCGCGAACGCCTGCCGCACACGCTCGACCATAACCCCGCGGCGCAGTTATGACGCGCGCGCCAGCTTCACGCGCCCGCTCGGCGGTGCGATCGGTGCTGCCGTTATCGACCACAATCACTTCGCTCGGCACGCCGGTCGCAAGGCATTCGCGAACCACGCCAGCGATCGGTTCCTCCTCGTTTAGCGCGGGGATGACAACAGACACCTTGCTCATCGCAAAACGAACGACGCGCTTGTGAAGTAAATCACCAACGCTATGAAGTCGGCCAACACGAGCGTGACAGGGCCTGCGGCAATTTTGGGGTCGAGCTTCAACCGATGCAGAAGCGAAGGTACAGCCAGGCCGAACGCGCACGCGGTGACGAGCGAAGCGCAATGCTTCCGCCGATAACAATGGCCCCACGGAGATCGTGGCGCCACGCCAAGGCGATGACACAGACAACGAACCCGCAAGAAACGCCGAGAAGCACTGCCGTTGCCAGTTCGCGACGGAACGCAGACGCAAGCCAATCCCGGGTCACGTTGACTGAGCCAACGCATGAATCGTCACGCTCATCGATTGCATACTCACGCTTTCATTTAATCCCAGCACCATTGTCAGAAAAAACGCAATGATCAGACTGCCCGCCAGCGTTGCCTCGAAAAGACCCGCCAGAATGGCCGAGACCGTTCCGCCTGCTACGGTGACGAGCAGCCACGGGAAGCGGAATCGAAAAGCCCGCCACGCCAATGCACCACGGATTTGTTCGAGGCGAAAACCAAGCGCCTGAAAAAACTCCGGACCGACCGGCACAGTCTCGCGATTGCGGGATCGATCTCAGTATCGCCTGCTTCCAAAATTTCCTCGGCAAACAAGTTCGCGTCGATGATTCCAACTACGCGGCGTTGTTCGTCCACGACTGGGAAAGCGAGGAATTGTAAAGCACGAAAACTCGCACGCGTCGAGCACCGTTGCCTTCGCCGGAACAGCTACGACGCGCCGCACCATCACTTCGCGCAGCGCAGTTTCCAGCGGCGCGGTTAGCAGGCGCCGCGTCGGCACGACGCCCACGAGTCGCTTCTCTTCATCGATCGCATAAAAATAAATTACGCGCTCGCCAACGCCCTCGCGCCGGATCCGCTCCAGCGCTTCGCCAACCGCCATGTCCGCGTCCAATAGCGGAAAATCCTTCCGCGCATGCTGGAGGACCGGTTCATTAAAATCCGGAATGGCGACCGACTGAACCATTCACGAACCCTATCCGTCCGCTTACTCTGCCGCGAGCAATTGATTTAACCGCGCCTGCCACTCGTCTTCATCCACGACGTCGAAGCGCATAGTCTTGTTCTGCATAAACGGGACGAGATCGCTCCACTTCTTCTCTTTGCTGAGGTCGGTGCAGAGAGTGAAGACGTCGCGCTTGTAGCCGGTATCGGTCAGTTCGTCATCGGCGTCGCGCACGCCGGCGAGATGCCGACCTTTTGTTTCCAAGACGAAAACACGATTGAACGATTCGCTTCCTTTTTCGCCCGGGTCGGATGCGGTGAAAATGAAATCGCTGTAGATGCGGTCTTCTTCCAGCCCTGAACGAAGTAATCCGCGCGCGATCGGTTGCGATGCCAGAAGTAAAGCGGCGCCTGGCCTTCGAGGAATGTTGCGACGGACCTTTCCAGCCCGCTGCTGAACCCACGCTCCGGCATTTGTTCGAAGAGACTGAACTCGTATTGCATGTTATTCAGCTTCACGGCGCGCGGTTCTTTCTCGCGCAGAGTTAGCGTTTGCGGCAGACGATTGAATCCGCCCGGCCCGAGGGAGTCGGCGACAACCATGAAGCGCATCGTGCCGTTGCCGAGCAGTTCTTCGAAGACCTGTCGCGCCAGATGATCGCGCTGCCTGGCCAACTCGCGGTGCATCATATCGAGCACCATGACGAAATTCTGCGCCACGATCCTGCGATCGTGTTTCGCGATTAGTTTCGTGAAAACTCTCCTCGCAATTTCATTTCCGCGCCACGGATTCGGCATTACGTCCAGGAGATGGCTCGCAGCAAAGGCATAATCGAGATCGGTCTCGCCCAGTTCCATTCGTTCTCCACTTTCCTCTGGGTCCGCGGTCATAATTCGCTCGTCCAGACCGATGCGGTAACCGATGCCACGATCGGGTTGTTCACTCAGCGCGACTTCGTAAAGCGAACTCGGATCCACTTCACCCCACGGCACACGCGCGAGAATGTCCGGCTCGTAATGCACCGGGCGCCATTCTTTTCCGTCGCGAACCATGAATGCCGGGAGCACGAGATGTTCAGCCGATTTCTTGAAGCGGTCGCGAACGTGAATTGTTAGCTCTGCTCCGAGATCGCTTTCACTCCCACTCATCACCACCCGTCCCGCGATATCGCCCAAGCCTTCCTGACCAAAACCTTTGCGCACTTCCTGCAACAACTCCGTGCCGCGGCGCTGAAAACAAAAGACATAGCTTTCATCAAGCCAGTGATTGCCAGTCTTGCGCGCGTGAGGTTGACGTAAAATGCGGCCCACAAGTTGCGTGAGCGCATTTCTGGACGCGGGGTTGGTCAGAATTGTCAGCACGTAAGCGAAGGAACAGTCCCATCCTTCCTGCAACGCTTGCTTCGTGATGATGTAGCGAATCTGGCAATCGCGCGCGAGTAATCCGCCGACATCATCGACTTCCTTTAACTCGTCCTTCTCCGCGGTCTTGATTGCAATCTGATCGGTGGTAATCCCGGGATGTTTCAGCAAATAATCACGCGCATCGTCCGCATGAATAATTCCTCGGCCATGCTGAATCTTCCGGTCCGCTCGACTTGGATCAAACAGATCGGTCGAATGCGAATACCGCTTTGCGCTTCGTATTCGCGTGCCTCTTCTTCGAGTTTTCGCCGATGCTCGATCGACGCTAGCAGCGTATCCTGCCAATGCGCGTTGTCGCGATTTTCGATATGCAGATCGAGCTTCACCATCCCTTCATCCGCCAGCGCGTGCCCGCGAATATCCACGAGCACGTTCGCGAGCGCCGGCGGCGTTGCCGAAAGTTCCATCAGCATACAGGGATTGAAATCTTCCACCGTCCCGCGCGCGAGATCGCGCGATGCCTTCTGCCCTTCATCCACGATGATCAGAGGCCGCAGCATGCGCAGCGTATTGCCCAGTGAAGTCTTGATCTGTCGTTTGAAGAATCCGCTTTCACTTTCGAACGTATCGAGATTCGGAAATCTTTGGAGCAACGCAGTGTGTCCGCTCACATCGCCATCGGGTGGAAAGAACGCATCAAAGCCCGAGGCATCTTTGAAGGCACGCAGCACTTCTTTGTTTTTTCGATTCGCCGAAGCGAGCATCAGGAGCAGCACACAAAGGTTTTCTTTCACATCCGCGGGCGAAAAAATATCGCTCTTCTCCAAAATCAAAGTGCGTCCGGCAGAAGCAATATCGAGTGTCTGACGATAAGGATGATTTCGATCCTTCAACGCCGCGAGTGTTTGATTGTAAATCTGCGTTGTCGGCACAATCCACAACACCACGCCGCGATTGCTCCTGCGAAAATGCGTGTTGATTAGATCGATCGCTTTCGTCGCCAAGAGCGTCTTGCCGCCGCCAGTTGGAATCTTGAGACAGAAAGAAGGCAACGGTTCGCCAAGTCCATTTTGTCGCGCGTGATACGGCGTCTTCTTTACTTCCCTCCAGGCCGCATCCGCCCAATCGACCTTGATTCTCGTACTGAGTTTCTGCACTTCGTCGCGCACCTTCGCCAGCTCACGAAGATAAATCTTCAACTGATCCAGCGTCTGCGTCTGATAATGCTTGAGCTGCATCACTTCTCCTCCGCCGCTTCGTAAATTTCGAAGGGCAACTGACAGAACTCGATCCGCAGACGCGCGAGGAAATCGTCATCAAGATACTTAGTCGGCGCGAAGACTAGCTTCCGTTTGCCCTTCACTTCTGGCAGCGCGCGGGCGATGTCCAAAGTCAGCGCCATATCTTTCAGTTTCTCGAGGTCGTCGTCGTAAATAAGGAATACCGCGTACTCGCGACTCTCGCCAATGAACCATTGCTTTCGCTTCATCTTCTTCGGCTGAAACTCTTCGCCCGTCGCCGTCCAGAAGACTTACCCGGCAAGCGCTTCGTAGCCCGGCAGGTCTTTACCATCGAGGATCGCCTGCTTCTCCAGTTCGCGTCCGAGTTTGAAATACGAAAACGTTCCGCCGAGTCCGCTGCGCAAATTTTCATCCTTCGCCTTCGGCACGCCTTTGATCACGCGCCGCACGCGCTCCGCCGTGATGCTTTCGCAAATATTCTCCTTTTTATTCTCCTGCTCCTTCGTCTCGAACGGCATCTGGCAAAGGATGAACCGGCGGTTGCCGCCGTCTTCCTTGTTCAACGCCAGCACCGCATGCGCCGTCGTCCCGCTGCCGGCGGTTGGATCGAGAATGATCGCAGACTTGTCGTCGCCAAGGACCGTTGAAATAAGCTGTGCAATCAGCTGCGGCGGTTTCGGAAATTGGAGAACGACTTTGCCAAAGATTTCATAGAGCGCGTCAGTGCCCGCTTGCGTGTAGATACCGTCGATGATCAGAAAGGCTTCTTGCCGCGTTCAACGCCTTCTTCGTCGCGAAGGTATTGCTTTTATGAAACGGAGTAACCGCTCGCGGTTTTCGTGAAGACAAGCTCGTCATTCGCCAACGCTTCTTCGACGCGCTCCCGCTTCCACCACCATTGCCGCCGCGGAAGAACTTTGGTCCCGTCGGGAGCTTTGATCGGAAACACAAGATTCTCGCGACGATCCATGCTCTTCGACGCTTCAAGCGGTTTGATCCTGTATGGCCCGCGCTGCTCGAATTTCGAATCGCGATATTTGTAGTAGCGCTCAACCGCACCTTCATCAGCCGCGAGCCACAGTTCACCCAAGTGCTCAATGCTTCGCGCGAACATCAGGCAATACTCGTGTTCCTGACTGCAAAACGTTCTTTTGCGCCTCCGCCGTAGCTCTTTTTCCAAATGAAGCTCTCAACGAAATTCTCCTCTCCGAAAACCTCATCCATCAACGCGCGCAGATGATGTACCTCGTTGTCGTCGATGGAGACGAAGATCGCGCCGTCGTCGGTGAGCAACTCGCGCAGGAGCTTCAGCCGCGGGAGCATCATGCAGCACCACTTGTCGTGGCGGGTGAGATCGTCGCGGTCCACCGTGCGGCCCAGCCAGTCGCGCATCATCGGTGAGTTGACCCGGTCGTTGCAAATCCAGCCTTCGTTGCCGGTGTTGTAGGGCGGGTCGATGTAGATGCACTTCACCTTGCCGTGATAGGCCGGCAGCAGCGCCTTGAGCGCCTTCAGGTTGTCGCCCTCGATGATGAGATTGTCGTGCAGGCTCGGCGCTTTACCGACGCTGCGCGATTTC
>CAVSMG010000011.1:0-26124 GCA_963728955.1 uncultured Verrucomicrobiae bacterium
TGAGCCACGACATGGAGATTTTCTATCCGCAAAATCGATTCATCAATTTTTACGTTGTACCGCTGGTGATGGAGCCGCGCGAATCGAGTGTAACCGGGAGCGGTGACGCCGGCGAGCATGGAGCAACAATCACTCACCGGAGTGGACAGGGCTCAACACGCATTGGTACAGCAGCGGAGGAGGTTGGGCATGTCATAATCCTGCGCGACATCACCAAGAGCCGCCGCACTACACAGCAAACGATTGAGTCGGAACGTTTGAATGCGCTGAGGCTGCTCGCGGCAGGCGTTGCGCACGAGATCGGGAATCCCCTGAACTCGCTGCACATTCACTTGCAATTGATGGAGCGAAGCGTGCAAAAGCTGCCCGACGGCGCAAAGACGGAGCTGGAACAGTCGATCGGGGTCGCCCGTTCCGAGGTCAACAGGCTGGATTCCATTGTCACGCAATTTTTAAAAGCCATCCGCCCATCGCGCCCGCAACTGCGACCGGAAAATGTAAACACGATTGTCGAGGAAGCAGTTCGCTTTTTCAGTCCGGAGCTTCAAAACCGCGAAATTGTGGTCGAACAAGAATTGCGCTCAGACCTGCCGTTACTTCAGCTTGATCGCGATCAGATGAAACAGGCTCTTTACAACGTCATCAAAAACAGCCTCGAAGCCGTGCACCGCCACGGCACGTTGCAAATTCGCACCGATATGGACGACACGCATGTGATCATTCGATTTGCCGATACCGGCGGCGGCATGTCAGCGGAAAACTTGAGCCGCGCCTTCGAGCCTTATTTCACAACGAAGCCGTCCGGCACCGGCCTTGGCTTGTTGATTGTGCGCCGGATCGTCCGCGAGCACGGCGGGGAGTTGTCCATCGAGAGCGGCGAAGGCAAAGGGCTCACTCTCACGATCCGGTTGCCGTACATCGAGAAACGCATTCGCATGTTGGAAGCTGGAGAGGCAGGAAACCAGAAACCGGAGATCAGCAATCAATGATTCGGCGCTGAAGTCTTGGCCGCAACCAGCCCTCGCAGATCCGAAAAGTATGCAGCGACCGGTAAGACGACAACTTGGACTGGGGTCCAAACCGGTCGCTACGAAGATGCCAAACTGGTCGAAAGTTGGGTGACTGGGACAGAGTACAGCTTGCTTGAAGGACTAGGGCTGGTGGCCTAACGCCTCTGTCGCAGTTGCCGATCGCGCTCACTCGTAGCTGATTGGTACGCGGAGCTGGGACACGGTGCCGGGTTTGAACCGCCAGTCTTTGAATGTTTCGATAGTAAATTTATCGAGGAACCGACTGCCGGTGCTTTGAAACATCGTTGCGTCGGTGACTCTTCCGGTCGCGGTATCAACATTCATTACACAAACGCCGCTTCCGGTAAGATGGCGGCGCTTCGCTTCGTATGTGTATTGGGGCAAAGGTGCGCTGATTGCCATGGATTGGGCAACGGACAGCGACATTGGAACGGGCTCGGGGAGGCTGGCTGCCTCGGATTGCACGGGCGGCCGAGGTGGCGTCCGCTTTTTTGAATGCGGCTTCCTTTCCATGGGTGTAGATTCTTCCGGAGGAGCAGCCGATTTTGTCAGACGCGTCGACGCTGAATTCGATGTCCTGGACTCAACCACCTCGCTGGGCTCCGCCTTTTTCTCTTCGGTTGTTAGAACAGGTGGCAGTTCTTCCGCAGATGGCGTCGGCTCGGACGGAGGCGCGATGTTTTGCTTTGGCGCCGTTGCCAGCGTTTGCGAGTTTGGTTCAGCTTTTTTCTTTTTCGATTTGGAAGGCGAAGTCATCGCGCCGGTCTGAAATTGATCCGGAAGATGTGCCGAAGTCGCCTCCTGAGCTCGCAACACGTGCGCACCGGCCAATGCAACGCCAGCGCAGACAACAGTGAGAATCTCTCCGCGTACGCGCATCCGAAAAATTTCCGCCCCCAATCGGGAACGTCAAATTACGACGGGTGTACGAAAACAGGGAGCGGCGTTATCCAGTTCGCCCATTTTTGCAACACAACGCTGTGTTTTGTAAGTTGTCCTTAGCAGGTTTCACTTATGCTTCTCGTTACCGCGACAGACATTACGGTCTGGGTCTTCTCCGCCCTGCTCGCGCTCGGCATCGGCGTGAGCAAATACGCAAAATGGAAGGCGCGCAACGAACTCGTGCGCGATCTCGCAGCAATGGATCGTGAACGGCGGGAAAAAATGCTCAGCCGAATGAACCCGGCTATGGCGATGGAAGCGCGGCAGGAATTGATGCGGCGATTTAATATCTTCTGAATCTGTGCTGCTGCAGGGCAACCGCATCAGTTGCCAACCCAGGCAGGCGGAGCGCCTGCCCTGCAACCATCTGTTAACAGCATCTAACGCCCCTGGCATTCTGAGCCCGTCGACTCCGCCCAGGGCAGGCTCCGCGAAGAACTCTGTTCGTCCGATAACCCGAACTGAGATCTT
Source organism: uncultured Verrucomicrobiae bacterium (assembly GCA_963728955.1). GTDB lineage: Bacteria > Verrucomicrobiota > Verrucomicrobiia > Chthoniobacterales > UBA10450 > Udaeobacter. The sequence goes on from CAVSMG010000011.1 coordinate 2,445, forward strand.
TTGCTTCTCTCAAGATGACAGCACTGTTTGTGAGATGAATGGTAAACCCACATGTCGTCAGCGCCTTTTGAAATGACCGTGTCAGTAATGCCGGGAGACATCGATGGGCAAAATCATGTGAACAACACCGTTTACCTGCGGTGGGTCCAGGAGGTTGCCACTGCGCATTGGCAAGCGATAGCGAACGCCCAAGCAAAGGAGACAATCGGCTGGGTCGTATTGCGGCATGAGATCGATTACAAAGCGCCCGCGGCACTCGGGGATGAAATCGCGCTACGCACGTGGGTCGGCAAAGCCACCCGGCTGACCTTCGAGCGCTTTACCGAAATCCGGCTGAGCAGCAGTGGCCAGCTATTGTCAAAAGCGCGGACGCTGTGGTGCCCGATCAATGCGCAAACCGGTCGTCCGAGTCGCGTGCCAGCTGAAGTACGCGAGCAATTTTCGATCTGATTTTCGTGAACAAGGCCGCAGCAATCATTCCGAAAGCAAATTCTTTTGTGCACCGTAACGTGAAAGCGGCGGAGTTCCGCAGTCGGACTTCGCAGTTGGAGGGTGAACCTGAACCGTCTAATCTTGGGCGTTGAGTGCAGCGCCTGAGTCCCGCCCCGTCATCGCTTGTTATTCTGCGACGTTTCTCAAACCGGAGATGTTGCATATCTACCGGCAAATTACCGCGCTCAACCGATGTGCTCCGGTGGTGGTCGCACAGAAACGGGAAAATGCCGAGCGCTACCCGTTCCAGCCCGTCTATATTGTTCAGAAGCCGCCAACCCATTTCCTCCGGCGGTTTTGGCTCAAGCAGTTACAGAATAAGCCGTGGCAGGTTTCGAATACAGAGCTGAGTGCGTTACTTGCTGTTCTAAGCGAAACGCGCGCGCGGCTTTTGCACGTTTACTTTGGTCACATTGCGGTCCATCTCCTGCCGTTGATTCGGACGTGGGGAAATCCGTCGATTGTTTCTTTCCACGGCGCTGATGTGATGGTGGATATGAACAAGCCAGCCTATCGAGAGGCAACGCTGCAGATGCTCCGGGCAGTGAAGCTCGTCCTGGTCCGCTCGGAATCGCTGCGACGCGCACTTGTCGATCTCGGCTGCGACCCTGAAAAGATTGGAATCCAGCGTACGGGAATTCCCCTGGAAGAATTTCCGTTTCGCGAACGCGGCGTTCCTCAAAGCGGGGAGTGGCTGTTCGTGCAAGCTGGGCGGTTGATCGAGAAGAAGGGTCTGCCAGTTACTCTTCGCGCTTTTGCAATTTTCCTTAATCGATATCCAAACGCGACACTGACGATTGCCGGCGAAGGACCGTTTCTCGAAGAACTTCAGCGCCTGGCACGCGAACTAGACATTGCGGAGCACATCTCGTTCACAGGTTTCGTTTCGCAGGAGCAATTGCGGGACATTTATTACCAGTCGCACATTTTCCTGCATCCGAGTCAGACGGGTCATGACGGGAACCGGGAGGGCATTCCGAATTCCATGCTGGAGGCGATGGCCACTGGCATGCCGGTCTTTGCTACAGAGCACGGCGGTATTCCCGAAGCGATCGAGAACGGTGTGAGCGGCGTGCTCGTGCCAGAGCACGAGCACGAAGCATTAGCCCAGGCATTACTCGATGCAGCAGAAGATCCTGCTTTTCTTTCGCGCATTGCGCGCGCGGGCGCGGATGTCGTCCGAGAAAATTTCGACCTCGAGAAGCAAGCGCGGCGGCTGGAAGAGATTTACTTCAAATTATTGTAACGCGTTCGCCGCGGCGAACGCCTGAGCAGTGTTCGTTCTAGGGGCCAAGCACCGCTGAGACAGGGCCAGCGTTAGAAGACCCACGGTAAAAGTTCACGAACGCGAGGCGCGATCGAGATGTCCAAACCGGTCAAGCTAAGGAGCTGGAAGAGAAGCGTTGCAAATAGCTTCGTCACCGAAGTAGAAGAGGTCTGTGGATCGGCCTCTGACGCAGCCTGCGACGAGCAGACCAAACTGGTGGAAGCGAAACTGGAAATGGTTCGTGCCGCTAGGCTGTTTCACCGTCGTGCTGGTATCCGTCATTTTTGTTGGCTCGATACTTGTGATCGTGTTCGGCGCGATGAAATCGACAGACGTTTACAAAGATGCGCTGGCTCGGGCCAAGGCGGATCCCGCTGTGATCGAAGCTCTCGGTTTACCTATCAAAGACGGGTTCCTTATGTCGGGAAATACGAACGTCAACGGCGCGTCCGGTGAGTCCAACCTGGCAATTCCCATCTCCGGTCCAAAGGGAAAAGGAACGATTTACGTATCAGCGCAGAAGTCACTCGGCGAATGGAAGTACTCCGGGCTCGTCGTTGAGGTCGGTCAAACGCATCACCGCATCGATCTTCTGCAGGGCCGAGTGCCGGCCAGTTCACCTTGAGAGACTGACTTCCGGGATAAGCAATCGTCTTGACGAGCTGAGGGCACGGTTTACGTCCGGCGCTCGGTAGCTAAGTTCAAAATATGTCGATCTCAGAGGAACAGGTGAAGAATGCGTTGAAGACGGTGAAGTATCCGGGTTTCACTCGCGACATTGTTTCGTTTGGACTGGTGAAGTCGATCCAGCTCGATAATGGCGATGTTAAGGTGCAACTCGCGCTCGCGACCAACGATCCAAATGTTCCAGCGACAATCAAAAATGATGCGGAACGCGCGCTTGGCGCAATCCAGGGAGTCCGCAGCGCGAAAGTTTTGATCGACATCCAGGCGCCTCCCGGGGGCACGGGCACCGGCATGGTCGCGATGCGCATTCCGGGAGTGAGACACATCATCGCCGTGGCCAGCGGCAAAGGCGGCGTCGGCAAATCAACAATCGCGGCTAATCTCGCCGTCGCGTTGGGGCAAACCGGCGCGCGCGTTGGCTTGTGTGACTGCGACATTTATGGCCCGAGCATTTCGCTCATGTTCGGCACGCGTGAACGTCCCACGGCGACGGACGACAACATGATCGTCCCGATCAAGCAATATGGGTTGCGACTGATGTCGATGGGATTTCTGCTCGACGACACTTCACCGGCGATTTTGCGCGGGCCCATGGTGACGCGATACACGCAACAGTTTCTCCGTCAGGTCGAATGGGGCGAACTGGATTATCTGGTGCTCGATCTTCCGCCGGGCACCGGCGACATTCAGCTGACCATCGTGCAGACTGCTGCGCTCTCGGGAGCAATCATCGTTACGACGCCCCAGGAAGTGGCACTGATCGACGCGCGCAAGGCCGCGACGATGTTCGAAAAAGTCAACGTGCCGGTTCTCGGGTTGGTCGAAAACATGAGTTACTTCGTCTCGCCCTCTGACAACAAGCGGTACGATATCTTCGGAACCGGCGGCGGCGAACGCGAAGCCAGGCGCCTGCGTGTCCCGTTACTTGGCCAGATTCCTATTGATATCGCCACCCGCGAGGGGGGCGATCGCGGAATTCCGATCGTGAGCGAAGATCGGCAATCACTTGTAACTGCTGAATTCAAACGGATTGCCGAAGGTGTTCAGAAAATCCTTCAGTAACGAGGCATCCGCAGGTCCCGCACTAAGCGGAGTTTTAAATAGTTTGCGCGATTCCCTCGTCTAATTCCGGTGTTTGATTTGTTGCGGGGATCCAGCCGTTAGGAGTTGACTAGGTGAAGATCTTATGAAAGAAGAACAGGACATGCCCTCGTCGGAAGCGGACCAGGCGCAATTCGTCAAGGAGTCTGCGCTGTATAAGGAGTTCCTTGCTGAGCGCACGGAAATTTTGAAGCACAAGTGGATCGAAAGCGAAAAAGCCGGGAAAGACATTGGCTTTGAAAGAGCTTTGCTGGATTGGATCGTGAAACATCGCTCCAACTGGCGAGAGCGACGAAGAAAGGAGGCGCGCACCGAACAGTCCGCCTCCTAGTTTTTGTACCTTTAAGACGATCCTGCGAGGTCGCCAAGGAAACCGTGAAACCAAAACAAGATTCATCCCCCAGCGTCCCAGTCATGGACGCGGAAGCAATTCGTCGCGCGCTGCAACGGATTGCGCATGAAATTATCGAGCGAAATCCGCACCTCGATCGCGTTGTGCTCGCGGGAATTCCCTCACGCGGCGTGGAGATCGGGTCTCGGATTGCCGCTTTCATTCGCGACATGGCAAAAACGGAGCTCGAAACCGGCATCATTGACGTGGCGATGCATCGTGACGATGTCGGAACGCGTTCGGAGTTGCCGGTCGTGCGCGCGTCGAAACTTCCCGTGCCGCTGGAGGAGCGTACGGTGATTATTGTCGATGATGTCCTTTACACCGGTCGCACGGTCCGCGCGGCCATGGATGCCATCAATTCATTTGGACGTCCGGCGCGCATCCAACTCGCCGTGCTGGTGGATCGCGGGCATCGCGAGCTGCCCATTAAAGCCGATTACGTAGGGAAAAATTTGCCGACCGCGACGCGGGAACAAATTCAAGTGCGTCTGCAAGAAACCGACAATCAATCGGACGCAGTGTGGCTGGAAAAGGAATCATGACGACCACGCGCTGGACACGCAAGGATTTGCTCGGCCTGCGCGAATTATCGGCCGACGAAATCAACTTTGTTCTCGAGACGACCGACGCATTCAAACAGATTGGCACCCGGGAAATCAAAAAGGTGCCTGCACTACGCGGCAAAACCCTGGTGAACTTTTTTGTCGAACCGAGCACGCGAACACGCACGTCATTTGAGCTCGCCGCATTGCGCTTGAGCGCCGACGTGATCAATATTTCGGCAACGACTTCGAGCCTGACGAAAGGCGAGACGCTTAAGGACACCGCGCGCAATCTTGAGGCGTTGCAAGCCGACATTATCGTCCTGCGACACAGTTCCGCGGGAGCGCCGCAGTTTCTTGCGACTCGCCTAAAATCCAGCGTCATCAATGCGGGCGACGGGGCCCATGAACATCCAACACAGGCGCTTCTCGATTTGTACACGATCCGTGAGCGCAGGGGTAAAATCGCCGGACTGCACGTGGCAATCATTGGCGACATTTTGTTCAGCCGCGTCGCGCGCTCGAACATTTTTGGATTACTCAAGCTCGGCGCGCGTATCACGCTTATCGGGCCCAGCACGCTGGTGCCGCGCGAATTTGAAAAACTCGGGGTCGAAGTTTCGCACCAGATCGAGGACGTGCTGCCAAAAGCAGATGTCGTAAATCTTTTACGCATTCAGCATGAACGTCAGCGCAGAGAATATTTTCCCGGACTCGGCGAATATATCCGCTTGTTTGGCCTGACAAAAGAACGCGCAAAGCTCCTGAAGCCCGATTGTTTGATTATGCATCCCGGCCCGGTCAACCGCGGCGTCGAGATTGATAGCGAAGTCGCAGATGGATTCCGGAGCGTTATTCTCGACCAAGTCACCAACGGTCTCGCCGTTCGCATGGCGGTCCTCTATCTGTGCGGAGGGATTGCAACATGAGAACAGCGCATTCGGTTCCTGCTCCGGGGAGTACGACCATCCGCAACGGCAGAATCGTCGATCCCGAAAGCCAGCGGGATGAAATTGCCGATCTTTACATCGTCAACGGAGTCATCGCGGAGAAGTCACAGGTCAAAGGTCAGAAGTCAGAGGTCGAAGAGATTGATGCGCGCGGCCTGATCGTCGCGCCGGGCCTGATCGACATGCACGTGCACCTGCGCGAGCCGGGATTCAGTCACAAGGAAACGATCGCGTCTGGTGCGCGCGCGGCAGCAGTCGGCGGATTCACAACTGTCGTTTGCATGCCGAACACTTCGCCGCCCGCGGATAATCCGAGCACGATTGCGTGGATTAAAGATCGCGCCGAAGCCGTCGCATGCGTGAACGTCTTGCCAACAGGCGCGATTTCAAAAAATCTCGCGGGCGAAGAACTCGCTCCAATCGGTTCGCTTGCGCAAGCGGGGGTGGTTGCCATCACTGACGACGGCCACTGCGTGCAAAATCACGAAGTGATGCGGCGCGCCGTGGAATATGCCCGAATGGTTGGTGTGCCGGTACTCGATCATTGCCAGGATTACAATCTCGTCGGGAACGGTGTCGCGCATGAAGGTTACTGGAGCACGCTGCTCGGTTTGCCAGGCTGGCCCGCGGCGGGCGAGGAAGCCATGGTCATACGGAACATTCTGCTCGCGGAACTAAGCGATCATCATATCCATTGCCAGCACGTCACGACGGCCGGCAGTGTGCGACTCATTCGTGAAGCACGAGGGCGTGGCGTGAAAATCACTGGCGAAATTTGCCCGCATCACATCGCGTTAACGGATGAAGCGGTTCAGAACTTCGATACGAATTACAAGATGAATCCGCCATTGCGCTCACAGGCCGACGTGGATGCCCTGCTGGAGGGAATCGCAGACGGGACGCTTTCGGTTCTTTGTTCCGATCATGCGCCGCATGCAGATTTCGAAAAGGAAGTGGAATTCGATGCAGCCCCCTTTGGGATAGTTGGGCTGGAGACGGAGCTCGGGTTATTCCTCGATTTGCTCGTGCACAAGCACGGCAAGATAGACATCGCCCGGTTGATCGAGATGTACACGGTCGAGCCGGCCCATTTGTTAACGATTGATGCCGGCACTCTATCGATTGGAGCGAGAGCCGACGTTACGTTGATCGATCCGGAACTGGAGTGGACGGTCAGGGTGGACCAGTTTCAATCAGCCTCGCGAAATTCGCCTTTTGACGGGTGGAAACTCAAAGGCCGCGCGGTGCGGACCATTGTCCGAGGGAAAACTGTTTGGAACTTGTAGCCGCGATCTTTGACCGCGGCCGGCGACAATTACTCCGCGGCGAATCCGCCGTGGATATAGCTTTCCAAATGTGCAATGGCGGCTTGCTGACATGAAATCACATGTTTCACCAGGTCGCCGATGGAAATCACGCCAACGACCTTGTCGCCATCGAGCACAGGCAAATGGCGAATGTGTTTGTCGGTCATAAGGTGCAGACAAGTCGCAACCGGCTCGCGCGGATGCGTAACCGTCACATTGGTTGACATGATCTCCGCGACCCCAGTTTCTCGGGAACGTTTGCCGCGAAGCATAATTTTGCGCGTGTAGTCGCGCTCGGAAATGATTCCCACCAATTTCTCCCCTTCCATGACCAGTAGAGCGCCGACATTCTTTTCATCCATCAATTTGACAGCTTCAAAGACTGTAGCGTCCGGAGAGACGGAATAGATCTCGCGGCTTTTTTGATTCAGAACCACGCCGATCGTGCCGCTAACGTCCATATCAGTCAGAAATTCTCGCTGCCGAAACAGCGGCACCTTTACAATACGGCAATATCAGCGCGGCAGGCAAAGCAAATAAACAGGAGATGACGGCTTTCCCGCGAAGCGTGTCCGTTCAGCGCCGAAGGCCGGGCCTCAATTTTTAGTCCGCTATTCGACGGGCTCGCCGCGCCGCGAGCCTGGCGATGGCCCAAAAATGAAATGAAACTCAGGACATGGGCTGAAAACTTGAGCGATCCACCAGAACCTGCAGACTTTTGTTGTGCGACAGTTATTTGTAAAACTTGCGATCAGCTTTTTCAGGCTCGGTGAAAATCCGGTTCTTATTCGCTGCCTTAACTGTAACTTGGCAGCGGCGATTTCCGAGCCAATTTAATCGAACACCATGAGGCCAAATCCATATTTGTTTATTGTGATTTTCGTTGGTGTGGCACTGGTGTTCCCGTTAGTGCCGCTGGCCCTCGCTTGGTTGTGGCGGCGATTTTTCCAGCCGCCAAAGCCTGGCCCGGACAAGAGTTCCACGTACGAATGCGGGGTGGAATCGATTGGCGACGCGCAGATTCAGTTCCACGCGCAGTATTATTTGTATGCCATTATCTTTTTAATCTTCGACGTGGAAGCCGTGTTTCTCGTACCGTTTGCCGTCGCGTTTACGGCTCTGCCGGTCGGAGCGTTTATCGCGATTCTTGTTTTTCTTCTGCTCCTGCTCGAAGGACTCGTCTGGGCGTGGGGCAAGGGATGTCTGCAATGGCAACGCTAGCGCTGAGGCGCTGGTGAAAAGACTTAAACCCGTTACATTGTTGCGACGGATATTTTCCGTAACCCTACGTTTGACGGTGTAATTGTTACAACTGTCGTAAGTCTTTGCCGGAGATCATGACCCAAATCGACGAACAACTGCGCAGCGAGCTGCAACGGCAGGGAGTCTGGGTCACAAAGATGCAGGATCTTTACAACTGGGGACGTCAGAACTCCATCTGGCCGCTGCAATTTGGATTGGCTTGTTGCGCCATCGAAATGATAGCCACAGCGGCTTCGCGCTACGACATCGCGCGTTTCGGCGGCGAAGTTTTCCGGCCATCGCCGCGTCAGGCCGATCTCATGATTGTTGCTGGAACGGTCACCAAAAAAATGGCGCCGCAAATTGTGCGTCTTTACAACCAGATGGCCGACCCGAAATACGTGATCGCAATGGGCGCTTGCGCGATTTCAGGCGGACCATTCAAACAGGGCTACAACTTACTCAAAGGGATCGACCGTTACATTCCGGTTGACGTTTACATCCCCGGATGCCCCCCGCGTCCGGAAGCCCTCTTGCATGCATTCATGGAACTGCAGCGCAAGATCGATAGCCAGAAACTCACCGGCGCTGATAAGGCCGAATTCCTCAAGCCGGAACAGCCGAGCGAATTCCCTGTGCCGAAGTTTGGCGAACACGATCTGGAGCCACCCGCGAATCCGGACGTTTTTCAACCAGCGACAATCGAGCGCAGCTAACCGTGGAATCTCTCGAGGAAATCAAATGCCGCGTCGAAGCCGCGGTACCCGGTGCGAATGTCGAAATCGTCCAAAACGGCAGTCCGTCCCAGCAACATTCGCTTTTGATCGGTAGCGAGCATGCCGTCGCGATCGCAAGATTCTTGCGCGTCGATCCGGCGCTGTGCCTCGATTTTTGTACTAACGTGACAGGCGTCGATTGGTTGGACCGCACCGTGAAGAAGACGGCTAAAGTAAAAAAGCTCATTGATGGCGTAGAAAAGGAGATCGTCGAAACGACCGAGGAAAAAATTTCCGGCTATCTCGAGGCGATTTATCATCTTTACTCAATGTCGCATAAGCACGGTCCGGTGATCATTAGAATGCGCACAACTGATCGCGGAGAAGGCGCACGCCTGCCTTCACTGACGCCGATCTGGCGGAGCGCAGAGTTTCAAGAGCGCGAAGTTTTCGATCTGTACGGCATCCGTTTTGACGGTCATCCCGATTTGCGCCGCATTTTGATGTGGGACGAGTTCGAAGACCATCCAATGCGTAAAGACTACCGCGAGCCGGACGATTACGAATGGGAGCCCACGCCGCACGATGAGGTGTTCGCGAAAGCGAAGCAGCATTACCCGCAGCGACCGGAATTTGACGGAGCAGAGGAAATTACGGCCACGGATTCACACGGATGATGAAGCGTGTCAGAATTCAGCGATTTACAAATCCGTATTCATCTGTGGCTTGTTTAATTTGCTGAACTGAAATGAGCGCAACGGTTGAAACACTCGAAGCCATGGAACGGCCACCGGTCACGATGGCTTCGCGACTCCAAGGCGAGTTACTCGAAGTGTCGATGGGACCGCAGCATCCGTCGACGCACGGAGTTTTCCGGATGAATGTGGCGCTCGACGGCGAGGTCGTTCGCAAGCTCAAACCGGTCTTCGGTTATCTCCATCGCAATCATGAGAAAATTGGCGAGAACACGACTTATCTGGGCTCCATGCCTTACACCGACCGGCTCGATTATTTTTGCTCGATGACCAACAACTGGGCGTATGCGCTTAGCGTGGAGAAACTTGCCGGGATCGAAGTGCCCGAGCGCGCCGAGTATCTGCGCCTTATTCTAGCCGAACTGACGCGGCTGCAGAATCATGCATCACTTCTGGGATTTCTGCTAAGCGACATGGGCGCATGGGGCACCCCGCTCATGTATGCGTTCCGCGAGCGTGAGAAAATTCTCGATCTTTTCGAGTCGTTAGCCGGTTCGCGGATGATGTGCGACTACATGCGTTTCGGCGGCTGCCGTGTGGATGCGAACGAGGAGTGGCTCGCTCGCGCGAAACAGATTGTCGATCGTTTCCCAAAATTTCTTGACGAATTCGAGGAACTAATTCTCGGAAACGAAATCGTCATCGGACGAACCCAAAATGTCGGAAAGATTCCCCGGGAACTGGCGATCAACGCCGGCATTACGGGCCCAATGTTGCGCGCCTGTGGCGTGAATTACGACATCCGCAAAGTGGACGGCTACGGATTTTATCCGCGCTTCAAGTTCCGCATTCCGCTAGGCGAACACGGCGACACTTACGATCGATTGATGATGCGCGCGCTGGAAATGCACGAGAGCGTGGAAATCTTGAAACAGGCTTTCGCCCAGATTCAGCCTGGCCCCATTGTGAATCCAAAAAGCAAGATACGCGCGTTTCGACCGCCGGCGGGCGAAGCGTATGGCCGCATTGAAGGGCCAAAGGGTGAGCTCGGATTTTATCTGATCAGCGACGGCAGCCCGAATCCTTACCGCTACCGTGTGCGACCCCCTAGCTTCATTAATCTCACCCTGCTCGAAGATATGTGCCTCGGTCACACCGTGGCCGACGTAATGGTAATTCTCGGCAGCGTCGATATCGTCATGGGAGAAGTAGATCGATGATTGGTACAGGCATACTCAAGGGAATGGCCGTCACAGCACGGAATTTCGTCGGGAGCTACTTCGAGAAGGATCGTCTGATCACCGTGCAGTATCCCGAAGAGCGCAGTCCGCTACCGGAGAACTACCGGAATTTCCCATTTCTAATTTACGACGGCGACGATCAGCAAGCCGGCCTGCGATGCGTGGCGTGCAAGATTTGCGAGAAAGAATGTCCGCCGCAGTGTATCTACATCGTCAAGAGCGACGACAAAAAGCCCGATTACATGGGCAAACCGCAGTTTTACCCGAAGATTTTCGACATCGACATCTCGGTATGTATGAGCTGCCAGATTTGCGTCGAAGTCTGTCCATTTGAGGCTATCAAGATGGACAAGGATTTCGAGCTCAGTAAACGGGAGCGATTCGATTCGCTGCTCTTCCGCAAAGAGCAGCTTTCCAAGTCGAACGGATATTATCACAAGATTCATCCAGTCGAAGCCGCAGCGGTAGATAAGAATCTGGCGGATGCGGTAGCTGCGGCTGAGGCGAAGAAGAAAGCTGCTGCCGAAGCAGCCGCAAAAGCCGCAGCCGCGAAAGCGGCCGCAGCGACGCCGGCATCACCATCCCAGAGCACATCTACCGGATGATGGTTTCGATCCGCTTGGGACTGATCACACTTGCGATCAGGCAATCGCAAATCGAAACTCTAATCGAAAATCCCTCGCCGGGGTGGCGGAATTGGCAGACGCGCCAGACTTAGGATCTGGTGGAGAAATCCGTAGGGGTTCGAGTCCCCTCCCTGGCAGTCATCTAACTGCCAAATGGTCAGCCGCTCGAGAGTTGGACGCGAGCAGCACAAGGTTTCCGACCGAAATTAGGGCTTTCCCCGACGAAGCGTCCGGCGTAATATGATAAGCGGTTTCGCCGGGAAACAACTCGTAATTGGGACTCGCAGGAAGTGCAATGTATGCAGCTCAAGACTAAGGAAATTCCCGCCGTCGAGCGACGCGTGACGAACTCCAGGATCTTTGCGCATACACGCTGGGACGCGATCCCAGTTGCGTCGGCCCTTCTGCATTGCTTGGTACTTCTTCGGCATGTTTTATCTTTTCCCACGTGTCCCGCTCTGGGTGATGCTAATTCTCGGTTTTATTTATTCGGTCAGCATTTCGTGGAACATCAACGGCATTTCCCATAACTTCATTCACAATCCGTATTTCCGTTCACCAATGCTGAATCGTCTTTTCAGCATCTTGGAATCAATCACGGTTGGTTTTGGCCAGGTTTTCTACGAGTGCATTCACATGCAGCACCACAAGGGTAACGCCGACCGGCCAGACGAACACGGCGAGACAATCGATTGGATTTCGATTTACAAGCACGGCCATGACGGTGAAGCCGAGCATCCGTTAAAATACACCTTCGTCAGTTTCTTTCGCGAGGATCCCAAGACCGTCTTCAAGGAACTGAAACGCAAAAACCCACGCGAGGCATTTTGGGGAGTGTTTGAGTTGGCATGCTTCGTCATCACGTTTGTTATCCTCGGAATCCTTAACTGGCATTACATCTGTTTCCTTTTGCCGTTTTGGTATTTGGGCCACTGCCTCTCATATCTGAACGGCTACTATCGACACTACGGCGGCAATCCGGACGAGCCCATCGCCTGGGGTGTGAGCACTTACGAAAGGCTCTATAACTGGACATGGTTTTACAACGGCTACCACGCAGAGCACCATTTCCGCCCAAAGGTGCATTGGACCCGGATGCAGACGTTGCGCGCTCAAATCATCGAACAACAGTGCAAGGCTGGAGTGCGCGTAATCAAGGTGCCGCACGCCCTCGGTTTTCTTGACCGTAATTTACCGCGCGCTAGTCGAGCACGCGAGCATCAGGAATTACATTCCGAGTCGGCTGCGTAGCAACGGCAAGCCCTCACTTGCGTTGCAACTCAAAAGAGAAATTGACAGGGAAGGCCGCTCTGAATCATCCCCCGGGCAGTTAATTCGCCTAAAAAGAAACGCTATCCGGCACGATGGATTAAGCTCAAAGCTGAAATGAATTTCTAACATAGGGCGAAACCAGCACCCTCACCCAAAGCGAGAATACCGAACCCATGAAACGAATAAGTGTCCCGTCGCTTCTCCGATTTGCATTTAGCGCGGCATTCGCGTCAACGGCGGCAGCGCAGCAAATCGATCGCACCGTCCTACCCATTCAAGAACCCACATACCCCGAGTCAACGGTGCTTGACGCCAGGGACGCGAAAGCGCCACCGCGTTTCGAAGTGAAGGCGCCGGCCAAAGCGCCCAATATTGTCATCGTCTTACTTGATGATGTCGGTTTTGCTGCCTCGGATGCTTTTGGCGGCCCCATCAACATGCCGACGCTGGATAAGCTGGCCGCAACCGGTCTGCGTTACAACCGTTTTCACACGACCGCTCTGTGCTCGCCCACGCGCACCGCTCTGCTCACCGGTCGCAATCACCATGTGAATAATGCAGGAGCTATCATGGAGTTGGCTACTGCTTTTCCGGGTAACACCGGAATTCGTCCTAACAGTGTGGCACCGTTAGCTGAAATGCTTCGGTTGAATGGTTACAGTACTGCGGCCTTTGGGAAGTATCACGAAACGCCGCCCTGGGAAGTTTCAGTTTCAGGTCCTTATGATCGCTGGCCCACCCATTCCGGTTTTGACAAGTTCTATGGTTTTATTGGTGGTGAGACCAATCAATGGGCCCCTGCAACCTTTGATGGCACTGTAAGAGTAGAAGCGCCCCATGATCCGAAATACCATTTCACGATCGACATGACCAATCAGGCAATCAATTGGATACAGGCGCAACACTCTCTTACCCCGGATAAACCTTTCTATGTCTACTTTTCCACGGGCGCGTGCCATGCGCCGCATCATGTTCCCAAAGAATGGGCTGACAAATATAAAGGTAAGTTCGACGAGGGATGGGATAAGCTGAGAGAAGAAATATTCGCGAAGCAAAAACAGATGGGGATCATTCCGCAAGCTGCTCAGCTGACGCCTCGTCCCAAGGAAATTCCTGCGTGGGATACCATGAATGCGGATCAGAAAAGGCTCTTGGCGCGACAGATGGAGGTGTTCGCCGGCTTCGCCGAACAAACCGATTACGAAGTGGGCAGGTTGGTTCAATCACTCCAGGACATGGGTGTGCTGGATAACACCCTGTTTATTTACATCGTGGGTGACAACGGTTCCAGCGCCGAAGGAGGACCAGAAGGAACATATAACGAGATGATGGCCTTAAACGGCATTGTCGGTAATGCTTCTCAAATGATGAATCACATAGATGACTGGGGAAGTCCGAACACTTTCCCGCACTATGCAATTGGCTGGGCGCATGCTCTGGATACTCCCTTCCAATGGACCAAGCAGGTTGCTTCTCATTGGGGAGGTACGCGGAATGGAATGGTAATGCATTGGCCGGAACGAATCAAAGCCGGGGGTGAGATCCGGTCACAGTTCAGTCACGTAGTAGATATAGCCCCAACTGTGCTGGAGGCGGTAGGTTTACCTTTTCCAAAGGTGGTCAATGGCACGGAGCAATTACCGTTCGATGGGCCATCGATGGTTTATACTTTTGACGATGCAAAAGCGAGGGACCGCCATACGACGCAATACTTCGAGATGTTTGGTAACCGCGCGATTTACCATGATGGCTGGGTAGCATGCACCCGCCATTCCATCCCCTGGCTAATGACTAAGCTCCCGCCACTAAAAGATGACGTGTGGGAACTATACAACGTGGATCAAGATTTTAGTGAGGCGAACAATCTTGCCGCCAAAGACCCTGCGAAACTCAAGGAAATGCAGGACCTCTTCATGAAGACGGCGGAGCAATACCACGTCCTGCCGATTGACGATCGCAGGTCCGAGCGATTCGATGCTGCCATAGCAGGGAGACCCGACCTAATGGGCAACCGCACTTCACTCACAGTTTATCCGGGTATTATCGGCTTAATGGAAAACGCGTTTATCAACACAAAGAACCGCTCTTATAGTCTAACAGCGGAGGTAGAGTTGCCAGATGGCAATGCGAACGGAGTTATCATTTGCCAGGCCGGTCGCTTTGGCGGGTGGACCCTTTATATGAAAGCCGGCAAGCTTCATCACGAATATAACTATTTTGGGCTTGAACATACTAACATTGCCTCATCAAATCCCATTGCTGCCGGAAAGCATACGATTAAATACGATTTTGTATTTGATGGTGGCAAACCGGGAGCCGGTGGGCAATCCGTTCTGTCCGTAGATGGGCAAAAAGTCGCTGAAGGGAAAATACCAAAGACACAACCCTACGCCTATTCAGCCGATGAGGGTGTTGATGTGGGGATGGATAATGAAACACCGGTATCGAACGATTATAAAGAAAGAGACAATAAGTTTACCGGAGCGATAAAGAAAATTAAAGTCGACGTAAAGTCTCTTAACCTTAGTGCCCAGGACAAGAAAAAGGTCCGGGAACAGGAAGATGTGAAAGAAATCGCTGAGGATTAATTGGGATACCGTAGGTTGCCTGCATATGTCGTTGTTTTCATTGAGTGGAGGGCGGGCCGTCCTGGAAAAGCTCAATTGCGTTCTGAAAAACAAGCTCGCTGGCAAGCTTCTTGCGGTTTTCCTTATTCTTGATGGCGCCATCGCTCATGCGGAGACATCCGCGTCGTCAGCGTTTACCGCGACAATTCCCAACAAAACCGGCCCGCCTGGCCCCGCGCCACAAGGCATGGTCTGGATTCCCGGCGGCGAATTTTCCATGGGCGCGGCGGTCAGTGGGAAAGGCAGCCGGGAAATGCCGATGGGCTCAAATGATTCGGAACCTGTGCACCGAGTTTACGTGAACGGTTTCTGGATGGATGCGACCACGGTGACAAACGCGCAGTTTGAGAAATTCGTTAAGGCGACGGGTTATGTCACCATCGCTGAACGCACACCAACAAAGGAGGAATTCCCAACTGCGCCGGAGGAGAATCTGGTGGCGGGAGCAGTCGTGTTTGCGCCGACGGATCAGGAAGTTCCCCTCAACGATCATTATCAATGGTGGAGCTACGTGAAAGGCGCGAACTGGCGTCACCCGTTCGGTCCGCAAAGCGATATTAAAGGTAAGGAGAACTATCCCGCGGTGGAGATTGCGTACCCTGACGCGGAAGCTTACGCGAAATGGGCGGGTAAACGTTTGCCGACCGAAGCGGAGTTTGAATTTTCGGCGCGTGGCGGTTTGTCAGGAAAGACGTACGTGTGGGGCGACGAATTCCGTCCCGACGGGAAATGGATGGCCAACACGTGGCAGGGAAAATTTCCAATGAAAGACGCACGCGAAGACGGTTACGCCGGCATCGCCCCTGTGAAATCTTTTCCGCCAAATGGCTACGGCCTCTACGACATGGCCGGCAATGTTTGGGAATGGTGCAGCGACTGGTATCGCCCCGATTACTACGAGACGCTGACGGGCAAAGGCGGTATCGCACGCAACCCGCAGGGGCCGGACTCGCCATTTGATCCAGCTGAGCCTAACGAGAAGAAGCGTGTCCATCGTGGCGGCTCGTTTCTTTGCAATGAGCAGTATTGTTCCCGCTACATAGTCGGCACGCGTGGCAAAGGTGAAATCAACACGGGCACGGACCATCTCGGTTTTCGCTGCGTGAAATCTGTCGTGATGACGACATCAAAATAAGCGATGCTGGCGGTTCGAAACCGTGAACCAAGACTTCAACTTCGCGGGTAAGGTCGTTCTGATCACCCGCGGGAGCAGTGGGATCGGACGTGCTGTATCCATTCTATTTGGGCGGCATCGCGCGAAGGTTGTGATCGGCGATATCAATCCCGAAGGCGAAGAAACAGCCGAGACAATCAGGCGTGAGGACGGCGAGGCAGTCTTCATCCAGACGGATGTGCGCAACGCAGAACAGTGAAAAATCTTATTGCAGCTGCGGCGCAGACTTACCGCCGATTGGATTGCGCGTTTAATAATGCGGGCGTTCTCCCCGCGATGGCTATGCTGGCGGACACCGAGGAATCGACGTTCGATCAAACTTTCGCCGTCGATGTAAAAGGAGTCTTTCTGGCAATGAAGTATGAAATTCAGCAGATGCTCAAGACAGGAGGCGGCGTGATCGTCAACAACGCGTCGATCGCGGGCCTGATCGCGGAACGCGGGATCAGCGCCTACGTGGCGGCGAAGCATGCCGTTATCGGTTTGTCTAAAGCGGCGGCAATCGAGTACGCGAGCCAGGGAATTCGGATCAACGCGATCGCGCCTGGGTTGGTGAAAACGCCGATGACGAAACATTGGTTCGACGATCCTGAAATGCGCAACTTTTTCCTGGCGAACTCTCCGATCGGCCGCTTTGCCCAACCGGGAGAGATCGCGAACATGGTGCTGGTCCTGTGTTCCGACCTCGCCTCTTTCGCGGTCGGCCAAACTTTTGCCGTCGATGGCGGCTATACTGCGCGTTAAAGTAAGACCTAAGTCCAACATCGATCGATCATGGATTCATTTTAGAATTGCTGCCTGATTCTTAATTTGAAACATCTGGGTTTATGAGCAGCAAGGAGCAAGACGAACAGCTCAATCTCCTTCAAACAATCACCTTGGAGGTAGCAGCTGCCGCCGACCTCTCGTCGGCACTGGAAATCGTGCTTCGGCGCGTTTGCGAGAAAACGGGCTGGGCACTTGGTCAGGCCTGGATCCCAAATCAGGACAAGACTTATCTCGTCTGCGGACCAGTCTGGTTTTGCGGCTCCGCTAACGATCTGAATCAGTTTCGAACCATCTCTGCGAAATCGCATTTCGAGAGCGGTGTCGGACTTCCGGGGCGCGTGTGGAAGTCGAAACAGCCGGCTTGGATTGAGGACGTCACGACCGATCTGAATTTCCCGCGAATACAAGCGGCCCGAGCGGTAGGACTAAGAGCTGCCGTCGGAATTCCTATTCTCTCCGGCGCGGAAGTCATTGCCGTCATCGAATTCTTCTTGCGTGAATCGCGAAGTGAAAACGAGGCGTTAGTCAACGTGATCACGGCAGTCGCGGCGCAATTGGATTTGGCGATCGAGCGCAAAGTGGCGGCCGATGAACTATCGCGAACAAGCGAAATCCTTCATTCGATTTTGTCCGAGATGGGCGACCCGGTAATCGTAGCGGACAAGCACGGTAACTTTCTTGTCTTCAATCCGGCGGCGGAGCGCATGTTTGGCAGCGGCGCGGGCGAGGTACCGGTGAATGAATTGTCGCAGCGCTACGGGCTCTTTCTCCCGGACAAGACCACGTTGTTTCCGTACGATCAATTGCCGCTGTCGCGCTCAATTCGTGGCGAGGAAGTGAACAACGTCGAAATGTTTGTTCGAAATCAAAGGGTTCCGAAGGGACTCTGGACCCGCATTACCGGCCGGCCATTGCGCGCGCCCAACGGCGACTTGTTAGGCGGAGTAATTGTTTGCCGCGATATCACCGAGATCAAGGAGGAAGAATTTTTCCGGGCCGGCCAAAGCCAGGTGTTGGAGATGATCGCGGCGGACAAACCTCTGCCCGAAATCCTGGCCAGTCTCGTTCTTTTGATGGAAGGCCAGGCTGAAGGATTACGCTGTTCCATCCTTTTGTTGAGTCGCGATGGTAAACATGTGCAACATGGGGCCGCTCCGCACTTGCCGGAAACGTACGTGAAAGAGGTAAACGGCGCCCCAATCGGACCGCGCAACGGTTCCTGCGGCACGGCGATGTATTTGCGCCGGCGCGTCGTTGTCACCGATGTAATGACCGACCCGCTGTGGGCGGATTATAGAGACCTCGCAAAAATCTGCAGACTGAGTGCATGCTGGTCGAGCCCGATTATTTCCGCTCAAGGCGACGTTTTGGGATCATTCGCGATGTACCGCGAAGAAAAACGCGGACCGCTTCCGGAAGAAGAGCGGCTCACCAGCATCGCCACGCATATCGCCGGAATCGCAATTGAACGTCAGCGACAACAGCAAATTTTACGTGAGCGCGAAGCGCGCATCCGTCTGGCTGCGGAATCGGCGGATCTCGCTTTTTGGAGTCTGTATCCTGAACAAAACGAGGTCTGGATGAGCGAGAAAGGCCGCGCGATTTATGGTTTTGCGCCAGAAGAGCGATTGACTTGCGACTCGATTCTTTCGCGCGTTCATCCCGACGAGCGGGCGAAAGTCAAAGCGGAATACGATTCTGCGTGCGCAATTCACGGAAAGTTCGAGAGCGAGCATCGCCTTCTTTTGCCATACGGAAAAGTGCGGTGGGTCATCATGCGCGGTCATTGTGTAAAAGACGACGAGGGGCAAATCATTCAAACGATCGGAGTAACTGTCGACGTCAGCCCGCAAAAGCAGGCCGCGCTTCAACTGCAAGTCCAACGTGAAGAGATGGCGCATCGAAATCGGGTGGCCTTGATGGGCGAAATGACTGCGTCCTTCGCGCACGAACTAAATCAACCGCTTACCGCGATTGCGAACAATGCCTCCGCGGCCCGCCGTTTCCTTGAGCATGGAAACACCGATCCAGAATTGCTGCGACAATTACTACAGGACATGGTTGCCGACAGTCAACGCGCAGGCGAAGTAATTCGTGGTATCCGAAGTTTGGTGCGCAAGGAGCCAAGTGTGCACACTCTGGTGAACCTCAATTCTGTTATCACCGATACGGTTCGTCTTGTTAGCTCGGACATCCTCAATCGGGAAAGTGTTGTTACTACCGAACTGGATCCGCACCTTCCTCAGGTACAAGCCGCTCTTGTTCAAATTCAGCAGGTGTTGCTTAACCTGATCATCAACGCGCTCGACGCCGTTGAACAACTGCCGCCGGCGGAACGACGCATCATTATTAGCACCCGTTCGGATATGGGAGATGTGGCCGAAGTTAGCGTACGCGATTTCGGAGTTGGGCTGCCGAAGGATCAGCCGGACAAAGTTTTCGATCACTTCTTTTCCACGAAACAAAAGGGAATGGGCATGGGGCTGGCTATCGTCCGATCAATTGTCGAAGCGCACGGCGGCACGATTACGGCAGAAAACGCGCCCGATCGCGGTGCGCGCATGGTCGTTCGTCTGCCGGCAGCACCCGGCCAAGTTCAAAAGAGCAAAGCAGCAGCATGAGCAACTCGACTGACACTGAAGCAAACGAGGTCTGTCTGCTAGACGACGATCCTTCCGTCCTCAAGTCGATGCAATACTTGCTCGCGTCCGAAGGATTCAAGGTCCGTCCGTTCAATAAAGCGGAAGATTTTCTGGCACATGCCGGCAAAAATCATGTTCCTGTTGTCGTGACTGATATTTGGATGGATGGCGTGACCGGCTTGGAAGTGCTGGCCCGGCTCTGCGCAATTTCACCGCGCACGAAAGTGATTGTTATCACGGCGCGCGAAGACCTGGCAGCGCGCGCAACCGCGATGGCCATCGGCCCTGTCGCATTTTTCATGAAACCGTTCGACGACGAAAAATTCATCTCCGCCGTCCGTGATGCGCTGAGCCGGGACTAAAGTTCTTTTGCTTTGTGACTCATACCTTCACTGCGCAGGACTTAACTCTTATTGTCTAATCTCCCGGTGAGATGGCCTCTGTCGCATGCAGCTGGGCAATGAGGACGAGATACTTCGGCCTCGACAACATCTGCTCGATTCGCTTACAGCAGGTACGCTTTATGAAAACTATGAAAACACAACAAATGCCACTGAACGTTATTCTCATCCTCGCTGCCGGGGCTGCCGCTCTCTTTGTCGCTGGTTGCGCCGGGGTGGGATCAGGCAACACAACTGCTTTGCTCAGTGCTGCGGGGTTTCACGCGCACACGCCGCAAACACCGAAGCAACAGGAACTTTATGCCGCGCTTCCGCCCTACCAAGTTGAAAGGGCGGCCGTGCCCGGGAAAGGAGTATTCTACGTTTATAAGGACGAAAAAGCAGGCGTCGCCTATGTCGGCCGGGAGCAAGAGTATCAACGCTACCAGCAGATGGCTATTCAGCAGCAGATTGCTCAGAACTACTACATGGCGGCGGAAATGGACCGCGCAGGTGCCTGGGGCTGGTACGGGGCATGGGGACCGCGCGCTTTCTGATGGTAAAGGACTAACTGTCGCGCCCAAAAACGTAAATTTATGGCCGCTGAACGCACGACGTTTTTCTCCTTCTACGCATACGAAGGTTCAGTGGGTTCGGGACCCGCTCAAGAAGGAAGAAGTGAATATTCCGTTGGCCACCGGCAACTAACCATTCCACCGCTAGTTCTACTGTGAAAACAATCGAAAGGGAGCCGCATTATGAAACTCACTACCAAACCTACTCTCACTGTATTATTGATCTTTATCTTCGCTGGCGCCGCCACGAACGTTCGCTCCGAGGACCTGCTGCGATCGTGGAATGACACCGCTGCGAAGAAGGCAATTGTCGAGTTCGTCGGACGGACAACGAAGGAAGGTTCGCCGGACTTTGTTAAGCCCGAAGAACGCATTGCTACCTTTGATAACGACGGCACGCTCTGGGTTGAGCAGCCGATTTACACGCAAGTAACCTTCGCCATCGACGAAGTGATTGCGAAGGCGCCGCAGCATCCGGAGTGGCGCGACGCGGAACCGTTCAAGTCAATCCTCGCGCACGATCGCGCCGCGATGGAGAGGTTCAGTATTCAGGACTTCGAAAAGGTTGTGGCGGTTACGCACAGCGGGATGACGGTTCAACAGTTCCAGGAAATCGTTAAAAAGTGGCTCGCTGAAGCGAAGCAACCCCGTTTCAAACGGCCTTACACCGAATGCGTGTATCAACCCATGATCGAATTGATGCAATATCTGCGAGCTAACGGGTTCAAGACCTATATCGTGACCGGCGGAGGACAGGAGTTTGTTCGTGCCTTTGCCGAGAGGGTCTACGGTGTGCCTCCTGAGCAAGTCGTCGGCAGCATGGGCAAGGTGAAATACGAGTATAACAGGGAAGGTAGCCCCGAACTGATCAAATTGCCCGAGGTATTGCTGATCGACGACAAGACCGGTAAGCCGGAAGGGATCAACATGGTCATCGGTCGTCGTCCGCAAGCGGCGTTTGGCAATTCCACCGGCGACCAGCAAATGCTCGAATACACGGGGGCCGGAGATGGTGCGCGACTGATGATGCTGGTCCATCACGATGATGCCAAACGTGAGTACGCGTACGGCGCCGAGTCAAAGATCGGAACGTTCAGCGATGCGTTGATGGCTGAGGCGAAGAAGAAGGGCTGGATCGTTATCAGCATGAAAGACGATTGGGCGAAGATCTTTGCACCAGCAAAATGACCTTCTTACCCGAACCAAATAACAAATCCGCAGGAAACAAATTCACTCCTATGAAACCAAGACTAATTTTAATTCCGCTAGTTCTCTTACTCCTGGTGGCGATTATTGTCCCGAGGGCGGCATTCGCGCAGGCTAAGAAGCCCAACATCCTCAGATCTGTCTCTTATTCTTTGGAGACCGCGCGGCATCTTGGATGAATCAACTGTTAACGAAATGGTGGAGTTCATTGAGACTGTCCAAAAACGAAACGGACAGCCGCTCAACCGATTCGTTGACTTGTCAGCCCTCGACGCGCTTGATCTTAATTTTGAGTTTGCCTTTTACGTTGCGCCTGGCCGGCGCCTCTCGGCTGCGCCCGAGCCCGCAGTCAAATCCGCTTTCTTCGTCACCGGCCCCGACACTGCGCATTATGCCAAGCTGCACGCCATGCTAACGGACCATTCCCCGCTCCATGTCGCCTTGTTCACGGATCGCGCCGCTGCGGCGAAGTGGCTCGGCCTTCCGCTCGAGGCGTTGTCCGCATGAGCAACGGGTTCCTTCGAGAAAGAAAGTTCATGAGCAGTGCCTAAGTAGAAGGATGAAAGAGAGTCACCGTGAAAACCAAACTCATAGATCTCGCGCTGGTCTCTGCGCTGAGCGCAATTCTAACCTTGTCTGCGTTCGCGCAGGAGAAAACTCCCAAGCTTTCTCACCGGCTGAACTAGCCGAGCGCGCGCTTTATCGTCGCGCTGTCGAAGCGGTCATCTGGGGCATGCCGGCGGTCAATGCCGAGTTGATGTTTCAGGCGATGCCTGCCGCCAAGGCCGACTTCAACCAGGTCGTCTATTGGTCGCGTCCCAATTGGAAGGACCAAACGCTTACGCCCAACCCTGACGGTAGTGGTGGTCAATTGTCAGTTAGGCGGTGGGGCGCATGAAGGCCAACCTGGGTTTACTTTGGTTTTAGCTAAAGCGGTTTTGCTCCACCAATGGGTCCAATCGGCGGGATGCGTTTGAAGCCAAAGCAGTTGGGCCAGATGTTCGGCGCCTCGCCGACTCCAGCTGCGGCCCTGGCGTTTGAAGCGGCGGCCGATGCGCACTTCGATGTTCTTTTCGATCACTCCGCTGCCACTTCGCACCGGGGCGAGTTTGCGTCCAAAGGAGCGACGAAGCGAGCCGGGGATCGAGTGCCAGTTGTCGATCCCGTCGCGGTTGCCCAGGATGTAGCCAAAGAGCGCGTTAAACTCCAAGGGACGCGTATCGCGATAGGGACTGGTACGCAATGCTTCCAAGACCGCTTCACTGTCGCTCCTCCATACAGCGGCCATAATGCGACGATGTTCCCGCTCATCATCGCGACAGAGCGTGCGCACGTTCTGCGCGATGTGCCAGCGATCCAATAACCAAGTGCTTTGAGCAAATTCCCTTTCCCGCATCCATTTGAGTCCTTCGTCCCCATCACTTAAGAGCACTTCACAAGCGCCGCTCCCAAAATGACGTAAGCGCTGCCAAGCCAGCCGCCGCCCGAAGATCGAGAGTGATTCAGTGCTTACGATCCAGCGCTTATTCTTCAGGCGCACCGAAGTGGAACCCCGCTTTTGATACCGCCGCTCTCGCCCGCTGTAGTGTAAGCCCAAGTGAATCGGAAAGTGCGCCCTTGGCCGACCACGTCCTGGTCCGTGCTGTTGGCCTTTGAGATAGGTGGAATCAATCTCAGTGACCACCACTTCTGTCTTGCGCGGTTGCGTTCGATCGGGCCACCACTGCCTCTCGAGTTGCTCGCATAGGCGCGCTCCATGAAACTGCACGCACTGAT
>CAVSMG010000012.1:0-7821 GCA_963728955.1 uncultured Verrucomicrobiae bacterium
ACTTCCTGGATAAGTGGCCCGCGCTCCAAATCATCGGGAAAGACATTCTGGTTCCCGCGCACGGCATTTACTGGCTCATTATGCTGCATGCGCTCGGATTTCCAGATGACGAAATGCCGCAGTTGCTAGTCCACGGATGGTGGAACCTCGGCGGCGCGAAGATGAGCAAGAGCATCGGCAACATCATCGATCCTTTTGTGCTGGCCGACAAATACGGCTCCGACGCACTTCGGTATTATCTGATGAGCGACATCGCCACTGGTCAGGACGCGGACTTTTCTGCGGATCGGCTGGTAGAGCGTTACAACACAGATCTCGCCAACACGTTGGGCAATTTATTGAACCGAACGCTGAATATGGCTCATAGGTATCGCAACGGAAGATTAAAGCAGATTCAAGCCGAGGAGGGGTGGAGAATCGAACTCTCTAGTGGTGAGCAAGGGCAGGCGTTGAGCTGGCCGATTCCGAAGCTTCGAGACGATGCTGCCGATCTCGGAGAGCGTACCGACCATGGCTTTGGACGAGTTCGATCCTTCAGATGCACTGTATTGCCTTGGGCAACTGTCAACGCTTTGCAATCATCAGATCGAGATTGTCGCGCCGTGGAAGCTCTCCAAAGATTTAACCGCCCAAGGTATGGTCGATGATGCTCTGTACACCTTAGCTGAATCTCTCCGCATCATCGCGATTTTGATTTCACCGGTGTTGCCTAAAGCGGCGCACGGAATTTTCGATCAACTGAATTGGAAGATGGAATTGAGCGGCAAAGAAGAGCGGTTCTCACTCGCAGACGCGGAGTGGGGGGAATTGCCGGACGGGCATGTCGTCGGCAAACCGGTTCCGTTGTTCCCGCGGATTGAGCTGTAGCGGCGGTCTGTGACCGCGGGTCGAATTAGATTCGGCGCTCGGAGAGCGTCGCTACAGAACCACTGCGCGCGTATCCGCCGACCATCGTGCAAGGCATCGGAACTTGCGAAGCAGAGAATAGTGCACAGTTTACATAGAATTGTGGCAAAGACTACGTATCCCACACTGTCTATCAGCAAAGCGCAAAGCGGGTTGCCAAAGTTGTGCCGAGACAAGAAGGCGATCTTGATTACGACCCATGAGAAGCCGGTCAGCGTCCTGCTGCCGATCGAGGACTATGAGGCTCTGATTGAGACAATGGATTTATTGGCCAATCCAACGGCGATGCGGACGCTGCGAGCAGCAAAGGCGGGCAAACTCAGATATCGCCGCCTGAATTTGGACGATGAGAATTTTGGCCTCTAACCAAGTGGCCGGATGGTTGCGCAATTTGCCGCCTGAACCGAAGCAGCGAGTGCGCGTCGCGCTTAAAGGATTGGAGCGCTGGCAGGGAGACATCAAACCGCTTCGAGGTGAGTTGGAAGGTTTCTATCGGTTGCGTGTTGGCGGCTACCGCATCGTGTGTCGCATGATTAGCAGATCATTAGTGCGACTGGAATACGCTGATACACGCGACGTGGTCTATGAAGCCTTTCGCCAATTGCGTTTGCTAACCGAAATGGACGAATAGAGCAATGATTGCTGGGGAGCGCACGCGCCTGGCGGGTCTGGCGATGGTCCCTCGCCGCCGCGAACTCTGTTAAAGTCACACAACCAAAGAAACATCTCATTTCGAGGAAGCCTGTTTGGGCGCGACGCCGAAACGAACTCGCGAGACGCCCGCACACGGGCCGGCAAGCAGTGCGCTACCCAGCCGTACCTGTCAAAGGTAGAGGATGGCAGTTGGATCGTGAAGGCGCAGATATGAGGCGGCGGAGCCGCAGTTTTTGGTCAACGCGTTGAGGCCAACGCGTTCCACCTTTATGGGGTTGCGCCCTACCTATTGCGTGCATTCTTCAAATGCAGCGGGTTCGACGCGCAAATGTGCAAGAACTTCGCCCGCGAAATGAAGTGAGCCGGTAATCAGAATCGGATTTGGTTTCGCACGCGCGAGAACCAGTGCCTCACCGACCGATGCAGTGACGGAGTAGGGGAGTGGTGGACTAATGAGGGACAAAACTTTCGCCAACGCTTCCGGAGCAGCGGCGCGTTCACTGCGGATTTTTGGGAGGATACCTGACGCGGCAATCGGGGCCAGCGCTTCACACATGCCACGCAAATCTTTGTCGGCAAGAACTGCGAGGACCAGCGTCGCCTTTTGATCGCCAAAAACTTCGCGCCACGTTTGTGCCAGAAGGCGCGCGGCGCTGGGATTATGCGCGCCGTCGATGATGATACGCTCGTCCCATTTTTGGAAGCGCGCGGGCCATTCGATTGCCGCTAGACCACGAACAATCGCTTTTTCGTCGACGTGAATATTCGCGGCTTCAACCGCGGCGATTGCCACTGCGGCATTCTGTTTTTGATATTCGCCACGCAACGCAAGGGACGACCGGTGGTAAGCTTCGCTTACGACTTGCAATGGCGCGCCGCATTCAGCAGCTCGCGCACGGATAATTTCTTCGGCTTCGGCCCGCTGCGGGGCAGAAACGACCGGAACGCCTGGTTTGATAATTCCCGCCTTTTCGCCTGCGATCTCAGCCAACGTATTTCCCAGCCAATTTTCGTGGTCGAGATCAACTGGCGTGATGACCGATACATTGGATTGAATGGCGTTGGTTGCGTCGAGCCTGCCCCCAAGGCCCGTCTCCAGAACGATAATATCGAGCGCGTGGCGATGATGCGAGACACCGCTCACCTTAATCCTCTCCCCGCGATTCGAGGAGAGAGGGGAGGGTGAGGGGCTGAGCGCTGTAATGTTTCGCTCTGCGTTCTGGTGGATCGGTGAAATACTTTAAGGCCAGCGCAGTGGTGACTTCAAAAAAAGTCGGATGCGGGTCCCAGTCTGCGATCAGATCGCGAATCTCCATCAAACCATCTGCAACTGCGTCCTCGGAAATCATTTCGCCATTTACGCGAATGCGTTCGCGAAAGGTGACGAGGTGAGGGGATGTGAACAGGCCGGTGCGACAGCCTTGCGCGCGGCAGATGGAATCGATCATGGCGCAAACAGAGCCTTTGCCGTTTGTGCCCGCTACGTGAATGACTTTGCTAGAACTCTTCGGCGAGCCGCCGAAGACAGCACGCGAGCCGCGTGCGCTCCCCAGACCGAGCGCGTCGAGCAAACGCTCGATGTTTTCCAGCCCAAGCTTGATCCCGAAGCGCTGGAGACTATACAGCCATGCGAGCGCCTCTTTATATGACAACCGAGATCGCGGCACCAAAGCCTCTCCCACATTCACGGCGTCACGGCAAAGTAACTGAGCAACCGACTGATTTCGTCGCGCAATTTTTTCCGCGACACGATCATATCGATTAAGCCGTGCTCCTGGAGAAATTCTGCGGTTTGAAATCTCTCCGGCAGATCCTGATGCGTGGTTTCCTTGATCACGCGTGGTCCCGCGAAACCAATCATGCTTTTTGGTTCGGCAATGATCACGTCGCCTAACGAAGCAAAGCTGGCCATCACGCCGGCGGTGGTAGGGTTCGTGAGAACCGAAATGTATGGCAGCTTCTCTTCGGCATGACGCGCCAGTGCCCCGCTGGTTTTTGCCATCTGCATCAGGCTTAACATTCCCTCGTACATGCGCGCCCCGCCGGATGCAGCGACAATGATCAGTGCGCAGCGCTGCGCGGTAGCGTATTCAATCGTGCGCGTGATTTTCTCGCCGACAACCGAGCCCATGGTGGCAGCGAGAAAGCCGAAATCCATTACCGCCATCGCAACCTTGTAGCCGTCGAGAATGCCATGCCCGCTGATCACTGCATCAACCAAGCCCGTACTCTCCTGATATTTTTTGAGGCGATCCTTGTATGTCGCCATGCCCTGAAACCGAAGCACGTCCACGGACTTCAGGTCGGCGTCCATCTCTACAAAACTCTCCGCGTCGAGCAGACTCTGGATTCGCTCGATGGCAGGCTGCGCGTGGTGATAATCGCAACGCGGACAGACACGTTGGTTTTGCGCAATCTCACTTTCGGGCACGACTTGCCCGCACCCGGGACATTTCTGAAAAACGCCGCGAGGCATCTCACGTTTTTTGCCTTCGGCCTTGATTGCCGGTTTTTTGAAAATTGCCATTGGTTATGCGCGGGCTGCGGTGGCGGCGTGAACCGAGATTGCGCCGGCACGTTTTAAGACCCGCGCGCACTCGCTCAAGGTAGAGCCGGTTGTGAGCACGTCATCGATTAACAACACGCGCAAACCTCGCACGTTCGCGTTTTTTCGTAAACGGAATGCATTGTGCAAATTTTCCATGCGCTCGGAACGATCGAGCGCGGTTTGTGTGGTGGTGTAACGAATCCGTTCAAGCACCGGCCTGGACGGCAGTGAAATCTCCGCGCTGAGCGATTCCGCAAGCAGACTGGCCTGGTTGAAGCCGCGTTCGCGTTGTCGCGCGGGATGCAATGGCACCGGCACAATGAGGTCGAACGAAATGTCGCGGAGACGTTCATCAGCCAGCGCAGCGCGAAGCCAGCGCCCTATAAGATGACGAAGATGCATCTGACGTGCGTATTTAAATTCGTGGATGATTTCCCGAACGATACCCCGGCCGCGATATGCGGCCACCGCCGCGTCAAAGTAGATGGTGCGATGCGCACAGTTGGCGCAGCTAAAGACGCTGGTGATAGAGCCTTCAAACGGTTCAGAGCACTTCTCACAAAACGGTGCGACGATGCGCATCGCCTTCGTTTCGCATCCGTCGCAGAGATATCTGCCGGCCCGGAGATTTTTCCCGCAAATCGTGCACGTCGCCGGATACAACAGCGACACCGTCGCCTGGAATAGTTCAGACTTTTGAAGCGCGATCATTTTTTAAGCAGAACCGCATTAGTATCCATGTTACTGCCGCCAGGCACAGCGGTACGATCCCAACAAGCAGGTTTTTACCCAGCCACGGAAAGGCAACAATTTGCCGGCGCGCCAGCAAACCAAACATCCCGGTGGCAAAGATCCATCCAGCATGCAGGCCAATCGGCAGCCACAATGAATTCGTAAGGACGCGCGCATCAGCGAGAATGCAGCCGATCAGAAACAACGTGGCGAATGCCGACACGACCATAAGCGGGTCTCCAAAACCTGCGAGCGCATGGGCAATCGATTGGAAACCAGATGTCCACGTAACGATTGCAGGTTCGCGTTCTGATCCTTTCAAAAAATGTACGGCTGCAAACAGTGCGGACACGAAAATGATCGGGAGAAATTTTCGAGTTTTCCTGAGTAGAATGCCCAAAATGATCCCGCGAAAGAACGTTTCTTCAATCAACGGAACACTGATCGCCGCAAGCAGCACCTTGCCAAAACGCGGCCAGACAAAAACATGCCGAAAAGAGTAAACATGAAATTTAATCAGCAAAACGGCGCAAAAGAGCAGGGGAACGATCGAAAGCAGGGCACCCGCGCCTAAATCGCGCACCCAATGCGGATTGCGGACGAGACCCAGATCATTCAGCCGTCGCACATGACTGACCCACAGCAGCGGCCAGAGTAAAACGACAGCAGCGACCAGGACGGCGCGATGAAAGAACCTGTGGAAATCGTATTTCGCCAGAAACGAGAACGCACCCTGCGCTGCAAGCCAATTTGCTGACCAGAAAAGAATTGGAGCAAGGAGCGCTCCGACAACGACGACCGCGATAAAATAGGCTGCTAATCTAGCCGCGTCTTTCAAGCCTGCTAATGTAAGGCGTTAGCGCCATGCGGAGTCAACACATATGGACCAACAGGGACGAGCAGGGGAGCAAGCGCGAAGTGCGCGCGACGAGGTTCGGTGGCAGGTGGCGACTTCAGGCGAAAGCGGCCGGCGATCTGGACTGGACCTATTACGACCGCCCGTTGCTGGAGGATTTATTGGACCTGAAAGACATCCTGGCGCGAAAATACCAACGCCGGCGCGCGTCGAGTGAAGATGTGGCATCTGTGGAGAAACTCATTGCTGAGCACGCAGAGGTAGGGTCGGCGTGCCGCGCCGACCGGACGCCGCGGGGCGGCGTCTCTACCAGGAATGAAGAACCGGAAGGTAATTCTTATGAATGAAGCCAGTGAATAAGAGCTCAATTACAAGGCGTTTAGCATCACTATTACTTGCATTCACGAAAAAATATTTTGGGCTGGAACTACCGAACGCCACCATGGAGTAACCGTTTCGCGAACAAAACATGCCGAAAAAGCTAAGGCTTGATCAGCTTCTCGTCGGGAGGGGAGTGTTTCCAAGTCGAGAGCAAGCGCAGCGCGCGATATTAGCCGGGCAGGTGACCGTCGGCACGCGGACCGCCGCAAAATCGTCAGAACTACTCGACAAAGGTGCTGTGATCACGGTAAAGCCAGCGCGACAATATGTCGGCCGGGGCGCGCTGAAGCTGGCACCGGCGCTCGACCATTTCCACATCGATGTGCAGGGAAAAACCGCGTTGGACATTGGGGCCTCAACCGGAGGGTTTACCGACTGCCTCTTACAACGCGGCGCCGAAAAGGTTTATGCGCTTGACGTTGGTTATGGTCAATTGGACTGGAAACTTCGGTCGGATCCGCGCGTGATTGTTCTCGAAAAGATCAATGCGCGGTTTCTCGCACGCGACCACGTACCGGAGCTTGTCGATATTTGCGTTATTGACGTTTCTTTCATATCCCTGACGCTGATCCTGCTGAACGCATTCGCGCTGATGAAACCAGCCGGCGTGATTCTCGCCCTGGTCAAACCGCAGTTTGAGTTGCAACGCGCCGATGTGGGAAAAGGGGGAATCGTTCGCGATCCTTGCTTGCACCAGAAGGCACAAGACAAGATCGTCGCGTTTGTGAACGATCTAGATCATGTTGTGACCGGCATCGTGCCAACCGCTATCAAGGGTGCGGACGGCAACCAGGAATTCTTCGCATGCATACGAAAACCATAGGCTTGATAGCTCATACCGGAAAGCGGGGCGTCGCAGAGTTGATCAACGCCATTGCCGAGGAATTCAACCGGTTCTCGATTTCCACCCTGTTCGAAACGGAAACCGCGCGCCTTACTGGACAAGAATCAGGATGTCCGGTGCCGGAACTCGCAGCTGCGACTGATCTATTGGTTGTAGCCGGCGGCGACGGCTCCATTCTGCGCGTCATCGGCCAGCTCGGCGAGACGACGAAACCGATCTTCGGCATCAACGTCGGTTCGCTTGGGTTTCTCACTTCCGTGAGTTCGTCGAATTATCGCGAAGCCGTCGAATGCATCGCAAAGGATCGCATCAACTTTAGTCACCGCGCACTGCTCGAGGCCCGGGTCAGTCTTGGCGATAAAAGGACGGACAAAATGCTCGCATTGAACGATGCCGTCCTGAGCCGCGGCGAACTTTCGCGCCTGGTGCTTCTGTGCACGCGAGTCAATGGCGAACCGCTGACCGAGTTCAACGCCGACGGGCTGATCGTGGCGACGCCCACAGGCTCGACCGCTTACTCGTTATCGGCCGGCGGTCCCATTCTCGATCCCGAGTCGGGCGTTTTCGTAATCACACCGATTTGTCCACACGTCCTTACGAACCGCTCAATCATCGTTGCGGATACTTCGATCATCGAGATCGAAGCGAGCGACCCCGATTATCCGGTTTACCTGACACTGGATGGCCGCAGGCCGATTCACGTTGAGCGCGGCTCGCTTATCACCGTGCGGAAAGCAAAGAAGACGCTTCCGCTGGCTTCATTGCCCGATGCGTCGTTCTTCAGCGTGGTCCGGCAAAAGCTCAAATGGAGCGGGAGTAACGTCTAAGCGATGAACTTTGTGTTTAGCGCCAAAGGCGCAGTCTCAATGTCAGTCCGCCACAGGACGGATTCGCCGTGGC
>CAVSMG010000013.1:0-8054 GCA_963728955.1 uncultured Verrucomicrobiae bacterium
CGCGCGGTAATCACGAGGCGCTTTTTCCAGCCGCGCGTCTCGATCCAAGTTGCAAACAATATGATCACGTCAATTCACAGCTTAATTTACTCCGACAACGCCGCGTAAATCGCTTCGCTCCACGCGGCTCATTTTGGTGTGAGCGAGATGGGTGTGCACCCGACGCACAGCGTCTGGGACAGCAAAACGTATGATCACCCGCGGCAGCACTCGATCGCGATCATGTGCGATGACATCGATGCGACGGTGGATGAGTTGCGGGCGAAAGGCGCGCAGTTCCGAGAAGAAATTGAGGAACGCGAGTACGGCCGCATGATCATGATGATCGTGCCGGGCGCGGATGACATGCAGCTTTACCAGCCGACACATAAGCTGGCGTATAACCTGTAGGACGAGCGGCGGCGGCGCGGAAAGTCGGCGTATCGGAATCGTGGATAACCGTGCTAGGGATCCTCAAAGCCGCAGGCGCAATTGGATTGCCGGTCGGAATCGCCGTGCCGCAAATCGGTATCGCCGCGGCGGTCGGCCTCGTCCTGTTTTTTGTCGCTGCCATCATCACTCACTTGCGCGCGCACGACTACTCATTCGGCCTCGCGGTCGTGTTCCTCCTGCTGGCGGTGGCTGCGCTCGTGTTGCGGCTGGTCGCGTCGTGACCAACGGGTTTCAATAAAGATGCCGAGTATGTCGAACCGTTCGAAAAGGCGATCGTTATTCCGCGGCCAGTTTCGCCAGGGCCGCGACCCCCTCAATGTTTCGCAACAAGTCCGAAGGAATTTGATGCCGCCGCTGCAAATAGACCGGATCGTTGTAAGTGATCCAGGCTTTGCCGTTGCCGTCTTCCCAGATCAAAATCTTGAGCGGAAGATCGATGGCGCTGCCGGTCGCAGCCAGCATGAGCGGCGTACCTGCTCTTGGATTTCCGAAAATCAGTAGCTTGGTCGGACGCATTTTCATTCCTACTTTCGCGGCTTCTCCGCTGTGATCGACGAGCGCGAACAGTGTAATTCCTTTTGCCTGAAGAATCGCTTTGAGCTTTTCGACCGTTTCATCGACCGAGTGATTGCTAGGAATGTCGATCAGCCCGGAATTTTTGTCGGAAGCCATTGTTATTCCGACTATTTGCTGAATACCGGCTGGCACAACGCCAGGTTTGAAAAATCACACAAACGTAACGTTGAAATGCCACGTGCAAGAACGAGCATTTCGTTGGGCTGATTCTGCCACGGGGCGGCGCATCTCCAAGTGCAACTCAACCGAAAGGAAATTCAGTATGCCATACGTCACAGTTGGAAAAGAAAACGGAGCGAACATCGACATCTATTATAAAGACTGGGGCAGCGGGCAGCCGATTGTGTTCAGTCACGGCTGGCCGCTATCAGCGGATGATTGGGACCCACAGATGCTTTTTTTCCTGAGCAAAGGTTACCGCGTCATTGCGAGTGATCGGCGCGGACATGGCCGCTCGACCCAAACCGACGGTGGACACGACATGGATCATTACGCCGATGATCTGAAGGCCGTCACCGATCATCTCAACCTGAAAGATGCGATTCACGTTGGCCATTCCACCGGCGGCGGCCAGGTGGTGCGTTATCTCGGCCGTCATGGCGATAATGACGTGGCGAAGGCGGCGATCATCAGCGCCGTGCCGCCACTGATGGTGAAGACGCCGGCCAATCCGTTAGGCTTGCCCAAATCGGTGTTCGACGATCTCCAGGCCCAGCTCGCCGCCAACCGGGCCAAGTTCTATTATGATCTCCCGGCCGGTCCATTCTACGGTTTCAATCGTCCCGGCGTGAAAACGATCGAGCCTCTCGTTTGGAATTGGTGGCGCCAGGGCATGATGGGCGGCGCCAAGGCGGATTATGACGGCATCGTCGCGTTCTCGCAGACTGACTTCACGGAAGATCTGAAGAAGATTTCGGTGCCGGTTCTGGTCATGCATAGCGAGGACGACCAGATCGTTCCCTATCAGGCCGCCGGTCCACTCTCAGCCAAGCTCCTCAAGAAAGGCACGCTGAAGACATATAAAGATTTGCCTCATGGCATGATCACGACGCAAGCCGACATCATCAACGCCGACCTGCTCGCGTTTTTCAAAGGTTAAGCTTGAGCCAAAACAATCCTTCGAGAAACAAACGCATATGAATAACAAAATGCAGATCGTCGTTATTGGCGGCACCGGCCTCATTGGATCAAAGGTCGTAAACATTCTTCGCCAACGTGGTCATGAGGTGGTGGCGGCATCACCCTCTAGCGGCGTGAACACGCTCACGGGTGAGGGATTAGCTGAAGCGCTAACAGGAGCTCAGGTGGTCGTTGATGTGGCGAACTCACCTTCCTTCGAAGACAAGCCTGCTATGGACTTCTTCGAAACGTCAGGTCGCAATCTTCTTGCCGCGGAAAAGGCCGCCGGCGTGAAGCATCATGTGGCGCTGTCGGTAGTCGGCACCGATCGCCTGACTGGAAGTGGTCCCGGTTCCTTAAGTGGTTACTTCCGCGCGAAGTTGGCCCAGGAAAATCTGATTAAGGCTTCCGGGATTCCATTTACGATCGTGCACGCAACGCAGTTCTTCGAGTTCGTGAAGAGCATCGCTCAATCGTCAACCGGCGGTTCAACGATTCGGTTATCATCAGTCCTTATGCAGCCAATGGCTTCGGATGATGTGGCTGCCGCGGTGGCAGAGGTAGCCCTTGGGCAACCGGTGAGTGGCATGGTTGAAGTGGCTGGGCCTGATCGCATCCGGCAGGATGAACTTGTCCGGCAATACTCTAAGTGCAACGGGCGACACCCGGAAGGTGATCATCGACGACAAAGCTGGTTACTTCGGGATAGCGGTGAATGATCAAAGCCTTGTTCCCGGCGATAACGTCCGCCTCGGCCCGACGCATTACGAAGACTGGCTGAAGCGCTCCACAGCTTAGAAAGAGCCCAGGAAGGAAGGACCTCTCCTTAAACATCTCAAGAAGAACCAAACCACATAACCGAAAGGAACATCACAATGAAACGAATTCGAACTTTAAAAGCATACGCACTTATTGTTTGCACACTCATCGCCGCCGCTTTCGGCGTGGGCTCAGCAACGGCCGCCACGACGGAACCAGTAGAGGCGAAGTTGACACAGCTCTTTTCGAAAGACCTGACGGATCTTCCTGGCAAGGAAGGTTTGATGCTCCTGATTGAGTATCCTCCGGGCAGCTCGGACCCAATCCATCGCCACAACGCGCATGGATTTATTTATGTGCTGGAAGGCTCGATCGTAATGCAGGTCAGGGGCGGGAAGGAAGTAACTCTGACACCTGGTCAGACCTTCTATGAAGGCCCTGAGGATGTTCACGTCGTCGGGCGAAACGCTAGCCAAACCAAACCGGCGAAATTCGTAGTTTTCTTCGTGAAGGACAAAGGCGCCCCGGTGTTGGTACCCACCAAATAGAAACCAAGACAACTACTCGCAAATCCAATGATGGGCCGGCCGTTGTTTATAAAGCCGGACAGAACTTCGCCGAGATGCCTGGTGATCGACACAGTGTTGATGAGAATGCGAGCAAGACCGAACCTGCCAAGATGCTGGCCGTGATGGTGGTGGATACGGACACGAAAGAACCACTGTTAACGCCGCTCCAAAAATGAGATATGGGGCGGCTTCGTTATCGACGGGAATTTCTTTACCAGACTGGTATATGCCGGCGTCTGACTCATTAGGTGCCATTGAAGGGTTGACCAGCATCCCGAGCAGCTTTGGTCCAAAGGAAACGATGGATCGTTTGGTGGCAGAGATTAACGCGACAGGCATGAAGGTGTTTGCCCGGATCGATCACGCCGCAGGCGCGGCGGAAGTCGGACTAAAATTGCGGCCAACTGAACTCATCATCTTTGGTAATGCGCGCGGCGGCACACCATTAATGCAGTCGGCCCAGACAGTCGGGATCGATCTGCCGTTGAAAGCACTCGTCTGGCAGGACGCCGCAGGCAAAACATGGCTTTCGCACAATGAACCTGGCTGGATCGCGCGGCGGCATAATGTAGCTCAGGCAGAATCAGTCGTGAATAGTATGGACGCCGTGCTTGGCACGATAGCGAGGGAAGCAGCAGACGCCCGCTAACAGAACGTGGCACAGGCATCTTGCCTGTGGGGCCAACGGGCGTCTCGCCTGGTGGATGACTATTCTCGGCAGGCAAGATGCCTGCCGGCCCCACAGCCACGATGGCTGTGCTCCTGCGCCGCGCATGGCTGCATGGCTGGTCGGAGCGATCCCGCTGTACCGGAGGTGCCCCAAAGCATCCAATACCAGCTGCTGGGCAAGGATACCCGCTCTATTCAGCGGTCGTATCGCGTGAAAGGTGTCGCTGTTCCGGCCACACTGCTACGACCCCGAGAGCGACGATAATTCCCACCGAGACTTCAAGAAACCTGTGCAGAGCGATGGTCCACGGCGCGGCCGAGCTTTTTGAACTTCGCTGCTTTTGATCATTGTAATGTCATCAGCCATTCTCGCGCACTTTCTACGTCGGCCAACGTCAGTTCGTGGCCAGCTTGGAAATAGCGATCGTGACATTTGCGCCGGCATTGGACAAAAGTTCAGCAAGGGCCTTGGTCCCAGACATCGGGATGATCGGATCGTTTGTTCCCGCGCCGATCCAAACGCGAACAGACGAGAGATTTGGTTGCCTTTCGGGAAAAAGCGGAACCATCGCCCGAAACAGGATTGCAGCGGGCAACGCCTCTGGCCGGAGTAACAACATGCTTGCGGCGATGTTGGCGCCGTTAGAATAACCAACTGCAATGATGTTATCCCTGGCGAATCCGTAATGTTGAGCGGCCACTGCGACGAAATCCGCCAGCTCGTTCGTGCGGTATTTTAGATCTTCCAAGTCGAATGCGCCTTCGGCCAGGCGTCGAAAGAACCGCGGCATTCCATTTTCGAGCACTTTACCGCGTGGGCTAAGCAATGAGGCATTCGGATCCAGTTCGCGTCCGAGCGAAATGAGATCGCGTTCGTTTCCGCCTGTACCGTGTAGAAGCAAAAGTGTGCGTGAAGAGCTACCTGGAACAAATTCATGAATGAAATCGGGCTGCAGCTTCATGATTTAGATTGGCTCGGGAATCGATCACTTGCCATAAATCGTTGCGTCGATTTGCGCATTCGCTAGGGGACCAATAGGCTCCGCCAGTTCGTGCAAACGGAAAATGGGATCGTCAGCGAATTTACGTTTGGTCTGAACTGAGCCGATCCGACCAAGGCGCCGCTTGCGGCGAAGTGAGTGCGCCTTTCTCAATGCTTTCATGATGTTGAGTATTATGTTTTCGCCGCCAAATCAACATCGGCGAGCAAATTGGAACATAGGCTTGTAGCCTGTGCGGCTAGCGGGTTTGGCAACCCGCTGTCTGCATTCGGGACATCGGGCTGTTTGGCACGTTCGGCGGAGTGTAACTCCGCTAGGCACACAGACCTGGAGGTCTATGTTCCGGGTCGGGGGCGAATTCATGAAGAAAGTCTGGCT
Organism: uncultured Verrucomicrobiae bacterium; assembly: GCA_963728955.1. Taxonomy (GTDB): domain Bacteria; phylum Verrucomicrobiota; class Verrucomicrobiia; order Chthoniobacterales; family UBA10450; genus Udaeobacter. Next base: position 5,504 of record CAVSMG010000013.1, read on the forward strand.
GCGGTCTCATGATTTAGCGGGCACTTGGATCGGCGGCAGAATTTCTTCGATTTGTGAACGCGCCGATTCGATCCACGGCGGAAGCCGCAAATGCGTGCCGAGTTCTTCCAGCTTTTCGTCCAAAGTGAAACCGGGTGGCTCGGTCGCGATTTCGAACAGTACGCCGCCCGGTTCGCGGAAATAAATGGAATGAAAATAAGTGCGATCGATTACTGGCGTCACGTTATATCCAAGGTCAACCAAGTGTTCGCGCCATTGAACCTGTTCGGCATCGTCCTTCGTTCGAAATGCGATGTGATGCACTGAACCCGCGGCGACGCGTCCCATCGCGGCGTCGGGCAGACAAAGCAGGTCCACAATTCTTCCCGGCGCAGAGTCGTCTGGGGACGCAAACCGAAACCGGTTGCCCGATTCGTCAATCAAACGATAGCCGAAGCTCTCGGTGAATAACCGCGCCGTTCTCTCGTAACCTTCCAAGGCCGCGGAGACACTGTGAAAGCCGAGAATCGCATGCTTTGGGGGAATGTGGCTCTCCGGCCACAGGTCAACTTTTCCGTGAGAACTGGATGCGATCAGCTCAATCATAAGTCCATCAGGATCAAGCAATCTAATTACTTGTTCTGTGAAACGCGTAAACGTTCTCTCAGCCGTTACCTGGTGTTGTTTCAAACGCTCCAGCCAATAACCAATCGAGTCCGGCGATATCGCGAACGCTGTCGCTTCGACCTGACCGGTGCCGCGAATTCCGCGTCGCGCTCCCGGCCACGGAAAGAACGTCAGGATTGTTCCCGGGGTGGCGCGATTGTCGCCAAAATAGAAATGATACGTTCCCGGATCGTCGAAATTGACAGTGCGTTTAACGAAGCGCAGACCAAGGAGCCCGACATAGAAATCGAGGTTCCGCTGCGGATCGCTGGCGATCGCAGTGACGTGATGAAGTCCGCGAATTTTGTTTTCCATGAGACCAGGATGTCGCTGCCGCCGGCGTTTCCGGACGAACTGTCAAAAATCGCTTGTCCGCCGAATCAAGGTATTTCGAAAATCTCGAACTGATTCGCGATGCCGCGAAGTGAGCGCTTCTCCGGAGTCGCGGCGATGCCGTTGGATTGCAACAGTTTCGAGGCTTCGCTGTCAGTAACGACCCGGTCCGTCGCGAAAATGGAGCGGGACGTCGCCAGTCCCTGGACGCGCGCGGCGATGTTTACGGTCCGTCCGAAGTAATCCTGCCGGTCGTTGAGCGAAACAGCTAAACAGGGTCCCTCGTGGATGCCGATCTTAAGAAGCAAATCTCCCTTTAAATCCTTCAATGCGTCTCGCATTTGCAGCGCAGCAGCCATTGCCCGGTCCGGCGTCGGGAATGTCGCCATCACGGCATCACCAATTGTTTTCACCACGGCGCCACTTTCTGCCGCAACGATTTCATTCAAGGCCTGGAAGTGAGCCCTCACCAAATCGTAGGCAACCAGATCACCAACTCGCTCGTAGAGTTCCGTTGAGCCTTTGAGGTCCGTAAACAGGAAGGTGAGGCTCGTAATCTTGAGCCGCTGATCTACGTCGAGCGTGTCGGTGCGATAGATGTCGCGGAATGTTTGGTTGGTCAGAAGACGTTTCGCGGTCAAGAAGGGGCGACGCTTGTTGACGAGATCGTGAACTTTATCGCTAACGATCCAAATAGCGGGCAATGTGCGCGCACTTGAGCGGTTCTCCAGCGTCATCTGCAGAGGTCCGGGGCGCATCTGAACGGGCGCGATCGGCGCGTGATCCCTGGTCATGACGAACGAGAGCGATTGGCTTTCACGCGCAGGCTCCCCCGTCACCTCAATATGCTGCGACATGTGAAGGACCGGATCGAACACGATCACATACCCTTCAGGCAACTGGAGTGAGAGTACCGCCTTCTCGCCGGCTGAAAGCTCGAGCGTGTCCAGAGTAGTTTCCTGGACCCATTTTCCCAATGTCTCGTCATCGGGCAAATCGACTCCTGAACTCCAAAAGATCTGTCTGTAATATTCGATCCAAGGCAGCGTCCCCGGATCGTGTGCCGCGATTCTTCGCACCCGCGGACTGATCGTGAACGTGACCTCGACGATTTCGTCGAGCGTCGGTTCACACTCATCAGCGCAAAGGACGCACGTATATTCGGCCTGCTTTACGGTCTTAAGTGTCGCGCCTGAATCGAGAACGCCACCGCAGGCGGGACAAAGGATGTTCCAGGACATATCGAAAATACTGAGTCGGGCGCCGTGCAGAAAAGCCGCAACCACGTCCTCTTCATTGAGCTTGTGCCTGGCGGCAAAGGCGAGGGCGTTGATACGGCATAGTTCGCGGTCCGGAGCGTTCTTGATGAGCTTTTCAATCGCGCTCACCGGCTCCGGCTTCGCGGATTTTCGCAACGCATTGAAGAGCGTGTGGGTTTTACCGGGGACTTTCATGGCACGATCGGATTGATGACCCTGCATTTACCGTGTGGCTGGGAAAAATGGAAAGCAAGTGACAGATGCATCAAACATTCCCCCTCGGCGAGACCCGTTTCTTTCGTCAGTATCTTAGA
>CAVSMG010000014.1:0-46784 GCA_963728955.1 uncultured Verrucomicrobiae bacterium
ATCAGCTGCTCTACCAGCTGAGCTATGCCGGCGAAAGGAGAGCTACAAGGTTAAAACGGAATCGACAGAAAGCCATTGTAACTTGGATCGCCGCTTCTTGCTGGATCAATTCACCTCGCTAAGCGTGGCGCGGAGAGTGAGCGGCCCCGTGAGACCGGTCGTGTCCAAAACCCATTCGGGTTTCGACCCCCGCTTGACTCGTTTGACCGGAACCCTCCGACCAGCGCGATCGCGAACAGTGACTTCGATGATTCCGAGCATGTCTGTGAGTTACTTTCGTGCGGCTGTGAGTTGCTTGCGTGAGTACATTTTTTTCATTGTTTGTTGTCTTGTCATTGTTTCTGAAAAAGTGCGGTTTATCCCGTCGGCCAGCGTAAAATTCGCGGCTGCTTTTGGTCCGCGCCAGATTTAAATCCTTATTCGCGGATGCGCAAAATGCGGAAAGCGGGTCGGCGGTTTCCAAATTCTTGATGACGGTGCTGAATTAACCGATTCGGGATAGAACGCTTTGTATTTTGTGATCTCCGCCCCATTTAAAACCTTGAAGCCGTAACGTTCGAACATCTTTCGCCGCGTCGGCTCTCGAAGGTGACGATCTGACCGCAGACACGCTTTTCGCCGGAGCGGTAAAGATAACTCAGATACGCACTCATCAGAGCGCGCGTAGTCGAAACCTTTCGAGCTTCCGGCAGGAGATTTATGTGAAAATGCGGGACTCGCCGCGGCTGGGCAGGCACTTCGCGCCAGCCGTAAACGAGTATCCAGCGAATGAAGCGACGCGAGCGCTCGTTGTAACGGAAATAACGAGTCAGCGCGCGGAAGAACAGCCAGACGTTTTGATAAAGTGCGTAGAGCTGATTTTGCAGCGGTTTGCGTGAGCCGACCAGATAACCGGAAATTTCGCCGTCCACCTCCAGGAGAAAGCAGGATTCCGGTTCGTGATCGGTATAATAGGTAGTCAGAAAATCAGCGAATAATTCACGATCCTCATAAACCGGATCAATCGGCTCGCCGAGAAATCCGGTAGCGCAGCAGAGTTTTCTTCCCACCTCGCGGTCGGATCTGCGATAACCGCGAATGAGGAAGGGCTTATGTTCGTCGTTTACCATCTAGAACGGCGGTATGTTGAGCGAAGCTCGCGGTAAATGCAAAACAGTTCATCAAACACCCGCGGCCAGTTATACAGATTGCGCGCAACACGTGCAGCGTTCCTGCCCAAAATCGATAGCTTCCTTTCGCTGCATTCTTCGATCGCATTCGCCAGCGCGTCGGGACTGTTTTCGACCGCCCACGACTCCTGATCATGACAAATGACGTTGTCCATGTAGCTACCGCGAATTCCGACAACGGGGGTTCCGCACGCCTGGCATTCCAGCGCCGCAAGGCCAAACGTTTCCTGAACACCGGGGTGCACGAAAAGGTCGGCCGCGTGATAAAAGCCGGCGAGCTCGGAAGGATCGGCGCAGTAACGAATCCATGAAAGATTCTTGTTTCGCAACTGCGTGTTGCGAAGGTGAACTCTGTCGGGCCCATCGCCGATCACGAGTAAATGAAATTCATTGGGCCGGCGTCGTTGCAAACTCCTGAACGCGCGAAGCAAAGTCACTGTGTTCTTCTCCTTCGCCAGCTTGCCGACGTAAAGGAGCAGGGTTTGACCTGAATTAACGCCAAATGATCGGCGTATCGATTCTGTTCCGAATCCGTCCGGACAGAAGATTTCCGTGTTAACACCAAGGCTGAGCACACGCACGTTGTGCAAGCCCCAATCACGCAGAACGCGCGCCAGCGGCTCTGATGCGACGAGCGTGGCAGCGTGCTGATTATAGAGTTTGCGAACATATGCGCGGGAAAGCTTCATTACACGGCGTGTTGCCGTTTTCCCAAGGAGCCCCGCGCTCTTCCGTACGTACGCTTCAGGAAAATGCGAGTGATAAAACCCAAGTACGGGTACGCGCAGCGCGCGCCCGACCTTCAACGCTTTCCATCCGAGCTGATAAGGATCGCCGGACTCGATCACGTCCGGCCGTTCCTGTTCCAGAATTTCTTCTACTGCACGAAGATTCAACAGCGCGCGGTATTGCGCCGTGCGCGACACAAGAGGCGAACGAATTGCGTAGACGCGCGAGCGGCCATTTGCTTTCAGCTTGGTCTTCGCGCCAGGAACAATAAGTACATGTTCGTGTCGCGCAGCGTGCTTCTGGATGTAATCGATCTTTTCGTGAAGATAGCGCTTCACGCCGCCGCTCACCGGAGAATAAAACTGGGTCAGGTCGCAGACCTTCAAAGTTCGTTAAAACGTTAAAGCGTTGAAGCGTTGAAGCGGTCTGAATTGAGCGGTTACGATTCTCATCCGCTGTAACGCTTCAACCTTTCAACCCTTCAACGACTAGTTTTCGACTCGCTCAGATATTTTTCCGCTTGCAGCGCCGCGGCGCAGCCCATCCCTGCAGCGGTAACCGCCTGCTTGTAAACGCGGTCGGCCACGTCGCCGGCGATGAAAACGCCGGGGTGTTTGCTCGCGACGAAGCTTTTCGGGAGGAGATATCCCTCCGGATCCATGTCGAGTTTGCCTCGATACGCCTTTGTATTTGGATCATGCCCGATCGCGACGAAAACGCACGCCACTTCCAGCTCGGGTTCGTCATTTGTCTTTAAGTTTCGCAAACGCACGGCGCGCATCTCGCCTTTTTCATCCGGGATGTATTGTGTCACAATCGTGTCCCAAATCGGCTCGATCTTCTTGTTCGCAAACACCCGGTCCTGCATGATCTGGAAGCCCGCATTTTGTCGCGGCGATGAATCAGATAAACCTTTGAAGCAAACCGGGTGAGGAACAGCGATTCCTCGGCGGCGGAATCGCCGCCTCCTACGACACAGACTGGCACGTTTTTGTAAAACGCACCGTCGCAGGTCGCACAAGACGTCAATCCATGGCCGACTAACTTCTGTTCATTTTCAAGGCCGAGGTAACGGGCCGATGCGCCGCTGGCGATAATAAGGGCCTGCGTTTCCACCCACTCATCGTCGGCTTTGATGCGAACGTGTTTATTGCTCACATCGAAATCGGTCACCTCAGCATAAGAGAACCGGGCGCCAAATTTCTCCGCCTGTCTGTGCATGTTTAGAATCAACTCCGGGCCATCAATTCCATCGGGAAAGCCCGGAAAATTTTCCACCAGGGTGGTCGTAGAGAGTTGTCCACCGGGATGCCGACCTTCCAAGACGAGCGGGCTACGGCTCGCGCGGGCAGCGTAAATCGCAGCAGTCAGCCCCGCGCAACCGCTGCCAACAATGATCACTTTCTCCATCAATAGAATTTAGCACATCGCGCAAGTTGTACAGCGTCACGCTGTGATGCGCACATAGGTCTTATGAAACCCGCTTACGCCTGAGAACGGGCCGCGGTCCTCCTCGAATTTCTGTACGTCGCCTTCGCCGTCCGTGGCGCGGACAACGACGGTGTAATCACCCGTCGTAGCGGGCATCCACTTCGCTTTCCAGAGTGACCATGCGAGGTCGCCGCCGGCGTAATAGATGTCCGCATCGCTCCAGGTTTCTCCATCATCGAAACTCAGCTCGATGCGGGAAATTCCGCGGTCGCCGCCATAGGCGATTCCTTTCAGTTCGATGGGAGCGGTAAGTTTGCCTAACGAAAACGACGACCAGTAATCGGGCACATCAATCCGTGAGCGGACCGGCACAATGAAATCGGGGCCCCACCCTTGGGTCTCGTAAAATCCTTTCGCGTTCGCGTCGGTCACTTCAATCCGTGTGAGCCATTTCACGTGTTTCTCGCCAAAATAGCCCGGAACGATCGCGCGCAACGGGTACCCATGCCGATCCGGCAGCGGCGCGCCGTTCATTTCGTAAGCGAGCAGCGTGCTCGGCTGCATCGCTTTCTCCAGAGGGATTGTATCGGTGTAGTTATCGACGCCTTGGAATTGCACCCGCGCCGCGCTGGAAAGCACGCCGGCCTGATCGAGCAAATCGCGCAACGGGACGCCTTTCCAAATTGCATTGCTGATCAAGCCTGCGTCCAAACCGTTGCTGATGCACATGAGCGTCGTCTCCTGTTCGGTGGCATCGAATCCGAGGAGATCCTGCAATCGCCACGTAGCGCGATTTTGTACAAGCCCGCCTATTTCGAGATGCCAAAGATCGACGTTCACTCTGGGATCAACAACGTTCTTGGTAACACAATAAAACAATTCGTTAGGCGTGATCGGTTTGACTATCGGACCTTTGTACTGCGTGCCGTCGTAACTGAACGTTGCAGGACCATACAATTTGCGCGCCAGGGCGACTCCACCGCCAGCTGCAGCAAGGCCAATTGTGCTTAGGACGAATGCGCGCCGTCCCATGGCCGGAGTAAATTCGTAATCTTGCTTCGCGATTTTTCGCGTCGTTAAAAACCCGAACCCAGTCACTAGCGTTCGCTCAAACACGAAGACGCACAGCGCAAAACCTACGAGTGTGACCAGGCGCGCCGCCTCGATCGGCAATCCGATGTAGCTCGTGCCCAGCACCGGCCACAACGCGATCGCAAACGCAAGGATCGGGAGCACAGAGAACACCGATACCGTCCAGATCGCCGATGCGCGCCGTGGATTGCACCGGACTGACAACCCAAAATCGCTCCACCAATTGCGCCGACCAGAAGTTGGCCGGCCATTGTCGATCCAACCCCAAGTTGCTTCAGATGATTGAGACGCCGACGTTGCCCATGAGCGAAAGAAATGGACCCGGAGGAATAAAGATTGAAAGACGATCGCCAAGATGAAGAGCGGCGTCGCCACGCCGAGCGAGCAAGCAACAACATCGTCGTTGTCATGACGATGCCGGCCACAAATCCGGCGAGCAATCCAGCGAAAATCGTCTTTTACTGCTCAATAATTGCACATTACGGGCTTAAAGCCGGAAAGGAATCAAATTGCACGAGCTTCAGCCGAAGAGCTGCGGTTGGGGACGAAAGCGACGCAAAAGCGCCGCACTCCAAAAACGTGGCTCCCACGCCTTGGATTCAGCATTCGCGTCCTGAACTCGTTACGCGAGGCGGTTTTAAGTCCGGCGAGGAAACGCAGTCGCTCTACTTCCCGCAGCCTCACTTGCACTCGCAAGAACTTTCCGCACACGTTCCACCACCATCTCGGACGTCACCTGCTTCATGCAGGCGTGATCGAACGGGCACTGGCTCAGGCGTCGATAATTGCATGGCGAACACGGCAGGTCCACGCGCAAACCGATTCCGGCCTCTGGTACGGTCCGATGTGAACGGGATTCGTCGGACCGAAGACGCTGACCATCGGTTTGCCCAGCGACGCGGCGACGTGCATCGAACCGGAGTCATTCGTCACCACCACCTCAGCACGATGGATCAGCGCTGCCAAATCTGACGGCGTAGTTTTGCCGCAAAGGTTACAGGTTCCCGGCGCAGCGGCTGCAATTTGCCGGCACCGCGCCCCGTCGCGGTTTGTGCCTGCGAGAGCAACGGCATAGCCTTCGCGCAGGAAATGCCGTGCGACGCCTGCAAATCCATCGATCGTCCAATGCTTCGTTTCCCAAATTGTCCCAGGGACAAGAACAACCAGCCGCCTGGACGCAGGCACGCCGTGCTCCTCAAGCAATCGCTCGACGTTGTGGATCGTTTCTGGCGACAGGTGGATCGCCAGGTCCGGCGGTTCATCATCGGATCCAAGCAACGAGCCACCCAGAGGTAGCGATCAATGGCGTGAACATCGAGTGTAGGAATCGGAATGCGGTGCGTGTACGCGATCCACGAACCTTCGCGAGCGCCATGCCATCCATGACTCGGTAAGTTTTTGAGATCGTGCTCGGCAGAAACTGTGCGCGCGAATTTGATGGGGGTCAAAACCAACGCGCACATGCGCGCCACTGATGAGCGCAAACAAAGCCAACGCATCTGGCCATGCATATCGACCACCAGATCGTATTTCGCACGCCGGATCTGTTTGAGCAGATCGAAAAAGCCCAGCATCGCCCGCCACTTCTGCCCGCGCTTCGAGAAATCGCGCCGCGCAAAAAGGACCACGTTCGAGAGCGCGGGATGATGGCGCACGATCTCCGCGTTTTCAGGGGTAATAAGCCAGTCAATCCGCGCCTGCGGATAGCGCGCGCGCAGCTTGACCAGCACCGGGATCGTGTGCACGACGTCGCCCAGCGCCGAAGGCTTGATCAGCAAAATGCGCGAGAACTCAGCCGACTGCAGGGCCTCTGCGTCACTGTTTTTCGTCGGTGCGTTTTCGATCTGATTGCTCAATCGGCGAAAGATAATCAACAAGAGTAGCGCTGCCCGTAAAATTGCGAAGCCGCACAGCAACCGGCAATTTCTTCGCCTCTGCCGTGCTCAACGGGAAAGCACTGATGAGGGTTCCCTATGTCGCCTGCCAGGCTCGCGACATTTCCAGAGCCAGCCGCCTGAATAAACCATATCCTCCCTTCGCTCGGAGGGAGAAGGGACCCCGCAGGCAAACGCATCGCGGCGTATGAACCGCGATCATGTTGCAAGTTAGGCCGCCTTTTTCTCGCCCGACAACGCGCCGCGGATTTTTTTCATCCACGCCGAAAAGCGATGGCGGTTTTGTTCGCGCCGCACCACGGCTTCGCTCGTGACCCAATTGAACTGAATCACGCGGCGCGGACCTGAAAACGGCTTGTGGCCGTGCCACGAATTATTGCTGCGACGAAACGCCAGCAGCGTCCCTTCCGTCGGCGGCACTTCGAGAATCATGTCGTCGAGATTGTTTCCGGAACGGAGCAACCGAAGCCGGCCACCGGCGGACTCCCATCCCGCATTCATATAGATGAGGATCGTGATGATTTTCGTCTCCGAGTCGGTGTGGATTTTGCCGTCTTTTTCGCTGCAACGGCCGCGCACGGTGATCATGTAGGCCGATTCGCCAGATCGACGCCGAACTTCTCCTCAAACGCGTTACGAAACTCATCGCCTCGCATTTGCTCAACGAGCTTTGCAAAGGCTGAGCCGTAACTGACTTCACCCAGAGGAAAGCTACCGGGCCGGTCTACTTCGGGATAATCATTGTGTATCGCCGAGCGCGCGTCGGCCTTCACAAATTCCGGGACAATTAAAAATTCAAACGGCTCGCGGGTAAGCGGCGTGGCGCGGAACCTTTCCAGATCGAGCATCGAAAGCACAGGCCGACATTACACCAGAGACCGACTGGCCGCCACGCGGAAGAGCGTCGCGATGATGCGGGTGCCGGCGACGAACGTGCCACGCAACGTGCCTGAGACTTTCGATTCGCCACCCGTGCGGCGGCGGTGATTCACCGGGATTTCGAGGATACGCAGCCCAGCGCGAGCGGCTTTCATCTGCATCTCTAAATTCCAGCCGTAAGTTTGCTCCCGCATATCAAGCCTTGCGAACGAATCACGTCGGATGGCGCGGAACGGGCACATGTCTGTGTAGCGAACGCCGTAAAGTAGTTGCATTACCCATCCGGCAATTTGCCGGATAAAATCTGCTGGAAATTCATGCTGCCGGTTTCGCGGTGCCCGCGCGTGCGCGAGCCGATCACGAAGTCATGCGTTCCTCGCGCGATCGGCTCGACGAGTTGTGCTATGAACGCGGGAATGTCGCTGCCATCGCCATCGAGAAACACTACGACGTCATCCCGCGACTGCGGGACCGAAACCGCGCGAACGCCTGCCGCACACGCTCGACCATAACCCCGCGGCGCAGTTATGACGCGCGCGCCAGCTTCACGCGCCCGCTCGGCGGCGCGATCGGTGCTGCCGTTATCGACCACAATCACTTCGCTCGGCACGCCGGTCGCAAGGCATTCGCGAACCACGCCAGCGATCGGTTCCTCCTCGTTTAGCGCGGGGATGACAACGGACACCTTGCTCATCGCAAAACGAACGACGCGCTTGTGAAGTAAATCACCAACGCTATGAAGTCGGCCAACACGAGCGTGACAGGGCCTGCGGCAATTTTGGGGTCGAGCTTCAACCGATGCAGAAGCGAAGGTACAGCCAGGCCGAACGCGCACGCGGTGACGAGCGAAAGCGCAATGCTTCCGCCGATAACAATGGCCCCACGGAGATCGTGGCGCCACGCCAAGGCGATGACACAGACAACGAACCCGCAAGAAACGCCGAGAAGCACTGCCGTTGCCAGTTCGCGACGGAACGCAGACGCAAGCCAATCCCGGGTCACGTTGACTGAGCGCAACGCATGAATCGTCACGCTCATCGATTGCATACTCACGCTTTCATTTAATCCCAGCACCATTGTCAGAAAAAACGCAATGATCAGACTGCCCGCCAGCGTTGCCTCGAAAAGACCCGCCAGAATGGCCGAGACCGTTCCGCCTGCTACGGTGACGAGCAGCCACGGGAAGCGGAATCGAAAAGCCCGCCACGCCGATGCACCACGGATTTGTTCGAGGCGAAAACCAAGCGCCTGAAAAAACTCCGGACCGACCGGCACAGTCTCGCGATTGCGGGATCGATCCTCAGTATCGCCTGCTTCCAAAATTTCCTCGGCAAACAAGTTCGCGTCGATGATTCCAACTACGCGGCGTTGTTCGTCCACGACTGGGAAAGCGAGGAATTTGTAAAGCACGAAAAACTCGCACGCGTCGAGCACCGTTGCCTTCGCCGGAACAGCTACGACGCGCCGCACCATCACTTCGCGCAGCGCAGTTTCCAGCGGCGCGGTTAGCAGGCGCCGCGTCGGCACGACGCCCACGAGTCGCTTCTCTTCATCGATCGCATAAAAATAAATTACGCGCTCGCCGACGCCCTCGCGCCGGATCCGCTCCAGCGCTTCGCCAACCGCCATGTCCGCGTCCAATAGCGGAAAATCCTTCCGCGCATGCTGGAGGACCGGTTCATTAAAATCCGGAATGGCGACCGACTGAACCATTCACGAACCCTATCCGTCCGCTTACTCTGCCGCGAGCAATTGATTTAACCGCGCCTGCCACTCGTCTTCATCCACGACGTCGAAGCGCATAGTCTTGTTCTGCATAAACGGGACGAGATCGCTCCACTTCTTCTCTTTGCTGAGGTCGGTGCAGAGAGTGAAGACGTCGCGCTTGTAGCCGGTATCGGTCAGTTCGTCATCGGCGTCGCGCACGCCGGCGAGATGCCGACCTTTTGTTTCCAAGACGAAAACACGATTGAACGATTCGCTTCCTTTTTCGCCCGGGTCGGATGCGGTGAAAATGAAATCGCTGTAGATGCGGTTCTTCTTCCAGCCCTGAACGAAGTAATCCGCGCGCGATCGGTTGCGATGCCAGAAGTAAAGCGGCGCCTGGCCTTCGAGGAATGTTGCGACGGACCTTTCCAGCCCGCTGCTGAACCCACGCTCCGGCATTTGTTCGAAGAGACTGAACTCGTATTGCATGTTATTCAGCTTCACGGCGCGCGGTTCTTTCTCGCGCAGAGTTAGCGTTTGCGGCAGACGATTGAATCCGCCCGGCCCGAGGGAGTCGGCGACAACCATGAAGCGCATCGTGCCGTTGCCGAGCAGTTCTTCGAAGACCTGTCGCGCCAGATGATCGCGCTGCCTGGCCAACTCGCGGTGCATCATATCGAGCACCATGACGAAATTCTGCGCCACGATCCTGCGATCGTGTTTCGCGATTAGTTTCGTGAAAACTCTCCTCGCAATTTCATTTCCGCGCCACGGATTCGGCATTACGTCCAGGAGATGGCTCGCAGCAAAGGCATAATCGAGATCGGTCTCGCCCAGTTCCATTCGTTCTCCACTTTCCTCTGGGTCCGCGGTCATAATTCGCTCGTCCAGACCGATGCGGTAACCGATGCCACGATCGGGTTGTTCACTCAGCGCGACTTCGTAAAGCGAACTCGGATCCACTTCACCCCACGGCACACGCGCGAGAATGTCCGGCTCGTAATGCACCGGGCGCCATTCTTTTCCGTCGCGAACCATGAATGCCGGGAGCACGAGATGTTCAGCCGATTTCTTGAAGCGGTCGCGAACGTGAATTGTTAGCTCTGCTCCGAGATCGCTTTCACTCCCACTCATCACCACCCGTCCCGCGATATCGCCCAAGCCTTCCTGACCAAAACCTTTGCGCACTTCCTGCAACAACTCCGTGCCGCGGCGCTGAAAACAAAAGACATAGCTTTCATCAAGCCAGTGATTGCCAGTCTTGCGCGCGTGAGGTTGACGTAAAATGCGGCCCACAAGTTGCGTGAGCGCATTTCTGGACGCGGGGTTGGTCAGAATTGTCAGCACGTAAGCGAAGGAACAGTCCCATCCTTCCTGCAACGCTTGCTTCGTGATGATGTAGCGAATCTGGCAATCGCGCGCGAGTAATCCGCCGACATCATCGACTTCCTTTAACTCGTCCTTCTCCGCGGTCTTGATTGCAATCTGATCGGCGGTAATCCCGGGATGTTTCAGCAAATAATCACGCGCATCGTCCGCATGAATAATTCCTGGGCCATGCTGAGTTCTTCCGGTCCGCTCGACTTGGATCAAACAAATCGGTCGAATGCGAATACCGCTTTGCGCTTCGTATTCGCGTGCCTCTTCTTCGAGTTTTCGCCGATGCTCGATCGACGCTAGCAGCGTATCCTGCCAATGCGCGTTGTCGCGATTTTCGATATGCAGATCGAGCTTCACCATCCCTTCATCCGCCAGCGCGTGCCCGCGAATATCCACGAGCACGTTCGCGAGCGCCGGCGGCGTTGCCGAAAGTTCCATCAGCATACAGGGATTGAAATCTTCCACCGTCCCGCGCGCGAGATCGCGCGATGCCTTCTGCCCTTCATCCACGATGATCAGAGGCCGCAGCATGCGCAGCGTATTGCCCAGTGAAGTCTTGATCTGTCGTTTGAAGAATCCGCTTTCACTTTCGAACGTATCGAGATTCGGAAATCTTTGGAGCAACGCAGTGTGTCCGCTCACATCGCCATCGGGTGGAAAGAACGCATCAAAGCCCGAGGCATCTTTGAAGGCACGCAGCACTTCTTTGTTTTTTCGATTCGCCGAAGCGAGCATCAGGAGCAGCACACAAAGGTTTTCTTTCACATCCGCGGGCGAAAAAATATCGCTCTTCTCCAAAATCAAAGTGCGTCCGGCAGAAGCAATATCGAGTGTCTGACGATAAGGATGATTTCGATCCTTCAACGCCGCGAGTGTTTGATTGTAAATCTGCGTTGTCGGCACAATCCACAACACCACGCCGCGATTGCTCCTGCGAAAATGCGTGTTGATTAGATCGATCGCTTTCGTCGCCAAGAGCGTCTTGCCGCCGCCAGTTGGAATCTTGAGACAGAAAGAAGGCAACGGTTCGCCAAGTCCATTTTGTCGCGCGTGATACGGCGTCTTCTTTACTTCCCTCCAGGCCGCATCCGCCCAATCGACCTTGATTCTGGTACTGAGTTTCTGCACTTCGTCGCGCACCTTCGCCAGCTCACGAAGATAAATCTTCAACTGATCCAGCGTCTGCGTCTGATAATGCTTGAGCTGCATCACTTCTCCTCCGCCGCTTCGTAAATTTCGAAGGGCAACTGACAGAACTCGATCCGCAGACGCGCGAGGAAATCGTCATCAAGATACTTAGTCGGCGCGAAGACTAGCTTCCGTTTGCCCTTCACTTCTGGCAGCGCGCGGGCGATGTCCAAAGTCAGCGCCATATCTTTCAGTTTCTCGAGGTCGTCGTCGTAAATAAGGAATACCGCGTACTCGCGACTCTCGCCAATGAACCATTGCTTTCGCTTCATCTTCTTCGGCTGAAACTCTTCGCCCGTCGCCGTCCAGAAGACGTACCCGGCAAGCGCTTCGTAGCCCGGCAGGTCTTTACCATCGAGGATCGCCTGCTTCTCCAGTTCGCGTCCGAGTTTGAAATACGAAAACGTTCCGCCGAGTCCGCTGCGCAAATTTTCATCCTTCGCCTTCGGCACGCCTTTGATCACGCGCCGCACGCGCTCCGCCGTGATGCTTTCGCAAATATTCTCCTTTTTATTCTCCTGCTCCTTCGTCTCGAACGGCATCTGGCAAAGGATGAACCGGCGGTTGCCGCCGTCTTCCTTGTTCAACGCCAGCACCGCATGCGCCGTCGTCCCGCTGCCGGCGGTTGGATCGAGAATGATCGCAGACTTGTCGTCGCCAAGGACCGTTGAAATAAGCTGTGCAATCAGCTGCGGCGGTTTCGGAAATTGGAGAACGACTTTGCCAAAGATTTCATAGAGCGCGTCAGTGCCCGCTTGCGTGTAGATACCGTCGATGATCGAGAAAGGCTTCTTGCCGCGTTCAACGCCTTCTTCGTCGCGAAGGTATTGCTTTTATGAAACGGAGTAACCGCTCGCGGTTTTCGTGAAGACAAGCTCGTCATTCGCCAACGCTTCTTCGACGCGCTCCCGCTTCCACCACCATTGCCGCCGCGGAAGAACTTTGGTCCCGTCGGGAGCTTTGATCGGAAACACAAGATTCTCGCGACGATCCATGCTCTTCGACGCTTCAAGCGGTTTGATCCTGTATGGCCCGCGCTGCTCGAATTTCGAATCGCGATATTTGTAGTAGCGCTCAACCGCACCTTCATCAGCCGCGAGCCACAGTTCACCCAAGTGCTCAATGCTTCGCGCGAACATCAGGCAATACTCGTGTTGCCTGACTGCAAAACGTTCTTTTGCGCCTCCGCCGTAGCTCTTTTTCCAAATGAAGCTCTCAACGAAATTCTCCTCTCCGAAAACCTCATCCATCAACGCGCGCAGATGATGTACCTCGTTGTCGTCGATGGAGACGAAGATCGCGCCGTCGTCGGTGAGCAACTCGCGCAGGAGCTTCAGCCGCGGGAGCATCATGCAGCACCACTTGTCGTGGCGGGTGAGATCGTCGCGGTCCACCGTGCGGCCCAGCCAGTCGCGCATCATCGGTGAGTTGACCCGGTCGTTGTAAATCCAGCCTTCGTTGCCGGTGTTGTAGGGCGGGTCGATGTAGATGCACTTCACCTTGCCGTGATAGGCCGGCAGCAGCGCCTTGAGCGCCTTCAGGTTGTCGCCCTCGATGATGAGATTGTCGTGCAGGCTCGGCGCTTTACCGACGCTGCGCGATTTCACGAGCTCCAATTCGCTAAACGGCACCGCGAGATGGTGGTTTTGCACCAACGGTTTGCCTTTGAAGTGAAGGGAGGGCATGAGGACTAGACGTTGAGTTTGCTTTGAAGATTTGCCTCTTTGCGAAGCAAAAATTTCATCGAGTGCATCTTTTTTGACCTCTTCACCGTTTGGTCTGTTTGCTCGCACTTGCTCGCTTTGTTTTCACAAAATATTCACCGGCTGTCTCACGAATACGCGCCGCCGCCAACGCGGCCGCAGCGGGATTGTGGCCATTGTCATTAAGAAACTTTTCCGCCATGCGCATGCTTTCCAGCTCGTTTACAGCAATACCGAAGAATTTTGCCAATGCCGCTGTTTGATCCCGCGTCGGGAAGCGTTGCCCCAATTCAATCTTGCTTAACATCGCAGTGTCTGTCTCCGCCGCTGCCGCGACCTTCCATAACGGTAGATCTTTTTCAGTTCGCAGGCGCCGCAATACGGCCCCGAGTGTATCTGTGCCGGGGCTGGTCTCGCCTCGTCTAGTCATATTCCGTCTAGTCAATATGCGTCTATTTAATTGCAAAATATACGAATAGCAACATGTTTTATTCGGGAAAGTGTTGGCGATGCGACTTCTGTGAGCCATCCCCAAGACGCCTCCGCTGCCGACCAGGGAAACCCTCTTCGCCTCAGATCGCCAGCAGCATCTTTGACAACGCGAAACGCACGAACCGACTCAGTGGAGCGCGTTCGAAAGACCGGCGACCGTGAGCGTCGTGATCCTGGGATTTTGTTCGTTCTGCTCTTTCAGAATCATTCGAAGCTTCCGCACTAGTTCAGTTAACTGCTGCCGCTCTTCGCTGGACAACGTTTGCTGCAACCGCTTCTCGAAATAATCGAGGGCGGATGCTTCATCGCCTTGTATGTACCCGAAGCTCATCGACCGGCCCATTGTTCCTTGTCTAGGATTCGATACAACTCTTTTTGTTGGATCCACTGAAATCCTCGATGATTGGTGACTAAAGCAATATCAATATCGCCTCCGACGGTGGGCAGCTTCCCTGAAAATCGCTGGAAATCCGCCGTTGTTCGTATCAGGAATTTAGCATAGTCAATGGCATCTTGAAGTGAAAAAGCGCCGTAGTTTGCTGCGGGGGCATCCTTCGGCCATAGCATCATCACCACCGAAAGATCCCCTGAGCAGTAACACCCCAAGCCACTGATATTCTGGACGCCAACCTTTTTGCCGATGGTAATAGAATGCGTCCATGCTTGGAGTTCGCCGTCCGGTTCTTTGTGAAATCCCACTAGCTGGAATCCAAAAGGTCTCCACTCGTCTGGCAAAAGAGCAGGGTTAATGCCCAACTTCGCTAGTTCCGTGAGTTGCTGCTTGTGGAAATAGTCAGCAATAAATTTGGAAACCGCATCAAAATGATCTTCTTCGTCTGCCGGCTTTGGCAGGTGCGGCGCCAGTTCGATCACATGATTGTACATACTGCGGCCGTTTACAAATGCCGAACCGTACGTCGTCAGGCCAAATCTTTCCGCGATAGGAAAAAGCTTCTGAGTGTACGGCCAGGTTGAACTCGGGACAGTGATAGGAGGAGTTTGAACGTCACGGATTTCAACCTGCTTGCCGCAGCCATCACACGTACCGTTGACGGTCAATTTTTGGTTGATGGGCTCCGAGAGAGTGGAAAGGCTATCGGACGCCAGAACGATGCCATCAGGCACACGTAGAGAGACGTTTAAGGTCATCGGTGGTGACGTACGAAAACCGATTCGTTGCTGCCTTTTACTAATGCACGAGCGATTCGTCAATGCTCATGCCACGCCTTGCGTTGGCATGGCAGGTAGAGGAGCCGGCAGCCGAACTTACCTTATTGGTTCTCCACGCGATGAACAATGCCTTTGTTCTTCAAGATGTCGCTCGCTTCTCTGAAGTAATCGCGAATGTCCGACTGCTTTCTGATCCAGTCGATGTAACGCGAGATGCCTTCGCCGAGATCGACGGTTGGCTTGTAACCGGCGGACGCCGCCAGGGTGGTGTCGCTCGTGAGGTGGCGCATTTCGCCGGGGCGAAATTCGGCGCTGATCTCAGGCGCGATGTCGATCTTCAGAATGTCGGCAAGTTGTTCCGCGATTTCGCGAATCGGTGTGCCGCAAGCGCTGCCGACGTTTACGGGTAAGCCATCGAGGTTGTCGGTTTGTGCCGCGAGCAAGTTCGCGTGCGCAATATCTTCAACGAAGGAAAAGTCGCGCGTTTGCTCGCCGTCTTCGTACAGCACCGGCGGCAAATTGTTCAGCAGGCGTGTACAAAAAATTGCAATCACGCCGGTGTATGGATTGAAGATGGATTGGCGCGGTCCGTACGTGCAGGATAACGCAAGGCGACTGTGGGAATACCGATCTGCTTTCCCCAGAGCAGCACGAGCCGCTCCTGGTCAACTTTCGTCAGGCCGTAAACCGTTTCGCCACCGACCGGCGCATTTTCCGGCGTAGGAACGCTTTTTGTGACTGCTTCGCAAATCGGGCAGTGCACCTGCCAATCGCCGCGCCGCAATTGCTCGATCGGACGGACGCTTGGAAAGACCAAGCCGTGTTTCGGACATTCGCCCGCACCTTCGCTGTAAACGGCCTGCGAGCTGGCAACAACGATCTTTTTAATCGGGAGATTTTTCTCTCGAGTGACTTCAAGCATCTGTGCCGTGCCGAGTGAATTCACGTGCACATATTTCGCGATCTCCGGCATATAACCACCGTACGCGGCCTGGTGAAAAACAACGTCGACCCCATCGAGCGCGGCAGTAATCGCATCGCGATTCCGCATGTCGCCCAGGATGAATTCCGCCTTGGGATTTATCCATGCCGGCTTTCCGCGTCGGTGCGTTTGTGGCTCAAGATTATCCAGCGCGCGCACCTGCCAACCTTCACGCACGAGAAGATCGACAACGTGTGAGCCGATCAGACCCGCGGCGCCGGTGACGAGTGCGCGTTTCATTGGTGTAGGGGCGTTTGTGTCAAACGTTCTCAAGCTCGGCGCTTGGCACAAGCGCCGCTACAATAAATTCAGGCGTTGCTGTGCTGCCAGCTGGCGTAGAAATGTTTGAGTGGAAGGCGCGAGCCCGTTTCGGGATGTGTTCGGCAACAATTCATCGCATAAGCGGCGTAAGCTTTCGCCATCATCAACGTCATATCCTGTCGGCAGCAGTTTTACCTCAAGCCCAATTCCAGTTGCGCGCAGGATCGTCTCGTTTAGCACCCGCTCCGTGCTCCAGTCGATTTCCTCGAACACCTCTCGGTGCGGTTTCTTGAGCCCAATCAAGTAATAGCCGCCATCGTCGCTCGGACCCAAAACAATCCGATCTTCCGGGGAAGTCAGAAGTTCTAACGCATTCACAAAATTTGCTGCCGGAACAGTAGGACTGTCGGAATCAATCAGGCATACCGATTCAAAACCGCATTTGAACAAATCTTCGGTGGCAAAATAGAGACGTTCGCCAAATCCGTCGCCACGTTGCGGCAACAAACTGAAATCCGCTGGCAGAATATTGGCATATACTGACTCCGCACCGATTGGAGTGTAAACCGCGATTCCGCAAGCGTTGTCATCGCTGGTCGCATTTGAAATCGCAGCCGCTGTATCTCGCAAAAAACATTTATTCAGTTCTGCGGCTTCCTGCGGTGTTAGTGGTGGCGTGAGTCGTGTTTTTACTCGTCCAGCTCGTGGCGCTTTCGTCATCACTGCCAAGGCACAAAGACTGCGTGACACCTGGACCGGAAGCGTTGGATCAAGGAAACGAAACTGTTTCATGCAATCGCCGGCAAAGTTCTTCACATTGGAAGATGATGATATGAATTTGGAGTTTATATCTTTCTTCTTCTTAGTTGCGTGAATAACGTGCGGCTTCATGCCCGAGCATTCCTAGCAAATCACTGTAGCCAATGAGGTGTTGATAACATCTAGAGCCTCCACCGACAATTGCGCGTCGGACCATAAAGGCGGCACTTATTAGAGGTTATTCAACCTTATTGGCGCGTTGCGCGAGATGCTTTAACAAAGTGACATGAACTTAATTTGCGCAGGTTCCTCTAGAGTGATGCATCAGCACGCGCAAAAAGATAGCTGGCTACAGCAAGTGATATGGATCAACGTCGACCGTGACGATGACGTCGTCGGGGAATGGCAGCTTGTCGAGCGTTTCGCGGACGAGACGGCTCAGGCGCATGATGGCGTCGCCGCGGAGCAGGATGTGAAAACGGAATTGGCTTTGTAATTTTTCCAGTGGTGCGGGTGTTGCGTCGCCTAATATGAATTCTTCCGGCAGTGCCTCGCTCAAGCGGCGCTTTAATGTTGCAGCTGATAATTTCGCACGGCCTTCATGCGTGGACCGCACGGTGATTAAAATCGCGTGTTTGAATGGCGGAAAATCGCAGCGCTCGCGGAATTCGAGTTCCTGTTGGAAGTAACCGGAGAAATCGTGGTGACGGGCGAACTGGATCGATGGCGAAAACGGCGTATAGGTTTGCACGAAAACTTCACCAGGCGTTTCGCCTCGCCCAGCGCGGCCGGCGACTTGGGTGAGAAGCTGGAATGTACGTTCGCCTGCGCGGAAATCCGGTAGATGCAGCGCGAGATCGGCATTGATAATGCCGACGAGCGTCACGTTCGGAAAATGCAGACCTTTGGCGATCATTTGCGTGCCGACCAAAATGTCGATCTTCCCGCTCCGAAAATTCCGCAAGGTTTCGCGATACGCTTCCTTACGCGTCATCGAATCGGCATCCATACGCCGGACTACTGCTTTCGGATAAATCTGCGCAACTATTGATTCCACTTTCTCGGTGCCGAACCCCTGATAGATCAGCGCATCCTGTCCGCACGCCGGACATTTCTTTGGCACGGCGGCGGTGTGCCCGCACAAATGACAGCTCAATCGTCCGGACATCGCCTCGCCCCGGCGAGTTGATCCACCCTGGAGAAAATGCTGGTGAAAAGTGAGCGCGACGCTGCAATTTGGACAATTGCGCGCCTCGCCGCAATTGCTGCACAATAGCGAAGTGGAAAATCCGCGCCGATTCAAAAACAGAATTGTCTGCTCGCGTTTCTCCAGGCGGTCGGTAATGGCTTGCGACAACTTTTCTGACAGGATGGTGGCTTTCCTTTCCTTCCGTCGTTCCTGGCGTAGATCGACCACGCGCATGAGTGGCATCTGATTTTGGTCTACGCGCTGCGTAAGCGTTACCAGCCGGTACTTTCTGATCACCGCATTATGATAACTCTCCAGCGATGGCGTAGCGCTGCCCAAAACAACGACGCATCTCTCGATCTTCGCCCGCACGACTGCGACGTCGCGCGCGTGATAGCGTGGCGCTTCCTCCTGTTTGTACGTCGTCTCGTGTTCTTCATCGACCACGATCAATCCGAGATTTTTTATTGGTGCGAACACCGCGCTGCGCGCACCGATCACGATGCGCGCCCGGCCGGAATGAATCTTATGCCACTCATCGTGACGCTCGCCCTCGGATAAATGACTATGCAAAACCGCGACGGTGTCCGGCGCCTCGGCGTAACGGCCTTTGAAACGTTCGACTGTTTGGGGCGTAAGCGAAATTTCGGGAACGAGAACGATTGCGGTGCGGCCGCGTTCAAGAGCGGCGCGGATCGCCTGTAAATAAACTTCCGTCTTGCCGGAACCGGTAACGCCGTGGAGCAAAATCGGCCGCGCATTTTCAGGCGCGTTGAGCGCCTGCATGATTTCACTTAATGCCTGCGTCTGTTCCTCGTTCAAGACGAGATTGGACGTTGCTATAAATTGTTCGTCCGCGTGCGGATCGCGCACGACAGCTTCCTCGCGCAATTCAGCCAGGCCGCGTTTCACCAGTGCGCGCAACGTCTGGTTATCGAGCGACGTTTGCCGCAGAAGATCCGCTGCGCGGACCGGCTTTTCCAGTTTCAGGATCGCTTGTAACAGCTCCGCCTGCCGGGGCGCGCGTCGTCGCAACTTTTCAATTTCCGCTTCGTCGATCTTGCTTCCGGGCTGAATGAACAACTGTTTCTTCCATCCCACTTCCGCGCGCCGAATCACTTGCGGAAGCAAACTGCGCATCACTGTTTCGATCGGACAGCAATAGTAGGTGCCAATCCACCTGGCTAGTTCGAGCAATGGTTCGCTCAAGATCGGTGCTTCGCCGATGATCGCTTCGATTGGCCGAATGCCCTTCGCGTCACTTTCCTCGGGAATTGCAACAACTGTTGCCAGTGCTGACTTATCGCGGAACGGCACCCGGACGCGTGAGCCGATTCCGATCCGCTCGGCCAGCGTTTCCGGCACGGAATAATCAAGCTCGCGATGAATGGCCCGATCAACGATGACGCGAACGTACCGCATCCGAGGCTCATGATTCATGCTCGTGCTGGTGCTCGTAATTTTGTAATCGGTTATTGTAGCACGAGTTTAATGATACAATTTCTCTTCAAACTGGTTCTGTGCGTATTGCTGGCGGTCGCCGCAGCGCTTGCCTATCTGGCGATTAAGTCCGGGGATCCGTTTTATACAGGTTACGAATGGATGAGTCCGGCCCGGTTTCATCAATACGACCGACTCATTCGCAGCACTTCGTTAGAACATCATCTTGACCCGATGCTGGTGAAAGCGGTGGTGTGGCGTGAAAGCCGGTTCGATCCAAAGAAACATGGCACCCATGGAGAACGCGGGCTGATGCAGGTGAGCGAACGAGCGGCCAACGAATGGGCACGCGAAAATAAGATTGCCGGATTTAATCCAGATCAACTTTTTGAGCCAAAGATGAATCTGGAAGCGGGCACGTGGTATTTGCATCGCGCGATCCAACATTGGGATCATCAGTCCGATCCAATTCCTTTCGCGTTGGCAGAGTACAATGCCGGTGCCAGTCGCGCCCAGCGTTGGAACGGCGGAAATGGTCTCGCCGAGGTATCAGAGCGCCAATTCCTTCAAAACATTGATTTTCCGGCGACCCGGAGGTACGTGGAGTCGATTATTGATCGCTACACATTTTATCAACGTCGTGGCCGGATGTGATGAGTAATCGTCCCCGCGCACGATCAGATCTGTTACTTCCGCTTTCCGGGTTGTGCAGTATGGATACCCACCTAGGTTCGGAGCGTTACTAGAGAAGGAATGCGACGCGGTTTTCTTAGAAAAGCTTCTGCGGTTGCTTGTGTCGTGTCGGGCCTGGCTGGCATTGCGGGCGATCTGAGTTTGTCAGGACAAACCCATTCTGTAAACGCGTCTCCGTTCGAACCGGGAGCAGGCACGCATGAAACGCGCGCACAGTCGCAGGCACTGTTCCAGTTTCCAAACGCGAGCGAAGTCGCGCCGAAGAATGAAGTTGTTTTGCCGCCGTCGCCAACGCGCAGCAGCTTTATGGCGACGTGGCCGAGTGTAAGCGGCGCGAAGGGTTATTTGCTGGATGTCTCCACAAGCAGGTCGTTTAACAGTTTTGTGGATGGTTATCACGACCTCGACGTTGGTGATGTAACCGGCCGAGTGGTGACCGGATTGAGCTGGGGCACCACTTACTACTATCGAGTGCGTCCTTACGATCAGATAGGGCCTGACCGCTATTCACAGACTACGGCGGCTGCAACAGAGGCGACCACCGGGTTGGTTATTCACGCAACATTCGACAGCTCGATCACGGGTAACCCAAATTCGGCAGCCATTCAGGCGACGATCAATCGGGCCATCTCGATTTATGAATCGTTATTCACCGATCCGATCACGATCGAGATTCGGTTTCGCTATTCGACTACTGGGCCGAACGGCGACCCGCTGCCAGCGGGTCGCATTGCGCAAAGCGACTTCGTTTACTACACGATTGCGTGGAGTACCGTACATCGATGCATTACGAGCGGACGCAAGAACTGGGAACGACAGTATCGCGACTGCGAGCCTGCCAGGGTCAGCGTTATCTACGAATATTCGACCGGCCAGTGCGGCCGGGCGGGCTGTGGGTTTGGATACGCCGCCTGGGATGTTTGCAGACGGGACAGTCGGGAACGGCGGCCCGTACGATGGAATCGTAACGCTTAATTCCTCCTCGCCATATCAATTCACACGACCTCCGAGTGGCGGCAACTACGATGCGCAACGCGGTTTCGAGCACGAAATGGATGAGGTCATCGGTCTCGGATCGCACTTGAATCTTTCGGGCAGCGACCTTCGACCGCAGGATTTATTCAGCTGGTCATCGACCGGTCAGAGGAACACCAATTCTTCCGGTATCCGCTATTTCTCGATCAATGGCGGCGTCACCAATGTCGTCAATTTCAATCAGGATACGCACGGCGATTTCGGGGATTGGCTGAGCGGAGATTGTCCGCAGATACATCCGTATGTACAAAACGCGTTTGTTTGCACCGGACAGTCTTCCGATGTCACGGCCATATCGCCAGAAGGAATCACCCTGGATGTCATCGGTTACGATTTGGTAAATACACTACCTACCTCTACGTCGGAGGCGTGCTATCCCAACTTCGCGACAGCTGAAGGGTGCGACGCGCTTAGTTCACTCACCGCTGGCGCCGCCAATACAGCTCTTGGTTGGCGTGCTCTCTTTTTGAATACCAACGGCAGCTTTAACACCGGTGTCGGCGGTGGAGCGCTGGCCCTTAACAACGGAAGTTCCAATACCGCGGTTGCCGCTGCAGCGTTGCTGCTCAACACCAGCGGAAACAACAACACGGCCGTTGGAACCGATGCGCTCGTCTTTAACGACAGTGGTTCTGCCAACACTTCCACCGGCTACTTTGCGCTGATGAACAATACCATCGGTGGCTCCAACACGGCCATCGGTGGAGAAGCGCTCACTGCCAACACCAGCGGAAACAACAACACGGCCATCGGTAATCTGGCGCTCATGAACAGCCAAACCATGAGCGACCACGTGTGCGTAGGCAGAATGGCTGGTTCTGGTATCACCACCGTCGACAACAACATCATCATCGGCCACCACTCTGGTGTGCATAGTGTTTTTGGCCAGGAAAGTGGCAGATGCTTTATCGACAATATCCACGGTGCGCCGGTATCCGCCGCGACGGCAATGACTGTGCTGGTCGATTCCGATGGAAGATTGGGCACGGTGGCCATGGAAGGAGCGGGTGGATTTTCGCCCAAAGGCATCCGGCCCCAAGCTATTCCCGACGCCGGCAGCCAAGCCATGCTCAAGCTCCAAGTTCAAGACTTGGAGGCGACGCTCGCGCAGCGACAGCAACAAATAGAAAAGCTCACAGCCGAACTGGAAGAGCAGGTTGCACAAATCCAGAAGGTGAATGCCCAGCTCGAAATGAGTAAACCGACGACAAAAATGATTGTGAACAAGCCGAAAGCTGTTTCTTCAGACAGAGTTCACGAACAGCTAGAACGATGAAAGGAAATTAAAGACGTGAAAAACCGAAGTACGACATTGATGACCATGCTGCCGTTGTTAGCCTGCTTCGCGCTTTTGCCCGGAGCGCGGGCGGTCAGTCCGGCACCGGACGGATGCTATCCCAACTTCACGACCGCGGAAGGATGCGACGCGCTTAGTTCTCTCACCATCGGCGCTGGAAATACAGGGCTGGGTTGGCGTTCTCTCTTTTTGGATACGACCGGCAGTTTCAATACCGGGGTTGGCGCCGGAGCGCTGGCACTTAGCAACGGAAGTTCCAATACCGGCGTGGGCGCTGCAGCGTTGCTGCTCAACACCAGCGGCTCAAACAACACCGCCGTTGGAACCGATGCGCTTGTGTTTAACGACAGCGGCTCCAGTAACACTGCCACTGGGTACTTTGCGCTGATGAACAATACCATCGGTGGCTCCAACGCGGCCATCGGTGGAGAAGCGCTCACTGCCAACACCAGCGGAAACAACAACACGGCCATTGGTAATCTGGCGCTTATGAACAGCCAAACCACGAGCGATCACGTGTGCATAGGCACAGAGGCCGGGTCTGGTATCACCACCGCCGAGAACAACATCATCATCGGCCATCACTCTGGTGTGCACACTGTTTTTGGCCAGGAAAGTGACAGGTGCTATATCGACAATATCCACGGTGCGCCGGTTTCCGCCGCGACGGCAATGACCGTGCTGGTCGATTCCGATGGACGATTAGGCACGGTGGCCATGGAAGGACCGGGTGGATCGTCGCCCAAAGGCATCCAGCCCCAAACTATTCCCGACGCCAATCGAGCCATGCTCAATCTAAAGTTTCAGAACTTGCAGGCGACTCTTGCACAGCAACAGCAAGAAATGGAAATACTCACCGCCCAAGTGAAAGAGAACGCCGCTCAAATCCAAAAAGCGAACGCCCAGCTCGAAATGCGCAAGCCGGCGGCTAAAGTAGTTGCGAGCAAACCTTGAAGCTGTTCGTTGAGGGCGCCTCTGACGTGGTAATCAAACGGCCAGCTAGCGGCTGTGCGCTTCGTGGCCGGAGCGGACGCCGCAACGGCGGCATCGACGGCAGCGCAATATGCGCTAACCGTTTAAGTAATGAGCAAGGAGGATATCGCCGGCGTTCTGGAGAAAATCGCAACGTTGCTGGAGCTTAAGGACGAAAATCCGTTTAAGGTCCGCGCCTATACCAACGCAGCGCGCGCGATCGAAACTTTCGGCGCAAACGTGGGGAATTTTGAGGATGAAGAAGCAGTGGCGAAAATTCCAGGGATCGGAAAAAGCATCGCGCTGAAAATCAAGGAGCTCGCCGAAACGGGATCGCTGCAGTATTTCCAGGAATTAAGCGCGGAATTTGCCCCGGAAATTCTGGAATTGTTTTCGTTGCCCGGCCTGGGTGCGAAAAAGATCAAGGCTCTTCACGATAAACTCGGGATCGGGTCAATCAAGCAGTTGCGGAAGGCATGCGAACAGGGACGCATCGCAGAATTACCGGGATTTGGCGAAACAACCCAGCAAAAGATTTGTGACGCCATTGCGCGACGCGCAGCTCATGCTGGTTCATTTCAATTTGGCCAAGTCGCAGCAGAGGCGGAAGCGCTTCGGGCAGATCTCGCTGCGTACCGAGGCGGCTTTGCAGGTTGATGTCGCCGGGAGTTATCGGCGGCGAAAGGAAATCGTGCACGATCTCGATTTGCTGGTGGCGACAAATGAGCCGGAAGAGATTTCGAAATTTTTCGTTTCCCATCCGCTGGTTGAATCCATCATCGCGCAAGGTCCGACGAAATCGAGCGTCCGGCTGCGTTCCGGCGTGCAATGCGATCTACGAGTCGTCACGACGGCGGAATATCCGTTTGCGCTCGCTTATTTCACCGGGAACAAAGAACACAACATCGAAATGCGCAGCCGCGCTTTGCAACGGGGCTGGACTCTCAACGAGTACCGGCTCGCGCCGCTTCCCATCGATCCTGAGGCGAAGAAGAAAAAGCCAGCCAGGAAAATTCCGAGTGTGCACGACGAGGCCGATCTGTATCGCGCGGTCGATCTCGATTCGATTCCGCCTGAGCTGCGGGAAAACTGCGGCGAATTCGAAGCAGCCGAACAACATTCGCTTCCGAAGCTGATCGAGAAAGAAAATCTGCGCGGCGCGTTCCACTGCCACACGGTTGCGAGCGACGGCCACAATTCACTCGAAGAAATGGCCGAAGCCGCCCAGGAACTCGGCCTCGATTATCTCGGAATCGCCGATCACAGCCGCAGTTCTGTTCAAGGCCACGGGATCGCCGCGGAAAAGTTGCTCGCACAAGTTGCCGCGATTAGGAATCTGAACAGGACGTTCGACAGGTTTCGACTGTTTACTGGAATCGAGTGCGACATCTTGCGCGACGGCTCGCTTGATTTTCCCGATGAAGTCTTGTCGCAACTCGACTACGTCATGGCGTCAGTTCATTCCGCTTTCAATCTCAGCGAGTCGGAAATGACGCAGCGCGTGATCCGCGCGCTGGAAAATCCTTTCGTTACCATGCTTGCGCATCCCACCGGCCGCTTGCTCTTGAAACGCGACCCGTATCAAATTGATATCCCGGCGGTACTCGACGCCGCATCGCGCACTGGCACATGGATCGAACTCAATGCCGCGCCCAAGCGGCTCGATCTCGACTGGCGCTGGTGGCCATTGGCGAAAGAAAAAGGCGTCAAATGCGTGATCAACCCGGACGCTCATCGCACCGAGCGTTTGCAGGATCTGTGGTTCGGAATTGGCATCGCCCGAAAAGGCTGGCTCACCAAAGACGACGTCGTGAATTGCTTGCCGCTTGGCAAAATCGAACACGCGTTGCGAGCCAAGCGAAGACTTACTCCAGCGCAGCGCGTTGGGGCATAAACATGGTAAGGCATTTGCAGGCCCCGCCGGCTTTGATGAATTCGCTCATGGGCAACTCGTGGCAATCGTAACCGCGCTCCTTGAGCTTGCTTACTAGCTGCGGCGCGCTTTCCGGCAAAACGATGTCGCGCTCGATGACTACCGCGTTACATGAAAAGTGCGTCGCCTCGTCCGGCACGACATCGATCAAATCGGTCACATGCTCTCGGATTGCGCGCTGCCCATATTCATCGAAGGCCTCTGGGAACCAAAATGCACCGCCATCGGGCAGCGGACAAAAGCATGTATCAAGGTGATAAAAGCGCGGATCAACCAACTCTACTGAGATAACAAGACAACCGAGCATTTCTGCCAGGGCGCGGTGCGATTGAATGTCGGAACGAAACTTGTAGCCGCAAAAGAGCACGTCTCTGCCAAAGAGTGCGTCGCCCTCGCCTTCAAAATAAAGCTCTTCGGGCAACCAGCAGATTTCGTAACCGCGTTGCTCCATCCACTTCGCAAAGAAAGCCTGTTCACCGGCGCGCTCTTTGTGACGGAAATTACTTGGGATGAATCTGCGGCAGACGGTCAGGCCTGCGTTGGCGGTAAAAACCATATCCGGCAGTCGCGGTTGGGGCGCAATCAAATGAACTTCGCAATTCAGTTTGGAGAGCGTCGCGTGGAGTTGTTTCCATTGCTTTTGTACGACAGCCGCTTCGGCGCCATGGGCCACGCTCATCCAGGGATTGATCTCGTATTCAATCCCATAGTAATCGGGCGGACAAAGAAGTAGCTCGCGCATACGATCAAACTATTTCCGAGGGTGGGATTCGGTCAGGCAATCGGCGAGTTCCCGAAGAAATGGTTCAACGTCCGTGACCAAGCCGAGTGATTGCAGCGGCTGTTGTTCGACCACTCGCTCGACGGCTGACGCATCGATATCGACGCACACGGTTTTCACAGTGGGCGCGACCATGCTTGCCACAGCGAGCGAATGCCGAATGGTCGCCAACAACAGTGCGTGCGTCACGTCGGCGAGCTTTTCGCGAATCAGTTTTTGGCCCTCAATGGCGTCCGTGGTTGCGCCGGGCATCAGTCCCTCGTCGCGAATGGAGCCAGTAAGGATGATATCGACCTTGTTACGGACACAGGCGTGCATGATCCCGCTGGTCAGGACATTTTTCTCAACAGCGGCTACAATGCCGCCCGCTTCGCGAATGGCATTAACCGCGCGCATGAGGTTCTCCCGTCCGCCGCGCGCGAAGGCCATGTCGAGGCTCATGCCCAAGGACGTGCCGAACAACGCCCGTTCTACATCGTAACCGGCAAACGGATTTCCGGCGATGAGTCGATGGACATACCCGGCCTCAATCAGGCGCACCAAATGCGCACCGGCGCCGGTGCGCACGATCGCCGGGCCGGCGACAACTGCGATTTTGGCTTTCGCCTTTCTGGCGCGCCGCAATTCTTCTCCCAGTTCGCGAATAATGGCCGACTTTGGTTCATCAGCATGGATGATCGTGTTGATGAACTGAAAAACGTCTTTGCGCGACGTCGCGCGCTGTACCGGAACTACCCGAACACCCCGGTGGCCAACGACGATCTCGTTGCCTTTGCAAACGTCAAAGAATTTGACGGCTCGCGCTGTGCGTCGCTTTGGGTTCACTGCAATCGCGCTGTCCATCATGGCGGGTCGCACTTCGATCTCTTTGCCGTCGCATCGGACGAAGGTTTGCTGGTTCGTCATTACGTAGAACTCGCGCGGGAAAACACCGTCTGCCGGGGCCGGTGCGAGCTGTGCATCTGCGCGTTCAGCTACTTCGGCACCGTGCTGGCGCAGTCGCAGAATCAGTTCGTCCAGGGCTTCGCTGGTTTGTGCCGACACCTCGATGCGCGCAAAGCTTTGATCGGCACGCTTTTGGCCAATTTTGATGTCGAGGATCTTGAAATTTGCGCCGTGCGTCAAGATTTGATCAAGCACTTTCGGCAGAATGAGCGAGTCAATGATGTGGCCGCGTAGCTCAATCGTCTCTGAAAGCATCTGCAAAATTTAGCAAAGGAAGACCGCCGCGCCAGTGAGGCGGATTATGGTAGCGGCGATTGTGCCAGGCGGCCGAAGCTGATAGGTAGGCGTTTGACACAAACGCCGCCTCAACGACAAGACATCAATATGGAGAAACCAAATTCAAGCGGGCCTTCGCCCAGCCACAAAGCGCGTCACGTGCTGGGGTCGAGGCTGAATCGCAAAATCAAGCGGCCGCCGCCTCTGCCATTGAAGAAAAAAAAGCCAGACACGGATCGCACGACTATTCACTAGAGGCGGCGCCACATGTCCAACGATTTACCAGCCCTCGCGACAAAGATCGGAGAAGCACTTTCAAACCGATCGGAGTACATCGCTACGCAGGCTGCGGAGTTGAGAGTTCTCCGGGAAATGTCCGACGAGGAGGTTCGCGAATTTGCACAGAGCCATGGCTGGCGTGTGATACGCCGTCTGGGGGGCCGGCAGATCGAATTTTACAATGACGCAAGCGTCCGCTCACTGTAGCCGGGGCGATGACCCCAGCCTGATCCGTCGCCATGTGCCCGCCAAGACCACCGATCCCGGCTACAGCATTACTGGACAGGAGCAGTCAGTTGGCTTACCAATGCTGACGCATTCCACATGGAAGCGGCGAAGATTTATTTCATTGTTTTTGGTCTTCTGACGATTGCCGGCGGGATTGTCGGTTACGTCAAGGCTGGCAGCGTGGCGTCGATCATTGCCGGTTCGATCACGGGAATTTTGCTGTTGGTAGCGGCGTTTCTCTTACCGGAACATCGCGCCGCGGGATTGGCGACTGCGCTGATCGTCTCCCTTTTGCTGGCTGCGTATTTCGGCCGCAAATATTTGAGCACAGGCGCAGTTATGCCCGCTGGCATGATGTCGGTCCTGAGTGTGGTCGGGATTATTGTAGCCATCGTTGTCTGGGTGAGAAAGTAAGCGCGTGGAAAAAATTCGCCTTCGGACGTGGCGGCGACTTGTGCTGGTTTTATTCGGCGCGTTTTTCGCCGCAATTGTGTATCGCTGGATCTCACTCGAGCGGCTGCAACACGTCGCGCCGATGGAAATATCAGGAACGCCTACGCCGGAACCGACGGCGACCCGTCCGCCCGTGATCACGGGGAAATTGGACATCGCAAACCTGTTCAACGGCATCACGCTTCACTCCACAGTCGAGACCGCTCCCGGAGTCGACGCCGCAACGGAACGCATAGACCCTGAGAGTTACGTGCTCGATTTAAAGCTCCTGGCGCGTGTGCCTTCACCGAACAAGACCGTCGAAGAACTGGCTAAAGTAAGTCCTCAGTTGCCGACTCTATTGCCCGGTTTGGCATCGATGCTCTCGGGCAATTCGGTTTCGCCGCTTTTCGCGCAGCTTTACGACACTAAAGTGCGAATGCTCCGCGAGCGCCTTGGCCGTCTCGAACTGCTTTTGTCGCGGCATAACTTTTTCGATTGCCAAACCGTTCTGCAGCTTGAGCATCCCCAAAGTCATCGAAAAGCGCTCCTGTTCCAGGCAGACATGGATGTGGACGCCGACGGCTCTGATTCCGACCGGCTGCCCGTTGGAACCGGTTCGCCAGCGAATT
This sequence comes from uncultured Verrucomicrobiae bacterium, assembly GCA_963728955.1. Taxonomy (GTDB): domain Bacteria; phylum Verrucomicrobiota; class Verrucomicrobiia; order Chthoniobacterales; family UBA10450; genus Udaeobacter. The sequence continues at coordinate 28,970 of CAVSMG010000014.1, forward strand.
TTAAGCCGTCCACCAGTTATCGTTGGGAAAAGAAAACCGACGCGCCCAACCCGTATCTCGCCGGGACAGAAGAGCGATTGAAACGCGCCGAAAACGAGTATGCGCTCGCAACTACAACGCCCGCCCGTAAACGCGAGCTGCGCAACGCAATCGCAGAATTGCGCGCCGAAGTCGGCACCCTGAAAAAGTTCAGTTTCCTGATCGGCGCGACCGATCCGTTCATCGTGGTGCCGGGCGCATTTACCCGCGGCCCCGATCCAGTCAAACCTGGCGATCACGCGCTGGTGGTTTTCGGCGACGCGGTTTATCCAGTTATCGTCGGAGACGTTGGTCCCAACGATAAGGTTGGCGAGGCGTCGCTGCGCATCGCAAAAGAGCTCAACCCGATTTCAACCGCCTACAACCGTCCGGTGAGCGATCTGAAGGTGACCTACATTATTTTCCCTGGAACGGCTGAGAAGCCATTTGGCCCACCTGACCTTGAAAAAATTCATACGCGTTGCGAAACGCTGGTGAACGAGATCGGCGGCGCAACTATGCCATTGTACAAATGGGCGAATATTATTCCGCCTTCGCCGACTCCCAGCCCGACGCCGACCCCTTCGCCGTCACCGAGCGTGACGCCGTCGCCTTCATCAAGTGCGTCGGCGACACCTTCTGCTTCACCGGCAGCGACATTCGCGTTTCGTTTTACCAGCCCCGTACGAAGCCCGTCGGCTGCTTCGGGGCTCGCAACGGAGAGTTCACCTGCGGCAACCCGTGCTCCGCATCGCAGACGCAAGCCGTGAAGCCGAGCGGGCCAATTACACAGGCGCCTGGCGACAACGAAAGCCTGCGTCTAATGCACACGCTGATGGAATATCGTCACAAACCGATTCATTCGGCTCTCCTAAAAGTCCGCGACAAATATTCCATGCTCCATCTGGACGTGCTCATTCTCGTTTATCACTTCGCAAAAGTTTGTTCCGGCGCGATTCTCGAGATTGGCGCGTTTGTTGGCGGGGCAACCATTGCCGCTGCATTGGGCCTCCGTGATTTGGGGCAGCAGAAGAAGCTGCTTACGATCGAACCCGGCGGGGGCGTGAAACACAAGCGGCTTGGTACTCGTAACATCTTGCGCGATTTGGAACGCAATCTCGCCCGGGAGGATGTAGCGGATCTGGTCACTTTGATAAGGGGGCAGTCGTTCAAGCCGGAAACGATTTCTGCCGTCCGTCGAGCGCTTGGCTCGGAGCAAGTCGGCCTGTTAATCCTCGACGCCGATGCAGCGAAACGCCGCGACATCGATTGCTACCGCGACAGATTCGTTCGCGGATGTTGGATGGTGATCGACGATTGCTACGGCACCGATTCCAACGAAAAGATCCCGCCGAGCCGCGCCGACGTAGACGCATTAGTTGCGGCTGGTTTGTTAGAGCCACTCGGGTTTTACGGCTGGAGCACGTGGGTGGGAAGATGGCGCGGAGACGGCGATCTAGTCAACGGGTTGAACCGTTGAAGCGTTTTCCGAAATGTCGCTGCCGTCAGTCGCCGCGAGATTTGCCTACACTTCTTCGGGTCCCACCATGAGATGGATCACTCCGTTTGGCGCGGAGATGAAGAAGCCGTTAAAATCTTCGCGCAATTGCTCCACTTCGTTGCGCTGCGCGACGCCGTGGACATTCAAGAATGACGCGGCTGCTTCCGTATCATTTGTCTCCAACTCAAGCCATATATCGGGGTGACTGAGGTTCGGTACGTTGTCGATCCACAGCCGGTTTGGGCCGAACTGAAAAATGCAGCCGTCTTTTTCCTCCTCGATCAAAGGCAGCCCCAGCGTGTCGCGATAAAAGGCAACGGTCTGCTGGTACGTGTTGCTTGGACACTTGATCGCGATATTCGCGCCGCCTGAGAACTGCGGCCCTTCCAGTTTGGCAACCACCCGGTGTCACTCCCCGCCGGTTCCGCCCGGCTCTGTCATTTTGATCGGGTCGAGCGCGCGCTCAAGTTCATCTTCAGGCAAGATTTTTTTCTCCCGCGCAATGTCGCGAACCGTTCGGCCAGTCTTCGCGCTCTCCTTCGCAATCTCCGACGCGCGATCATAACCGATCTTTGGCGTAAGGCTGGTCACCATTGCCATCGAAAGTTCGACTAACTCGCGGCAGCGCTCTTCGTTGGCCACGATACCGCGCACGCACTTCTCGCGAAAGACATCGACCACGTTGGCCAGCAAGCGGATCGACTCCAAAAGATCGTGTGCCATTACGGGCATCATCACGTTCAGCTCGAAATTCCCGTTTGCGCCAGCCCAGGTGATTGTCGTGTCGTGGCCAATTACCTGTGCGCACACCATCATGACCGATTCGCACATCACTGGGTTGACTTTGCCCGGCATGATGGAACTGCCGGGTTGCGTGGCGGGCAACTGTATTTCGCCAATGCCGCAACGTGGACCGCTCCCGAGCCAACGAATGTCGTTCGCGATCTTGAAAAGAGTGACGGCAATTGTTTTTAAGTGACCGCTTGTTTCGACAACTGCGTCCTTGCCGCCCTGCGCTTCGAAATGGTTTTTCGCCTCGTAAAATGCGATCTCGGTGCGTTGCTCGATGTGTTGCAGGACTTTCTTCGGAAAATCGGTATGGCGATTAAGACCCGTCCCGACTGCGGTTCCGCCTAGCGCAACTTCGCGCAAAGCTTCGACTGCTTTTTGCGCGCGCTCTTTCGCATAAGCAGCCTGCTGTGCGTACCCTGAAAATTCCTGCCCGAGGCGGACCGGCGTCGCGTCCATCAAATGCGTGCGACCGATCTTCATGATGTGCCAGAATTCTTTCGCCTTGGCTTCGAGCGCGGCGTGTAATTTCTCCAGGGCCGGGATCAGATGGTTCTTCAATTGTTCGGCCGCGCTGATGTGAATCGCCGATGGGATCACGTCATTGCTCGATTGCCCCATGTTGACGTGATCGTTCGGGTGAATATGCTCGCGCGAACCGATCGGCTTGCCAGCCAGTTGCGCGGACCGGTTCGCGATCACTTCATTAGCGTTGGTGTTGGTGCTCGTGCCGGACCCGGTCTGAAAAATATCGAGAGGAAAATGATCATCGAGTTTTCCCTCCGCGACTTCTTCGGCCGCCTGGACGATTAGCGCCGCGCGCTCGGCGTCGAGCAAACCGAGATCGTGGTTCGCCTGCGCGGCTGCCCATTTGATCAGACCGAGTGCGCGGATGAACGGCCGCGAAAATCGGTAACCGCTGACGGGAAAGTTAAGCACCGCACGGTGCGTGGAGGCGCCATGGAGCGCCTCCGCGGGCATGGTCATCTCGCCCATCGAATCTTTCTCGATTCGAATCGCTTTTTCCGTCATGCCGAACGTTCCGCGCCAACGCCGGCCAATCGGGAACGCCTTTTCGACGGGGCTGACGAGCGTCCGCCGCCCTGCTCTGAAGGTAGCTTGTGAAAAACCGTGATAAACATTGGTGGAATATTTTGAAGGAAATATTCCGATTTGGCGTGCTGGAAAACGGTCGCGTGCTGCCTTAATTCGTTGGTGACTTGATAAATGATGAATTTGCCACCCGGCTTCAGCGCTTCGTACGTTTTTCGCAGCAGCGCGCGCTTCTTCTCAATCTTGAGAATGCTGAATGGGATGCCGGAGAGAATGTAATCGCACGAAGTGAAACCGCGGCGTTTCAGCTCGAACGGCAACGAGGCCGCGTCGCCGTGGATTACGTGCACACGGGGATCGGCTGAAAATTGTCGTTCCAGCGCTCGCGCCAGCGCTGCGTCGAGCTCGAACAGCAGGAGATGCGAGCCTGGTGTCATGCGTCGCGCGATCTCACGCGAGTGCACACCTTCTCCTGGACCGTATTCCGCAATCACGCGCGGCTCGGTGAAATCCATTTTGCTTGCGACCCGTTCCACCAGCGCCTTGGAGCTCGGCACAATGGATGCAATCTGGAACGGACGCTTCAGGAAACGCTTGAAAAATAGTGTACTCACGGGGAGTGAGACGTTCGCCTCGGGCGTTCCGGTTGTCTAGTATGGATATGCTGTGGTGATCTTGGGCTGTCATCAGGCATCCCATCGCCTTGACTGATCAATAATCCCCGATCACTTATCACTTCTGACTTCATGCGCGGTTAGCTCAGTGGTAGAGCACTACCTTGACACGGTAGGGGTCAGAGGTTCGAACCCTCTATCGCGCACCATCTCCTTACTATGACCAAGCTTTCTTCAAACTTAAACCAGGCGATTAATGACTTAGCCAGAACATTGGAATCGTTGAAGGATCTAGACCCGCAAGTCCGTAGGGCCGCAGATCTGATCGAGGAATGTTTCCGTACGGGAAACAAGTTACTGGTGTGCGGGAACGGCGGCAGCGCGGCGGACGCGTCGCATTTTGCGACGGAGTTTGTGGTGCGTTTTGCCAAAGACCGACGTGCACTTCCGGCGATTTGTCTCGCAAGCGATAGCGGAATTCTCACTGCGGCCGGAAACGATTATGGATTCGATAAAATTTTCGCGCGTCAGGTGGAGGCGTTCGGGCGGGCGGGCGATGTGCTCATCTGCCTTACGACTTCCGGCAACTCCAAAAATGTGGTTCGCGCCTTGGAAGAAGCGAAAGCGCGCAAACTGAAATCGATCGCCTTCCTCGGGCGCGATGGCGGATCGACCATAGGCATCGCAGACATCGACCTTTTGGTTAAAGACGATTCAACAGCGAGGATCCAGGAAGCGCACAAGCTCCTGATTCACGTACTGTGCGAGATAATCGACGCTGGGATCAGGGAGTGACGGCTTTTCAGCAGTTTTCAGATAGAGACCTGTCGCAAGTCGTCGTCTCTCGTTCACTCCGATTTTTTCAGCAATCGTTCGCGCTCGCGATTCAACTGTCGCCGCTCGCTCGCGGTCAGGCTTCCAAGTCCGGACTTGGAGATCTTGTCAAGGATCAGATCAATCGAAACGTATACGTCATCGGCCTCCGCCCAGTCATTACTCGTTCGCGGTCGCGGCTTGGGAACGACATGGTATTTCGGCCTGGAAGCAAAGCGGGCTTTGAACGTGTTCCACCAGGCGAGTTCCGGGCCGGCTCCATTTAATTCAACGAAAAGGAATGCCGCGCCAATGCTTGTCCAAACGACGACCAGATCGCTCCAAGCGTGGTACGCGAGCAACTGAAGCGTGTAAATAGCAGCCAAAATCAGCGCGACCCATTTGGCCATGATCCGCAGCAACAACTCCACCCGCGGATAAATGGTGGCGAAGGCAATAAAAATTCCGAAGTGCAATGCTGGCGAACCAGCAAGCGCAGAGCGTTCCCAGAGCCCCCAGATGGTTAGTAACGCAGTCGGCGTGATGAGCAAAATGAGGTAAAGCGCTATGTACGCGCGCCGGCCGAGAAAACGTTCCACCTCTCGCCCGAACACCAATAGCAGGTACATCTCGATCGCGAACCAGAGCAGGCCGGAAGGCGCATGTATAAACGCGTAAGTAAAGAGCCGCCAAACCTGTCCGCTTGACCAGATCATGGCGCTATCAAATTGCAGCCAGCCCAAAATGGAACCGGCTCCGGCCGCCATAAGAATCGCAGCGAGAATCGCTGCTACCACGTGGACTCCCACTAGCATCGTGGTCACATCGACCGGATAGCGACCCATCCATGCGACCGGCCGATAATCATCGGAGGTGGTGACCCCGAACATACTTTCAATTAATGCCGCGCATTGTGCTTGTGCAAGTGAAACGACGACCTAAGCCGTGATTCCCCGCAGCGTTAAAACGTTGAAACGCCGAAGCGAGGATGAAACGTACGTTCAAACGTTTTAACGGTTCAGCGATTCAACGTGGCGGAGGCAGCGTTCGTGGTTAAGGTGACGGTTTTCGTTCGATGACAAATCCAGCTCCCACCATCTTCCCGCCCAAAGGCGTCGGTGATGCAAAGCCCGGCAACAAGGCTGTGCTCGATTGGGTGCAGCAAATCGCCAAACTGACCGAACCCGAAAACATTTTCTGGTGTGACGGCTCCGACCGCGAAAATGAGTTTCTGATTGCCGAGTCGGTCAAGCAAAACGTCCTGATCAAACTGAACCAAAAGAAGGTTCCGCGTTCGTATTTGCATCGCTCGAATCCCAATGATGTCGCGCGCGTCGAGCAACTCACGTTTGTCTGCACGCCGACGAAGGAGGAAGCCGGACCGACCAACAATTGGTCTGACCCGGGAGAGATGTACGCCAGGCTTCGCGGACTGCTGAATGGGGCAATGCGCGGGCGCACCATGTTTGTGATTCCATACATGATGGGCCCGGCAGATTCGCCGCTGACCAAGGTGGGGTTCGAGATCACCGATTCGAAGTACGTCGTGCTCAACATGCGGATCATGACCCGCATGGGCGAGATCGCCCTTAAACGGCTAGGCGACGATCCGAATGCGGAATGGAACCGTGGCGTGCATTCGCTGCTGGATGTAAATCCCGAACGCCGGCTTATCTGCCATTTTCCGCAGGACAACACGATTATTTCGGTCGGCTCGGGTTACGGAGGCAATGTTTTGCTGAGCAAAAAATGTCTCGCCTTGCGTATCGGTTCATATCTGGCGTGCAAGCAAGGCTGGATGGCCGAGCACATGCTCATTCTTGGTGTTGAATCGCCCGAAGGCCGCAAACATTATGTCGCGGCAGCGTTCCCGAGCGCATGCGGGAAAACCAATTTCGCGATGCTCATTCCGCCCGCCCATTTCAAAGGCTGGAAAGTAACGACGGTTGGGGATGACATTGCGTGGATGCGAATTCGCGATGGCCGGTTGTATGCGGTCAATCCTGAGAACGGCTACTTTGGCGTCGTGCCCGGGACGAGCTTCAAATCGAACCCGAACGCAATGCGATCGATCGCGCACGACACAATTTACACCAACGTGGCGCTCACTGATGACGGTGATGTGTGGTGGGAGGGCCAGGACGGTCAGCCGCCCTCGCACGCCGTTGATTGGCGGGGAGACGATTGGACACCGGAATCAAAAGAAAAAGCGGCGCATCCCAACAGCCGGTTTACCACGCCCATGCGCAACAACCCTGCGCTCGACCCCGATATTGAAAAAGGCGAAGGCGTGCCGATCAGCGCGATTATTTTCGGCGGCCGCCGCAGCGATACCGTGCCGCTGGTTTGTCAGGCGTTCGATTGGAATCATGGCGTATATTTGGGCGCGACGATGGCCTCGGAAACAACCGCAGCGGCCGCGGGTGCGGTGGGGCTAGTGCGACGCGATCCGATGGCGATGCTGCCTTTCTGTGGATATAACATCGGCAATTATTTTCAGCACTGGCTCGACGTAGGAAAGCGCCTCACCAATCCACCGCTTATCTTCAACGTGAATTGGTTTCGCAAACGCGCGGACGGAAGATTCCTGTGGCCCGGCTTTGGCGAAAACATGCGCGTGCTCAAATGGATTATCGATCGGTGTGAGGTAGGCGGCGGCGCGCTGAAATCACCCGTTGGCTTGTTGCCCAGCCCGCATGATCTCGATCTTGCCGAGCTCGATGTCGATCACAATGCCGTGGCCGAACTCCTCGGCGTCGATCACGGCGAATGGCAAAAAGAGATAGCCGCACACCAGGATTTTTTCGATTCGTTAGGCGGCGTCGTGCCCGAAGAGTTGCACAAACAACGCGACCAACTTGCCGCGCGGTTTAAACTTTAGCCGCCGCGTGCAGCGATGATTCCAGCGTGCTGGCATTGGAGTCAAATTGCTCTTTGATAGCGCGTGCCGTTGCGAATCCTCTGAAGAGGATCCAATGAAGAGCGTTGGTCTTTGCATTTTGTCGAATGTTACGCCTACGCGATCACCCGGCTGATGGCCCAGGCAACTTCTTTGCCCGTCACAAAGCTGTGCGCATCACCGCCCGTTGGATTGACGATGTATTTGCTGCTTTCCAGGTTATGAAAACGACCGGACTGCCAGATATAGTTGCCGCCCACTGCCAGCAGCCGATCAACGCCAGGCACAACTTCGCCGGGCTCCATTTTCTGCGCTCCATTTCGGCCGAGTCCGCCAAATTTATCATTAGCGTCGCCAAAAGCCGATGCGACCGTACCGGACAATCGTGAAGCAACCGGATAAGCGATGCCTACAGCGCGGTCATTTGGCGTGTAAGTAACGAGGATCGCACCTTTGATGCGCTGGTTATCCACTACCCTGCGAAAGAATCCATTCATCGATTTCGAAAAGCCGTTGTGCGAAAAAGCGCTCTGCAAAAGCGACATAGTTTGCAACTTACCTGTCGTGGATGCTGCAGCAGCGGCTGTCACAACGCGGCCGCCAAAGCTGTGACCTACCAGGTGAATCCGCTGCGCGTTGTTTGCCAGTTGATCGAGCATCGGTGCCACGCCTTTCTGCCCTACTGCTCCAGCGCGCTTTTTCATTTCGTAGTAGGCCAAATAATTCAGGAACCGAATCGCACCGGCTTTGATTCCCGAAAAAATATCACCCAGCCCTGCCGCGCCGCCCGCCGGCGCAGTCGTTGGATGAGCGCCAAGCGATGCGGCGCCGCCTCCACCTCCTCCTCCCGAAGAAACCAGCGGCGTTGGCATTTTTAATTTCTCCAGCATCACCGATCCATCGAGCTTAAAAAAGAGCGCGGAATTGTCTTCCTCGTGTGCAGCGCTCTGGTCCAGTAAGCTCCGCAGCTCATCCACAAATTTCCGGCGTGCATCGAGATCACTTTCCAGTTTGGCGATCTGCTTCTTCGCAGCTGCGATCTTTTTCGCCGCCTTCTTGTCGAACATTGTGGCGATGATATCGAGCTTGGCCCTGATCGTATCGTCCGCTGCAGCGGAGCTCGTTCCAAACGCCGCTCCGCCACCTCGCGCTTGTTCTGCAACAGCAGCCTCAACGACATCGGTGAATCTTTTCGACGGCCAGATGACGCCCACAATTGCGATCTTTTTCTTCTGAAGCTGATCCGATGCGACCGCCGCGAAGTGGGTGAACAAGTCAATGTAAAGCCGGTCTGCCTGTTCCTCCGTGTTATTCCATCCGTGGGATACGACGATAACATCCGTCGTGCCCGCAGGCAGCGTGACTTCTTGCTTGTTCAAAGCCGCGCCATCTTTGTCAAAGCGCGCGGCGACATATGGTATGCCGGCGATATTATTCATGACTCCCTTACACTGGTATTCACACGGATTGAATGGCGCGCATGAGATCAACCAAGCCCGCGCCTTGAAAAGAGCGCTCCCTCTTCAAGTCGGTGGCCGCGCCAAGAAAAATCTCCTTTACTCGTTCCGGTTCGCCGATGAATTCCCGCCGCACGGAAAGGAACGCTGCAATAACCCCGCTGACATGCGGTGCCGCCATGCTCGTCCCGCTGTCCTCCACGTATTCGCATTGTTTTCCCTCTGCTCGATCCATTAACAACTTTCCCGTGGCGGCCGAGAGGATCTTTTCACCCGGAGCCACAACGTCAGGCTTCATTCTTCCATCACCGGTAGGGCCTTTTGAGGAAAAATACGAAACGCCATAAACGTGCGGCATTTCGCGATGTGTCGAGCCAACCGTGATGGCTAGTTCCGCGTTGCCAGGATCGTTAATCGTAACTTGCATCCCGGCATTCGTTGTCCTCTGCTGCGCCGCGAGCGCGCCATAACCGGTATTGCCCGCGGCCACTACTACTACCACGCCTGATCGCACGAGCCGATTGATTTCAACGCACAGGGGACTCTGCCCACACGCAAACCACTCTGGATCGAAATCGTATCCGAGACTGATATTAACTCCGTGAATCAGATTGAGACGGCCGTGGCCATTTTTTTCCTGGATGTGCGCGATTGCCGCGATCAGATTGCTGACCTCTCCATTGCCCTCGTCGTCGAGCACCTTCAGGCTCACGAGACGACAACGAGGGGCCATCCCACGAATGGAGTCGAGCACTACCTCATGAGTCTCCACCGTAGCCGTGTCTCCCGCTTCGTACCCCTTAACCGAGCGGGTGACCGCACGCATTTTTCGCGCTTGCTTTCCTTTGCCATCAGCCAGTTGCTCTCCTGCCACAATTCCCGCCACGTGTGTGCCGTGTCCAAAGCGGTCAATCAACGCAGCGTTACCACCCTTGGGAACACCGCGCGTGTCAGTAAAATCTGCGTGGAGAGCAGAAGCAGGGTCGATATTCCCGTGCCGCACAAAGTGCGGATGGTTGGCGTCGATGCCCGAATCCATGACAGCCCATGTAATATCGACTCCGTGCGCGCAGAACGAGGTTTGCGCCGCATCTGCTTTCACCGTGGCGAGCGACTTTGTAATGCACGGTGAGATTTTGAAATCAGGCCAGATACGGTAGATGGCACGAAAATGATATGGCGTTGCCGTGTCCGCATGCGGTGAGGCTCTTTCGCCTTTCTTCGGCTGACGCGTTTTCTTAACCGCTTTTGCTTCCTTGCCCGCCTGCTCAACATCCAGTCGGACGAGTTCGCGAATTACTTTTCCGCTGAGACGGGCGAAAATGTATTGATTGCTCAAGTCTGATTTTTTCTCGCGTACGCCTTGCGTCTCTTTCGCTGATGCGATTATGGCGACTGCGTTTTTGATCGCCTCTCGAATCCATTTTAGGCCTGCGTCTCGACCGCCATGGTAATCAAGATTCACATCTATTATAACGGCATGAACGTCATCCTCGTCTTCCCTGATTTCCTCAAGCAGCGGAATCGCAATAACGCTGCGATCAAGAATTTGCGGATTGAACCGCTTTATTCCGTCTCCCTCCTTGCCTCGCCGATTAGATGCAACCATAGAAGTAACGCGATGGCGTCCAGACGCGGAGTACAACAAACCGGCGTGCTTACGTCAAGGAACCTTCAGCAACGCGATTATTCCTCATGCGGACTTTAGCGTGCCGTATTCTCTTTCTTCTGCCGCACGCCAGTCCATTCGCCTCCGCCTTGCTCCGAGTCTCCGGTTCCCCATGTGCCGCGCAGGGTTTCGCCCTGGCTTTGCGCAATCCCGCGACCTTTGTCCTTGCCTTCACGCCATGCGAAGTGCAACACCCCATCGACGATCTTCCCTTCGACGAAACCATCAACTTTGCCATTCGAGTAGCCGCCCATGACTTCATCTCCACTGCGCAAAAGTAAAAGGTCCACTCTGTCTTGCCCGCCCTCTGCCGCCATTCTGCGCACCCCGAATAATCCGTTGAAATCAGGTTCGTGTTCACCGCCCGGAATGGTAAAGGCTGCTTTGCGGGGTTTGAGATCCGCCAGACGCAAGTCGCGCACCCGCGAATACTCGGCCATGCGAGCGATTGGATTAGCGGCAAATGGCGCAGCCAGGCGAAAATATTGCGCTAACATTTTCGAACGCGCAGTCCAAAGGGCCTGATCGCTTTGGTTGTGGGCAAATGAATCCGGAGCTTTTTCAATCGCGGCGGCAAGCGCCTCCAATCGTTCAGTGGTGACCGGATGGCTCAAACCGGCAAGATAATTCTGCCATTCGCCCTCGGTTGGAAATTCGGTCGGCGCGACGTGGCGAATTCGCTCAACGTCGAACCAAAACTCAATGCCGACCGGCATCTGCCCGATCCGGCGCATGACTTCGATGGCGAATTGATCGGCTTCAATTTCCTGCTTCCGCTTCTGAACCGGGTCCTGCAAGTCGGTTCGATGCTTCTTGAGCGCATGCCCTAATTCATGCGCCAGCAGAAACACAATTGTGTTTCCGAAATCTCGATCTGCCCGATTCGCGACCGCCGGCTCGTCGCGTGCATTGTTTGGAACGCCCAGTGTGCGAAACACCGGAAGAAGCGGGGCTCTGGGCGACAGTGCTGCTTCGCGAAAAAGTACGCCGACATAATCGCGCACAGTGGTGCCATCGTATCCGTGAGCGTTGAGCCAGGCATTTGCGACGCAGAGGTCGGCATAGAAGCGTAGCGAAAGCGCAGGCAGATTGATCTTGCCATCTGCGTAATAAAACTGGAACGGGTCACCAAGTGGTCCTTTGACAGGAAACTCAATCCCGATTTGCTTAAGCGCGGTGCGTTCCGCGTCCGTAAGATGCGGAACAATCGTATCGCGGTATTCGGCGCGAATTTGTTCGCCAGTTCGCGCGGCGTCGGCCGTTAATTTTTGCGTCGGATAAAGGTGGGAGACATCCTGAGCACGCACCACTGCACTCCACCCGCATGCGAGCGCGAGCCCGAGGGCGAGAGATCTGTTCACGCGGTCTATTGTTTTTGGAAGTATTCTGCCGCCGTCTGCAGTTCAGAAGGCGGAGTGCCACCTTTGTCGAGCCAATCGCGGAAATTCGCGATATCACCCCAGTCCTCCGCCCACAGCGGTTCCATGAGTGCGAGCTTTGATCGCGTAACGGCACGCGTGAGTTGTCGATTTTCCGACGTGGCGAGGACGCGGTTCAAAGCGACGATGTCCTGCTGAGTGTCAGCTCGCATGCGCGCGCGATCTTCGTCTGTTTCCGGAACAGAAACGGCGCCGACGAATTTGAACTCCGACGCGGGGAGCGTTGCAGGTTGCGATTCGGCCGGTTTTGTAGCAGGCCGAGACATGGTCAGCGACACAGATCGCGTGAGCGAAAACACGATTAGGCCTGCGCCGAACACAGCGAAGAACACCCCGGCCCCACCTTTGCCAGCTTAATTTTGTTTCCACCGGCCAATGAAAACTCACCGGTGCCGCTATCGGGTCCACGTTTGCCTGGCAGACTAAGAAAAAGCCGATAGCCAAAATAGATCAGCAACCCGCCGATGAGCACGCCCGCGATCCGCTCGGCCAATCGCAAAATGATGACCAGCGACTGCGGATCCATGAACCTTGTAACAAATTGCTTCGTTCCCTGCAACGCTATTTTGAGCGCGATCGCGAGGTAGTCACAGCTACCCGAGCCGTCACCTTTTACTTCGACGGCCCGGAAGCCGTGCTTCTCTGCGTCGCCGATTCCTTCAAACGCTCGGCCATATCGGCGATTTGTAATGATTGGATCAATTCACCGAGGTCGCCGTCCATCACCCGATCCAGGTTGTAAAGCGTCAAACCAATCCTATGATCCGTGACGCGGTTCTGCGGAAAATTGTAGGTGCGAATTTTTTCTTCGCGTCCGCCGGTGCCAATCTGTCCGCGGCGTTGCGCGCTGTATTTTTCCGCTTCCTCACGTTGCCTGTGCTCCAGTAAACGCGCCCGCAAGATCGATAACGCGCGGTCCTTGTTTTTGATCTGGCTCCGGCCGTCCTGGCAGCGAACGATCATGCCAGTGGGGATATGCATCACTTGCACGGCCGAGTCCGTCGTATTTACGCCCTGACCGCCCGGGCCGCCCGCCCGCGAGACTTCGATCCGTAAATCGTCCGGGTTCAGCTCAACATCGACATCTTCCGCCTCGGGCAATACCGCCACAGTCGCTGTGGAGGTGTGAATCCGGCCCTGCGTCTCGGTCGCGGGTACACGTTGCACGCGATGCACACCACTCTCGTAACGAAGCTTACGAAACACCGATTCGCCCGAAACTCGGAAAATCACTTCTTTGAATCCGCCAAGCTCCGAAGGACTCGATTCGAGGTCCTCAGTTTTCAGTCCCGCGGATTCTGCGTAGCGATGATACATTCTATACAGATCTGCGGCGAAAATGGCCGCTTCATTGCCGCCGGTTCCAGCGCGGATTTCTACGATCGCGTCGCGCTCTTCCGTTTCATCCGCCGGCAGCAAGGCAACCTGAACATCGCGTTCAAGGTTGGCCACGCGTATTTCGAGCTCCGGAATCTCATCGTCAGCCATGGCCGCAATCTCAACATCGCGCGACATAGCCAGCTCACGGTTGTCATCCAATTGTTTGCGGGCCGTTTCGAGCACACGCCATTTTTCGAGCAGGTCCTTTAGTTTAGCGTGTTCGCGCATGATTTCCTCGGCGCGCTTGCGATTGTCGAACAGCTGCGGATCCGCAATCTCGCTCTCGAGTTGTTCGAAGCGTTCGCGTTTGAATTGAACAAGAGAGTTTAGATCCATGTCATAGCCGCTGGCGTTGACGGCGGCTCCAAAGGACCGGGGTCGCCGACCCCGGCTAAAAGAAGCTAGGCTTTCTTCTCGGCGCGAGCGGCTTTAGTGCTGCCATAGCGCCGGGCAAATTTCTCGACGCGGCCCGCGGTATCGACAAACTTTTGTTCGCCGGTGAAAAAGGGATGACAAGCGGCACAAATGCCGATCTTAATATCGCGACACGTGGAGCGGGTGTGATACACCGCGCCGCATGCGCACACCATGTCTGTCTCGTAGTATTCTGGATGAATGCCTGCTTTCATCTTCTAAAGGAAGCGCGGAATCTATCCGCGCAAGGCAGTTCCTGCAAGCGATGAAATCGGACGATCCACTGCTGGCTGCCTGGCAAGAGACGCTTTCGCGCAAAGGGGATCGTGCTGCGGTTCTCGCCTCGACCGGCAAAATCGCGCGCAGCTTTCGTGATATTGAGGAGAGTGCGCGCGCTTTCGAAGCTAAAATCGATATGTTGCCCATGGGCGCGGTCGTCGCGGTGCAAATTGGCAATCACGAAGAGTGGCCATCTGTCTTCATCGCATGCTTGCGCAAGCAGCTCGTTGTTCTCCCGCTTGACCAATCCATCAGCGAGCAACAGCGCGATACGGCAATGGAAATCTGCGGTGCGAGCGCTGTAGTGTTGACTGTCCGCAACGGAACTTCTCCGCACGCCATTCGACTGAGGACAGCCGACGTTACTGCAGATTGGGGCGAAAATATGCCATCGCTCTTAAAGCTTACTTCGGGTACAACAGCGGCACCGCGCTCTATTCGATTTCGCAGTCATCAATTGCTGGCCGATTGCAATCAGATTTGCGATACGGTGGGCATTTCAGATGGGGATCTCAATTTTGGCGTGATCCCCATCTCCCACTCCTATGGGTTTAGCAATTTGCTTACGCCGTTGATCACGCGCGGCGTGGCGATGGTCGTGAGCCGTGACACAACACCGCGAGCCGTTCTTGCCGATCTTGATCGGACGGAGGCGACGGTTTTTCCGGGCACCCCGGTTTTTTACCAAGCGTTTTGCGAGATGAATGATGTTTCCACGGTGCCCGGACTTCGGCTGTCTATTTCTGCCGGGGCACCGCTTTCGCGTGCGGTGGCGAAAAAGTTCTTCGAGAAGTTTAAGCAGCCAATCCATTCCTTTTACGGCGCGTCTGAATGCGGCGGAATTTGCTATGATTGCGATGGCACGACGTTTGAGGATGGTTTAGTGGGTCGACCGATGCAAGGTGTTGAGGTTGAATTTGTTGAACCAACCGCGCCCGTGAGCCAGATCCGCGTGCGCAGCGGAGCGGTGAGCGACAGCTATTTCCCCGAGCCGGATGAGCAAAAACTTGGTAACGGTGCTTTTGTTCCGGACGACCTTCTGGCGCGGCACAATTCAGCGCTGAAGATCGTCGGCCGCGTTTCAGACGTCATAAACGTTGCGGGAAAAAAAGTGAACCCGGCGGAAGTGGAAGCGCATTTGATGCGCTTTGAGGGTGTGCGGCAGGCGGTCGTGTTCGGTTGTGTTACAGACGCAGGATTACGAAACGAAGAAGTGACGGCATGCGTGCTGGCTGCGCCACAGGTTAACGAAAACGATCTTTTGCGATTTTGCCGCGCGTCGTTGAGCCCGTGGCAGGTGCCAAAACGAATCTTTATCCTCGAAGCGTTTCCGGCCAGCGAACGCGGCAAGATAAGCAGACGCGAGCTGGCGCGGCGATTCTCAGAACAGGGGTGAGAGTTCTCCGTTGCGAAGATTGGCTTCTTGATACAGCCTTGATATGGGCTTTGGTTACTGCGGCATAACATTTGCACTACCAGCAGCCGGCAAACCCAAGTTAGTAAGAGCCTAAATGGAAAGTTCAAACAGCGAAGAGCGCGACCAGATCGATCAGCCACCCATTTGGCAGGGGGAGGAATCTGCGCCGGAGACCGGCACCGATCCTGAGGCTTTCCAGCCCGACGATTGGTGGCGTGCATCGCCGCCTGCCTCCGATTGGGCCGAACCCGTCGCGGGTGCTGAGGCCACTCAACCCGCACCCGCCAATGATTCGGGAACCGCTAATGTTTATTTTTGCGGGCGCACGAATCTATTTCCTTTGAATCTTGCAATACGGGTAATCGGTAAGGAGCATCTGACCGGTTTTCTGCGGGCGTGTTGGGATCAGGAACCGATCGATGTTCTCGCGCGGGACGGAGAGATTGTTCTGGCCACAACTCGCGACCCGGGTCTTTACTGTCCGGATAATCCTACCGTTCTCGCCGACGTGGATCCGGACACTATCGCGAATGCTCGCGAACAGCAGAGAGAAAACGGAGCTCCATTCCTGTTAACCCTTGCTCGCAGCGAATCGATCGAGCGGCAACCAGCGTTCGAATTAATGCGGCACTATGGCCAACTGCTCTTCTCTCGGCTGTGGTCGGCCCCGAACGTGTGGATCATATTTGAAAAAAACGCGGAACTATTGAGCGGGTTCGGTGACGTCACGGGCGATCCGGATGTGGACGATTGGTCGCTGGAAACGTTGCGAATCGTCCAAAACCCGGACCAACCGGCAGGATTCGATCCGGGGTCCATTCCGGCTTTCACAAGAGAAGGTTTCGATCGCGTCCAGAAGTTGAAGCTGACTTCTGATGAGGCCCAGTTCGGCTCGCAATTCAATGGTGCGCGATCGGTCCAACAGATTGCGAAAAATTTGCGGCTCGATCTCAAATCCGCCCGGCAACTGCTTTTTCGGTTCGTGGCGCTTGAAATAGTAGAGTGTTGGCCTTCCAGCACATCTGCGAAGCCAGAGCCAGATGGCGGCTTTGGCCGCTTGTTCCGGCGCGGCCGATAACGTCGCCTCCCCGGGGGCGACAGCGCGCTCATGAAGAGAAGAGTTCTCGTTGTCGATATCGGCGGCAGCTTTGTCAAACTGCTCATGTCGAAGCGCGTCGAACGCGAATTTGTTTCCGGTCTACGAATGACTCCAAAACAGTTCGTCGCTAAATTCAAGGAGACCGTGCGCGGCTGGAAATTTGATGTCGCCTCGATTGGTTTTCCGGCGCCTGTGCGCGACGGACGGATTCTCCGGAACCCGAAGCATTTGGGCAAAGACTGGGTTCACTTCAATTTTGCGCGTGCGCTGGGAATACCGGTGCGCGTCGTCAACGATGCAGCAATGCAAGCGCTCGGCAGCCATCTCGACGGCGGACGCATGCTGTTTCTCGGCCTCGGAACAGGACTTGGATCGGCGCTCATCTGGGACAGAAATCTTATGTCACTTGAGTTGGGCGATCTTCCATACCCGAACCGAAAGATCATCGAGGACTATCTCGGTATCCCTGGCTTTGACATGCTGGGGAAGAAAAAAATGGAAACGCGAAGTGCTTTACGCAGTCAACCAATTAAAGCGAGCGTTCATCGCCGATTACGTCGTTCTCGGCGGTGGCCTGGTGCATCGGTGTGGCCAGTTACCAAAGGGAATCGTGCGCGGTCAAAATGAAAATGCATTCCTTGGCGGACGCCGTTTATGGGAAACAAAAAGAAGATCGCGAGAGCTAAAGTGGCACCTGTTGTAGGTACAAAACTGGACGCCGTTTCAGAAAAACTATCGCACGATTCCTCAACGATCGCTAGTGTTCGTTGATTGTCAGTTTGGGCTAAAGGAGGGCAAAATGAAAAGCTCAACCAAATCGCGAAAAATGGATGAGCCCTTCAGCTTTAAGCTAACGGACCGAAGTCATCGAAGTTGTGTGCTCTTTGAGCTTGAGCGAAATGCCCCAGGAAGTCAAAGCTCTTGAAGAGCAAATTGTTCAATGAGTGCACGAGTGCGGGCGGCAGTTTTTGATC
>CAVSMG010000015.1:0-239546 GCA_963728955.1 uncultured Verrucomicrobiae bacterium
TGCCTGCGGTGAGCGTTTGCTCGATTGGCTTGGTCGAAGTGAGCAGTGTGGTTTTGCCTGCGGATGCGATTATCTATGATGCGGCAGTCGCGCACTTTTTTCAGGTAGATGCCGTGCAACGTGTAGGTGATGACATTGTTTTCGAGCCTGGCGTGGTTGCCGGCGATGTGGATGGCGGCGTTATCGTCCGAGAGTCGAAAGCCCGAGCCACTGATGCGCAGTCCACGCACCGTCACGTCGTCCGCGGTGATGGTAACCACGTTGCCCGTGCCGTTAGCGCGGATCTCGGCGCCGGACTGGCCAATTAGCTGAAGGGGTTTATTGATCGCAATGGGGCCGGCGTGAACGCCGGACTCGACCAGGATGGAATCGTTAGGCGAAGTCGCATCGATGCGTTCCTGCAAGGTCGCGGTCGAGACAGAAGTTATTAGGTAAAATAAAACAATGGCAAGAATCCGGGTAGCGCACGCGTCGTCGGGGCAACCCGCTTGATCTCCCGGATCTGCGTTTCCTGTAGGATGTTCGCGATGGCGAGGACGCCATCGCCAGCACGCGAGACGCGCGCGCTACCCCGATTTTGTGGGTATGTGTTTTACGCTGGGACTTCCTCCTTGCGCGAAAACCAGATCGCAAAAATGAGCAGCAGCATGAAAACCCAGAGAAGGTAGGTGCCCAGTTCCGGGTAACTGGACTGGGTAAAATTCGCGATCTTCTGCGGTCCCCAAAATGAGCGGCGTAAACGGCTTGACATGCATCGGTGCATGCGGATCCAGATTATGCCCTGTACGAAGAGAGCCAGAGAGAAAACGCGGCGATCAAGAAGGTGCCGAAGTAAGTAGCGTAGAACGAAAAAGATCGATAACGCCCTTCATTTCCCCAAAGATGACTCCGCGCAGCGCGAGCAGAATGAAGTAAACGCCAAACATGAAGGGCATGATCTGCATCTCGGTAAGTTCGCCTGCTGGATTTTCTTCATTCCGATGTAGTGATTGAGATTGTTGATCTCATTGATGTCGTTTCCGTTAATCCCGCCGCCGTCGATCTTGTAAGCGTAGATCTGCATCGTTAGGCCGTTGGGTATGCGGCGCAACCAGGCGCAGCTTCCAGAGCGGAAAGAAAACCGACACCGCGACCATGATCGCGGCGGCCAGCAGGAGCAGCCGCGACCAGACGTTGAGCGACTTGTGCAGGAACCGGAATTCCCGACTCAAAAGTTTCGTTACCATTTTGGGCCTTTTCACTGCGTGATCGGAGGCGCGGCGAACCGCGCCTAACGAAACAAGCCTAGGGCGTGGGAGCCGGCGCCCCCTTCGGAAGGACGGCGTTTTCACTCCCGGCACCGCAGGTAATGAGTTCGCCGGCACCGCGCGTTCTCCATCCACCGCGTCAGTCTTGGCACCGCTTCCAGCCTTGCCGGATTGACCTCTTCGGTCGCCGGCTCGGTAGCGCCTTCATTTTTCACGACGAGGTAGCCCTGCATCTCCTGATGGAGCGCGTGCAAAAGTTCGTGCAGTAATAAGGGAACACACCCGGCTTGGTTAATTTCACCTGGAAAGTGCGCGTCTCGCCCGGGTCGATCGTGATGTTGAGATTGTTCTCGACCAGGCCGAAGCCGTGAATCATGTCGGGCGACTGCTCGATGTTGGTCACATGCACGGTAAGTGGTCGCCGACCTCGCATCAAGCCGATCGGGTGTCAAGCGGCTGCGAATCGCGATGAATTTCGCGTCCACTTGGTTGCCGTTGCGGGTCTGGCCGGCCTGCGCCGCGTCCCGGATCGCGTTAGGATCCTTGTTTTCGTCCTTCGGATAAACTTCAATCGGCTGGATTTTGTCCGCCTTCAGGATTTGCGCAAAGTGCGGTTCCGGCTCGGTGAAGGTCGTAAATCGATTTCAATTCGAGCCGGTGATATCGATCAACTCGCTCGTCCTCCGGTTCCGCAGGCCCGACGTTGAAGTGGCGGCCTTTCGGAGCTTGTCCATCGCGACGAGCCATTTTCCGTAGGGCTTCTTGGTATCGCTTCCCGAACCACGAGGTGACCGATGTCCGATCCCGGAATCTTGTTGAGCACCGCCTTGGAAAGGTCTTTCTTCTCTTCGTCGGTCCACGGCGGCAGTTTCCATTTCGCGACCTGCGAATCGATGAAGAGCGAGGTGTAGGCGTTGCCGAGACGGTCATACTGTGTGTGCAGCTGACCGAGACCAACCGGCACTTCACCTTCCACCACGTCGTCGTGTTTCACGATCGGGATGCCGGAAAGTCTCCGTCGAAATCTTCTTCGCGATCGCGTCTTTGAGTTTTTCAAAATTGATCACGGTCGTAGTCGGCTGCAGTTTTCCGCCGGCGACGACCCACTTCCCAGTCGGGTCGACATCCATTCCGTGCGGCGATTTCGCGATCGCGACGAAGTAAAGCACGCCTGGCACTTTTGCCGGATCGATCACCGGCACGCCCGCCATCATCGTCGCCTTTCCATCTGCCACTGCTTTTTCCGCCGCGCGCCAATCACGACCGCGGCCAGATCTCTATCCAGTTGCGAGGCATTGGTTTCGAGTTGGTTGTGCGCCATTTCCGTGTTGTAGGAAGTCCAGACGCCCAGCCGCTGCTCGGGCCCTTGCCTGTCGAGCCCAGATCCCAATCGAACGGCGGCGTCAGAATCTGCAGCCGACCGACATGTTACCGGTCTTCGGGTCGACTTGATCCCGCTTACCATGCCGTTAAATTGACTGGCGTAATCCTTCGGATCGGCCACGCGGCCTTTCGGGAGCGGCACCGAGAAGCGGGTCGAGACGAGAATGTATTCCGTATTCTCGGTCACGAACGACGATCCATGGTTCCCCATCGAGTTGGGGATCGGGCCAAGAATCTCCTTGGTCTTGAAGTCGCGCAAATCGATCCGAGCAACGCGGTTGTTGGCGTTGTCGTTCACGAACAGCCAGCGTCCGTCGTATTCGCTTTCGGTTTGGGAAAGACCGGGGTGGTGGACATCACCCCAGGTGTAGTCGCCCATCATCTTTTTCGATGCGACATCGTAACCCCAACCTGTTCCCGAGTAAGGCGAGAAAACGGGGATGGTTGCGATGTGTCGCATCAATGGGATGCCAGCCACAAACACCTGACCCGAGTGCCCCCGGAATAGAAGAGATAATACTCGTCCTTCTGTCCCGGCGGGACGTAGGAGGCTTGCGCGTTTTTGGTATCCTCGCTGCTCATCTGAGTTTTGACGTTGCTCCCACTCTTGTTGCAGGCCGCAGGCAAGAACGCGAAAAGGGCAAGAATGCCGACGGACAGTAATCTAAGCGTGTAAGTTCTAGTTTTCATTTTAGGTTAATGTTTCCTGAGTCGTGAAAATCATTGTTTCACTGTCATGAAGCCTTTCGTGCCCTGCGAGTAATGACCAGGGAACGAGCAGAGATAGAGGTAATCGCCGGGAACGTAGGGCGCGTTAAACGTAACAACTTCGCTTTCGCCTGGGCCAAGCAGTTTAGAGTGGGCGAGCACTTCCTTCGCGTCCGGCGGCACATAATCGTGCAACGCCTCGGTCGAGGCCTTGTCCAGAAATGCCGACTGCACGTTGCCGGTATTTATTGTGCGATCGAGTAGAACGAAGTTATGTCCCATCGAATACTTCGGTGTCGTCCCGACGTTCCTAATCGTGACAGAGAGTTTCTGTCCGGGCGCCACGTCAAAGGCCGTGACGTCGTAACGCATTTTATCGTCGGCTTGAATGGTGACTTCCTTCGGCGGTACTTCCGGCGCGCGCGAGCAACCCGGTATTGAGTAGAGAAGCGCGGTACACCCGAGCGCGATGACTGGGGCTAGCTGAATAACTGTTGTTCTCATGCGCTGAAATTAGAGTGCTGCGAAAAATTTGGCCTTGATGCAGATCAAGGTTTTGTCGGTTTTTTCTGGACGGATTTCGCCACCGATTTCAATTCCGCTGATGCAAAGAATCGTGCTAGCCGGCTGTCTTGCTCTCACGTTGCTTGGTTGTGGACGCTCAAGCAGCTCGGACGAAAGTGCCGAGCATTACGATACGCGCGGAGTCGTGCGCGGATTTTCTCCAGACCGATCAGCGATTGAGATTCAGCACGAAAACATTCCCGGCTTC
Source organism: uncultured Verrucomicrobiae bacterium (assembly GCA_963728955.1). GTDB lineage: Bacteria > Verrucomicrobiota > Verrucomicrobiia > Chthoniobacterales > UBA10450 > Udaeobacter. Next base: position 4,111 of record CAVSMG010000015.1, read on the forward strand.
ATGCCCTCGATGACAATGCCGTTCGTCGCGCGTAATCCAGAGCAAATTGCTGATCTGAAAACCGATGACGCAATCTCGTTTCGCATGGCAGTTACAAAGAAGAATTTCTGGATCGAGAACGTGAAAAAGATCCGTCGTGATGATGTTAAGGTTGCCGAACCGAAACGGACGCCGCCTGCTTCCGTAGAGCGCAACGCACGTCTGAAAGAAGGCGATCGGATGCCTCCTTTCAGCCTGACGAACCAAAACGGCGAGAGCATCACACTCGAGAATTTTCGCGGTCAGCCATTCGTTCTTACTTTCGTTTTTACGCGTTGTCCGCTTCCGAACTTTTGCCCGCGCATGTCCAACAATTTTGCGGAATTGCAAAGCGCGATCAAAGCGGACACAGGCGACGTCGCCAAAACGCATTTGCTTAGCATCACGCTCGACCCCAGCTTTGACACATCTGAGATGTTGAAGCAATACGGCGAATCGCACGGCGCCGATCCGAAAATCTGGAGCTTTGCTACCGGCGATCTTAAAGAGATCGAAGCATTGACTCGCGCATTCTCGGTTTACGTGCAAACCGAAGGCGGCACCATTTCACACGGATTGGCGACGGCTTTGATCGACAAGGAAGGCAGGATAGACAAAATCTTGCGCGGCAATGCCTGGACTCCGGACGAAGTTATTAAAGAACTCAATCAGGATGCCAGGTAAGAATCACGTCTTCACGCTCGGCATCGAGGAAGAATTCCAGATCATCGATCCCGAGACGCGGGAATTGCGTTCACACATTCAGCAAATCCTGGCGGGCGGGAAAGTCACGCTCAAAGAGCAGGTCAAACCGGAGATGCATCAGTCAGTGGTGGAACTGGGCACGGAGATTTGCGGCGATGCGCGTGTCGCGCGGCAACAAGTTATCAATCTCCGCAGCGAGCTGGCGAAACTGGCGGCGCGCGACGAACTCAAGATCGCTTCCGCGGGCACACATCCATTTTCACATTGGATGGACCAATTGATTACGATGGACGAACGCTACGCAACCATCGTGAAAGACATGCAACAAATAGCGCGCGCCAATCTTATCTTTGGCCTGCATGTGCACGTGGGAATTCCCGACCGCGAAGAAGGTATCGATATCATGAACCAGGCGCGCTATTTCCTACCCCACCTTTATGCGCTCTCGGTGAATTCGCCGTTCTGGTTAGGCCAAAACACGGGGCTGAAAGCGTATCGGCAAATGATCTTTGAACGCTTCCCGCGCACCGGTATTCCCGACGCATTCGAAAGCCTCAGCGAATATGAAGATTATCTGAAACTGCTGGTCTCAACCAATTGCATAGATAACGCGAAAAAAATTTGGTGGGATGTTCGCCTTCATCCGTTCTTCAACACGATCGAGTTTCGCATTTGCGATGCGCAATCGCGTGTGGACGACACCGTCGCGCTGGCCGCACTGATGCAGGCGATCGTGTTTAAATTGCAAAAGTCGCGACGGAATAATGTCACTTTCCGCAGTTATCCGCGGCGTCTGATCGACGAAAATCGGTGGCGGGCGTCGCGCTACGGTTTGGACGGCAAGCTTATCGACTTCGGCCGGAACTGTGAAGCAGAAGAGCGCGAGTTACTCCATGAAATGCTGGAGTTCATTGGTCCGGAAATCGACGAGCTAGGAAACCAGTCCGAGATCGCGCACATTGAACGAATCATGCGCGAAGGCACTGGCGCGGATCGGCAACTTATGGTTTGGGAACGTACTCAAGATATGAAAGCCGTAGTCGATCACATTGTCGCAGAAACATACGAAAGTTTAAGTGTCGCATAAGATCGACAAACCCAGCGGAGGCAATTTCTGCGCCTCTGCTGTCAGGAACCGTTCCTAGCCTTCGTCAGCGCTGACACTCGTTCGTAGAACATCTCGTTATTCCTCAACTCCCGGCTTTGCGCCACGCGAATCGAACATTGGCGGCGATCGCGTCAATTTTCGAACGTCACCAACCGGTAGTTCATCGGGCATAGACAAAAATGAGTGGAACCTGAGGGTCTCTGCGGCGATCGCGGCGACAAGGTCACGCACGTTTTGCTCGTTGATACGGCCAATGGTTCCGATCCGGAAGCAATCGGCCCGGCTCAACTTTCCGGGATAGATCACGAAGCCGCGCGCGCGGAGACGGTGATAGAAATCTTCAAATCGAAAGTTCGGATCATCCGGGTAACGAAATGCGGTAATGATGTTGCTCTGGCGTTCTTCGGGCAAGTACGCAGCGAAGCCAAGTTTGCGCATTCCCGTTCGCAATATCTCGTGATTAGCGCGGTAGCGGGCGCCGCGAGCGGACACGCCACCTTCCTGGCGCAGTTCCTCTAGCGCTCTGGCGAAGGCGAGAAGCGCATGTGTGGGCGGCGTGAAACGGAACTGGCCATTCCGTTCAAGACCTTCCCATTGCGCGAGCAAGTCGAGACTGACGCTTCGCGCACGTCCTCTACTCGCTTCGAGTGCTGCGCGTCGCGCCAACACGAACGAGAAACCGGGAACACCTTCGAGGCACTTGTTAGGAGAAGAAATTACATAATCGATTTCCAGTTTGCTCAAATCGAGCGGCACACCGCCGAAACTGCTCATCGCGTCGACAATGAGTTCGCGACAACCTGCTTTTACAATTCGCGCAATCTCGTCGATTGGATTCAAGATGCCGGTGGTCGTTTCGCAATGCACGATTGCCACATGCGTCGCGGCCGGTTCTTCCTCGATGAGGCGTTCCACGGTAGCAGGGTCCGGTGATTCGTTCTCCGGCCAGCGTGCCAGCCTCGTTGAAATTCCCAAGCGCTCCGCGATCGCAGCCATGCGATCGCCATAAGCGCCGTTTGCCAGCACCACGAATCTCCCTTCCGGCGGTATCACTGATGAAATGACAGACTCAAGCCCGAACGATCCGCTTCCCTGGATGAGTACGGCTTCGTAACCCTGTTCCGGCGAGACACCAGCGATGCGGAGCAATTCCGAGCGAATATCTGTAATCAGTTGGACGAACTCACTATCACGCGAACCAATGTCGCGTTGCATCGCGGCTTTCACGGTCGCGCTCGTGGTCAGTGGTCCTGGGGTGAAGAGAAGCGGATCTTTCATTTCGCCCTCGAGCTCAAGAATTGTGAAAAGCGTTCTTTTACTTCGCGCGGTGGCACAGTGGGACGGCCTAGCTTCTCCGGCGAGCCCGGTTGTATCTTTACGTGCAACAAGGAAGGTCCGGCTCGGTACCGTAGCAGACGAACGGCGTCGCGAATCTCCCCGGGACGATCCGCTGCAAAAGCCGAGCGGTAATTAGTCGCGGCCGCAATGGCCGCGAAACGGGCAGTTCTCGACGCCGTTTGCTGGCCGCCCGTGGAATCGTGCGCTTCGTTATCGAGAATGACGTGAAGAAGATTCGACGGTTGATAGAATCCAATCGTGGCGAGTGCGCCGAGCTTCATCAAGGCAGCGCCGTCTCCATCGATAACGACCACAGGTTGCCTCGGCAGCGCGTGTGCCACACCGAAACCAATCGCCGACGCAATGCCCATTCCGCCGATGACGTAAAGATGGTTAGCACGATCCGAGATCGTGAAGAGTTCGCGGCTGATCTTGCCAGTCGTAGCAATGATCGCTTCGTCACCGACGAGAGCATCTAGAATCAGCTCGATTGCGGCCGTCCGCGTCAGTCGCTCGTTCTCATTTGCTGAGAGGTTTTGTTTCAAATCGGTCTTGATCGACCTCGGGCTCGAGCCGACCCGACAAAGCGTGCGGCGCGACCGATCCTTTTGGCATTACCAGTGCGAACGGCCGCTTTCGTTCCTCCATGCTGGCCTCAGCCTCCTTCAACGTCTTGGCGATTTCTGCTTCGCTGGCGGGAAAAGGCAAATACGGTATTTCGAGGGTCTCAAGCAAACGGTGCATGATCCTTCCCATCTGTTCATGTTGCGGTTCATCCTTTACTTCGGGCTGCCCGCGCCAGGTAACGATGAGTAACGTGGGAACTCGAAACGGGTAGTTGAGCGAAGTCAGCGGATTGACCATGTTGCCAAGACCGGAGTTCTGACACATGGTCACCGTTTTCCGACCCGCGAGAAACGCTCCAAAGGTGATTCCGACTGCTTCGCCTTCGCTCGTCGCGCCGATGTAATCCAGCGCCGGATTCCCGATCACGTGGTTGATCAGAGAGGTAAAAAAGGAGCAGGGCACTCCCGCATATTGCGAGTAGCCAAGGTCACGCAGATGATCGATGAACGAGAAAGCGCTGATCATGGTTTCAAGACGCCGTCTGGCTAAAACTTAAAATGCCTGGGCTCGCGCCAGGTCCTCGAGGTCGTCCACGTCCAGCCATTGTCCGGTAATGTAGAGGGCCTGCACGCGTTGTCCGTTGCTGACGAGATGATTGAAAAGATCGTCGAAGCGCAATCGGCGAAAATCCGGGCGCCTGGATAAGACATCCAACGCGTCGGATATCGCTGCCGAACCACGCGCTGTCGTTTTGATCAAGCCAATCCATTCACCATGGATTTTATCCGCCAAAAGATCAGGTCCCATCTCCGTCAGGAACGCATCCTCCTCGTCATAACGCAGCGAGTAGGGCCGCGTTGCGTTGATATAGTCGATGTATCCATCCCCCTCACGCTTGCGTCGCCGCTCCCACATCGCATCCACCGCAATAACGATATCGTGTTCTTCCGCGAGCAGATTGTTCAGGATATGCTGGCGAAAAAGGATGTCTCCGAACGAAATGATTGCATCGCCATCGATCCGATCACGGGCCGTGAGCAATGAAAGCAATTCGCGCGTGCCTTCGAAATCCTGATTGTCTACGAATTCCACGTCCGATACCTGCACTTTTTCAGCCGCATAACCGCGCACCACCGTGATCGAACGGACGCCGGCCGCTCGAAACTGGGCGACCAGTTTATGCAGGAGTGGTGTACCGCCAAGGGACACCATGGCCTTGGGAATGCCGGCCGTGACCTCTCCCAGTTCGTTGCCGCGACTTGCAGCGAGGATAATCGCGCGCATCGAGGCCCGCCTTCTGGGCAGATAACGTTCTTCGGCAAGCAACAGCTCATCCGCATTCTGAAGCCGGAAAACTTCTTTGACCGGAACGATTCTATCTTCGACGTTTTGGACCGAACGCTCGGTGAAAATGCGACGGGTCGTTTCCTGCATCGCGGCGATTGCACTGCGGACATTTTGATTTGCCCATATCACGATTCTGATGCCCGCCTGCTCAAAGACTTCAACTGGCGTGCTGTAATAAGTGGTGGGAGCAATCACGAGCGGGCATTTGTTCGCCCACGCTTTCGCAAATGCCAGCACCTGATCCGGCGTAGCTTTTTTGCTGTGAATGAGAAGCGCGTCCGCCCCCGCGAGGTAATAGGCTTCGGCGCGGCGGAGCATTTCATCGATCCCCCAACCCGCAATGAACCCCTCGAGACGTGCCACCAGGCAAAAGTCCGGATCCGTTTGCGCGTCCTTGACCGCCTTAATCTTGCCCGTGAATTCATCGATCGTCGCGAGAGGCTGTCGTTCGCCCCCGATGAATGAATTGGTCTTGGGGAAAAGTTTGTCTTCGATGGAGACGGCTGCGATCCCACGTTGCTCCAGCTTTTTCACCAGCCGCCGCATGTTGTTGAAATTTCCGTATCCCGTATCGCCATCGAGCAGGATGGGAATGCGGGTCGCGTCGCTCATGAATTCGACGACTTCCAAGACTTGCGTCCAGCTCGCTTCATTGTTGTCCCGCACGCCGAGAGCAGCGGAGATCGAAAGTCCGCTGGCCCAGATTCCGCGAAACCCGGCCTCCTCGACGATGCGAGCGCTCAACGCATCGTGCGCCTCCATTAAAAACTCAAGACGATCGGATTGCAGGAGCCGCTTGAATTGCTGCGTCTTACCGATTTCGCGAGTGTTCAAGGAAGTCATGGTGAACAGCAGTGTAAGACGGAAACAATTGACTTTCTCGCTGCTCAACACCAGTAGTTTTCCCGCTTGTTTCTGTTTTTCTCCAAGGCGTCTTTTCGGTTTCTTTTCAGTCTATGCTCACAATTACCGCCGCGACGATCGATGAGCTGATCTCTGATTCATTGAAACAAGCGGACGAAACGAGCTTGCGAGAAAAGTATTCCGAGCAGGATGAATTCGTAATCGTCGAGGAAGTCCTGCCTCCAAATGTGCTAAGCCGATGGGATCTGGAGCTTGAAAAACTCAAACCGAAGGTCCACCGCAACTATCTTCCCGGCCACAAGAAGGGCGGCAGCGTTGCCTACGCGACCGTGAATGCGTTCGCGCCGTCGATTACCGCTGTCTATCATAGCGCGCCGCTGCTCGGATTCCTGCGTCGCATCGTCGGCGCCGACGAGATGAATGAGTGTCCGCCCGATGACCCTCACCGGTGTGCTCTCTACGCTTATACTGAAGACGGCGATCACATGGGCTGGCATTACGACACTTCCTACTACAAAGATCGACGCTGGACCGTATTGGCCGGTCTCAGAGATGAATCCAACTCGCGCTTGCTTTGCCGCTTGCACACGCGCAATCCCGACCGCGATGTCGTGGAACTTGAACTTCATATCAAGCCTGGGACGCTTGTTATTTTCAATGGCGACAAGGTTTATCACGCGGTCTCGCCGCTGAAAAAAGGTGAGTCACGCTACGTCGTCTCCATGCAGTACGTCACCGCCGGCGAGATGAATCCTTTCATGCGCTTCGTTTCCAACATGAAAGATGCGGTCGCCTACTTCGGACTTCGCGGCGTTTTCGGCAAAGGCAAGGTGCGGTGAGAAAAGTTCCCGCCATCCTCGACTGCGTCGCTGAAACGACAGGCATACAGATCGCGGGATTGAGCCTCCTCGATCGCCTGATCGTGACCGCGCATCGGGCAGGTTGCGCTCCGATCTACGTTATCGGAGAAACCACGCCGCCGGCTCCACGTGCCCGCGCCATCGGCATCGACATAACACTTGCTTCAGCGATACCAGAACCGGGTGAAGCCGCACTCCTCATAAACGGAGGTGTGTTAGTCGAGACGGCTGATCTTCAGCAAGTGATCGAACGTGGAGGGCAGCTGTTTGCGGCTGACGCTCCTCTGCCGATTGTAATGACAGCAGGGAATGCCACGCCGGTGAGCGCCGGAAAAGTCGCCACACTGATCACTGACGCGGCTTCGGCGCACGAGGCCGAGCACCGTCTTTGGGCATCGCTCAGCAGCAGCACGGATGGAATCGTCGATCGCTTTCTTTATCGTCCACTCGGTCGCCACCTGTCGAAAATTCTCGTCCGGGCTCCATTTTCGCCCAACCATGTTTCGATCGCATCGACGCTTGTTGGCATTTTCTCGGGGTCGCTTTTCGCCGCCGGACATTTTATCTCCGGCGCGTTTCTCCTGCAGCTTTCCGCCATTATCGATTGCGTGGATGGCGATCTGGCGCGTGGCCTGTACAAAGAATCGCGCCTGGGCAAATGGCTCGACCTTGCGGGCGACCAGTTCGTGCACGTCGCTGTTTTCGCCGGCATCGGCTTTGGCCTGGCCCGGAGCGATCCGGGGTCGCCCGCGCTGGCGCTCGGAATCAGCGCCGTGCTCGGCACAATTATCTCATTCGCCGTGATCGTGCGCTTCATGCATCGCAAGAACGGTCGCAAATCTTACGGTCTCGAAAGATTGATTGATGCCACGACCAACCGGGACTTCTCGCTGCTGGTCCTGGTCTTGGCCATAGTCGGCAAACTCAATTTCTTTCTCTGGATGGCTGGGATCGGTGTACATCTCTTCTGGATCATTGCGTTGCGCTTGCAATGGCAGGACTGCGGACGCGCGCCAGCGATCTCGGAGAAATCCGCGTGAAATTGGCGTTAAGATTGATTATCGCCGGTGCGGGCCTGGCCGTGTTTGCTTGGTTCGTACACCGAACCGGAGTGGATGCGATCTCGCGTGCATTCGCCACACTTGGCTGGTCGGCTCCTGTCATTCTGCTGCCCTACGCTCTCGTTTATCTCCTCGACACTGTTGGTTGGCGTTTGTCCTTCGGATGCCCGGTTCCCAAAGCGATCAGCTTTGGAACGCTATTCCGCATTCGATGGGCTGGGGAATCGCTCAACAATGTTGTCCCTTCTGCTTATCTCGGGGGCGAAGCGGTGAAAGTTTACTTGCTCCATAAACGCGGCCTGCCGGTTGCGGACGGAGCAGCAAGCGTGGTTATCGGAAAGACCGCGCAAATCCTGGCTGAAGTGATTTTTATCGGCTTTGGGGCGGTGGCTGGCTCTTTGATTCTGCCGCACGATTCACCTGCTCGGGTCGGCATGTTCGCAATTGTCGGCGCGGCCAGCGCACTTGTCGCCATGCTCTTATGGCTGCAGCATCGAGGAATATTCAGCACATTCCTGGCGTTGACTGGACGATTGCGGTTGCGCATTCCCGCGCTTACATCGCGAGCTGAAAGTTTGCGCCAACTCGATCGGCGAATTTTCGATTTCTATCGCAACGATCGGCGGCGCTTCCTTTCCGGCGTGACACTTTACCTGACGGGGTGGATTGCCGATTCACTGGAAATTCTGCTCGTCTCGCACCTGCTTGGGATGCCGTTGGATTGGAGTCAAGCACTGGCGTTCGAGGCATTCATCAGCGTGGCCAAGGCACTCGGGGTTTTTGCCCCCGCCGCCATCGGGGTGCAGGAAAGTGGCGTTATTTTTCTCTTCTATCTTTTCGGTTTCCCGCAGGCGCTTGCAGTTCCCTACGCCATCATCCGTCGCGCGCGCGAACTGATATTCGTCCTAATCGGTGGCGGATTTCTCTATGCCGAGGAACCCGTGCTCCGCGGCTTCGCGCGGCGCGTTGCCCGAGAAGTTGAGGCCCCTGCATGAAAGCCATTATCTACGCGGCGGGACGCGGAACTCGTTTGCAATCGGGCTCGCCGAAAATCCTTCTCGAATTCGGCGGCCGAACGCTGCTGGAGTGGCACGCGTTGCGGTTGCGGGAGGCCGGAGTGCGCGAAGGCGTGCTGGTGACCGGCCATCTTCGCGAGCAGATCGCAGAATTGCTTCCCAGCATTTGCACTCGGTATGACCTTCCGGTCCGGGAGATTGTGAATCCCCGCTTTCACGAGGGTAGTTTGCTCAGCCTCAAATTCTCGCTTCCGGAAATCCAAGGCAACTCTGAGCCTGTCTTGCTGATGGATGCCGATGTGTTCTATCCGACCGGAATGCTCGACCGTCTAGTCGGATCGACGCACGGCACCGCGCTGCTGCTGGATCGTGAATTTTCCACCGACGACGATGATCCTGTGCTCGTGCCGGTGAAAAACGGGAGACCGATCGACTTTCGCAAGCAATGGTCCGGTGATGCCGACTTCGTAGGCGAATCAATCGGCTTTTTCAAAATCGCTCCGACTGATTTTCCGCTCCTGGTAAAGGAGACACAGGCGCGAAGTCGTGGCCCCATTTGCGCCGATTCCTATGACGATGTTTTCAGGACGCTGATTCTTGCCGGGCGATTTGGATACGAAGACGTGACCGGACTGCCGTGGATTGAGATCGACTTTCCGGCGGATGTCGTCCATGCTCGAAACCAATTGCTTCCAGCTATTGTTCGCTCTGCATGATCCCGCACGACCTCCATCATTTTTTCGTTGGACAACATGTCTTCGTCACAGGTGCATCAGGTTTTATCGGCAGCCATGTGGCGTCGTTGTTGGTTCAGACGGGTGCTCATGTTCGGGGGTTTACGAGATCGAAAAAGGGGCGCCGCGATAGTGCGATCGATTGGGTGGAAGGCGATCTTCTCCGGCGTGATTCGATTGATGCAGCGATGAAAGATTGCCGATACGTCTTTCACGTTGCAGGAGACTATCGGTTCTGGGCCCGCGATCCGCGTGAGATTTTTGCCAACAACGTGCAGGGAACCATTAATCTTTTGGAAGCAGCCAAACGCTGCGGGGTAGAGAAAATCGTGTGCACGAGCACGACTGGAATTCTAGAACCAGGAACGCCGGAGCGGTTGGCAACTGAAGAGCGTCTCGCGTCTCCCTCCCAATTCAAAGGACCCTACAAACGCTCCAAGTTTCGGAGTTATCTCGAAGTGAAAAAAAGAGCGGACGCAGGCTGGCCCATCGTGACCACGCTGCCCACCGCGCCGATCGGCCCCCACGACGTGAGACCGACGCCAACTGGAATGATCGTGGTCGCATTTTTAAACGGACGGATCCCCTTGCTTGCCCGCACGGGACTCAACTTCGTCGATGTACAGCATTGCGCACTCGGTCATCTTCTGTCTGTGGCGCGGGGCAAGTCCGGTGAGAGCTACTTGTTAGGCGGGGTCAACCTGTGGCTGTGCGATTTTCTAAAACGTGTCGAGCCCTACGCGCGCTATCGCACGCCGCGTTTTTATGCGCCCCATGGGCTCAGCTTTCTCACCGCTTGCGCCAGCGAAACGGCCGCCCGGCTTTGGCCGAACTGGACTCCGTTTGTGACTCGGGAATCCGTGCAAATGTCGCGCTGTCCACATTTTTCCAGCAACGCAAAAGCGGAAAACGAGCTTGGTTATGTTCCAACCTCTTCGATAGACCAAGCCATTCATGATGCGGTCGAAGATTTCGCCGCGCGTGGTCTCGCACCAGTCGCTGCCGGTCGATTAAGATGCCACGGCCCAGCGCTGCTGAACCACGGCCACCGCGCGGAGAACCATAAGACCAAAGGGCGTGGCGAGTATCGCTTGGTTTCCTGAATAACCCTAGGCAATCCTAAACCCTCGCCTGGCACCGTTCATGCCGTTCATACGAGTCGCCGGGGAGCTGCCCTGTCTTTATCAAATAGCCAAAAAAATCAACGACATCCCTAGTTTTGTTCGTTGGATCAGATGGCCAGATTAGACTTCTCTTACAACGCTTTGTAATCGACGCTGATCGTGCGATAAACGAGATTGTCGTGTTGCGCTGAGAAATAAAAGAGCTCCAGCATCGTTGTGCCGACCATCCATTGGTACCCGACTAGCGTTTGTATGACGTCGGTGTCGTGGTCTCGAGAGCGGGAGACGAGTTTTCCGGTCCCGTATTTTTCATCGAAGTATTTGCGAATTTCCCCCATCCGCTGGTTATAACGTTCGATCGACCAGTCGGGATATTCGGTACTGCAGTTCCACCGCCACAAGCGCCCTCTCCTTAAAGGTAAACACCGTGCGCTTCAGTCCGGGATGAATAAGTCCCTCCACGGTCCAGACTTCGCGGTTTTCTTTTTTTCCGCGCGAAATGATTTTGGCTTTTGCGCCGTGCAACACAGCCTCCACGCGTGCCATGGAATCGTTCCAACGAAACCCGAACGGCGGGACCAATTCATCGGCGGCATGTGCGCGCAGCGGACAAAAAATCAAGCGAGCGATCAGTCCGAGCAAGAAAAGGCTGCGAATGATCGGCCGGGTCGCACGAGCGATGCACGTCGAAAGTCGCCTCATGATGTCGGTATTAATTGCCTGCATCTGCCAATTCGCTGAGCGTTTTGCAGTCGCTCACAGAGGCGGAAAATTGCCCGCAGAGGCTGACTCGGTCAACTCAACGGGAACCGATGAGCCAAATCAACTCGTCGCGACCAGTTCGGATCGATCGTGCTTCCGGTTGTTCGAAAATTTTCTCGAACATACTGATTCTTTTTTTTGCACCGACACGCGCGCTTCATTTTCTCAGTCAAGAAAATTTTTTCTTCGCGATTGAAAATAAAATTCATTTTTTTCTTGTCGGTTTCGCAACTGATTTCTAATCTCAAGCCCGCTGGCGAGGGCAGCCATAATGCGCATGTGAATAAGTTGTGAACATTTCTGAGAAACTACCAGCAGCGAGAATGAACGACACGACACGGTCCACCACGGAAAGATTGATTGCGCATGCACGTGGCCGCGCTGATAAAAAAGCGCTGAACCACGCGTTTGCCGGTTTTCCTTCGTGTTTACGCGTTTTTGGCAATTTTTTTCGACCTTACTTAGCGAAATTACACTTGGGAACGACTCAATGTTTGGCCGTTCGCTGCGTACGATTTCTCATCGCACCGGCCAGTGTGGCATTTGTGTAACACTGTTAACAACTTCGCTATGGACAAGAAATGTGCGCAATTGTGGCAGCGGTTGTCGGCCGTGCTCAAGCCGCAGATTAGCGCTGATAGTTTCAAGCGCTGGTTTTCGGCGGTCGAGTTAATCGAGGCGAAGGACAAATCGATCGCGCTTACTGTTCCGAACAACATCTACCAGCTTTGGATTGAGAGTAATTACATGCCGGCATTGCAGAATGCAATCATCGCCACGTTTGGGGCTCCGCGTTCGGTAAGATTTTGCGCGCCGTCGGCAGCTGGGGTCCAAACATCTTCGGAAGAGTCGAGCGCAGTAAACGAAACATTGCCGGCGCAAGTCACCAACGCACGAGCAGGAGCAACCGTTCCCGGCCTCAATCCGCGAAACACATTCGAATCTTTTGTCGTCGGGCCGAACAACGAAATCGCACACGCGGCCAGTCTTGCCGTCGCGCAGGCGCCGGCACGGACATACAACCCATTATTCGTTTACGGCGGCGTCGGCCTCGGCAAGACCCATCTGATGCAAGCCATCGGCCAATACGTCTGGGCGAAGAGGAAAAACGTCAAGGTTATCTACCTTTCCAGTGAGCTGTTCATCAACGAGTTCATCGACGCGATCCAACACAGTAATCTAGTGAAATTCCGGAAGCGCTATCGCCAGGCCGACCTTCTCCTGATTGACGATATTCAATTTCTCGGAGGCAAGGAGCGGTCGCAGGAGGAATTTTTCCATACGTTTAATACGCTCTTTGACGGGCACAAACAGATCGTGCTCTCCAGCGACCGACCGGCGTCGGAAATTGCGAACCTGGAGCACCGCCTGGTGTCGCGGTTTGAATGGGGACTCACCGCCGAGCTTCAGCCGCCTGATATTGAGACGCGCCTGGCGATCCTGCGAAAGAAGGCGGACACGATGCAGATCAAATTGCACGAAGACGTTTTTCAATTCCTCGCCAGCCGCATCCGCACAAATGTCCGTCGTCTGGAGGGCGCACTTATGCGTGTGGCTTCTTTCGCGTCACTTAGCGGCAAGGAACTGACCAAGGAAACCGTGGAGCATTTGCTGAAGGACATTTTGCAGGAAGAAGGACGGCAATCGATCACGATCGAACAAATTCAGCGGCGCGTAGCTGAACACTTCGACGTGCGTCTTGCCGATATGACAAGCAAACGACGCCCGGCCAGTATCGCTTTTCCACGACAGGTGGCGATGTATCTGGCGCGCGAGCTTACAAAAGCGTCCTTAAATGAAATCGGCGACGCCTTTGGCGGACGCGACCACGGCACAGTCCTGCACGCCTGTAAACTGGTAAAGAAACGAATGGTCGAGCAGGACAACATTCGCCAGACGATCTCCTACATCGACAGCTCCCTCCAGCGGTAGGGGCGAAGCGTGTCAGAGACTATAGGGGGTAGAGATGAGATTGCGGTTGCCGAATAAATTCGAAGCATTTACATCTTAAGGCGCTCGCTCTTGATCATGAAATTTAGCGTTACCAAAGAAAAACTGCTCGAGGCCCTGCAACAGGTGCAAAATGTAGTCAGCACCCGGACAACGCTCCCGATTCTTTCCAACGTTTTGCTGCAGGCGAACGAGAACGATTTGTATCTCACAACCACCGATCTGGATGTGGGCGTGCGTGGGACTTGCGAAGCGCACGTGGATAAAGCAGGAGCGACCACGCTCCCGGCTCGGCGTGTTTTCAACATTATCCGCGAACTGCCGTCAAGCGAGATTCAGGTGGATGTTGATGGAAAAAACGCCGCGTCCATCCGGAGCGGGCAAAGTTTCTTCAAGATTCTAGGATTGCCCGAGGATGAATTTCCGCCCCTGCCAAAATTTGAAGACGCAAAAGTAGTCACAATGCGGCAGAAAGATCTGCGTGACGGCCTGCGCAAAACTTCCTACGCGATTTCAACCGACGAAACCCGATATGTGCTCAACGGCGTCCTGTTTAGTTTCAAGGACAATAAGCTGACGCTGGTGGCGACGGACGGACGACGGCTCGCTATGGCAGAAATCGAACTGGAATTTCCGCGCAGCCACGAAGCGGACCTGATTATCCCCACCAAAGCGGTGACAGAATTGCAGCGTCTGCTTGCCGATGACGGTGACGTAAAGGTGAGCATGGCCAATGGCCAGATCGCATTCGATCTCAGCAAGACGCTTCTGGTCTCGAAATTGATTGAAGGCAATTACCCAAACTATCGGCAGGTGATTCCAGGCGAGGCAAAAGAACGCGTAAGGCTCGAGCGGGAAATGTTTTTGAATTCGCTGCGGCGCGTTTCGCTTTTGGCCAGCGACAAGTCGCACTCGGTAAAACTGAATTTCAGCAAAAATAACCTCGACATCACTGCCAACACACCGGAAGTCGGCGAAGCGAAAGAATCCCTCGCTGTCGCCTACAAAGGGCGCGAGTTCTCCATCGCGTTCAACCCGGAATTTCTCATGGCGCCGCTCCGCGCGCTTTCCGAAGACGAAGTATTCCTCGATCTAATCGACGAGATGAGCCCGGGAGTTGTGAAAATTCAAACGCCGTTCCTCTACGTCATAATGCCGATGCGCATCAGCTCATAGGCTGGAGCGGGGTTCAATCAAGACAAGGGGGGCCCACAAGGGTGACGCGCCCTATCCAGCAAAGGCAAACACGCGGATTCGGTAGGGCGGGCAGTCCTCTGCACGCCGTTTCCTTGCAGCTCACGATACCCGGCGTTGTGGCGTCGCAGATTGCACCATCATCAATTCGGTGACGTTCTCCGGCGTGAGCAAACCGACCACCCGTTTCATTCGATCCAGCACGGGCACCGCTGGGCAATTGCACTCCTGCATAATGCGAAAAGCGTCTTCGAAGCGTGTGCCGGTGGTCACGGTGGGAACGTCGCGCCGCATGACGTCGCCCACGCGAAGCGCGGGGTCATTCTTGCGCAACGCAGCGATCAAATCCTGACGCGTTAATAGGCCGACAACATTCCCCGCGTCATTCACGACCGGAAAATCATGTTGGGATGTGGCTAGCAATGCATCCACAGCTTCCTGGAGCGTAGTATTTTCAAGAAGCGTGCGAAATTCGCGTACCATCGCGCTGGAAACTGGAAACCGACGCGAGATATCTTTCATTTGCGCGAGCGCTGCCTCTTGCGATGCGCCGATGTAAACGAACAGCGCAATGAAAATCAAGAATGGATTAATAAGCAGACCGATGAGGCCGAACACGAATGCGAATCCTTGTCCGACAGTAGCCGCGACCTGCGTGGCACGCGCATAGCTCATGCGCGTCGCGAGCAGGGCGCGCAGCACCCGGCCGCCGTCCATCGGAAACGCCGGCAGCAAATTGAAGAGAAGCAAGATTACGTTCATCGTGAACAGCAGGTCAGGAATGCTGGTCTTCGTGCTTGGCGGATAATCCCACGAACCACCGCCGATAAATGCACCGAGCGCGATAACCGCCGTCACAGCCGGACCTGCTGCCGCAATCACGAGTTCCTGCACCGGTTCATCGGGAATGCGTTCCAATCGCGCCACACCGCCGATGGGCAACAAGGTGATGTCGGGCGTCTTGATCCCGAAAGCTTTCCCTGCCAAAGCGTGTCCGAACTCGTGTAGCACGACGCACGCGAACAACAATAGAATGAACAAAACTCCGCCCACCGCTGCGGGCGAGCCGCCCTGGACATAGTAGACGAAGGCTATCCATCCGACCAGCAGCAGGAACGTAATGTGAATCCGCAACTGGATCCCCGCGATACGCAGGATTGGAATCGACCAGCCCATGCTAATAATTGTGCTCCGTGATTAGAACGCGCGCCAGTGCTGAATCGGCAGTTGGAATGATGGAGTCTTGGGGTAGTGGAATAGTGAGTTTGACTGACTTTCACTTGCTCACCACCCCCCCACTCGAATGCAACCTTTTGACATTGTAATCGTCGGCGGCGGACCAGCTGGATCGAGCTGTGCCATGTTTTGTGCACTAGCCGGCCTGCAAACGATCGTGCTTGAGCGAGAAAAATTTCCGCGCGAGAAAGTGTGCGGCGATTGCTTAAATCCATCATGCTGGCCGGTGCTGGAACGCCTCAGCCTCGCGCAGGCGGTGCGAAACCTGCCGCATTCCAGGCTCACGTCGGTCAAGTTCATCGCAACCGACGGACATGAAGTAATTGTCGATCTTCCAATCGGCCAGAACTGCGAGTTATCAGTAAAACGAAGTCTCTTTGACGATCTGTTGCTACGGCGCGCTCGCGAACTGGGCACGGACGTTCGGGCGCAGACCGTCGTTACCGCATTGTCCAAAGGTAGCTCTTGGAAGATTGAAACAGCGGCCGGCGAAACTTTTCACGCCCGGATGTTGATCGGCGCGGATGGACGCAACTCCACCGTAGCGCGCCTCTGTAATTTATTGCCCCGCCCAACGCGCGAACGCGTGGCGCTGCAAGCGCACGTCCCGCTGCCGGGAAATTTTGGGAACCGGATTGTTTTGCAATTTCTTCCAGAAGGTTATTCCGGTCAGGCTCCGGTCAACGAGAGCGAGTTGAATCTTTGCCTCGTAGGAATGCCCGCCACAATTTCTGGACTGCGCAGATGGGCGGAATCCCATTTTGAAATCACGCCTGATCAAGTCTGGCGCACCATTACGCCGCTCACGCGTTTGCCGGTTCACTGCGTGCACGAAGATCTTTTTTTTATCGGCGACGCTGCTCGCGTGGTCGAACCGTTTACAGGCGAAGGAATTTATTACGCTCTGCGCTCGGGCGAACTCGCCGCGCACGCAATTGCGAAGACTTTTCGCGGCCATGATCGGCAGTCAGCGTTGCGTGAATTTGCCCGTGCTTACGCCAAAATGTATCAGGGACGTTTATGGATCAACCGCCTGGCGCGGGCGGCTGTGCTGCGACCGCGCGTTGGCTCGCTCGTTGTGCACGCCGCGCAGATTAACGCCTCTATGCTAAAATTGCTGACGGCGAAGATAACGGCGCAAAAGTTGTAGTCACGGCTCTGTGGGTCGTACGGATTGTGCGTGCGGAGGTACGTCGCTACAGCGATTGCTTTGCCGCTTTGACCGTGTTCGCCATCAACATGGCGATCGTCATCGGCCCGACACCACCGGGTACTGGAGTAATCGCGCCCGCCTTTTTCGACACTTCGTCAAATGCGACATCGCCGACCAAGCGGTAACCGCGCTCGCTCACGGCGTCTTCCACACGGTTGATTCCGACATCGATCACCGTAGAGCCTTCGCAGACGTGGTCGGATTTGACAAATTCCGCCCGACCGATCGCCGCGATAATGATGTCCGCCGAGCGGGTGATCCGCGCGAGGTCCCGGCTGCGCGAATGCACGACTGTTACGGTGGCGTTCCCGGTTTTGTTTTTCTGCATCAGAAGAAGCGCCACCGGTTTGCCGACGATCATGCTGCGGCCAAGCACCACGACCTGCGACCCACCGATCTCGATCTCGCTTTCGACCAGCAAACGTTGCACGCCCAGCGGCGTGCACGGCACGAACCCGCTTGGGTCCTCGAGCACAAGCTTGGCGACGTTTTCCGGGTGAAATCCGTCCACATCCTTGCGCGGATCGAGCGCGCGCACGATTGCTGATTCGTCGATATGCTCGGGTGGCGGGGACTGAACAAGAATGCCGTGAATGCTGGAGTCCCGGTTAAGTCCTTCCACGCGTGCGAGCAGTTCGGTCTGCGTAGTTGAAGCCGGCAGCTCCAGCTTCGCCGAGTGCAACCCAAGTTCGCGGCACATTTTGTCCTTCGAACGCACATAAGCGCGCGAAGCTGGATTATCTCCCACGAGGACGACGGCAAGGCCGGGCGTCACGCCCTGTGCTTTCAGTTCCGCAATTTCGTGGCGAAGCTCCACGTACACTTTCTCCGCGATCGCGCGCCCATCGATAAGTTTTGCCATGGTGAAGCAGGCAATCCTGCCTGCGAGTACAAGGCACGCAAGCTTTTCCGTAGCCGCGTCCCCTGTGGGACGCGTGATGCATCCCTTACCGATACCTTAGCGCCGGCGCTTGCCACAGGCGAGCGGCTACAGAGTATCCCCTCAGCGCATTTGAACGAGCGCCATCATTGCTTCCTCAAGCGCGAGGCGTTCCGCTTCAAATTCCTCGGGTGTGCTGGTTGATTTGATATGGTGGGGTGGGCTGATCAGCACGCGCACTTTGGCAAATGGTTGGGGAAGAATGAAGCGGTCCCAGCTTCCCAACCGCCAGCAGCGCGAATATTCCAGATTCATTGGTAAGACTGAAGCACCGGATTTTTGCGCCAGAAAAATGATGCCCGGCCCAAGCTCGTAAACAGGGCCCCGTGGACCGTCCGGCGTTATGACCACATCGCGCTTTGACGCAAGCACGTCCGTAAGTTGAAGAATTGCGCTCGCGCCCAGACGTGAACTCGAGCCGCGTACGACGTCATAGCCAAGACGTTGAATCGCGTCGGTGAGCAAATCACCATCGCGGCTGGCGCTGATTAGGGCGGCGCCACGACGACCGGAAAAAAAGCGTCGCAATACTAACGGGAATATCAGCAATCGGTTGTGCCAGAGCGCGCCGATGTAGTTTTCAGTCACAGGTCTGCGAAGGATGCCCGCTCGGTCGTCAACCTCGTAGCGCAGAGTACGCTCCCAGCCCCGCAACAAAAGAACTCCGAACGCGATCAGCCACCGCGCTAGCCTGCCTTCGATCTTCAACTTTTCTTGCGCGACGTTTTCGCTACAGCGCTTTTCTCTCCCCAACGGTATGCGCCCGAGCTGGGCAACCCAATTTGGTCGAGAATACGCCAAACGACGGTGTCGACGATTGCGGTAACGGAATTTGGACGGCTGTAGAATGACGGAATTGCCGGGAGAACAATCGCGCCGGCCTCAAGCAGAGTCACCACGTTACGCGCATGAATCAAGTTCCACGGTGTCTCGCGAGGCACGAGAACCAATTTCCGTCGTTCCTTCAAGAAAACATCGGCAGCGCGCAACAGAACGCTGTCGCTGCAACCGCAAGCGATTCGTCCCAGCGTGGCCATCGAACAGGGGACAATCACCATCGCGTCAAAACGCGACGACCCGCTGACAAACGGAACGTTCATATCGCCTCCAGAATGCCGCAAAACCTCCAAGGGAATTTTGAGATTATCCAGCTCCTGCTTCGCAACCTCTCTGGCATAGGCGCTCAGAACGAGATGCACCTCGTGCGCCGCGCAATCGATCTGCGCAAGCAACCTTTGGAGATAGATTGCTCCGCTTGCGCCCGTCGCCGCGATTACCAGTTTCATAGGCCATTTGTCATTTCGAGCGAAGCCAGAGGCGAAGTCGAGAAATCTCTTGATCTTATCTGTCCCGCAACACGTCTGTGCCCGAGTCGTTCCAGCTCGGGTTTATTCGATCATCGATGAGTGTCGATCTGAGCCACGGCGTGTACCACTTGATATAGCGTTCGTTCATTAGATTCGCCTGAGCATCTTGATGGTGACGCGATGAAATCGCAAGCGTAAGGCTTGCATGACATTTCATCTGCTACGATGCGTCTCGCTTCGCATGACAAAACATACGCTCACGGGAAATATTAAACGGCACCGCGCGTTTCGGTCGAAGATTCTTGGTAACCGGCGCGACGTTCTGGTCTATTTGCCGCCTGGTTATCGACGTTTCTCGTTGAGACGTTACCCGGTTTTATATTTGCACGACGGGCAGAACGTTTTCGACGCCGCCACTTCGTTTGCTGGAGTCGAGTGGGGCGTCGATGAAACCGCTCAGCGCTTGATCCGTCAAAAACTGATCGAGCCGCTCATCATCGTGGCGGTGGCAAACATAGGCGAAGAGCGGGTCCATGAATACGCGCCGACACCCGGTGTGATCGAACTGAAGCATTACCCCAGAAGGCGCAGCCGCGGGCTGGCCCACATGTACGGGCAGTTTTTGATCGAGGAATTGAAGCCGTTCATCGACAAAACATATCGAACGATGCCGTCTGCAGAATTTACCGGACTCGGGGGCTCATCGCTCGGCGGTTTGGCCACGTTAGCGATCGGAATTTTATATTCAGAGGTATTCACGCGTTTAATTGTGATGTCGCCATCGATTTGGTGGGATGATTACGCGATTTTCCGGCTCGTGGGCATCCTGGATGAAAAGCCGCCGCTAAAAATCTGGCTCGACACTGGCACGCACGAACCGGGTTGGGAACGTGCGCGTAACTTGTGCGATTACGTAATCGACAGAGGCTGGCGACTCGGTGTCGATCTCAATTATCTCGAAGTCAAAGATGCCGACCACAGCGAAGCCGCATGGGGAGCGCGCGTCGAGCCGGCGCTACGCTTTTTGTTTCCGCCGGCGAAATAACATTGGGAGAATCATCTCCCAGCTGGCGGAAATGGCGACGGGTTAGGCGGCAAAGGTTCCGGAGGCGGCGCGGGCGGCGGCCGGCGGCTTGGGCGGTGACGGAGTCTTTGGCATCGGTGCTCGATTAGAAAAACGCTTTTACTGTATCGGTTTGCCGTAAGTTTGGTAAACTCGAACATAGCCGCCGACAAAGTCCCAATCTTCTTGATACCCGAAAGCGCGGTCGTGCGCGGACCAGGTGAGATCGCGCGGGGATTCCGGATGATTCGGATCGTACACGAGGTAGTGTTCAACTCCCGGGTTCGGCGAAGAAGACTTTCGCTCATAAACCAAGACAGCGTGATTGATACTGAGGCGAGGATAAGTGGTAAGAAAAGCAACGAACAACTCGCCGCGCGCCACCGCTGCATTCAACCGGGCGTGAGTCTGTTCCTGATATCCCGCGCCGTCTTGAAAAACCATCCGCATATTGCTGATTCGAAAGTAGCTCGGCCAACCATGGCCGATGTTTAACTGCACGAGTTCACGACGCGCCTTGCTCATTTCCTTCAGATCCTTGTATCCCGGAAAGACAATTCGTTGATTTTCCGGCAAGGGCTCCAGCAAAGCCGCCTGATGTGTGACCGCGCGAATACGATCTGCCAGTGCCGTATCGTCCGGGGGAGAGCTGTGTGGATCGAATCGCGCAAATTTCTTAAATTGCATGGCCGTGCGGCACATCACGAAACAGTGCCGATTATAAGCGTCTCGCTTCGTCGCGGACGATTTCCGTAAAGAAGCGTGTCCCTCGTGGTACTTGAACACAGTTTGATTAGCGAACGCCAACGTGTCCCGGTCGAAACGGAATACCGACGTTGAATCCCGGCCGTGAGTCACTGTGACAGCGGCAAAAACACCGAGCCCCAAAAACCCCATCGATGTGCTCCAACTCCTAAACATCACATCAAGAGCGAGACGGGATAGTCACAGCTTTGGGTTCGGAAAATACGCCGAGACGGCGAAATTTTTGATACCGTTTTTCGAGCAATTCTGCGATTGGAATTTGAGAAATTCGCTGCAAGCTGTGGCGCAGCGCTTCGCCAAGATTGGCGGCAGCAGAATCGTAATCGCGATGCGCGCCCCCCTCCGGCTCGGGGATGATTTCGTCTACGACCTCCAGTCTCAACAGATTCTGCGCAGTTAATTTGAGCGCCTCAGCGGCTTCAGCGGCATGACGCCGATCCCTCCACAAAATTGCAGAACAGGCTTCCGGACTAATTACTGAATAGTAAGCATTCTCGAAAATTAATACGTGATCCGCGACGCCGATTCCCAGTGCGCCGCCCGAACCGCCTTCACCGATGACCGCCGCAATAACCGGCACGCGTAGCTTCATCATCTCACGAAGATTCACGGCAATTGCCTCTGAAATGTGGCGTTCCTCCGACCCAATACCCGGAAAAGCTCCTGGCGTGTCGATCAGTGAAATCACCGGCATCCCAAATTTTTCGCCCAGCCGCATCAAACGCAGGGCCTTGCGGTAACCCTCCGGATGCGCGCACCCGAAATTGCGCATCAAATTCTCCTTCGTGTTGCGCCCTTTTTGGTGGGTGATGACCACACAACGCTGCGTGCCGAGCATGGCTACACCGCACGGCATGGCGAGGTCGTCGGCAAAGCGGCGATCGCCGTGCAGTTCGACCCAGTTGCTAAAACATCGTTGAATGTAATCGAGCGCGAACGGTCTCTGATTGTGGCGCGCAATTTGTACCCGCTGCCATGCCGTCAGAGTATGGTAAATTTGTCGCGACGTTTCGCGAAGTTTTGTCTCTAGTTCTTTCACCGCCGAGCCAAGATCGACGTCGTGCTTTGTGGAATGGCTCTTTAAATCCTGCAGCCGCCGTTCCAGTTCAAAGATCGGCTTTTCAAAATCGAGCGGTTGCCATTCCATGGCGTTAAAGGTTAAAGCGTTGAAGCGTTAAAGCGTCAAGTGAGCAGGGCGAATGTCAGCTTCGAGAACGAAAGCCTCTTTGACTTCAACGTTTCAATACCTTCAGTCAATAATAGTCACCGGAGTGCGATTGTTTACAAGAGTGCTCAGCTCCTCGATATCTGTGGCGGCGAGACCGAGCCCCATCGGCGGAGGCGGTTGCTCAAGATTTGGGTGTGTTGCATCCGGTACCGTGTACAAGGTGTAACCTGCCCCGCCAGCGAGTCGGATCCACTTGGTGCTGGCCAGGTATTCCTTGCTGCCGAGGCCGACGCGTTGGCCGTTCTTCCAAGCCATGGTTTCGGCAACTTTTGTTACGACCTTAGGCGGTTGTTTCTGCGGTAGCTTCGCCTCGCGCACGTGATACTGCTTGAAGAACCCCCCGTGATTCAAAAGGACGACCAGATTCGCCTTGCGTTGGATCACCATTGAGAAATCAGGATGCGAAATGAGCAGGCGTTCCCCAATCCGCAGCATCGTGCCACTCATATTGTTCATGCGCATGATCAACTCGGGCGTCGTCTTCAGCTTGCGCGCAATCTTCGCCAGCACGTCTCCAGGTTTCACAATGTATTCGACCTTTTCCGGAGAAGGGTAACGCGATAACAAAATCTCAGTGTTCACTTCTCCCAGCAAATCCCGTGCTTCATCGAGGTGTTTTCCGGCAGGATATTTTTGGATGAAAGACACCAGTGCATCGCGCGTTTCGGCAAGTTTTCCATTCTGTCGGAGTTTAACCGCCTCCTGAAACTCCGGAAGGCTGACATCCACCACGGGCGGGGGAGTGACTTCGCCGCGCTGCTCTTTTTGTACTTCGATTTCTTCTTTGACAAACGTGTTATAACCAAACCAGGCGGCGCCACCGAAGATGGCCAGTGCCAGCACTAAAACGAAAAGCCATTTCATTCTCTCATCCTGACACTGTCATGTCTGCCACGGCGAATTCGTCGGGTGGCGAATGAAGCGAAGTAAAACATCGCGGATCATCGCCTTCCAGTCTGAGAGCAAAACGCATTGTTGCAGCAAATAATGAGGGGTCGCCGCTGAGAGTGCACGCATCGTTGGCAAAGAAATCTCCGCCGCCGCTAGTGCGTTGTAGAGGCCCCTTAGCCGTGTTCGGCTTCGCTCCCGGGGAAGAACCGATGCCAGAGTCGTCCAATCGTGGGCTGTTCCCGGTTCGTCCAGGTAAAATGACAATCCTGGCAATAAAATTCCTTCGGAATTATTTTGAGTGCACAAAGCACACCAACCAGCGCGGGTGTCAAAAACTTCCGGGTCATCTGGGGATATTCGATGCTTGAAGAGTTGCATTGCGGACAGCGAATTAGGGCGGCTGAGATGTCCGGATCGGTCGATTCCCATTCAATCATAAGACTCTGGGCCTGCTCGAAATCGCTGTCATCCACCATAACCTTCGCGTTCGCCTGCGGCTTCGACATGAAACCGAACTCCTGCAACGGTGCCTCGTTGTGAACGTCGACCTTGAGCCCTGCATCCTGGAAACGCCGCTTGAGTTCACGCGCTTTGACCGACTCATTAAACGTGGCAATTGTCACCATAAAATCTCCTTTATGCGCCGGGGCGCATCGATGTGATGATGAAACATCAAATCGCCGCCAAGCGCAAGATTTTGACAATTTCTCCGGGGGCGGGTTCGCGTCTTGGCATGCGCTTTCTTAGCGGATATTGTAATTGTGCATCCGATCAGGACACTGGACGCTATAACGATCAACGCGCACCGGGGGGAAACCATTTGTAAAGCATCAAGTACACGAGCACTCCGGTGATAGAGACGTAAAGCCAGATTGGGATCGTCCAGCGGGCAATCCGCATGTGCCGGTCCCATCGGCGACGAAAAACAGGAACGAGCGTGAAAATCACCAGCGGCAAGGTCGCAAATGCCAGCAGAACGTGCGAGGCCAGGATCGGGAAGTAAACCGCGGCGAACCAGCCGGTATATCCCGACGATTTTTCGCCGACGCGGGCATGATAAGTGATGTAGCCAACCAGAAAACAGAGAGACGAAACCAACGCTGTGATCATACACACCATGTGCCGACGCCACTCGCCGCGCCTGATGAAATACCAGCCGATGGAAATGAAGACAGTGCTCACGAGATTACACGTGGCATTCACGACAGGCAGATCGGAGGTTGAAATCACGTTGAAGCGTAAACCGTTAAGGCGTTAAATTGGTCTATCCCGCCGAGGCTTCAACGGCTTAACGCTTCACCATAAGCATGTCCGTCGTTCTGGAACCAACCGAAGTTCGCCGTCCTCCGCAAACTACACGATTGCGCCGGGCGCGCCACGTTGCAGTAATTGCGATCCGCCTAACAGTTCTTGCCGCCGTGGTGGCGATTTTCGGCGGCGGTTATTATCTCGCGCGACGGGGATTTGGCCGCGAATGGCGCTACCGCGTGGTAGAAGAGCTACGGAAGCGCGGCGTGGAAGCCCACATTGGACGGCTGACTCTCGATCCATTCCGTGGTCTGGTCGCGAAACATGTAAGGATCTTCGATTACAAGAACCGCGAAAACACCGTGGCCCTAATCAGCGAAATCTCCCTCGACATCAATTACGCCGCGCTCGTGCATAATGAACCGTTTCTCAACGCTCTGGATGTGCGCGATGCGCAAATTACGTTTCCGCTCAAGACCGCCGAGGGAAAAGCCAGTCGGCCGCAACTGACCAATTTGCGCGCACATGTTTATTTTCCGCCGGAACAGATTTACGTCAGTCAAGCGGAGGGAGTCTTTTGCGGAATTCGGGTGTCTGCGAGGGGGCAGTTGATCAAGCGGGAGGGTTATCAGCCTTCGCCGTCACTTTCGCCGGAACAATGGCAAACGCGATTGTCGGTCGCCCAACACGTGTTAAATGAACTGCAAAAGTTCAGGTTCCCGGGAGGAACTCCTTCGTTGCAGTTCAAGTTCAGCGGAGACATCGCGGAAATCGAAAAAGCTCACGTCGAAGCGACGCTGCGCGGGGATCGATTACAACTCGGCAACTATGAAATCAGAGATCTCTCGGCTGCCGCCGAATGGAATAACCAGCGGCTGGATATCGCACATTGTGAATGGAGCGACCGCACAGGCACTTTCGCCTGCCGGGGCGATTGGAGCCGGGAAAGCAACACTGCCAAGTTCCAGATTCGCAGCAGCCTGGATCTGAAGGCATTTCTCGACGCGGTCGGCCTGCGGGAACCGCTCGCAGACACAGAATTTCATTCGCCTCCTCTGCTCGAAATCACAGGCTCGCTTCATTTCGCCGGAAAAGAACTTCGCCCGGACCTCATCGGACACGCTGCCTTTGGCCAGTTCACGTATAAGAATGTGCCGTTTTCCGATCTAACGGCTGATTTTTCGTGGGATGGCCAGCGCACATTCATTCGGGACTTGCGCGTGCGCCATCAGACCGGCCAGCTCAGGGCGGACCTTTTCGAGGCCCCGAATGATTTTCGACTCAATCTTGAGAGGACCATATCGCCAGAAGCAGTTCCCCCTCTTGTTCCCATCAAGGCAAGTGAGTTTTTGCGGGAATGGGAATGGCAACGTACGCCCGCGATCCGAATGACGATCCGTGGGACGGATCGCAATCCCGCCAGTTGGCAGGGCGACGGGACGGTTACTTTGGGGCGGACCCGGTTTCGCGGAACATGGATGAACGGCGCCACTGCGCGAATTCGTTTCGCCGATGGCGCGATCGCTTGCGAAGATCTTCACGTCACGCGTGATGAAGGTACCGGCTCAGGCAGTTTCATCTATGACTTCAAAAAACACGAGGTACAGATCTCGAACATCCGTAGCTCATTGTACCCGGCTGAAGTAATTTTCTGGATCGACCCGAAGACCTGGAAAACTGTTGCTCCCTATAAATTCCGGCGTCCCCCGAATGTGATCGCCAGTGGCATTTACCAGTTTGGCGGCGGCAAGAACACGCATCTTGAGGTGAAGGCAGATGGTGCAAGCGGAATGGACTATGTCTTTCTCGGGAAAACGCTGCCGTTCGATCGCGTTTCGGCGCGATTGCTATTTACAAACGATCGCCTGCAAATTACCGACCTCCGAGCGGATCTTTTCGCCGGCACGCTCCATGGGAATGCTGACATCTCGCTGGCACGAAACGATCCCAGATACCGCGCGACTCTGTCGGTGAGCGACATCAATTTTCCGCGTCTGACCGATTTGTACTTCAACTACAAGACCTCCCAAGGCATGCTGCGCGGTACGTACGAGTTTGCTGGCCTGGGCAATGATTGGCGCACGATGCGGGGAAAGGGAAAAGTCCAAGTCAGCAACGGCGATGTTTTCGCCATACCGATTTTCGGGCCGCTTTCAGGAATTCTGAACAAAATCGTTCCCGGCAGCGGCTACAGCATCGCGCGCAACGCAAACACGGATTTCAAGGTCGAGAACGGCGTCATTCACACAGATGATTTCGAGGCTGCCGGTGCGCTGTTTAGCATGCTTGGCAACGGCGATATCTATTTTCTGGACGACAAACTCGATTTCAATTTGCGGCTGGACATGAAAGGCCCCGGCATATTGCTCACGCCAATGTACAAACTCTTCGAATACGTGGGCGAAGGGAGTTTGAAAAAGCCGGACTGGCACCCGAAAAGATTTTAGATCTCAAGTTTGCGATTTTTGACTGAAGCAATGGCGCTGGGAACGAGGAAATCGCAAATCGGCAATGGCAATTCGCAATTTCTCCTTGGCGCGCACATGTCCATCCGCGGCGGGGTGAGCATGGCGATCGAGCGCGCCCGCTCCATCAACTGCACGGCGATGCAAATATTCGTCAAAAACAACATGCAGTGGTTTGCCCGTCCGCTGACCCGCGAGGAAATCGGCAGTTTTCTCGATCACGTCCAGCGCGGTGAATTGTTGTCCGTATTCGGGCACGCCAATTATCTCATTAATCTCGCCACGACGAATCCGCATTTTCACGCCAATTCCATTCGCGCGCTTGCCGAAGAACTTGTCCGGGCAGACCAACTTGAACTGCCGTTTCTGGTATTGCATCCGGGGGCACACCTCGGCGCCGGCGAAGAAGCCGGTTTGAAGAAGATCGTTGATTCAATCGACGACGTGTTTCGGAAAATTTCAACGGTAAAAACGAAAATCGCGCTCGAGGTCACGGCAGGGCAGGGTTCGTGCATCGGCCATCGATTTGAGCATCTGGCGCACATCATCGGGAACGTGCGCGAGTCTGAGCGATTATGCGTGTGCGTGGATACTGCGCACCTGTTCGCCGCAGGTTACGACATCAAAAACGAAGGCTCGATGCGAAAAACATTTCGCGAGTTCGATCGTGTCATCGGCCGGGACCGTCTCGTTGCGATTCACGTCAACGATTCAAAGACAGGGTGCGGTTCTCGAGTCGATCGACATGAGCACATCGGCAAAGGCCGAATTGGCCTGGACGGTTTCCGCTTCATCATGCGCAGCCCACGTTTCCGCAAAATCCCCAAAGTGCTTGAAACGCCAAAAGGGGAAGACCTCGCCGAGGACGTGATGAATTTGAAGACCTTGCGAGGCCTGGCGAGAAGATGAATGCGAAGCCAATTACTTGATCAGCCGGATCGTAAAGGGATACTGATAGAATTTTCCTTCTCCGGCTTTTACCGATGCGATGATCACAAGCACGGTGTTCATCACCCAAAGGGCGATCAATATCGGAATGCCAATAAGAAAGATGCAGAGAATCGCGGCAATTGCGTCGTAGATCAGCATCGAGATCTGGAAGTTTAATGATTCTTTTCCGTGGGCGTTGATCTCGGGCGAATCGCCGCGTTTTATCAACCAAACGATGAGCGGGCCGAGAATGTGACCGAGGAAGTGAAAAAACAATCCAAGCAATGCGCTGGCGTGGCATAACACGCACCAGGTTCGAATATTGGAAGAAGTGGGCGGAGCCGGCGATTGTTGATCCATACGTAACTTTTGCTCAACAGTTGGCCGCTCGCCAGAAGAAGAAGAAAAAATATGTCGGACTATTCTGACTTCACCCGCTCGATCTCGGCGCCGAGTTCTCGCAGTTTCTCATCAAGGTGTTCGTAGCCGCGGTCGATGTGATACACGCGGCTCAGTTCGGTCACTCCATCCGCCTTCAATCCTGCGAGCACCAGCGCGGCTGACGCCCGCAAATCGCTCGCCATCACTGGAGCGCCGAGAAGATGATCCACTCCGTCAATCACCGCAGTGGCGTCCTCCAGACGTACGTTCGCTCCCATGCGCTTTAGCTCAGCCACATGCATGTAGCGCTGCGGAAAAACACTTTCTGTCACCGAACTGGTGCCTCTGTTTGTCGAAAGCAAAGCACACATTTGCGCCTGCATGTCAGTCGGGAAACCAGGATATGGTTCGGTCACTATTTCCAGCGCGCCGGCACTACCGTTGGGCAGGATCGAAATGGAATCGCCTGCGATATCGACGGCATAACCGCATCGCGCCAGCGCGTCGGTGACCGCGCGCACGTGTTCCGGTTCCACGCGTTTTACCGTCACTCCATCTCCGGCGATTGCGCCTGCTACAAGAAACGTTCCGGCTTCAATCCGGTCCGGTATCACCCGGTGTTCCGCGCCGTGCAACGCACTCACCCCTTCGATGACAATCCGGTCGGTCCCCGCGCCTGCGATCTTCGCGCCCATTTTGTTGAGGAAATTTGCCAGATCCACGACCTCGGGTTCGCATGCTGCTCCTTCGACGATGGTCATACCATCGGCCAGCACGGCTGCCATCATTACGTTGTCTGTGCCGAGCACAGTCGGACCGAATGTCCCGTGCATGCCAATCTTTGCCCCGCGCAATTTCGGCGCGAAAACTTTAATGTCACCGCCCTCAACGCGCACAGCGGTGCCGAGCGCTTCGAAGCCTTTCAGATGCAAATCAATCGGCCGATCACCGATCACGCAACCACCGGGAAGAGCGACCGTCGCTTCCTTGCACCGGCCCAGTAGCGGCCCGAGAACACAAACCGATGCGCGCATTTTTCGAACAATGTCGTAAGGCGCAACCGAATTGATCTTCTCCGCCGTGACGCTCACGGTGCCGCTGGCGCGTTCGACCTGCGCGCCGAGGTGCATCAGGATTTGCAGCATGTAATGCGTGTCGCTCAGATCAGGCACTCCATGGACAACGCAAGTCTCGCGCGTGAGCAATGTCGCAGAGAGAATCGGCAGTGAGGAATTCTTTGATCCGCTCACCTTGATCCAACCAGAAAGCCGGCGGCCGCCGTGCACCAGAATCTTATCCATACCTCGCGAACAGGAAACGTGTCACACCTGAGTAATCTTTTTCAGCAGAAATGTCGCGGTAATTCTTTTCGGCCAATGCCGACATCAGCGCTTCGCTCTGGCCGGCTCCGATCTCCAGCGCTAATATTCCCCCGGGGCGGAGCCGCGAGGGCGCCTGCACAATCAATTCCCACATCAACTCGTCACCCCGCGCGCCTGCGAAAAGCGCAACTTCGGGATCGTGCAAAACTTCTCGCGAAAGATTTTGCCGTTGTTCGGTCGAGATGTATGGAAGATTTGCGGCTATCAGATGGAACGTTCCTTGCGCATTCTCAAGAAGATGACTTCTCACAAAGCGAACACGATCGGATAAGCCCAGCCGCTCGGCATTTTCGCGGGCTAACCCTAGAGCATTCTCAGAAATATCGGCGGCCATAATCTCAGCCTCGGGAAATTCAGCAGCCATACTAAGCGCAATAACGCCGCTGCCGGTGCCCACATCCACAATGCGAGCATTTGCAATTTCGGATTTAAAATTTGAAATCAGCAGCTCAACGAGCTGCTCGGTTTCTGGTC
The DNA here is from genome assembly GCA_963728955.1 of uncultured Verrucomicrobiae bacterium. GTDB lineage: Bacteria > Verrucomicrobiota > Verrucomicrobiia > Chthoniobacterales > UBA10450 > Udaeobacter. The sequence continues at coordinate 34,282 of CAVSMG010000015.1, forward strand.
GCGGCACCATCGCACGATGGTCGCAAAGAAAAGTGTGCCCGCAAAACTCGGCGGTGCCGAGCAGATGCTGAAGCGGTTCGCCTTTGCCGCGGCGCTTCAGCAAACCGCGCAACGGCGCGAGCTCCGATTCCGTTAACTCGCGCTCGAATTCGAGATATAACTCGATCCGCTGCCGGCCGAACACATGCGCCAGCAGGTGCTCCGCATTCAAACGTGGACTCTCGATGTTGTGCTTCTGAAAATAAGCCGTTGTCGATTGAAGGACCTGGAGCACAGTCATCAGGCAAATTAGACGCAGATCATGCGCGTTATGCAGCGGTTTTTTCTTTGCGAGCGTTGTGACAAAGATTGCGCACCCGATTTTTTCTTCTCGCTCCCGGATCTCCGCCTCTCCTTACGGGGGAAAAAAAAAAAATGCCCCCCTGTAGGCGGCATCGCGTGTCTCGTTGCGGCGACCAGCATACCGCAGGCGTGCGACCCGCAGAATTTGCGAACCGAGCCGCGTTCGGGAATTGTCTCCAGTGGGTTCGAAGATCGGGAAAAAACAACGCGTTTTTGCTCTGGCGCGGAATGATTGCGTGGAGATCCGGGGCGCACGCCAAAACAATCTCAAAGGGATCGATGTCGATCTTCCGCTGGGAAAATTGACGGTTATCACCGGCCCGAGCGGCAGCGGTAAATCGAGTCTGGCGTTCGAAACGATTTACGCCGAAGGCCAGCGACGCTACGTCGAGACGTTCAGCCCGTACATGCGGCAGTTTCTGGATCGCATGGACAAACCGCGCGTGGACGAGATCCACGGCATTCCACCAGCGATAGCAATCGAGCGAGCGAACCCGGTCAAGACCTCCCGCTCTACGGTCGGTACGATGACGGAGATCAACGATTACTTGAAGCTGCTGTGGCCACGCGTTGCCCGCGCGTTCTGTCCGAACTGCGGCCGCGAGATTCGTCCTGAATCCGCGCAATTAATTGCCGAGCAAATTCTGCGCAACTGCATCGGAAAAAACATTGTCATCACCTTTTGGATTTCCGTCCCGCCGAAAACGGAGCCGCGGAAATTTTTCGATTTTCTCCAGAAGCAAGGTTACCTGCGGGTTTGGATCGACAGTCAGATGGTGCGTGTGGACGAAGCCGATCCAAAAACCAAGCGGCTCGGGGCGCGTGTGCAGGTCATCCAGGACCGCATCGCTATCACTCAAGAAAATCGCGGGCGTTTGATGGAGGCTATCGAGACCGCGCTGCGCTTTGGCAAAGGCCAGGTGAACGTGATTCAAATCGCAGGGAATGTTCCAGATCGAGCCAATCACGGATCACAAACCACAGATCCCGTTCCCTTCTCCACCGGGTGGCACTGCGCGTATTGCGATTTGGACATTCGTCCGCCTACGACTGGCCTTTTCAGCTTCAACAACCCTCTGGGCGCTTGTCCGGAGTGCCGCGGCTTTGGCCGCACCATCGCGATTGATCTTAACAAGGCGATTCCTGATCGGAGTCTGAGCATTAAACAAGGGGTCGTTCGCGTTTTTCGTGGCGCGGAGTTCGGGGAATCACAGAAAGACTTATTGCGTGCGTGCGCCCGGGAGGAAATCGACATTAATCTTCCTTTCGAAGAATTACCGAAGGCCGACCAGGATTTCGTCATCGAAGGCGAAAAACGATCGGGCGAATACACCGATGAAGATTACGAGCACGACCGTTGGTACGGCGTGCGCGGCTTTTTTCGCTGGCTGGAAAGCAAGACGTACAAAATGCATGTGCGCGTACTGCTTAGTCGTTACCGCGCATACGTCACCTGTCCAAGATGCAAAGCGGGACGCTATCAACCCGAGACACTCAACTATAAAATTGCGACGTCGGTTTACGACCTTCGGAACGGCGATCGGACGTCACTGCTACAGTTAACGCTTCCTCAGTTCCAGACGCTCTCGATTTCCGTCGCTCGCGATATTCTGCAAGCGCTGGAAGTCTCGCCAAACGACAAGACCGCTCAGATGCTGCGTGACGAAATTTGCACGCGTCTCAACTATCTGAGCGAAGTCGGTGTTGGTTATCTAACCCTTGACCGGTCTACACGCACCTTGAGCGGCGGCGAAGTCCAACGGGTGAACCTGACGACCTGCCTCGGCGCATCCTTGGTGAACACGCTTTTTGTGGTGGACGAACCAAGCATTGGATTACACCCGCGCGATGTCGGTCAATTGGTGCGCGTGATGCACGATTTACGTGACAAAGGTAACACTCTGCTCGTCGTCGAGCACGAGGAACAAATCATTCGTGCCGCGGACAATTTGATCGATCTCGGGCCGGGGCGCGGCGAACATGGCGGCGAACTGGTTTTCGGCGGCTCGCTGGACGAATTCTGCAGCCGCTTCCCTGCGGGAGGCGCGGCCTGCGGTCAATCACTGACAAAGGACTACCTAACCGGCCGCAAATCAATCCCGATCCCGAAATCGCGCCGAAAATTGAATTTGTCGATCAAGATTCTCGGTGCGCGAGAGCACAATTTGAAAAACGTTGACGTCGAGATGCCACTCGGCGTCTTCACTTGCGTAACCGGCGTGTCCGGGTCCGGCAAATCCACTCTTGTTCACGATGTGTTGTATCGGAATTTGCTGCGAGCCAAGGGACAATCCCCAGATCAGGAACCGGGCGCATGCAAATCGATCACCGGCGTACATCGGATCGGCGACGTGGTGATGGTGGATCAGGCGCCCCTTGCACGCACCCCACGTTCTACTCCGATCCTTTATCTTGGTTTGTTCGATTGGATACGCGAATTGTTCGCCGCGCAACCGGAGGCGATGGCGCAGGGACTGACGGCGGGCGGTTTTTCGTTTAACTCCGGCAACGGCCGTTGCGAACGTTGTTCGGGCACAGGTTACGAAAAGATCGAGATGCAATTTTTGAGCGATCTTTACGTGCGCTGCTCAGAATGCGAAGGCAAACGGTTTCAGACGCACGTGCTGAACGTGCGTCTGCAGGACAAGTCGATTCACGACATTCTCGAACTCACCATCAGCGAAGCCATTCGATTTTTTGCTCAAACGGGCGAAGATCGCGGCGCGGAAATCTCGACAGCACTCAAAGTACTCGAAGAGGTGGGCCTCGGTTATCTGCGGATTGGTCAACCACTGAACACGCTTTCTGGTGGCGAATCTCAGCGGCTGAAGCTGGTCGGACATTTGTCGGTCGCGTCCGACACTAAGAATCTTCTTATCTTCGATGAGCCAACCACGGGACTGCATTTCGATGACGTGGCGATGCTGCTACGATTATTTCAGCGCCTGGTGGATCGCGGTCATTCGCTCGTGGTGGTCGAGCATAATCTTGACGTGATCAAGTCCGCCGATTGGATTATCGATCTAGGGCCGGAAGGTGGTGACGGAGGCGGTGAAGTCGTAGCGACCGGAACGCCAGAAAAGGTCGCAAAAATCGAGCATTCACACACTGGAAGGTTTCTCGCGCAGGTTCTGGGGAGCGCACGCGGCCCGCGTGCTATTTTCGGCGACCCACCGAAAACCGGAAAGCGCACCTACGTCGATGACGACGACGTCTTTGCACTGCGCGCGGCAGAAGAACCGTTCGGCCAGCGGCCGATCGTTGCACGCCGGCGGCATGCGCTCCCCGGAGTTTCAGTGGTGCGGAAGAACGGCGCGATTCATGTTCACGGCGCTCGCGAACACAATCTCAAGAACATCGATTTGAAAATCCCGCGGGAAAAACTGGTGGTCATCACTGGCCTGAGCGGCTCCGGAAAATCAACGCTCGCGTTCGACATCTTGTTTGCCGAAGGACAACGCAGGTTTCTCGACAGCATGTCGCCGTATGCGCGGCAATTTGTCGAGCAACTCGAAAAACCCGATGTTGATCTGGTCAGCGGTCTGCCGCCCAGTGTGGCGATCGAACAGCGCGTCACGCGCGGCGGAGGCAAATCGACCGTGGCCACGGTAACCGAGGTTTATCATTTCCTGCGGCTCCTCTTCGCGAAAACCGGAACGCAGTTTTGTCCCGACTGCGATTTGCCTGTCGCAAAACAGAGCGTGCAATCAATTGTTAAACAAATCGAGGCAGCCGCTAAACGCGGCCCTCTGAAAGTGCTCGCTCCCCTTGTGAAAGCGCGCAAAGGTTTTCACACTGAGGTGGCGCGCTGGGCGGAACGCCAGGGGTTCGACACACTTTACGTTGACGGAAAGCTAGTTCCGATCGCGCAGTTTAGGAAACTGGAGCGTTTCAAAGAACACACTATCGACGTCGTCGTGGGCGTGATCGATCGGCGCCGAATCGCCGATGCACGGGAGATTACCCGACGCGCGCTGGAGATTGGCCGCGGCACAGCGCGTCTGCTGGATTCAAAAAATCGCCTCACGGTTTTGAGCACGGAGATGAGTTGCCCAAACTGCGGCCGCGCGTTTGAGGAACTCGATCCGCGTTTGTTCTCGTTCAATTCGCCACACGGCATGTGCGAAGAATGCGGCGGGTTCGGCGAAATCTGGGATCAGGATTTCCAAACAGGCGGCAGCCGGGATGATGAATCGGTTTTGGAGAACGAGCTTGCCGCTGAACGTCAGTCAGAGTGGGTTGAAGAAGGCGAAGCGCGCGAATGCCCGAGTTGTCACGGCTCGCGTCTGAACGCAGTGGCGCGTCACGTGCGCGTGCAAGGCTATACAATCGATCAGTTCACGAATCTCTCATCGAGTGAGGCAGCACGCAGACTCGAGAAACTAAAATTCAAGGGGACCAGTCAGACGGTAGCCGCCGGCTTGATTCCTGAAATTCAACAGCGGCTGCATTTCATGCAAAAAGTTGGACTCGGTTATCTCGCGCTTGGGCGTTCGGCCAAAACGCTGAGCGGCGGCGAGTCGCAGCGCATCCGTCTGGCAGCGCAGCTCGGCTCAAATTTACGCGGCGTCCTTTACGTGCTGGATGAACCGACGATTGGTCTGCATCCGCGCGATAATTTGCGCTTGCTCGAAACGCTCACCGCGCTGAGGAACAAGGGCAACTCGTTGATCGTCGTCGAGCACGACGAGGAAACGATGCGCAGCGCCGATCACATTATCGATCTCGGTCCGCGCGCGGGAATTCACGGCGGCCAAGTAGTGGCAGCCGGGACGCTGAGCGAAATCGAGAGAAATTCAGATTCCGAAACCGCCCGCTGCATAAAATCGCCGCTCTGCCATCCCATCCGCGGGTCGCGACGATCATTGCGCAATGTCGAAAGCTGGATCGAGATTCGCGGCGCACGCGCGAACAATTTGAAAAACATCGATGTTCGTTTCCCTGTGGGGAGGCTTTCGGTCATCACCGGAATTTCCGGCAGCGGCAAATCCACATTGATGCACGATGTGATTTGGCCTGCGATACGCGACGAGTTGCAGGAACGGAGACGCGCGGGCAATGGCGATCTGTTTAAGCTTGTCGGCGGCGTGCAAGAGATCGAAGTCGTTTACGAAGTCGATCAATCGCCTATCGGTAAAACGTCGCGCTCGACCCCGGGCACGTACGTCAAGGTGTTTGACGAGATCCGGAATCTTTACGCGCAACTGCCGGTCTCGCGAGTGCGTGGTTATTCAGCGAGCCGATTTTCCTTTAATGCCGAAGGTGGCCGGTGCGAGACGTGCAAGGGACAGGGTTTAATCAAGCTCGAGATGAATTTTCTGCCCAGGAGTTATGTGCCGTGCGAAGATTGTCACGGCAGGCGTTACAATCCTCAGACGCTGGAAGTTCTGTATAACGAAAGATCCATTGGCGACGTGATGGAGATGACCATTGAGGAAGCGGCGCAATTCTTTTCAGTGCATCTGAAGATCGCGCGGCCACTTTCGCTGCTGGTGGACACCGGCCTCGGCTACCTAAAGCTCGGTCAACCGAGTCCGACTTTGAGCGGCGGCGAAGCGCAGCGACTCAAACTGGTGACCCAACTGAAACGCGGAGTCAGCCGCGCGGCAGACGAGCGGATTCGAAAAATGAGAAAACCGGGATCGACATTGTATTTGCTCGAGGAACCCACAATCGGCCTGCACATGGCCGATATTGAACTGCTGCTCAATGTGCTGCATCGCCTCGTTGACGAAGGCAACACCGTGATCGTGATCGAACACAACCTCAGTATAATCGCGGAAGCAGATTACATCGTCGATCTCGGGCCGGAAGCGGGTGACGCTGGTGGAGAAGTGGTCGCCTGCGGGACGCCCGAACAAGTGTCGAAAAATCGTGTCAGCCGGACTGCGCCATTTTTGCGAAAGGTTCTAATACGACACGCACTTCACGCAGCGAAGCGGCCACAGTTTGATTGCGCAAATCGAGAACGTCACGCACAATCGCGGCGCAATGCTCGCCTATTACCTGCACAATCTCGATCCGATCATTTTCCGGATCTACGATAGCGTCGGTCCGCGGTGGTATGGCCTCGCTTATGTGCTGGCATTCGTCTCCAGCTATTTCCTTTTCCTTTGGCTGGCCAAACAGGGATACGCCGATCTGCCGCCGCAACGCGTAGGCGATTTCATCACCGGTTGCGCGCTCTTCGGCGTTATCATCGGCGGTCGGCTCGGTTACGTTTTTTTCTATAAGCCGGAAATGCTGCGCGAGCCTCTGTCGATCTTGCGCGTGTGGGAAGGCGGCATGTCGAGTCACGGTGGGATGCTGGGCATATTGCTGTTCACGCTTTACTACGCGTACAGGCACAAAATCTCGTGGATGAACCTGGGTGACAACCTGGTTGTTACTGCGCCGATGGGATTGTTCTTCGGGCGGTGCGCGAACTTCATCAATGGCGAACTTTATGGGCGGATTACGAATGTTCCGTGGGCGACGCAATTTCCAAAGGAACTGCTCGATCATCCCCGGGAAGCCGAGCGCGCAGTGGCGGTCTGCGTGCAAATCAACCCATCGTTGACCACGCCCGATGCCATTGTTGGAGCGGTGCGCGGCCAGCCGGAAATCGCCACCGCTTTACGCTCTATTTTGTCGCCGCGGCATCCGTCGCAGCTTTATGAGGCCTTTTTCGAAGGGATTGTTTTGTTCGCCATTTTGTGGCTTGTCCGGACACGCACGCGTCAGCCCAACGGAGTTCTGACCGGAATGTTTTTCATTTGTTATGCGGTTTTTCGTATCCTGATTGAAAATTTTCGTGAGCCCGATGCGACATTGATAGGCCCCTTCACCCGCGGCCAGTTCTTTTCCTTCTTCCTGATTGCCCTCGGAATTGCATTTGTCGTCGAGGCGAAAAAGCGACCGACGTTTCCAAAGAGAATGTCCTCGTAAGAGCTCTGTCATGTCGAACGAAGTCGAGACATCTCTGGAATTTGAAAGAGCGAGAGATTTGATTCGCTCACTTCCCGTTTGCTCAGCTTTCAGCCTGCCCGTCTATGTGACGGCTTCCCCAGTCGCTCCATTCTCCACTCCGCTGCACTCCGGTCGAAATGACAGGTGGTGTTTCTGTAAAGCGGCGTTATTACTTACCCAGGTGACGCGGGAATGCTCGTTCCTGAAATCGTAGCGGCCGGCGGCGGTTTGTTGTTTGCGTTCGATCACGCGACGATCGCAGGGAAAATTGTTCTCACTCTTCTGGCTGTCGTATCGATCTTTAGCTGGTCAATCATGATCACGAAGCTGCGCGTGATTCGGTTCGCTCGAAAACAGAACGAGCATTTTCTCGCCGCGTTCCGGCAAGATCGACAGCCGCTTCGTTTGTTTGAAAAAGACGCACGATTTCCCGGCTCGCCGGTTTTCAATGTGTACCGCGCCGGATGTGAAGAGATGACATTCCATCTGCTCGGTTCGCCGGAGGTAGATGGCACCTTTCGCGCGCGACTTGAAATCGCAGACAAAATTTCGCCGGCGCAGATGGGCGCGGTAAACGCGGCTATGGAGCGGGCCGTGGGCGAGACAGCGCTTTCACTCGAGTCTCAGATGATCTTGCTCGCCACCGCAGTAAGCGGTTCGCCGTTTCTCGGATTGCTCGGCACGGTTTGGGGAGTGATGGATGCATTCACCGGTGTTGCCGAGGCGGGGTCGCCCAACCTCGTTGCGATGGCACCTGGCGTGTCCGGCGCACTGATTACTACGGTTACCGCGCTGTGTGTCGCCATCCCTGCCATGTTTGGTTACAACTTTCTTGTTACCAGCATTCGCGGGATCATCGTGGAAATGGACAACTTCGCAGCCGAACTCGGGTCCGAGTTCGAGCACAAATACGTCGATCACGGCACTCGGGAATCGGCCTTTCGCAGATGAGACGCTACTCGCAACGCCAGAATCTATCCACTCTCAGCGAGATCAACATCACGCCGCTGCTCGATCTCGCTTTCGTGCTGTTGATTATTTTCATGATCACCACGCCGTTGCTCGAGAGCAGTGTGAACCTCGTGATTCCTTCCAGCGGCGTGAAGAATCCGCAGGTAAACACGCCGCAATTGCAAACGGTTTCGATCGATCGCAACGACACGATTGAGTTTAACAATGAGGTGACGGACTTGGAAACGCTCACCACGCAATTGATGCGGTTAAAACAGACGACGCCGGATCTGGCCATTGTGATTCGGCCGGATCGCGATTTGCCCGTGCAAAAATTAATTGAAGTGATGGACGCCTTGCAACGGGCAGGAATCACCAAGGTCGGCATCGCCACAAAAGCAGAAACAAAATAGATGGCGAACGACTCGCCTTCGCAGAGCTACGGCGGGGCAACCGGACGTTTTTGGCGAAACGTCTTTCTGATCGCGCTTGCGCATGTCGTACTGATAGCGGGGCTGATTCGCTGGAGTCTGGCAGCAAGGGCTTCATCCGAGCCGGAAAACATCATGTGGTTGGGTGAGGCGGGAGATGTTGCGGCTGGTCAACCAGAAAACGAGCCATCGCCACCAGCAACCGCTGCAACACCACCGGTCGAACAGAAACCGGCGAAAGATGACGAAGCTGAAGAAGAAAAGCGTGTAGCAACGACATCGAAAAGCGAAATCGAATTCCCATCGCCGACCCCGAAAACGACACCTACACCAAAGCCAGCTGCAACGCCCAAACCGAAACCGAAGAGAACTCCGAAACTAACCCCCCGACCGACCCCGAAAAGAGCCCTAGTGGCAAAGACTTCACCGAAAGCGTCGCCAAAACCGAAATCGGCTTCCAAGAACACGAGTGAGACAGAAGAGACTGACGAGAAAGCTCTGGCAAAAGCCGAACCTGCGCCTCAGAAGGGCCGTGAAGAGACAGGTTCTACTGGAAAGAAGGGCAGCGCGAACGGCGGTAGCACTGCATCTGAGTTCGCTTGGTATGGAAACATGTTGCACGATCGTTTTTATCGCGCTTGGATCCAGCCGATCACGAACATTACCACGGGCACAAAGATTTCTACGCTGGTAAATATCCGGATCGAGAAAGACGGCCGCGTTTCCAAATTCGAAATCGTCAAGCCATCAAGAAACGTCGCTGTAAATGAATCCGTCAGGGTGGTCGCGAAGCAAGTCACCCAGGTTGACGCGCCCCCGGCGGGGCTAATCAAGGGCGACCATTACGACATAAGAATCAATTTCGAATTAACCACAGACGAGAAAACGTCCGACTAATGGCGACGTTTCCCGGCAGCCGCACCTGTCATTCCGAGCGGACTCCGCCGATTCGACGGAAATCGGTCGTAATAATCCGTCACTAGTTAACCGGAGGCCGGGAATTTCTCTTCGATGAGCCGGTGCAAATGCGCCCCGATTGCCGATTGATCCAGACGCTGGATGACTTCGTCGAGGAAGCCAGTGACGATAAGGCGTTGAGCGACTTTTGTGGGAATGCCGCGGCTGCGCAGGTAAAACAACTCGTCCTCGTCGACTTGGCCAGAAGTCGCCCCGTGGGTGCAGCGAACGTTGTCGGCCAGAATTTCCAGGCCTGGCATTGAGTTCGCTTCGGAATCGTCGCTCAAAAGAAGATTGCGCACTTTTTGATACGCGTCAGTGAAGTGCGCATGCGGTTCTACCCGAATGAGACCGCCGAAAGTAGTGCGAGCATGATCGTCGAGCGCATTTTTGTAAAGCAGATCACTGGCAGTATTCGGGGAGATGTGGTCCTGCAAGGTTCGGGCATCGAATTCCTGATGGTGCCTGGCGACTGCGACAGCCAGCAAATCGCTGCGGCCGCCTTCGCCGATGAGGCGGCTCAAACTTTCGAACCGCGAATAGCGCGACCCGACATGCAAATTCAGGCTCATCGCCGAAGCATCATGATCGACCACCGTCGAGTTCATCTGCAGCGCAATGATGTTTTCTCCCCATGTTTGCGCACAGACATAGGTCACCTTCGCGCCCGGCCCGGCGATGAGATCGTTCACGCCGCAGGCAAACCCGGCGGCGCGCTGATCACACGACCGGAAATGCTCGATCACGGTGACCTTTGCCAGTTCATCGGCCACGAGGAGCAGATGCGGGAAAACCGACATGTTGTTGTGGCGCAGCCAATGGAAAATTTCGATCGGTAATTTGATCTCGACGCCGCGCGGCACGAACAAAAATGTTCCCGACGAGACCAGCGCTTTGTGCAACGCGGCGAACTTGGCCGAGCCAAGCGTCGCTTCAGTGGACATGAAATATTTCCGGAAAAGATCGGCATGTTCCACTATCGCGCGCTCGAGCGGCTGAAAAATCACCCCGCGTTTTTTCAAGTCTTCAGAAACCACGTCGCGCTCGATCAGTTGGTCGTTCGCGAAAATCATGCGACCAGCGAACTGGTCGAGGCCGCGGGAATATTTTAGAATGTTTTCCCGGTCGCCTTCGGAAAGTCGCGGACTGATTTTGAAAGGCGCCAGATCAAGAAGACCGACATTCGAGAATCGCCAAGCCTGATCTTTCCGGGTCGGCTGCGGCAATGATTCGAATTGTTTCCATGCCGCACGTTGCTGATCGCGGAACCACTCGGGAAATTCGGGGAACTCATCCGGACCGGAGAGGATCGATCCGGAGGCGGCAACTTCGAGACTAGTAATTGAGGACATTTTCAATGTTCTCTAGCGACCAGAACGGCGAGTCAGGGGACCGCCGCTACAGCAAATCCAATAGCGGAGTGGGCTACCCGACCGAGCCTTCCATCTCAAGCTCGATCAGACGCTTGAGTTCGACACTGTATTCCATCGGGAATTGGCGGACGAGATCGTTCACGAATCCGTTAACGCTCAGGCTCATCGCCTGCGCTTCGCTCAAGCCTCGCTGTTGCATGTAGAAAATTTGCTCGGCGCTAACCTGACTCACACTGGCTTCGTGTTGCACGGCGTTCCCTGTGCCGCGCACAGTGATCGCCGGGTAGGTATCGGTGCGCGACGTTGAATTGATCAGCAACGCGTCACACTCGGTGTTGTTCTTGCAATTCTTAAGATGTTTCGGCACGTGCACCAGGCCGCGGTAAGTCGCGCGACCTTTGCCAATGGAGATGGATTTGGAGATAATGTTACTGGTCGTTTCATCGGCAGCGTGAATCATCTTCGCGCCCGTGTCCTGATGCTGGCCATCATTGGCGAGCGCAATCGAGAGAACTTCGCCGCGCGCCTTGCGACCCTTCATGATCACACCTGGGATACTTCATCGTGAGTCGCGAGCCGATGTTGCAGTCGATCCATTTCACCTCAGCGTTCTCATGGGCGAGCCCACGTTTCGTAACAAGGTTGAAAACGTTTGAAGCCCAGTTCTGCACGGTAATGTACTGAATCTTCGCGCCTTTTAGCGCCACAAGTTCGACGACCGCGCTATGGAGTGTTGGCGTGTTAAACTTCGGCGCAGTGCAACCTTCCATGTAAGTCACTTCCGAGCCTTCATCCGCAATGATCAGGGTGCGCTCGAATTGGCCGAAATTCTCGGCGTTAATGCGGAAATACGCCTGCAACGGGTGTTTCACTTTTACGCCGGGCGGGACGTAAATGAATGAGCCGCCACTAAACACGGCGGAATTCAGCGCGCTAAATTTGTTGTCGCCGATCGGGATGACTTTGCCGAACCATTTCCGGAAAATCTCCGGATAATTTTTCAGTCCCTCGGTCGATCCGACGAAAATGACGCCTTGTTCACCGACGGCTTTCTTGATGTTTGAATAGACCGCTTCGCTGTCGAACTGCGCTTCCACGCCAGCGAGGAATTTTCGTTCCTGCTCGGGAATCCCGAGACGCTCAAACGTGCGCTTGATGTCCTCCGGCACGTCCTCCCAGCTCCTTTTTGTCTCTGTGCCAGGCGACAGATAGTAACGGATTTTGTCGAAGTCGATGGCCTCGAGGTCCTTGCTCGCCCAATGCGTTGGGAGCGGTTTTTCCAGAAATATTTTCAGGCCGCGCAGGCGATACTCGCGCACCCAATCCGGGTCGTCTTTAACGTCCGAGATGTAATGGATGGTTCGTTCGCTCAGACCCGTGCCCGCGTCGCGCACGTGCGCTTCCGGATAAAAGAAGTCTCCTTTGTTTCGATCAATATCGACTGCTGGAGTTTCGGTTTTCATGTTGATGTTTACCTCGTAAACACTGGTTCAGTCGCTCCCTCTCGTGCCCAATCATAACCTCTTTCCTCGAGCTCGAGAGCGAGCTCCTTTCGCCCGCTCCTAACGATTCGCCCAGCTACCATTACATGGACGTAGTCGGGAACGATGTAGTTTAGGAGGCGCTGATAGTGCGTGATTAACAATATGCCAAGATCAGGTCCGCGCAACGAATTTACCCCATGCGCCACAATCTTGAGCGCGTCGATGTCTAAGCCGCTATCGGTTTCGTCGAGAACGGCATATTTTGGCTCGAGCATCGCGAGTTGCAGAATTTCCGCGCGCTTTTTCTCGCCGCCCGAGAAGCCCTCATTAACCGAACGCGATGTGAACGAACGATCCATCCCCAGCAATTCCATCTTCTCGTACAGTCTGGCGTAATAATCGGTCGCCTCCAGTTCTTCGCCTTCGGGCAAGCGCGCTTGCAACGCAGCCCGAAGAAAATTGGCAATGCTCACGCCCGGGATTTCACTAGGGTACTGGAAAGCCAGAAAAAGACCCCGTCGGGCGCGCTCATCCGGCTCCAGTTCCAAAAGGTTTTCGCCGTCCACAAAGACCTGGCCAGCGCTTACCTGGTAATCCGGATGGCCAGCCAAGACCTTGGCCAGCGTGCTTTTTCCGGAGCCGTTCGGGCCCATAAGTGCGTGCACTTCGCCGCGCGGAACACGCAGGCTAAGACCGCGCACAATCTCCTGACCGCCGACGGTGACGCGCAGGTTTTCTACTCTCAATTCGTTCATTAAGCCGGACCAACAATATACGCCAGTTCTGACGACTTGCGAACGATGGCTAGGAATTTATGCACAAGGTCAAATACCGTCGTAGCCGAGGCTCAGAAGCCACATCGGAAAGCGAAAAATGCAACCAGAGAAATTCACCCGGTAGGCTGGGACTCGACGCGGTCAAAAACTCAACGGCCGCCTCCGACGTGATTGAGCGTGTGGTTCGTCTGGGACAAAATGGTAGCTCCAGATGATCCCATGCTGGTCTGAACCCAAAGTATGATCGATATGCCGCACTAGAAGAATCCGCGGAGGAATGTCGCCGCTTCATCCGAAATGCCGACGATCTTGTTCGTTGCCTGACGATAGAATTTGAAATTGAGCTCGGTCTCGGGTGGCCGTCGTTCCAATCGGAAAAAAGTTTAAGCCCGCTTCGCCCCAGGCGCCGCTTCCCGAGCGCGGTGCGTCTGATCGTGACGCTCACACGCGGCGTTTGCCGGGCGACACCGCGCTTCTTCGCGGTCGATTTGGCCGAGGTGACGACGCCGCTCGCGATGAGACCTGGCCCGCCCTCGTTCTCGCTCGCGAAGACGAAGATCGTATCCCCTTTGGCGATGTGCTTGCCACCGTACATTGTCTTCTGCGCGCTGAATGCGAACGTCAGCGCCCGCGGATTGTTAACCTCAGCTTTGATGGCGAACGATGGCATGTGGTAGTTCAAACGAGGCCGAATGAAATATGCCGGGACTAGCTGCAATAAACCAAACGACTACCGGCTCAACCGATGTTCGCTGGACGTTGGTTATACGTCTTGACCACCTAAGCGTGTGCTTCCCTTCTTCCATGTTCCGCGCACAAACCAAAGTGTGCCGAGTGTCCCGGAAGAGAGCAAAACAAATGTTCCGATGCCAATAGTGAGAGAGACAATATTCGGCACCGGCCATGGTTCGAAGCCTCCCGTTCGCAAGAGATTCTTGTAGTAAAACGCTTGGTAAGCTGCACTCGCAAAACGGACCAAGAGAATTCCCGAGGCGAAAGCGTAAAGCACAGAGACCAGGCGATACATGCCCCAATCAAAGCGACGTTCAGCGACATAGCTGGCGACCAGTACCGCAAAAGTCAGGGTAAGCCATATCTGAAAAATCGAATCCGTCAGGGCGAGCGCCGCATAGAGCGTGCTGTAAATCGACTCTTGAGACATCTCGTGCATGACCGGCGTAATTAGGCCTAACGAGAACAAGATGAGCGACGGCGGACGAGGGCGCGCGTCGCTCGGAATGGGCGTGTGGAAGTCATCTCAAAAGTGGAGCGTACAGCGGTCCGCGGTTCGCTCCATCGCATAGATGGCATGTAAGGGAGCGGGCGAGTTGTTAGACTCACCCGCTCTATGAAAAATACAATCGTTCATGACGAAGGGGCAGCCTCACTCGAGGTTGCCGTTAACAAGGTAAAACTTTCCGGCTCGGTCATCAAGATCGGTCTGGATGTGCACGCGCGGCTCTACGTGGCGGTGGCGCAATACGATCAGCTCTTGCCCAAGCCGGCGCGGCGGCTGGCGCCGTCGCGAGTTTGTGCCATGGGTGGAAGCAGCTGCTTGCGAGCTGGTCACACGGTGCATGTGGTTTACGAAGCATGCGGGTTTGGTTTCGGTCTCTATCGAGAATTAAAAGCGCTCGGGGCGCATTGTTACGTGATTGCGCCGCGCAAACTCGATGAGCAATGCACGCGGGTAAAGACCGATCCGCGCGATGCGACCACACTGTGTCAGCGGCTGTCGCGTTATGTGGAGGGCAACACGCGGGAACTGGCGGTGATTCGGGTGCCGAGCGAAGCGGAGGAACAAGCCCGGCATGTTTCCCGGCAACGCGAACAGTTGGTGCGTCATCGACAGAAGCTGGAGGCCCAGGGGCGCAGTTTGCTGGTTAATCACAGTTTACCCGGCGCCGGCGCACTGGTGGAAGAATCAGACCTGGTCGCGTTTAAGTAAATTGCTTCCCGCCTGGATCTGTCTTCGTCTGGAAGTTCATCGGCCGGCCTTGTTGACCCTGGAGCAACAGATCAGCGCTTTGAGTGCGGAGTTGGAAGCGGCCGCTCCAGCCGATGTTCCCGCAGGCGTGGGCAAACTGACTACGGTGGTGATGACCCGCGAGATCTGTTCGTGGGAACGCTTTACCAACCGGCGCGCCATCAGTTCCTACACCGGACTGTGTCCGGGCGAACACAGCAGCGGCACTAAACGGATACCGGGCAGCGTGACCAAACGACGGCAACCCGCGGTTGCGCGCGGCGCTGGTGGAATGTGCCTGGCGCATGGTGCGCTTCCAGCCTCAACTATCCGCCGGTGAAAAAGCGTTTGGCGTTCTGGCCAAAGGTGCGCGCGCCACCGGCGCACAACGCAAAAAGGCGATCGTCGCTGTGGCGCGACATCTGGCGGTCGATCTGTGGCGGGTGCACACCGGACGCAACACCGCCGCACAGCTCGGCCTAACTATTTAACTATTGAGTTCGAGGGGAACAGTTTTGGAACGTGGCGTGTGTTCGGAACCTAACCTGGTCCGACGAACGCTTTCGGGCCTCGCACCGTCGCTTTAGATTGAGCCGCGCCCCGTTCCGCTTCACCGAGACGGAATAAGTCACATTGCGCTGTCGGCAAAAACATCGACATGCGCGGATAGGAGTATCAGCCCGCTGAAGAACTCAAGCGAGCAGTGGAAGCGGAAGCGTTCCAGCAATCACCCTCAACTCCAACCCAACAAGCCTATGCCACCACCATCCTAAAACTTACCGTTGACACCCTTCATAGGGGTTAGATGTGCGCGTGACATCAGTAATCCCACTCCCGAATGAGATCGCCGAACGTCGCTTTCGTATCGGCCATGTGCTCAAGGGAAAATGCGCGAACAAAAATCTCCTCGGCAGCGGCGAGCGACACGGTAGCGGAATGAAGGCCGTCGTCTGCGTAGAACTCGATCCAGATGGTGCCGTCATCATGAACGAGGAAATCAAGCCCAGCGCCGCAGGGGAGAGTCGAGATGAGCGAGGCGTCCGGATGGCGGAGATCGCGGACGAGAGACAGCGCTTCTTTCCGTGTGTAATCCACGCTCTTGTCGTCCAGCCGGCGACCAGTCTGGGAATCGGTGTAGCTGAGCGTCATAAAGAGCGAGGCTGAAACATCTAACGAGAATTCGGTCCAATTTTTGGACATTTTAAGAGAAATACCCAAACTTTGGATCTAACTCTGCTCGAATTTGTGCCAGGGAAGAAGATGATCGGTGTCACAGTGGCCGATCCTAGGCGCCGCCGTCGAGCACAACAAACCAAAATTTCTTGCGCGGACGAATTACGCAGGTGCGCCGCCAAGGGCACCAGGGAGCGGCGGGGCGACGTCGGGAGCGAGGACTTGCTTTGGCGGTTTGTCGGGCTCTGGTTTTTTACTGGGGGATCCGCCAACGCTGGATGGCGGGTTAATCAGCCGACCATGCTCGATGATCTGTTTGATTTGCGAGCCGTCCAAGGTTTCGTATTCGAGCAAAGCTTTTGCGATGGTTTCCAGTCTGTCGCGGTTCGCAATGAGCGTGTGTTTGGCCAGTTGATAAGCGTCGTCGAGAAGCCTGCGTACTTCCTGATCGATCTGTTCGGCGGTCGCTTCGCTGTAATCCCGCGCACGTGCGATATCGCGTCCGAGGAAGACGTAATCTTCGTGATCGCCGTATTCGACCATGCCCATTTTCTCGCTCATGCCCCATTCGCAAACCATCCGGCGCGCAATGGCTGTGGCGCCTTTGATGTCGCCGCGCGCGCCATTGGTGATGTCGCCGAAGATAATTTCTTCCGCGACGCGTCCGCCCATGGCGACGGTGAGACTCGCAAGCAGCTCGTTTTTGCGGTTGGTGTATTTGTCTTCCTCCGGCAACCACATGGTTGAACCGAGCGATGGTCCCCGCGGGATAATTGTGACCTTGTGCAGCGGCTCGGTGTGCGGGAGAAGCACGAGCAACAGCGTGTGGCCGGCCTCGTGATACGCGGTGTTTTCTTTTTCTTTTTCGCTGAGTGCGAGGCTCCGGCGTTCTTTGCCCCAGCGAACCTTGTCGCGCGCTTCCTCCAATTCGGCAAGCGTGATGCCCTTTAAGCCGCGACGCGCAGCGAGCAACGCCGCTTCGTTGATGACGTTGGCCAGCTCCGCGCCCGAATAGCCTGGCGTACCGCGCGCGATAACGGCAAGATCGACCCCCTCGGCGAGCTTCACTTTCTTCGCATGCACGCGCAGGATTTCCTCGCGGCCTTTAACGTCTGGCAGATTGACGGTGATTTGGCGATCAAAGCGTCCCGGGCGTAATAATGCCGGGTCAAGAACATCCGGCCGGTTCGTAGCCGCGATAATGATCACGCCTTCCTGCGTGTCGAATCCATCCATCTCGACGAGCAACGCATTCAATGTTTGCTCGCGCTCGTCGTGCCCGCCGCCAACGCCATGGCCGCGATGACGACCGACAGCGTCGATTTCATCGATGAAAATGATGCAGGGCGCGGATTTCTTGCCCTGCTCGAACATGTCGCGGACGCGCGAGGCGCCGACGCCTACGAACATCTCAACAAAATCCGAGCCGCTGATGGAAAAGAAGGGCACGTCAGCTTCGCCGGCGATAGCGCGCGCCAGCAGCGTCTTGCCGGTACCAGGCGGGCCAACCATCAGGACGCCCTTGGGAATGCGGCCACCGAGCTTTTGGAACTTTTTGGGGTCACGCAGGAACTCGACCAGTTCCTGCACTTCATCCTTGGCTTCCTCCACGCCGGCGACATCGCGGAACGTGATCTTGTTTTTGTCCCGCGCGAGCATGCGCGCCTTTGATTTGCCAAAATTCAGTGCGCCTTTGCCGGCCATTCGGATTTGCTGGCGGAAAAGGAAATAGAGGACCAAAAGAAACAGCGCGATCGGCAGGAAACCAACCACGGTTTGCGCCAGCATGTTTGATTCCGTCTTGATCGCGGGCTGCATGCCGGCATCGGCGAGTTTCTTCTGAAGATCATTCGTGAAATTCAAATAGACCGTAGTTCGAAACGGCATCGGCTGTGATGGCGCGGTGCCTGCGCCCTGGCGGATGTAAGCGCCGCGGAGCGTTTGCGTTGGCCGGCCGTCCTCGACCACCAACTGGAGGGGGTAATTCTTATCGCTAACGATCTGCTTGTTTTCCAGCAGCTCGAGAAAACGGTTATACGGCACGTCTTCGACCGGTTGCATCCCGCCCCGGTAAAAGAGCATTGCCATCGCGATCAGACTAAAAGCGATCACGATGAGAACGACACCGCGCCAGTTAAAATTGGGTTCGCTTCCGCGGGGCTTATTTTCCCTTTGCGAATTCCGGTCAAACTGTGGCATAGGCAAATTTTACGATGGGAAAAGTTATCATGAACAAATTGGCATTGCAAAAGGGGGAGGTCAGTCTGTCCGCGCCTGGCTGTAGCCTCCTCTCATATTTCGAACTTCCAAGTCCACCCGGACTTGCTCCTCTTTGCATGTGCTACCTGAAGGCAAGCCGGCGGCGTGGCCTCCCATTACCTAGGTCAGTTCCCGCAGCGTTTCTGCCAATTCAGTCAAGCCATCGATCTCTGCTTATACCCGCTGCAATGAGTTCATGGCGGCAGGGACGTGTTTCAGAAAATGTTTATGACCTTTCACCAGGCCGAGGAAACCGTAGGCGCCCAGTGCTTGCATCAGGCGTTGCATTGCGCAGAGCCGCAACTTGAGGTCGAACTCGCTGTCATTCGTGATTCCATGTTCGAGCTTACGCGCGCGATAATATGCGCTCAGCTCTACGCGTTCTGTTTCCGGAAGATCGACATACGGATCGTAGAGCAAGGACGCGAGATCGTATTCGGCGAGCCCGGGGCGCATTCCCTGGAAATCGATCAGGTGGGCCTGGCCGTTTCGAATGATAATGTTTTGCGATTGAAAATCGCGGTGAACCAAAACTCTGGGGAAAGACGTCAGGCGCTCTGCGATTTCCTGTAGCGTAGGAAGGGCCGCGAGATGTGCGAGTTTTGCTTTGTCGGTTTTGAAGCAACGGCCGAGGCAGTTTCCCCAAAAATAATTCTGCTCCCACAGGTAGAGCTCTGAATTGAACTGGGCTGGTAAGATCTCCTTCATTTTGACGCAAACCGATTCGGGCAAAGCATGCAAGGTCGCGATTTGATCAATAGCGGATTCGTAAAATGCCCGGCGCACCAGCCAGCTTTCGTCGCGATAACTATAAAGGTCGCGCTCGCCAAGGTCTTCCAGCCAGATCAAGCCTTCGTCCGGGTCGTGAAAGTAGATCTGCGGCGCGCAAACCCGGTGCTCGCTGAGAAAATTCGCAATTGTCACGTAGTGCCGGTTTTCTTCCCGCTCCACATCGTACTTCACCAGGATCAGCGCCTGCTCGGGCGAGCACTGGATGCGGTAAAACTTTCGGTCAGACCCGCCTTTTTGGATCGGACTGATTTTTATCTCGGCGACATCCAATCGCGGGAAGTGCATCCGCGTTCGTCGAAGAAGCAGGGCCGTTCTCATACGTTCAGATGTCGATGTTGCGGTGAGTACCGCCGACCTTTTTTCCAGAGCGAACAATACAGGCCTCTAACCGGCTTTGGGAAGTAATTTCTGCATGGGGCCATAAGATTGTGTCCTCCAGAATCGCTTCCGCGCCGATGCGACAGTTTGCTCCGACGACTGTGCAGCCACGCAACTGTGCGCTTGGCTCTACAGTAGCGCTGCCGGCGATGCGCTCTGGCCATTGCTGCGTTTTGACGAAATGCGGCTTCCAATTTTCTCGCAAGATTGTCCGGTGCACTTCGAGATATTCAGCGCGCGAAGAGATATTGAACCATTTTCCTTCATCAATGACCACGCCACCGATCTTGCCGCCTTGGCCGATCCAATCCGCAACGATCGGAATGAACGAAATCTTTTTATGTGGCGGAAGCCGCTGGAAAATCGCCGGGTTCCAGACGGCGATGTTGGCGAAATCAAAATTGCCGGCGATGCCGTAGCGGTTGGCGATGTCCACGATGCGGTGATCACGCAACGACACGCCTGAAGCCAAACCGGTTTGACGCAGGGCGAGCGTCACATCGTTGCCGCGACGGAAATGTTCGTCAATCAAAGGTTGCAGATTGATGTCGGCTAGAATATCGCCGCTGTAGGTCAGGAACGGATCACTGCCGAGATGAGCTTCCGCGTTTTTGATTCCGCCGCCGGTTTCGAGGAGTTCCGGTTCGTGAACAAGCAAGACGGGAAAGCCCGCATACTCATTCGTGGCCAAAAAATTTTCGAATGATTTCGCGTGCAGATGCGTGTTGATAACGAATCTGTTCATTCCTGTGTCAATCAAATGATCGAGCGCAAAAGTGATGAGCGGTTTTTGAAAAATCGGGATGAGCGGCTTGGGCAGTTCGTCCGTTAACAGGCGCAAGCGCTTGCCAAGTCCCGCAGCCAAAACGAACGCCTGTGTAATTTCGTTCACGAGCAGAAAATCGGGAGATTCCTCGACTTCGCCCGGAATGACAAGCGAAGTGTTCCGTACGGTTCGCTTACCTTAGGTAAAGCGTCCGGGTACCGAAATCGATGATGCCGTGGTGGTGTCGCAGTGTTTCCGCGCCAAGTAATCCGGCAACAGGCGGGGAACCGTCCAACAGCCCGTTGTGAATGAGTCCTTCCAGATCGATGACCCCCACTTCCTTGCCAATGATATTCACCGAACCGACCGATAGCTTGCGAATGCGCGCCACGCGTACGCCACGCTCCTTCAGATTTACCGCAGAGGAGCTATATGGCGTCTCATAAGTGGCAATTCGCATTCGCCGCACGAAAGATCGGTGCAAAAGCGTAGTGAACGACCCAGTGTCGACCATGAGTTTTGCCGGGGTGCCGTTTACGGACCCATTCACATAGAGATTATAACCGTCGCTGACCTGAATCGGAACAGCGCGCAAGCCGCGCCGATTGAATCCCGGAAAGCTGCCCCTGAAGTTGGGCTCGGACTTTAGAATGAGTAACTGCCGTTCACAATCCAGCACCGCTTGTGTCGGAAAAAGGATGTCTGCTCCAATGATTCCATCGATCTGCGGTTCGTGCGCCATTCGCGCAGCGCGCGCAGAACCGCCAAGATCAACCGTAACCACCGGCTCATTCACAAGAATCAAACCTCCAATTCGGAGTTCGCGCGCAATGGCCACGTTGTTGAATGCGCCGTTAATCTGAACACGTGCCGGCAAATTTGAGTCGGCGGTGATTGGTTTAAGCCGAAAATGTTGACGGCGATTTAACGCAATGACGCTCACCGGCGCGCCGCTATCGACTGTCAGCCACGCGGGTCTGCCATTAATGAAGGCGCGCAGCAACAAATGATTTTGCCGCGAGCGCACCAGCGGCAGCGCCTCAAAGTGCGTGCTTGTCCGTGCGAAGGCCGCTTGCGGCATGGCGGCCAACTCGATGACCAATGCCAGGGCAGCGCAGGAACCCGACAGAAACCGACGCGTGTGGCGCAGATGATTCGAGGTCATCACGGTGGGCGAGCAGACTACACCTTACTTTTTTCGGGTAAAACAATTTAAACGGCTTTTTTAGCGTTGCGCCCCAGAGGTGGCTGATGATTAACTCCTGCGGCAAGTCCCAGCCCAAATGAGCACTGCGGCAACCGAGAAACCTGTAACGAATCAGAAGTTCGTTCGCGGGCTTGGCCTGCTCGACTCGACCATGCTTGTCGCCGGCTCAATGATCGGCTCAGGAATTTTCATCGTTTCGGCGGACATTGCGCGGCTCGTTGGTTCGTCCGGGTGGTTGCTTGTGGTGTGGGCGGTCACGGGCGTGCTCACGATCGTGGGTGCCCTGACCTACGGCGAGCTCGCCGCAATGATGCCGCGTGCAGGGGGTCAGTATGTTTATCTGCGCGAGGCTTACAGCCCGCTGTGGGGATTTCTCTACGGCTGGACGCTTTTCCTGGTGATACAGACCGGAACGATCGCCGCCGTAGCCGTAGCGTTCGCTCGATTCCTCGGCGTGTTCACCGATGGAGTTTCGCCGACGCACTGGATCATTCCCCCAATCATGCTCTCCCAGCGCTATGCGGTTAGCCTTTCTACACAGCAGTTAGTCGCGATCCTGATTATTATTTTTCTTACGATCATAAACACGCGTGGCCTGGAGGTGGGGAAATTGATCCAGAACGTGTTTACCTCTGCTAAGACATTGTCGCTGATGGCGCTGATCGCACTCGGCATCTTCGTCGGACGCAACGCCGAAGCGCTGCATGCTAATTTCACGAATTTCTGGACTCCTGCTTCGGCTTCGCCGATCACATCGGATCTGTCGTTCGTTGGCGCTGTTTCTGCGACTGGCGGCGCGCTGGGGTTGTTGATCGCGATTTGCGTCGGACAAGTGGGCTCGCTGTTTTCCTCAGATGCGTGGAACAACATCACGTTTACGGCCGGTGAGGTGCGCGATCCGCGGCGAAACATTCCGCTGTCGCTCCTATTCGGCACGGGATTGGTGATCACATTGTATCTGCTTGCCAACGTGGCTTACCTCTGCGTGCTGCCGTTGAACACGATTCAACATGCGTCCGATGACCGCGTCGGAACCGCGGCCATGCAGGTGATGTTCGGTGGTGCGGGCGCTGGCATAATGGCGGTGGCCATCATGATCTCAACGTTCGGCTGTTGTAATGGTCTGATCCTTGCCGGAGCGCGTGTGTATTACGCAATGGCGCAGGATGGGTTGTTCTTTAAAGCGACAGCCCGCCTCAATTCGAAACACGTCCCAGCAGTTGCGCTGGTGCTGCAAGGATTATGGACCTCCGTGCTTGTGCTGCCCTCGCACGCGAAACGTGGACGCGACGAGCGGCGCCGTTACTTACGGCAATCTGTATAGCAATCTGTTGGATTACATTATTTTCGCCGCTCTGATTTTTTACGTACTGACCATCGCGGGCGTATTCGTGCTTCGTCACACGCGACCAGAGGCCGAGCGTCCGTATCGGGCATTGGGTTACCCGATTTTGCCGGGGCTTTACATGGTGGGCGCGACGCTGATCATGATCGTTCTGCTTGCCTACAGAGCGCAAACCACGTGGCCGGGTCTGGTGATTGTGCCTGACGGGCGTGCCTGTTTATTTCCTCTGGAACAAATCACGCGATCGCAAGATCGATGTCGGTAACATTGACAGTCCGGGCAGGACTGGCACCAACACCTGAAGTCATGGGAAAACTATTCAAGAAAAAACCGCTCGACCTCCTCATGTACGAGGCCGCGGAAGTCGGCGAGCACACTCTCAAGCGTTCGTTAGGCTGGATGAACCTCGTCGCGCTCGGCATCGGCGGAATCATCGGCGCTGGTCTGTTCGTCCGCACCGCCGCTGCCATGGCGGATCGCGCGGGTCCCTCGGTTGTGCTGGCGTTTGTCGTGGCCGGAATCGGCTGCACGTTCGCCGGCCTGTGTTACGCCGAGTTTGCCTCGATGATTCCCGTCGCGGGCAGCGCTTACACATACTCGTACGCGACCATGGGCGAGCTCGTGGCGTGGATCATCGGTTGGGACTTGATTCTTGAATACGCTGTCGCGGCGGCGACCGTGTCCGATGCGTGGAGTGAATACGCGAACCGCGTGCTCGGCTGGTTCAACATGGCGATCCCGTATCAATGGACCCATTCGCCATTCGAACACGATCCCGGCGGCACGTACGGCATCATGAACGTGCCCGCGCTTTTCATTTTGTTAATCCTAACGATGCTGCTCATTCGTGGCACGAAAGAATCCGCGTTCGTGAACGGGCTCATCGTGATTTTGAAAGTGTCGATCGTGCTGCTCTTCATCGGCATCGGCTGGCAATTCATCGATCCGGCGAATCACACGCCATTCATTCCGCCAGCCGGCGACGCACGTCACCGCGCAGGGCATCACGCATCATTACGGCGGTATTCTTGGAATTCTCGGCGCGGCTGGTGTCGTGTTCTTCGCTTACATCGGATTCGACGCCGTCTCGACCGCGGCGCAGGAAGCGCGCAATCCGAAACGCGACATGCCGATAGGCATTCTTGGTTCCTTAGTCTTCTGCACGATTCTTTACGTGCTCTTCTCCTACGTGCTCAGCGGCGTCGCCACGGTCGAAGATTTTCGCGCCGCGGGCCGCGAAGCCTCGGTCGCGTTCGCGATCAGCAAATACATGCACGGCTACGAATGGCTCTCGCGTGCGGTCACGATCGCGATCCTCGCTGGCTTTTCGTCCGTCATTCTCGTCATGTTGTTAGGCCAATCGCGCGTGTTCTTTCTCGATGAGCCGCGACGGACTGGTCCCGCCAGTTTTCTCCGAAGTGCACCCGCGTTATCGCACGCCGTGGAAATCGAACATGGTGTTTTTCGTTTTTACCGGCGCGCTCGCCGCGTTCGTGCCCGCCGACGTCACCGGAGAGATGACCAGCATCGGCACGTTGTTCGCATTCATGCTCGTCTGCGCCGGGGTGTGGATCATGCGCGTAAAAATCCCGGAGCTCGAACGCGCGTTCCGCGTTCCCGCCGCGCCGCTCGTCGCCATTCTCGGCATCATCACCTGCGGCGCGATGATCTACGGACTCGGCTGGACCAACTGGATGCGACTCATCGTGTGGCTGCTCATCGGCTTCATCTTTTACTTCGGCTACGGTAGGAGCCACAGCCACATTGACGCCCCGCGGCCGACGGACATGCCGGAGGGAATAAGGATGACGCGTGACGGGCTGCTGTAACCGGTTGGTTATTGACTCCAACTACTGGCACCGAAGGCGCGCGTTGGACTCGTTGCACCTAAAGCGAGAATGGCTTTGGCGCGCTTACCCAGTTGCAACTCTTTAGGCCGTTCGGCGAAACTGACGCGGCTGGCGCGCAGATCGTCAATCGATATGTTCAAGGCGCGGAGAATTTCGCGATGCGCCGGCGCAAGATCGACATCTCGCTCTGCGAAGGCGACGATGCGGTCTTCCAAATGCGACCACGCGGTGACGAGCGGGTCGGCGTTCGTTAGCCTCAACAGATCGACCAATTTTTGGAAGCTAATGTGGAACGGAACCGTCGCGACATCGACCTGCGTGTTTTCGGATGGCGCGTCGGCCGGCATCGTGACCGGCTCGGAAATCGCGACGGATTTCCAGCCGCGATCCGGCGTGTAATAGCCGAGTTCGACTCGATACTTTGCGCGCGGTTGCGACACCGGCGCGTAGAAACTTCCGAGCATCGGCTCGACGGCGACTCTCTTTTGTTCGAGACCGTCGCTGTCAATGACTCGAAGATAAACTTGTCGATCCGCAGGCATCGCTTCCTTAAACACGCATCGCCAATCGATATTCCAGCTCGCGAAAATGGTATGCTCATCCTGTGCGATGACGAACAGGATTGGGTGATCATAGAAACGCGGCAGAGCCATCCTCTCGGCGACATCAGGCGATCGGTGGTGCCCGGCAACACGCACAATCGGTTTGCTGCGAATCTGAAAATCGCCACGCCTCTTTGATCGTCGCGCGTTGCGTTTCGCTTTTGTTTCCGCCATTTTGAACCAACCGTCGCGCAAATCAGTTAAACGCCAACTACGAATTGACGCAGAATTTCCAAAATCAGTTAAGAAACTATGAGCCCAAAAATCGTGGAGCTTGAGGAGCTTTTCCATCGCTGCGAGAAGTTGCGGAGTGCAGGCAAGAAGATTGTAGCCACGAACGGATGTTTCGATCTGCTCCACGTCGGGCATGTGCGGTACTTACAAGCCGCGCGAGCAATTGGTGATGTCCTGGCGGTCGGCTTGAATAGCGATCGATCGGTACACCAGTTAAAAGGAGCAGGGCGTCCCATCACGACCGAGACCGATCGGGCGGAGATCCTCGCCGCTTTGCAGTGTGTAGACGTCATCACGATTTTTCCGGAAGTGCGAGCCGCGCAGTTTCTCGCCGCGGTCCGCCCAGCCGTCTATGTCAAAGGGGGCGATTACACCTCCGCGACGCTGGATGAAGAAGAACGTGCAGTTTTGAAGGAAATTGGAGCAGAGATCCGCCTCGTTCCTTTTGAGACAGGTTATTCCACTTCCGGATTGATCGAACAAATCTGTAAGAGCAGGGGTTTGACAAAAAAAACAACTTAGATGAAACGGCTGCCAATTGGAATTCTCGGCTCGGGTAAGGGAAGCAACTGCCGCGCGATCCTCGAGCGCATCCAATCGGGTGATCTGCCTGCGGAAGCGCGCTTAGTGGTTTCAGATGTGCTGGATGCGCCGATTCTTGATATCGCGCGAGAGTTTGGTGTTCCGAATGCGTATTTACCGCCGGGCAGATTTCGCACGCGTCTGGAACCGGAAACAGAAGAGCAGCTTGTGATGATGTTGCGCGATGCGGGGGTCGAACTTGTCGTGCTTGCGGGTTTCATGCGGGTATTGCATGAACCGATGCTCAATGCGTTTTCCCGTCACATTATCAACATTCACCCATCGCTTCTCCCTAAATTCCCGGGGCTTGAAGCGTGGAAACAAGCCCTCGCTGCGGGCGAAGCCGCGACCGGCTGCACGGTCCATTACGTCGATAAGAAAATCGATCAAGGGCAAATTCTTGCACAGCGAGAAGTAACCATCTTGCCTAACGACACACCCGACAGTCTGCATGCGCGTATTCAAGCGCTTGAACACGAGCTATATCCGGCGGTGATCGCTGAACTCTGCGAGAAGTATCGCCCGGAAAATCTGTAAATCATAAGTAACTGTGTTAGTTTCAAGTGGAGCACGGGATCGGCTTGAGGGTTTGATTGAGAGCGAGGAGGAGTTTCCGCATGACTGCTGTGAGAGCGAGTTTGTGCGGTTTGCCTTTGGCACGCAGGCGTCGATAAAAGCTCGACAGAATTGGGATTGTGTACTGCTGCACCCGAGCGGCCTGCACCAAGGTGGCTTTAAGATTGTTTTGCTCCAAGCTCTCGAGCAACGCCTGCTCTTAACCACCACTGGCTTCGCAAATTAACTGCGCTGCGCTAGCGTTTGAACTTTGTTTAATCCAGCTGATTAAGGCGACGCGGCCTTTCTGATCGTTGGCAAAACGACGAGTGGCTCCGGCCCAAGCCACATCCAGATGCGCTTTGGCCACATCGACGCCGATAGAGACAACACTTTGCTTCATGGGTTGATTTTAGTGCCAAGGGCAGAGTGCGGATCACACTTACGAGCGGTCTTACCAAGCGATCATGACCTGTCGCTTTACTGGATCTCACACCCGCCTTTCTTCTATCACAAAGAGGGCCGATTCCAAGATACAAGCCGCTTACGATGCATCAGAAACGATGCCTATGGCCCGTCGCGTGCGCGCGCGATGCCAGAAAGAGGCACCGTAGCGAGCGTCGCGTCCGGCAAGCCGACCCCAAGCCCTACTCAGCGAGTTGAGTACGCGCTCGGAATTCCGGTGTGCCGGGCTTGTAAGCTCCCTTCACCCATTGGTCACGAGTTCTTCTCAATGTGAAAGCTCTGGCCATCTGCTTGGCGACCGCTGGGGGAAGCTTGCTCCCTCTGGTTTTGCCTCTTGGATGCGCAAGGTTCCAAAGCGCCCGCGCCCGATAATGTTCGTATAATCGAAGGAACTCGGCGAGATAGGTTCGCGCCAACGGGGTGCTTTCCGTAATTTCGAGGAGGTTCTCATCATTGTGATTTGTGGAGTTCGCGCTGAGATTTGCGGATCCGGTAAAAATCGTGGGATTGTCGGTCTCCGCGTCGATGATAACAAACTTATGATGAATATGAACGGCTGGGGGTCCTTTCCCGGCTCCCGGTTGTGGCTTCAGCGTGGAGCGACTGCTGAAGTCCACCGCGCTTAATTCCGGCAGGAAAGCCGCCGGCGCATTCCCGGGGCGAAAGTATGAGTAGGTCAATACTTTCTTGTCTCTGCGCGAGCGATTGAACAGCGTGATTTGCACCTTTGCCGCCTCGCTCAGTCCGCGTGGCGCTTCTCCGGGGTTGGACAGAGTGTCCTCCTTTGTCTTTTTACCTGGATCGGAAATGCTGTTGAGCAAACCGAAAAGGAGCTTTTTCCGATCGCTCGCAGCGAGAAGAGCCTTGATCAGAGCGGGATCGGTCGGACTAAACATGCAGAACATCACGGATTTCTTTGCAGCCTTAACTGCTGTCACAACTGTATCAATCGAGACCCGTTTGCCTTTTGACTCAGGTGAAAAAAATACTCGCACCCTGGCTTTGCCGACTTTAACCCTTTTCGACCACCCGGCCCCCCTGGCTGTATTCGCCACCGTTGGATCCTGTGTTAACAACTGTTGGCGCTGCTCATAGAGCTTTGTTAACTGGGAAGACTCAAAGATGTGCATCAGGTTTGCCTGACTTGTTAGGCCTTCAGGGGTAAAGTTTGCCGAACCCATAAGAACCCGGCCGCGCTTTGTATCAGCGAGAAACTTGTCGTGCATAATGTTAGTCTTCGACCGTGGTGCGCCCTTAAACGTCGAGGACTTTAGAAGCCGAATCGCCGGAACAGTGACTCGATCGTTTTTCCGGTCCTGATACACGAGAGACAGATTTCCTTTAAACTTTTTCATGGCGGGAAGCACCCACTCCTTGTCCGTCAGGTGATAGATGGCTCCCGCGATCGGACCGTTGCCCGATAAGATGTCGGAAAAGCCTTGCTGTAACCCGTTTGCCAACCAAACCATCGCTTTGTCGATGGTCTTTTCCGGGTGCGGAAATTGTCGAGCAAATGACTGAGAACTAACAACCGCACGGTTGAACCAGGTGGAAATGCCATCCTCTGCATTTTTTGGAACAGTGACTGAAATTGTTACCTCCGCTTCGTGTTGGAGTTTCAGGTCTCGTGCTCCCGTCCCGCGAGTTGGTGTAACCGTGTATTTAAACGTTTTCCCCCGATCTCCGTCGTTGATGGCGCCATCCCACCAGAGGAACTTTTGAAAAGGAGCCAGATTACTTGGGAAGGGCGGAGAATTCCTTTTGGGCGGAGTAAACCCAATCTTGTTCAGGAGATAGCCAGTCTTTTCCCCGGGGCGAAAGCCCGGCGCTCGCAGGATGGCGAATCCAAGGAAATCGGCAAATTTGGCGCCTGCAGGCCAATTCATGGCTAGCAAGACAACGCCAGGTGAAGCGAAAGCGCGCGCCTTAGCCTTTCCGGGATCGGATGGTGTGGGCGCATTTGATGGATTGCGCAGCATAGGAAACGCCTCAGCGAAAGCAACAGATTGTTCAAAACCTTCGTTAATGGCAACGCAAAAATTCGCCGCGCGGATTCACTGTTATCTAAAGACCCCGCGGTCTGTTTGGTTTCTTTGCCTCGTGGTTCCCTGAATCCTGCGGCTTTTTGGTCACATCACCGCTGACGTCAACTTCCTTTTGATCAAGCTTGTATTGATTCTTGTAGTTCACCTCGAGTCTCGTTAGACTCCGCTTATGAAAACTGCAATTGCCTATGCCGGTTTGAAAAAATTCGATAAAGTTACACCACGCTCGAGCGAGGACGAAGCGTGCTTCCGAGACCTTAAGAGCGTCCTGGAAAAGCATGGCAAACTTTCGCGGTTCGGGATTTGCTTGCTCCACGAGCATTTTCCTGTCCGTGAAACCGAGAGATTGGTGGAAGAATGCGACCCGACAGCACGAGTCTTGACCATACGACCGGTCGAGATCGGCTCCGATAATTTCGGAGAAGCAATTGAAACAAGCTGGAGGCTCGACGTTAAATCCGACATCAGTCGGCCGACAGGACACTGTATTGCGTTTTGCAAGGAGATCGACGGACCGAACGGCAAAACGCACCATGCAAGCCATAAAGCCACGCCATAAATCAGAGTGCCGGAACGCAAGGCGCGTCCTTAACCTCATAATACCGCGCGGCCAACGTTGCCGCGCACGGCAGTTAGGATCCGTGGTTTTCATTTCACCACGAGCGACTTCCCGCGACGAATAATCTCCGCAGGCTGCGCAGTGAACTGTCACGGCCTTCGCATTCGAAAATAGCTTGCGACGTTTGAGTTCAGAACAACGGCATTACGTCCGCGAGCATAATGCCATGCGTATTTACCACGCACGCCTTTGGCAAATCGTATGCTGGCGGTCTTTGGTACGCCGCATTTACTTGAGCGGACCTGGAACGAGCCGGTCCTGAAGGGTGATGCCGCGCTTTTCCAATTCCTCGCGTAATCGCGGTGAGACTTGCCCGGACAGAGCTACGAGAATGTTTTTGTTTTCGCCCGATTGGGCAGCGAGCTTTTGTACATCGCTGGTGAACTGCGCGGCGCCTGCTGTCCACGCGGCGTAATCCCACTGTAACGCAACAATTACTGTTCCGTCATTGGCGATGCAGATCGGAAAGTCGCCAAGCATGACGATGCGAGAGATCGGCGTCTTTTCGTTGATCTGGTTCATCAAAGCGGCCGTAGCAACGCAGAAGAGAGCGTCTGCATCGGTGGAACTCTTTTGCGCAGCCACTTTCACAAATGCGCCGCGATTTGTTACGCCTTTCAGCGCCTTAAGATTTACCGCAAAAATGGTCGACTGCGTCGGTGTAAAGGCGCCGCCGTGAAGGATCCGTTCGCTATCGGCGCCGCTCGCGCCCATGGCGTGGAACGTCGCGCGATTGATTTGCTCAAGCTCTGACGGCGAGTTCTCACGCAAAAGTTGCTCGACCGTGTTGTCGAGATTGGTCACGGTAAGCGCTGCTCCTATCGGCCCGCTGATTGGCAAAGTAGCGACGCTAAACGTGAATCCACCGGCCCACGAAGCCCAGGCAACATCGTCCAGCTCCTTTTGCAGCACGGTATTGGTGCTGTATGGGTCGATCCCCATCTGAAGCGCGATCTTGCGCTTCTTATCCGAATAACCGATGATGTCCTTCATCCTGTTCCCTTCGCCCTCGCCTCGGCCTTTCCCAACATTCTCGACCGTCTCCTTTGCGCGCCCCATGAATTTCATGATTCCCTTTGGAACGTTGGAAATCGCCTGCGCCGGATCCCTGGCAATGTTCTTGGCGGAGTTGAGCGGACTTTTTGCCGCGGCTACTAGTGACTTCTTAAACTCGTCCGTCTTCGAAACCTCCCGCAGCTGCGCGATCGCTTCGATCTCCTTTAGCCGTTGAAGCAGCATTTGGTTGCCGTCCGCTCCGAAAAGACCGAAGTCTGAATCGATCGTGAACTGATTCATGCCGGACGCGGTGGAGACCGGATCGCGCACCATAAAATGCGGTCCTTTGAGCAATTCGGGTTTGAGAATCTCGCTCGCTTTGAGCTCGGGCAGCTCTTCAAACACGGGTTCCGCGCGTCGTACTTCGACAGGTTCCGGTGTTTGGGCGAGGCATTGAAAAGTCGCGCTGAGCGTCAGTGCCAGAAAGAGGTTCCGATGCATGGTTCAGATGGCGATACTAAATCACCAGGGCGATGTGAAGCTCGAACATGCGCCGATTGTTCCGCGATTTGCTAATCGCTCCGCGGCAAACCTTCTCGGATGACGCTCGAGAAATCCGGATCCTTGTCCGCAACGCGTGCGCGTTCGTTGATCATACTGCGATGTTTAAGTTCGCTGAAGGAAAGCCCTCCGGTAGCGATAGCGTGATGCTGATAAAGCATTTCGTCGGCTTTTCCATTAAGGAGTATGCGCCAGTCCCACGATGCACGTAGTTGAGCTGCGCGTTGGGTGCGAATACTTGTGGTGCAGTTGCTGGTAACGGCGTTGTACCAACGCGGATTTTCGTGCAGGGCGTTAATGCTGCTTATGTATTCGCGAAATCTCTCCCGCGCTTGCGCCGGAGAAGCCAGCGTGTGGTAAAGATAAACGTCCTCCCGTCGATAGTTAGTACGTACACGAATGCAATCGCGCTCATCGGCCACGACGTAAATAAGCGTGTAATGCCGATAAAAACCTTCCAATGTGGAGTATTTCTGCCCAAGGGTCTTGCGCGTTTCGATGGAAAAACAGAGAGGCAGCGCGTCAGAAAATTGAAAGCTCACGATGGGGTGTGCGATCCACGGGGAGCCCCAGTAATTAATCGCCACATCCATGCCACTGATCCGCGAGAGCCGGACCGTGCGCGTTTCCCAGTTGGGCGTGAAATCGGTTTCGCTACGGTAATCGCAATTCCGCACATTGTGAATGGTCACCTCGTCGCCATTGATCTGCGCCCAGGCTGTCTGCGCAACATCCGGTTGCCAGGTGCGATCATTGCTGGGCTTCAACGTCAGCCACCACAAAGCCACAACCGCGAACGCGCCAAAAATAACCGCAAGCTTCAGCAGTTTCCCGCGAATAAGTACGACGGCGGCCAGCACAGCGATCGAAAACACAGTCGCTGCCAGACCGCCCGCCGTTCGAAAGTCAAAATAGAGCGCGCCAAATGCCCATGCGCCACACAGAACGGCGGCGGTCGAGGCCAGCGCGTAGGCTATGAACCGGAATAGTTTCATGCTGCCAAGGCCCAACGTAAGCAGCAGAATTGCGTCGTGTACTTCGAAACGACGTAGCCGGTCAGCGATGCGGCCAACTCCAGCTGTCAGTCATTGGACTCTATTGTCCTCGTGATTCGGAAACCTGATCTGGTGAGTCATCCTCGACATCATCCTCGGTTACCTTCCAAGTCTTGTCGGGATTGTACCTGTCCATACTCTGGAACGTCTTCAACGTATCGGGTCCGAGGTCCTTCTCATAAACGACTCCGTCGGGCCCTACGATGAATGTCATCACTCCGGTCACTCGATATTCAGCGGGCGCAGCGGCCAGCGCGAATCCACCGATCATTGCCCCACCGACCACAAAGTCCATCTCTCCCATTGGCGCCGCGGGTCCTTGCCCCTTTAGCACCTTGAAGTAGTAGCCGTGATAAGGTGTGCCTCGCTCTGCCTTGTAGCCTTCCTGCAACGCTTTGGCGACTTCTTCTCCTACCGGACCTTCCCAGGTCCCGTCCGGATTCTGCCATGCTAAACCATCGTGTTTTCCAGGCGTGCTGAGAACATGCTGAGCGTACTGATTCACTTTCAAATCATCGTGCTTTTCCTGGGCATACTCGTGTTGTGCTTCGACGAAACCACGACAAATCTCGATGGCGTTCAGTTCGTTGGCGCCGACACGCCGATTTAATATTTCCTCACGACCTACTTTCGTATCAAAAAACCATTTCGCCTTTTTGCTTCACGATCGGGATCGGAAGCGGGAAATTGTCATTACCGACTATCAGAATGGCTTGATTCCGATTTTGCTTGTCTATCTCGACCGACGTCTTTTCCTTTGCCTTGTTCGCAAAGGCTGCCGCCCGATTCTTGTCCATCACCGGATCTTCGGAACTGATAATATCCTCGCCGTCCGGGCCCAGAATTTCCTTTGCGGCCGCGACATCGAAGGTTTCCGCTACTTGAATAAGGGCATCGGCCGCCTGCTTCGGCGTGTCGAATTCTTTTTGCCCTGGTTGGGGTGTTCCTTGCGCGCCTGTTTGCTTTTTCTCCGATGCTGCCACTGAGGCCGGCACGAGGAAGGCTGTTACCAGGACCGCTGCGGCGAGCGCGATCATTTTCGATGAGATCACACTGTTTCGTTCTATTTTCATAGTCTTTTCTCCCTTGGTCATTTCGGTTATCTCCGTCGCCCTCCGCCGCCGCCCCGACCACCGCCACCACCGCGATGACCACCGCCACCGCTCCGGCTCATTCCGCCGCCGCCCATGCTGTGGCCGCCTCTGCTGCTGCTGGCTCGCGCATGGTTTCCGCTGCCACCACTAAATCCTCCACCGTGAGATGCACTCGGCCGCGACGATGCGGTGCGGTTACCAACTTGGGTCTTGCCAGTGGCACCAGATGGGCGCGTGGATGGCCTCGTGCCGGCCCCGCTACCGCCTGGGCGGTTTGCAGCTCCGCCACCGCCTGGGCGGTTTGCAGCTCCGCCGCCGCCTGGGCGGTTTGTAGCTCCACCGCCGCCTGGGCGGTTTGCAGCTCCGCCACCACCTGGGCGGTTTGTAGCTCCCCCCCTCTAGTCCGCCGCCGCCTGGGCGGTTTGTAGCTCCACCGCCGCCGGGGCGATTACCACCTCCTGGCTGTTGGCGAGGGTTATTACCAAACCGATTCGCTGTTCCCCGATCGCCGTATGGCGCGTTTCCTCGGTGTTGCGGGTTATGCTGCCAATTACCTTGCCCCTGGCGGTTGACGTTCCGGTTAAAATTGTTGTTGCGATTGTAATTATAATTGTTGTTGATCTTAACGTTGCCACCGTTCCAATCACAATTGCCCCAGTGGCCGCCCCATGAGCCCCATGCGGCAGCACCCAGCGCAATTCCCGCACCCCACGCCAAAGCCGTTCCTGGCACGTAGCCCGGATAGGTATAAGGGTAATAAGGATAAGCGGGAGGAGCGGGTCCGTACACCACAGTTGGGTCGTAAGAGGGCACATAAACAACGTCCGGGTTCGCTTGCTCAATCGTGATCACCTGCTTGCCGCTGGGAACTGTCTCGGTTTGCACTACCTGTTGGGCGCTGGTCTTTAGATTTCCTGTGCCCTGAGCCTTCGCGCGCATGCGTTGAACTGCGTCCATCACGTCAGACTGCTGCGCCAGGAATGCGTTTCCCAAATCCGTCGTCCATTGGACATTGCCGGCCATACGCTGCACCACGTCTGGAAACTCTACCAGTCCCTGTACGCTTGGGTCCCACGCCTGCTTTGCCACTGCGTCCGCCAGCGCTTTGCCTTGCAAATTCTTGTTCCGATCCATCCACTGCTGTAGCTGGATGACCTCGAGTGGATAGGTAGAGGCAGCAAGCGTTTGGGCCAGGAGCGGGTCCGGATAAAGAGCAATCGGCGCAACCAGAGAATCCAAATCACCACTTGAAAGCTTCGGTGCTTCCTCCGTACCCGAGGTGTTGGTCATGACCTGCGACTGGGCTTGTTGCGACGGCGACGTTTGCCCAACGGCGGAGTTTGCGATCGGAAACGAAACGACGCATGCGACGGCGATTACGCGACGAAATAATTTGCAGCTTGTTGATTTCATAAACTTTTGCTGTTCAACCCTTGCCTCCATGTATAGATGAAATTTTACCAACCAGCAATATAGGACTTTCGTCCAGTAGAAGCGTCAGAGAGAAAACTTGTCTTTCAGCAAACAAAATGAAAGAGTACGCATATGAACAATGTCAGGAAAATAGCAATTCTCTTACTCGTCGTCGCGGTGACGACGGGCTTCACACGCGCGGCTACTCAACAATCTGGGCCAGACGCAACTTTGCGCCTGAGCGGAGGTTCATTCGCTGTTGGAATCGGTTTCAGTTGGGGGTCAGGGACGCTGACCTATAAGGGCAAAGACTATCCCGTCAAGGTGAACGGACTCTCGTTAGGCAAAGTCGGGGTGACAGGCGTTTCCGCTAATGGCGAGGTTTTCAACCTCAAGCATCTTCAAGATTTCAATGGTCATTATAGTTACGGCGGCGCGGGGATGCGCGGGGTGACGCTCGCCAGTGGGCGAACTGGCACCGTCATGACAAATCAGGCCGGAGTGATAGTCCGCATTTCCGCCACACAAAAAGGCGTTGATGTCAATGCCACGGGTGGCGGCGTTGATATGCAAATCAAGAGGTAACGCGTTTCCTGATAAATAAATTCTAAGTGCGCTGCCGATGGGGCACTGAGCAACGCTCGAATGCCGAGCTTCCTCATTCGCCGCCGTCATGGCAGGATGTTTTGCACTCTTTCTACCGGCGGAGTCGGGCACGGTTGTTGGACACCGCCCAGGTACCCGAACAGAACCTCAAATCCACGGGGCGGCCTCTCGATTCCGCGGGTTGGAACGTGGAAGGCTTCACGGATCCGATTGCATTTTTGGAGCAGGCTGCGATGTACTTCCCTGACGTCGCCGTGATCGACATCCTCATGCCGGAGATGAGTGGACTGGAGGTTCAAACGCGGCTGCGAAATGTATCGCCCTCGACACGAGTCATTGTTCTGAGTGCCAAGGATGATCCGTCAGTTCGTCGAGTCGCAATGAACAGAGGCGCGTCTTTTTTCATCAAGGGCGTCGAGAGCAGTGAATTCCTCGCCGGAGTCAAGGCTGCGGCCGACGCCAGCAAGTAGCTTTCATCATCCGCCAAACAGATGTTGAATTTCCTACATCTAAAGTCCTATGGACTCAATTTTGCGCTTGCTGCATTGTGGTTGCCGATTCAAACAACTTTACAAACCGATACTTTCCCTTGACATCATCGGTGTTCCCCGTATTTGGGGCGTCGAACGAACCAATGAAATGCCTTAATATGAAAAAACTACTAGTCTCCACCGTTGCGTCGACAGCACTTGTGGCCGCCTCTCTTCAAGCCGGGCCGGCTGTTGAATACAAGCAAGTCGCGCCGCCGCCGCCGCCTCTTTATGGGACCGGTTTTTACGGCGGCGTCGACATGGGAGCGAATCTCTATCAGAACCGCGGAGACGACCGTACCTTCACGAACAATGATGTGAATTCACCGTTTTTTGATTGGAGTCTCGACGTGAACCCAAAAAATGATGTCGGTTTCTTCGGCGGCGTAAAACTGGGTTACGTGTTCGGCACGGGCATAGTTCGGCCGACGCTTGAAGGCGACTTCTTTTACAACGGTTTCAGGGGCGGCGCAGATTTCAACCTGAAGGATCCGTTTGGTAACATTGTGGCAGAGCGCGACTTGACCACTTGGATTAATACGGGCGCGTTTATGGGGAACTTCATTTTGCGATTCAACTTTGGACGATTCCAGCCTTACGCTGGCGCGGGCGTGGGCATCTACTTTGCGGAATCCGCAGGGGCCGAACTCGTAGACCCCGTAACCGGTCGAGTCCCGGTCAACACGGGTGGTGGGCAAAGTCATGCGGACCTGGCGTGGCAGGTTGTTGCGGGCTCAGATTACTTTTTCACATCCAACATGAGTGCGTTTATCGAGTATAAATATCTCGATTACACCAGCACCCAAATCGAGACGAATCAAAGTCGCGATTTGGGCCAGCAGTTATTGGGTGCCGGTGTCCGCTTCTTTTTCCACTGATACCAGGCAAATCTCGATCTAAAGCTATTGAATCGGCCTCCTTTACTGGAGGCCGATTTTTTTGCATGCTTCGAGAATCAAACTTGAAAATAGCCCGCCGCCGCGACATTACTAACCAGCGGCGCGGCATCCGCCGATGATTTGATCAGCCAGTCCCGTCGTGCTCTGCAGCAACTCGTGGCCCAAAATCCGGCAGCGGCTAAAACTAAAGCGAAAGCAGTCGCCGTCCTTGTATTTCCAGACGTCGTGAAAGCCGGATTCATCTTTGGCGCCCAGGGGGGTCAGGGAATCCTTTTCGCACGCGGCCAACCCAGAGGCCGCTACCGAACAGTGGCAGCGTCGTACGGTTTGCAGGCCGGTGTTCAAAAGTACGGTTACACGCTTTTCTTGATGAACCAAAAGGCCGTGGACTGGATAAACAGTACGCGCGGCTGGGAGATCGGTACCGGCTCAAGTGTTGTCAGCAAGGTCTGATGGCTGGCCTTGGTCTCCAAGGCTCCAAGATCGTGAGGCTAGACTGATGATGACTTTATTTTCTTGGATTTGCTTTCTGCGACTATAAGATGCTGCGCGTGAGAGTGAAATTATTCTCTTTTTCCGCGGCGATATTTGGGGTCGCAGGCTGTGTAGCAGCGGGGACTCTGGAACTGCAGCCGAAGGAAACGGCGCCGCCAACAATGACGCAAAGCGAACCGTGGCAATTTACTATCGCAGCGCCCGGTTGGATGGCTGGCATGAATGGTACGATCGGAGTCCGCGGGGTGAACGCCGACATAGACGTCGGGTTCTTCGACGACATTCTGCAACATCTCGACATGATTTTCGCGGCGCGGGCGGAAGCGCAAAAAGGGCCATTCGGAATATACGGTGAAGTAATTTACATCGGTCTTTCGGACGACGCACAGGTACGCGGACTGATCAACAACGTCCACGAACAAGTTGACCTAACTTTGGTTGACGGCGCGTTGAGCTGGCGGCTCATCAACCAACCGCGTTGGTCACTCGATTTCGCGGCAGGCACGCACTACACGAATGTATACGAACGGCTAACCTTAAACGGGGACGTGGTCGCGATCCAGCAGACCAGCGAGCAGTTCGTGGACGATGTTGCCGCTGATTTGCGCGAACGGTTGGATAACGACATTTCCAGGAGCGAATTTCTTGCTGCGCTCGGGGACTCAATCCGTTCGGTCATTGCCAGCCGGATCGGCGACAGATTGGAAGACCACGAACGTCACCCAAATATTCCAATCGGCCCGCTGGGCGGCCGCATCGGAAAAGAAGTCGCCCAGCTCGTCCAAAATTACATCGACGTGAAACTGGACGCTCTGCAGAAACGCATAGATGCGCTCCATCTCGAAGGTGAGGCTCGCCGGGCCGCGGTTAATCGAATCGTTAATGCGGCCAAAGCCAGAATTGCAAACGACCTTGCATTTGTCCTGCAAACGAAGCTCAACCGAAGCATCGCGCGAGATGATTTCTGGTTCGATCCCTATGTCGGGCTGCGCACCCGTTACAATTTCAATAAGACATTTTACACGGCGGTTCGCGGCGAGATCGGCGGATTCGGAGTTGGCGCGGACCTGATGTGGGAGGTCGAGGGCGTGGTCGGTATCAACCTTACCCGTTCCATCTTTACCGAAGTTGGTTACCGGGCACTTGGAGCTGACTATGAGAATGACGGACTTCTTTTCGATGCCGTTATGCACGGCCCGCAAATCACGACCGGGATTACATTTTAGGCATTCTTAGAAGACCTTATTGCCAGCAACCTAATTAACACCTATGAAATCAATAAGATATATCTTACTTGGCAGTATCGCGGTTGGTGCAACAATGTTAGCTCGGCTGTGCTACCACACAAAGCACACAGAATAGAGAGAGCATGCTCGTGGCCTCTGGCTTTAAGGTGATCACTCCCAAGACCGCCGCCCAGCAGCAGAAGCTTCAAAACCTTCCGCCTGGCAAGGTCACCATGATTCAAAAAGCTGGGAAAAGCTATTATATTTTCCCGGACTCGACGCACAACCAAGCCTATGTCGGTGGACCCAAGCAGTACCGTCATTACCAGGAGCTTCGCGCCACAAACAAACTTGCCACGGAGAATCTGGAAACCGCTGAGATGTACCAGGATTCGGCGATGGAGTGGAGTCTCTGGGGCGGCTGGGGCGCAGGTTTCGGGGCCTGGGGACCCATGGGAGGCCCAGGCCCGGGCTTTTAAACTTGTAACCAGCTACGGTTACAACGATTCCACGATTTAACGCGGCGACCGCCATTGCCCTAAAGTCCTATAGCGGTTGATCAATCGACCTGCCAGACTTTTTAACTCAGCATCAAGAACACTAAACAGCATTGGAGCTATTATTATGAAAAAAAGATACTTGCTTTTGGCGCTTGGCGCCGTGCTTGCCCCAGCGGGTTGTCAGACGCAGCAGCAGATGCTTCAGAGTAGTCAGGGGATGGCCGTTCAAACAGCCGTGAACCGCGCGCGGTTCGACATGAATTGTTCATCGGCAACAGGACAAGTTCTTTCGACTAACGTGAGTCAGCCTGCGATACAGGGGGCGTTCGTTTCCGCCTATGGAGTACAGCGCTTGGAATACACGGTTGGTGTAACTGGCTGCGGGCAGCGCAGGACATACATCGTGATTTGTCCGCAAGGCGGCGCTGGCTGCTTTGCTGCGCAGGCACTTGGGCAGTAATCGGCCGACTGCTGCGTACGCGCAGTACGTGATCACGAATTTTCTGCCTTTTAACGTTGTAACTATTTAACGATTTAACCCGGCGACAGCCATTGCCCTAAAGTCCTATAGACAAATCACCGTGGGCCCGATTCCTTAACACCAATGAAAACCAATTTCATCAATTCCGCGTTCACCGCTATCACGGTCCTCCTCTTCGCCGGATGCGCATCAATGACTCAGGCCCCGAGTACGCCGCCCTCGGCCACTGTCAGGATTCAGGAGTGGTCCGCCGCCTACTACGGTTCGGCAGCAGCAGGAAAAGGCACTCTATATTTCAACGGTCAGCGGCATCACTTCACTATCTCTGGTCTCGGCGTTGGTGGAGCTGGCGGCCAAAAGATCTCTGCCACTGGCAAAGTCTATAATCTAAATAACCTCTCCAGCTTCTCTGGAACTTACCATGGCGTCAGCCGCGGACTTACCCTGATCGAGGGGAAGATGCATGCCAAGCTGACAAACGGGAATGGGGTGGTCATGTATCTCGCTGGCGAGACCGAAGGCTTGGCCTCCTCCATGGGAGCGCAGGCATTCGAAGTCAACTTAACAAATTGAGGGGACTAAACGCCAACTTTTACCTGGACTCATCTACGCAGCAACGTAGCCGGGTGACTGTGCGCCCTCTGGGCAACGCATCGTTCCAAACGGAATAAACGCCTCCACAGAGGCGTATCTACAAATTGTTCTGTTGAAAGTTTCATCGACAGAATCTGAGGTATTGCCCTAAAGTCCCATTCGCAGATGACAAAAATTGTGCTTACTCAGATGAGTTAGATGAGCAACAACAAACCAGATTAAAACTATGAAATCAGCAAGACAGATCCTACTTGGCGGGATACTGGCTGCCGCCGTCCTGGCGGTTGCATGTTCCGCCAGAGCCCAGCAAATTAATGGCACACCCGGTTCACCCGACGCCACCGTCACGATTGACGGGAAAGAACTTCCGCCGCCACCGCTGCCCTTCGGCGGCGTGATCAAGGAAAGCGCCGTGGATTCGAAGCCTTACTGGCCGCCGCGAGCCGTGCCTCCAAAGGGCGCGCCCAACGTGTTGCTCATCATGACTGATGACCAGGGTTACGGCGTGTCGGGTACC
The DNA here is from genome assembly GCA_963728955.1 of uncultured Verrucomicrobiae bacterium. Classification (GTDB taxonomy): domain Bacteria; phylum Verrucomicrobiota; class Verrucomicrobiia; order Chthoniobacterales; family UBA10450; genus Udaeobacter. The sequence continues at coordinate 75,349 of CAVSMG010000015.1, forward strand.
TTCGGCGGCGTTATCCCGACACCGGCCATGGACCGCATCGCCAAGGCGGGTTTGCGCTACACGCAGTTTCACTCCACCGCGCTCTGCTCGCCGACGCGAGCGGCGTTGATCACCGGCCGGAATCACCACTCGGTCGGCTACGGCGTCATCGGCGAAATGTCCACTGGCTTCCCCGGTTATGACTCTGTCATCGGCCAGGACGACGCCACGATCGGCGAAATCTTGAAAGAGAACGGTTACGCCACGTCGTGGTTTGGCAAGAACCATAACACACCCACCTATCTCTACAGTGCCGCCGGGCCTTTTGATCAATGGCCGACAGGCATGGGATTCCAGTATTTCTACGGGTTCATGGGCGGCGAGACCGATCAGTGGACACCCTACCTTTATCAAAACACGACTCCGATTTTTCCATGGATTGGCAAACCCGGTTACAACCTCACTACCGATATGGCAGACGAGGCCATCAAATACATGAGCAGTCTGAACGCGGCGGCCCCCGAACAGCCATTCTTCGTCTATTACGTGCCGGGCGGTACTCACTCGCCGCACCAGCCGAAGCAGGAGTGGAGAGATAAATTCAAAGGCAAGTTCGACATGGGTTGGGAAAAACTGCGCGAGCAGATCTTTGCCAACCAGAAGCGACTCGGAGTGATTCCCGAGAGCACCCAGCTTACGCCGTGGCCGGATGGTCAGGCTGAGTATGGCGGCGCAAAGCTGCCGCGCTGGGACTCGCTCTCGCTCGTGCAGAAGAAACTGTACGCCCGCGAGGCGGAAAACTTTGCCGGCTATGCCGCCTATACTGACAATGAGATTGGCCGCGTCATCCAGGCGGTGGAGGACATGGGCAAGTTGGACAATACGCTGATCATCTACATCAGCGGTGACAACGGCACGAGCGCCGAAGGCACCCTGGAAGGCACGTTTAACCAGATGACTGCCTATAACGGTATCTTAACCCTGCCCGAGGCTGTGCAGATGTTGCATTACGAAAGCTGGGGCTCTGCCACGACCTACCCACACATGTCGGTGGCATGGTCGTGGGCATTCGACACACCCTTTAAGTGGACCAAGCAGATCGCTTCACACTTCGGCGGGACCCGGCAGGGCATGTGCATCTCGTGGCCCGGCCACATCAAGGACGTGGGCGGTATTCGAACTCAGTTCCATCATATAATCGATATCGTGCCGACCATCCTTGAAGTTACTGGCGTCAACGCGCCGGACATGGTCAACGGGATCAAGCAGAAACCGATCGAAGGCGTGAGCATGGCATACACGTTCGATGCAGCGAACGCGAAAGCCCCTTCCAAGCGTGACACACAGTATTTCGAAATGTTCGCCAACCGCGGAATCTATCACGACGGCTGGTACGCCTGCACGACGCCGCCCGAGGCAGTCTGGCTCCTGGGCGCCAAGCCACTGCCGCCCGTTAACGAATACAAGTGGGAACTCTACAACATTGCCGAGGATTATTCGCAGTACAATGATCTCGCCGCTAAAAATCCCGACAAGCTAAAGGAACTACAGGCGATGTTTATGACGGAGGCTGAAAAATACCAGGTCTTGCCCTTGGATAACTCGATCCTGCCACGCCTGCTTACACCGCGTCCAAGCGCGGTCGCAGGGAAAACAGAATTCACCTACAAGGGTGAGAATGCCAACATTCCAGTTGGGAATGCTCCGAGCATTTTGGACAAGGACTATACCATCACCGCCGAGATCACTGTTCCCAAGGGCGGCGCGGAAGGAATGATCGCAACAATGGGCGGCCGCTTTGGCGGCTACGGCCTCTATCTGCTTAAAGGCAAACCGGTCTTCACCTATAACCTCCTTGATCTTGAGCGCTATCGCTGGGAGGGCGGCGTGGGAGCCGAAGACTGGTTGGGTCGCGCGCTTAAGCCGGGCAAGCATACGATCGCGTTCGACTTCAAATATGACGGCCCTGGTCCCGGCAAAGGTGGGACTGGTGTCATGACGGTGGATGGCAAGGAGTTTGCCAAAAAGACGATCCCTCACACGATTCCAATGCTCATGGCGATCGACGAGAGCTTCGACATCGGAAGCGATACGCGCACAGGCGTGGACGATAGTTACAAGCTCCCGTTTCACTTTACCGGGCACGATCGACAAGCTGACCTACAAACTCGGCCCGAACCAGATGACGGCGGCAGAACAGCGGGCCATGGAAGAACGACTCGCCTTTGTTACGGACTGAGCGGGCAAGCAATAGTAGCAGCGAAAGACAAGGCGCAAGGCGCGGCGAGATGAAGAAATTGCTTGCTCTTAGTGCCATCATCGAAGCGGCCACGGGCCTGGCGCTGTTGGTGGTTCCGTCGCTCGTCGAGCGGTTGTTGCTAGGCGCCGATCTTACTGGAGTCGTGATTGCAGTAGCGCGCGTGACCTGCATCGCCTTGGTCGCGCTGGGCGTCGCTTGTTGGCCCGGCGGCACTGCGCTCTGCGGCATGTTGACGTACAGTGTATCGCTACTCCTTACCTTTTGTATCTTGGCATCCGTGGCGAATGGGTCGGGCCGCTGTTGTGGCCAGCGATTATCCTACACGTGATTTTAACCGCACTTCTGGCCGGCGCATGGTTTCGACCGCGACAGCCGGCCAATTAAGGGCATAAAGGAGACCTATGAAACTAACATCAAACCAGCAGCTAACTACAATAACTAAACTCATCGTAATATTTGGCGCTTTGCCAGGCATCATTATAGCAGATCCATTTGCGGTCTGTGCCGCCTCCCCGACACAGGCTTCCAACGAAAACCACTGATTACGTGGACGGCGAGCGGCAAGCAATCAAAGAAGCTGGATGTTCTCTTCGTGCAAAACGCGAAGAATATGAGCTTCACAAACGGAAAGCTGGTCTTGCGCGGAGTGAACCCCGTGACCGTGTGCTTCACTGATCGTCCTGCGCGGATGGCGGGGCACATGCAAACCAGCAGATTCGTTCCGCTGTGGAGTTACGGAAAGGACAGCTTCCTTAAGGATAATCCTAACGCCACGCTCTCGGTTTTTCGTGGCGATAACGTATCCGACCTCGTAGTCGAACTTAGCAACCCGCAGCTTTCCGGAAACGATCTCACCTATGACGCGCGCATTCTTGAAGGCACTCCACCAGCCAATGGGGGAGCTTGCGCGCTGTTCATCGACATCATTGGGATGCCTGCTACACCTATGTCCTACGCCGGCGCAGCGCGCCGTGCCTGGCGCCGATAGTAAGGCGTGGCAAATAAATACGAGCTGGGAAATACATTGAGTCTTACAAGAAATGTCCGTGTTCTCTTCGCGTGGCATTTAAAAGGCTTGTGACCTCGCACCATGAAACCATAAAAAGGGAGACATGGCGGTTCGGGTTTTCGGTATGTCTATCGATCTTCGCCGATTGACGGTATTGTCGGCGGCGCTTTTCATTGTCACGCTCGCGCGGGGACAGGATCCGATCCATCCTCTCAAACCACTCGATTTGTCCAGCCCGCGGGCCACCTTGACAGACTTTCCTCGATGCCGGGGATGCCGTGGGCACATATCTGGTCCGGGATTACCTGCCATCTCCTTCGCGCGCGAAATTCGATCACCTTTTTTCTCTGGCAGGGCCCGTCGCAAAATGCCTCGACTTGACCGAGGTGCCGCCGGCGGCTCGCAGAAAGGCGGGCCTGTCGGCGGCGACCGCCTTGTATGAAACGTTGAGCCGGATCCAGCTTCCCCCGTTTGACCAGATTCCCGACGCTGCACAATTGAGCGGACTCTCCGGCAGTAACGCCGAGCGTTGGGTGATTCCGAATACCGAAATTGTAATCGAGCGAGTGAAAAGCGGACCGCGCAGCGGTGAGTTTCTATTCAGCGCCGGGACCGTCGCAAGGGCGGAAGAATTCTACCAGCGCGTGCGCGGATTGCCTTATACGCGCCCGGTCCCTCTCAAATATTTCCGGGAAATAGTAATCGGTGGCGGGGGCTGGATGATTCCGTTTGCGTGGATCAAAGCGCTTCCCAATTGGCTTCGTCGCCCGGTCGGCGAACAAGCGCTGTGGAAGTGGGTCGCCTTATTCCTAATGCTTGGTTGCGGCGCGCTCTTGTTACGGCCGGTGTTCCGCCTGTCCCGACTTGGCGGCGACCAGCGACCGCTCCTCCAGGCATTCGCGCGCCTGGCGTTGCCGCTGTTCTTTCTCATAGCCACGCCTGCTGTGACCTACTTTGCTCTTCTGCAAATCAATTTCATCGGTGAGGCGGCAAGGATCATCCAGCTTGCGGCCACGGCAATCATGTTTCTGGCTGGCGCGTGGATCGTTTGGCGCATCGCACCGGTGATTGCCGAAGCGATCATTGCGACACCCAAAATCAATACTGAGAGCATTGACGCGCATCTCATTCGGATCTGCAGCCGCCTGCTGGGAATCGTGGCCGGGGCGGGATTGCTAGCTGTGGGCGCCAGCCAGTTGGGTCTGCCGGTGTATGGGATCGTGGCGGGACTTGGCGTCGGCGGGCTGGCCATCGCCCTGGCCGCTCAACCGACGGTGGAAAATCTGATCGGCGGTCTCAGCCTGTTCGCGGATAAGCCTATTCGAGTTGGCGACCTTTGCCGCTACGGCACTGAAGAGGGAACTGTCGAAGCCATCGGCATTCGCTCGACGCGGATTCGGGGACGGGATCGCACGCTGACGACCATGCCCAACGGCGTCCTTTCAAAGATGCCGGTGGTGAGTCTTGCCAAGCGCGACCAAATGTTGATCCAGTCCACCATTGGCGTTCGCTACGAGACCAGCCCGGAGCAACTGCGTTATTTGCTGACCAAGATTCGGGAGATGCTCCTGGGTCATCCCAGGATTCACCCTGATCTGGTCCGCGTTCGGTTTGTCGGCTTCGGCGCCTCTTCGCTGGATATCGAATTGTTCGCCTATGTGAGGACCACGAAGTGGCCGGAGTTTCTTAGCGTCCGCGAAGATGTATTCCTGCGGGTCATGGATATCGTGAATGAGAGCGGGACCGGATTCGCCTTTCCCTCGCAGACTCTCTATCTCGGACGCGATAGCGGATTGGATCCGAAGAAGACCGAAGATGCCGAAGCCCAAATGCGCCAATGGCGTGACGAAGGCCGCCTGCCAAGTCCGAACCCGTAGGGCGGTTGCAATTGATCCATCGCCGCGGTTCAAAGCGGATTAAACAGTGGACTAAACGCGACTCGCACTTTAGTAATGAGTTGAAGCCGAGCCTCCGTTCGGCCACTTAAAAAGCGCGAGCTGCATTTCCGTGTGGGAGGTTCACTATTTCTCCGAAACCGAACCAGAAAAGAATCAAATGACACTAACCACAGATACGTTAATCAACCGGGCACTTAGTGCCGCCATCGCCGTCGCAGTTCTCTTCACTATCACGCTGCCTGGCCGCGCGCAGACGCTGCCACCGTCGGAAGCCAAGGCCATCGCCGAGGATGCCTACATCTACGGGTATTCGCTGGTCACAATGGAAATGACCCGCCGCGTGATGACCAACGTCCGCGAACCGGAAGCCACCCGGGCACCGATGGGAAACCTGCTTCGGGTGCGCGAGTATCCGAATGCTGAATACAAGGATGTCACCGCGCCGAATGCGGACACCCTTTACACCACGGCCTGGATCGAGGTGGGCAAGGAGCCGTGGGTGCTAAGCCTGCCCGATGCGCACGACCGTTATTACCTCTTCCCGATGCTCGATGGGTGGACGGATGTGTTCCAAGTGCCCGGGAAGCGCACCACTGGCACTGGTCCGCAGAAATACGCCATCACCGGCCCCGGCTGGAAAGGCACGTGCCGGCTGGCTTGAAGCAATACAAATCCCCAACCAGCCTCGTCTGGATTCTCGGCCGCATCTATTGCACAGGCACCCCGGAAGACTATGCGGCAGTGCATAAGATGCAGGATGAAATCTCCGTGGTGCCGCTCAGTTCCTACGGCAAGGCTTACACGCCGCCATCTGGGGAAGTGGACCCGAGCATCGACATGAAAACGCCGGTGCGCGACCAGGTGAACGCCATGGATACGGCCGCTTACTTTAATCTGTTGGCCACGCTGATGAAGGACAATCCACCTGCAAAGGCCGATGCTCCGATGCTGGCGAAAATGGCGAAACTCGGCATCAAACCCGGTGCGCCGTTTGACTTCGACAAACTTGATCCCGCGGTGCAGGAGGCGCTAAGGATGTGCCGAAGATGGGCTTCGAGAAAATCATGGCGCATTTCAAAGACGCCGGTCAAGACGTCCACGGCTGGGTGTTCACCACCAAGACCGGCCTTTACGGAACAGACTATCTTCAGCGTGCTCTCGTTACTGCAATTGGCCTGGGCGCTAACCGGCCACAGGATGCCGTCTATCCCACTTCGGAAGTGGATGCCGCAGGCAAGCCGTACATCGGCGCGAACCAATACGTCATGCACTTCGCGAAAGGGGCAATGCCGCCGGTCAAAGGGTTCTGGTCGCTGACCATGTACAACGCGAAATACTTCTTCTACGGCAACCCGCTCAATCGTTACACGCTCAGCGCGCGCAATGATCTCAAGCGAAACGCGGATGGATCGGTGGATCTCTACCTGCAGCACGAGAATCCCGGTCCCGACAAAGAGTCCAACTGGCTTCCAGCTCCGGCAGACAAATTCATCCTGATGCTTCGCCTCTACTGGCCAACGGAAAAATCGCCGTCGATTCTCAATGGCACCTGGAAGATTCCAGCGGTGACAAAAGTGAAGCAGCCGAGTTGATTCGATCACCGAAAAGACACTGGGCTGCATCCGCGACCCTCCTTCCATTTAGACACTGCGGGAACGTAACTAACTAAGAAAACAAAAGCCCATGAAAACAGTTAGATGCATATTCACCGCGCTCGCTTTCGTGCTGGCGTTCACTAGCGTTCGCGCTGCGGACATCACTCCGGCCGAAACCAAAACGATCGCCGAGGAAGGATTTATCTACGGTCTGCCGATCGTGATGAACTACGGGGTGATGTACGAGTATGCCGTGGACAAGAACTCCAGCCAATTCAAGGCGCCATTCAATCAGATCAAAAACGAAGCGCGCGTGTTCTACATACAAGGACACAGCCGATGGTCACGCCGAACAGCGACACGCCGTATTCCATCGCCTGGTTGGACCTGCGTGCCGAACCGATTGTCTTATCGGTCCCAGCGGTAGAGAAATCCCGTTACTATGCGGTCGCAGCTCGGCGACGGCAACACCTTTAACTATGGTTACATCGGCAGCCGCGCTACCGGCAATGAGGCCGGCGATTACATGGTAGTGGGACCGGAGTGGAAAGGCACCACCCCGCCGGGCATCAAGAAGGTGTTTCATTCCACGACGCAGTTTTCGATCGCCATCTACCGGACGCAGCTCTTCAAGCCCGAAGACATGCCCAACGTCGTAAAAGTCCAGGCCGGCTACAAAGTGCGGCCGCTCTCGGCCTTTCTCGGAAAACCTGCGCCTCGCGGCGCCGAAGATCGACTTTCCCAAGATCGACAAGGAAATGGTAAAGAAAAATTTCTTGAAGTACCTCGCTTTCTCGTTGCAGTTCGCGCCGCCCGGACCCGAAGAAAAGGCGATCCGCGCGAAGCTGGCGAAGCTCGGCGTAGAGGCCGGCAAGCCGGTCGAGGGTAAGGACCTTTCGTCCGAAGAGAAGGAAGCGATCGTCGCCGGCATGCAGTCCGGTGAGGCAAAGGTAAAGGACTTCCTGGTCAAGGGAGCGAAAGTCGTGAACGGATGGACGATGACGAATTTCTTTGGCGACCGCGAGTTCTACGACGGCGACTGGATGAAGCGAGCGGCGGGAGCAGTGGCAGGCATCTACGGCAACGACGCGGAGGAAGCGACCTATCCCGTGACGAGGATGGACGCCAACGGTGAGCCGCTCGACGGCAGCAAGCACAGCTACACGCTGACCTTTCCAGCCGGCCAGTTCCCGCCCGTAAACGCCTTCTGGTCGGTGACGATGTATGACGGCAAAACCCAGTTGCTGATCAAGAACCCGATCAACCGCTACCTCATCAATTCACCGATGCTGCCGAACATGAAGAAAAACGCGGACGGCTCGCTTACGCTTTACATCCAGAAGGACAGCCCCGGCGCCGACAAAGAGAGCAACTGGCTCCCCGCGCCTAACGACACCATCTATCTCGTGATGCGCCTCTATTGGCCAAAGGCCGAACCGCCTTCCATCCTCCCGCCCGGCGAAGGCACCTGGAAGCCGCCGGGTATCGTAAAGGTAAACTAACTCACTACTGTCGCTACGGCATTAACCATGCAATGAAAACAACACACGGATTACTCCTGTTAGTAATTGCTACCTCACGCGCCCAGACGGTGCCCGCAACGCTTACACAAGAACAGACCAGGGACGATAAAGGAATTCGCTAGGCCAGTCCCGAACCCGAGGCATCACCAAAATGAAAAACCACCTCAGAAAATCAACTGCCCTCACGGTCGCGCTCATCGGCGCGCTCTCCGGCAGTTCCGCCCAAGCCTGCACGGGCATCCGTCTCATCGCCGGGGACGGCACCGTCGTCCATGCGCGGACCATGGAGTTTGCCATCGATATCCATTCCCAGATCATGATGAGCCCGCGCGGGTTCGCACGTACCGGCGCCACGCCGGACGGCAAGGAAGGCCTGAAATGGAAGTCGAAATATGCCAGCATCGGAGCAAACGGCCTTGATCTGCCTATCCTCGTCGATGGGCTCAACGAAAAGGGCCTCGCCGCGGGCATGTTCTACTTTTCCGGCGCCGCCGGTTATATGCCTTACACCGCTGCCGATGCGGACAAGACTCTCGCTTCCTATCAGTTGGTTTCCTGGATTCTTGATAACTGTGCCAGTGTCGAGGAAGTGAAGGCCGGCGTGGCGAACCTCGTCGTCCCCGCTGTGGTCCTCGGCGCATGGAAAATTGTCCTGGACGTTCACTACGTCGTTCACGACTCCACCGGAAAGAGCATCGTGATTGAGTATGTCGGCGGCAAACTCAACGTCCACGACGATCCACTGGGTGTGATTACCAACGTCCCAACCTTCGACTGGCAGATGACCAATTTGCGCAATTACTTGAATTTCTCGATGCACAACCCTCCACCGATTCAGCTCGGAACAGTCAAGCTCAAACCCACCGGCATGGGCGCCGGGATGCTCGGCCTGCCTGGTGACTTCACACCGCCCTCGCGCTTTGTCCGCGCCGTGGCTTTCAGCCAATCCGTCCAACCCTATCTCATTAAAACCGGAGACCAGGCCGTGCTGCAGTCGTTCCACATCTTGAACCAGTTTGACATCCCGAAGGGCGCGGCCCGCGAGGATGAAAAGGACGCGCACGGCAACCTCCTGGCTGACTACACGCTCTGGACCGCCGCCAGCGATCTCAAAGCCAAACGTTACTTTTTCCGCACCTATGAGAACAGCCAGATCCGTTCGGTGGATCTAATGAAGATGAACGTCGATGGCGGCGAGGTCGTGACGATATCGATGAAAGGCGCGGAAAACATCAAGTTGCTGAACCCCTGATTGGTCACTACGTATGACCGAAAGACGCAGCTGCTGATCAAGAATCCGATCACGTGCTACCTAATCAACTCTCCGATATTGCCGCACATCAATAAGAACGCGAACGGCCTGTCGAGAAAGTTCAGGGGTAGGCTGTGCTTCAAGCGCAGTAGTTCCGACGGACCGGGCATTCAAAAGGTAGCCCTGAATCAATCGAAATAAAGATTGCCCTAAAGTCCTATAGACAGATAGGATCGCCGTGAGCACACAGTGCTCATAAAACGAAAAGGAGTTCAACAATGAAAAAATACTGTTTATTCACCTGTATCGTCGGTTTGGTTTGCGCTTGCCTGATCTTGATTGGATGCGAAACGACCCAGCCGGGTGCGGCGAGCGCGCCCCCACCTAATTCAGGTCGTTTAGTCATTGACCGGGTTGCAAATTTTGGAAGCGGTCTTGTCCTTGTCTTGTCCATCGATGGGAAGGACGTGGCAACCCTTACTGAGGGCCAACACTACGATGGCTATCTAGTGGCAGGTCAGCACCGCCTTATCGGTCGAGTCGATCCTTACCAGGCTGGTACTCGCCCTATGCAAAAGACCCTGACGATAAAGGCTGGACAAACCTACGCCTACACCGCGTCCTGGTCGGGGCAGGTCTTGGTTCTGGTAAAGAACGAGGGTCAGACGGTACCAGTCTATTAAAAGTTTAGCTTGTCGGGCCAGTGAATCTCGCAGTAGCATGCCGCGAGATGGGTGTGTGCTGACGAAAAATTGGCACGAGCTTGCGGCTAGAAAAGGATGACTCCAGCGAAATGAACACGTCGAAAATAATTCTTTTCGAACGCCCATTGTCGAAAGAGAAAACGCCAATCCACACCATTGACAGGATGCCGTCACATCTTTTGAGGTCGAATCGCCATCTTGGACGCTCGCTCCGCATCATCTGGGGCTTTGCTATTCTTACCATTCCGAGTGTGCTTGCGCAGATGGCATTCGGCGCCAACCCCGCGGAAGAGATGGCCAAAGCCGGAGCGACGGGCGGGATAGATCCGAAGGGCGATTCATGGGTGTCGATCCAACAGAGTATCCAGCAGTTTGCGCATCCTGAATTCATCCTACGACTCTTACTTGGTCTCACTCTTGCCGTGGGCTGTGCGTGGGTCATCGCGTGGCATCCGCGAAGGGCTTCGCTTGCGGATCCGCTGGCGGATTTTGAGGAGCGTAAGGTGCTTATACTTCTCGGGGTCGTCGGTGCGGTTATCGCTGAATTAACAGGGACCAGCCAAACGCTCGCGTTTGTTATCTTCGGTATCGGCGCGTTGTTGCGATTTCGAACCCTGCTCGATAATCCGAAACTCACCGGAAAAGCAATTATGGTCGTGGTGGTCGGGCTCGCGTGCGGCATGGGATCATGGGCGATGGCGGTTTTTGTTACTGGCTTCAGCTGGCTCCTTCTATACTGGCTCGATTCACATGCGAGCTGCCGGGTGAGGATCCGGCTCGGCGACCAAGAGGATCCGAAGCCAGTCTTTGGCATGGTGCAATCGTTGCTCGTTTCCCATAAGTGTCGCCTTCAACGTTCCGCGCTGTACGAGGACAAGGGACAAATGGTGTTCCTCCTGTATATCCCGAGTGGAGTCGACCCCAAGGAACTCGAGGCAGCGGTGCGAGAAAAACTGCGGAAGAACCACGTCTCGAAGATCGCTGTTGACGTGGTGTAGGTGCGAGTACGCCGTCCCTCCTGGACTGGGAAACCGGATGAATTCCGAGCCATAATCATTTTCCCAGAAACGCCTCAGGTATTGTGTGAGCGCCAAAGGCGCGGCGCTGCCCCAGGCTGAGATAAGAGAGTGCCTTTGGCGTTAATCGGGTGCTACAAAACTCGCTCGGCTCCGTCGTCGCCGACGCGCATATTGACATTCATCCCAGACACATCAACGATCACGTTCATGCATAGGCGTCTCTTTATTGCGATCTTTTTTGCTTCCACCCTCGTAGTCGCAGCGGATGTGCAAGACGGGCCGAAGAACGCTGTGGTGTTGATTATTCGCCATGCAGAAAATCCTGAGAGCGGCCGCGGTCTCTCGCCCCGCGGCAAGGAGCGGGCCAAAGCATACAAGAATTACTTCTTGAATTTCACCGTCGATTCCAAACGGCTGGAACCCAACGTCATTTTTGCTGCCAATGACTCAAAGCATAGCCATCGGCCGCGGCTAACCGTCGAGTCGTTCGCGAAGGTAGCAAAGCTGCAGATCGATACACGTTTCACCAGCACTCAGTCGGTTGAACTGGCGGACGAGCTGCGCAAAACTCAGCAGGGAAAGCGAATCCTTATCTGCTGGCGTCACAGCCAGATCCCGGCGCTGCTTCGTGCACTCGGAGCAACGCCCGAAACTTTGCTACCACGGGGCAAGTGGCCCCGTTTAGTGTATGATTGGGTCATCCTGCTTAGCTACGATCAGGATGGGCGGCTAATCCCGGCCAGTACGCGACGCATCGACGAACGCCTTTTGCCCGGTGACTCTTAACGGTGAGAGTAATGTTCCCCTCTTAAGGAGGTTTGGCTATGCTAGAGTCGGTGGGACCGGTAGGCTATATAATTAGAAAACTCAACCAAGTGGGTAATGGCGATAAAATTACTCAGCAGCGTTTTGAGATAATAGAAATCATTGAAGCGGCAATCCTCGCTTTGGTCGCAGTGGCTACTGCCTGGAGCGGGTACCAGGCAGCCCAGTGGGCCGGAGAACGCGCAGACCAATACGCCCAGGCAAGCCGGCTCCGAATTACCGCTGAAGGGCTCGCCACTATCGCGGGACAGGAGCGAATCTACGACAACGACACTTTCAACAATTGGCTTACAGCCAAGCTCGATGGCAAGGAGGAGGCCGCTGAGTTCTTCGAACGGCGGTTTCGCGGGGAATACCGATCTGCCTTCGCAGCCTGGTTGAAGACCGATCCTTTCAAGAACGCCCAAGCGCCCCCTGGCCCGATCTTCATGCCCGAGTACCACGACGCAAAGCACGAGCAATTTCTTGCTTTGAATAAACAAGCGTCAGATATGGCCGACCATGGTACAAAATCCGGGGAGACCGGAGACAAGTACGTGCGGATCACGGTTCTCCTCGCGACGGTGCTTTTGCTCACGGCAATTGGACAGCGCTTTCATTTTAAGGCGGTGCGGATCGTTTTTATGATGGTCGCCTTCCTTCTGCTCTGCCTGCCGCTCTTTCAATTGCTGCTGCTGCCTCGCCTCTAAATGTCCTTGCCGCTGCTCGACTCTTCCATGCATGGGCTAGCTGTCGTTACGTTCAAATAGCGACACGATTCCTGGTGATTGGCCATCGGGATTCTCGGACATGGTTACAGAAGGCTGCAGCGTTTTTGCGAATGATGCGAGGGAGAGAGTTTCTAAAGTATTGTTAAGTCATCGCGAATAGGGAACATTGGGCACCGGAACCTGGAGGCCAACACGGGAATGGCCGAGACAGCGACTCATTCTGATTTGACTTTCTCTCGCCAAAAGCGAGCGGAACAGGTTTTTTTTGCCTTGCCGCGTCACACGGTGTGGGCAGGGCTACTCACTTTTGTTGGTTATTACGTCGGCTCAAAAGTCGGTTTCGCGCTTACTTTCCAGTCGCATCCCATCTCGGTTTTTTGGCCGCCGAATTCCGTTCTGCTTGCGGCGCTCCTGCTGACACCACCTCGCATCTGGTGGTTTCTATTGGTTGCGGCTTTCCCCGCGCACTTGATCGCCGAATTGCAATTTCACATTCCTCTCACGATGGTTGTCTGCTGGTTCATTAGCAATTGCAGTGAAGCGGTGATCGGCGCCGGCCTGACCCGTTACTTGCTCGGTGGCCCGGTGCGTTTCGACATTCTGAGGAGCGTCGCTGTTTTTTGCCTGTGCGGAGCGGTTCTTGGACCTTTTGTATCCTCCTTCATCGATGCGGGATTCGTCGTATTGAATGGTTGGGGCCACGGCAACTATTTGGAGAATTGGCGGGCCAGATTTTTCTCCAACATCCTGACCGCACTAACTCTCACGCCCACAATTGTGACTTGGTGCAATTTTAAACCCATTCAGTGGAAGGGGATGTCCAGCGGGCGCGCTCTGGAAGGAAGCATTCTTTTCCTTGGCCTGGTCATAGCGAGTACGGTCGTCTTGTACAACGCTGGGATAAATCCCGATCCGGTTTTGTTTTATGCGCCGCTGCCTTTTCTCCTTTGGGCCGTATTTCGTTTTGGATCCCGCGCAACGAGTGCGGCCGTCTTGATTATTACGTTTTTTACCATTTGGAGCAGCGCTCACGGCCACGGGCCGTTCACGAATGAAAGCGCAGAGATCAATGCGCGCTCGATGCAACTGTTCCTTATCGTCATGGTGGTTCCGATAATGTTGCTGGCAGCAGGCATTCAGGAACGCGCCATTGGAGAGACCAAACTGCGCGAAAGCGAGTCACGTTTCCGGATCGTTGCAGATGCTGCGCCGGTTCTCATCTGGATGTGCGACGTAGACAAACTCTGCACTTTCTTTAACAAGCCCTGGCTGGAGTTTACGGGCCGCAGCATGGAAGAGGAACTCGGAAATGGGTGGACCGATGGCGTGCATCCGGACGACCTTCAAAGGTGCCTGAAGGTATATACGGAAGCCTTCGACGCCCGCACGACGTTTGTCATGCAGTACCGGCTCAGGCGAAACGATGGCGAATATCGTTGGGTCTCCGATCACGGCGTGGTTCGCTATGACGCACAACGGAAGTTCGCCGGCTACATCGGTACCGCCGTGGATGTCACTGAACTCATCAATAAAGACGCAGCGTTGCGGGAAAGTGAAGAACGCATGCGTCTGGCGGCGGATGCGGTTAACTTGGGGATTTGGGAATTCGATCTTAAAAAAGATGAGATCTGGGCTACCAACAGGCGACGGCCCCTCCTGGCGCGGCCGGCTTCAGGAAAAGTCACGTTGGAGGATTTTATTTCGGGCGTGCATCCCGAAGATCGCGATCGGATTCGACAGATGACCGGCCAGGCAATCGAAGAAGGAAAAGATTACGATTTCGAGTATCGCCTCGTTTTGCCGGACGGAATCGTACGCTGGATGGCAATGCGCGGTAGTGCGCACTTCGGTGAAAACGGCAAGCCCGCACGGCTTCTGGGAATCAGCATCGATATCACCGACCAAAAACTGGCGGAAGAAGCGAACCGCGACATTGCGCATGCCTCTCGCCTAACGATATTGGGCGAGCTAACCGCCTCCATCGCGCACGAGATTAACCAACCGCTTGGGGCGATCTTGAGTAACGCGGATGCGGCGGAACTGCTGTTGGAATCCGAATCGCCGCCACTTGATGAGATCAGAAAAATTCTTACAGACATTCGCAACGATGACGTCCGGGCAAGCGAAATCATTCATCACCTCCGGTTGCTCATACGCAAACGTGCGATGCACATGGAATCGCGCGATCTCAATCAAGTCGCTTCGGAGGTGATGCGTTTGATGGAACCAGAAGCACGCCGCCGCAACGTTTCACTTCGCGGCGAATTCACCACCGCGCCGGCAATGGTATCCGGGGATCGCGTGCATCTCCAGCAAGTCCTGATGAATTTGATTTTGAATGGAATGGAGGCAATGGCCGACATGCCGGAAACAGAGCGACGTCTTTTGGTTCGTACGGCAATGATGGGAGAGCGTAGAGTGGAGATCGCGGTGACCGATTCGGGACGAGGCATTCCACCGGACAAGTTACTCCAGTTGTTCGATTCCTTTTTTACAACCAAGGAGAGCGGAATCGGTCTCGGCCTCGCGATCGCACGTTCCATCATCGACGCACACCGCGGACGGATTTCTGCAGAAAACAATGCGGACGGTGGCGCAACGTTCCGATTTGATCTTCCCATCGGTCCGACAGGCTGAAGGCAATTTCGTGATGAGCTCTCCCGATTCCGACGAACCAGTCGTTTACATTGTTGATGACGATGACTCGTTGCGCAAAGCTGTGACAAGGTTGCTGCACGCCGCTGGCTACGAAGTTCGCGCCTACGCCTCCGCCGGTGATTTCCTCCTTTCCGATCGCGATAACAGACGCGGTTGCGTGTTACTTGATGTGCGGATGCCTGGCCCAAGTGGCCTGGATCTTCAGGAAGCGTTGGTGAAAGAAGAGGAACCGCTGCCTGTAATTTTTCTTACCGCACACGGCGATATTCCGATGAGTGTGCGCGCAATGAAAGCTGGCGCAGTAGATTTTCTCACCAAGCCCATCAAGCGCGATTTATTGTTAAGCGCAGTTCGCGCTGCCCTCGCTCGCGACATTCGGCTACACACGTCCCACGAGCAATTGCGCGAAGTCCGCGTGCGCTTTGCAAAATTGACGCCGCGTGAGCGGGACGTGTTCGACTTGGTCGTAGCGGGTAGATTGAACAAGCAGATCGCGGCTGAGCTCGGCATATCTGAGCGCACAGTCAAAGTGCACCGTGCACAAGTCATGATCAAAATGCGGGCGGCGTCGCTCGCTGAGCTCGTCCATCTTGCCGACAAGATGCAAAGCGCGGACTTATAAAAACGCGCATGGCCTGCCCTTAAGGGCAGGCTTTACAGCCCTAAGGTCTGGTTCCAGTCGCCGGCGGCAGTTGCTATACTTGGCAACTTTTACACAACGAATGCATCTCGCCGCGTCATTTCCGCAGGGCGCGAACGCAACCCAAAGCGGACAAACCAGGAAACTAAGAGTATGAACATTATTAGTCTGATCATTGAAGCGGTTAGCGGCGCTGTCGGCGGGAATATTGCCGGCGCGGCAATGAAAGAGAACAGCCTGGGCACACTGGGAAACTCCATTGCTGGAATTGTCGGCGGCGGACTGGGGGGGGCGCTCCTTCAGAGCGTAATGGGAGGCGCAGCGGCTGATGGTGGCTCCCTGGATCTGACCACCATGCTAAGCAATGTCGCCGGTGGCGGTGTCGGCGGGGCCATTCTCATGGCCATCATCGGCATCATAAAGAACTCTATGGCGAAAAAGTAACGACGCGCTCGGCAAATATCTAAACACCGATTTCCAAACAAATCATCTACAAGACAACCGCAAACCTGGATGGAACCAATGAAAATGAAACAACTACAAACCTCATTCAACAAGATCAGCATAATCGCTCTCTTAGCGTTGACCGCCGGTTGTACCACAACAAGCAGCACGCAGAACAAAGAGAGCATGCTGGTGGCGTCCGGCTTTAAGGTCATCACTCCCAAGACGGCTGTTCAGCAACAAAAGCTCCAACAGCTTCCGCCGGGTCATGTGGCCCTGATCAACAGGCAAGGAAGGACCTACTACATTTTCCCGGACGCTGCCCATAACCAGGCTTATGTCGGGGGACCGCAGGAGTACCAGGCTTACCAACAACTCCGCGCCGCAAATAACATTACGAACGAGCAACTCGAGACCGCTCAAATGTACCAGGACGCAGCCATGCAGTGGGGTGCGTGGGGCGGTTGGGGCGCGGGCTGGGGACCGATGGGAATGGGACTAGGGGTTGGGCGGTTTAGGTGAGCGAGATTGGTCAAGTTTTATGAGTCACCATTTAGTTCAAGTATCCCTCCATAACGCATAACGAAAACAACAACAACCGTAAACCAAAATGAAACGAAACCTAATTCATAATAGCTTGTCGCTGCTTGTAGTTACGGCTGCGGTTTTTACTGCGGTCGCCCCAGCCCAGGCGCAAGACAAGAAGCCCAACATCGTCATGCTGATGACCGACGACACCGGATGGAATGATTTCGGTGCCTACTCGGGAGGAGGGATGACCCTCGGCCACCCCACCCCCAACATCGACAAGATGGCTAAAGAGGGCGCCGTCTTCACCAGCTGGTATGGGCAGGCGAGCTGCACCGCCGGTCGCGCGTCCTTCATCACAGGACGAATCCCGATCCGCTCGGCGCTCTCCATCGTGGTGGCTCCGGGTGACGAGAATTACCTCCGCCCCGAGACTCCAACCATCGCCGAGTTCTTCAAAAAGAACGGCTACACCACCTACTTTTCGGGCAAGTGGCACCTTGGCGACAAACCTGTGGCCTATCCAACTAATCATGGCTTCGACGAGATGAAAGAGTTCGCCGCCTACTACGCCGGCGTCTATTCCTATCCTGACACCACAAAGTGGTTCCATCCCTGGTTCCCATCGTACAACTCGGACTTCGAAAAAATGTGGGATTCTGTTGTGAACCTGGGTGAGTGGGAGGGCATGGCCGGCCAGCCCGCAAAGAAGGTTGCCACGATTACCTATGACTATATGGCAACGATGGACGAACGCCAGGCCGACTACGCAGTCGACTACATCAAGCAACACGCGAAAGGCGACAAGCCGTTCTTCATGGACGTGAACTGGATCAAGATGCACAACCCGACCAATGCGGCGCCGGATTTCCGCGGCAAGTCGCACTTGGGTGACTATTCCGATTCACTGATGGAAATGGACGCTGACATTGGCAAAGTGCTGGATGCCATCCGGCAGTACGCGCCCAACACCATCGTCATCCTGACTGCTGACAACGGCGCATGGCTGGATGCCTATCCTGACGCCGGCACCACCCCGTTCCGCGGAGAGAAGGGTTCAGCGTTCGAAGGTGGCTGGCGTGTGCCTGCCATTATGACATGGCCCGAACACATTCCGGCGGGCGTACAGTACGGCGAAATGATGTCGCACATCGATTGCTGGTCAACCCTGGCGGCGATGGCGGGTATCACCCCTCCGCCCACAGGTGAGATGAAAGACAACAAAGGCAAGCCGATCTATTTCGACAGCATCGACAACAGCGCCTACATCCTGGGCAAGTCGCAGCACTCCGCGCGCAAATCGTGGATCTACGTCAACGGCGAGTATCTCAATGCCATACGCGTTGATATCGGCGGGGATCCCCAGACGCCATGGCTAAACATCGCGTGGAAGTTCATCTGGACTGCAAAGGATTCCTGGCTCGGACCGACTCAGGCGCTGGGTTCAATCCCGGCGGTGTACAACCTCACTATGGATCCATTTGAGAGATACGACATGATCTTCAACGGAGCCGAAGGTGAAATGAATGGGCTGAAGAGCTCGCCGGGACGGTACGCCGGCGAAGACAACGGCTGGACGGCCGGGCTGTTTTCGATTGCGCTCATAGATTTCGACAAATCGATCATGAAGTATCCGAGTATCCAGCGCTTCCCGGGTGGTGCCTCGACCGACTTGATACCGGACCTGCAGCATCCTAAGAACCCGCTACCGCTGCTCGATCCGCAAAACCTGCCGAAGGCCGTCCCTTCGGGCGGCTAATTGTGACTGCATTGGAACCGAAAACCGAAGCAACACAAAAGCATTAACACTAAGAAAATTACCCTGAAACAGCCCAGAACACAGAAAGGAACACGTTAATGAAACATAAACTACTCAGTCCTGGTTGCGCCATCCTGACCGTGTTAGCCGCGCTGATGTGCGCGGTTACGTCGAGCCAGGCGCAAGACAAGAAACCCAATATCCTGTTCATCATGGGCGATGATATCGGCTGGATGCAGCCGAGCTGTTATCACCGCGGTATAATGGTCGGGGAAACGCCGAGCATCGATCGCATCGCGAAGGAAGGCGGCATGTTCATGCACTACTACGCCGAGTCGAGCTGCACGGCCGGGCGCTGCGCCTTCTTCACCGGAATGCATCCGTACCGCGCAGGCATGGTCCTGCCGCAGTTGCCGGGCGCCATTTCGTATCTGCGACCCGGCACGCCGGCGCTCGCCCAGTTCCTGTACAATCTGGGCTATACCACCGGCGAGTTCGGCAAGAATCATCTGGGCGATCATCCGGATTCACTGCCGACGGCGCACGGCTTCCAGGAGTTCTGGGGCTACCTCTATCACCTCGACGCCATGCAGCAGGTGAGCTTCCCGGATATCAACAGCAACCCGACCACACAGGCCGTCTGCCCGCCGTGCACGACGATTCCCATTCCCGGAATCCCGAATCCACCGGGCGGTGTTGACCCGAAGCTCGGCACCTGCATGACCCCGCCACGCCCTGTCCTTTGGATGAAGTCTTCCGACGGCACGGCCAAGAACCAGACGGGCAAGGATGAAGGTCCGCTCACGCTCGAGCGTTCGAAAACCGTGGATGAGGAGATCTCCTCCCATGTAATTGACTTTCTCGACCGCAACGATCCCAAGAAGACTAACAAGCCCTTCTTCGTATGGTACAACCCGGCCCGCATGCACGTCACGACCGTGTTGTCTGACAAATACATGGACATGGTGGGCACCAAGGGTGGCAAGGACTGGGGCGTCAACGAAGCCGGCATGAAGCAGATGGATGACAACATCGGCTACGTCCTCAAGAAGCTCGAAGACATGGGCCAACTCGACAACACCATCGTAGTCTTCACTACCGACAACGGTGCTGAAGTTCAAACCTTCCCGGACGGCGGCGTCACGCCGTTTAAAGCCGGGAAGCTGACGACGTGGGAAGGCGGCATGCGCGCTCCCTGCGTCATCCGCTGGCCGGGCGTCATCAAGCCGGGCACAATCTTCAAGGAAATGTTCTCCTCGCTGGACTGGGTGCCCACGTTCGTGGAAATCGCCGGCGGCCCCAAAGGCGAGGAACTTAACAAGGAGATCAGGGCGGGTAAATATAAGGGCATCGTGAAGACCACGCTCGATGGGTTCAACCAGATCGACTACCTCACCGGAAAGTCGGAAAAGTCGAATCGCGAGTATTTCTTCTACTACCAGGGTCGCCAGCCCTCGGCGGTGCGCTACAAGAACTGGAAGTTCTACTACACCATGATGGGCTCGGAGGGCGTCGATGCACTTAATCCGGCGAACACGTACCACTGGACTCAGCTCCAGAATATCATGCGCGATCCATTCGAGAATAACGTCGGGGCAGAACAGAAGGGCGCGTTCGCGGTGGGGGGTGCTCTGGCCGGCCCGGTTACGGCGTATATCTATGACTGGAACCTCCTGCCTATCGGCCAACTCCTGTGGACGAAGGAACTCATGTCCTACATTGATTACCCGCCGCTTCAGTTGGCGGCGAGCTACAACCTCGAACAAGTGCTCGATCAAGTGCGGGAGATGACCAAGGACCACCCGAGCCAATAGTCGATCGCCATCCTAAAACTGACAACGACGGCGGGCGGCTCGAAAACGGGCCGCCCGCTTCGCTTCAGCAAATAGACATAGCCAGTATGATCAAGGAGGAATTATGAGAACAAAAAGAGCGATGCTACACAACCTGTCATTGGTCGCAGCACTAACGTTGGCGTCGTTAATGACGGCCGGTGTTACCAGCGCTGCAGACCCAAAGAAACCCGCCACGGCGGGCAAGCCCAACATCCTCATCATCTGGGGCGACGACATCGGCTATTGGAATCTCAGCGCCTACAACCAGGGAATGATGGGCTACAAGACGCCCAACATTGATCGCATCGCCAGGGGAGGAGCGCTGTTCACCGATTGGTATGGTCAGCAAAGCTGCACCGCCGGGCGTTCTTGCTTCATTACCGGTCAGTCAGGCTTCCGTACCGGATTGCTAAAGGTGGGCTTACCGGGCGCGAAGGAGGGTTTACAGGCGCGCGATGTCACCATCGCCGACTTGCTCAAAGCGCAGGGATATATCACGGGGCAGTTCGGAAAGAACCACCTCGGCGATCGCGACGAACATCTGCCCACGGCGCACGGCTTCGGTGAGTTCTATGGTTCGCTTTACCACTTGAACGCGGAGGAGGAGCCGGAGCATCCCGATTACTTCAAGGACCCGGAGATGATCAAGAAGTACAACACGCGCGGCGTCCTTCATACCTGGGCCAACCCGAACGGCACGCAGAAAATCGATCTGACCGGCCCGTTAACCAAGAAACGCATGGAAACGGTGGACGACGAGTTCACCAAGGAGGCGCTCCGCTTCATGAGCGACGCCAAAAAGGGGGACAAACCATTCTTCCTCTGGTGGAATGCCACTCGCATGCACATCTGGACGCACCTCTCGCCGCAATGGGAAGGCAAGACCGGTCTCGGGATTTATCCCGATGGCATGATGGAGCATGATTATGATGTCGGCCTGCTGCTCGACAAGCTCAAGGAACTCGGCCTCGAAGACAACACGATCGTGATGTACTCCACAGACAACGGCGCGGAGAAGTTCTCCTGGCCGGATGGTGGCATATCGCCCTTCCGCAACGAGAAGGCGAGTAACTGGGAAGGTGCTTATCGCGTCCCTTGTGCCATCCGCTGGCCCGGTGTCATCAAACCTGGCACCGTTCTCAACGACATCTTTTCACACGAAGACATGCTACCCACACTGCTAGCCGCCGCGGGCGACCCGGACGTGAAGGAGAAACTTTTGAAAGGCATGAAAGTAGGCAACAAGACCTTCAAAGTCCATCTCGATGGCTACAACCTGACCGACACGCTCGCGGGCAAATCCCCCAGCCCGCGCAAGGAGTTCTTTTATTTCAATGACGACGGTTCTCTCGTCGCGCTCCGCTACAATCAGTGGAAGATCGTCTTCGCCGAACAGCGCGCGCATGGCCTGGACGTGTGGCAGGACCCGTTCGTGCCGCTGCGTTTCCCGAAGCTGTTCAATCTACGCTCGGATCCGTTTGAGACGGCTGACCACGAAAGCATTGATTACGGACGGTGGCGGGTCGATCACGCCTTCGTGCTAGTGCCAGCGCAGCAATACGTCGGACAATTCCTGGCCACGTTTAAGGAATTCCCGCCGAGTCAGAAGCCCGGCAGTTTTTCGCTAGACGACGCGCTGCAAAGCTTGCAGAACGCTCCGAAAGCCACTGGCGATTGACAGAAGTCCAACAGTAGACAAACAGGTCAACAAAGGGACAATTCTGTGTTTGCTTCACTACCTTCGTTAAAACATGGCGCAACACCTCCAGTTTGAGACGGAATAACAACGCCATGAAAACCAGTCACACGAATAACAACCAACAAATGAGAATCATGAAAACGAAACTCATCACTGCCGTCCTCGCGCTGGGTGCGGCAATCCCGCTGCTCGGTGTAACCCCGTCGTCCGACGATGTGCAGGTACCGATTCCAAAGACACCCGCGGAGGTTCCTGGGCCCGTTCCCGGTAACACTATGACCAACGCGTACGTCCAGTTGGTCGGTCGCATGGCCTACGTGTGGGGGTATCCCTTGGTGAATGCGCACAACCGCCGTGCGGCATTTGCCGAAGCACCCGAGCCGGGACTGCTGGGCGGCGTGGTGCCGATTGCGCCTGTCGGCTACAACGAGATGATGACCGATTACATCAAGCCGGAAGAGAGTTTCATCGTCTGTCCCAATCAGGACGTCGTTTACGGAGCGGGATTCACCGCGCTCGACAAGGAGCCGACGGTGTTCCAGGTGCCGGACTTCGGCGACCGCTTCTACGTCTATGCGCTGTACGACCAGCGCACCGACGAGATCGGTCGCATTGGCAAACAGTATGGCAGCAAACCGGGCTTCTACATGATGGTAGGGCCGAACTGGAACGGTGAACTCCCTAAGGGCATTAACGCAACGATCCGTTCGTCCACGGGTCTGGTCTTCGTCGTGCCGCGTGTGTTCAAGGATGCCACGCCCGAAGACACTGCCGCTGTTCGACCGCTGATCGATCAAGTCGTGATGTATCCCCTCAGCAAGTTTGACGGAAAGATGAAGACGAAAGATTACAGCAAGTCGCCGCATTTCCCAGCTCCAAAGCCGCCGCCCAATGCTCCGAAGGACGAAAGCAGGTGGGTGAACCCGGCGACCTACTACGAACAGCTCCCCGTCGTCATGAAAGAGGTGCCGCCGCTGCCCGGTGAGGAAGCGCTCTACAAATGGATCGCGTCCGTGTGGGAGGCCGCCGAAAAGAATCCGGAAACAAAGAACGCGCTGGTCGAATCGTTCGCGGCCGCCGACAAAGAACTCGTCGGGCCGCTCTTTCAGTTTCAATACAACGGTCGGTCGGTGGGTAACGGCTGGACCGTTCCTGCGAACGCTTCGGCGTGGGGGACGGACTACTTGAACCGCACGGCCGTTAGCATATCCAGCATGTATCAGAACACGTCGGCGGAAACGCAATACAACTTGCGACAGCTCGACACCGAGGGGAAACCGCTCGACGGAAATAACTCATACACAGTCACGTTCGCCAAAGGACAAGTCCCGCCAGTCCAAGGGTTCTGGTCGTTGACCATGTACAACGAACACAAATTCTTCTTCCCCAATCCGCTCAACCGCTTCTCGCTCGGCACGAAGAACAAGACGCTGAAATACGGCACTGACGGCTCGCTGACCCTCTACCTCGGCGCTAAGTCGCCCGGCAAAGAGAACGAGGCGAACTGGCTACCGGCTCCTGCGGGTCCCTTCTCGCTGATCATGCGGCTCTATTGGCCTGATGCGTCCGTGTTAGACGGCAAGTGGCTACCGCCAGAGGTCAAGAAGGCGCAGTAACCCGTTAGGCATCGGTAATAACAATCAATCCTCAAAGACTATGAAAACAAAACTCATCACGATAGTTGGCCTCATACTGGGTGCGCTACTTCCGATCTCCGCCGCCGAAATCCCACCGCAGAACACCACACCGGACAAAGTCGAATCGAGCATTGGCACGCTGGAATACAAGGATGGTGCGCCGAGCAAAGAGACCGTCGCCAAGACTTACGACTACCTCGACCTGATGCACGGCGTTGAGGCGTTCGTCAACGCCTATCAAGGCGCTTCGGTCGCGTCCCTCTTCAAGGGCTTTGAGGCCGCCGGCGTGCCGGACAACACCTGCCTGATCTGGTCGGAGTTGATGGACGCCAAGTCCGTCTTCCTGACTCCGAATGCGGACACGATTTACTTCTGGGTGAATCTCAACGTCAGCGACGGGCCGCTGGTTTTCGAGACACCGCCGATGGCGCTCGGCGTGATCGACGACATCTGGTTCCGCTGGGTGACCGACTTCGGCCTGCCCGGTCCCGACCGCGGCGAGGGCGGCCGTTACCTGCTGGTGCCGCCCGACTACAAGGGCGACCTGCCGGAGAGCGGCTACACCGTGTGCAAGCTGCGCACCACCCGCGCGACGGCGCTCGGGCGTTGTTTCTTGGAGAAGGATGATCCTAAGCCGGTGGCAGCCATGATTAAGAGAACGCTCAAAGTCTATCCGTATCTGCCCGGCGGCTACGGCACGAGCATCGGCGCGGCGCTGGACGGCAAAGCCAAGCTGGCCCTCACCCCGGACCACAAACTAACTGGTCCTTCCTGCGGCCGCAGGAACCGGGGAAATTCGTCGAAGGCACCGGCAAGGTGATGAACACCATTCCGCCTAACGACTACAGCTACTTCGAAGTGATCAACGACCTCGTGCAGAAGGAGCCGGCCCAGGCGCTCGATCCCGAAATCATGGGCTCGCTGGCCGCCGTCGGCATCGTGAAGGGCAAGCCCTTCAACCCCGATGCGCGGATGAAGAAGATCCTCACCGATGCGGCCGCCATCGGCACCGCTGCGGGCCGAACGCTCAACTGGAATTCGCGTCCCTCCGAGGAGTTTCAATACTATCCCAAGTCCGCCTGGATCAACATGCTCTTCGTCGGCGGCTACAATTTCGAAACGCCGCCACCGCAAGTCAGCGCCGGACGGAGTGATCACCCCTTATCCGCCCACCGGCGCGCGCACGCTCAACGCGCGCACGAGCGATGTTCTTTTATGCCACCGGCATCACCCCCGCGATGTGCATGCGCCTCACGGACATCGGCTCGCAATACATCGGCACGTTCGTGGACTCCAATGGCGAATACTTCGACGGCGCCAAGACCTACAAGTGCACGCTGCCCAAGGGCATTCCGGCGGGCAAGTTCTGGTCGTTCACCGTCTACGACAACCAGACGCGCTCGATGCTCGACACGCCGCAGCGTTACCCCCGCGCCGGCAGTCAGAGCTATCCCACGCCCGCCGCCGAACCGAACGCCGACGGCTCCACGACGGTCTACTTCGGCCCGAAACAACCTGAAGGCATCAAGCGCGGCAACTGGATTCAGACCATCCGAAGAAAGGCTGGACCACCATCCTGCGCCTCTACAGCCCGCTCGAATCGTTCTTCACCAAGACATGGCGGCCGAGCGAGATCGAGTTAGTGAAGTAAGCGCGAAAGTTTATCCGCCAACGACAATTAACCAGTCCACAAAAAGCCAAAATAAATAAAGCCATGAAAATCATATACAAACCAAACCTGGTCGCCTCCGCGCTTGTTGGCGTGGTGGCTTTTGCGGCAACAAAGGCGCATGCCGCCGACCCGTTGTCCTCTTGGAACGACGGCTCGGCCAAACAAGCCATCATCGAATTCGTCAAGGCGACTACAACCCAGGGCAGCCCTCAGTTCGTACCGCCCGAGGAGCGCGTTGCTACGTTTGATCAGGATGGCACGCTGTGGGTCGAGCATCCGATCTATACCCAGGTGATGTATTGCCTGGAAAAAGTTCCGGCCCTGGTCAAGGCGAAGCCCGAACTGGCGAACGTCGCGCCGTTCAACACCGTCCTGGAACTGCTTCACGGCGATCGCGCGGCGATGGAGAAGCTGACATTGCCAGACCTCGAGAAGATTGCCATTGCCACGCTGACCGGCATGCCGGTGGAGGAATTCAACGCAGAAGTGAAGAGTTGGATCGCCGAAGCAAAACATCCACGCTGGAAACGTCCTTATACCGAGCTGACGTATCACCCGATGAAAGAAGTAATGCAATACCTGCGGGCCAATGGCTACAAGACCTATATCGTCACCGGCGGCGGTCAGGACTTTGTGCGCGTGTACGCGGAGCAGACGTACGGCGTTCCGCCCGAGCAGGTCGTCGGCACGGCGGGTGCGACCAAGTATGGCTATGCCAAGGACGGCAAACCTTTCCTCACCAAGGAGCCGAAGCTCGTGCTCAATGACAACGATGCCGGCAAGCCTGAAGGCATCCATCTTATGATCGGCCGACGCCCGCACATCGCCTTTGGCAACTCGACCGGTGATCAGCAAATGCTCGAATATACCAGGGCGGGCGACGGCGCGCGGCTTTCGCTGCTCGTGTTGCACGACGATGCAGAACGAGAGTATGCGTACGGTCCCGCCGAAGGGTTGCCCGAAACGAAAGTCGGCACGTTCACGCAGGCGCTCTACGACGAGGCGAAGAAG
Source organism: uncultured Verrucomicrobiae bacterium (assembly GCA_963728955.1). Classification (GTDB taxonomy): domain Bacteria; phylum Verrucomicrobiota; class Verrucomicrobiia; order Chthoniobacterales; family UBA10450; genus Udaeobacter. Next base: position 102,006 of record CAVSMG010000015.1, read on the forward strand.
AACGGCTGGACCGTCATCAGCATGAAGAAGGATTGGAAGGTGATTTTCCCTTTTGAGAGCCAATAACCAGCTTGGCTTGGAATAAGAAATTGAAACTTCCAGCTCACGTTCTGTTCCGTAAGGATTTGTCTCTCATTCTCTGGAAACCCCGAGGCGTCCTTGACCAGTCAACGGTGAACGAAATCGTCGCGTTCATTGAGGCTGTTGAAGAACGAAGTAGCGAACCACCCAACCGATTCGCCGACTTGTCGGTCCTCGATGCAGTCGACTTGAACTTTGATTTTGTCTTTCACGTGGCTCTTGGCCGCCGTCTCTCGGCCGCGCCTAAGCCCGCAGTGAAATCCGCCTTCTACGTGACGAGCGAGGGCACGACGCATTATGCCAAATTGCACGCCGTCCTGACCGACCATTCGCCACTCCATGTCGCGTTGTTCACGGATCGCGTCGCCGCCGCGAAGTGGCTCGGCGTTCCTCTCGAAGCGTTGTCCGAATAGGACCCGAGAGAATTTCAACAAGCAAACACAGGGAACAGAGAACTGGAAAAGCAACCTATCCGCTCTCTCGGTTTCAGCTGTAGAAATTGGCCGTGGGACCAAGGTCCCATAGTCGCGCTTGATTTTTCGGATCGTCAACAACGCGATCGCAATCGTGTCGATCAAAATGTTCCGCGTTCAAGGTAGACACTCAATCCGTGCAAACCATCGTCACGCAAAATACGAAGCATATCATCCAGCGGGTGCAGATCGCTCGATATTGAGAAATGCATATCGAGTTCAGCTCCTCGATAGTTCATTGCAAAACGGGGAACACGTAAAGCATACGCGCGGTCGAATAACTTTTCTCGCAACAACTGATCTGCACGACGCGCGGACAGAACCCGCCACAAAGCATTTCGAATCCGCTGAAGAAATCCTTCGAGTGTTTCCGCCAAACCAAAATCATCCGGCCGTGTGGTGATCGCTTGGACAATGGCATCCTCGATCTTGCGTTTCTGCTGAACGCGCCGGGAGGCTCGCGCTCTTGTTGCGAATTCAATCACATCGACGGGAAGGGCCTCGCCAACAACTGTACCGGTTAGATTAGGCACACCGACAATCACAAAAATATAAGGCAAATGTTCGCGCTCCTGTTTCTGTAACGCGCTATAGATTTTGTAAGTCGCCAGCGCAAAACAGTCTTCAGGCGGAAGTCCTACGAGTTCTTGGGCTCGCCGAAACTGCGAGCCGTGAAATTTTATATTTAGCCGAAACACTTGGCGGCCTTGACCATTCAATACCAAATAGTCCGTGTCGCCACCCCCAGACCGATCGTCGCGCAATTGCAGCTCCGTACTTCCAACAGTCCGGCGGTAAATATCTTCAAAAACCTGTTCTGCAAGACTTCCAATAATTAATTGACCGATCGTCGCTCGAACCTTTTCTGAAATCTTTTGGTGATCGGATGATTGTTCGCCTAACAAATGCGCAACGGGATCTGCCGCTTCCTTCAATTCTTTCAGATGAGCCGCGCTAGTAGCGACTGAACGCGCGGCGTCGGCGAGGGAGACGCCAGAACCTAGAGCCGTGAGAGCGGCAAGCAGATGTAATGGCCGCGGGCGCTCGCCATCGCCATAAATCTTGGAAAGCACATTCTCGAGCTGGTCGACTGTCATGCAACAACGTCACCATCGGTTTTCAATGTGCTGAACCTAACACGCGAAGACGAAATATATTCGCGTTTGATCTCTACAGCGATCCATCGGCGACGAAGACTTTCCGCTGTAGCGCCAGTCATATTACTGCCGGCAAATGGATCCAGAACAATCGCGCCTTCATCTGTTACAAGCTTGATGAAAAACTCGGGCAGAGGCTCTGGGAAAGCGCGCGGGATGTGCTTTGTATCCCGCTTGATTGCAAGCCCGAATATATTCCGAATTACTCTCGTTGTTCCCACGCTCGATAAGACTCGATGGAATCGCACCACCATGGTCGTAACCAAACTTGGCTGTAATGACATGTCCGCTTGGCCGCTGTTTCGGTTTGTAACCGCGCTTGAGGAGTCGCTTCATGTCTGCGCTGTAATCATTGAGGACGTTTCTATTGTTGGCTTTTGGGAATGGCTCCTTGCTGAACCACCAAACGTATTCAACAGCGTCTTTCACGCGTTGCCGACGGACCGTTACCCATTCAGCGGGAGAAGGAAGTTTTGCCGGATTGTGCCAAAAACATTCCTGCGCAAGATGAAAACCGATGTCCTCGCAAAGCATCAAGAGTACCTTGAAGTGGTAAAGCGATCGTGTTGGACTCCCCGGGTTGTAACTGCCTCCGATGTTCAAAACGAAACTGCCTTCTGGTTTTAGGATTCGCCAAATTTCCCGCCCAAAAGGCTTCAGCCAATCAACGTATTTGGATTTGGCAACGTTGCCGTATTCCTTTTTGAACTCCAGCGCGTAGGGTGGAGACGTGATTACGACGTCAATGCATTTGCTAGGCAACTCGCACAGCAACGGAAGGCTGTCCCCGGAATATGCAGCTCCCCAATTTGTCGCATAAAAGGGTCGCCGGCCCAAGAGAAGATCAGTCACGGAAGAGCCGATTGGCAATTCCTGCCAAAGTTCGTTTTGCGTCGGGGAGCGTCGATGCGCAATCATTTACCTCCTAATATCAGAACGATTTGATTTTCGCAACGCCGTCCTTGCAGAGCGTTTGGGTGGCCTTGTGGGACCAAGGTCCAAATAGTCGCGCCGCTTGATTTTTCAGATCGTCAATCTGTGTTTACAATCGATGACGGTTCTTTCGACCATGAAAATTAAACGTACACTCTTCGCATTGGCTCTTGCGTTGACGATTTCTGCGTTCGCGCAGGAGAGGAAGTCGAAAGACCAAGACGCGGAGATTCGCAAACTGGATGCGCAGTCGGAAGAGGAGTGGGCCTATTCCGTGGGCATCCAGAACTATGTATTTGGACTGCCGCTCGTGATCTTTGAACGCGAACGCAGCCTGCGCCTGGATCCCGTTGCGCTGGAGAAGGCGAAAAAGTTCGCTCCGGCCGCGCCGATCAATCAACTCGGCCACATGAAGGGTCTGGCGACCGCAGACGACATCATGCCCTACACTCCTAACAACGACACGGTTTACAGCGGCGCACTCGTTGAACTCGCTGAAGAGCCAGTCATTCTGACCGTCCCGGAAATCCAGAACCGCTATTGGTCGGTCGAGGTCGCGGACTGTTATACGGAAAATTTGTTCTACATAGGCACGCGAGCAACCGGTGGCAAGGCGGGAAATCATGTGTTTGTGGGCCCCAACTGGAAAGGGAAATTGCCGGAGGGGGTCATCGAACACCGGGTTCCTTACAACAGCCTCATGCTCGCCCTGCGCATCGGCGTGCTTCCTAATGACGACGCGGACCTGAAAAAAGTCCTCGGCTTGCAGCAGAAGTTTGCTTTGACCTCCTTGAGCAACTGGGACCATCCGAAGCAATTCGGCAAGGCGGGTGTTCCCAAACTCGCCAGCCGCCCGGATTACAAAGGCGACCTGGCCTTCTATCAAACTTTGGCCGATCTGCTGACGGAGAATCCCCCTTCAAAGCAGCACGAAGCGGCGGTCGTGCTCCTTGGCCGGGGCGGCATCGTGGTCGGCCAACCCTTCGATCCCGAGAAGTTGGATCAACCGACCCGCAGGGGCCTAGCGCGCGCCGCACTGATGGCGTCGCAAATCATGAAGTGGAAGGTGAAGTATCGCGGCACTCCGTATCCCACCCGCTGGAACAATCTTCGCCCCGGTAACTACGGCGTTGACTACCTCGACCGCGCCGCGGGCGCCCTTGAAGGCCTCTTTGTTCATGACCGTGAAGAGGCGGTTTATTTCAGCACCTATGAAGACGGCGATGCGCAGTTGCTCGACGGGAAAAACAATTACGTCCTTCACTTCAACAAGGATGAGATTCCCCCAACGCTCAAGAACGGCTTTTGGTCCATCACAATGTACGGGGCGGATTTCCAGTTAGTGAAGAATCCGATCAATCGTTTCTCCATCGGCGATCGGACCAAAGGACTGACTTATAACGCGGACGGCTCTCTGGATATCTACATCCAGAACGCTGCTCCGATCGGAAAGGAGAGTTACTGGCTTCCCTGCCCGCCCAGCGGATTGTTTCGTCTCAATTACAGAATCTACCTGCCCTCGGAGGCCGCCAGGAATCCGGCAACTTTGAGCAAATATCTTCCACCACTCAAAAAGATCGCGTAAGGATCAATACGAATGCTGTAGCCACGGCTGTGTCAGCCGTGTTCTTTATGGCTTGGTTGTCTTCCAATTCTTTCCGCGCGGTTTCTTAAGCTCTGGACAGGATCATTACTGGGCTGGAGACCCTGGCAAAATACGCGACGAAACACCCGAAGGCTCAAGCCGCTCTTAACGAACTCGCCGAGCGGAGCCTGCCCGCCGTTGTGGGTGCGTCATCCATTCGATCCGAGTGAATCCAAGTGAATCCGACCGAAAAAAAGCGCCACCTTCGTAAAACTCGGCGACGAAATCTGCAAGAACCCGCCTTGACGGCTACAACCAGATGGATGCTAATCATGAAACCCGCGAGCTGCTCCCTTATGCGGCCCGTCCTCTGTCGAAAGGAAATCACCTGAAAATGACCAAGCTGAAAGAAGAGTTCTTCAAGATCCTCCCGCCGACGATCTTCTTTTTCGTCGCGCTGCATCTCGTCATGTTCGTTCGCATATTGATGCTGGAGGGAACCGGAGTCTCGCCATACTCATCAATTTCGATCGCAGTCGCCGCCCTTATTTTTGGTAAATCTGTGCTGATCGCAGACATGCTACCATTCATCAACCGGTTTCCACACAAGCCGCTCATCTACAATATTGCCTGGAAGACTGTTATCTACTTGTTGATTTCCCTTGTTATTCACTATCTGAAGCGGCTGGTCGATTTCTGGCGGCAAGCTGGCGGCTTAGTCGCGGGTAATCAAAAGTTGCTGGCGGAATTATCTGGCCGCATTTCCGGGCTATCCAGATCATTCTCTTTATGCTCGTTGCCATGTATTGCACCATGCATGAATTGGTACGGGTTATCGGTAGAGACAAGGTGCTACGGATATTCTTCGGCCCGATGCCTGCACCGCAAGTTTGAACGATGCGCTCATGGCAGCCGACGATTCAAGTCCGCGCCTTTCGAGGGCGAGCCGCGGCGCCGGAATGGCTCGGCGTGTCATTGGAGAGGCTCAGGTCTGATGCGTAATAAAACACATTTGCCTGCGCGCTCGTAAGTGCCCGAAATGAAGCCTGCGTTAAGCTGGTTGCTTTTTACCGCTGAATCGACAGGGGCACTGATGATTCTTTGGAATGGTGTGCCGATCCATGAACGACTTCTTATGGGACACCATGCCCAGCAAGCAGGTCCGAGAGTTTTCATTTTGGGTGCTGTCGCGGTTGTCCTCGTCCAGAGTGCTTACTGGATCAGATTGCGGTATTTTCCTCCGCTTCGATTCAAGCGCCGAATGGTGCTTGGCCACGCAATTCAGTTTCTGGGGCGCCTGAGTTTTGTGTTCATAGCAGGAATGTTTAGTGTCGTGTTCTTCACCCGGTTTGAAGAACTGGAGTTTTCCATCTGGAAAGCCTTATTTCTCATGGTCGTCCTGTTTTCGCTGTTCTGCTACACATTGGACCTGGACCGAATAGGTAAAGCCTTCTCCGAACCTGTGGCCGAGCCGGCGCCTGACGCATTGAGGTCTTGATTTCATTGCCTTGGTTTGATTAAAGATCTCGGAAGGTATTCGCAACGTTCCCTTTGAGAGCAAATGAGTGCGCTGCTGCCAAGGGACTTTCACCCATGGGTATATTGCCCGAAAGTCTTATTGCCAAACGTACCAGTGGCGCGCCACATTAGAGAACCGAACTGTGCATTATGAAATTGCTTAACACTTCTTTACTTCAACGCGTGATCCTTATCGGGGCGCTTCTTGCATCTGCCGGCGAAGGAATCGCCAACAGTGCGTCGGAGCAGTCGGGCGATTCGAGCTGGCCACGCGAGAAATACAGCAACGGGACCCGACTCATCATTTATCAACCGCAGGTCGATAACTGGAAAGATTTCCAGGATTTGAGCTGGCGAATGGCGATTTCGCTTACGCCCAAGAGTGGCAAGACAGTGGTGGGCGTGGTGGAAATGAAGGGGAACACCAACATAGACAATGTTGCCAAGCTCGTGACCATCACCAATTCGGAAATTACAGGGACGTATTTTCCGTCTTTGGACAAAGCCACCGCGGAAAAGATGGAGCAATTGTTTAAAACATTTGTCCGATCGAATTTCTCAATTTCTTTGCATAATTTAATCGCGTCTACGCCAAAAAAGGAGGCGCCGTCTGGTGTGCAATTGAACAACGAGCCGCCCCAGATCTTCGTTGGGTACAAGCCATCGATTCTGCTGAGTGTGAATGGCGAGCCCGTTCTTTCGGAAGTTCCGAACACGAATTTGAAGTTTATTGTGAACACACAGTGGCCGCTGTTTTTCGACGAAGGGAATTCCACTTACTATCTCGCAGTTGGTCAGCGTTGGTTGACGGCCAGTAGCCTTGCGGGCCAATGGTCGCCAACCAAGAAGTTGCCTCCCGACATGTCCAAGGTGCCGGAGGATAAACAATGGAGCGCGCTCAAAAAATTCATTCCGCCCCCAGCTAATCCGAAGGACGCTGCTCCAGACGTGTTCTACAGCGATAAGTCAGCGGAAGTCATTCTTTTCGATGGACAGCCCGCCTACGCGAAAATTCCGGACACGCAGCTTGAGTATGCGACGAACACGAACAGCGTCGTATTCCTCTACACGCCGAAGAAGCAATTTTACTATTTGACCGCAGGCCGATGGTTCAGCGCGCCTGACCTTCAAGGCCCCTGGACTTATGCGACACCAGATCTCCCTGCTGACTTCGCCAAAATTCCGCCGAGTAGTCCAGCTTCGGCAATACTCGCCACAGTTCCAGGAACCGAGGAAGCGGAAGATGCGGTTTTACTGGCGCAGGTGCCGACAACAATCACCGTCAACCAAAAGGAAGCAGCCGCCAAGGCTAAGGTTGACTATGCTGGTGATCCAAAGTTTGAGCCGATCAAGGGAACATCGATGGAGTATGCAACCAACACTCCCGATAAAGTGATCAAAGTTGGAGATGTCTATTACCTTTGTCTCCAAAGCGTCTGGTTCATGTCCCCTAATCCAACTGGACCATGGACGACTTGCACGTCGGTGCCGAAAGAAATCTACACGATCCCGTCGAGTTCACCGGTTTATAACGTGACTTATGTCACGCAGACCGCGAATCCCGACGGCACCGTTACGGCCAACTATACAGCAGGATATTTGGGCACGTTCATCCTGGGCGCCGCCGCGGGAGCCATCCTCGCCGATGGGAGTGGCTATTGGTGGCCGCCATATTGCTATGGGGGCTACTACTATCCCTATCCTGCGACGTACTGTGGCGCTTATTACGGGGGCTACGGTTACCATTATCCAACTCCTTACTACGATTCCGCCACGGGAGCTTATGGCTGGAAACAGACTGCCTACGGCCCTTACGGATCGGCAACAAGAGGGGCCGGCTACAATCCTTACACTGGTACTTACGCTCGCGGTGCCAGCGTTTCGACGCCTTATGGGAGCAGAAGCGCAGCGCAAGCCTACAATCCGTACACGGGAACCTATGCTCAGACCAGACAGGGATCGAGCCCTAACGCTCAGTGGGGTAGTTCCTATGTCTCGCGAGGAAACCAGAGTGCTACCATGGGCCATTACTCGACCGCCAATGGAACAGTAGCAGGCGCTGCTGATTCGCAAGGAGGAAAAGTGGCAGCTTCTAGCACGAAGTGGGGAAACAGTGCAGCAGGCAAAACTGCCAGCGGCAACATGTATGCCGGACACGATGGCAACGTCTACAAGAACACAGGTAACGGCTGGCAGAAGTACGATAATGGAAGCTGGAACTCTGTAAATAAGCCCCAGCCTAACTGGCAAGGGGCAGAAAATAGCCAGCAACGGACAGGGAGCGAGAGTTATCAGCAGCGGTCGTCGGGAGCGAGTAACGAGGATCGAGCAGCCAGCGGGGGCGGCGCCGACCGTTCAGGGGGAAGCGGTTTCGATCGGTCCGGCGGTGGAGGCGGATTCAGTGATTTGGACCGCGAGGCTCAAAACCGGTCGCGTGGTGACTTTTCGAGTCAGCGATTCCAGAGCTTTCAGGGCGGCGGCTTTGATCGATTCGGTGGCGGGGGAGGATTTGGCGGCGGCGGCGACCGCTTCGGTGGCGGCGGTGGGTTTGGCGGCGGGGGCTTTGGGCGCTTTGGGGGCGGCGGCGGTGGCGGGTTCAGGGGCCGAAGATGAAAATTAATGCTTGGAACTTCTATTTTATTTCTATAAACACTCAGATCGTAAACGAAACCACCTCAAAGGAAACATATGAAAAAGCTATTAATACTAACAAATATCACCAGTGCCCTGGCCGCACTGGCGTTGATGTCAGCATGTCAAACCACGGGCACCGGCCAGTCTGTGGTCGCCCAGAAGGAGGCGTTGCTCGCGCAGTCGGGTTTTAAGGTCATAACGGTCACCACCCCAACGCAACAACAGGCGATCGCTGGACTAGCCCAGGGCAGGTGCTCAGCCGTTCATTACAACGGAAAATTGTTCTACGTGTTTCCCACTGACACGAAGGATAAGATCTACTACGGACACCAAAAGCAATTCAACGCCTATAAACACGCGCTCGCGGCGGCGTATGCCGGCCACCCAGCTACCGTGCACGCTCAGCCGGGTCAATCACTGATAGCCGGACAGTCTCTGATGCCGACATTAGAAACTGCCGGACAGAACCAGATTGAAGTTCAGCAGTTCGGTGGGTTTGGCCCGATGGGCACCGCGGCCATGGGGGATTGGTAAGCAACGGTCATACATAACGTAAGGGGCAGCGGCTTGACGGCTGCTGCCCCCTCGTTGTTTGAGAAGCGCCGAAAAGCGAGGGCAACCAATGTGAAGCGGACTCAAATCGTTTTAGGAGTCGCCGTTCTCACATTGGGAATTCTCTCAGTTCGCCCGGCTGTCTGTGCGGTGGAACCATTCGGCGGCGGCGCAAGCGGCAACGCGACTGGCGAGCCTTTTCAGACAGCTCGGATCAGCTTGCGGTTCCATGCAAGTGAGAATCTTAGTTTGGGTGCCGTTACCGAATCGTCTGCTGTAGAACCGTCGGCCAGCGAGTTGAATCGACAGCTCACAAACCCGGTGAGCAGCATCTGGTCCATTTCGAACCAGTTTAACAACTTCGAGCTGAACAATGGCCAGTGGAACAATAACTGGAATTTCCAGCCCGTAATGCCGGTGAGCCTCACTAAAGATTGGAACCTGATCACGCGTCCGGTGATGCCCTTCTACAATATCGTCCCGCACGAGACCTCCCCCGGCGAATTCGCGCGAGACGCCGGCCTGGGCGATCTGGCCCTGGTGGAACTGCTGTCGCCTGCGCATTCGGGCAACTGGGTTCTCGGAGCCGGCCCTACCTTCATCTTCCCGACTGCGACATCGGGATTCACTGGCCAGGGCAAGTGGCAGGCTGGGCCTAGTATCGTGGTGGGCTACCTCACGAAGGAGTTCTTCCTCGGCGTGTTTCCACAGCAATGGTGGTCTATCGGCGGCGAGCACTGCAGGCCCGACACGAACCAGATGAACCTGCAACCCATCGCGACGATCTTCTTCGGCCAGGGCTGGAGCATCGGTTACTCAGGTAATATCCTGGCGAACTGGAACGCGCCGTCGGAAGATGTCTGGACGGTTCCCGTCGGGCTCGGCCTGGGCAAAGTGGTGAAGCTGGGACGTCTGCCCGTCAAAATTCAGCTCGCGGTGCAGTACATGCCGGTGCATCCCCGAATCGCCGGACAGGAATGGAACGTGCAGGTCCAGATCACTCCTGTCATTCCAAAGCTTATTAAGGGCGTTCTGTTTCAGTAATTCTTTAAGGAAAGCGAGTCTTTACTTTAACCGGTAACAGTGCCATGGGGCTAACAAAGAGACGAAGTCGTATTCGTTAGGTTCGAAATGATGATCGCAGTAAGATAGCCTGGCAACTAACTAAATTGTGGGAATTGAAGCTAATAAAGCGGAACGAACGATAGCATTGCGGAAACCGGCGGACCTCAAATCGGGACGACATCGCTTTTCCACAGTCCAGCTTTTAATCGCTCTCGCGTTACTCTTCTTCTCTTTCCCATTTGTCGAAGAGGTCAAAGGCGGCAACGTTATTGTCTCAATTCTGTTTTCCGTGGTCTTGCTATCTGCCGTCCTTGCAGTCGCGCAGCGTAAAGGCGTTCTGATTGTCGCGATCGTCCTTGCCATTCCTGCGATTGGTGGCCGCTGGATTAATCATTTGCAGCCGGACCTGGTTCCACCTTTTGTCTTTCTTACCGCGGGACTTATCCTGGTTGCCTTCGTCGTCGCGAATCTGCTACGTTTCGTTTTGCGTGCCCCTTCGGTAAATGTCGATGTACTTTGCGCGAGCATCGCAGCTTATCTTATGCTCGGTTTGATGTGGACGATGGCCTACTGGCTGGTAGACCAGTTGACGCCAGGGGGAGCCTTTTCCTTCAACACGAACGCAGGGCCGCGCTCGATGAACGGGTTCAATGGCTTCTACTTTAGCTTCATCACACTTAGCACTGTCGGCTACGGTGACATCACTCCCGCTTCAAGAATTGCGCGCTGGCTGGCAGCGATGGAAGCGATGACCGGCCTGCTTTATGTGACGGTGCTGATCGCGCGCCTGGTTTCCCTTTATTCAGCACCAAAGTCCTATGATTCGTAAACACCGAGTCTTCGGGAACCTTCTCGGTTCATCTCTGCCCTGACGCGCGTCGTGCTGGTTAGCGCAGTTTGTCCTGGTTCATTTTTAGAGTGTCTGGGGTCTTGGGAACACGAACCGGTTTTGAAGGCGCGGGTTCACCATTCGCATTCAAGGGAAAATGCATACGGTAAAGCGCGCCGAACATCGCTACCGAGTTATCGCTCCACAATCCGCCGTGACCCCAAATGATTTCCTTCGGTACGCGTACGATCCAGCAGGGCACACGGGCATTGCCAGTGTAGACAAATTCCCATCGTTGCCAGTCTTCGTTCCCCGTGGGAGGGCGCGCCTCGTCGGGATTGTAATCGGGACCGACACAGAATTGTTTTTCGTGACCATTGTTCCTTTCGCTGGTGAGAAAGGTTCGGCCGCGCACGTTTTGTCGAATATTGGCTTCGAAGGCCCGGTTCTCGTACGTGCTTAGATCTGATGGCGCAGTCGCTTCTCCCACTGGGACAACCCTGAAATTTACGAGATACTTATCGTTGCCAGGCGTATGGGTCTGGAACTCTCTCTCCGATACTTTTTGTCCGTTGCCTCCAGGCACTGGAACCTGGTCCCAGTGGTAATGAAGATTTACGGTATTGGCGACACCCTGGCCGATTGGAAAAAATTGCCCGGTCGCGTGATCGTTCTCCGATTGCAGAATGATGAGAAGGGGACGGTTCTCGTTCGTCACGGTACCCTCTTCGGCGCCAGGCGTTCTGCCCACATAAGCGCCACGAGTCGGGTCATACTTATAAAGATAATCTAGTTCGGACAACAACTGCCGAGTGCCAATAGCATTATCCGCCGGGTTGAACGCAACCGCCATGTCCCAAGGGCTCGCGTTGCGGGCGCCAGTGCTGCTGGCATCGAGAATGGAGTGAGAAATAGTATTGCTTAGAACCAATCCACCAAACGAGTGTCCCATCAGTACGCAATGGTGCTCCTGCTTGCCCGGCTCTCGCGCAGCTAGTGCCAGTTCGTTAATAGTAGCAAGGCAGCTGTTTTGCGCCGCCAGTTCGTCGCCCGCCGACTTGCGGTTCCAAAACGTTAGCAAATCCAAGCCGGGCACGGTAAGATCCTTGCCCCGCCACGCGATATAGACACCGATTACGTTAATCCTTCCGTGGGTCACCTCGGGAAGACGCGAGACCATATCAATGAAGTGTTCAAAACGGCAAACATCACCGGAGTCGGCATTGTTCATCCAGCCGTGAATGTAAACGAAAAGAAGGGGGCGCTGCGCTTGGCGAATCACACTGAGGGCAGCCGCTCGTTGTGACGTATCCAAGGCCGAGCCCTGGTCTCCGAACTCTATGAAAGCGAATTTGTAGCGCCCATCGCTCGGGCCTCGCACCGAATTGAGCGGTTGGCCGGAAATGTTCGCGCGATATGGGCCATAGGCGGCGCAGGCTCCGATGAGAAGCGAAAATGCCAATGCGAACAGGCCCCGCCAGCAAGTCGAATTGGAGTTTCGCATTTGATCGACAGACATCGGAAGATCCTAGCCAACCAATAGAAGCTGTAGCAAGTCTCAAATTTATGTCTATTGAACTTTGGTCCAATAGTCAGATTGGACCGCGCGAGTCAGAATCGCTCCGGTAGCGGCTTCGACCGATCTGACTCAGAGATGCAGGATTTGAATCGCCACGCGCAGAAGCGTTGGCGCGGAGGCGAAGAAAGCCAACCGCTCCAGGATTTCCAGCGAGGGGCGGTGGAAGATGGGGCGCCGGGGAACGTTTTGGCGGCTTTGTCGGCCGGGAGGGCGACGAGAGGCGCCGATGATAACCCAATAACTGAGATTTAGCTTCCTTCGAGACAACAACAAAAGTAACATCTACCTAAGATGTATGAAACAGCTAATGAAAGTGACAAGAATCATCGGGGCCGTGCTGGTCCTGGCTTTAATCGCTGGATGCCAAACCGTGTCAACCAACCAGACAGAGCTTACCGCGTCCAGGAAGGAATTCTTGCTTGCACAGTCGGGATTCAAGGTAATCACGGTTACGACATCCAAACAGCAACAAGCGATCAACCGTCTGGCTCAATACAGTGTCTCGGCCGTAAAATATAACGGCAAATTGTATTACGTGTTTCCGACTGCGACGAAGAATAAAATCTACGTCGGGAAACAAAAGCAATTCGACGCCTATAAGAGGGCGCTCACAGCGCAGCAGGCAACCCAGCAGGCGCAGCCGGGCCAGCAGACAATGAACCCACCGCCGACGATGACATTTGAGGGCGCGGGCCCGCACCACATCGTTTCCGAGCAGTTCGACGGCTTCGGTCCGATGGGCACAGCGCAGTTGGGAGATTGGTAAAACGGGCGGACGCTATTCAGTTTGTTGGCTTGGAGGCTGAAAAGGAATGCGAGCAGACTAAGATCGGGTTGCCGCCAAGAGCTATGCGGCCCAAAACTGGTGCTGCGGGCTTTTAGGCAGGTCGCCGAGTTTTCCCTTAGCAACCGACTGGGTCGATCTCGATTTCCGGGCGACCACACAAGTTTCGCACTGGCATTGCCAGCGCTACAGTAGCAGTGGTCTCACCAGGATTTATCTATGGAGATTCACCAATTGCGTTATTTCGTCGCGGTGGCAGACGAGGGGAACTTTTCGCGCGCGGCTGCCAAGGTGCGTGTAGCCCAGCCTTCACTCAGCCAGCAGATTCGAAAGCTGGAAGCAGAAATCGGTCAACCGTTGTTCGATCGCCTGCCGCGATCAGTCGTCCTTACCGAAGCGGGTCGACGTTTCATCGATTACGCCCGCCAGATTTTGGCATCGATCGGAGATGCCCGTCGATGCGTGGATGAACTCAAAGAGGCGGTCACTGGCAAGCTGGCCGTTGGGGCAATTCCTACGATCGCACCGTACGTTCTCCCGGAGTTGGTAGTGAAATTCCAAAAAGATTATCCCGAAGTGACTTTGGAGCTTGTTGAGGACGTAACGGACGGTATCACTCGGCGCATCGACGCTGGTGAGCTGGATGTCGCTTTGGCGTCCACATGCGAGCCGAGTCCAACTCTGCGAAGGGATTCTTTAGGCCGCGAACCGTTGCTGGCGCTCGTTCCGGAGGCAGATCCTCTCGCAGCGAAGACGCTGGTCGAACTGGATGATCTGAAGTCGCGGCGGTTTCTGCTCCTTCACGAGATGCATTGCCTCTCCCAACAAGTGCATCAGCTGCTCGAATCTCGTCGGCTTCGCCCGGAGATTGCGCTCGCCGGCAGCCAGCTCACTACCATCGCGCGGATGGTCGCAGCTGGCATCGGTGTTTCAATCACGCCGCAATTGATGGTGAAACACCAAGCCACACCTGGATGTGTCAGTCTACCGTTCGCTCCGCCAGTCCCCGAGCGGGAACTGAACTTTCTTTACAATCCGCTTCGGTTCCATAGCAAAGCGGCGGCAGCCTTCCGTCGAGAGGCCGCCGCCGTATTGGGGGGCAAAGGTTCGTCGATAGCTGGCGACGCGACAAACTGACTTTATCTCATCGTCTCCAGCGCCGTCGCTACCATCGATAACATCGGCAAGACCGCGAGAATCAGGATGACTCCAAAGACGGCAAGCTCAGGCAGATAATGAGGTTGCGTCCTGTGCACATATCGTTCCTCGAGGAAGCGTGAAATACGCTGTCCTATCGGCATTCTATTTTCCATACGATCAACCGGCCACAACCCGAGCGTAGATTGAAATACTTTATGCGTCTAGGCGTGATAGGTTTTGGCTATCGCGGCGAAGTGCAATTACATGCAGGTACCAGAAAATAAGGAACTAAGGAACCGTCTTGGGCTCTTTCAGTCCAAGCATGGTGCCGCGGCAATTTGAGGCGCCGCAGTGGCACGCGAACTTTTTTTTGGCCGCCTTCGTGATCGGCTCATCGATCTCCAGCTGGTAATCATAAAGGAGTTCCTCGCCGGACCGGATATCGCGGATTGCATAAATAAAGACGCGGTCGTCTTCCTCGACGGCTTCGCAGTTTGGATCGCAAGAATGATTGATCCAGCGCGCGTCGTTACCGCCAATCTCTGGATTGATGACTTTGCCGTTTTCCAACCCGAAGTTGAAAGTGTGTGGATCGTCTTCGTCATCGGGGGCAGCTTCCCAGGAAACGCGTTCGCCTGTGTATTCGATAATGCGTGCGCCTTCGCGAATCGACTGCACGGCATAAACACCCTGACCGTGCACACCGGACTTGCGAACCTTGATTTTTGCGGCTCGCTTTCGAGTTTTGATTTTCATCGCGATGTCTGGGCCGTGATCCAATCGTGTTTGTTAATTCCTACTTGCGGCATGACTATCCCATTCTTCAATGGCGCCGTTCATCTTTTTCAGTTGTTCGCGAAACGTGTAACCTGGATGGGCGTTCCGTTTCTCCAGATATTGCGCAAAGTCCAACTGTTCGCGCAATGAGCGTCCGTTTTTAATCGCCTCTGCCCGACGCCGTTCCCATTCCCATCGCTTCCAGAAAACCTCGACACTTCAAAATTCTGACCGGCAACGCGGGGCCCGCGAGACCTGATTGGGCGTCACCTGCCGAATACCGTGGGGACTAATTCTGAAAGAAATTTTCAAACGTAAAGCGGCGTCATCAACGAGCGGAGTAGAAACCTTGTCAAAAGTGCGAGATAATGATTCCGCCTTCATGCTACGACGTTGCTCGCCTTTAACTACTTTGCAAAAAAAGGAATATTTTAGAAGTCAGTATTAAGAAATCGCGATTCGGGTTGCTGATTTCTGCAAATTGCCGGAATCAAACGTATGAAACAGTTGATAGCCCTTCTCCTTGCTGTCTTCGCGGTTGCGAGTTCGATCTCGGCGAGGTTGGGCGATAGCAGCGATCAGATTGAAGATTCATACGGCGCAATCGTTCAGCGACGTCTGCGTGATGACGGGACGGTAACCGTCGTTTACAAAAAGGATCGCTCTCTCTTTTTTGTTACGTTTGCTAACGGCCGGAGTATTTCAGAAAGCTATTCCCACGTGAAAGGCACGGACCTTTCTGAGAGAGAGATCGCGAAATTCCTGAAGGCGAATGCTGCGGTCGCCACATGGATTCCCGACAATACCGGGGCGGAGCGGCGGTTTAAACGTAGCGATGGAAAGGCCGAGGCAACATATGCAAACGCCAACGGTCGGCCGACGCTGACGGTGCGTGAAGTTCGCGCAACGCGCAGTGACTAGTGATTGGTGACCTGTGGTCTGCGCGCGCAAGCTACTGTGCGACACATCGGGTATCGGATTTCACCTTGCCGGAGCGCGCCTTGGCAGGATCAAGGCGGCAACAATTCCGATGAGAACGAAGTCAATGTCCGGCAAAACTGGCAATGCCCGTTAAGCCCAAAAGGCACACTACCTAAATGGCTTCGAGTAGTTCGGTACCGAATTCGATTCGAGCCGATTTGGCAAATGTGAACGGCCGGCCGGGCGCATGATACATCAGGATCCCGAAAGGGTTCGCCGCGATCTTTTCGTTCATGTTCTTCATGGCTTCGTTCTTCTCCTGTCGACTTGGATTCTTGCCGACGCCGAGGCCGGGAAAAATATAGAGGCCGGTCTTTTGTCCGATGCTGCTTTGCATTGCGCTGAGCATGGCTGGTTCATTGGGAATCTCACTAATCCCCGCTTCGCCCAGACCCAATGCCAAGTGTGCGATCGATGTCCAAACAAACATCACGACTCCACAAAGAATGCCAGCAGCAAGAATTCTCATAAACGAGAAGAATGAAAAATCGGGCAGGAATTGAGAAGTAAAATCACTTCGTCTCAGCCTTTTGTCAGCCTGAGTTCTGTTTCCTGTAATGCCAGTGACTACAAATGATGAGCGTGGGCAATCGCGCTGTTTCACATTACAAAAATGTAAGGCTTAAATCCTTGACGTTCTTGATCTTGTTTCCGTAATCTCACGTACTCAGACTCGCTAGAAAGCTTCAACTAACATTCAGCCTCTAAAAATATATGAAAACTCCTCGTTGGTTTAATCGGAATTATCTTCTCTCGCACTTGCGGATCGCAGGTGCACTGACACTAATGTCCGCGGCGGCCGCAATGGCATTCGTCGCGGTAAAACCGTCGGGCCCATTCTTGTTGGGCAAGTCAGGCAATACAGATCGAACGGTCAATAAATTCAGACAAGGTCGCGATCAAATTGCCGGAAACAGGCGAGCCATGCCTGGTCCGGAAACAGAGCGCGGGCCAGTGGCTGCGGCGGAAGAACGTTATGCGAATCGCGCCTATCCCGCCGCTTATGTGCCGTTTGAGTTGACCCGCAACGCGCAAACGGCTTGGGCGAACGTGATGATGTTACAGCAAATCAGAGGACCCTCGCCAGCCGCCCCCGTTGGCCCCTGGACCCCAGCGGGCCCGAGCACGGGGCAGTTTCCTAATATTTTGACTTTCAGCGGTGCCGGTTACATCACCTCCGGCCGCATAACTGCGCTGGCCATTGGGCCGACTTGCAACGCCCAGAGCTGTACGCTGTGGGTTGGAGCCGCAGGCGGAGGGGTCTGGCGCACGACCAACGCGCTCGCGTTCCCGCCAGATATGAAATTTCTCTCGGGCAGCTTCGCGACCAATGCGATCGGGACGTTGACTTTCGACGCTGCGACTAACACGCTCTACGCGGGCACAGGCGAGCCGAACGCATCAGGTGATTCTGAGGCCGGTTTTGGTATTTACAAATCGATCGATCGCGGCAACACGTGGACGCACCTGGCTGCGAACACAAGCGTCCCGTTGATGCCGACCTCATGCGGCGACGCGCCTGCGTATACCGGTCCGGCTTTCGATGGGCGCGCCATCTCATCGATCGTGGTTAGCGGAAGCACGATGTACGTCAGTTCAACGCGCGCCGTGCGTGGCATAAGCTCCGTTACGGGTGGGCCCGTTAGCCTCGCTCCTGGCCTGCCGCCATTTGGGCTGTGGAAATCGACTGACGGCGGCGCGAACTTCACGCTCCTCAGCGCAGAAGGCGTCTGCCTGAACTCGACGCTGGAGGGCGATGCCGGGAAAATCCAATCGACCTTTGGCTCGGCCCGTGGCGTTAACCACGTCGAATTCGATCCGAATTACGCGACCAATTCCACGCTTTATGCAGCTGCGTTTCCCAGGCTTACCGTAAGTGGAGGAGGCGTCTGGCGCTCGACCGATGATGCCGCTACGTTCACGCAGATTAAGACCGCGCTCGATCCGGCCAATATTAATGATCGGGCCGAGTTCGCGGTGACGCGCATTCCGCACGGATTTACGCGAATGTATGTCGGCGATGGCAATACAGGATCACCGACTGCCCACGTTTATCGCAGCGACGACGTCGCGACTGGCGTACCGGTGTTTACCGATCTCACGGCAGCGGAGTCGCCAGCCGGCCAAACTGCTAACTACTGCTCGGGGCAGTGCTGGTACGACAATTTTGTCGTCTCGCCAAAAGGTCATCCGGACACCGTGTATATCGGCGGCTCATACGACTATGGGACGTACGGGTTTGCAACAAACGGCCGCGGCGTTCTCTATTCGACCAATGCTGGTGCATCGTGGACCGACATGACATGGGATACAACTACGACCCCGACACCGCCGGGAAGCTGTTGCCAACCTAATCCAGTTGCGCCGAATGGAATGCATCCCGACCAGCATGGATTCGTTGTAAGCCCAAATAATCCGGGCCTCTTCTTCGACGGCTCCGACGGCGGTCTGATGCGCTCGGACGGAGAGTTCGGGGACATCTCATCGCAGTGCACCACCTATCGTGGACTTAGTGGAGATGACCTGGCACTCTGCCAACAGCTCCTGTCGTGGGTGCCGAAGCACCTCAAAAGCCTGAACAAGGGCCTCTCGACTTTGCAGTTCCAGAGCCTCTCGGTCGCTCCGGACGACCCCAGGCACTTGCAAGGTGGTACGCAGGACAACGGGACGTTCGAGACGACTGGCTCGGGTAATGTATGGCCACAAATTATCTACGGCGACGGCGGGCAGTCGGGTTTCAATGTCGGCAACTCCGCGCAACGCTTCAACACCTTCTTCGCAAATTACACGGATGTGAACTTCCAGAACGGCGATCCGAGCAAGTGGGTCATTATCTCCGGCCCGCTGTTTGCCGAAACCTCGGCATTCTACAAGCCGATTATCGCGGACCCGTTGGTTGCCGGGACGATTTTTGTCGGCGAGCAGAGCGTGTGGCGGACGCAGGATTGGGGCGGCGACCAGACTTATCTGGAAACCAACTGTCCTGAGTTTACGACTTCGGGTTCGGACCCGCTCTGCGGTGACTTCGTCATTATCGGAGACGGCAGTCCATCAACACAACTGACCTCCTCGCTTTGGGGCGATCGCTCCGGCGGCACTGTTGCGGCAGTTACCCGGAGTTCAACCGATGTAAGTACAATGTGGGCAGCGACGTCAACCGGCCGAGTGTTCTTTTCAAGCAACGCCGATGCAGCGGCAGGCTCAGTTGTCTGGGAGCGCCTCGACTCCTCGTCAACCGTCGATCCGAACCGCTTCGTAAGCGGCATCACGATCGATCCGGCGAATCCAGATCACGCTTGGATCTCGGTACTCCAGCTATAGCGCCCTGACCTCGGCTACGCCAGGCCACGTCTTCGAAGTGACCCGAACCGCGCCCTCTACGGCGACGTGGACGAGCCTCGATGGATCGGGACCGACGGCCTTCCCAGATTTCCCGGCGACAGCCATTGCTCGTGATTCAGTTGGTGCTGGGAACGGCGACCTCTATGTGGCCAACGACTGGGGCGTCCTAAGGCTACCGAATGGCTCGACCGACTGGGAACCTGCCGGCACCGGCCTCCCAATGGTTGAGGTTGCAGGCCTCACAATCGTGCCAAGTGCACGGATTCTCTACGCTGCCACGCACGGACGCAGTGCTTGGAGGCTGCGACTGCCGTAAAGTTCGCTTTGTAGCTTGGGCGGGATAGTGAGAACCTATCCCGCCCATTTTTTTGTGATCATGTTGTCGCGTCTTAAATACCTGATTTCTACCTACGTCTTTGCCGTGATTGTCGGCAGCGCATCGGTCGACGCTGCCCCGCAGGGTTTTCTAGAGGGACACTTGAAAATGTATTCGACGAGGGAGGTCGAACTTGCGGGTGAGACACCGTCTAAAACAGCACACAACTACGCCGAATATCCGCTGATTATTTTGAGCCGTGATCAAGAACAAATCGCGCGCATGACGGCAGACGAGAATGGAAATTATCGCGTCGCACTGCCTCCGGGAAATTATGTTCTTGATATCCAGGATCGTCGGCGTCGCCATGTCCGGGCGAGGCCGCAACCGTTCACAGTCGTTTCAAATCAGACTGTGCATGTGGACATGAACATGGACACGGGTATTCGTTAATTTTCGTGCCCTCACGGGCGGACCGCACGCAAGATGCGCACGACCGCGCGCGAGTGATAATTGACGAAACAAGTTTTCGTGCGATTAATCGGACGCGGTTAAATTTCTCTCCTCGCCAGTCATTTCTCTCGCGAGGTGACACTGTTCGTAAGTTTTCGGGTCTAAAATAACTCCGCATACCTATGGCGGGACATAGCAAATGGTCGAAGGTCAAACGCTTTAAGGGCGCGATCGACGCGAAGCGCGGCAAGATCTTCAGCAAATTATCCAAAGAAATCACCATCGCGGCGAAAACCGGCGGCGGCGATCCGAACGGCAACCCACGCTTGCGCAGCGCAATACAGGCTGCGCGAGTGCAGAGCATGCCAAACGACAATGTCGAGCGCGCTATCAAACGCGGTACTGGCGAGGGCAAGGATGGCGAACAACTCGACGAGATCACTTACGAAGGTTACGCGCCCGGCGGTGTGGCTATCATTGTCGAAGCTGCGACTGACAACAGAAACCGCACTGGAGCGGAGATTCGGAGAATTTTCACCCAGAATAACGGCAATCTCGCTTCGAGTGGCAGCGTCTCGTACATGTTCCACCGAAAAGGACAGCTTACCGTTCCCAGATCGAACATTGATGAGGATCGGCTGCTGGAGATCGCCTTGGAAGCCGGCGCGGACGAGTTGACAACGGAGGAGGATCAATATGTTATTATCACTTCCCACGATCAGCTCTACGCCGTAGCTGAAGCGCTCAAGAAGGCAGACGTCAGTAACGATGGGCAAAGGTTTACGTTTATTCCCGATATTACAGTCACGGTCAGGGACGAGACCGTGGTGCGCCAGGTTCTGCGCTTGTGTGATGCGCTTGAAGAGGACGATGACGTGCAAAACGTCTATTCAAATCTAGACATTCCCGACGAAATGCTGGCCCGATTGCCGGCCTGAGAAACCTACTGCTTACAGGAGACCTGTTAGGGCGCCCGACGTGGCGGACGAACAATCTTAGATTATGAACGAAGAAAACGAAAACCAGCCTGCGCCGCTGGAAACTGGATCCGCGTTGCCGGAGCAACGCCATCATCGCCCGCGTCGTCGTTTCTCGCGAAGGCGTTATCGCGGCGATCGCTTCACGCGCGATAATTCTGAAGAGTCATCAAATTCTTCCTCAACCAATGCCGATAACTCTGGCTCAGATGTGGCTCTCGAGACTCTCGACCCTGCGTCGTCAGGTGGCCGCGAAGCCTCTGAGGGCGCCAGCGAACTGACTGAATCGGTTCAGACCGAACCGGAATTTGGCGAGGGGATCATTGAGATTTCCGGGAAAGGGTTCGGCTTCCTGCGCGATCCGAAACGCAATTTTGTGCAGACTCCGCAGGACATTTTTGTCACTCCCGAAATCGTACGCCGTTTCGCTCTGCGCGACGGGATGTGGATCAATGGTGAGATCCGGCGTGGCAGCCGTGGACCCCAATTGACGAAGCTGGTTACGATCAATGGTGAAGAGCCGGCCAAATACCAGGGCCTGCGCCCATTTGAGGAATTAACAACGATCAATCCGAACAAGCGGATCAAGCTTGAGACGATCCCGGATCGTTATACGACCCGAATTATGGATTTGATGACACCGCTTGGCATGGGACAACGCGGCTTGATTGTCGCGCCGCCGCGCACCGGCAAAACAACGCTGTTGCACCACATTGCCGAAGCGGTTGCCAAAAATCATCCGGAGATGATCCTGATCATTCTTCTGGTGGATGAACGCCCGGAGGAAGTGACGGATTTTCGCCGGTCGCACCCTACGGCGGAACTGATGGCCAGTTCCAATGACGCCGATATCAAGAGTCACACGCGCATTTCGCAGTTGGCCATCGAGCGTGCCAAGCGCCTGGTCGAAGCCGGTAAACACGTGTTTATCCTTCTCGACTCCATCACGCGTACGGCTCGCGCATTCAACAATGCAATGGGCGGCGGTGGCCGGACAATGAGCGGGGGCATTGATGCGCGCGCCATGGAAACTCCGCGGAAAATCTTCGCAGCAGCGCGGAACACCGAGGAAGCAGGTTCTCTGACGATCGTCGCTACGGCACTGATTGAAACCGGCAGCCGCATGGACGAATTGATTTTTCAAGAGTTCAAAGGCACTGGAAACATGGAGATGGTGCTCGACCGGAAAATTAGCGACCAGCGTATCTATCCGGCACTTGACATATCCCTTTCCGGAACGCGCCGCGAAGAACTGCTGCTGCAAGCGTGGGAACTGGAGAAGATTAATTTGATTCGGCGCGGGCTTGCCGGTCACAAACCGGAGGAAGCCATTCAGCGTCTCCTGATGTTTGTGAAAAAATTCCCGACTAACGCTGAGATGCTGAAGAATATTCCGGGTTGAGCCTCGCTCACCTTGGAACATTTAAGCCTTGAAGCGCTGAACTCCTAACCGCGGTTATCGGAAATAACGTGTCGTTCGTAAACCGCGTGGATTGTCTCGCGAGCAATGGAGTATTCGCGACGAAAGCTTTCGAGGCCGTCACAGGCTAGCCGAATGGCCAGCTTGCGCTGTTCGTTCGCATCGTTTGGAATGGTTGAGACAGCATTGTTCTCGTAGCATCGCAACACGGATTCGCATCGGCGCAGGAATCGGTATGCATGTTTGAGCTTCGTGGCTTCAGCATCATCGAAAACTGCACTTGCATGCAACCGGTCTGCTGCGCGTTGCCAATTCGGCTCCCAAATCTCTTCGCGCATTTGCAACGCTTGAACGAGAAATTCCGCTTCAACGATTCCGCCGCGCCCAGTCTTGAGATCGAGAAAATCCGATCCGCTGCCTCGCTCACGGCGAATGCGGCCGAGCATCCCATCAATTTTGGCCAGAAGCTCAGGGTCTTTGCCGGCCCGACGCCAGGCGGATTTTGCAACTTCCATGAATTGATCTTGTGACGGTCCACTAATTGCGCGCGTGCGAGTGAGCGCCTGCATTTCCCATAGCTGCGCCCGATTCACGTAATACCACTGGAAGGTCTCAACGGAAGAGACCAACGGGCCGTTTTCTCCTTCGGGACGTAGCCTGGTGTCGAGCGCCCAAATGTTTCCCTCGATAGTTCGCTGCGCCATGGCGGTGATGAGATTTTGCGCCGCGCGATTCTCTTCGCCTACGAATAGGACGTCCAGATCCGAACCGTAACTGATGCCGCGTCCGCCAAATTTACCCAGCGCGATAATGGTCAATCCGTGGTCTCCCAAAAGCCTGGCCGTGAAAATAAGACAAGCTTCAGCCAAATCAGAAAGTTCCGCGAGAACGGCTGCCGGGCTGGCGAGTCCCATGATGTCACGGAGCATGATGCGCAGCAATTGCCGCTGTCGGTACGCCCGGATCGGATCGAGATTGTTCGCATTGGCGCCTAACGACTCTAACCGACGCAGGTTCTCTTCCACCGGCCGCGGTTCATCAAACATCGGATCCCTGGTAGTGTCTTCCAGAAGTTGCGGACGCCGAATCAGAAGCTCGCCGGCAAAGCGGCTGGCATCAAACGTCTTCACAAGCAGCTCAAGCAACTTGGGATTTGTGGCGAGCAGCTCGAAAAGCAAACTGCGCAGGCCGTAACCTTCCACAAACCGAAGAAACTGGTTCAGCGTCGCGTCCGGGTCCGCGGCTTGCGCCATCCGGTCGAGCAAAATCGGCCGCAGCTTTTGGAAGATCTGGCGCGTTCGCGGTGCGACATGAAAGCTCGTCGCCCCGCGTTCGAGATCTCTCAGAGTTTTTTCTGCCCGGTTCGGATCGGTAAAAATCTCTAGATTGGATTTGGCGGGTTTCGCCGGTGTTCCAGAAACGATCCTCTGAAAAATGGGGCGAACTAATCGCATCCGGCTTTGCAGTGCCGCAGTAAAATCGGTGATAGAAGAAAAGCGAAGGCTTCGTGCGAGACGGAGAAGCAATATCGCCTCGTCTGGAACGGTGTGAGTCTGTTGTTCGGCTTCGATTTGGAGACGGTGTTCAACACGGCGCAGGAATCGATACGCATTATCCAACGCCAAAACTTCGTCGCGCGGGAGTAAATCCAGTTGTCGCAACGCGTAGAGTGCCTTGAGCATGTTCACTTCCTGCAGAAACGGATGACGTGCGCCATGGATTAGCTGCAGGGTTTGCACGATGAATTCGATCTCGCGAATGCCGCCGCGCCCAAGTTTTACATCGCGCTCTACTTTTTCCGGTCCGACCACGTCGCGTTCGATGCGATGTTTGATATTCGCAATTTCCTCCAGCAGATCGGGCGTTGCGCTTTTTGGGTAAATGAAAGGCTGATGTAGCCTCGAGAAGCCGTACGCCAACTCGAGACTGCCGGCGATCCCGCGAGCTTTGATGAGCGCGAGCCGTTCCCACGTCTCGCCGAATCCGGCATAATAGTTTTCCATGCTTTCCAGGGAACGAGCCAAAGGCCCTGCAGAGCCTTCAGGACGCAAACGCAGGTCAACTCGAAAGAGCGATCCGGCGGGATCCGGAGTCGAAAATGTTTCGAGAATCTTGTTTCCCAGCCGATTGAAGAATTCATGATGCGAAATCTGGGGCGTGAGTTGGCCTTCCTCGCTGTAGACAAAAAGAAGGTCAACGTCTGAGCTATGATTCAGTTCGCCTCCGCCAAGTTTACCCAGGCCAAGAATGGCGAACTCCGCTTTCGGCGAGCCGTAGCGTTGCCGGAGTTCGCGGTCCCAATGTTCAAACACCCGGCGGATGCAAATCTCTGCGATTTGTGAAAGTTCGCCGGTCGTTTCCTCCAGCGGCGCGACTCCAGCCAGTTCGCGTAGGGCAATCCGCGTCATCTCGCGCCCTTTCCAACACCGCAGTGCCGCGAAATTCTGATTGGCAGCGGCGTCCTGTGCCAAAGCCCGCAATCCGGCGAGCATTTCTGCGGGTCCGCGGGCGGCGAGGCATACTTCTGGCTGACACAGCCACAGCAGCGTCTCAGGATTTCGTGTGAGCCGCGTCGCGCAAATGCTTGAGACCGCCAGAAGATGAAGCAGTGTCGATTCGCCCAGCGGAAATTGTTCGACCACACTTGTGAGTGGCGACGCGGTTTGCGGCCAGTTTTCTCCGAGCTGAATCAGCGCCGTTTCAACCTGTGGCGGATTGAGCGATTCAGCCGCTTTCGCCCGAACCCAGGAGTTACCCCGCTCCATTTGTCAGAACATGCTGCCGATTTGTCCGGAAGACCAGTCGCTGCAGCGCAGGGTTCGCGTCGCGTTTCTGATTTTACTCACACCTGCGCTCTAAAATCGAAATGCTCTACGATTCGTCACGACGCTGGAGGCACGAGCACGCGAAGGGTTTTTTCGTGCATTTGAAATTCAACCGGGCAGTTGCCGGCCAGCTCACCGTCAAGCTCAACCGGAACATCCTGTTTACTGGTTATGCGCAGGCCGCGAGCCTGAAAATACTCAATTTCTGGAACGCGGATGTCAGAGCTGAATACAACGTCATGGAGGTATTTAATTATTTCGAGGTAGCCGAGTTGCTTGAACACAACGACATCAAGCAAGCCATCGTCGATGACGGCGTGCTTAAAAAACGGGAAGGGTCCCCCATAAAAACGCCCGTTTCCGATTAGGACAAACGACCCTTCACACGTAGACGCGTCCTCCGATTCAATAACAAGGTTCGGTGGTTGCCGTGCCGCAATTTGCGCTGCGGAGATTAGATAACTGAGCGGGCCAATACTGCGCTTGAACGCAAGACTGGTTTCCTTGACAGCTTGTGCATCGAGGCCAACCCCGCCGAGTTGGACAAAGTATTTTTTATTGGCGCTTGGTAGATCGACGAGACGTATGTTTCCGGCCGCGATAATATCCCGGCATAGTTGGAGATCATTCGACGGCAAGCCGATCTCCATTGCGAAAACATTGACTGTGCCGAGGGGGAGTATGCCCAGCACAACATTGCTGCCGCCGATTCCATTCGCCACTTGATTAACGGTTCCGTCGCCACCCGCTGCAACGATGAATCCGAAACCTTCCTTTACCGCATGTTTCGTGAGCGCTTCTGCTTCGCCGGCGTGCGAAGTAACGCGGATGGGCCAATGGCCGACAACGGACTCGACACGTTTCTTCCAGTCTCGAGCGGTGTCGAGAACTCCAGCCCTCGGGTTGAGAATTACAATTGTGTCAGTCACGCCAAAAGGTAGTCAGAGGCTTTAGTCTTTGATTCAAACTGCGGCTGCGTAACATCTCAGGGTGCAGAAGTTGCTCCGGCTGATACTTCTTGTCCTGGGGGCATTGATTGCGCTTGCTGCGGTTCTTTTAGTTGGCGTGAACCTGTATGTGCAATCCCAAGGCGCACAAGCAAAGATTCAGCACGAACTGAGCCAAAGCCTCGGTGTTCCGCTTAAGATTCGTAGTATGAGCGTCACTCCCTGGGGCGGGCTCGAACTGAGCGGCATCACGATTCCGCAAACCTCTCCAGTCGGCCCGAAACATTTCCTTGAGGCAAAAACGTTCCAACTTCGAGTTCGCTTCCTCTCGCTTTTTTCGCGACGGCTCGTGATCAAGGAAGTTTCGCTCGTCGAACCAAGGGTTATCTGGCCGCAAGACGCCGAGGGAAAATGGCGTCTGCCTGGTGCGCAAAAACCGCGGCCACATGCCGTTCCTCAAAAGCAGGCTGCGGCGATCTCGCAGCCGGAGCCTAAAGGGGAACTTGAAACAACTGCCTCTTCTCCCGTAACTGTCGCAGCCAGTCCTCCATCCTCGTCCAGGGTGGGCGGTAGCGGGGAACCGCGAGGACGGGAGCCGAGGCTGACCGTTGCTCCGGAAGTTCGGCGAGTCAGCGTTAAAAGCGGCGACTTTACGTTTCTCGATCACGCCGGCAGACTCATCGCGAGTTTCACAGGAGTGGATTTTCGAACCAAGATCCGCAGCACTCTGGGCCTTCACGGAGATGCAAAAGTGACCAGAATTTCATTACGGGACCGTTTCTTTCTGGACAAACTGCGTTCGCCGCTCCGGTACGATCCCGACGTGCTTGAGCTTTCCAAAATCTCCGCCCGCGTCGCGAAGGGCGAGGTCAATGGCTATTTTGCCATTCAGACAGAGGCAGAAGATTCGCCATTCACCACGCGCGTAACCTTTCACGATGTGCTTGCCGACCAGATCGTCGAAGATGCCGGTGGCCCTGGGGGAATGGTCGAGGGCAAGTTGGAAGGAAGCTTCCAGGCCTCCGGAAAAACGGGCGACCCGGAGGCGCTAATTGGAAAAGGCGAGATTTTCCTGCGCGATGGCCGTGTCCAACAATACAGATTATTGGTGTTGCTTGGACAGATTCTCCAAATCGAAGAACTCCAGGAGCTTCATCTCGAGCAAGCAGACGCAAAATATCATTTGAGCCCGGGGTCGGTCATCATTGACGAACTTGTTCTGCGTTCGCCAAACGTTCGGCTCACTGCGTCGGGTACAGTAGCCGTTGACGGTACGCTCCAACTCAATTCGCGGCTAGCGATCAACGACAGAATTCGGGGCCAGCTTTTCAGAGCAATTCGCGACAATTTTCATCCGATCGATGAACCAGGTTATTCTGCCATCGAGTTTCAGGTCAGCGGCACTATTGACAGGCCAAGTACAAACCTCGTTGAGCAGTTGGTCGGCCGAGACATCAGCAGCATGCTTAACAGCTTTTTCGGTGGAAAAAAGGACCGGCCAAAAAAGAAGAAAAAGATCGTTGAGAAGACGATCGCTGCGCCGGCACCTTCAGCTTCTCCGGAAGCAGCACTGCCTGAATCTGCGGCAACCCCAAGTCCTGCCACCTCGCCATGAGGGTGATCGCCGGCAGCGCCGGCGGGGTCCGCCTCGCAGCTCCAACGCGCGGCGTGCGCCCCACCATGGACCGGGTCAAAGCCGCCATTTTTTCCAGCCTGGCAGACGCAATCGTCGGCGCGCGAGTGCTCGATCTTTTCGCCGGAACAGGTGCCCTTGGCATCGAAGCGCTCAGCCGCGGGGCGGCCTCCGTCGTGTTCGTTGAGGATAATCGCCAATCGGTGGACTTGATCGAGAAGAATCTTGCGAAAACAAAATTGAAAGGGCGGCTTCGACACCAGGACGTTTTCGATTTTCTTCGGCAAGCATCCAACGCCGACAAATTCCGAATCATCTTTGCCGACCCACCGTATGAAAAAACGAAGCACGACAAAAGTTATACCGAGAAGCTCTTGAACAATAAAAACCTGTCACAACTGCTGGAGCCGCACGGCATTTTCGTTTTCGAAAAGCGACCGAGCGAAACAGTGCCTGAAAAGCAATTCTGGCGCGTCATTCGGCAGAAAACCTACGGCGCAACCGAGGTCATCTTTCTGGGCCACGCCGCAATCCCCGATGCGGAATCCCTAATTGCATGATCCGCTTCATCTACAACCTATTTTGGCCGATCGGCCTCGTGTTCTTTTTGCCGGGTTATCTGCGCAAAATGATTCGGCGCGGCGGCTACCGCGAAAAATTTGGGCAGCGATTGGGAATTTACGATCCCGAAATACGCGATCGACTCCCGAACAAAAGACCAACATGGCTGCACGCCGTGAGCATCGGCGAAATAAATATTGCCCTTAGACTGGCGAATGCGTTGCAGGCGCTCGAACCGGATCTGCATTGCGCGTTGACCACGACCACAACAACTGGATTCGCCTTGGCCCGCAAAAAGGCGCCGCCTTGGGTCGAAGTGATATACACGCCGCTGGATTACTGGCCAATTATGCACCGAGCATTTTCTGTGATTCGGCCGGCGCGAATCGTTCTGGTCGAAGCGGAGATTTGGCCCAATCTCGCGGCCGCAGCGCGCGCGCGCCGCATTCCGCTTGCGCTGGTCAACGCGCGATTGTCTCCGCGCTCGGAGCGACGCTATCGCCGATTTCGATTTTTTGTCGCACCAACGTTTCGGCTTCTGAATTTTGTGTGTGTACCAGAGCAGCAGGACATCCAGCGATGGGCAGCGCTCGGAATCCCGCGAGACCGAATTCGTGTGACCGGCAGCATCAAATTCGATACAGACGTTCAAGCACAAACCCAGTCTTTAGCCCCCTCCCTGCGGGATGTTTTGTCTTCGATGAACTCGGAGTCGCTAATCCTCTTTGGCGGCAGCACGCATCATGGCGAAGAAGAAATACTGGCTAAAGTTTTTCTACGGCTGCGCCAGCAATTTCCGGCGTTACGTCTCTTCATTGCGCCGCGTCACGTCGAGCGGCTGCAAGAAATCCGGGCAAGATTGAATGCTTTTCCATTCCGTGTCGACCTCGTCAGTGAAGCGCTTGCGCGTGGCGGAGGGGATGCGGAATGCCTGCTTTTCGACACAACCGGCGAACTTCAACGCTGGTACGGCATTGCAACCGTGGTGTTCGTGGGAAAGAGCCTCACGGCGCACGGTGGACAAAATCCGGTGGAACCAATTTTAGTGGGCAAGCCTGTCGTGTTTGGTCCGCACATGGAAAATTTCGCAACGCTTGCTAAGACGCTGGTGTCAAACAAAGGTGCAATTCAGGTTGGAGATACTGACTCACTCGAGTTCGCTGTTGGCGAGCTTCTTCGCGACAGTCGTGCCCGTGAGCGTCTCGTGCAAAACGCGCGTGTCGCATTAAGCGAACACCAGGGCGCAACCGCGCGTACAGCCGCGCTGATTCACGAGCTTACTGCGCGTGGGTGAGCCAGCTCCTTTGGAGTGTGCGACGTATCGTTGCCTTCAAAGCGCGGGCATGTCCACCGGTCCAAGTCTAGCGCATTTTACCTTGCGCCGAACGATGGCAATTCCGATAGTCCCCGATCGGCAGTTGCCGGATGACCCTATCGTCTAGAGGCCTAGGACACCGCCCTTTCACGGCGGTAACACGGGTTCGAATCCCGTTAGGGTCGCACTGCCTTTCATAACTAAATTGCCACTGTACGAAAGATCCGGTTTTTCGATTGATCTCTTAGAGAATGCCCAATGTCGAAAAATGCTTTGCCAACAACAATGATGATCGGCGGGTTGTGATGTTCAGCTTTTTGGCAGAGCTAGTGTGAAAAGGAAACTTCGTGTGCGTCCAACGAAAAACAGTCGTGCGAATCTCACACCACTGCGGTTCAGCCGGTCCTTCGCAAACGACAATTCCCGGTTTATCCCCGGTGGCATCGCTAAGCGCAATGTGAATGTCACCGTCCGTCTCAGCCTTTACAGCAACTACGCGGCCCGTGGGGCCATACCACTTATTCTCAATTCCGGTGTGCTCTGATTGTCCCGTCAAATGCACATGGCCTCGGCCAAATGAAAATGTCCGAGGGCGTGACGGCTTGTATATCCGTTGTCACACGATAGCAGCGTCGGTTTGCCATGTAGTTGCCGAATACGCTTACACAATGGCCGGGAAACCAACGCGGCTTTCTTTCCTCGCGTGCGCGTGTGTCTCCGTTGCACGCGTTCCGCAAACTGCCCCGCACGACCCCGCAAGCTTTCGCATACTCCGAGATTTTCGGTAGAGCAATTCCGAGAGATTCGCACTGCGTCTCCCGAGAAAGCGTTGGTCGTACAGGCAGAATTTAATCCAATTGCGGTGCAATCCCTGCGTTCTACCTGATCACAAAAGTCGACGCAGGCTGGGGACTGGGAGTTTCGGGGTAGTAGGGGGCTTCACACCCGAAGCGAATGTCTATGACCGCCGCATTCGTTGGCGTGTTCGGAACAGTCCAATCATAATATCCCCTAGTGTTCGGAACGACCACCGGTGTAATGATCGGGGGGTTGAACGTCCTGCCACCATCCAGCGACAGCCAAAGTTCCATCTCGCAGAGGCCATCCATACCGGGGAGCTTGGCCGTCCACTCGATCCTGAATTGCTGCCCGTGGTGGAGAACCTGTCCAAGCCTTGGTGAAATCAGCTTCGCAGAATAAGTATCTTGAGCATTCACGTTTGCCGGAGCGAAAGAAAATGCTAGCAAAAACAATATCACGATAAACGCACGAGTTTTCATTTTTTAAGTCCTTCCGTTTGATTTTATGCAAACAGAAATCACAGAGGAGGACAAGCATTTTGTTATTACGAAAGTGTC
Organism: uncultured Verrucomicrobiae bacterium; assembly: GCA_963728955.1. Lineage (GTDB taxonomy): Bacteria > Verrucomicrobiota > Verrucomicrobiia > Chthoniobacterales > UBA10450 > Udaeobacter. The sequence continues at coordinate 133,241 of CAVSMG010000015.1, forward strand.
ATGTTTAGTAAGACAAATTAAGAGCAAATGATGCATAATTCGCCCCGCGTGAATTACTGGGAAATAATCGCTGACAATCTCAGCGAAGCCTAGTAGAGTTGGGGTTGCGTCTCAGCCATTGATTCGGGGGGTTGAACGATCTGGATTGCTGATGCAGATCGCGACGATGGAAAGGGCTCCGTTGTGCGGGCGGATGAAAAGCTCACAGCGTTTCTCGAATTGGAAGCGGCGATTTGAGGTCTATGAAGGAAACGCCCCATTTAGTTGTTTATTGGACTCGAATGGGATGGTGAAACTTCCAAAGTTTTATCCCATATTTTTCAACAAGCTTTCGTCCATCAGGAATCGGCTTGAGGCTCTGGACTGCGTGGAGACGCCACCAGCCTGCTGAGGTGTGAAACTCCTCTGCCATCCTCTGCCCAAAACCAGCGATAAGTCGCGCACTGTCCCTCTTGGCAATAAATCGACGCACGCACTGCGCCAAACCTAAATCCAACAGCGCCGAATCCATTTCCTCCAATCACTACGTTTGGTTACGAGGAATTCAATAGTGGGGCGGCGGATATACGCTTCCGCAAATTGTGGGGGGACGAAAGTATCTTTAAAGGCAGCGCTCTCACGTTTGGTACCGTCATCTATCATAGTGATGCGCCGTTTATCCGGTACACGCTCACCGAAGCTAATACTGGCCCGAATTTTTTATATGCATCACGCGGTACGACTTCCGACATTATTCCTCTCGATCAATCGCGGACCGCAAACTACCAGGCGGTTTTTATTGAGGATCTCGTCCGCCTTGGAAAATTTCATATGGTTGGCTCGTTCCGCCTTGATCACGAAAACGTCGAAGTCGATTCAGCGCCCGCGCCTTGGCTGGCAATTGTACCTCCGACGGGGCCGGCAAGTATTAGTGCCGATCACTGGATTCCGCTGTGGGGATTTGGGATGGGTAACGATTTCGGTAATCACAACGAGACTTATTTCAACGCGTCTTCGGGCTGGCGACCGACGCGCTTCGTCGATATCGCCGGAACCACACGCACGATCGCGTTCGGTGAAGATATACCGGATCCTTCCATTGTCTGGACTTCGAATTAGGCGTGCACGGCACGCCCTTTAACGGGTTTTGGTATTTGGGCTATTTTGGATGCTATTCGATAACAGAACTGAGACACAAAACATCAGTAACACTGATTTCATCATTCTGAATGCGGCAGCTCGCGTCACCGTGGTTTGGAGGGCGAGCTTTTACCACGATTTTCTGGCGCCCTTCCAACACCCCGCCGCTACCCGAGCTGCAACCCAAGTCTGGCAAAGGAGTCGTCGAGGCAGGGAAAGCCACGCATGTACCTGGTGTATTGCCGGGAGATTATCACCCATTCAAGTTGATCGCTTTCAGCAACGTTCAGTTCCTCGACGCGGAATTTACAGAAAGCGCTCTGCTCGTACCCAATAGGAACCAAACCATTGTCGGCAATACGCCGGCGTATGCACCGGACCTTGTGTTGAAGGGCGGAATTTCGTTTCAAAGAGAACACTGTTTCGATATAGCTTTGACGGCTGTTTACGTGTCACAGCAATTCTGGCAGGACACGAATGTTGCGACCCCCGCAATTCCGAAAGCGAAAATTCCTGCTTACAGTGTCTTCAACCTTTCGGGCGATTGGTACATCACGAAGAATTTGCGTTTGATTGGTGGCATCTCTAATCTCACCGGCGCGAAATTTTATAATCGCGTATTTGCCAACGCAATCGAACCGGCGCCGCGGATTTCAGGGTACGCCGGAGCGTCGCTGGAATTTTGAGCGGCGGAGAGCACTCGGGGCATATTTCCGTTCAGAAGAAGATTGGGTGGCGGTGTCTGCGACCTTGAGACAAGCAGCGAGCCGAGTGGGCCCGCTTGAAAAAAGCGCGATTGAGGATACGTCTGCGATGCAATAGCTTGAGGGCCCATACAGGTCATGTTTTATCAATCTGAAACTGAGCAGCCGCATCCTGGGCGGGCGCGGGCGATCATGAAGGCGCATCCGGAAGTTCGGCGGTTGATGGTCCGCAATCCCTGGACTGCGCTGATCGCGATCTCGATTCTGAGCATCGAGACGGCGATCGCATTTGGAATGGGTCAGTTGGGATTCGGCTATTGGTGGCTGAGTCTGCTTATCGCTGTTTGCGTCGGCGCGTTCGCCAATCATGCCAACTACGTCATCATTCACGATGCGACGCATAACCTCATCTTCCGGAGTCCAAGCTGGAACAAAATGGTGGCGATCATTGCCGATCTTCCGAATCTCACTCCCGGCGCGATGGGCTTTCGCGTGTTTCATCTGAAACATCATTCTCACCAAGGAGATTATGAATGGGACGCGGACCTGGCGAATCATTGGGAGGCACGCATCGTCGGCAACAAATGGTATCGGAAAACCATCTGGCTGATGCTGTTTCCGTTTTTCCAGATAACGCGTCCGCCACGACTGAAAGCGATCAAGATGTGGGACCGCTGGTTTTCCGTTAACCTGATGTGCGCCGTTGCGTACAATCTAGCAATCGTTTATTTCTGCGGCTGGGCTGGATTTCTTTATCTAGTGTTCGCGTTTTTGTTTTCAATTGGGCTGCACCCGGTGGGGGCACGCTGGATTCAGGAGCATTATACCTACGATTTCGACCAGGAAACGTTCAGCTACTATGGGCCGATCAATCGGGTGGCGCTGAACATGGGCTATCACAACGAGCACCACGATTTACCATCGATCCCGTGGAACAATCTGCCGAAGTTGCGGGCGATGGCGCCGGAGTTTTATAACAGGCTGAAGTATCACTCGTCATGGAGTCGACTGCTCTTCCAGTTCATCTTTGACGAGCGCTACAGCCTTTACTCGCGAGTGGAGCGGATGAAAGAGAAGGACGGGCCTCAGATGACTTTACAGATGGCGAGCGATGAAGAGGGCAATCTTGATCTGAGCGCCCGGCCCGTTAGGTTTTAGCCATGGCAGAGCGAGTGGACGAGAGAAAGGGACCATCCAAACCGCCCTTGTACCTTTCGACAAAAAACGAAACAGTTCGGATGTTCGAGAGCGATTTCGTGGAGTTCTTTTCGCGCGTCCACCCGTTAATTCCATTAATCCTTTACGTGCCGGTAGTCGGCTACATGCTCTACGTAGCGCATTGGAAGGAGGAATTGTCCGTGCTGATCGTGGGGGGATTTTTCGTGCTCGGCATTCTTCTCTGGACGCTCCTCGAATATTTGATCCATCGCTACATCTTCCATTACGAACCGAAAACGCGCGTGGGAAAACAGCTGCATTATGTCATTCACGGTGTACATCACGATTACCCGAATGATGCAAGAAGGCTCGTAATGCCGCCCAGTGTCAGCGTACCGCTGGCATTTCTTTTCTACGGCGTGTTCCTGTTAATGTTCGGGCGCTTTGCGTCGGGCGCGTTCGCCGGATTGGTGTTTGGCTACCTCTGTTACGACATGTTGCACTACGCGACCCACCATTTTCCAATGAAACATGGGATCTTACTCTGGTTGAAACACTATCATCTTCGCCACCATTACAAAGATGATCACGCGGGATACGGTATTAGTTCGCCTCTGTGGGACTATGTCTTTCGGACAAAGGCGCAGATGAGATCGAATGCCAGCCACACCGCCAGAGAACGCATTCGCGTTGGCGAATCTGGCTCAGGCGGTTGACAGCCTGATATCCTACTTGTCCTCAAATCTGAATGCCGATACAGTGGCTGCCCCGAGACGGAACTCGGCTGCATGCGGATGCAGCGGTGAACTTCGTAAGGAATTTGTGAAACACGAAAGCTCTCAACTTTGCCGGGACGCGCCGTCCGTCGGGACAGGAGCGTGCGAAAGCCAATGTACCAATCGATGAACCCGGACCCGGCGAAACTAAGTCTGAGTAATTTTCTGGCGCACGAAACGAGTGATCCGCTCGAGCCGCCGCCCACATTCACGCATTGGATGCGACAGGCCACCTTCGCCGTGGAGCTTTATGAACCCGAGTTGCTCGCCAGTGCCGATGCGCGGACGACCATCGATTACAACGGGCGGCCGCGCTCGGTGATCAACCTTTGTTCCTACAATTATCTCGGCCTGGCAAATCATCCCGAAGTGATTGCCGCGGCGCAGAAAGCGTTGAAGACGCATGGTCTCGGCGCGTGCGGTTCGCCGATGCTTTCCGGCATGACGGACCTGCACCGCCAACTTGAGCGGCAGGTGGCAAAGTTTCTCGGACGCGAGGACGCCATGCTTTTTAACAGCGGATTTGGCGGCGCACTCGGAACCATCTCCGGTTTGCTGCGCAAAAACGACGTAGCGATCCTGGATAATCGCTCGCATTTGAGTTTGCGCGACGGCGCGGCGCTTTCGCGATGTCGCGCGGACAAATTCGAGCACAACGATCCGGTATCGCTTGATAAGGCGCTGGCGCGCAAACAGGGTCGCCGCCAACTCGTGGTGATGGAAGGAATTTATTCCATGGATGGTGATTTCGGGAACCTGCCGGCGCTACTCGACATCGCGGAGTCGCACGGCGCACGCGTTTTTGTTGATGAAGCGCACTCGATGCTCGCTTGCGGCAAGGACGGTCGCGGCGCCGCGGAAAAATTCGGCGTGGAAGATCGCATACCGCTTGTTTACGGCACATTTTCAAAGGCCTTCGGCGCGTTGGGCGGGTTCGTGGCCGGCTCGAAGGAGACCCTACGCTACCTGCGTTTTTACGCGCACCCTTATGTCTATTCGTGCGCTTTGCCGCCCGTGGTGGTGGCGGCGATTTTGAAGGCGCTGGAAATCGGAAGGCGCGAACCGGAGTTGCGGACAAAACTTTGGGCGAACGCCGATTACTTTCACTCGCAACTACGCAACCTTGGGATCGATTCCGGAAGCTCGACAACGTACATTATGCCGCTGGTGATCGGCGACCGGGAACGCATGTACCGGTTAGGCCATGAATTGCGCCGGCGCGGTTTATGGGTCGCGCCCGTGGATTACCCAGCGGTGCCGCAAAACAAGATTTGTTTCCGCGCCTGCGTGACCGCCAAACATACGCGCGCCGATCTTGACGAGGCGCTCAACATTCTCGATGACACGCTCAAAGCGGATTCGAAGATCAAGGCGACGACGTTTCGGTTGCGCTGTAAAATGTCGGAGCTGGCGGTGAGGATGAGTTCTTGATGCCGGCGCAGGTTGTTCACACGGCAGCCCCCAAGAGCGAATCGACTTTCAAAGCGCGCGAAGTCGAGGGAATCCTGGATCTTCATTTTTATCGACCAGTAGGGTTTCGCTTGGCTGGGCTTTTCGCGCGGCTAAAGATCAAACCGGCGGGTGTCAGCCTGTTGGCGGGCATCTGCGGCGTCATTGCCGGACATCTTTATTTTTATCGTGATCTCGGCATCAACATCGCGGGCATGGTGCTCCATATCTGCTCGAATGCCCTGGATAACGCGGATGGCCAGCTCGCGCGCTTAACACGCCAGGAAAGCCGCAAAGGACGCATCGTTGACAGCGTCGCCGATCATGTCGTGTTCGCGAGTATCTATCTGCATTTAACGCTTCGTTATGTATTCGAAGGGGCCTCGCCAGCGATCTGGTTTCTCGCGCTCGGCGCAGGAATCAGTCATGCGCTACAGGGGGCGGCGGCCGATTATTACCGCATTACGTATCTCTATTTCACAGGCGCTGCGCGCACTGAACTACATTCCTCCTCTGAATTGCGCCTGGATTACCGCAAATTGAGCTGGAGACAAAAGTCGTGGGACAAACTTCTTCTCGCACTTTATTTAAACTTCACCTTTCAACAGGAAATCCTCGCGCCGGATCTGAAAAAGCTGCGCGAAAATGCAAACGCAGTGTTCCACGGCCAAATCCCCGGTTGGCTGCGACAGCGCTATCGAGATTTAGCCGGCAAGATGCTCAGATGGTGGCGACTTTTGATGACGAATACACGCATGCTGGTTTTATTTGTTCTGCTGTTCGTCGGCCAGCCGGTTTACTACTTTTGGTTCGAACTCATCCCTCTGAATTTGCTGTTCGGGTATCTGATTATCCGTCAGGAGAAAATGGCTCAATCGCTGCTGGAGACGGTAGAAGCCTCGAAGCATTCGGCATAGAACAAATTCCATCCTAGCATTGTCATGTTGAGCGAAGCGAAACATCTCTGTCTATTTTTCGTGAGCGGCTCGGTACAGAACCAATTAGAGATTCTTCGCTTCCACTCAGAATGACATTATGAATCGCAGCTAGCTTTCTTTCGTGACGAACATTGAAGTTTCAGAGGTGAAATCGCGCCGGGAGCGCGATGCGTTCATCAAATTTCCGTGGCAAATTTATGCGGATGATCCGGCGTGGGTGCCGCCGCTGATTATTGAACGCAAAGGCTTTCTCAATCGGAGAAAGCATCCGTTCTACAGACATGGCGACGCCGCGCTATTTCTGGCCAGGAAAAACGGCGAGATCGTCGGTCGAATCATGACCAGCGATGATCCGAACTACAACTCGCTGCACCAAACAAACGTCGGCTGTTTCGGCCTGTTCGAATCCATTGCGGATCGCGAAGTAGCCGCTTCGCTCTTTGAAGCCGCAACTAATTGGCTTCGCAAGAAAGGACGAACGGAGATAATGGGGCCGATCGATTACTCGATCAATTACGTCTGCGGCCTGTTAATCGACGGATTCCAGTTTCCGCCCACAATCATGACCGCGCATAATCCATCGTACTACCGAGAGCTCGATCGAGGGCTGCGGTTTTACCAAAGCCAAAGATTGGTACGCGTGGTGGTTTGCCGATCCGTCGAAGGCCGTACCGCAATTGCGACGGCTGGCAACGCGCGTTCAAAAACGTTGGCCCGTCAGGATTCGCCCGGCAAATTTGAGAGACCTGCGCGGCGAGAGCAGACGGCTTCGCGAAATTTTTAATCAGGCGTGGGCAAGGAACTGGGGTTTTGTGCCGTTCACCGAAGCCGAAATGGAGTTCATGACCAAGGAACTGAAGCCGTTGATCGTGCCGGAGTTCGCCTGGATCGCCGAGATCGGCAATGAGCCCGTCGGATTCACATTGTGTTTGCCGGACATCAATGTTGTGCTGCGCGATCTCAACGGCCGACTCACTCGTTTTGGCCTCCCGATCGGGTTGATCAAGCTGCTCCTCTACAAAACGCGTATCCGAAAAGGCCGCCTCATCGCTCTCGGAGTGGTCGGAAAATATCGACGTGCCGGACTGGCCGAGAGGTTAGTGCTCCATGTCATGGAGGAAACGATGATCAAGCGCGGCATCACCGGCGAACTGAGCATGACGCTGGAAGACAATTACATGATCAACCGATTCCTCGAAGCCATCGGCGCTGAGCGCTACAAGATCTATCGGATCTACTCCAGGCCAATCGCGTAGGGCGTCTTTTGACTCGCGCAGCGCAACCTGCAAGCGTAAACGAGTACCTAAGCAATCCGGATTTACAAAGCACCGAAACCTGATGAGCAAACCCCAAGATGGCTTCGTTTCACGGTTTTTGAATCGACCGGTTTCGCGTCGCATCACTCGTGTTCTTCTCAGGTATCCTATTCATCCCACCGCATGGACGATATCGAGTTTTGTGTTGCCGCTTGTCGCAAGCTTGTTCCTGGTACGCGGCGGTTACGTCAGCATTGTCATCGGCGCGGCTATCTTTCAAGTGTTCAGTCTCGTTGATGGTTGCGACGGCGAAATTGCACGTGCCAAAGACTTGGAATCGAAATTCGGGGAACGTTTGGATAGCTTTTGCGATTTCCTTGCGAGTCTTCTGTATGTCCTGGCGCTTGGATGGGGACTTAATCGTTCAAGTGAAGGAATCGTTTGCGCTGCTCTAATTACGATCAACGAATGGCTGTTACGATATTCTAACGGTGGAGTGTGGGTCGATTCGTCTCCGTTGGGTGAGTCCTTTTATGAAAGACACCACGGCATGATTGAGTATTCCGGTTTGCTCGATCTGGGGCAACGTTTTGTATGGTGGATTTTTCAACTGACCAAAAGAGACATGGCTGTCTTCGCGTTCCTGATTCTGGCGTTACTTGGCCTCGCCGACTGGATTCTTCATCTTTGGATAGTGGTTGCCGCGGCGAGCATGATTCTTAGTGCAATTGCCGCGATCAGATCAGCCCTTGGCCGTGCCAACAGTCGTCCCGCATGAGCCTCGGTATGGTGCGGCTTTCGCCAGGATAACGCCTGATCTTAACTAATCAAACGTAACAGGCGCCCGCTCATGTGTTCCTCTGCGTGTCGTAACATTTGCGGAGTGTCAACGTCCTGCCACCAGCTCTTGCCTATATCGATGGCTCGGACTTTGTCATCCATGGCCATCAATTGAACTCCATCGGACAGGCTGCAGTCACTCCGGCCGCCGACACATTTGGCTCGCTCGAGATAGCCGAAGATCTCAAGTGGGCAAGCGAACAACCCGATATCAATCGCATCGTACTCCCGCAGGCACTTGCCAATAGCGGTAATCCTGCCTTTGCGGGTCTGGACTTTCATTGCGTCATCCAAGTCGAAGATCGAATCGATTTTTCGATCTACTGCGACGTTGAGCAAGGTGGGATCGAAATCATTAATCAAACGATCGGAGATCGCGTCATCGAAAAGATGGTCGCCCATTGCGAGCAGAAAGGGTTCGCGAGCATGGCTGGCAACGGCAAGAAGTGAGATGCCATTCTGTTTTCGCCAGTCGCGATTTTCGATGAAGGACACGCTCATGCCGGAAGGAATTAGCGGCCTTATTTCGGCGGTCATGCGCTCGCCTTCGTACCCGACCACGAAGTAGACAGTGTTAATCCCTGCAGAGCTCAGTGCATCCAAAGTGTAGGAAATCAATGGTCGGCCGAGTACCGAGACGATCGGCTTCAGAAGAGTCTTGTCCGCGCCGCGCAAGCGCGAGCCCTGGCCGGCCATCAAAATTACTGCTTGGGAGAAAACACTCATGTGGATTTGTAGGGGAAGCTGTCAGCTTCTCCTACAGTCACAGTAATCGAGATAATCATATTCCGTAGTACCTTTTCAGTCCCCAAATCCGGACGCGCTGGGGAAGGAACCTGAAAATGAGCGGAGCAACTTTGGATTCGAACGCGTCGCCAACGGTTATCCGCGGCGGTGGCTGCACAGCGTTGATTAATTTCAGCACATGGCGCGCGACGAGATCCGGACCGGGCGCATTTTTCATGTTGCGCTCAACTACTTCCCAGGTCCTGGCAATTTTTGTATCGTAACGGTCGGCCTTGATGCTCGGGATCACGCTCTGGTTAAATTCCGTGGAAATGTCACCCGGTTGAAGATCGACGATGTGAACGCTGGAATCGGCCAACTCGAGCTGAATCGAAACGGTAAAAGCCGCGAGGGCTGCTTTTGCCGCGTTGTAAGCGGCCATGAACGGCACCGGAAGCCGGGAAGCTAGCGATGTGACGTTGATGATCAAACCCTCTTCGCGTGCCTGCATGTGACGCAGAGCGAGCTGCATCAATTGGATTTGACCGAAAACCAGAATTTGAAACTGGCTAGCAATCGTTTCCATGGGAAGGAACTCAGCGGGTCCAAAGTGGCCGGCGCCGGCATTATTAATCAAGACATCGAAGTGACCAGCCTCGGTGACTGCAGCGTTGAATCCCTCGTCGACGGAGAGCGGATCGGCTAGATCAAGACGGACTGGATGCCATCGCGGCTTATTCGGGATACGTTCCAAATTGCGCGATGTACCCCAAACGTCATGATCCTGCGCTACGAGTGATTTAGCAATGGCGAGGCCGATACCGGAGCTCGCACCAGTGACAAAAATATTTTTCACAATGTAGAAAATGGTTCGCGTCGCACGACGCATTACGTGTTGCTCCGGCATTGATTCCTATTTTAACTATCGGTTCGATGCAAGAATGTCCTTCGCCGGAATATCAGTATCGTGCGAGTCATGTTAGAAATTCGTCCGGCTCTAATATGCCAATCCTGCCCCAATGTTGCAGCTGATTTCGGTTGTTCTTGTCATCATCTTGAGTGCGCTCGGCCTTAAGCGTCTGCTTCCTGTTAGCAGAAGGCGGCAGCAACAAGTCCGATTTATCCGTCAAACGTTGGCAAACGGCAGGAGATCAGACGATCCGCGTGTTATTGCTTCATTTTCGACCGTGCCCGACCGAATCGGCAATCTAGGGCCGACGATTCGGTCCCTCCTACAGCAAACACGCCCCCCTGATGAGATCGTCCTGGCCATTCCGGAGTTTTCGATTCGTGAGAAGCGGCCTTATGTTGTGCCCGAATATCTGTTGCGGTTGCCGCGCGTACGGATCTTGCACTGCGACAAGGATTGGGGGCCGGCAACGAAGTTTATCGCCGCGATTCAGGACGAGCTGGCAGCGGGGCGGGAGAATACGTTGATCATGGTGGTAGACGACGATCGGCTTTATCCGCGCGACGCGCTTGAAACGTATCTTTACTACAGCGAACAATTGCCGAGCGCGGCCCTTTGCTTCCGCGGTGCTGCCATGCCGTCTACTTTAGACTGGGACGACGCCAAAATGATTTACGCGAAGGACCTTCGCGAGCCGCGCTCCGTGGCCGTAATCACCGGGTGCGGAAGTTACCTTGTGCGGCCACGGTTCTTTGACCAATCGCTTTGGGATTATTCAGGAGCCCCATCTGTGGCGTTTTACATTGATGACATTTGGATTAGCGCATGGCTCAGCCGCCGCGGCGTGAAAAGATATGTTGTTCCGGCGTCAGCCAAGATGCGTACTGTGCGTCGGCAGCGGCGGACCGTGTCGTTAAACAAGATCCACGGTCGTCAGAAACTCAATAATGAAACGATCGCGTTCTTTCGCGACACTTGGGACGTCTTCGCTTCGCCTTAACCATGCTGGCGTTTGCCACGCGCATGATGTCCCCACCACTGAACACCGAACACTGCTAAAAAAGCCGCGGCACTGGTGATTTGTCCGACAATTCCGCTCAGAAATGACCGGCAGACGAGAGCGGGAACAAACGCGATCGCCGCAGCAATCACCGGCGGGCGAATATCGCTCCACGAATCTTTCCAGTGAAACACCCATCGTAGCGTTGCGTAGCGTAGGATGCCTTGGACGATATAGGGCAAAAGAATGCCGACGGCCGCGCCCATTGCGCCAAAGCGGGGAATGAGCCAAAGCAAGCCGCCCGCGGCAACCGCGCACGTGATGGAAGAATGCAGAAGATTTAAATGCGGCCTTTGCACCATGATTACGGTCTCGCCTAATGAGACGAACGCGTTGGTAGCACTGGCGAGAGCGACGATGCCGAGCCAAACGCCGCCTTGCTGAAATGCGGGACCGTAGATCAGCAGAATTGTCCCGCCCGCGAGAGACAACACCGCTACAAGCGGCAGCAAGATCCACAGCATCCACTGAGCCAGCCGCGCGTAAGTAGCGGCAGCGACCTGGTGATCGCCAGTAGCCGTCATACCGGCGACGACCGGTGCGAAAATGGGATTGAAAGTTTGATTGACCTTGCGCAAGCCGTTCGCGGTGCCGATGACTGCACTGTAGATACCGACGGTTGCAAGCGTCACACCCGGCGCGCGTCCAACGAAGTAGCCGAGCATGAGAAGATCCAGCCGGGCAATGAAGGCGTTAATCAGCTGATAAACGCTGATTGGGGCTGCATACGCGATTAGCGAGCGCGCTTCGGCGAAAGGCGACACAACATCCGCGTGCGCTGGAATATTGCGAAACAATGTCGAAGCGAGTGTGAGCGCAATCAAGCCTGACGCCGCCGTTCCAACGATTGCAGCCACCTCAGGTGAGGACTGTTTGAAGCCGACGGCGAATGCAAGCAGGAATGCCAGTGTTGTCGCAATTGGTTCGGTCATCCCGCGCGAGTATATGTCATGCTGCATCACCTTCATCCCACGGGAAACAGCCGTACTAATGCGATACAAGGCCAGGCCCGGCATCGCACAGAGAACCAGTGCCAGGGCCGAAACCATTTGTGACTGGACGTGAAGACGATTGTTAAAAAACCGGAGCCCTATTATCACAAGACCCGCGGTAACGACGGACTGCGCGACGCCCATGATTACAGCAACTCGAAACAGCGCTCGGCTTCGTGCCCGGTCGCCTACAGCTTCCGAGCGCGCGATAAACGTGGTGATCGCATTGTCGAGGCCGAGCACGCCGATCTTGCTGATGATGTCAGTGGTCGACCAGGCAACGGAAAATATGCCGAGTGCTGCCGGTCCGAGCAGCCGCGCGACGAAAAATGAGAATATCCCGCGGAAATTCGACGCCAGCATGGCGATCGTGTTCAGGAACGCGCCGCGTTTCAGCTCCACTCCGGTTTCGTCCACGCGCGCAGGTGCATCCGCAACCGGCGGCGCGACGTCGAGAGCAACCTCGGCGGCGGCTACTGGCTGCTCGCGAAGCCGGTCGCTTGTCTGGGCAATTTCAAAGTTATATGCCATGAGAACAGGGGCGTGATTCTTCGCCGGAAACACGCTCGATGCAACGATCACCCGACATTCGTGCTAATATCGCCTCGATGCTACAATCGGCTGCTCGCATCGCCAAAATTTTTTGTCTTAGGAAGGAGCTGTAAATGGCGCCCTCCGTAGGTATTTCAATTTTACAACGCACCGATCGCCCGATTGGTGCGCCGCTTTGCGCCAGTCTGATATGCGAATCTTAATTACCGGAGGCGCCGGTTTCATCGGGCGACATATCTCCGAACACTTTCAGCATCGAGCGGAGGTGCTCGTCCTTGATAACCTTCGTCGCGGTTTTAAGAGCAATTTGTCTGGCTTGAATTGCCGACTCATCGTCGGCTCAATTCTCGATCGCGATCTGGTGAGAGAAGCCGTGAGAGGCGTGGACTTTGTCTTTCATCTCGCGGCCATGGTGAGCGTGCAGGAATCCATGCAAAAGCCGAACGAATGCGCCGAGATCAATACCTTGGGTACAGCGATTGTTTTGGAAGAAGCGGCACGGGTGGGAGTGAAAAAACTGATCTTCAGCAGCTCCGCTGCAATCTACGGCGACGATCCGACCAATCCAAAGATGGAAAGTATGCCTGCCGACCCGAAAAATCCATATGCCACAAGCAAAAATGAAGGCGAACGATACTGTCGCTCTTTCACGGACGAAGGGCGACTCGCCACTGTTTCCCTTCGTTATTTTAACGTTTTTGGTCCCTACCAGGATTCAAGAAATGAATACGCCGCGGTCATTCCGGCTTTTATTGAGAAAGCTATCAGAAACGAACCGATTACGATTTTCGGAGACGGCCGTCAGACTCGCGACTTCATTTACGTAGAAGATGTAGCTACGGCCAATGCCTTCTTCGCGTTAAAATCACAAGACACCGGGGTCTTCAACGTCGCTTGCGGGAAGCAGATCACAATAACGGATCTGGCTCTAGCCATTCGCAAACTTACCAAGTCTAGCTGCACGATTGACTACGGCGCGGAGCGATCCGGCGACGTGAAACATTCCCTAGCAGATGTGGACAAGACTCAGACGGCTGGCTTTAAGCCCGTGACCGATCTGGCCCGAGGACTGCGCGCAACAATCGAGTTCTTCAAGAAAGACCTAGTGGGCATTGAGCAGGGCCGTCACTCATGACGCGATGTCAAAGTCGCTGGGTCAATGTGATAATCGTCACGATTGTAGTCATCCTGCGTTTTCCCACGCTCCTGCCATCGTTGTACAACGCTGATGAGGGCTATTACGGGATAATCGCGAACGATACCCTGGATGGCGGTACGGTTTACCGGACGGCCGTGGATACGAAGCCGCCAGGCATCTATTACATTTACATTGCCGTTTTCAAGGTGGCTGGGAAGAACAATCTTCTTGCCGTTCATGTCCTGGCCATCCTTGTCGTGGCAGCCACCGCCTTGGTCGTACGGCGGATTGGCGCGCGAGTGGGGGACGATTGGGCGGGGGCATGGAGTGGCATCGGATACGCCGTGTTCGTCCACGCCTACCGGCCGGGGGACACACTTGCTGCGAACACCGAGATTTTCGCGTCTGTTTTTTTGGCGCTAAGTGTCCTCATCTTCCTTCAAGGCGAAAGAAGAGGGGGTTGGGGTTGGATGTTCCTCAGTGGCGCGCTGATCGGCGTGGCGACTTTGATTCGGCAGCCTTCCGCAGTGACTTTGGGAGCAATGCTGACGTACCTCGTTTACGTCTGGCTCATCCCCCGGTCTCAAACACTCGGACGTGTTTTGGCAGCAGGTAGCGGTGTGGTGACTGGATTCGTCGCCGTAATCGCAGGACTGGCGTGGTATTACCGGTGGCAGGGCAATCTACGTGACGCGTATCTGTGGGCGTGGGCGTTTGCGATTCGCTACGTCGAGTCTGAAACAACCTTCCTTTATGTAGTGAAACGTCTCGTCACCGTTCATCTGACTGTGATGCTCGCCTGGGGCCTGTTATGGTATTTTGGTGTTCGGCAAGTGATTGAGACACTTAGATCTTTTCGGCGTGGGAGGACTCTGCCAACCGAGCAGCTACTCCTCATTTTCTGGCTGGTCCTCAGTTATTTGACGATCTTTATTGGATGGCGATTTCCGGGACATTATCATTTGGCCGTACTTCCGCCGCTTTCGATTCTCGCCGGCCAGGCGTTCTCACGTTTTGTCGCGGAGCAGCGACGCTCTCCTCAGCCACGCTGGCGATGGATCCGAATAGGCATTGTTGGTGCGGCTGCTTTGCCGGCAATAGGCTTTCTCGTCGGGGCTTTTGTAGTGCGAACACAGACACTCGATTTTCTCCCGGTTGTCCAGAAGATCGTCAATGAGACGAGACCGAACGATCGTATCTTTGTCTGGGGAAGTAGCCCGCAACTCTACAGTTTCTCCGACCGGCTGATGGCGACGCGTTTCGTGAGTTGCACACACTTGGTCGGCGCCTATGCCAGCCGGCCTCATGAGGTGAGAGATAAAGGGCAGAGCGTGATTCCGGAAAGTTGGAAGATGTTCCAAGCAGACTGGGAAGCCCACCCTCCCGTGCTCATCATCGACATGTCAACAGCGGACCCGTTCTGGTCGACTCATCCAATGACACGATATCCCGTGCTTCGTGCCTTCCTCGGGGAATATCGCGTGGAGACGGTGATCGATGGCAAAACAATTTATCGTCGGCTCTGACACCGCAATCGAAACAGCGCGCATGACGACACGAAGGCCAGGCATCTCGGTTGTCTATCCAATGTTCAATGAAGAAGAGAACATCGAGCGCGCCGTCTATTTCGCCGAGGCCGTCCTGACCGCCATGACGTCTGATTACGAAATCCTCATCGTTAACGACGCCAGCACGGACCGATCACCAGAAATTGCTGAAGCACTGGCCCGATCAAATCCTTCTGTGAAGGTGTTTCACCACGAACGGAATTTGAAACTGGGAGGTGCACTTCGCACCGGGTTTAGCAAGGCAACGAAAGACCTGGTTTTCTACTGCGACTCGGATTTGCCGGTTGACCTGATGGAGTTAAACCGGGCAGTTCGCATCATGGAACTCACAAGATCCGACATTGTTTCGGCCTTTCGGTTTGATCGCACTGCCGAAGGACCCATACGTACTGTGTATTCGGTGTGCTACAATTTGCTTATCCGTTTCCTTTTTCCGTTGCGGGTGAAGGACGTCAATTTCTCCTTCAAATTGTTCAAGCGAGAAGTCCTGGAGAAGGTTGCGTTGGAGTCGGAGGGCTCGTTCATCGACGCGGAACTGTTAATCAAGGGGAAGTTGCATGGATTCAAGATCGTGCAGTTCGGCGTAGATTATTTCCCTCGCAATCGCGGCACCTCCACTCTCGCCAGCCCAGACGTGATCTTTAAGATGATTCGGGAGCTGGTTGCGTTCCGAATGAAGATGCGGCACGAAATAGGGACGGCCCGGGCCCCCGATCCTTGAAACAGCTCATCGTTAACGCGGACGACCTGGGACTAACGCCGGGAGTAAACCGAGGGATCCTGAGGGCGTTTCAAGATGGAATTGTAACCAGCGCCTCGTTACTTGTGACGGGGAGTGCATTCGATCAGGCGGTCGCGTTGGCTCGGCAGAACCCGGATCTCGATATTGGCCTTCATCTAACGCTCGTGGAAGAACGAGCCGTCTTGGGACGAGAACTCCTACCGACCCTGGTTGATGAAACGGGGCGGTTGCCACGCACGAGTGGAGAATTCTTCAGACGCGCCTTTCTCGGGCGCATCAGATGGGATGAGGTCGAGCGTGAGATCGCGGCGCAGATCGCACGTTTTCAGAAGACAGGCCTACGGCTTTCCCATCTTGATAGCCACCAACATCTCCACATGTTTCCGCCTGTCTTCCGAATCGTTAGGCGGCTTACCAGGAGCATGGATCACGTCTGGATTCGCAATTCTGCCGGCCCGTGGCGAAAATCGCCGGATGTCCTAATGAGGCGTTGGGCACAGCAGCTTGGGTTGAATCTGACCTGCCTGTCGGCGCGAAGTTTGCACGGCCCGCGCCTGCCGCGAACGCCGGATGGTATGTTCGGATTCGACGTCAGCGGCTGTTTAACTCGCTCTGCGCTCGAACGAATACTTCGTAAAATTCCTGATGGCTTGTATGAATTGATTTGCCATCCCGGCGAAGATGATGCTGAGACCCGAACGCGATACAGCCATTGGGGCTATCGGTGGGCTGAAGAACTGGAGGCTCTGACCGTGCCCGAAACGTGGGCGGTTCTAAAGGAACAGGGAATCGCACTGACCTCGTTCGCGCGGGCGTTCGGACGTGAAAGCAACTTAAGCTCTGGTGGTGTCCTAATTTGATTTTCTTGAGCAGGAAAAATTCAAGAAAAGCGAGAGTCGCAGACTGGCCGTAGATCTGAATCTCGGTGAGGCGCGCAAAAGTTTGACCGCCTCCGAGAAACACGGCATTTTCGCGATATGAGCACGCAAGAAATCATTGCGGAATTGCCAAAGCTGAATCGCCGGGAACTCGAACAGGTGAATTCGAAGTTGCACGAGTTGCTTGCCACGCCTCCGCCTCCCGGTGTGGCCGGACCGCGATTGAAACAATTTGCCGGCGCCGTGCGAGGTCTGCCGTCTGACGTGGCGCGTAACCACGACCACTACCTCCACGGACGCCCGAAGAAATGAACCGGCTTTTTGCCGACACATTCTTCTTCTTCGCGTTCCTTAATGCCGATGACAGCGCCCATCGCGAGGCGTCCACTTTTTACGATTTTTTTGAGGGTCAACTCGTCACAACCGAATGGGTTCTGACCGAGCTGGCTGACGGACTGTCGGGAATATCAAACCGGCAAGCGTTCGTTGATTTTCACCGAGCACTGCGAAACGACCCAAAGGTAACAATCATTCCATCGAGCAACGAGTTGTTTGCCGCTGGCGTTGAGCTTTACGCCACCCGTCCTGACAAGGAATGGTCGCTCACGGATTGCATTTCGTTTGTCGTGATGGAACGCGAAGGGCTGACGGATGCACTGACTGGCGACCGTCATTTCGAGCAGGCTGGGTTCAAGGTGCTCCTTTCGAATTAAGGCGCATTATCGCAGATCGGCAGTGTCCTGATTTGGTTTTCGTGGGCAGGGAAAAATCGATGCGCTCAAAGAAAGAGCTAGATTCGTAGACTGACGCCGTTACCGCTCTTGGTTGGATTTTTGTTCGTTTCCAAGTGCTTGCCGGAGATCCAACTCCGGGATATCTGAGGCGACTTTTAGCGTATACACCTGCTTTTCGCTACATATCGAATCGACGATTTTTACGATGGTAGATATGCACTGCTCAAAACCGCCCTGAGCATCCCATGGCGCTTCCGCTTGTTTCTTCAGATGAGCTAACCAATAATTTCTAGCTTTGGTTTTCCATGGATTTATTAGGGCTCTGTAGTCCTTCAGCAGCCGATCGACAGCCTTGGCCCCTGAAGCGGTGAAATTGGATCGGACGCTTCGCATTGCTTCGCGGAACGAGTGCGTCGTCTTGTCGTCGTCATCTAGCCTACAGATCCGCAATATAATATCGTTCTCCATCGCGCGTAGTTGCATCAACCAAAAATGTAGATCCCACCGCGTTCGTTTCCCGGGATTATATCTCGAAATTGTCTCTCGATAAGCATGATACATAATCAAAAGGTTCAGGGTTTCTAATTGGATGGCTTCCAGTTCTGGGGTTTGCTTCATATTCGTGCTTACTTCGCAGATCTGCTTACCCGGTCTCTGATCACCTGCACTTGCTTTCTGACGATGTCTGAAGCGCTGTTCGTGGGATAGTTTTTATGCCTGCTAACTCGCCCATCAGATCCTTCTTCCGCCTTGATTGATCGGCTCCTTCGCTTTTAAACTTGGTGACAATATGAAACAAACGCCAATGTGGGTTCGCCCAAAACCATCGATCAAGGTACGAGATGGCACCACTATAGAATTCGACGTAGCGTCTCGACAGACCGAGATACAAGGTGTCGGCTCCGCCCGTATTGAGGCACATCCGCAAGATAAGGAACTCATCTGCATTTGGATTAGAATGCCTCGCAGCGCCGAGTTTCCAATGGAGCAAATTTGGCTAAATCACACTGAGCCGAATCCAGACGCTTCCAAAGCGGACTACCTATGCAAATTGCGGTACGCGGAAGACTAACCCCGCCGCTTGTTGTTACCGTTTTAGAGATCCGACAAAAACATAGCCGAGCCATTCTCTACTTTAGCAATCAAGTTGCTCACCTTGATTAATGCGCTCCTCAAGAATCGCTCTTGTTAAGAGTTGGGCTTGCTAAGCGAAATGGCCTTATTTTTGTAGAGGCTGGCCAGGTCTTCGGCCAATTCGCGCCGACCCTCAACATTAACCAACCGCTCGCGAATCTCGATGGCGCGGTCATACAGAGCCACCGCGGCCTGGTTGTCTCCCATGTTCATAACCGCAATCCCCTTGTTCATGTAGACCACTGCCAGGCTATCGGCCAATTCGCGTCGTCCCTCAACATTGACTAGCCGCTCAAGAATCTCGCTGGCCCGATCGTACAGATCCAGCGCGGCCCGGATATCCCCCAATTCCAGAATCGAAAGCGCCTTGTTCATGTAGAGACCTGCCAGGTCGCCGGCCAATTCGCGTCGTCCCTCAACATTGACTAGCCGCTCGAGAATTTCAATGGCGCGGTCATACAAGTCCCCTGCTGCGCGGTTGTCCCCTAGACTTCTAAGGGCAACGGCCTTGCCTGAGTAGAGTTTTGCCATGTCGTTACCGAATTCCCTTTGGCTGTCGACCTTGATCAGCCGCTCGCGAATCTTGACGACCTCGGCTGCAGTAAATTCTGACAGCAAGGAGTCTGGGCTATTCCTGTCATACAAATTCAAGTCGTGGCTATTAAACAACTGCCAATTGAGTCCCCGCTGGCGAGTGTCAATGGCGCGGTCATACAAAGCCACTGCTCCCCGGGCGTCTCCCATCATGTAAAGCACACTGGCCTTGTTCGAGTAGAGACTTGCCAGGTTGTTAATCAGTTCGCCTCGTCCCTTAACATTGACTAGCCGCTCAAGAATCTCGCTCGCCCCCTCGTACAGATCCAGCGCGGTCCGGATGTCCCCTAATTTCTGAACCGAAAGCGCCTTGTTCATGTAGGACCCTGCCAGGTCGCCAGCCAATTCGATTCGGCCCTCGGCGTTCACGAGCCGCTCGAGAATTTCAATGGCCCGGTCATACAAGCCAACTGCTGCTCGATTGTTTCCCAAGCGGACGACGGCATTGGCCTTTTCGTTGTAGAGCGTTGCTAGGTCGTTGGCCAATTCGCGTCGACCCTCCACGTTGATCAGCCGCTCGCGAATTTCAATGGCCTTGTCATACAGAGCCAATGCTCCGGATGAGTCATCCGCCGTTTCATGCACAAACGCTGCCCAGTGACACACAGTTGCGAGCTCATTCGCCAAATCCTTCCGCCCGCTTTTAACCAGGCGCTCGTACATGCGCCGCGCCTCGTGGTATGCCGCAACATCTGCGACCAATTGGCCGCGGCGGGAACTCGGCTGTCGGGCTATAATCTCCGCCGCCTCGGACGGGTCACGTCCTTCCGCCCGCAACGCACGTTCGAGCCACTCGCGCGGATCTCTCCATGAGGTGCCTTCACGTGTGCGGCGTTCGCCCGCCCCCGCCTGCGGGGCGGCACCGTGCTGAATCTTAGACAGCTCACGGCTGTACTCGACGCCGACTGCAGTGCGATAAACGCCTTTCAGCTTCTGCACCACGGCTTCCAAGCTCTGCCATCTTTGCGCCGGGTCTTCACGGAAACACTTCGCAAGGAGTCCCGCCACGTCATTGGGCATCGCGGGGATGTCTTCTTCCTTGCCGTTATCTTCGAGAAAGGTTTCCAACACCTGGGCGCCCACTCTTCCCGACTGCCAACTCACTCCGCCTTGGAACATCTCAAGCACGCTGACGCCCCATGACCACACATCGGTGCGCCGGTCTAGCTTTCGGCCACTTGCCTGTTCCGGCGAGCAATAGGCCGGGGTGTAACCTCCACTGCTCACAAGGATGCTTTGCCCATCTTCCGCCTCATGCCGCTCCCCAGCTACTGCTCGCGCTCGGGCTAACCCGTAGTCCGTTACCCTGACCCGAAGTCCCTGCATGGCCGCTTTCGCATCCTTGTCCATCATCACGTTAGCAGGCTTCACGTCCTGGTGCACCAGTCCCAGTTCATGCACACAGTGCAAGCCCCAGGCGAATTGGATCGCCGTGTCGAGTATCCGCTCGAGCGTCTTCTCTCCTCCACCTTCATAAAGTTTGCGTGAGTCTATCCAGTTCTTCAGGCTGCCGCCCGCGACGTATTCAGCGAAAATCAGTATTTCATCTTGCACAGTGCGAAAGAACTGACAGGGCACGAGGTTCGGGTGTTCGGGTAGATCAATCCACGTTTGCAGTTCGGCGAGGAAATTGCGCCGCTCACGCTCGCTCAATCCCTTGGCTCGCTTGACCGCGAAGCGCATACCCGTGGTTCGGCTCTTCACCAAATACACTTTCCCCATGCCGCCCTCACCCAATACCCGCTCGACCACGAAGTCGTCCAACAGTGTGCGCCCTAGGTGCCATTCTTCCGGGGTTGCTGTGACTTCTTGCTCCTGCTTACCCGCAGGCGAGCGTCGATCTTCAGTCTTTGGCTTCGGCCTATGGAATATGTCGAATAAACCCATTTGCTAATTGGTTTTGAGTTAAGATGTAGACATTAGTCCGAATTCATTCCGCCCTAATGACGAGCCGAACGATTGTGGAACCGGCTGAATGTGCCGACGTGACTGATGATGTCTTTTTCTCATTTTAGCGGGCTTAAGCCGCGTACTCCGGAAGCCGGATGAAAACTGTCAATCCAAACGACGCAGTGGTAGTGGGTCAGTTTGAAAAGTCATCTAAAAGTCGATGAGGATCATTGGGGGCCGCTAGTCCAACGTAAGGAAAGAGTTCAGACCAAAGTGGAAGAACGAAAGGAAGCTCCCATGAGCGATTACACTTTCCGCATTTATAAAAATAGTTTTTATCCTGTACCGTTGCTTGTAGCACTGTTTCGCAAAATTCACATTGAAGGGTAGGCAGATCGTCCAATGCTACCCAGTCAGACGTTTGTTTACACTTCAAGCAATTTCGAGATACAAACCCGCCTTCTCGACTCCGAACCAAGAGTGCTTTGGCCTTACAACAATTTGAGACCTTAGTACTGAATATAAATCGTTCCGTCTTCATTGGATTTCCTTTAAGCCGCCACTCTAGCACATTCCGTATCCAATAGTGCTATGACTTCATCTATTGACAGTACTTATAGACGGTCATAACGGATTTGTTACCCAACTTTCCGCCATTTTTTCTTCGGATCCTGCCTTATACTTGTAGGAAGTCATATGTTGTAACGATCTTCCTGCCGACTCCTCTCAAGCGCACGTAAGCGCTTGTCTCATGGCAACCAGCATCTCAGCCGCCGTCTGGTAGCGATCCTTTACTTTCTTTTCGAGAGCGTTGTCCAAGACGGCGCACAGATTTTTTGGGAGCGTTTTGTCCCGCTGGCGTATAGGAACGACGTCGTCGTTCAGGATCACATCGATTGGGTCGCGCTCTTTGGTGAATGGATAGGGAACGGTCCCGGTCAGCATGTTATAAATTGTCGCGCCCATGCTCCATACGTCGGAGACCGGTTTCACGTATTTGAAGTTGGTGATCTGCTCGCGTGGGATGAAGTAAGGCGTTCCTGCGTAGTTGCCCGTGAGTGTCAATCCACTCAAGCCAGCTTTCTCGAAGCTCTTTGCCAGGCCGAAATCGCTGAGCTTGGCGACAACATTATTCTGCGCGAAGGCGAGCAGGATGTTTGATGGTTTCAGATCGCGGTGGACGAAGCCTTTTGCGTGGGCGTGTGCCAGCGCATCGAGGCTTTGGAGAATAATGGGCTTCGCCCACTGTAGCGGCAGCTTGCCGTTGTGTTGGGCCATCAGCCTGTCAACGCCGCCGCCTTCGCACCATTCCATCGCGAAATACAAAATCCCTTCAGTGGATCCAAAGTCGAAAATTTGAACGATGTTCGGGTGCTTCAACGATGAGACGTTGCGGATTTCTCTCAGAAATTGTTCCAGATTGCTTTTGTCCACGTTGGTTTGCGACAGCATTACCTTGAGCGCGATGCGCTGGTTGTCTTTCATCCGGCGAGCCAGATAGGCCGCGCCGAAGCCACCGCGGCCCAGTTCCTTTTCGACGATGTAGCCTCCGATTTGCTGTTCGATGAACCGCTCGGCTTTCTTCTGCTTGGGGCCGTTCACTTCGAAGATCAGTCTGGCTAACTCTTCGCGGACCTGCGCGCTCTCGTCCGGCTTAACTTTCGCCTGCTCGATAGTGACGGCCATAATGGTATCGCCCACGCGAATCCGATCGCCGTCATTAAGGTCAACTGCGGGATATTTGCGTTTCGCGCCTTCCTCCGGACTCTCTCCTTTTTTTCTGCCACCGCATTTGCGGTTGTTTACGTGCGTCGCGTTTAGACTGCCGAGATCGCGCAGTCGCGCGAGAGGTGGATTTACTTCGAGAATAAAATGATGACGTGAAACGTACGTGTCATCAGGCAGTTGAGCATGACAATCAGGGGCGCGTCCGAAGATGAAGGTGTCGTGCTCAGCGAACTCAAATTTCTTTCCCTTCAGCGGCCCATCAACAATTTCCAATCGAACTCGGTTCTGCATGACGCACGCAAACGTATCGGGAACGGAGATCAGCCGCAATAACGGTGGAGAAGCTCCTTCTAAAACTCACAGAGCTGCGGTACATTTGGCATCTCACTGAGCGGTGGCGATGCTCCTTACTCTTAAGAATTTGTTAACTTCATCTTTCCACGCAGATCAGGCTCGCGTTCCATGATCGAGGAGCACCACGATTTCGATCGCGTCGTGATTTTGGGTGATGAATCGGCCAATTGGCAGATCGCCGGATTGCGCCAGCTTGATCGGCTGGTGCTGGGACTCGATGAATTCGCCGAAGCAATGGGAGCGGCAAACAAGATTGAGGTTGTCGTTTTCTGGAAACCCGAGATTCCGCTTTCGGAGCGATGGTTGCCGAAGCACCAGCGAATCACGCGTGTTTGGGTAACCGAAGCTTCCGGTCCGGTTGAGCCGGAAGCACGCATTCTTGCTACGCGCTTGTTCATCGCGCGAAATGCTTTGTCGAAGTTTTTTCGAACGACGCCCCCGGTGAAGATCGAGCAATCGATTGTTGACCTAACGGGAGCGTGGCCACGACTCTTCGAGCAGTTCGAGAGAACCTGTCGAAGCGCGCCCCGCGCTGAGGAAGAGGACTGGCGTTTTCTCGCGCAGCCGAGCGAGATTGTCGCCAGCGAAAAACACTTCCTTCGCCACATCGGCAAATCGCAGGACGGAATAGTTTCGAAGTTTTTGAACCGCCCGATCTCACGCGTAATCACGCGGCTTCTCCTTAAGCTCCCGATTACTCCCAACGCCTGGACGATATTGATCTTCGCGCCCGCTCTTGTGGCTTTTGTGTTTTTGGTGCGCGGTGACTACACCGGGTTCCTGGCCGGGACTGCGCTGTTCCAATTGATCAATATTTTGGACGGATGCGACGGGGAGATTGCGCGCGCCAAGTATCTCGATTCGGAACGAGGCCGGCGCCTCGACGCCTTCTGCGATTTCATTGCCAATCTGATTTTTGTTCTCTGCCTCGGCATCGGTCTCTTCCGGCAACCTTCGGTGAGCGCAAACATTAGCTTCGTTTATCTCCTCGAGAGCTTGATCACGTTCTCTATAATGGCGGGCGGGGTTGGCCGTTTTCTCATGCCGCTTCTCGCTCGCGACACCACGCGCGTAGTCTCACGCCGGCAGGAAGACTTCAACCTGGCAGAGCGTTTTTTCGGTCGCGCGCTGACCTCTTTCATTCATCAAATCACCCAGCGCGACGTGATTTATTTTGTGTTTCTCCTTTTGGCGATCGCCGGTCGGGCGTCATGGATTCTGCACATTTTTTTCGCCTTTTCCGTGATCACGCTGCTCTTCAGGCTGTTCAGGAGGCGTATACCTAAGCAGTCGAGCAAGGTGCGTCTGGCTTGATACAAACTGACGGAAGACATCTGCAACACCTAATATGACGGAACCTTTTCGCCCGCCATTATTGATCGTTGCAGATTCGCCGGAGGCACTGACGGACTTGTGCGGCATCTCGCTGCTGGAACGAATGCGTCGCATCGCGCTGCACCTCGGTTTTCGCGAGGCGATGATTTTGTCCAACTCGGTGAAGACGGTGACTACGCACGTCGCTAACGAGTCGTGGCATCGTGCAGAGGTGTCGCTCACGTTTCGGAAGCGCACCGGTGCGAAGGTCACGGTTGGCGACATTTTAGATTGCCTCGCTCCACTGAAGGTCGCCTCCGACGGACTGATCCTCGTCGTGTTCGCCGGTTTTTATTGCGATGAACGCCTGCTGCGCTCGCTCGCCGACGCACAGACCAACTCCGCTCTCATCGATTCGGATCCCCCATCGATTATTGCGCCGCTTTTGGAAAATTCAGATACCCATTCGTCCGGACGGCTTTTGTGTGCGGCTCTGCTCTCGAGCGCATGGTTTTCGCGGAAGAATCGCGCTAACGCACTCGTGGAAGAGGTTACTTCGGATGTGATGGCGGGTCGCATAGCGCGCGTCGACGCTGCCAGACAGCAAGCATACGTTCGAAGCATGCGCAGGAGTGTGCGGCCGGTTTTCTTTCCAGCTCCGTCGTTCGAGCGCCGTCCGCTGGCCGAACGTTGGCTGCGTGACGCGACACAGAAAGGGGTCCTTGATTTTCCGGCGCTGGTGCACGCGCCGATTGAGAAGTGGCTCGTTTCGCATCTCTGCCGGACGACGATCACTCCGAATCAGATCACCCTTGGAACCGGAGTTCTCGGTCTAGGCGTGACGCTGCTTTATGCCTGCGGGTATCTTTGGGCTGGAGTGTTGCTCGCCCTGGTTATCGGAGTTCTCGATGGCATTGATGGCAAGCTCGCACGTTTGAAAGCGCAAACGACCAAGCTTGGAAAGAAGGAGCACGACCTCGATTATCTTGTTGAAACGTCGTGGTGGACGGCGCTGGCGTATCATTTTCATGCCACCGGTCAAATTCGCTACGCTTATGTAATTTTCTTCGCTTTCTTTGCTTTCCATAGGCTGGAACGCGGAGCCAAAAAAGCCGTTCAGCGACGAATTCGTCGAAACCTGGATGACTTCGCTCCATTTGATCGTCTCCTGCGCATCGTCGCAGGCCGCCGCAACGTTTATACCTGGCTGTTCGCCTTTTTTCTTGTCATTGGAGCCCCGGCGACTGGCTTCATTTGGCTCTGTTCCTGGGGAGTGGCGAGCGCGGTCATCTACATCTTCCGTGCGTTGCAAGTCGGCTTCACCGGCCAGGATAAAGTTGCGCTACCGTCAACTCCGTCGTGAAAAAGGCTTGGCTTGCGGTAGTGCTTCGTTTCTCGTGGAAAAGCCGGTAGCGGTGCTCAGTAGCGACAATTCTCGCGCGGGCCAAACGCGTGCCATCGATATTCCACCCTTCTTCACCTCCGCGCGCCGACGATCCGAAGCCGCGGGGCATTACCAATCCAGATGGAACGCACGAGATGAACGGCAGCGCTAACGGTAGCCCATCCGCAGATGATCGCGTAACTCTGCGGGAAAGCGTTTAGCAAAAAACCGCACGCGAGTATCCAAACATAGACGTTTCTCCGAGCCGCGATTAGGCGAAACGCGCGGTCGAACGGCGCAACGTCATCCAGCAGGCGACCTTTTACCATCTTTGCCCAGCGCTTTGCGGATTCATCCAGCAGATGTGATGCGATGAGCAAACCGAGAAAATAAAAGGCGTTCGGGAATTGGCCGCTTCGCCACAAATGAAAAGCGATCGCTGCCCACCACGAATTCTCGATCAGATAATCGAGATGATGTTCCCACTTGCCACGTTCGGTGGTTTCAATTTTTACGCGCGACTGCTTCCCGTCCAGTCCATCAACGATGCCAAAAATAAGAGCGACAAGGATTCCCAACCCAACGCGGCCCGTCACAAAGGCCACGGTGGCACTGCATCCGATGATTGATCCGGCAATGGTAATTTGGTTTGGTGTGATTGGCGTTTTGCAAAGGAGCGATATCAATGCGGTTTCGATTGGCGCGTGAACGTACGCCGGCAAGTCAAGCGTTCCCTTCTGCGCAGAATTGAGGATGATGCGTTCCGCGAGGCGACGGTCCTGCTCCAGTGGCACTCGGAAGCAGAGTGGCCGCACATGCCGTCGCATGGCAACGATGTAATCGTCTGCCCTCGCTGCGTCGACTACGTCGATCTTGCCGTGATCGATCTTTCTTATGAGTTCGTTAAGAAATGGCGCTGTTGGTGAGAGGGTGAAAAGAAAATCTCCCGTGACTAACGCAGGGCCACATGGATTTCGAATTAAAGACCGCGCAAATTCCGGTGGATTGGAATCGACAAGCGCGGCCGATGAACCTTTGGCACAGAGAGCGGCGAGCAACCGGTGGTCACAATAGATGTTTGCCGGCACGATTAAGAAGCATTCCGCCGTTTGTTCTAAAAGCAGTTGGACAGTAAGAGGTTTCACCGCGCTTGACGCAAAGTGGATAGTCAATTCCTCCCGCGCCCATGAGCGCTTGGCTAACTCAGCTCCCACGATTTCCGGCGTGCCCGAAAAAACGATGACGTGGCGAAAGCCCAGTCGCTGTAAAATGCGGAGCGAACGTTCCAGCAAATTGACACCACACAATTCCGTAAGTGCTCCGGGCGCATTCGCGATTAGGATTGGCAGGATGTTCTCCATCCCGTTGAGATTAACGATGCCGCCGCGCCATGCGAACTTTGAGCGGCTTTTCAGTCTCTGTCCGCGCTGCGCCTGTCAGGCACATGGTGTTCAAGAAATCGAGGTGCGCGCGGCACCCCGCTGGCTGGCTATGATGCTGCCGTCTTTCATTTCGTGAATCCAATCGCACGCTTCGGCAATCGCCGGATTGTGCGTAGCCAGTAGAAGGGCTTTCCCGCGTTCGTGCACCAGGTTTCGCAGTAAGTCGAAGGCGCGATCGGAGTTCGCGGTATCAAGGTTGCCTGTGGGTTCATCGGCCAGAATAACTTTTGGGTCGTTGGCGAGCGCCCGCGCGATGGCCACACGTTGTTGTTCGCCGCCGG
Source organism: uncultured Verrucomicrobiae bacterium (assembly GCA_963728955.1). Taxonomy (GTDB): domain Bacteria; phylum Verrucomicrobiota; class Verrucomicrobiia; order Chthoniobacterales; family UBA10450; genus Udaeobacter. Next base: position 160,902 of record CAVSMG010000015.1, read on the forward strand.
AAAGATGGCGACTGGGCCTCCGCAATTTGTCCCCCAAGCCTACCCCTTCGAGAAGATCGCCCGCGCGCTCACGCATCTGTCCATCGGAAAGTTGGCCGAGCTTCCGCATCGGGATCATCACGTTTTCCTGCGCAGTAAAATCGTCCATCAAAAAATGGAACTGGAAGATGAACCCGATGAATTGGCTCCGTTTATATGCCAACTCGTCATCGCTTAGCTGCGACATCGACTCCGATTCGATTGAGACGTAACCGGCATCTGGAACGTCTAGCAGCCCAAGAACGTAGAGTAATGAGCTCTTTCCGCAGCCGGACGGGCCCACAACTGCATGCACGCTTCCTGTCTCGATTTCCAGCGAAACACCACGGAGCGCGTGCACGCGTTCCTCCTCTTCACCCAAATATCGTTCGATTCCCTCACAACTGAGACAGTTTTCGGCATTCATCTTGACCCTCGAATGGTGACAACGGGCGCCAATGCAGCCGCGCGGCGCGCGGGAACGTAGCTGGCGATGAAAACGGCCAGAAGCGCGAGTAACGTCGCAAAGGCGTAATGGCGCCAGTCCCACGTAACCAAGAAGTAATTTGTGTACAACAAACCGCGGAGATGAATGGGAATATGCGACACGCCCCAGGTCATCAACGCGCCGAGCGCACAGCCGAGTAACGATCCAGCCGCAGCGATCAACGCACCTTGCCACAGAAAAATCGACGAAATATCGATGCGGCGGTAACCCATCGAACGCAAAATGGCGATCTCCTTGATTTTCGCCAATACCGACATTGTCAGCACATTGAAAATACCGAAACCAGCTAACAAAATGATGAGCGAAACGGTAATCGCGACGGACATTCTCAAGGTCAGAAAAAGTTGCAGGGTGCTCTCTTCGCGTTCCTGCCAGCTTAGGGCACTGTGTTGGAACAGTGTTTCGAACCGATTGGCCAACGCCGGCGCGCGATCCCGGTCGCGCAGTCTGTATATGATCATCGAGGCGCCCGAAGGTTGTTGCAGCAGGGCCTGTGCGACCCTGGCATGCGCGTAAACGCGCGTTGAGTCGATCGAGCCGATTCCTGCGCGAGCGATCGCGGCAACCGTGAATCGCCAGTATTCGCCGTTGGGCGCCAGCAATTGCACTGTATCTCCGACGCCGGCTTGAAGCAGCTCCGCCAGCCGCGATCCGATAATGATCGAGCCGGTGTTATTTCGAAAATCATCAAAGTTCCCGTCGACCAACTGGTGAAGAATATCGGTGGTTCGTGCGTGCAGAGCCGGGTCGATGCCGTAAAGATCGACAGTCGCGTTCTCAAATCCCGCTCGCGCGCTGACCATTCCGCGCAGGACTGGCGAACAGGAAACCACATCAGGAAATTGCCGGCTCACCCGCATGATTTCATTGGGATTAGTGATGCCTTCAAAGTAGAGACGACGGCCCATGGGTTCCTTAGAGCCTTTCGCTGCCACCATCAGCGGTTCGTAGCGGGGCCGGAAACGCGATCTGAGAACCAGCGCGCCGTTGGCTCCGATATTGGAGTCGATGAAATAACGGGCGAAGCCCTGGGTCTGCGCCTGGGTGCAAACAAAGATGGCGACACCGAAGATAACACCGCTAAGGCTCAGAAGCAGCGCGCGCTTGCGATGCGTCAAGAAACGCAGAGCAATATAAAGCGGCGGGGTCATGGCGCCGTCGGCGGAGGCGGCGAGCTAATCATGCGCTGGCGCACCGGCTGACCGGAGCGAAACTTATCCTGGTCGGAAAGAATTACATGATCGCCTTCCGCCAGGCCATTAAGCGCCTCAGAAAAATCCAAGGTGCGAAATCCCACCTTAACCGTTCGTGGCTGCACAATTCCACCGTTTACGACTAACGCTTGATCCACGAGCAGCGCGCGCGTTGGTACTAGCAAGGCATTCTCGTGGACGCCGGTGATGATGTTCATTTCACCTGTCATTCCGACCATCAAATTGTCGGGAGGATTGTTCATCTCCAGCACTACGGTGTAGCGCTGAGTGGTTGGATCGGCCGCTGGCTGAACCGACGTTACGCGCGCCGTAAACGTTCGCGTGCGGTAGGCGTACAATTGCACTTTGGCTTTCATCCCCGGCTTCACCTCCCCCACGTCTTCCTCATTGACTTCTCCACGCACATAGGTCTTGCGTGAAGAAACCGTGAAAAGCTCGTTGCCGTCCGAGACCAGTTCACCGTCGATCGTCTGAACGTTCGTGAGAATTCCGTCGATCGGCGAGCGCACTTCGGCATTCTTCATCTGGGCTTCCAATTTTTTCGTTGATTCTTCCAGTGAATTGAGATTCCGATCCCGCTCGATGCGCTCTGTTTCCACCGCGCCGCGCAATCGGTTGGCCTCGCTTTTCGCCTTCTGGTAATCGACTGCCGGCACGTTTCCCGATCCCACTACCTTCTCGAGCCGCTGCAGATTGTCCTCTGCCGCTTTGAGTAACTCTGAAGAGGGCAGCGGAAGCGCAGCTCTGTCCATCGCTGCCTGCAAATCGGCGCGCGCCTGTTTCAATTGTCGTGAAGTTTCCTGGTCCGCGATTGTCGCTAGCAATTGACCTTTTTCGACGTTCTTTCCAATCGCACCGCGACCCGCGGAGAAATCTTCCGCCAGCCGGATGAAACCGTCGTTTTGCGCGCGCACACGCACGACAAATGCCGGCTCGATCCTCACGGTGCCGTAAACTGCGGAGATGGCTATGCCGCGACGCACCGTCGCCACTTCAGCCACTGGCATCAGAGAAAAATATGCCAGCGCGAAAAGGAACAATAGTAACACTCCGCCGAGTGACAAGATTGTTTTTGATTTCGGCAATTTCAATTTTGAAGAACTAGTGTGCTGTTCGAGGCTCTTGTTTGCAATAACCTCGTGGTTAGCCCTGGTCGTCGTCGTTTCCACCTGGTCGTAGATGTTCGAGGGCATTATTGCCAAGACACTGCAGCCGAGATTCTGTTCGACCGTCGAACGATCCGCGGTGGAATTCAAACTGGCGCAAAGTCGTACCTTACCGCAAGATCGAATCGTAAAGCGTTGGCGCAGAGCAGGTATAATGCTTCAGCGAATCATTTGCCATCGGGCCGCGACCCCTGAGATTCGTCTGAAAATTGAAGATAACGGCCAGTGGCACGGTCCCATTCCGCGAGTGCGACATTATGTTGATAAAGGGCATCCAGCAGACCGCTTCTGGTTTTCAAAAAGACGTTTTGAGTAATTCGGTATTCGAGTGGCGAGACAAGGCCGCTGGCGACATTTTCCCGGACCGTGCGGGCGCCGTCCTCGGCGGCGGCGGAGGCGGCTGCGAGCGATGTTTCACGAGAATCGATTGCCTGAAGGTCGTTGGCGATGTGTGAGAGTTCGCGGCTGACATTGGATTCCAGTTTCCTGCAGGTCAGTTCGTTTTCTTCCCGTGCCGCGCGCGCCTTTAATACTGCGCCGGCTACGTTGCCGTTATCAATCACCCGCCACGTGTACGCCGCCGTTTCAACAATCTCTGATCCGATAAAATCCTGTGTCTTGCTCGTCGACTCTTGGCGATGGATGCCTTTGACTGGGACGTACTCGCCGCGAATGTTTCCTACAACGGCAGGATAATAGCCGGCGGCGATGATCCGTTGATCTTGGTTGGCAGCGTTCACGAATAAATGCGCGAGTTTGAGATCGGCCCTTCGTTGTAAAGCCGCCGCTGTTTCCGACGCAAGATCGACATGCATCGGAACGAACTCCAGCTCGCCTTCTGCTTCGGGCAACGATGATTTTGCAGGATCGATTGCCATGGCGTCTGCCAATTTCAATTGCGCGTCTCGATACGCGCGATGGGCGCTCTCGATTTGCCTGACCAGGTCGTTGGCTTCGACAGTTGCGCTGGTGAACGCGCTCTTATCGGCCAATCCCGCTTCGAAACGATCCTTTTGGGTAGCGACGTTCTCCTCCAGCTTCTGTCGTTGTTCGTCCCGAATGGATTCAAGCGATCGATTGTAAAGGGCCGCGTAAAACGCCAGTCGCGCTGCGTGTAACTGCTCGACAACGGTGACATTCAATTGCTGTTCGGCGATTAAGATCTCAACGTCTCCACGTTTAAGCGACGGAGGCACAGCCATGTCGAACAAAGTCTGGGTGAGCCAGGCTCGCCCGATCCCAAAGCCTTTTACTCCGCTTTCACCCGCACGGTGACCGGCCTGAACGCCGGCGGGTACACCCACTCGGAAATCAGGCAAAATGACGGAGCGAAAAACCAGGCGCTTTCCGGCCGCTTGCTCCAGACCAGTTTTGGCTTCCTGGATAGCGGGGTTTTTTTCCAAGGTTGTATCCAGAACCTCTTGCAGAGTGGTCGCGTGAGCGGAGCCCATCAGGCAAGTCGCGGAAATTGCGATCTGGAGCCATCCCCGTTTCATTGCTTAGTAATTTTTTGTGGCGGCTTTGCTATGTCGGCAGCATGCGCCGCGTTGTGATTTTCGGTCCTTACGTCTTTGAAGTCCGACCCGAAATTCAGCGCTTCGTCTGAACTGGCGCAAGCGTGTGCAAGGCGAGCCAGAGCCACGTTGTGGAGATAGATGGCGCTCAATCTGGTCGTACGCGTCCGGGTCACGTCCGATGCTGCTTGCAGAACGTCGAGCTGCGTACTCAATCCCGCAGCGAAATTGCCTTTGGCCATGTCGAGTGCTTCATCCGCCGTTTGCACGTTTCGTGTCTCATTTTCCAGTACGCGTTCGGCTTGTTGAAGATCGAAAAATGCGCTGCGCACTTCTGAGGCGACACTCCGCCGCGCCGCTGCCAGGGCTTGCACTGCTGCCCCGCGCCGGGCGCGCGTCGCTTGCATCCGCCCCTTGGTCGCGAATCCGTCAAAGATGTTCCAAGTAGCGTTTATCCCTACCACCCCCCCGTAGTTGAATTCGGGACCGACATCCGGGTCTCGCTCGCTGTAAACTTCATATCCCGAGAAAGCGCGTATGTGTGGCCGTGTCGCGCTGCGGTCCAGAACGTACTGGCGATCTTCGATCGCGATATCTTTTTCCCGCGCTTTGATGGCTGGGCGATTTGCGTCAGCCCGTGCCAGGCAATCGTTTAGGTCCGGATGGTTGGGCCGGTACTGTAGTTCGCCCGAAATCTCAAACGGCGGACTTTGCGCTCCTGGATGGACATCGATCCCAAGAAGTTCGGACAGGCGTAGATAGGAATTTTTCAGTTCGGTTTGCGTGTCAAACAGCTCCGGCCGTTCGTTGGCGAGCGTCACTTCGGCCCGCTGCACGTTAAGTTTACCTACGATGCCAGCCGTAAAATTTTCCTGCTGGCTTTTTAGTTCCTCGTTCAGCACGCGCACGGAATCTTCGTGTACGCGGACTTTCGCCCGGTTCAGCAACAGTTCGTTGAACGCGATTCGCACATCCATAATGGCCCGGCTGATCGTTTCCTGAAGGTCATAATTTGCCTTGGCGATGTTCAACTGCGCAATTGCTACCTGGCTCCCGACGGCTCCGCCGGTATAGAGATTCTGTTCAAGCTTCACAATTGCATTGTAATCTTCCTTCCGAAGGTTCGTCTCGCTCTGGGTCTGTCGTTTATCGTAGAGCCCGCTGGAGGACAGCGACGGAAGGCGTCCCGACCGCGCTTCAATGAAACCACCGTGCGCCGCCAGAACTTTCTTGCGCGCGATCAAGACGTCGGGGTTGTGTTCCTGGACAAGGGCGACTGCCTGTTCGATCGTGTAAACGGGCTCCGCGTCGAGTGTCTTCGAAGAAGCGGACAAAGCGGCAGCGATCAGGATAATGATGGCCGCTAACTTGGAAGGCATTTAATATATCTCCTTGTGACGGCCCCCATTGCATCGGGATTGGCCGTGACTTTTGCCCTTATATCAGTTCTTGCAAGCGGGCGCGATATAATACAAATTCGCGGCTTGCAATCGCGAACCGGTTCGGGCTATAGGCAGGCACGTTATCGCGATTAACGAGCCTAACTTGTGGCTTGCTCCGAATGGTCTAATTCCAGTAGGTTTTTAGTGTTAACGATTTTGAAATGAGAAAAATAAGAATAGCCATTGTCGGCGTCGGCAACTGCGCAAGCTCTCTTGTCCAGGGAATCAATTTCTATGACGGTTCCTCCGTCAACGGCACCGGCATCGGTCTGATGCACCGCCAGATCGGCGGCTATCGCCCCGCCGATATTGAGGTTGTGGCCGCCTTTGATATTGACCGGCGCAAGGTCGGGCTGGACGTGAGCAGAGCTATCTTCTCGCCGCCGAATTGCACAAAGGTTTTTTGCGATAAGATCAAGCTCAGTGGCGCGATCGTGAAGATGGGCTGCGTTATGGACGGCTACGCTCCACATATGAGCGATCAGGACCCCTTGCGCTCATTCCTCCCGCTGGAAAAGGAATCGACTCGCGAAGAGATCATCGCCGAACTGAAAAATTCCTCTGCGGAACTAATGATTAATTATCTCCCCGTCGGCTCCGAGCAGGCGACCCGTTTCTACGCCGGGTGCGCGCTGGAAGCCGGGCTGGGCTTTGTAAACAACATCCCCGTGTTCATCGCCAGCGACCCGGCGTGGGCAAAGCGCTTTGCCGACAAAAATCTGCCGCTCATCGGCGACGACATTAAGGCGCAGCTGGGCGCCACTATTCTGCATCGGGCGTTGGTCGATCTTTTTCGTAAGCGCGGCGTGAAAGTTGTGCGCACTTATCAGTTAAACACGGGCGGCAACACCGATTTCCTGAACATGCTGAATCGCACCAGGCTGGCGTCGAAGAAAACTTCCAAGACGGAGGCAGTGCAGTCCGTGATGGGCGATCGCCTGGCGGACGAAAACATCCATATCGGCCCGAGCGATTATGTGCCGTGGCAACTCGACAACAAGATTGCGTTTATTCGCGTGGAAGGCCGCCTCTTTGGCGATGTGCCGATGGAAATTGACTTGAAACTATCAGTCGAAGATTCGCCCAACTCCGCCGGCGTAGCGATCGACGCGATCCGCTGCTGCAAGATTGCGCTCGACCGCGGCATCGGCGGCGTGTTGCATTCCCCTTCGGCCTTTTTTTCCAAGCATCCGCCCGTGCAAATGACCGACGACGAAGCGTTTCGCTGCGTCGAGCAATTCATCCGCGGCGACCGGGAGAGCTGATTGGGGCGACGAGGCCGTCCTGTGGTAAATCGCACATTCGCTCCCATTCCCGCGCGAGCTGATCGCGATCATATGCAATGAACTTTCCGGTCGCGGTCGAATAAATTTCGGCGCCGACATTCTGATTCGTCATTTCAGTTACAGCTTTCCAATACGCGGCAATCTGCGGCAGATAGAACTCACGCAACTTGCCGATCGCATCGCCCTCGATCTGGTTCGTTTTCCAATCAAGGATGGACCAGCGCTTTTCCAGTAGGTCAAACAGCGCCAGATCGATAATTCCTTCCAGACATCTGTGCTCGTCCATTCGCCAGAAGAACGGCATTTCCTGATACACGACCAAGTCAGTGCGGGTAAGAATCTCCGAGAAATGGGGGTCGTCCTTCAAACACTCGAGGAACAAGCCCCATTCGCCCTGCGATCGCTTCGGCGCTGGGGATGTTACCTGATGCTCATCGAACGTTTGTTTCCACGAAGTTTCTTCATGCCATGAAATCCGCTGCATGAAATTATGCCACCAACGTCCGTACAGCGTGGCCGGCGTGTCCGCTGTTGTGCGAGCTACGGAAATCAAGGAGGCCTGTTCATATATTTCATCCGTCGACGGTTGGACGCTTTCTTCGGCGTAACTACTCGGGTTGAATTTGCGCACGAAAGCTGCCGCACGATCTTTGGCCAGTTTAAGGTCATTCCGGTCCATCCTTGGAAATGGCTGTGTTGTCACCATCGGCCCGACATCCAATTGCTCTGCGCTCCTGGCCGTTTCCGGACAGGCTGTCGGCTCGACGCCAAGAATGTCAAAATGAGGTCGGTTGATCTGGTTTTCACCGAGTAAACATTTCAACTGCGCATTATTTTGTATCTCGCCGTTCGCGCGAGCGAAGATTTCTTCATCGAGCGCGAGGACGAGTGTGTGACGTGCGCGCGTCGTCGCGACGTACAGGAGTCGCGCCATTTCCTGGTGCACCGCTGTCTTCGTGGCGTTTCGAACTTCGTCAGGAAAGTCGTCTTTGGTCAGCGCCACCAGGGACTCGTTCGATTCAGGAATTTTTATGATGCAGGGATATCGCGGCGATGGCGGTATCACTTCGCGACCAAGGAAGGGAAGGATAACAGCCTGCCATTCGGAACCTTTCGCCTTTTGCGCAGTGATCAGTTGGATGCCGTCGTCGGTTGAGCGGCGCACGTCGCGTTGCAGGAGAAAATCCGAGCGCATTCTTTCAACGAATTCAGCGAGTGTATCGCCACGCGCCTCCGCCTCGGCCGCGAGCGTGAGAAGCGTGTCGAGTTCGCCTTCCAAGTAGGTGAAATCTTCCAGGGGAAGAGATGCAAGCCTTTGCCGCAGCTGCGTCTGCTCCGCTAAAATTTTCACGGCATCGAAAAGCGAATGACCCTCCATTTGCCGACGCGTTGCGGCCAGCAATCGGAGCGGTGAAGAAACAACGCCGGTGGCGGATAAGTCGGCATCGATACGAAAACGGTTGCCGTCGCCTTCGCAGAAAATCGCCAGATCGTGGTCGGCGATTCCAAACACTTCGCGCAAAACACCGACGATCTCGTAAACATTCCGCGGATCGATCATGATCGTACAGAGCGCAGTCAGCCAAGCATAGGCGGGATTTTCGCCTTTCAATTCGCTTTCGGATTGGATGGCAACAGGCAGACGGGCACGTCGTAAGGCTGAGGCCATCGTTCGGAGCCAGAGTTTTCGCGGACAAAGAATCGCCACGTCGCGCCACGCGTTTGCGCGTAATTTTTCGAGTCCCGTTTTCTTGATCCACGCGGCGAGCACCTCGGCTTCAATCCTGGCTTTCTGATAATCTTTCGGCTTTTCGCCGGCGGGCAGAACGCCTGCGTCGAGCGAAACTCGAATAACCTGGCCAGGCAGTACATCCGGACGCGGTTGCAACTCGACGAATTTCACCTGCCCGTTCTTGTCGTTTAGAAGCTGGCGGAAAGTGTCATTCACAAATTTCAGCTGCTGCCGGTCGAGCCGGAAGGTTACTGAGAATTCGAGTTCATCGCCGAAGCTGTCACAGACGAGCGCACGGTGAATGGCCCGGTAATTATTCAAATCAGCGCGGTCGCGATAAATCGACTGCTGAAAATCGCCGACCATGCAGAAATGACCGGGCCGAGGCGGTGCGGTTTCAGTCTTCAACCAAAGGCCAGTCGCATCCGGTGGACGAGTTATTTCGGAGAGAACAGAGAATTGCGCGGGATCTGTGTCCTGTGCTTCGTCCAGGATGACGTGGAAGTTTTCCTCGCGCAGACGACGGGAAGCGGCGGGATGTTGCAGCAATTCATCTGCGAGGGCGACCTGATCTGGGTAAGTGACCAGGCCACGTTCGATCCGGAAATCGCGGAAATCACGTTGGACTTCAGCGGCAACACAGAGTGCGGCATCCGCCACCCAGGCGCGCAGCGGCGCAAAGCCCTCACTCCAACTTTGCAGAAAATCTCGCGCGCTACTGGAGCGAAAAGGCCAACGAACGAATTCCCAGCCGTTCCGGTAGCGTTTCTCCCAATCGAGCAGCTCCGCTTTTGAATTCGCGATCGTTTCTGCCGAACGGGGCGGCGGAATTGCCGCGTGAACCCGGGCAAAATCAACCGACGGGCATTGGCCGATTTTCTCTCTGCCCGAAAGGATCGACCGCGCGTTTCGCCCGAGTTCCATTAGCTGGCGGGCTGGCGCCAATCGGAAAAGAGCCGTACGCGTTTCCGCGCTCAGGGTTCGGCCAATGTGATGGTGTTTCTGAATAAATGCTTCCCAGAGTTCTTCATCATCCTCCGCGACGAGATCAAGCGGTGAGGAAAGACCCAGATAATGGCCGTAGTTTGTAAGCAGCTTCATGCAAAAACTGTGAATCGTGCCAAAGAAAGCGCGATTAAAAGCGGCCTGAAGCGCGGGCGAGCGATGCTCTTGGAGAATGCGCTGGCGTGTTCGCTGCTGCATCTCATCGGCGGCGCGGTGAGTAAATGTGACCACGACGAGCTTCGGCAAGGTCACGAGGGCTTTCTCGGATTTGGCGAGCTGCACGACACGTTCTGTAATTGCCTGAGTTTTGCCCGAGCCGGCGGAGGCGACCACGGAGAAATTGCGGTCCAGTTCTTCGGCGAACCGATGTCGGGCGGAATGGTCGCGCGGCTCGTTCACCAAAACAGATCCTCCTCGTCGCGGACGAGCGCCGGATGCGTCAGCTCCCAGCGTTGCTCTAGAATGTCCGAATCGATCGCGACCGTCGCGAGCGGATAGTCGTCCGTGAATCGATACGCGGAGCGCAACGGCCCGTGCATTCCGAAGATGCCCGTTTGCTGCATCCTGGCCAGCTCGGCAAAGATATCCGCTTCGCTGGAGAATTCGTCGCCGGAAATCTGCGGCTCAAGTCGGCTGACGAGCGGTGAAAGGAGACTAACTTCGGTCCGCTGCGCGCCGAGCGCGCTCACGGCGAGTGTGTAAAGACCGAGCTGCAAAGCAGAACCGTCGAGCAGTTTTTTCTTTAAAGCGGGCCTGCGCCCATCAGCATCCTGCTTCGCGGTAACGAGTGCTTTCTTTGCGCCGGTCTTGTAGTCGATGATCCAAAGATCTTCGGCGGCGAGTGAGGCCGGGCTCGGTGCCTTGTGCGCCAGCAGTAAGTCGATTCGACCGCGCAACGAAAGCGTCGCGTTCTTGGCCACTTTGACAGCGAGATCTTCGTCGATAGTCCATTCGGTTGCCATCCATGGCCAGTCCGTGACGGTCCCAAGTTTTTCGGCGAGGGCGCGCGCGAGAAAGAGAGCGTTGCGCCAGCCGCCGCCCCACCAATCAGGCAGCGATTTTCCCGCGGCTTGGCAAAGATGCGCCACATCGGAGCGTTTCGTTTCCGCAGCGGCGCAAACGCGTCGTTCCATTTCGGTGGAATCCGGCAGGCGTGTAAACGTCTTCGCTGTTCCGTTGGCGATCGCAGCGAGCCAATCGTGCACCCACTTTCCGGTGGAGCTGTTCCAGACATTCTCGCCTTCGTCGGCTGCCTTGACTCCCAGATATTTTTTTAACCAGACCAGACCGGGCGTAGCGATGAGTTGCACGAAATCGCTCACACTGAGAGTAGGGATGACGGGCGGCTTTGAACGGAATGCAAAATCGTATTCGCGGGACGGCACATTAGGATCGCGTCGAGCGTCATAGGCAATGCGCGTCGATCTGATTTCTGGCGTCGCAATAAGGTCGCTTCTCTTTGGATCGCGCGTTTTATCGAGCCAACTTCGAGTCAGCGCTTGCAGTTGGTTCATGGCTTTTTGCGTCAGCGGGCTGTTATTAGCCTCTTGATAATGCCGGGTGAATAGCTCGCTCGGATTCCAGAGCCGTTCCGGTGCGTCCTCCTGAACGAGGCTAGCGGTAAACGCAATTTTTTGAGTTACTGATTGTACGAGAGTCTCGAATTGTCGGTGCGCGATCTGGCGTTGCTGTGCAGGGCCGAGATAGAGCGTGTGATTGTCGCGAATCGCGGTATGGCCTTCGCCCTGGCGACCCTGGCGCGATGCGCGGAGATTTAGTTTTTGGATGCTGCGGTTGAATGCATCAATCTCGTCTTGCCGGGCGAATTCACCGGTCTCGGGTGGGGGCCAGGACCCTTCATTCCAGCCTGCGAAAATTAGATGCGACCATTCCTGTCCGTGGGCCTGCGGAACAGTGAGGAGCTGGACGCGCGCGTACGGATGATCGCCGCTCGTTTCCCGCGCTGCGGTAAAGGTAAAGGCGATCTCGTCCAGCCACCGCAGATAAAGCGCGCGGGAAAATTCGACATCTAGTTTATCGACCCAATCGCCGGTTCGTCGCGCGATCTCCATCCAATGCGACTTCCAACCGAGTCGGTTGAACGCGGATTTTGTTGCGCGAAGAAATTCCGGAAAACGAGCACGCGCGGGCAGAAAGGAAATTGAGCTTAGCGCCGCAGCCACCTGTTCTTTAGTGCTTCCGGATTCCTGCGCGCAGAAGCGTCGTAAAATGTCCAAGTCGTCGATCAGCACTTCCGCATACGCGGAGCGCAAGGCTCGCTCAAAGGCGTTCAAGCTGAGACCGGGAAATAGTTCACCGCGGCCAGAAAAAGCGTTAACGAAATGGAGGAGCGAGTTGATTCGCGGGCTTTCCTGAAGCCGAAGCCACGCCCGCCAATCAGCCGCCTCGAAAATTCCCGGCAGAAAATGTGCCAGAACGTCGTAATGCGGGATGTCCAATCGAACGAGTGCGTTTGTAACGAGACGGGCCAGGGCGCCCGCACCAGGCAAAATGATACCGACGCGATCGCAGACCGGGTCTGCGAGAAAATGCAGACATGTCTGCGCGACGACCTCAGCTTGCTCCGTTGTGTCCGCGCCAACCAAAAACGATCGATCTAAGGGACCCACGGACGCGCCGCGCATTTCTGCCTCACTGAACAGGCTGTCGGTAATTTGATTTACCGGCAGCGATACCGGCTTCGCTTCGCCAAACGCTTCTTCCCACGTGCCCACCCACGTTTCGTCAAGGTCACGTGCTGCATCGCTTGGATCGTCTAGAAAAACGGTGGCCTTCTCCGCGGAAAGAACCGCTGCCTGGAGCAATGGCCACAGCGGCCAGTGGGCGCCATTAAATCCGATCACGAGTATATTGGCAAAAAGCGGCGGACTGGTGAGGGCCTTATTGAGTGCTCGCCGATCAGCGAGGTGAATCAATTCGAAACCGCAATCCGTGAGCCGGCGATGAAATCGCGTCGCGATTTCACGTAAAGCTGGAAGTTCAACTGCGGAAAAATCCCAGCCTGCAGCTCCGAGTTGATCGATTGTGCGAAGCAGATGGTCCGGCGCCCGCGCTACGGATTTTGCAGTGAGAAAGTCGGCTTCCAGCATTCTTTTTTCCCGTAAAGCTGGATCTTCTGGGAGCTTCATGCATTCCTCCGCAGCAATCGAGAGGAGAAGCCGCAAGTGCTCACGCAGCGCAAGGCGCATCTCACTTCGCGCGGCCAGCAGTTCCCGCAGTTCGGCAGAAGAGACGAATCGGATCCCGAGCAGCGACACGCCCCGATCGAGCAGCAGCCCTTTGATTGCGTAGGCCTGACTACGAAAGGGCACTGCCACTACAGTGGGGCGTTGTTGCTGCCACGAGACCTGCCCCGCGGCTTGAAGCCATGGCAGAAGAATCGTCTCCCACGCCACGCGAAACGACGCGCCAATGTGCAATGAGACCTGCGCTGAAAGCCGGTTAGCTTCGACGCGCTTTTTTGGCATCCTTCAATCTAGCTCGCCGCTCGCCGCCGTCATCGATTGCTTCGCAGGGAGCGCTTGTCACCCATTCGCCGTGTGAACCCTTCGCGATCGAGTCTTTCAAGAAATGGAACCATGATTCGCCTCGAGCTTCCCAGCGCCTGTCGCAGTTCGCTCACTGTGGCCGGTCCGTTTTTGGAAATGAAATCACCGACTGCATTTTTCATGCGTTCAAAGTTCTCGCGCAACAACACCACGTCCGGCGAGATTTCAGTTACCTTTCCGCTCTCCATCAAAAATTTGAGAGCCCGTTGCTCCTGCGCGTCCCCCGCAAGTTCTTTACGCGGCGGCGGATCGAACGGTTTCCTGGATAAGTACCTCGTGAATTTTCTCCGCGAGAGGCTGCAGATTTCCTGGCAAAGCTGGCCGATGTGAGCGTCGCGTAATTGTTGATTCTTTCCGAATGAAATTAGACGAATACAGATCCGCCATCAGCGCCTCGAAAACGTCTGTCGCTTTGTCGCGCAGCGCGGCCCGGAGATCGCTCAAGTTGTAACCCACGCGCTCGGGATTCTTGCTCAGTGCGTCGTCGATCAGACGAGTGGCGCGGTCTCTCAAAGCCCGCCAGTTGCCTGGATTCGCCGCGATTGTTTCATGTATGACAATCTCCTGGTGGCGCTGGAGCATCCAGTAAGGCGTCCGAGATCTCGGTGCTACTGAAGCGAGATTTGCCAAGGAGACCTGGAATTTGCACAATTCCGCGCAGCCCAACTTCGGAACGCACCCAAAGGCGGACATCATCCGGGGCCGCGGCCCGACCCATCAGCAATTTCCGTTTCGCCTCAGCGCGAAATTCCGCGCTATTTGGATCAAGCACCATTCCGCCAGCGAGGGTATGTTGTTCAGACGGATCGCGAATAACAAAACGATCGCCGGCAAATGCAAAGATTGGCGATGCGAGTCCCAGCCGGGCAATTTCGTTTTTACCTGGTTCAAGAACCCTATGTTTCAGGAGCGTGATCTTTGTCGCGGTGCGCGATGTTCCATGATGAAGATAAACCGACGCACCGCTTTTCAGCGGCCGCGCGCCGGCATTTTCGCGAGAAAGTCGCGCTGATTTTTCCAGGAGAGCAATGAGCGTCGAATTTGCAGGCTCGAAATCGGCAATCGTGATAACGTTTCCACGAGTAATCTGGTCGACGCTAACGTCCGGCAGATTAATTGCCGTTCGCCTTCCCGGTTCGGCGACCTCCAAATCACGGCCGTGACTCTGAATTGACCGAATGCGGCTCTCGAGATTGCCGGGTTGGACAACAATTCTCTGCTCGCGGCGCAGTTGTCCGCCCGTCAATGTTCCCGTAACAACGGTGCCGATTCCCCGCAGCGTAAACACCCGATCAATAAACAAGCGCGCCTTTCCATAGTCGCGCGGTGAGTGCATGGTTGCGAACTCACCGGCGAGAGCACTTTTCAAGGGTTCAATACCATCACCGTTGCGAATCGAGGTCGGAATGATTTGTGCATTTGCGAAGGGACTGTGGGTCAAACGATTGCGAATTTGCCGCGTGGCCGTGTCGATCCCACCGAGATCGCTTTTAGTGAGAGCAATCACAGCGCGTTGCAGACCCAGGTAACTGAGGATTTGCAAATGCTCTTCGGTTTGCGGCATCCAGCCATCGTCTGCAGCAACGACAAACAGCGCCAAATCGATTGAGCCAACGCCCGCGATCATGTTCCGCACGAAATCTTCGTGCCCGGGGACATCAACCACGCCGGCGTGAATTTTGGCGCCGTTCGGAGCGGTTAGGTTCAGTTCGGCGAAACCGAGATCGATCGTGATCTGCCTTTTTCTTTCCTCCGGCAGACGATCGGGATCAGTGCCGGTCAGCGCTCTTACCAGCACGCTTTTGCCATGATCCACATGGCCTGCGGTCGCGATGATAAAATGACGCGTTGTCACTCGGTGCACGCGTCGCGAAGGGCTTTGATCACCAGATCGTCCTGCTGCGGAAAAATCGTGCGCAGATCGAGTTTGAATCGGCCGCCTGCAATATAGCCGATTATCGGCGGATTCGACGTACGCAGAATCGCCGCAAACTCGGCCACCGAGGAATTCCCTGGCACGATATCGATCGTTACTGACGGCACGTTCGAGTTCGGCAAAGTGCCGCCGCCTGCCTTCGCTCTGCCGCGGCCGATTGCAGTGCTTAGCGGCAGCCCCTGCAAGTTCGAGAAAATCGCCTCAGCGCGGTCTCGCAATGCATCTTGGGAAATTTTCAAAACCGCGAGCGCCGGTATTTCATCGATCTTTTGATCGAGATGGAGATCCGCAGTCGTCTCCAACGCCGCAAGACAGAGCTTATCGCAGCGGAACGCCCGAAATAGTGGCTCGCGCTTTAGCGCGGTGACGAATCTTTTTTTACCGGCAATGATTCCCGCCTGGGGACCGCCGAATAGTTTATCGCCGCTAAAACAAACCAGGTCGGCGCCAGCCTTTAACACGTCGGCCGCGGTCGGCTCGTGTTCCGCAATTCCCAATGATCCAGTAGCGATCACCGCGCCGGTGCCGAGATCCTCGACAAACGGAATCCGTTTTTTCTTCGCGAGCGCGCTGATTTCCTTCGAAGAAGGCGACGCGACAAAACCGCTCATAGAAAAATTGCTGCGGTGCACTTTAAGAATCATCGCCGTCTGCGGTCCGATGGCGTTCGCATAGTCCTGGAGCGTTGTCTTGTTGGTTGCGCCGATTTCGCGCAACTGTGCGCCGCTCGCTTCGAGAATTTCGCCGATGCGAAACCCGCCGCCGATTTGCACGAGTTCACCGCGCGAAATAATCACGTCCGATTTAGATTTTGAATGAACAAAATGGTGAACAATTAGGGCCAGGGCCGCTGCGCAATTGTTCACTACTGTTGCCGCTTCCCCTTCACACAGCAGCGCCAGCTCCGTTTCGACATAACTGCCGCGCCGTCCGCGTTGGCCTGTCCCAAGGTCGTATTCGAGATTCGAATAACCTGAGCCGACTTCGTTCAATGCGCGAATGGCTTCGCTCGCAAGCGGGGCGCGACCGAAATTTGTGTGAATGACGATGCCAGTTCCGTTGACGACGGGTTGAAGTCTGCTGGCGCGAAGTTGATCGAGCGAATGGCGGACATCACCTACAATCGACTCCAAGTGGGGGACGTCGCTGTTCGCGCGAATCTGTGAAAGTTTCCGGCGGACGAACTCGACAACGAAAGGCCGCGGCAAATCGCACTCACTGAGCACATCGAGAATTTTCGACACGGCCGGAATTCGCCGCCGCATGGCTGACTTCATTCGATCATGCATATCAGTGAGCGTCGTCGGTTTCGCGCCACGATTTTTCCGATTAGCGCGGAAGACGGTGTAGCGGCCTTTCGCAAGACTCTCATCACGTTTTTATGATTCGCTTCCGGAACGCACAGTAGCAATCCGCCGCTGGTTTGCGCGTCTGTTAATAAAATTCTGCGGCTCTCGTTCGTTTGTGCCCAATCGACAATCGAATTAGTCGCATTGAGATTGTCCTGGCTTCCTCGCGGAACGCAGCCCTGATCGATGAGTTTGCCGACATCGTCGCTTATCATTGGCACAGCGCCAGGATCAATCGCGGCAGATACGCCACTCGCGCGGCACAGCGACATCAGATGCCCAATCAGACCATAGCCGGTGATATCAGTGGCGGCACGGACCAGCCCAAGCTCGGCAAGTTCGGCACCGACTGTGTTGATCTGCGACATGACGGCCACGACTTTCCTCTGCAGCGCTCGCGAAGCCGTTCCGCGTTTGATGGCCGTTGTGGCGATGCCGGTGCCCAACGGCTTTGTTAGTAGGAGCAAGTCGCCAGGACGCGCATTTGCGTTTGTCGTGACGCGCCGGACATCAACGAGCCCTGTAACCGCGAGCCCGTAGATCGGTTCGGGATTCCGAATTGAGTGGCCGCCGATGATCGCACAACCGACTTCAGCCGCCTTGGAAAGTCCGCCGCGCAAGATCGAAGAAACTACCCTTGGCCCGACGAGATCGGTTGGAAATCCGACGATGTTAAGTGCGGTCAATGGACGCCCCCCCATGGCGAAAATGTCGGACAGCGAGTTGGCCGCCGCGATCTGACCGTACAAAAACGGGTCGTCCACAATCGGCGTGAAAAAATCAACCGTCTGGACCAGTGCGCGATGCCGGTCCAGGCGATACACGCCCGCGTCGTCGAATGTTTTCGAGCTCACGAGCACGTTGCGCGTTAACGAAATTGGAAGCTGCGGCAAAACTTGTCGCAGGGCCTGTTGGCTCAATTTGGAAGCTCACCCGGCGCAGGATGAGAGCGAGGTCAGTTTCCGGATTCGCTCACGAGACATCGATGTCACCTCCTTCGAAGCTGTTGTATCGACCGATACCGCAATGGGAAATTGCGAATCGAAGATCGACATTGATGAGACGGAGAGGATAGGAATCGAACCTACCTCGCCACTTGCGTGACGACGACGGTTTTGAAGACCGCGAGGGCCACCAGGCACCCTTCACTCTCCCGGGAAGAGAAAAAGCGGCGTTGAGCTGCCGTAACGTCAATGGACGCCGCGCCCGCGAAAAATGCGGCGATCAATCGCGACTCCGCGTCGAACGACGGGAACCGAAAGCCAGTGCGATTATTTGGTTTTTTTGACTGCCTTAATGACCTCGTCGAAGTCCGGCCATTCGCCGGTATCGAGTTTGGAATGGAGCAGTTTGCCATTGGCGCGAATTTCGAAAGCGCCGCCGCCCGAAGGAATTAGCGTAAGTGACTTAATGCGCTCGCCGAGTTCAAGCATTTTGGTCGCCAAACTGACGGCCTTGGGCGTGTAGTTTCAAACGACGCAATATTCGATTGATATCTCGGTCTTCACCGAACAGAGCTCCTTTCCGAGAGGAAAGTATCGATGCAATTCGGAAGGGTCAAGGATTGTAGCGGCGGGCCTGTCCGCAGCCGTTGTTTGTTAAAGGCTTGACACCGATGCGTGTTCAATCTCAGAAGAGGTGTGCCGCAGCCCGCTCCACCAGGCTGCGGCAGCTCCACTTCAGCAACCGCGGAAACAACCGCGATTTTCAGCCCTGAGGGCGCTAACCCCCAAGATGTTAAAAGGCGAAATTGATGCCGCTCCGAAACATTCCAAAATTATTTTGCGGCCCACTGATGACGCCGAAGCTCAAGTCGTTAGTCCAACCGATGTGCCGCGCGAATCGGAATTCGAGACCGGCGCCGAACTGGCCAAGCACCTTGGTTTCGCTTCCGAAATGTTCGGTCTGCGCGTTGACAGCGAAGGCGTCCGGCGGCCCCTGTGTGTGGACGACGTCGCTTTCGCCGCCGCCGAAAATCGCGCCAACACCGGCCCATGCATAAGGCGCAAGACGCGTGCACGGAATTGGATACCGCAGCGTAAGTGTTCCTAATACCGAGCCGATGGTATGATTGTGGTTGATTCTTTGGTGAACAAAAATCGGAACCGCCTGGTCTTCGAAGATATTGAAACCAGGCTTGCTGGCGTCCAGAGCAAATCCTTCAACGCCCAGACCAACATAACGACAGAAAAAATATTTAATGTCGCCTCCGCCGCCCCAGGCGTGATCGCCGCCAATATAACGGTCGTAGGTGCCAAGCACGGCGCCGCCCTCACTGGTACTTTGCACGATGTCCACCAGCGAAGGATTAGGAGCGAACTCGGTGTTGGTGAATGCATAGGTGCCCCAGAGATTCACATTCCACTCGCGATCGCCGTACCATTCGGGGCAGGGAGGAGGCGCAACCTGCTTCATTTCTTTACTAGAATCTTTTCCCGAATGACTTCCGGAGTAGGAAACGTCGGAGTAGTAGCGGTAGCGCGTGGAGACCGGCGCCTCGGCTTCGGTGCCTTCACCACCGAAGAGCCAGGAGAAGACAACAAAGACGTCAGCCACCGGCGAGTCGTCGGTGCAGCCGAACAGCGGCGAGACATCCAGGCGAGTTTGAGCTGCTGGTTTCCACGCCAGAGTGGGGCCGATGACAAAACTGTTCAATGGATCGCCGCGCGTGTCTTTCGTCGTGACATTCTTATATTCCATTTCTAGGCCGACTTTCAGGCGCTCGTTGGGCAGGAGAAGCGGCGTCATAACCGCCTGCGAGAAACCCCATTCGCGGCCGCGGTCGCCGGTATTTTCTTTTTCGAAAAACCAGTTCATCGCCCATTCGAATCGCCCGCCGAATTCCTGAGCAAGAAGCAAACGAACTTCGTAAGCGTCGGGGATCTGCGGCGGTCCGCCTTCTTCTTCTTCTTCTCCTCCTCCTGGAGGAGGAGGAACTTCTTCGTGGCGAATGGGCCCTACGCCGAATTTGTATTCGGCGAAGAGAGTTGGATTGAGTGGGATCTTGTTCCAATCAGCAAGCGCCCATCGCGCTTCCACACTCACTGTTTCTGCACCGCCGCCGCCATTGAATCGTTCCCATTTTGATTCAGCCGCGACCCCAAAACGATATGGCAAGCCCATCTCGATCTCTTGAGTAAAGAGATAATCGGGTGGGCCATGACGGAACCCCTGGCCCTCGAAGATCTCGCCGAAGAAAAAAGCCCATGGCGGCAAAACATAGGCTTGAGTTGTGTTGGAAAAACGGCTGCGGGAAAGGCCGGGAGGCGCGCCGTATGCGCTCGGCACCTCCTCGCCGGTGACAACGATTTCCTGCTCTGTTGTTGCTTGGGCCAGAACATTGTGAATTCCAGCCGCGAATATTAAGGACGCACAGGCAATGAGCGGAAGAAGCAACCTCGGCCCCCGTGCGTCGCAAAAAAAGCGAGTCTTTCTCATAAACGCGCTCATCATTACAAAACTGTAATGATTGGCAAGGCAAATTTTTGGAAAAAAAGACGGCCGTCCAATTGCCATTCAATGACTAGCTTTACAAGAGCGACGGCTTGGGCAAACGGTCGATTTCCACCCTTGGCTCTGCCGAGCTACGGTGAGCGAACAAAAGCCGTCAGTCGGTGAGAAGCTGAAGCGGAACCAGGCAGAGAGCGATTACTCTTCTGCAATTTACAATTACATCTTTGTCAGCTGTCCCGCAACGGAGAGGCGGCGTGCTGCCTTCTATTTCTGCGCAGGCGGGAACATCAGTTTGACCGTTGTGCCGCGACCCACGTTGCTCTCGATGATCGCCGAGCCGCCGTGGAGATCGACAATGGACTTCACCAGAGCCAGACCGAGGCCCGCGCCATCGGAGCCGCGCGATGATTCGGCGCGGTAAAATCGATCGAAAACACGCGGCAAATGTTCAGCAGCTATCCCGCACCCATTGTCGCTGACGGCGACTTCGAAGGTCACTGTTGTGCCTGCAAACTGCCACATGAATTGAACCGTGCTTGCCGGTGAATCGCAACGCGTTGTCCAGCAGATTCCCCACGGCGCGTTCAAACAAATCGGGGTCGGCACAAATTTGTCCATCGCCACTGCAAGTGATCGTGACATGGTGATCGTCGGCGATCATTTGATAAAACGCCGCGATTTTTTCGACCGCCGCGCGTGCATCAAACCACTTGCGCGCGATCGGTTCGCGCGCTGCATCCACGCGGGCGACAAAAAGCAAATTATCAACAATCCTGGAGAGCCGTTCGCATTCGGCGACGGCGGATTCGATTGTTTCGCGATATTCGACAGCCGTTCGGTCCCGCGTCAGAGCGACCTGTGCCTCCCCCAGCATATTGGCGACAGGCGTTCGCAGCTCGTGCGCGAGGTCGGCGGAAAATTGCGAGAGCCGCGTAAAAGAATTGTCGAGTCGCGTAAGCATTTGGTCGAAAGCCATTGCGAGCGGTTGAAGCTCGCGCGGCCAGCCGGCGGAACCGATTCGCTCCTTCAATTGGTCCGGCCCAATACGTTCGAGTGATTGCGTCATTTTTCGCAGCGGCTGCAACCCGCGGCGCGTAACAATGATCGCAATTAAAGCTGACGCCAGAACACCTCCCGACAGGACCACGATAAATAAAACAGCGAAATTCCTTTCGACTTGCTCGTCACTCGAGCGGTCCTGGGCCATCTGGAGTTTATAGGTTTGCCCATTGGAATGTTCGTTGAAGGCCGCCAAGGAAAACAGCTTCGCTGCGGTGCGATAATCGTTGCGATTGCGGAGTGCCAGCGCCGGTTCTCGCGCTGGCGGAAAAATCTGCTCCGGAAGCAATCGAGCCATCCCCGATGTTTCCGCGATAGTCCGGTTTTGTGAGTCGAGTATCCTGATCCAGTAAGGCGTATGTTCAGCGGTTCGGTGGGTCCTCAAATCCTCGGCGAAGGCCTCGGGCCCGTTCTCGTGGAGATCCGCGCTCAAGGCGAACATCTTGTCGGCCAGAACTGCGTTGTCTTCCGCGAACGCGTGACGCAGTACAATCGAGTAAAAGACGCCAAGTCCGCAGGCCAGCAACAGTGCCGCCGCCAGCGTAAACAGGAGAATTAGCTGGAAGGCAATGGAACGTGGCTTATCCCTCATCCTTGTGCTGATCCTCGTCCCCGTCGGGTGCTTGTCGAGTCTTGCAAAAGGACATCGGCAGGCTAATGCGCTTTTAGAATATATCCGACACCGCGGATCGTGTGAATCAGCCTGGTCTTGAAGGGGTCGTCCACCTTTGCGCGCAACCGGCGAATCACTACGTCGACGACGTTGGTGTCAGTAGTAAATCCCACCTCCCAGACCTGCTCTGCAATTTCCGCGCGCGACACGACAGAACCGTTTGAGCGGACGAGGTGCCCAAGCAGAAGAAATTCCTTCGGCGTAAGATTCAGTGGAATTCCCGAGCGCGTTGCCTTGTGTCGCAGCATGTCGAGTTCCAAATCGTCGATGCGCAAATGTTCTGGTTGTCGCTGCGGGGCGCGTCGCAACACTGAGCGCACACGCGCAAGCAATTCTGGAAACGCGAACGGTTTCACAAGATAGTCGTCTGCTCCTAGCTCAAGTCCTTTCACCCGATCGCGCACGCTATCGCGGGCGGTAAGAAAGAGAATTGGGGTCCGGATCCCATCGCGTCGCAATTCCGTGACGACATCCCAGCCGTCCTTATGCGGCAGCATGATGTCGACGATCAAAAGATCAAACTTTGTTGCACGTGCTTGCTCCGAGCCCGTTTCGCCGTCGCGGGCTACGTCAATGGCAAAGCCGGCCTCGCGCAACCCTTTCGATAGAAACGCTGCGGTTTTGTTCTCGTCCTCGATCACTAAAATCCGCGCAGAGCTCATATCTCTTCGACGCAGCGGCCTACGAGGGAGATCGGGCTTGTGAAGGCGGGACGGCGATCAGCAGCCCGGCAATGAGAAACGTGATCGCCGCTGAGAACAAGCAATAGCGGCAGTACGCATGCAGCAGAAACGCCTGCACGTACAGCAGCCATAGCGTCGCCAGGAACATCGTACCCACGATTAGAGCGAGAAATTTTCGCGCGCGCGCGTAGCCGAAAGCCGCAAATGTAGCAAACGTGAAGGCGCTGAAGTACGCCAGCGCGCCCATCAGAGCAACGGGAACTCTTCCCACCTTTGCATACGCACTGCCTAATACGCGAAAACAATCCGGCGATCCCCCGCAGCTGAGTGTTTCCCCGGTTAGCGCTTGCACGGTCAGGTAAGTGGCATCCGCCAGACCCGTCACAGCTACAATTGCGACGGCCGTGTAAAGAATTGTGCGAAATCGCGATACGGTCATTATCGGAATGCTTCTCGCCGCGTTCAATTTCGCGCAGGAGGAAAGAGATTACGTCCCATTCTTTGATTTTTCTTCCAGCGCCGCGTTGATCGCGGCGCGAACGCCCTCGGGGTTTTTATCCTTCGGTTCGATCGCGCGGTTATTGATGAATACGGTTGGAGTGACTTTTACCCCGAGAAAATCAGCAAGCGCATGGTCTGAATCGATTCGTTCCCTGACTTTATCGCTGTCCATGTCCTTCTTAAACTGGTCCACATCGAGCCCGATCGTTCCAGCGTAAGATTCGAACAATTCACGAGCGTTCGAGAAGTTGCTCCAGAGTGATTGTTCCCGGTATAGGGTATCGTACATTTCCCAGAATTTGCCCTGGAGTCCGGCAGCTTCGGCGGCCTGCGCGGCTTCGCGGGCGTGCTCGTGAGCCGGGAGCGGAAAATTCCGGAAAACAACGCGCAATCGCGAATCGTATTCCTTCTGCAACTCATGAACAAATCCGGCGAATTGCCCGCACGGTGGACATTGGAAATCACCGAATTCTTCCAGCGTAACCGGAGCGTTGGGGTTGCCGCGAATGTGCGCCGAATCGGTATTGGTTCGTGCCGGCACACTCTGGCTTTCGGGAATGTTTTTAACCTGCGGTCGCTTTGCATGATAGAGCATCGCGCCGCTGCCAAACGTGGCCAACGCGACTACAACCACAATCACAAACGGGAGATAGCGTTTCATGCGTGAGACAAGCGGAGCATTTTCGGCGCGAGAAGCGAATCGTCAAGGGCATGGCCCGCAGGAATTGGTGAGAGGTTGATTCTGGGCAACACACCCACCTCGCGTGCACTCTCGCGAATGCGGTTTTCCTGATCGACGCCTTCATTTGGCAAAATTCAAAACGCTTTAAGGAATCGCTCCTTGCGCAGTGATTTCGCGATGCGTAAATTTGTGCGTGAGAGTCCAAACATTCTCGATCATGTCGGGGCTCGTTTTCATGGCTGTTTGCGTTTCCACAGGGCAGACTCCTTCTGGAGGAGAATCTGGAATAGAAGGAGTAATTACGATCAGCCCAGCCAAACCTGGGCCAATCAGAGCTGGTGCGGCCAGTTCGATACCGTTACGTAATGCGACTTTTGCTGTGGAAAACGAGAAGGGTGAGGTGGCGTCATTTACCACGGATGATCAGGGACGCTTCCGGGCGCCGTTACCACCCGGTCACTACAAAGTTTCCCTCAAAGGAAAGAAATCCGGCGTCGGCCACTTCGGGCCTTTTGAAGCTGATGTTACGTCAGGCAGGATGACAAACGTCCAATGGGAATGCGATTCGGGAATTCGATAAATTTGGTAAATGTTTGAAGCGCTTGGGAGTCGGTTTTCGCCCCACCGGGCCCGGGAGCATTTCTCAAGGGTTTTAGCCGAGCCATCGCAGGCTCGATAAATCTGTGCGATTGCGACGACGCAATCGTCACGCACGCCACCACGCGGGCGCTCCCCAGAAAACGCGCAGCCGGGATCTTTTGATCCCGGCTGCGCTGAAGAGCTATCACCGATGTTCTATTAGCCAAGGTCACGGCCGAGGCGCCGGCGTAGGACGCGGCCGGGGTGTGGGGGAAACCCTCGGTGGTGCTGTTGCCGTAGGCGTTGCGGTGGCCGTTGCCGTCGCCGTGGGCGTGGCACTTGCTGTCACCGTTGCTGTTGCCGTGGCGGTAGCTGTCGCTGTTGGCGTTGCGCTAGGACTTGCCGTTGGTGTCGGCGACGGACTGCAAGCTTGGAGGATGTAGCTTTGTCCGCCGGTTGCGGCACCACCCGAACCATTGCAGAGGTACTCGTCAAAGGCGCTGTCGCTCATTTGCACTCCGGCTGTGGCGCTGCTGTTGCCTAGAGCCACCGTGCCGTAGATCACATCAAAGCGGCTCTGCCCCTCGTACAGCCGCAGCTCGAAGTTGGCCTGCGAGCTGGACGCGGCAAAATAGACGGCGCGATATTCGATGTCAAAGATGCGATTGGGCGCCGTACCTTCCACGGTCGTGTAAATACCGCAGCTGCCGCCGGGGTAACTCGCGCAACCGGTGTTGGCGTCCGTCCGCAGATCGTCCCAATACGGGAAGACCGAGTAGTCGTGGGTTGTCCACGGTAAGCAGGAATTGGTAAAGGCGGTATCCGTGGTCGTGAACTGCGCATTGCCGTTCGACGACACCGTGATGCTGTTGAAGGTCTGGTCGTACAGCGAGTAGGAGAACGGCAGTGGGACTGTAGTTGTTTGATCGTCCCCATGATTGCCCGTGTCGGTCGAACCTGGAACGATACTGCCGCCTATCTGCGCGATGTCGTAATGGTTCTGCGGCGGACAACCGTCTACGGTGTACATCCCCGTGAAGGCCGCATTAACATTGCATCCATTAGCAGTAATCGATCCGGCCCCAATGCTCGCCGTTACGCTGCCTCCGAAATTGAAATGCAGCGTGAAGTGAATAGTCGTATTTCCGTTCTCCAGAGTATGTCCGGTCACGCTGCCGCCAACATTGCCGGTCAGGGTCAGGTCGCTGTCCTGGACCGAGGATGGATCAATAGCCTGGTTGAAGTTCACGAGATAGTCATAGTCGCCTGGCGCTGGCGGCGAGAACGTGCCGCCATCGGGCGGAACAGTCGTAGTCACCTGCAGCGGCAGTAAGGCGTAACAGAACGTGCACATGAATTCGAAGTTCGGCATGTTGTCCGAAGCGCGATTAAATGCGCCAGCCGGAATATCCATCGTCTGCACGCCCGGCGTAGTCACAGGCGAGCTGTTAAAGTGGAACGTGATTGTGGCGTTTCCATTGCTTAACACAAACGAGTTCGCCGGGGTTCCGTTCACCGTGAAATCGGTCGCCTGGACAGTCGTGGGGTCCACCGGATCGCTCAGGTTGATAACGAAGTCCGTCGGCTGTGTATCTATGATGCTGTTGCAGACTGGATCAGTGGTGGTCACGGCAAACCCGACGAGTTCTCTATCGGTAAACACATTCTGCTGGGACTGGCCGCTGATGGTCACGCGCCCATCGTCCCATGAAGTGAGGTGCTTGGTGAGGATCGCGGTGCCGTAATCGTAGTCGCCCGCATAGGTCCCTTGGACGTTTCCGTCAGGTTGGCCCGGGAGAGGGCTAACTACGTCGGATAACATATCGTCAGCCAGCCAAGTCACGCCGTTGTCGGGGGACTTGCGCCCCCACATGCGGTAACACGGGCTTGCGGGGTTAGCATAGCCACAGTCGGTATCAAGGGTCTCTCGCGCGTCATACCACATGGCGAAGAGGGTACCTGCGTCGCTGACCGAAATGTTGGTCTGCCACTGAGGACGGGTCGTACTATCAGTGTTCAACTTGAAGGGCGCGCTAAAGGTGACGCCACTGTCGGTGGAGCGGATGTAATAGACGTCGCCAGGGTCAGCGCCAGCGCCGTGCTGGGAATAGACGAGGTGAACCACGTGGTTGTAGGCGGCGGGCTCACCCCAGCCCTCGTGACGCCAGTAGCAGCCGTTAGTGGTAAACATCCCGGCGAAGTAACCCGAAGTACACACGCCCGGTCCGGGGAAGGCGGAACCGGTGTAGGTGTTGGTCCAAGTGTTACCGCCGTCGGTGGACCTGTAAATGTGGTTGGTGTCGTTGTGTGGGAAGCCACCGCCGCCTTCGTCCATGCCGGCGATGTAAACGTCGCCCGTCACCTTGTCGGCGGTGATCTGGACGTTGCGGATGAAGGTAGTGGTGACGTTGACAGGGGCGGACCAAGTGATGCCGCCATCGGTGGAGTAGGTGGAGCGAATCTGCTGGCTCTGAGCGAAGTCGTTCCAAGAGACGTACATTCGCCCGAAAAACGGAGAGGACGGGTTGTTATCCGCATAGCCGGACTCTCGGTCGTCAGAGGAACCGCTGTGAACGCAAGCACCAGTGGCCCAGGTGACTCCACCGTCAGTAGACGTCCAGGCGCCGAGGCCCTGTCCTCCGCAGCCCGTAGCGATAAAAATTCCAAGGAAAGTTCCGGTAGGTTTGTGGTAGAGAGTAACCGGGTCGCCAAAGTTCGTTCCGTGGCCACTTGAGAAGGGGTTTGGGGTGAGGCGGGTGAAGGTGGTGCCGCCGTCGCTGGAATACGACGCACCCGAGTAGTTGCTGGGCGCGGTTCGGGAGTCGTTATAGGTTATCACGATCTGGTTAGGGTTATCCGGGTTAGCCAGGGTGTATGTCTCAGACTGGGTAACGGAGGGAAAGGTCTCGGTGCCAGTGATCACGTCGACATCTGCGGCGCCATACGCGAGAGGGACTGGCAGTAGCTTTCGGGCAAGCTTGACGAAGGCGTTGCCAGGGGTGGCTGAACCTCCCTCTGACTCGCCGCAGGCAATCATGATGGCTCCAGCCCGAAAGTTTTCTTGCTTGTCGATACCCTTCTCGTGGATTGTGGCACAATCAAATCCCGGAGGAAGCAATCCGAGGTTGATGTCAGTGATAATGTTCTTCTTCTTCGCCTGCGCTTGTACGGAAAACGTCCCCAGGCTCAGCAGCGCCAGAAAGACACCAACCAGAAGGATGCACATGCCGATTAAGACACGGAGATTGAAGAAGGCTGATCGTGAAGCGGATTTCTTTTTCATGGATGGTTATGATGTGGATAGAATTTCAGTGTGGAGCATCGTTGTAGCGAAACCGCCAATACGGCGTCAACACTTTCCCAAGTTTGGTGTGATTGCCCTCGGGTTTTATTGGGCGCCCGAAGTCTTGGCAAGCTTTTTTTCTGGCTGATAACGGTTTTGCCCTGGAGGGCGGAGCTCCTGCGACGCTCGAAGGAACGTGCGCAGGCCCGCAGGGAGGCTCGCTCCTCCAGCATATGGTGACAATTGGTGTAATTCGTGTCTGGTTTTCCCCGCACGAAGGTAACAACGCTGTTACTATTTTGCGCGAGGTCGGCGCGGGAGTCGCGTTGGCCTTTTCATCTCCGAATTATGAGAAGGCGAGCTAATGGAGGGGCGAGTTCCGCGATCCCGAACACCTCCTCACCGGTCGTGCCACTCCAGCACGTTCAGTTCGCCTTGATAAGGCCAGTCCTCAGCGCGGTGAACGTGACCGTGACGTACTGGATTGTTCGATACGTACTGCCATTTCTCTGCGTACGATTCGGATCGGCGCAATTGCCGGTCCCAAAAGTCGCGCTGCCAGATCGGAATATCGCCACGATTCGGCCACGAGCGTGTGACACGATTTCTCCGGAACTCAATCCACTTCCGTAGCGTTCTTGGCGGAAACGTGTTTGGCGCGCAGAATAAATGGATGTGATCTGGCATGATCACATAGCGCCCGACGCGCCAGAAGTTGGCTGCTTGCCACGCTTCGCGAAGTAGCTCCGCTGCCTCATCGTTGGCCAACAGCGCCTTTCGCTGGCGGGTACACAACGTCAGAAAAATGATTATCGACTGAAAGCCAATCGTGACGGTTGCAAAATGCGCCGGCCTTTTCCTCTGCGGCCTATCGGAAGGCGGGCTAACGGAGCGGTGAGCTCCGCGAGCCTTGTTCTGATTGCTCATTGGAGACCCTTTGTCAGGCGTCGCAGAGCTCCGCCCTCCATGAGAAGGCATTCGTCATTTCGCTACACGAACCGCCTTGAATGTGCCGTGTTTCGATGGTCGCTCTCCCACAGAAGGGGAAAATTCTACTTCGCCCGTGATCAAATCGGCGGTTTCAAATTTTCCTTTGCACAGTAATGTCCCGGCGTCGCGGCCGACGTTGCCGAGCAGAAATTCCATTGGCCCTGAGAAAGTCACGGAGTTTCCTTCGCCGCGACTCCACTTTGCCTCCGAAGGCTTGGCCGCGCCCCAAGCCTTGGCGGCGGGGTCAGTCAATTGCAGCGAGCCTTTGCCGTCACCTTGTGCCTCAAACCGCAGTGAATGGTGCTGCTCGTTCGCAAAAGTTATCTCCATGTTCCATGTGCCAATCATGTTCGGAGAGTCTGCCTCGGCGAAGGCGTAGCAGACTCCGGTCACGGCGACTATAAGAATTAATGCTCGCGCTGCTTTCACGGTTTTTTCTAATCTTGATTTTGTTTCCGGGCAAGGTGCACTTTTCGAGCTACTAGGTGGCGCGCCGGATCTTTTGGCGTAAATTCGCCAACTCTGTGAAAAGTGGTTGCGTCAGCCGGGAATTGAAAACAGCGGGGATTTCGCGGAACACGAGCGCTGGGATCAACGTCCCCGGCTACAGCAAAGCTGGTATCCGCAAATCAAAGACCAGCCGGTGGCGCGGTGCGGCGCTGATCGCGCTGAATTTGTTCATGATCGCGCACATCATTCAGTGGCAGATAATGGGAAAAACGGTTTCGCCCATCGAGCCCTCGGAGACGATGTACACGCTGCAAAAAGGATTCGTGAACGCGGGTTTCATCTTTTTTACGCTGGCAATTTTAGCGACGCTGATCTTCGGGCGTTTCGTGTGTGGCTGGGGTTGTCACATTCTCGCGTTGCAGGATCTCTGTGGGTGGTTCCTGAAGAAACTGGGTCTTCACCCGAAGCCGTTTCGGTCGCGTCTGCTCGTGTATGTCCCGCTCATAGCGGCGCTGTACATGTTTGTCTGGCCCACGGCGTACCGATTGTTTTCGAACCCGGCGCACGAACCGATCATCCCGAAATTCACCAACCATCTGGTGACCACAAATTTTTGGCTGACGTTTCCTTCCGTCGTGGTGGCAATCCCGTTTCTGTTCATTTGCGGCTTCATGACAGTTTATTTTTTGGGGCAGAAAGGCTTTTGCACTTATGCCTGTCCGTACGGCGGTTTCTTCGGGCTCGCCGACAAATTCTCGCCCGGAAAGATTCGCGTCACTCCTGCGTGCAATCAATGCGGCCATTGCACTGCCACCTGCACTTCCAACGTGTTGGTGCATGCCGAAGTAAAGCAGTACGGGATGGTGGTCGATCCGGGTTGCATGAAATGCATGGATTGCGTCAGCGTTTGCCCGAACGACGCATTGTATTTCGGATTCGGCAAGCCAACGCTTACCGCTCCAAAATCCAACGCGATCAAGAGGAACTATTCGCTCAGCTGGTCTGAAGAGATCGTCGGCGCTGTGGTGTTTTTGGGAAGTTTCCTCGCCGTTCGCGGCGTTTACGCTTTGGTTCCATTCCTGATGGCGCTCGGTTGCGCCGCAGTCACAACGTTTCTCACTTTGAAGTTGTGGCAATTGTTTCGGGCGCGGGAATTGTCCTTTTACCGTTTCAATTTGAAGTCTTCCGGTAAAGTGCACAAAGCGGGCTGGGGATTTGCGATCTTCGCCTGCGCTTGGGTTGGATTGAACGCACACAGTGGCTGGGTGCGCTACCACGAGTTCCGGGGCAATCTCGCGTTTCAAAAAATCCAGTTGCCTGACGAGCTTGCTCTTGCACAAGTTAACCCCGTCCGCTGGCTTAGTCCGGCTGATCGACAGAACATTATCAACGGGAAAAAGCATTATGACGACGCCTCGAAGCTGGGGCTCTTTGTCAACAGCGAGTCACTGCCGAAGCTGGCCTGGTTTCAATTTCTGTTGGGCGACGCCGAGCAATCGGTGCAAACTCTCGCCAAAGCCGCAGCTTACCAAAAAGATGAGAGCAAAGCTTTGAGTCTTTACTATCGCGGAGCCATTCTGAATCGTCTGGGGCGTTCCGACGAAGCGCGAGCCAGTCTGGATGAAGCTCTGGCCGAAAGAGAGGACTTGATTCTCGCGCGGCAGGAAAAAGGCGAATCGCTCTGGCAACTGGGCCGCAGGGAGGAAGCTGTTTCGGTTTGGACGGACGCTGTGCAGCGCAACGCGCAGCTGGTGCTGGCAAATAACGAGCTTGCCGGCGCAGCGCGCGCATCAGGCAAGCTTGACGAAGCGGATATTTATGAAAAACAAGCCGACCAGTTCACTCCCAACAATCCGCTTTACCATTGGGCGCTTGGACGGCGGCTCCAAGATCTCGGCATGACTGGTCTGGCGGAAAAGCATTTGCAGCAAGCAAACCAACTCGGTGCTGCGAAAGCAATGCCTGACGAACGCTGAGGTCACTCTGATTTGAAGCTGACAGATCGGACGGACTCCCAGCCTGCCGCCGTCTGCGGGCTAGGATATACACGTTACTAACAGGCAAGATGCCTGTGTTAGCAGTGCTTACGGACGCGGGGCCGGAGTGGGGCGAGGCCGCGGCGTGGGCAGAACTCTGGGTCCTGCTATGTATTGAATGGTCAGCACAGGCGGGCTGGTGCTCTCACGAGTATCGAACCGTTTTGACGTTATACTGGTCGACTCGTCTCCCAATACGAGCCAGCCGAAGTTGCTGGCCGGGTTATCCAACCATGATTGGACGTCGGCAACCATTTGCGCAGAACTCCAGATATACTGTCCGATCGGGCCGACCGCCTGAGTTGCGCTGACTGTAGCGGAAAAGTCGCCGCCTTCGTTAGTCCAAAAAATCGTGTCAAAAAAACGGTGTCGCCAAGTGGCGTCATTGGGCGTAGCCGGCGCTCCGTCTCCTTCTTCCCCGGGTGCGATGGATGTTCCTTCTCCCCAGTCGGCAAGCAGCAGATGCAGCTCGACAGTTCGCGCATCATCCAACAACGTTTTAGACATGTTCAGGCTCAGGGTCACGGCTGTGATCGTCGACCCGGGAGGAATTTGTCCGGCAATGTCAAACGCAATCACGCCTCGGCGGATCTCAGGTTCGGCCGTGTTACCAGCGAAAAAATGAAGACCAAGCGCATTGCTGCGGTCGCCGTCATCGGGATTGTACTCGTAGAGAGTGTTGTCCTTGCTGGGAGTGATGTTGATAATCGCTGCGCTTGCCGACGTGGCCACAGCGCAGCCAAGCGCAGTCATGAGTATTATTGCAACTAGAGTTTTTGAAGTAATCATCGGGTGTTGAATGTAGAGGTTACGGTTAAAAGTTCCTTAAGTATCAGGCGGTTCCAACCACTAATAAACGACAATCCATTACTGACAACCGACCACTAAGCACTCTTTACAAATCGCTGGAATCACGGTCTCGGCACTGGAGTCGGGTGTATCCTTGGTGACGGGCCGGACCTTGGCGTCGGGGTCGGCCTGGGAGTAGGCGTAGCGGTCGCTGTTGGTGTCACTGTGGCCGTTGGAGTAGGCGTAGCGGTCGTTGTTGATGTAGGCGTGGCGGTAGCCGTAGCTGTTGGTGTTGGTGTGAATGTAGCCGTTGGAGTCGGCGTTGCCGTCGCCGTCGCTGTCGCGGTTGGTGTTGCTGTGGCTGTTGCAGTCGCGGTTGGGCTGGCTGTCGGCGTGGGAGTTGGTGTGCCGACTCCTGCCGGTGCTTGGATCGCAACCATCATCGGCGAGCCTGTCTTGAAAAAGCCTGCTGTCGCATTGACACTCTCTGGCGGCTGATCCGCATCAAACCGGAAGTTATACATGGTCCCAAAGCGAATCGCGTTGGCGTTCTGATTCTGCGCAAAGGTTTCCGTGCTCCAAGTGATGGAGTTTGCGTCCTGAGTAACATTCCACGACGTGCTGCTGTATCCGGCATCTCCCTGGGTGCCATCATGGGCCCAGCCGGGATGCTGAGGTGGCGCATGAAATCCGACGTTAGAGAGGTTTACTCCGGGTCCAATAGGCACCCTGAAGGATTGGATGGCACGGTCGAGGTTTTGGTTATAGAGTGCATATTCGTAGTGCCAGACGCCGGCAGTTGGGTTCGTGACTTTGTAGCCCATGAACCAGATGCCATCGTTTCCCGGGTCAGGCTCAATCTGATTTACCGTCGCGCCGGTCCAAGCCATGATCGCCGGCTGTTCTCGCACGGTCGCACCTGCGCTGGTAAAACTAAAGGGCTGGTTGATTCCCGTTACGGTGTACCGACGGTACGAAGCGTTATTATACATGTTGCACTGGCCCGGATGACTTTGGCACCAGGTGTATTCATGCGGCACGATATATTCCGCCTCGGCAAAATAAGTCGCTCCCGGGTTCAGCGACGTGTTCAAGTCGTTAACGTCCACCAGAATTCGGTGAGATGTTACGTCGTGATTGTGCCCGCTGTGGTCGTTCGCTGTCGAACCAGGGAAGCTTCCGGTGAATGGATTGACCCATGCGCGCGAACCGATGCCGCCCTGGCTCCCGTTTAGACCCGAGCCGTATGCATCAGAGCAGCCGGAGCCTAGATGGCTGCCGCCTACGCCGTTGCATCCAAAGCCGCACGTATTTGAAGATGCCGCCGCAAACGCGTGCTTACCCCAGGATTGGCCGATTTGTTCGAACTGCTGGGTGTTATCGGCGCCGCCGCTCATTCGATAGACATTCTGCGGAATGAACGGATGATCGTTGCTCGGCAAGGCAATCCAATCCACGTTCTCTGTCCCTTTGTTGCAAGCATCGGTTCCCAAAGCGAGGCCAACGCGCCCGTTCACTGAACCATTGTCCAGTTGATCTAGGCCAATCAGGTCGCCGACGATGACGTCCGGGCCCGGGATTGTCCCGACTCCCGGTTGGTGAAGTGCTGGCAGCGTTGCCGATTTCACGTCGCCGTTTTCGTCGAGCCGTGTGATCTCGACGGGTTGCATCGCCGCGCCGATGGCGATTTGGCCGACAACTGCGCCGGCGTCTGACGCGCGGCCAAGGGATGCCGCGAGTTCCTTGGAGACAATCAGCCGTCCCCCTGTGATGCTTAATAATTGCGCCTGAGCATCGTAATCGTATTGGTGTCCTTCAATATTAAAGAAGGTGAATCCCGTTTTGCCGTCGCGCACAGCGAGATCAAATGCCGCGTCGGAGGGAAGCTTTTCGACCACAAGTTGCTTGAGAGAGGCGGCCAGCGCGGCGGGAAGCAGGGGATTTGGTCGGACTAGTGGAACGAGCGCGATCGAGCCCGGTTCAGGACTGCGCAACAGATCGTTAAAAACCAGAATCGGGAAGAACGAATTGATTGCGGCGGCGAAATTGAGTGTGACCGGTCTGGTGATCAACGCGTCGCTTCCGTTCAATCCGTTAAGATCCAGGTTCAGCGTTACGCTTCCGTTTTCCACGATCATTTTTTGAAGCGTTCCGGTCCCGCCGTCAAGACGGCCCGCAGGGTGGCTGCCCGCAGGTTTTTGTTTGGATTGTGCTGCGCAGTTTCCTGAGCTATTGCCGAGAAAAAAAAGTAGCAGCAGGGTGAAACCGGTAAGCATTATTTTTGACATTGTATTAAACCTTCTGATTGCGATGAACCTGGCTCAACAGTGAGTTAACTTCATTTTTCTCATGCACTCACGACAAAAGCCAAGAACATTTTCCGAAAATTTCTGCGCCGCTCACGAAGATGACGCGCGACGCTGGGCGATAACGTCGCTGTCTTGAAGGTGGATCGGTTCGCCGCGGCGACAGCTCCACGTGTCTGATCGCTGAGAACTACGGACGCGGCACGGGAGTTGGACGCGGTCGGGGTGGCGGGCTAAACCTCGGTGTCGGCGTCGGCCGCGGAGTGACTGTCGGGGTTAGTGTTGGAGTCGGGGTTGCTGTTGCAGTCGCAGTGGGCGTTGCAGTAGCGGTCGCAGTCGCTGTCGGCGTCGGAGTAGGCGTCGCGCCGCCGGCAGGTGCCTGGATCGCAACCGTCATCGGTGAACCGGTTTTGAAAAAGCCGACCGTCGCATTGGTTTCTTGCGGCGGTTGATCGGCATCGAACCGGAAATTATACAATGTGCCCCAGCGAATCGCATTGGCGTTCTGGTTCTGCGCAATTGTTTCGGTGTTCCACATTACAGAATCGGGAGCCTGTGTAACAGTCCAGGACGCGCTGCTATATCCAGAATCTCCCTGGGTGCCATCGTTAGCCCAGCCAGGATGCTGGGGTGGCGCGTGGAACCCTATATTGCTGACGTTCACTCCGGGCAGCAAAGGCACACTAAAAGATTGAATAGCGCGATCGAGATTTTGGTTATAAAGCGCATATTCATAGTGCCAGACTCCTTTGGTTGGGTTAGTCACTTTATAGCCCATAAACCAAATACCATCGTTACCGGGGTCAGGCTCCACTAGGCTCAACGTGGCACTCGTATCTGCCCACGCCGTAATAGCAGGTTTCATCCGCACTGTGTTATCGACGGCCGAAAATGTGAAATTGGTCGGGCCGCCGCTAACGGAGAACTGACGATAGGAAGCGTTGTTGTACATGTTGCATTCGCCAGGATGCGGCTGGCACCAAGTATATTCATGTGGGGTGATGTATGCCGCTTCAGCAAAATAGGTGGCGCCTTGATTTAGCGTCGTGTTCAAGTCATCTGTTTCAACGATGACGCGGTGCGACACGCCATCATGCACGTGACCAGTGTGGTCGTTGGAGTTTGAAGGGTACGCACCGGTAAAGGGATTGATCCATGCGCGCGAACCCAAACTTGGCCCCGCATTAAGACTGGCGGTATAGGGGTCGGAGCATCCCGGGCATAGATTGGAGCCGGTGGTGCAACCACTGGTGTTGCAGCCAAAACTACAAGCATCATTTTCCAATGCCAGGAATGCGTGTTTGCATGAGGATTGGCCGATTTGTTCGAAGCGCTCGTCGTTGCTGGCGCCGCCGCTCATACGATAAAAATTTTGCGGAATAACGGGGTGGTCCGTCTGCGGCAATGCGAACCAGTGAAGCGGCTCGGTCCCGTTGTTACAGGAAGTAGTACCCACAGCCAGACCGACCTGTGTTCCGGCACTGCCGAATTGCGCCATGCTGGGCAGATCGCCAACAATCACATCTGGGCCGGGAACCAGCGTGGGCGTCTCTTCGCCGGCTGAGCGGCGTAGCGGCGGCATGGTCACCGACACGGCCTTGCCATTGATCAGCTGAGTGATCTCGATGGGTTGCAGCACCGCTCCGATCGAAATGCTGCCAATGTTGGCTCCCGCATCCGATGGCCGGCCGAGCGCCTTCGCGAATTCATTTGAAATCAAAAGCCGCCCCCCTTGAATGTTCAGCGACTGTGCCTTGGCATCATAATAATATTGGTGTGCCTCGACGTTGAAAAATGTCACACCGGTCCTGGCATCGCGCACGACGAGGTCGAACGGTGCCCCGGGCGCAAGCTCCTCCACGACGAGCCGCTTGAGAGATGCGGCCAGCGCGGCTGGAAGCAGGGGATTCGGTCGCGTTTGCGGGACAAGCGCGATCGAGCCCGGCTCAGGACCGCGCAACTGATCGTTCAGAACGAGAACGGAAAAGAACGAGTTCGTCGCAGCGGCAAACTGCAATGCGACGGGTCGAGTCGTCAGGTCATTGCTTCCGTTCAATCCGTTTAGATCGAGGTTCATGGTCACACTTCCGTTTTCCAAGACCATCTTTTGAAGCGTTCCGGTTGGCGCGCTGGAAAACTTCTGTCTGGATTGGGCTGCATAATTTTCCGGGCTATCCCCCAGAAATAGAGCTAAGAGCAGCGCGAAAGCGGTAAGCGTTAATTTTGACATTGTGCGGATCCTCCTAATTGGGCAAGGCTGGCGGAGATTGACTGGATAATTTTTCTCACGTGCTCGCGGCCGATGCAAAAAAAGATTTTTAACAATTCTGTCACACTGCTGGACGCAACGTATTCGGAAGGAGACGGTTTACGCCTAATCACTGATCACTTCTCAGACGGGCAGGCTGGGGGCAGGGCTAGGGGCGAGGTGCGGGTGTGGGACGAGCCCTTGGCGACGGGTTGGACCTCGGTGTCGGAGTCGGCCGCGGAGTGGCGCTCGGTGTTAGCGTTGCAGTCGGAGTTGCTGTTGCAGTGGCAGTCGGCGTCGCGGTCGCTGTGGGTGTAGGAGTCGCCGTTGCAGTCGGTGTTGGCGTCGGTGTTGGCGTTGGCGTTGGCGTTGGCGTTGGCGTTGGCGTTGGCGTTGGCGTGGCGCCTGCTGCCGGCGCCTGGATCGCAACCATCATTGGCGAACCTGTTTTGAAAAAGCCGACGGTTGCATTGGCTGCCTGTGGCGGTTGATCGGCATTGAACCGGAAGTTATACAATGTGCCCCAGCGAATCGCGTTCGCATTCTGGTTTACCGCAAACGGTTCGCAGTTCCAGGTTATGGAGGTGTTGCCAATCTGGTAATCGTTGCCCCAGCGTTCGTTGCTGTATCCAGCATCTCCCTGAGTGCCGTCGTGTGGCCAGCCAGGATGCTGAGCCGGAGCATGGAAATCGATGAGGCTTGGATTGAGAGTAACTCCACCGCCAAGAGGTACCGTAAAGGATTGAATGGCGCGATCCAGGTTCATGTTAAATACGGCATACTCATAGCCCCAGGATCCATTGCCGTGGTCTATCACCTTGTAACCGACGAAGAAAATACCATCGTTGCCCGGATCGGGCTCAACCTGATTGACTGTAGCGCCGGTAGCTGCCCAGGCCTGGATAGCAGGTTGCATTCGGACGGTAGAACTTACCGGCGAAAAGTTAAAAAATGTCGGGCCGCCGCTTACCGAGAACTGACGATAGGAGAAATTGTTGAACATGTTACACTCCGTGGGGTGCGACTGGCACCACGTATATTCATGGGGGCTGATATAGGCGGCTTCGCCGAAATAACTTGCACCCGGATTTCCCCCTGGCATTAGATCACTCGTCTCCACGAGGATCCGGTGCGACACGGCGTTGTGCACATGTCCGCTGTGATCGTTGGCGTTTGATGGGAACGATCCGGTGAAAGGATTGACCCAGGCGCGCGAGCCGATGCTGTCCTGGTCGCCATTCAGACCTGACACGTATGGGTCGGAACAGCCCGGGCAGAGATGCGAACCTGTTTGGCAACCGCTGGTGTTACAAGCGCCGCAAACGAAGTCTTCCAATGCCAGAAACGTATGCTTCATCCATGACTGCCCGATTTGCTCGAAGCGTTCGTCGTTGCTCTCGCCTCCGCTCATACGATAGAGGTTCTGCGGAACGACCGGATGATCGGTTTGAGGCAAGGCAAACCAATCGATTGGCTGATCGCCGTTGTTGCAGGAGTCTGTCCCTATCGCCAGTCCAACCTGCGTCCCGACAGGAGCATTAAATTGTGCCACGTCCTCAACATCTCCAACGATAACATCGGGCCCGGGCACAAGGTTTGGCAGCTCTGAGCCGCGCGCATGTTGCATGGATGGCAGGATCATCGATTCGGTTTCGCCCCTGACAAGGTGATCGATTTGGATCGCTCGCATCCCCGCGCCGATAGAAATTGTTCCGACCGATGCACCAGCGTCCGATGGAACACCAAGCGCGTTGGCAAATTGTTTTGAAAGGAGGAGTCTGCCTCCCGTGATGGTAAGCGACTGCGCACCGGCGTCGTAATCATACTGGTGCCCTTCAATATTGAAAAAAGTGAATCCTGTGTTGCTGTCGCGGACTGCAAGCTCGAACCCCTGGCCAGAATGAAGTTTTTCAACTATGAGCCGCTGAAGAGACGCACGTAATGTGGCAGGCAGGCTGTAGTTGGGGGCGTTGACCCCGGCTGATGAGGAACCTTGCAAAGCTAATCGCATCGATCCCGGCTCGAGGCCACGCAACAGATCGTTAAACACTAGAATGGGAAAGAAAGAATTGGCCGCCGCAGCGAAGTGCAATGTGACTGGCCGTGCTACCAGCGAATCGCTTCCATTCAATCCGTTGAGATCGAGTTGTATCGCGACGCTTCCGTTTTCCACAATCATCTTTTGAAGCGTTCCAGTTAGGCCATGGCCATTCTGGTTTTTCTTTATTGCGGAATTAGACGAGGCCAGATTGGGCGAGGCAAACAGCAGAACTAAAGGAACCACGAAAGCGGTAAGGATTACTTTCAGCTTTGACATTGTGTAATGAATTTTTCCGTAGCCCGGTTTTACTGAAATTGGACGGGTGATGTCAAAGCTTTTCTCTCGAAACAAACTGTAGCCGCGGTCTCTGAGCGACGAGTGGATAGACGCCCTACCCAATTGTCACTTCTTAGCTTCCACGAGCGCGGCAGCTTCGCGATCGAGTGCGGCACGGTCCAGTTTGCGGGGTTCCAAGTAAAATTCGTCGATCACAATTTGCACCAGCGCTGCGGCAGGAACAGCGAGAAACACTCCCAATAGCCCAAACAATTCGGCGGTCGCCAGCGTAAAAAACAAAATGTTGACCGGATGCAACCGCATTTCTTTGCCGAGCACGCCCGGCACAAGAACATTTAATTCAACCTGATAAACCAGCACGATCACGCCGAGTGCTAGCCAGAATTTTGTGGCGCCCATGCTCAGCGCGACCAGCAAAATCGGAATCGAAACCAGGAACGCGCCGATATTTGGCAGAAACTCACCGAAAAAAGCGAATACGCCGAAGATGAGCGCTGGCTGCACGCCGACTAACGAAAGTAACACGCCGATCGAGAGGCCGGTGATAACCCCGTTAATAGCAACGCCGCGCGCCCAGGCGGTCATCTGCTGCATCATGCGCGCAAGAGTCCGATGCGCCTGCACGCGATATCGATCGGGCACGAGCGCCAGATACGCGGCCACGAGCGGGCGCGGGTTGGCGAGCACAAAGATCAGCAATAGGATGGCGAGTACAACGCTGGCGACGCCGCCGACCAGTCCAAGTGTCGATCTGAGCAAAATATTGCCGATGATTGCGGCGGCTGCGGCAACTTTGCTTGCGATCTCGTCAGTGTGGGGTAACGCCTGGCGAAGTGCCGGATAACTTCGCGTGAGCGATTCGATCCGAGTTTGAAGACCTTGCGCGAGTTTGGGTGCGCTCCGCAACAATTCCTGCGTCTGACTGGTCAACGGTGGGATCGCAAACACGATGATCGTGGTAGTCAGAGCGATGAGCGCAAGCATCAACAGTATCACACTGGCGAAGCGGGGGACGCGATGTTTGTGCAGCCAGACCACGATTGGGTTCAGGACCATTGCCACCAGGAAGACCAGTGCAAAAAGCAAAATCGCCGGCTGCAGCGCCCGCAGAATTAACCAAACGATGAATAGGAAAAAAATCAGCCAGACGATGCGCCAGGCGCCTTGGTAACTCAGCGGCGCGTGCGGGTCTTCGCGACGTGTTTGATTCATGAGTGCAACGCGATCTTGGCGCCCGAAAACACGAATGACAAGAAAGACTGGTCAATCTCCGTGGACCGCATGCTCTCTCGTGTGCAGGCTACGACGCCATAGCCATCACGGACTTGTCTGGGGCGCTCTAATGCAAGATTTGATGCGAATTTGGAAGTTCGCTTCGGCCTACTCGGCGGTCGAGGCCGCCCCCACTCCGCGACCGCGACCATTGCCATAAAACGGTATCCAGTCTTAAACGATCTTTCGTCAGAGCTCACGCAACACCTCGGGTTGTTTGGTGTGCTTTGCCATGCGATCCTTCAGCTTGTAACTGCTTGGGACTGATTGGCCGTTGCCAGCAATCCCCGAGGGCTTGTGATTTGCGAAGGTAATCTGTGACTTTGTTTTCAAGCTGCGCCTGCGACATCACTGCATCCAGCGATGGCTGGGATCAGGACGCTCCCCGCGATTGGGGGCCAGATGCGGTGCCGCCAGTAAACGTCCTCAATCGCTCGCGGATACGCGACGCGTTCAGCGAACGTAAAACTTCTCTGGGTAACGTTCGTCGGCGTTCCACAGCGGAAAACTGCCAAAAGCGTTCCTGTCACAACCGAAAATGCGGCTATGCAAAGAACGAAAGTGAGTAATGTGCGCGAAGTGAACAATGCGCCTTTGCCGAGGCTGCGGCACGCAGACGCGAAACGGGACGCAGATTTTTTTGCATTTGGGGATTGGATTAGAGCGACCGGTCATACTGATTGGGCAGACGCGTGGCAAAAATTTATGTCTCTTCGGATTTTCAGGGTGGGGCCGAGTTTTGTGAGATCGCGCGCATCCAAAGGTGCCCGAAAGAACGCACGGAGCCGGGGTTAAGGTCTAGACTACAACAAATCCCGTTTGTAACCTCGTAACTCTTTTAACCTTTTTTAACCTGCGTAAAACGCATCTGCGCTTTAAGCTATCTGCGTGTCATTTAATCGTTTTGGACTTCTGCCCGAGGTCGTGCGTGGAACGCAGGCAATGGGCTTCGCTGAGCCAACGCCGATCCAGCTTCGTGCGTTCCCGATTGTTCTTGCCGGAAAAGATTTGATCGGAACGGCACAAACCGGCACTGGCAAAACCGCGGCGTTTGCTTTACCGATTCTAACGTTGCTGGCAAAGCACGGCGGCTTCCGTTGTCTCGTGCTCGAGCCCACGCGCGAACTGGCCGCGCAAGTGGAAACGGCGTTCCGCGATTATGGCCGTTTTACAGATTTGCGAGTGAGTCTTGTGCACGGCGGCGTGGGTTACGGGAAACAACGGGAGGAACTGAAGCGCGGCGTCGATATTCTCGTCGCGACACCCGGACGCCTGCTGGATCTGCTGGAGCAGCGTACCATGAATCTCAAAGAGATAAAAATTCTCGTGCTCGATGAAGTGGACCGGATGCTGGATATGGGTTTTCTGCCGGACGTGCGCCGGATCGTTGAGAAAATCTCAACAAAGCGGCAGACTTTGCTATTTTCGGCCACGTTGCCCCCGGAGATCGAACGTCTGGCGGCATGGGTGTTGCGCGATCCTGAGTTAGTGGAAATTGGCGTACGCCGTTCGCCTGCCGAAACAGTCACCCACGCGGTTTATCCCGTTGCCGCTGAACAAAAATTCGATCTGCTAATGGCTTTGCTCGAGCGAACGAACTTCGACAGCGCGCTGATTTTCTGCAGAACCAAGTACGGCGCCGATCGCATCGCGCATCAATTAAAGCAGGGTAAGCATGCGGTCGCGGTGTTGCACTCCAATCGGACACAGCGCGAACGGATCGAGGCGCTCGAAGGCTTCAAGAGCGGCAAATACGAAGTGATGGTGGCGACCGATATCGCATCGCGGGGACTCGACATCGCCGGTGTGAGTCACGTGATCAATTACGATGTGCCCGAGCATCCCGAAGATTACGTCCATCGGATCGGGCGCACCGGACGGGCGCAAAATGTCGGCGACGCATTCACGCTTCTAAGCGGCCAGGAGTTGCCCGCGTTGCAAGCGATCGAACGTTTCATTGGCCAGAAAATTCCACGACTGAAGCTGGAGATTTTCCCCTATCTGTACACGGCACTCTTCGAGTCGGAATCAGCCACCAGCGGCCGGCGCGCGATAGGTGGCGGAAGAACCCATCGCGGCTATTCGTTCGGCCGCCGGAGGTAACGCGTCATAACCCGGGATTTTCGAGCTGTGTTATCAAGCTTCCGCCCAAATCGCTCGATTTGTTTTGCGGATTTGCTTTAGTAGCCCGCTTATGTTCGAACGAGAAGTCTCGAAGGCATCACAAGCCGAATTCGATCAGTTACAGAAGAAGCTGGTGCCGTTGTGGAAATCGATCGAGCGATTCAACCAGGACCCGCAAACGATCGTGGTCGTACCCTCGATGTCGATCGACGCGATTGACTCGGGCGCAGTGATCCAAGCGTACGAGGAGCGGTTCTTATTCCTGTTACTGCTGCTGCGCCAGCCGCGCGCTCGCCTGATTTACGTAACGTCGCGAACGATTCTGCCGAGCATCATCGATTATTACCTCGATCTTCTTCCGGGCGTCATCCCAAGCCATGCGCGGCAGCGGCTATTCCTGCCTTCACCGATGGACGGGTCAGTGCGGCCGCTCAGCGAGAAACTACTGGAGCGGCCACGACTGATCGAGCGCATCCGCTCGCTGATTATGGATCCCAATCGCGCACACCTTGTTCCCTTTAACACCACGAACCGCGAGAAAGAACTGGCGTTGCGGCTGGGCATTCCGATGTACGGCGCGGATCCAAAATTTTTCCCGCTGGGAACAAAGAGCGGCTGCCGGAAAATTTTCAGGCGAAGAAAATGTTCCATATCCGTTGGGCCGCGAGGATATTGGCAGCAAGGAAGGGCTCGATCGAGGCGATCGCGCAAATGCGGATGACCAAGCCTTCGATGGAGCAGGTGATGGTAAAGCTGAATGAAGGCGTATCGGGTGAAGGCAATGCTGTAATTGATCTAACAGGACTTCCTGTAGCCGGCATCGGTGATGCCGGCCAGCCGGGATCAGCGACCCCGGCTACAGCAGACAAAACTATTTAGAAGAATGCCTTCGCGCAATGAAGTTCGAGTCAGAGGGAGCTACTTACGACAGTTACATGAAGAAGCTACAGGAGCGAAAGGGATCGTCGAGGAACGGATCATGGGAGAAGAGTTCCGAAGCCCAGCGTGCAGCTTCGCGTCACGCCGCTCGGTAAGGTTGAATTGTTATCAACGCATGACCAGCTCCTGGGCGGGCCGACAGGGCAAAGCTATCTCGGCTGCGTTTTCCCGGCCGACACAGCTTATGCCGGTCTGATCACTGAGGAAGCTGCGAAGGTAGGCAGGCGTTTGGCCAAAGAAGGCGTTATCGGCCGCTTCGCCCTCGATTTTGTGGTGGTGCGCGCGAACGAAGGGAAAGTGGGAACTGTACGCAATCGAGATTAACTTAAGAAAAGGCGGCACGACTCATCCGTTTTTGACTCTGCAGTTTCTTACCGATGGCACCTACGATCCCGAGACTGGCATTTTCACGGCTCCCAATGGCCAGCAGAAATTTTTTGTTGCCAGCGATCACGTCGAGTCGCCACGCTATCGAACTCTTACTCCAGACGATCTGTTCGACATCGTCGTGAGGCACAACCTGCATTTCGATCAAACTCGCCAGACAGGCGTCGTGTTTCACATGATGAGCGCCTTGGGTGAGTTGGGCAGAACAGGGATGACCGCTGTTGGTAACTCCCACGAGGACGCAAAGGCTACTTACGACCGTGCGGTCGCTGTCATCGATGAGGAAACGCGGGGCGAGCGTGATTGGTTGAAGCGTTGTCATTTGGCAGAAAACGGGGTGGCGAGCTCCACGAGCCGTAAGCAACGGGCGTCGCAGAGACTCCGCCACCGATGATGCAGCCATCCGCGGTCTACAGAACTGGTGTCGCCTGCCTCGCCGTAGCCCTGGCGAGGGCCGGTATCCATTCGAGCTAACCAAAAATTGCTTAAAAAAGTATTGACATTTCTCGGCCCACCTGCCTAAAACGGGTGTCCCGGTTGCTAAATCTACCTTTGCAATGTCAAAAATCAGCAAGGACAACACCCAATGAAAAAGCAAATTAATCCTACCATCAAAGCGCATCTTATTCGGGGCGCATTGTATCTGCTGCTGCTTGTCGCCGTCTGCGCGATTCCATTCGCATTGGCGCAGCGAAATGCTACGAAGCGACCGGTGACAAAGGTAGCAGCCAAGCTACTGACGCCACTGTCCGCGTTAAAGCCACCACAGGCTGCGCCGCCTGCGAGCGGAGCGGCTCAGGCGACGAAGCTCTCGGGCGTTCACTCTAAAGCCGCTTCAAAGTCCAACGCGGGCTCGCGGTTTCTTCCTTACGATGTTCGCAGTGCTCCATCCCTGCCGCGCATTTCGCAGGCTCCTCAGACGACCAGTGGCGTTCGTGCCGCACACGTGCTCCCGATTCCGCGACCGCCGAAGGCTCCCCAGGTAGTCCTCTACGACCAGTACAATAACGCGTCGGCCAATGCCACGTTGTCCGCGACGTTCGACGACTTCCCCACCTTTAGCGCCGATCTCGCTGACGACTTTGTGGTGCCCGGAGGTGAGACTTGGAATGTGCAGTCGATCGATGCCGACGGTGTGTACTTCAACGGTGTCGGACCAGCCA
Organism: uncultured Verrucomicrobiae bacterium; assembly: GCA_963728955.1. GTDB lineage: Bacteria > Verrucomicrobiota > Verrucomicrobiia > Chthoniobacterales > UBA10450 > Udaeobacter. The sequence goes on from CAVSMG010000015.1 coordinate 205,596, forward strand.
CCAATTGGAACGTCTTCATTTACAGCAACAGCGGTACTTTGCCCGGCGCGCTAGTTTACAGCACTCTAAACCAGCCAGTCGCGGTGGTTGGCACCACCTTCACGGTAAACCTGACTCCTGCGGCGGTTCTGGGCTCCGGCACCTATTGGATCGAGATCCAGGCCAACATGGACTTCGCCACGCAGGGCGAGTGGGGCTGGACCGACCGCACGGTGCAGTCGAACAGCCCTGCGGCTTGGCAGAACCCAGGCGGCGGCTTCGGCGTCTGTCCGACTTGGGCGCCAAAGCTGGCGGTCTGCGTACCCACCGCGGGCGGTCCTGACCAGGTTTACCGGATTAACGGAACGATAGGCGGCGGAGGCACGCCAACGCCGACTCCTACAGGGACACCGGGTGGATGCCAATTCCACGTGCTTATCGTCTATGCCGATACGGCGCCGCCTACGCAGCTGCAATCGGAGATCCTGGCCGAACCCAATGTGCTCGCGGTTGACCTCTTCGATGCACAGGCTGGGACGCCGACTCTGGCTCAGCTTCAGCAATACGAAATTGTTGTGCCGTACAGCAATTTCCCATTCCTGGACGGAGATACGCTAGGTAACAACCTGGCTGACTACGTGGACGGAGGCGGGGTAGTTGTCCAGTACCGGCTTTAGCCACTACGGGCCGGGGCAGCCGTACGGAGTCAACGGCCGATGGGTAAGCGGCAACTACAATCCGTACGACTACACGACTAATATCCAGTTCAATGCATTCTCACTGGGCACGTTTAACGCGGGGCACCCGCTGATGGCTGGTGTTACCATGCTTAACAGCGACTTTGAGAACCTCGTAACGCCCGCTGCTGGAGCGACAGAGGTAGCGCAGGATAACTTCGCCGACTCACTGGTAGCGTACCGGCCGGTCAGCGGCGGGCACACGACTGTCGGCGTCACAGCCTATGTCGGGTCCGATGCTACGCAAAGCGGGGATTGGGGGAAGGTGATAGTCAACGCGGGCAACTGGCTACGTAATTGCCAGGGCGGCACACCGACGCCAACGCCAACAGGTACACCGGGTGGCTGCCAGGTGACCGGAAGCATCGACACCGGCGATCCTACACAGATCGATCGGCTCTTCCGCAGCGGTATTCCGCAAACCTGTCCAGCGAGTACCACCTGTGCGACTTTCGGCGATGGGCTTCCGCGCCATTACGATGAGTATTCCTTCACCAACACGACAGGCGCGACTCAATGCGTGACGGTGGATACCAACACAGCGTGCACCGGCACCAACTTCATCTTTACCGGCGCTTATCTGGGGAGCTTTGATCCAAATAACATCTGCACCAACTGGATTGGAGACTCAGGGTTCAGTCCGAATCCGGATCAACCGTTCCAGGTCAACGTCGATGACGGCCAGACGTTGGTTATCGTAGTAAGTGAAGTGACCCCTGATGCAGGTTGCCCGGGCTATACCGTGACCCTGGACAATATATGCGGCGGCGGCATCTCACCTACCCCGACACCGACCGCATCGCCTACATGCACAGCAGGAGGCACACCCGGTCCGTGGATAGCGGGTAACCCGTACCCGACAACGATCGTGCGCTATGGCTTCGCCCAGACGGCCACGCACTTCTACGTCTTCGGCGGTGTGGATAATGGCTTCACTACGAATGCCGTTAACCGCATGGATCTTTCCACTGGAAACTGGGAGTCGCGCGCGCCGATGCCATTTGGCGATGAAGCGCCTACCTGCGCGCTCGATGAAAGTGGAGGCATCGTCTATTGCGCGGACGGCGCCGGCACCAACCAATTCGCAGCCTACAACATCGCCGGTAACAGCTGGACGTCATTGGCTCCCGATCCGTTTGTTCCGGATCACTACGGCTCTGCGTCGGGTTTCTTCAACGGCCAGGTGTTTGTGGCGGGTGGGACAGGCTCCTTTAGCAACCAGCTGGACGTCTATAACGTAGGCACTAACACGTCGTCGGCCGGAACACCGGCGCCAGTGGGTCCCTTCCTGCTGGCAGGTTATCATCAGATAGGTCAGTTCCTATACGTAGTCGGCGGCTTCGACCCGGGTGCGCTTAACTATGCAACCACCTTGCGTCTGGATATGAGTACTGGAACGTGGGATACGGGCCCGGCATTCACCCCGCAACTGGCAGACTTCGGCCTTGCCTATGATGCAGGAACGAACAAGCTGTACTCGCTGGGCGGAGACCTGCCAAATGATGGTAATTTCTTCAACTCGACCAACCAGGTCAATGAGCTCGATGTGTCAGCCTGGCCCGGAGGAACTTGGACTTCATCACCGCCTGTTCTGCCACCGCAAAACCGCCAGGCTAACCAAGCCGGGTTCTTCGGAAACGGAGATATCTGGAGTGTAGGCGGCATAAACGGAGCTACCTTCGTGTTCACGAACGAGGTATGGCATCGCACAAACGGAGGCGGTTGCCCAAGCCCAACACCGACAGCGACAGCGACAGCGACACCAACGGCTACAGCTACGGCAACGACTCCGCCTCCGACGGCAACGCCGACAGCTACAGCTACGGCAACGACTCCGCCTCCGACGGCAACGCCGACAGCTAGCTACAGCTACAGTTACGGCAACGACTCCGCCTCCGACAGCAACGCCAACGGCTACTGCGTCGGGGCGGACTTCCCCGACGCCTAGACCGCGTCCTACGCCTGCGCCGCGTCCATAACGGTAACTGGAACGATTACGGCGGGAACTCGCGAGAGAAACCTCGCGAGTTCCCCGCCTGTGGCGGAATCGGCCTCACCCGCAGTGTGGATACGGCACGTTCAAGCAGAGCTGGCATTTCCCAAATGCGACGCTAAGCGGCCTGAACACAGGCGGAGTCTGTGCCGGTCCCAAGGTCTCGGGCCGAGAGCGACTGATTGTCCAGCTTTAGTGATTTGCTTCGTAATTCTCATCCCCGTGTCATCTGCGTAATCCGTTCTTCAAACCTGGTCTTTAAAAAATGAGAAAAAAGTCTTGACGTTTTCTTGTTTACCAGACTAAAAAGGGGGTCCGGCTCGCAAAGTACATTTGCGATTTAGAAAATCAGGATTCAAACGAGAACAACAACACCCAATGAAAAAACAAATTAATCCCACCATCAAAGCGCATCTTATCCGGGGCGCATTTTATCTGCTTCTGCTTCTTGCTGTGTGCGCGATCCCATTCGCGCTGGCGCAGCGCAACAAGCTAAGTTCAACCAAAGCGCAGGCAACCAAAGCGCCACCAACGAAGGCACAGATAGCCGCCGCGTCTGGAAAAGTTTTTCAGTCTGGGGCAGCGAGCGCCCTGGCTGGGCGCGCGGCTGCGAGAAAGCCAAGCATCGGGCAAAACGCCCTGCCGTATGACGTTCGCGGGATTCCAGACCTGCCGCGCATATCGGAGCTTCCTCAGACAACCAGTGGCGTTCGCGCAGTGCACGTAATCCCGATTCCGCGAGCGCCGAAAGCTCCGCAGGTGGTCCTCTACGACCAGTACAATAACGCGTCGGCCAATGCCACGTTGTCCGCGACGTTCGACGACTTCCCCACCTTTAGCGCCGATCTGGCCGACGATTTTGTTGTGCCTGGCGGTCAAACTTGGAGTGTGGAGTCCATCGACGCTGACGGTGTGTACTTCAACGGCGTCGGACCTGCCTTCAATTGGAACGTCTTCATTTACACCAACAACGCGGGCCTTCCTGGCACGCAAATTTTCAGCGCACTCAACCAGCCAGTCGCGGTGGTGGGCACCACCTTCACGGTAAACCTGAGCCCAGCGGCGTGCCTTGCTGCAGGCACATATTGGATTGAGATTCAGGCTAACATGGACTTCGCTACGCAGGGCGAGTGGGGTTGGACTGACCGCACAGTGCAGTCGAACAGCCCTGCAGCGTGGCAGAACACGGGAGGCGGATTTGGTATCTGCCCTACATGGACGAATAAACTGACTTGTATCCCCACTGCAGGCGGCCCGGATCAGGTTTACCGGATAATCGGGACAATAGTAACCAGCTGCGGAGGAGCCACGCCGACGCCAACGGCAACGGGGACGCCTGCCGGATGCACTGACTATACCACAAGCACCGGTTCGGGCACGATTACGCCTGGCGACACCGACACAAACAACCATTGCGACGATTGCGCCACTCTCATTGCCCTTCCGTTCCCAGTCAGCGTGTACGGGCAAACCTTCAACAGTGCGAACGTAGCCTCAAACGGCAGTTTGGACCTTATAGGCACTGAGACTCCCTTCACCCACGGCTGTCAGGTGTTGCCGAGCAGCAGCTGGGAGATGGCCATTTTCCCGTATCAGGATGACCTGCGCACAGATAACCTCGGGTTCGCCGGCTGCTCGGGTTTCCCTGGTGGCAACTGCGGCATTTTCACTTCAGTCACGGGTACTATGCCTAACCGGCAGTTTAACATCGAGTGGCGCGCTGTGCACTTTGCCGACACCACTACGTCAGCCAACTTTGAAGTGGTGTTTTACGAGAACAGCTCAAGCTTCTTTGATGTTTTCTATGGCGCAACGTCCGACAACGGCCTTGATGAAACCAGCGGCGTGCAAGCAAGCGCGACTGGTCCGGCTACGACCTTCTCGTGTGGTACCGCCACGCTGACAGACGGTTTGAAAGTCACTTACACCTGCGCTGGCGGTGGGTCGCCCACGCCGACACCAACGGGACACCGGGTGGCTGCCAGGTGACCGGAAGCATCGACACCGGCGATCCTACACAGATCGATCGGCTCTTCCGCAGCGGTATTCCGCAAACCTGTCCAGCGAGTACCACCTGTGCGACTTTCGGCGATGGGCTTCCGCGCCATTACGATGAGTATTCCTTCACCAACACGACAGGCGCGACTCAATGCGTGACGGTGGATACCAACACAGCGTGCACCGGCACCAACTTCATCTTTACCGGCGCTTATCTGGGGAGCTTTGATCCAAATAACATCTGCACCAACTGGATTGGAGACTCAGGGTTCAGTCCGAATCCGGATCAACCGTTCCAGGTCAACGTCGATGACGGCCAGACGTTGGTTATCGTAGTAAGTGAAGTGACCCCTGATGCAGGTTGCCCGGGCTATACCGTGACCCTGGACAATATATGCGGCGGCGGCATCTCACCTACCCCGACACCGACCGCATCGCCTACATGCACAGCAGGAGGCACACCCGGTCCGTGGATAGCGGGTAACCCGTACCCGACAACGATCGTGCGCTATGGCTTCGCCCAGACGGCCACGCACTTCTACGTCTTCGGCGGTGTGGATAATGGCGTCACTACGAATGCCGTTAACCGCATGGATCTTTCCACTGGAAACTGGGAGTCGCGCGCGCCGATGCCATTTGCCGATGAAGCGCCTACCTGCGCTCTCGATGAAAGTGCGAGGCATCGTCTATTGCGCGGACGGCGCCGGCACCAACCGATTCGCAGCCTACGACATCGCCAGTGACAGCTGGACGTCATTGGCTCCCGATCCGTTTGTTCCGGATCACTACGGCTCTGCGTCGGGTTTCTTCAACGGCCAGGTGTTTGTGGCGGGTGGGACGGGCTCCTTTAGCAACCAGCTGGACGTCTATAACATAGGCACTAACACGTCGTCGGCCGGAACACCGGCGCCAGTGGGTCCCTTCCTGCTGGCAGGTTATCATCAGATAGGTCAGTTCCTATACGTAGTCGGCGGCTTCGACCCGGGTGCGCTTAACTATGCAACCACCTTGCGTCTGGATATGAGTCCTGGAACATGGGATACGGGCCCGGCATTCACCCCGCAACTGGCAGACTTCGGCCTTGCCTATGATGCAGGAACGAACAAGCTGTACTCGCTGGGCGGAGACCTGCCAAATGATGGTAATTTCTTCAACTCGACCAACCAGGTCAATGAGCTCGATGTGTCAGCCTGGCCCGGAGGAACTTGGGACTTCATCACCGCCTGTTCTGCCAGCCACAAAACCGCCAGGCTAACCAGGCCGGGTTCTACGGAAACGGCGATATCTGGAGTGTAGGCGGCATAAACGGAGCTACCTTCGTGTTCACAAACGAGGTCTGGCATCGCAATAACGGCGGTGGTGTTTGCCCCAGCCCAACGCCGACAGCCACGGCCACGGCAACGACTCCGCCTCCGACGGCAACGCCGACAGCTACAACTACGGCAACGACTCCACCTCCGACGGCAACGCCGACAGCTACAGCTACAGCTACAACTACGGCAACGACTCCGCCTCCGACGGCAACGCCAACGGCTACTGCGCCGGGGCGGACTTCCCCGACGCCTAGACCGCGTCCGACGCCTGCGCCTCGTCCGTAGCTGGTAACTTGATGCAGACATTCAGGTGGGAACTCGCGAGCGAAACTCGCGAGTTCCCCGCTTTAAGATGGATCCGTTGCTCCGAACGAGCACGCTGGGACTAGAATCGCCAAAGCGGGAATATGTCAGGTGCCGAAAAGCCACCTTGCAACCGATGGGGAAACGTAGTCGTCTAGGGAGCCGCCCCGACAAACCTTGCCGAAAAGGTTTGACATCACGCGGCGCTCTGGGTAACAAAGACGGGCTTTCAAGAATTTCATCCAATCAATCCTAACCCATTAGTAATTCCATGATCACAAATCCAAACTCTGCTTCCACGTTTACGCAGTCCCCCTGGCGCCGTATTTTTTGTTCGCTGCTCCTTTTGGCCGCTTTCGTCGCTTTCGTAGGAACGATCGCCGTTTCGCGCCAGCCCGCCCTTGCGGCTAGTGCCGGCGGGAATTTCGCGTTGCAGCCTGGCAAGGTCGCGCCATGGGTGATGGAACACACTGCGAATGGTCAGCAAGCGGAATTTTTCGTTGTGCTCACCGATCAGGCCGACCTCGGCCAAGCTGCAAACTTGCAGACGAAAGCGGAGAAAGGGCGCTTCGTATATAACGCTCTGTCGAATAAGGCGCACACCACACAGGGTCCGATTCTCCAATGGCTGCGCGAACGAGGATTACAACATCGCTCCTTTTACATTGTTAACGCTGTTCTGACAAAGGGAACACGAGACGTGGCCGAGGCATTGGCCGCGCGGCCGGACGTAGCACGCATCGAAGGCAATCCAAATATTCCAAATCATCTTCCCCAACCAGGTCCTTCCATTGACGCGCCTCATTACCTGCAACGGCCGGAAACAATCGAACCTGGCATCAATTACACGCATGCGCCCCAGGTATGGGCGCTAGGATTTACAGGCCAGGATATTGTCGTCGCCAGCGCGGACACCGGCGTTCGCTGGACGCATGACGCCCTCAAGCCGCATTACCGCGGTTGGGACGGCCTGAATGCCGATCACGATTACAACTGGCACGATTCCATTCATGATAGCGTTGGAAATCCCTGCGGGAATGATTCGCCATTCCCTTGTGATGATTTCTTCCATGGCTCTCATACGTGCGGCACAGCGATCGGTGACGATGGGGCTGGTAACCAGATCGGTATGGCGCCTGGCGCAAAGTGGATCGGTTGTCGCAACATGGACCAGGGCAACGGCACACCGGATAGATACATGGAGTGCATGGAATGGTTCCTGGCGCCTACCCGGATCGGCGGCGGCGACCCCGACCCGACCAAGGCCCCGGACATTACCATTAACTCCTGGAGTTGCCCGGCTTCGGAAGGTTGTTCGGCTAACACGTTGCAAGCTGCTGTCGAAGCGCAAGCTGCTGCTGGTATTATGATGGTGTCAGCCGCACAAAACGGCGGCCCGAATTGTTCGACCGTGACAGATCCGCCGGGAATTTACGAGGAAACCTACTCGGTCGGGGCGTTGAACACCGGCACCGATACGATTGCTTCCTTTAGCAGCCGCGGTCCGGTTACAGCCGATGGAAGTAACCGCATCAAGCCCGATATCACTGCTCCGGGCACAAACACGCGGTCGGCCTCCAACACGTCCGATAGTGCCTATACGTTTGCCAGCGGCACGTCCATGGCTACTCCGCATATCGCCGGCGCGATGGCGTTGCTCTGGTCGGCGATTCCAAGCTTGCGGCATCAGATCGACGCGAGCCGGGCAGCCTTGAATAACACAGCTGTGAATATCGATTCCACCCAGTGCGGCACAACTGGCCCGCCAAACAATGTGTATGGCTGGGGCCGGGTTGATATCTTTGCAGCCGTAGGCGGCGGGACACCAACCCCAACCCCAACGGCGACGGCAACTGCTACGCCTACCGCAACCGTTACACCTACGGCTACAGCAACAGCAACAGCTACGGCAACAGCTACGGCAACAGCAACAGCATCAGCGACGCCGACAACGACACCGCGACCGACGCCTACCCCGAGATCAGGTCCGTCACCAAGGGCTCGTCCCACCCCGGTGCCGAGACCATAGAAATCTTCGCAACCGCGAACATTTCAGGGTTCCTCGCCGTAGCGTCGCAAGAAGGCAGGTCGGGTGGCCAGTGGTCGGTGCTACTTTGGCCGAATTGCACCCCGAGTCGCGCGCCCCACTAGAAACGCGCGCCTATTTGGGTGGGGCTGGCAGCCCCCTGCGCGCCGATGTTCTCAAAATAGTGTTGACACGCTTTTGCGCATTCAGGTACAAGGGTGTTCCACTGTTGGAACCTTTGGAATTTAACCACGCCGGGAGAAAACACGTCGCTACGCCTTAGAGCGTATCGACGAGAACACCACTCAAGCCAGAATCCATCCGATGAAAAAGAAATCCGCTCCACAATCCGCATTCTTTAAACTTCGACTGTTACTTGCTATCGTTTTTGCGGTGGCGCTCAGCGCAGCTCCACAACTCGTAACTACTGCAAGAGCGGGAGGAACATATTCTGCGAAGCTGATTTCGCCGGGCGTTGGGCAGGTTCTCTACCCGGGGCAGCATATCAGGGTTGAATGGAAATCAGTACTTCCGAACTTAAAGGGCTTGGCGGGCTGCGAAATGGAAGTGTGGCTGTCGGTGGACGGTGGGAGAACATTCCTGATGTGCATTAGTCCCTGGCTGAACCCGAAGGACAAATTTTTCGATTGGACTGTTCCAAACATGCCTACGAACGCCGCTGTCATGGACATTCGCTTCGGGTGTGAAGTGTTCTACCCCGAAACCTACGCTCCACAGCCGGCATCGACCTTCGTGATTGCGCAGGCGCCGGTCATTTGAAGCGTATCAGCATTACCACACATAAATCCAATGAAAAAGAAATCCGCTTCTCAATCCGCCTTCTTCAGATTCCGCATAGTTCTCGGCGTTCTGCTTTGCTTCGGCGCTATCACACTTGTCCTGTTGGCGCTTGGCAAAGTTTCAGCGCAGCCTCAAACCTCTTTGGGACAGTCTGGCAATTCGCAGCAGCCAATCTACACCGCCCCGCAGGTGCAGCGCCAGAATCCGTATCCGGATGCCTGGTTGGCCGTCAACCACGGCAAGTACAACAACATTTGGACCGCCGAATATGAAACCCGGCTGCAACAGGCCATCCCCTCGTCGGGCGCCCTACTGGGTGGCCTGCTGAACCCGCTATATGGGCCGGACGTACGAATGAGCAACGGCAACGTGCTCGGTAGCGGGCAGAACGAATTCCAGATCGACGTCAACCCGCTCGATAGCCTGAACGCCATCGGCACCTCCAACGACGGCCAGTCCGCCGGCGTCGGTATCTTCCGTACCACCGACGGCGGCGCCACCTGGAGTTCGCACGACGCCTCCTTCTACGGCGTGCAGACCGCCTGTTGCGACCCTGGCGTCGCCTACGGCCCCGATGGCAGCGTCTACGCGATCATCCTCGACACCAGCCCGGCGGCCACCTACATCATCAAGTCCACCGACGGCGGTGCCACCTGGCGCGCCCCTACCTCCGTCTCCACGCCCGACCGGCCGAACGTTGCGGTGGACCCAAGCAACGCGAACATCGTTTACATCACCTTCACCGACTTCAACCAGCCGGCGGGTCGCATCGCCGGCTACAAGTCCACCGACGGCGGCGCGACCTGGGGCGCGGAGTTCCTGGTCGGCGACCCGATCTCGGCCCCCGGTTACCAGCAATCGTCCCAGCCGCGCGTGGCCTCGAATGGCTGGATTTACGTCGGATACCAGGAGTACAACGACCAGAACATCGGCTGCTCGGCGGGCGTCCGCAACGAAGTGGCCCGCTCGACCGACGGCGGGGCTAGTTGGACGGTCACCGCCGAACTGAATATCGTCCAAGGCGGGGCCTGTTCGACCAGCCAGGCCGGGCGCGGCATCTTCTGCACCAACGCCGCTGGCTCATCCTTTCGCTCGCGCAGCCACCCGATCATGGGCATCAGCCCGACCGACCCCAGCCACGTCTACATGGTATATTCTGGCGGCGACTTGGAAAGCGCCTACACCTGCAGCGGCTCGACCGGCTTCCATAGCGACACCCTCTTCCGCCGCTCCACCGACGGTGGCGTCACCTGGACCGCCCCCGCCAAGATCAACACCGACCCACAAGGCAAGGACCAGTATTACCCTTGGATGAGTGTGTTGCCCAACGGCCAGATCTGGGTCGGCTGGAACGACCGCCGCGACGACGCCAACAACTTCCTTAGCAAGTGGTATCAGGCCCACTCCAACGACGAGGGCGCGACCTGGCTCGACATCAACAACGTCCCCGGTAACGACGTCGTCGCCGACGTTCAGACCCAGCCCTCCACCTTCATCGGCGACTACCACGGCCTGGGAGCCGGCGGCAGCGGCGTGGGTAACGTCCTCGGCATGTGGTTCGACAGCCGCAACAGCTCCGGCGGCGACGCCTACACCGACCCCCAGGCGCTGTCGCAGGGGACACCAACGCCGACACCAACAGCTACAGCTACAGCTACAGCTACAGCTACACCTATAGCCACAGCAACACCTACCGCTACGGCGACGGCAACGGCCACAGCAACATCTACGGCAACAGCAACAGCCACAGCTACAGCGACGGCAACAGCCTCGGCTACAGCAACAGCCACGGTCGCGCCGCGGGAGACGCCCACACCTAGGCCTCGTCCGACACCAGCACCTCGCCCGTAGGCGCTGGTTCCCATGGATCGGTGAGAGGGAAACTCGGGACTGAGATGGATTACTGGTCGTGAATCGCGCTGACTCAGAGATGACGCCGAAGCGAATGGGGCCGTACCGCGTGGCAACGCGGCCGAGACAGGGTGATCCGCGTTTGCGGAGTTACGGCGCGGCAAGCATAACGAGGCGACTACAACGCCTGATCTTTTTGGTGTTGATCGCTGCGGTTGCAACTGCTTTGGGGCAGGCCCCCACGTGGAACCCGCGCACCACTCGGCCACTGGAAAAATACGACAACCCGCCAGCATACATCTATCGGCTGGAGACTTCCCCAAGAATGATCTCGCCATATGGCGTTTTCATTAGCTACCAGGCAAACGTCGATGCAAATGGGAATAACATCGTCGGTGACGCGGCTAACGAATGTTCCATCTCGGTTGACCCGACAAACACCAGTAGGATGGCAATCGGGTGGAGGCAATTTGACAGCGTATTATCCAACTTTCGACAGGGCGGCTGGGGGTACACCACCGATGCCGGCACAACATGGACGTTCCCTGGTGTTCTGGAAAACAACGTTTTCCGGAGCGATCCAGTGACGAACTCGGATGAGACGGGCACCTTTTTCTACCTCAGCCTTCTTCAAACGTTTTGTGAGAACATGTACCGGTCAACCAACGGCGGCCAATCCTGGACAGAGCTGCAAGCCGACGGACTCGCCGGTGGCGGCGACAAAGAGTGGTTTACCATCGACAAGACGAACGGGCCCGGCCACGGTTTTCAGTACCAGTCTAGCGACGGAATTAACTGCAGCGGCGGCGGGGTACAATTCCAACGCTCGACCGATGGCGGAATCACCTGGCAGAACCCGATCACTATTCCCAACGAGCCCACAGACGGGACACTGGATGTGGACACGAACGGCAATCTTTTTATTGGAGGCGAAGGATTCAGCCCATTCTATTGCGTTCGTTCCAGCAACGCGCAGATCGGCGGCCAGACGCCAACCTTTGACCAGGTCACACAGGTCAACATGGGTGGTGAACTGATTTTCGGCGGCGCGATCAATCCGGGGGGGCTTGCCGGGCAAGCGTTTCTGGCGATTGACCGCTCCGGCGGCTCGACCAACAACAATATTTATATGCTGGCCAGTGTCGTGCCGTCAGGGCGAAGCACGACCGACGTAATGTTCGTGCGTAGCACGGACGGCGGGTTGACCTTCAGCGCGCCGCACAAGGTCAATGACGACCCAGTTAATCCCAGCAAGTGGCATTGGTTCGGCACATTCTCGGTAGCGCCCAATGGACGGCTCGACGCGGTCTGGTATGATACACGCAACGCTGCTAATAACACGGATTCGCAGTTATTTTATTCCTTTAGCACCGATGCCGGCGTTACCTGGTCGGCTAACGTTGCAGTGAGCAATGCGTTTAATCCTTTCGAGGGCTATCCGAATCAGAGCAAGATCGGCGACTATATTACCATTGTTTCCGACGAGACCGGCGGCAATGTCGCGTATGCCGCCACGTTTAACTTTAACCCCAGCCTGGGTCAGCACGAAGAAGACGTTTACTACGTGCGAGTGTTCCCGTCTGGCGGTGCGACACCCACGCCTACACCGACTGCCAGTCTAACACCCACGCCTACAGCTACTGCTACGCCTACTGCGACAGTGACTCCTACTGCTACACCGACAGTAACAGCTACGCCTACGGCTACAGCGACTGTTACGGCTACTCCTACGGCTACATCAACACCGACAGCTACTATCACACCCAGACCTACGCCGACGCCCAGATCTCAACCGACGCCGAGAGCCCGTCCCACCCCAGCCCCGCGGCCCTGAGCGTGAAAAGAGCGGCTAGCCGATAGCTGATGTGGGGAGCGCGAACATCCTGCTCCCACCGGCTGGCATAATACCGACTTGCTCCTCTTCGCGTGTTTCTGGGGGAGCACAGACTGCCAGCCTGCACGTCTCAGCAGCTTGCGGAAACCGGGAAACCAGCGTCTTCTCGCGCTGCGTGCCAAGATCTTGCCGGCAGGCTACCGACAACGACAGGCTGGCAACCTGTGCTCCCCCAGAAGTCCGCAGCGCTACGAGGACGAACAAATCTGCATTTTAATTTTATCACCAAGCACTCTACAGATAATTCTCGACAAGATTGCCGTTCTGGACTAAGGAAGCGCGCCTGTGAGTCGATCGAGATTCATGAATCTTAATCTGCTTCATCAATTCAACTTTCTAACCACACCACTGATATGAGACGCTCCACAGTTTCACTCACGCTATTAATTTGTCTGGCCTTGTCGATCGCTCTGTCCAGTTCTTCAGCTCAGCTGGCGCCGACATGGAAACCGCAGGGGCGCGAGGCTTTCGAAAAATACGACGATCCGCCTGCCCCGCCTCGGAAAATGGAAACTTCCCCACGAATGATCTCGCCGTATGGCGTTTTCATCAGCTACCAGGTAAACGTCGATGCGAGCGGGAACAACATTATTGGTGATGCTGCGAATGAGTGCTACGATTTCCGTCGATCCAACGAACCTCAGCAAGATGGCCATCGGCTGGAGACAGTTTGACGATGTTACATCAAACTTCCGGCAGGCCGGCTACGGTTATACCACCGACGGCGGCTTGACATGGACGTTCCCCGGCGTGTTGCAACCGGGTTTTTTCCGCAGCGACCCGGTAACTGCCTCGGATGAGACAGGGACTTTCTTCTACCTGAGTCTGCGATCGAGCTGGCCAGTACAAACATTTTTCTGTGATGATATGTGGCGCTCGACTAACGGTGGTGCGACCTGGGACCTGATCTCAGGCAAACAAGGCGCGATCGGAGGCGATAAACAATGGTTTACTATTGATAAGACCGGCGGCTCGGGGCATCACTTCCAATACCAGGCATTCGACCAGTCGAACTGTGCGGGCGGACTGTTTAACCGGTCGACCGATGCCGGAGTCACATGGGAGACGCCACTTGACATCCCTAACGAGCCCATTTTCGGAACACTGGATGTGGATAGCAACGGCAATCTCTACGTCGGCGGCGAGGGCAACACGTTTTACTGCGCTCGATCAAGCAACGCTCAGATCGGAAACCAGACACCAACTTTTGATCAGGTAATCCCGGTCGACATGGGTGGCGGTCTGAGTGGCGGGGGAATCAATCCAGCGGGATTGACCGGACAGTGTTTTCTTGCGGTAGACCGTTCCGGCACCGCCACCAACAACAACATTTACATGCTGGCCAGTGTCGTGCCGTCCGGGCGAAGCACGACGGATGTGATGTTTGTGCGCAGCACAGACGGCGGGCTAACCTTCAGTGCGCCGCAGAAGATTAATGACGATCCGGTTAACCCTAGCAAATGGCACTGGTTCGGTACATTCTCGGTTGCTCCCAATGGACGGCTGGACGCTGTCTGGTATGACACGCGCAACGCGGCTAATAACACGGATTCACAACTTTTCTATTCCTATAGCACTGACGCCGGCGTGACCTGGTCGGCTGACGTTGCGGTGAGCAATGCATTTAATCCTTTCGAGGGCTATCCGAACCAGAGCAAGATAGGCGATTATATCACGATTGTATCTGACGAGACCGGGGGTAACGTGGCTTACTCGGCCACTTTCAACTTCGATCCGAACAGGGGTCAGCACGAGGAGGACGTTTATTATGTTCGGGTGTCTCCGTTTGGAGTACCGACACCGACGCCGACCCCTACGGCCAGCGCAACGCCTACGCCTACAGCTACGGTTACGGCTACTCCCACCGCGACAGTGACTCCTACTGCTACATCGACTCCCACGCCAACAGTTACACCAACAGCAACAGCAACACCGAGGCCTACGCCAACACCCAGATCTGGGCCCACGCCGCGAGCTCGTCCCACCCCAGCACCTCGGCCCTGAGCGTGAAAAGAGCCGGATAGCCGATAGCTCGTAGCCGATGTCTCATCTCGGGAGCGAAAACAATCTGCTCGCACCGGCGCCAAGATTAGCGCTTGGGACGAGGTGCGAAACGTGAAACCTAGAACGGTTGAAGCGCTGCGGAGCGCACGCATCTAAAGTGTGCTCCCCTGAAGTCCGCGGCGATGAACTGCGAAGAACTCAGGTTTCAATGTTGTTACCAAAGATTCGCAGAATATCTCTCGACAACCTTGCCGTTCCGGATTACGGAAGCGCGCCAGCGATTCAGAGTTTCAGGTTCGTGAATCGTAACGGCTTACCACTTCATTCTTCAACTGTGAACCGCGCAATGAGATATTCTACGCTTTTAACTTTGATCTCCTTCATCGGGTTGACTTCACTTCTTGTGCTTCCCACCATATCGGGTCAAACACTGGCACCTGTGCACAGGCTTCCGCTGAACGAGCCGCTCGAAAAATACAATATGCCGCCGGCGCCTCCTCGGAAGATAGAGACTTCGCCGCGCATAATCTCTCAATTCGGTGTGTTCACCAGTTACCAGGCAAACGTCGATGCAAGTGGCAACAATATCCTTGGCGACGCTGCGAACGAGCCTTCGATTTCCGTCGATCCGACCGATGGCAACAAAATGGTGATCGCTTGGCGGCAATTCGACAGCATCGGCTCCAATTTCCGTGAGGGTGGATGGGGTTATACCAGTGATGCCGGCATACACTGGACGTTTCCCGGCGTGTTGGAAAACGGCATTTTTCGCAGCGACCCGGTGACGCATTGTGATGAGACCGGAAAATTCTTTTATCTCAGTCTTGAGTCGAACCTGCAACAATCGTTTTTCTGCGACGACGTCTGGAACTCAACAAATGGCGGCCAGTCCTGGACCCAAGGCGGACCGGCGCACGGAGGCGACAAGGAGTGGTTCACTATTGATAAGACAAATGGTATGGGGCATGGCTTCCAATACCAGTTTTGGACCGGCTTTTTCGCTTGTGACTTCGGCGAATTCACCCGTTCGACTGATGGCGGGCTCACGTGGATGAGCCCGATTAATGTTCCAAACGATACCGACACTGGAGCGCTGGACGTCGATACCAATGGTAATCTTTTTGTTGGCGGCTCAGATTCCAGCGGCCAGTTCAGATGCCTTCGCTCGTCCAATGCTCAGGTCGGAAATCAGACGCCGACCTTTGACCAAAATACAGTGGTTAATCTCGGCGGCTTTCTGATTCAGGGCGGAATCAATGGTATAGGACTTTGCGGTCAGACATTCATCGCGGTAGACCGTTCCGGAACGGCGACCAACAACAATGTTTACATGCTCGCCAGTGTACTCCCCAACGGCCAGAGCACTACCGAGGTGATGTTCGCGCGCAGCACGAATGGGGGGTCAACCTTTAGCGCGCCCGTTCGAGTCAATGACGATACCAACCACCAAAGCAAGTGGCACTATTTTGGCACACTTTCGGTGGCGCCGAATGGGCGCATTGATGTGGTGTGGTACGACACGCGCAATGCTGCGAACAACATCGATTCTCAGTTGTTTTATTCCTACAGCACGGATGGCGGACTGACGTGGGCGCCTAACATTGCGGTGAGCAGTTCATTTAATCCTCAAGCTGGGTATCCGAACAACAATAAGATAGGCGATTACATTACGATTGTGTCGGACAATACCGGGGGGAATGTGGCGTATGCAGCGACCTTCAACGTCAACGCAAATGCGGTCGGCGGGCACGAACAAGACGTCTATTACGTGCGAGTGTTCCCAAGTGGTGGCTCTACGCCGACACCGACGCCTACAGCTTCGCCGACACCGACGGCAACAGCTACAGCTAGTGCAACAGCTACAGCTACGCCTACGGCAACTCCCACAGCTACGGCAACACCAACGCCTACTGCTACACCAACAGTGACGCCTACGGCAACAGTAACCGTGACAGCGACGCCTACAGCAACAGCAACAGCAACGCCTACAGCCACAGCCACGTCTACTCCGACTCCACGACCTACCCCAACGCCTAGATTTCTGCCGACGCCAAGGGCCCGTCCA
Organism: uncultured Verrucomicrobiae bacterium; assembly: GCA_963728955.1. Taxonomy (GTDB): domain Bacteria; phylum Verrucomicrobiota; class Verrucomicrobiia; order Chthoniobacterales; family UBA10450; genus Udaeobacter. The sequence continues at coordinate 222,560 of CAVSMG010000015.1, forward strand.
ACGCCGGTACCGAGACCCTAACCACTCAGCGCTTAAGGCGACAAAGTCTTGAGCATTTACCTGCCATGACCAAACAACTACCAATTATCAACTACCTGTTATCGGCTATCTGTCTGGTTTCCGTTGTTTCCGCTTCAGGACAAACATCGCAGGGCAATCCAATCGCGAGTGAACCGCTGGAAAAATACGACAACCCGCCGGCGTTCATTTACCGGCTAGAGACCGGGCCACGCATGATCTCGCGGCATGGCCCGTCCGTCAGCTACCAGGTGAACGTCGACAACGAAGGGAACAACATCATCGGCGATGCTGCCAATGAGCCCTCGATTGCAGTTGACCCGACAGACGGCAACAAAATGACGATTGGCTGGCGCCAGTTCAACAGCGTGTCGTCCAACTTCCGACAGGGCGGCTGGGGATTTACGACGGACGGCGGCACTACGTGGACGTTTCCTGGTGTACTGGAGAACAATGTGTTTCGCAGCGACCCGGTATTGGGCTCAGATGAAACAGGAACCTTTTTCTATCTCAGCCTCCTTCAGTTCTTTTGTGACGACATGTGGGGCTCCACCGACAGTGGTCAATCCTGGATGCGTCTGCCGGCCGAAGGCGGCAGCCAAGGCGGCGACAAACAATGGTTTACGATCGACAAGACAAACGGCACCGGACACGGGTTCCAATATCAGGCGTGGAGTACCGCGGCCCCGTGCAGCTTCGGACAATTTAACCGGTCTACAGACGGAGGAGTCACTTGGCAAACTCCACTCAATATCCCCAATTCGCCGGTATGGGGAACGCTCGATGTGGCCAGCGACGGCAATCTCTTTATTGGCGGTGCAAACAGCTTTAGCAGCCCGTTCTGGTGTATTCGCTCCAGCAACGCCCAGAATCCAGGCGTGACGCCAACGTTTGATCAAAGCACGCAGGTGGACTTGGGTGGCAGCCTGATTTTTGGCGGCGCGATTAATCCCGGAGGACTCGCTGGACAAAGCTTTCTGGCGGTTGACCGCTCCGGCGGCCCCACGAACAACAATATTTATATGGTGGCCAGCGTCCAGCCGTTCAGCGGCGGCGGAACGGACGTAATGTTCGCCCGCAGCACCGACGGCGGCCTAAGCTTTAGTGCGCCGCAACGCATTAACGACGATCCAGTTAATCCAAGTAAGTGGCACTGGTTCGGCACGCTTGCCGTGGCGCCGAATGGACGGATCGATTCTGTTTGGCTCGATACGCGCAACGCGGCTAATAACACCGACTCCCAGTTGTTCTATTCCTACAGTACCGATGGCGGTGTTACATGGTCGCCCAATGTGGCGGTGAGCAACGCGTTTAATCCATTCGAAGGCTATCCGAACCAGAATAAGCTCGGCGACTACATCACCATCGTGTCAGATAACACTGGCGGGAGCGTGGCGTACCCGGCTACGTTCAACTTCAACCCCAACCTTGGACAGCACGAACAAGATGTTTATTACGTGCGGGTCTCTCCAACAGGTGGCGCTACACCTACACCTACACCTACACCTACACCTACACCTACAACTTCGCCGACACCGACAGCCACAGCTACCGCTACTGCGACAGCAACTCCCACTGCTACACCGACAGTAACAGTTACGCCTAGTGCAACTGCCACAGCTACCTCTACTCCGACATCGACACCTACTGCTACAGCTACTCCCAGACCCACGCCGACGCCGAGATCTGGGCCGACGCCGAGAGTCCGTCCCACACCTGGGCCGAGGCCGTAGAAATTTCTGCCTACGCGGAGGTTTCTAACGATCGCTGATCGAATCAGTCGCAGAATATTTCTCGACAAGCTGGCGCTTTTGGATTAAGGGAGCCGCTCCGGCGGGGCGATTTGGGGATTCTAGGCCGGAGAATCGTCTGTTTGCTCCATGGTTTTCCACTTCAAAACATCAACACTTAAACCACCCAATGAGATCTTCCACCGATTCGGTCCATAACTTCTTCATCCTTCTAGCTTCGATAGTTTCGCTTGCCAGCGCATCCGCCCAGACGCCACCGGTAGGGCGGTTCCCGGAGCCTCTCGAAAAGTACGAGATGGCGCCGGCACCGCACGTTTACCGACTGGAGACTTCGCTGCAAATGATCTCGCAGTACGGACCGTTCGTCAGCTATCAGGTGAACGTTGATGCAAATGGAAACAACATCGTCGGCGACGCCGCGAACGAGCCATCGATTTCGGTTGATCCAATAGACGGCAATAAAATAGCGATCGGCTGGAGGCAGTTTGATACCTGGACGTCGAACTTCCGGCAGGCCGGCTGGGGTTACACCACTGACGCTGGTGTTCACTGGACGTTCCCAGGCGCCCTGCAAAATGGCGTCTTCCGCAGCGACCCGGTAACAAACTCTGACGAGATCGGGAACTTTTTCTACCTTAGTCTCTTAGTGAACACGTTTTGTGGCGATATTTGGCGCTCCACAAACGGCGGCCAAACGTGGACGGAACGTTCACCGGACGGAGGCGCCCACAGCGGCGACAAGGAGTGGTTCACTCTCGATAGGACCCCCACCAGTATGGGTCACGGCTTTCAATACCAGTTTTGGACCGAATTCTTCGCTTGCGATTTCGGTGGGTTCAGCCGTTCCACGGACGGCGGGGCCACCTGGCAGAGTCCGATCAGCATTCCTAACTCTCCCCAGTGGGGAACGCTCGACGTAGCTTCCGACGGCAATCTGTTTATCGGCGGTGGCGACAGTGGGAGCAGTTTTTGGTGTATCCGTTCAACTGACGCGCAAAACCCGGCTGTTACGCCCACCTTTGACCAGATTACTACAGTGAATATGGGCGGCAGCCTCGTTTACGGCGGCACAGTCAATCCAGTTGGTCTTTGTGGGCAAATCTTTTTGGCGGTTGATCGCTCTGGTGGTCCGACGAACAACAACATTTACATGGTTGCCAGCGTGCGGCCCACCGGCGCGCCCTTTGGCGGCGGTACCGACGTGATGTTTGCGCGCAGCACGAATGGCGGCCAAAGCTTTAGCGCGCCGCAACGAATCAATGATGATCCCGTCAACAACGCCAAATGGCACTGGTTCGGCACACTTTCAGTTGCGCCGAATGGACGCATCGATTGTGTGTGGTTTGATACGCGAAACGCCGCCAATAACACTGACTCACAGTTGTTCTATTCGTACAGCACCGACGGTGGGTTGACTTGGTCTCCTAACGTCGCTGTGAGCCAACCGTTCACTCCTCTCGAAGGCTGGCCGAACCAGGACAAGATAGGCGATTATATCACCATCGTGTCAGACAACACCGGGGGTGATGTGGCCTATTCGGCCACGTACAACTTCAACCCGAGCCGGGGCCAGCACGAGCAAGACGTCTATTTCGTTCGTGTGTCGCCAAGCGGCGGACCTACACCTACGCCAACACCGACTGTGTCTCCAACGCCTACATCGACGGCAACACCCACGGCCACAGCTACACCTACGGCAACCGTTACACCGAGTGTTACGCCTACAGCCACGCCCAGGCCGACGCCCACGCCGCGCTCTGGACCGACCCCCAGAACTCGTCCTACTCCGGCGCCGAGGCCCTGAGTCCTGGGCTTGCCACGCGAAAAGATGGGGAATCTTGCAGTACCGTGCTGAGTTCCGACGCCTGATCTCTGGCCTCATCCGTGATCATCTGCGTGATCCGTGGTTAAGATCTTCCCTCCGAAGCCGGATAGCCCCTTTCATAAACTTTAGGAAAAATACTTGACACGGTTTGGCATTCCTGACTAAAAAGAGTGTCCCGTGACAAAATCTGTTTTCCAAGCAGGGAAAATTAGGGTTGCAGCCAAATCTCTCTTGCAAGTCAGGGATCACTCAGGGTTCCGCTTCACACTAACTCCATCCACATCACAACCATCATGAAAAAGAAATCCGCTTCACGATCAGCCTTCTTTAATCTCCGCTTCTTAATCGGCCTGTTTACAGTCCTGGCTGGCGTCGTTCTGGCGCTGCTCGGCCTTGGGACGTTCTCAGGGGTCACTGCCAGCTCCGTGCAAGCGCAGCAGAAGCACAAAATTATCAACGTCCCAGGCCTTCCTCCGGGATTTGACTGTGCCCAAATTGGCGCGTTGGGCATTAATAGACAGGAAAACTTTCGGGCCGGCGCCATCATGATCGCCTGCGGCGAAGCACAGGGCGGTTCAGCTTTGTCTTACGGTGCCTTCTCTCGGCTTCTCTATGCTACAGTAACAGCCCCCCTGGCTTATGGCGGCACGGATGTCGACGTTATCACCGGCGCCGAGAACATTTCGCATCCTACCCAGTCTGAGACATACACCCTGGCCAACCCAGATAACCCCAACCAGATCGTCGTCACCTACAACGACTCCCGAACCGCCTCCGCCAACTACTCCGGAGCGTCCTACTCCAGCGACGGTGGCACCACCTTCACCCGCCTCACCCCAAACCCCTTCTCAAGTGGCCACGGGACGAACTTTGGCGACCCGGTTACTCTCTACAACAAACCTACCAGCAATTTCTTTGCAATTTTTCTGGCTACGGGCTGCGGCGGACAGGGCATTGGCGCCTGGACGTCTACTGACGGTGGAGTCAACTGGGCCACTGGTGCTTGCATTCACAGTGGTGGCTCTGATGATCGCGAGTCTGGTTGGAACGACAACAATCCATCGTCTCCGTTTTTTGGGCGAATGTATGTTTCCTGGAACAACTTCCTCGTTGGCAGCGGCGCTCTTCAAGTCACTTTTTCCACTGATAACGGTGCCACGTGGCATGCCCCGGTAAATGTGAGCAACACCGGTACCTTCATTCGCAACACCCAGATCACCGGTGACCTGTCGGGCAACGGGACCATCTACATTGCGGGTATGGACGAAGGCGGCGGTGGTTTTCCTCACAACAATATCAACCACATTTACAGGTCCACCGACGGGGGCAACACTTGGGCCAATACCTACACTGGCCCCAGCTTTGCCGGCCCTGGCGTTGGAGCATCCGGTTACTTTGCCTGCATGTTTACCGGGGGCACGGCCGGTGTCTACTGGCGGCACGAGGGCTGGGGTGAGCCTGCTGCCTTGAACAATGTGGTTCACCTGGTCTATGCCCAGCACGGCGCGGGCGCTGACGCTGGCGATGTCTATTACATCCGCTCCACCGACAGCGGTGTGACCTTTGGCGCGCCGTTCAAGTTGAACAGCGATGCCACGACCCGTCCTCAGTGGCAGCCCAACATCTCGGTGAGTCCGGGCGGCACGCTCTTCGCGACGTGGTATGACGGCCGCGAGTTTGGAAGCTGCACGTATGGAAATCCAGCCGTTCCGTGTTACCGGATGTGGTCCCGCAAGTCCACGGACAACGGTGCGACATGGATGTCCGACATGGCCTTGAGTGACGTGGCTAGTCCGCTTCCGGCGCAACCTGATGTCACTGTTCAATCGACATATGCGGGTGACTACGACTATGGCTCCGCGATCGCTAGCGAGCACCTGACGTCATGGGATGACGGGCGCGTTGCCATCAGCGGCACATCGCAGCAGGATGTCTTCTTCGACAAGGAGCCAGCCGGGGCCGCTGGGACTCCGACTCCAACTCCAACTGCTTCACCAACGCCGACACCTGCTTGCACACCAGGCTGGTCGGCAGGCGGCAACCTCCCAAGTGTGGGGGTCCGTTCCGTTGGCGTCTATTTCCCGGCCAACGGGAAATTCTACGCCATGGGTGGACGCAGTTCCGACACAGCGGGGAGCGATTTCACGAATCCATTTGAATACGATCCAGCCAGCAACAGTTGGACCACCAAGTCAGCAACGTATCCCGACAATCAGGTGAATAACATGGCTTGCGGTGTGCTCACCGTGGGTGGGACGCCGTACATCTATTGTGTGGGCGGTTCGGCTGCTGGCCAGGTTACCGCTACAGCCCGCGTCTTCTTTTACGATCCTGTCGCCGATACCATCCTCAGTCTCACCGGCAGTGACAACTGGCCCGGTGATTTGGCAGGCACAATTCTGCCGGGTGGGTTCGCAGTGGTTAACAACAAGCTATATATCCTGGGTGGTTTCAACATCAACGTAGCCTCCACCAACCAGATCTGGCAGTTTGATCCCACCGCCGCAATAGGTTCCAGGTGGACACAGATGGTGAACACCCCGGTTGGGATCATGTATGCTCCTTCCAGCGCTATTAACAGCATCATCTACGTGGGAGGCGCATCGGATTTCCAAGGTGGGTTGGTAGTGGACACCACTACCTCATTCAGCTTCAACCCCGCGACCAACACTACCGGCCCGATAGCGGCGATACCGAGGGCTACAGGCGAGACGCGGGCCCTGACCTTCAACGGCCAGATGTTGGTGATGGGCGGGGGCAGGGTTGCGCCCAATCCATCGAACGAAGTGGACATCTACGACCCCGGTACGAACATTTGGACAACAGGTACCCCGGTTCCGGCGTTCACGACTGCGCGGCGCAATTTTCCCACTGACACCAACGGAACCAACCACATCTGGCTGTCGGGCGGCTATGATAGGACTGGTGTCCCCACGAACTCAACGGAAGTCTTTTGCCAGGCCGGTGGTGCCAGCCCAACACCGACAGGGACACCGAGCGCAACCCCGACCGCAACCGTAACAGCTAGCGCCACACCGACGGGAACGCCATCTGCGACGCCCACCTGCACAGCGGGAGGTACCCCGGGGCCATGGACGCAGGCCGCTCCGGTGGGGATCGATCACTACGGCGGGTTCATCGACAGCGATGGCACGGTTGCGTATGAGGGCGGGGGTTATTCCTTCTCGGCCGCCGATAACATCAACGAGTTCGGCAAGTTCGACCCAGTCGCCAACACGTGGACGCCGCTTGCCCCTGTGCCAGATCTGAACAACGGCGAGGCTTCTGCCGTGTATGCGCCGAATGTGAACAAGCTCTTCGTGTTTGGTGGTGAGGAGGTTACTTTTGCCACGGTGGTGAATACCACGCGCATCTATGACATAGCCACAAACACGTGGAGCACGGGAGCACCGATGCCTGATGTACGCGCTTTCATGGCCTCAGGCTATTACAACGGCAAGATCTATCTGGTAGGGGGGTATTCGACCGGAAATGTCGATCCGTCCTTTGGACAGGTGTGGGAGTATGACCCTGTGGCGAACACCTTTAATACATCGCGGGCGAGTATGCCGGCTACATTGGGAGGCCCGGGCTTTGGGATTATCAACGGGCACATGTACGTTGCTGGTGGACGCGACATCAATAACACGAACCTAAACACGTTGTATGACTACGACATTGCGGCGGACACGTGGACACAGCGCGCCAATCTGCCCACTGGCGAAAATGTGCCTGGCTCGGCGGTGATTGGGGACAAGCTTTGGATTTTTGGCGGTGGCGAGCCCTTTGCGAACGGTCCTGCGGCAGCGCCTAGATCGGCGAAGAAAGGACTAGGAGCATGGTTAAAGCGGCTGTTGCGACCCGATACCACAAACATCCTGCAGGTCTATGATCCGGTTAGCAACAGCTGGAGTAGCGGGCCGTCTCTGAACCAGATGCGTTCATTCCCTGCTGGGACAGATGTGGGCAACACAGCAGTCGCGGTGGGTGGGTACACGGGTACTAACACGACCACTTCGGTGGAGATCAACGTCACCGGTGGCGGATGCGCGAGTCCAACGCCTACGCCCACTGGAACACCTTCGGCTACGCCCACGTGCACCCCAGGAGGTACACCTGGTCCGTGGAACATTGTGGCGAACTATCCGCTGACATCCGAATCAGTTTCCGTGTCGAGCGATGGCACTTTTGGCTACGCTGTGGGTGGCTTTGACACCAACCTCGGCGGCCCAACCAATGCCTTCAATCGGTATGATCCGGGTGCCAACACCTGGACTCCGTTGCCGAACATTCCGGGTGCCTTCTATGATGCTCCGTCGGTTTACGCTGCCAACACCAATTCGATCTACGTTTTCGGCGGCATCGATGCCACCTTCACTCCATCGAATGTTCTACAAGTTTACAATATTGGCACTGGCACCTGGAGCACGGGTGCTGCCATGCCTGGTGCGCGTTATTTTGCTGGCGCGGTATATTATTCGGGTAACGGCAAAATCTACGTTGCTGGTGGGTTTGACAATAACTTCCTCGAAAGTAGCACGACCTGGGAGTACGACCCGGTTGCGAATACGTGGAATACGTCACTGGCGTCCATTCCTTCACCGACTGGCGGCGCCGGATACAGCATTGTGGGCCAGAACTTTTACCTGGCGGGGACTTGGAATGGCGCTCAAGGATCAACGCAACATTATCGCTACGACATTGTCGCTGATTCCTGGGCCTCCGTAGCACCAGTGCCTGTTAATATCTATCGGCCGGCCTCAGGTAGCATTGGCACAAATACCTACCTGGTCGGCGGAGGCAACCCTGACCTTGGCCCATCCGCTTCAGAGCAGGATCGTAAGCTCGCGTCGACGCGGTCCCCGGCTACAGCTTACACCAGCACCTACATCTACGACACTACTAGCGATAGCTGGAGCACCGGACCGAATACGAATGTGCCACACTCCTTCACCGGCGGCACAGCAATCGGCAACCTTTTGTTAGTGGTAACGGGATTTGATGGCGCTACCGGGGATACGAACGTCGTGGAGAGTAGTCAGGTTGGAGGTCCCTGCGGGTCACCATCGCCGACGCCTACTGCAACGGCGACGTTCACGCCGACTCCGACAGCGACTGCCACGGCGACATTCACGCCAACAGCGACAGCTACGGCAACAGCAACAGCAACAGCCACTGCAACAGCTAGTGTAACAGCAACAGCCACTGCAACAGCTACAGCAACAGCAACGACCACGGCCACAGCGAGTCCGACGGCAACAGCCACGGTCCCGTCGCGGCCTAGTCCGACGCCTAGACCGCGTCCAACGCCGGCGCCGCGTCCGTAGGCGGGTAACGTTGATTGCAGAGATTCAGGCGGCTGATAAACCACAGCCAACCTTTGGGAGCGAGTGACTGGTTCCAAGGCAACGACGACGTGTTCTCTGCCTTCGATGGCGGCCCTACCGCATACATTGCTGCGAACTATAATAACGGCGGAGACCTGGGCTACGATCAGCAATTGGTTGTTAACGCCGGAAGTATTGGTGCAGGATGGCATCCTGACGTTCTACACGCGCACAATGGTAGACTCTGCGTTTCCGGATCGCCTGCAGATTCGGATGAGTACCAATGGGGCGAGCACTAACGTAGGAACAACAGCGTTCGACGTCGGCGATTTTACTAATCTGTTGCTGGATATCAACCCGACCTATACGGTAGGTGGATATCCCGAAGCGTGGACGCAATTCACGGTCACCATCAGCGGTGTCCCAGCTGGCACTACCGGCCGGCTTGCTTTCAAGGGCGTGGCCGTCCGAGCGTGAGCTGAGGTTAGGCCTGGCCCTTCAGGTCCGGGGCCAGACCAGCCGGGGATATGGTCTTGGCCATCGTTTAGCAGTCGTTAGGCTTATGTGAGGAATTGGACCTTGGCCTTGCTGGCCTAAGTCCTTGTCCATACGGGTGAGGCCTTGGCCTCCGGGGCCGTCGGAGGTGGACGCGGCTTAATTCTTCAGAGGTCAGCCCCATCGGGATAGTCGTGTTCCGATATTTTAGCACGCCGAGCTACTCGTTATGCCGAAGGCCGCAGGTCCTGGACCGGCCCCGATGGCTAAGGTCCTTAAAGAAGCGCAAAGCCCCTGCGGCGTGCTGAGGTTGGCCTCGGCCCTATCCTCCAGGATCGAATCCCGCCGGGAATATGGTCATGTGTAAGTTTAGCAAAGCACTTGGTCACTATTTAGTCCTGGACCTGACAAGTCCCGACCAGGGTCCGACGGCCTTCAGGACAGGTCCACAGACCGGCCTAGGAGGCCGAGTAGACGCCGTTTTCCTGCAGGAGCGGGGAGGGGGGGGGAAAGGTACCGCGATGGGACCAAAAACCTTGCGTTGTGGACCCCGTCCTAGCCATTGGCGTCTGGCCTTACGAGAGGCTAGGCCCTATTGGGGGCTGAAGTCAGGACCACTGCTAAGGACTGGGCCGCGGTGCCGGAGTAGGGCGAGTTCTCGGTGTCGGTGCAAACCTTGGCGTCGGTGATGGTCTGGGCGTCAACGTACCTGTCGGTGTTGGCGTGGCTGAAGGTGTACCAGTAGCTGTTGGCGTGGCTGAAGGTGTACCAGTAGCTGTTGGCGTGGCTGTTACAGTGGGAGTTGGTGTTGGCGCACCGGATTGCGCGCAGTACCTTCCGCCAGTATTGGTTCTGCCGCGTACACCTCCTCCGCCCCAGATAATCATTTCACTGCCGGTCCAGACTGCTGTGTGAAAGGTGCGGGCTAGTGGCGCACTTATGGTGCTGGTGGCTGTCCAACTATCGCTACCGAGATCGTATCTCCCGCCGGTATTAAGGACCACGGGCAAACCTTCGTCCCCGCCCCATACAATCATTTCGCTGCCGGTCGATACTGCCGTGTGACGCTCTCGAGTAGCGGGTGCGTTGTTGGTGGTCGTGGCTGCCCAACTGTCGGTGCCGGGAGTGTATCTGCCACCGGTGTTGAAGAAGTTCAAGCCGTCAGTTCCCCCCCACACGATCATCTCGCTACCGGTCCACACTGCCGTGTGAAAATCACGAGCGTCGGGCGCGTTAGTGGTGCTGGTGGCTGTCCACGTGTCGGTGCCGGGAGTGTATCTGGCACCGGTGTTGAAGAAGTTGACACCGTCAGTTCCGCCCCACACGATCATTTCACTGTCGGTCCACACTGCTGTGTGGGCGTCTCGGCCCGTGGGCGCGTTAGTGGTGCTGGTGGCTGTCCACGTGTCGGTGCCGGGAGTGTATCTGGCACCGGTGTTGAAGAAGTTGACACCGTCAGTTCCGCCCCACACGATCATCTCGCTGCCGGTCCACACTGCCGTGTGAAAATTACGAGCGTCGGGCGCGTTAGTGGTGCTGGTGGCTGTCCACGTGTCCGTGCTGGGATTATATCTCCCGCCGGTGTTGAAGTAATTGCTGTTGCCATCATCCCCGCCCCAGACGATCATCTCGCTGCCGGTCCACACTGCCGTGTGAAACTCTCGGGCAGTGGGCGCGTTCGTGTTGCTGGTTTTTATCCAACTGTCACCGACGGGATCATATCTGGCGCCGGAGTTGACTATAGCGTTCCTGCTGGCTCCGCCCCAAACAATCATCTCGCCGCCAGTCCAAACTGCTGTGTGACCCTCGCGGCCCGGAGGGGCGTGGGGCACCTCGGTAGGTTCCCAAGTATCAGGAGTGCATCCAGCCGTCACATCCGATATTGCGGGAAGCGTGTAGGTAGCATTCGCCAGGATCATCTTCCGTGTTCGGATGTTCGCTTCGACTTCCCGTGAAGCTAAAAGGTCCCCCCGTTGTTGCTGAGCGAAGCTTGTTGTCAGCCGCTCCGATAGCACGGGTCTCACCAAACACTCCGCTATAACAAAGGGATCATTTCCGAGCGCGCCAAAGACTTCACGCAGCACCTCGGGCTGCTTCGTGTTCTCGGCCATGCGATCCATTTCAGCTTGCAAATCCCGAGCAGTGATCGGCCGTTGCCAGTAATCCTGCAATGCCTGGGTTCTGCGCAGATAGTCTTCGACTTTCTTTTCAAGCTCCGCCTGAGACATCACTACATCAAGCGCTGGCTTGGGATTAAGGTTCTCTTCCGGCCAGATACGATGGCTCCAGTAAACTTCTTCGATGGCTCCTTGGTAAGTTACGCGTTCTGCAAACGTCAGCGTCCTTTGGCTGACATCGACTCGAGCTTCAAGACGAAGAAAAGCCAGCAATGTTCCGGCCAATATCGGAAGCAGGTAAAACCCGCCTCGAAGAAGATGCGCTTTGATCGAAGAGTTATTTCGCCTTTTCATTTCGGTTTGGTGCTTTCAAGTCCTGATTTTTTGGGGGGGAGAGATAATTCTTTGCGGGTGGGATACAGTTCTTCTCAACCAGGCCAAAAAATGTCAAGGCTTTTTTCCTTTTCTGAAATCGGACCTTCAACCCCGCATTACGGAAAGAGTGAGAAGATCGCGTGTCGCGGGGTTCGGTCCACCAGAGACGCGGAACTCGCGAGTTTCCCTCGCGAGTTCCCGCCTGAATCTCTGCGATTAACGTTACCAGCTACGGACGCGGCGCCGGCGTAGGATGCGGCCGCGGTGTTCCCGTCATCCGTCACAAGTGGCAAAGCTGAAAGAGGTGTATTTCCGCGCTCTGAGCAGAGATCCCAAACCAGGCTTCTTGGCCCGGCTTCTTTTCAATGCCGGAAATTTTGAACGCTTCGACGCTGTTCAAAAAACTTAACAGACGCAAGTCGAGCCGGTTACAAAGGGTTTTGCATTTTGAGCTTTTCTGAAACAAAGCAATCATGGCGCATCTGGCAGTCGCCGATGCAGGGAAGCAGCGTTTTCGACTGCTGAAGAATGCACTTCTGGAAACCCAAACCTAAGAACATGAAAAACAAATCCTTTACTCGATCGAAACTTGGCGGCCGCTCCGGCCGTGAATGTTTTCGAAGTAGCCTCTCAGAAGCCGGGTTCTTCAATCAGCGCGCGCTGTTTGGCCTGACTCTATGCTTTATTGGGATCGCGCTTGCCATATTTGTGGCGAAGGAGAGTTCGCTCCGCCGTATTTCGCAGCCTGCTCGCTACATGCCTGTGCCGGAAGGCAACTTGCAGGGCGAAGCTGCTCGTCTTGCGGAGTTAGAACTGTACTGGCACGACCGGTTGACGTATCCGACCGGACGGTTCGACCCTGCGTGGGTGCGGGCTGCCGCCGTCCAACATGCGCACATGACGCGTGGTGTTCCTGCCGGACCGTACCGGAAGCTTAACCCCGCCGGTCCGCTCGCGCTTACCTCGCAGAACTTTACCGCACTCGGTCCGGAACCTGAGCGCATGACCGGCTGCTCGGGTTGTTTTGACTACACCACCACCGAAGGTCGAGTTAACGCTATCGCCGTCGATCCGACCACAACGGTCAACGGCAGCATCGTTGCCTATTCCGGCGCGGTTGGCGGCGGCGTATGGAAAACGACGAATTGCTGCAGCGACACGACTACGTGGACAGTAGTCACTGATGACCCGCTTATTTCCACCACCGCCATTGATACGATTGTCATTGATCCCAGCGATCATAACACCATTTACGCAGGCACAGGTGATCTCAACTTCGGCTCCTTCGCCATGGGCAGTCAGGGGATTCTCAAGTCAACTGATGCCGGCGCGACATGGACGGTGCTGGGCGCGGATGTGTTCGGCATGATTTACAACGAACCTCCGGGTGAGTTCCCACAATACAACGCAGTAGGCAAAGTGCGCGTCGATCCGAACAACAGTAGCAAAGTCGTAGCGGGAACGAAACAGGGTCTCTACTTTTCGTATGACGGCGGCGCGAACTGGACCGGACCGTGCTTTACAAACAACTTCAGCACGGAGCGCCAGGATGTTACGGGCCTTGAGCTAAGCGATGTGGGTGGAGGCAATACTCGGGTCGTTGCCGCGATCGGTACGCGCGGGTTCCCAACATATGTGCAGTATGATCTGGGCAAGAATGGAGCAAACGGCATCTACAGCGCCACGATGGGATCGAGTGGCTGCCCCAGCTTCGCCTCGATCGCCAGTAATGGTAACGGGTTCATCTTCGGTAATCAGGTGTCCGGTAGCCCGTACACGACAGGTGCGCCCATGAATGCAGGCAGCGGAACACCTTGCGACTATCCAATTGTTGGTGGGACTGGAACCTGTGATAGCAGCACTAACCAGCTCGGACGTATCGACATCGCGGTCGCGCCGAGTAATTCAAATTACATCTACGCGCAGGCGCAATCCATCGTTTGGAATAGCAACGGCGGTTGCGGCAGTACCAACGGTTGCCAGCTTGGTGCATGGGCTACCACAGATGGCGGCGTGAGCTGGTCTTACATGGAAGGCTCGCAAGGTGGTGCGCTACGAGATTGCCAGAATGCTGGTGGTGATTATCCGAAAAACTGGTATGACCAGGGGGTCGCCGTAGACCCGAACAACCCCGATCGCGTGTTCTTTGATACTTTTGACGTGTGGTTTGCAACGAGGACAGGGACAGTATGGAATGATACGACTTGCGGTTATTCCTACGCCGGCAGTGCAGGTCCGGTGCATGTGGACCAGCATGCGCTGGCGTTTTTGCCGGGATCTTCGAGCGTTTTGGCAATTGGAAATGATGGCGGCGTTCACGGAACTATGAACGCCGATTTTGCAACGCAGACCAATGACCCGACTTGGTTTAACATGGATACAGGCATCAACACGATCGAGTTCTACTCCGGCGACATCAGCGGTGACTTTGCTAATGCTGCTTCTCCGCAAGCAAGTGGTGGGGCGCAGGACAACGGCTCGTCGTCAGTGACTTTTAACGGCCCGCCGGCGGGACCTGTGCTATGGCAACTGGGAGTGGGCGGTGATGGGTTTTATTCGCGCATCGATCCTGTAGGCACAGGAACGAGTCTGCGCTTCTGGCAGGGAAATAATAGTGGTACCTTGCATCGGTGTGTCAGCAATTGCACGGGCCAGTTTGCCTCGTGGCCCACTGCCAGCGGCAGCTGGTTCGGTGACACGCGATCATTCGTTTTACCGTATGACCTTTTCCATGGTGGCATAGCAGGCGGCGATGATTGTCCGGCAGCCGGAGTGCCGGGCGGCTGTGGCCATTTGGTTGCAGGCACGACAAGAGTCTGGGAAACAATTAACGGGGGAAACGCGTCATTTAGCTCGTCAGACTGGTACGTTACAAATAACCCTACAACGCAAAACATGACGAAACAGACATTAGGAAATCGATCGTTCATTAACCAGGTCAAGTACTCGCCCAAGTATCAGAGCGTCGCAATGGTGGGAACAAACGATGCCAATGTCTGGATCGGGTTCAATCTTGGTACTGGCACTCAATCACAAGCCAACTGGATAGATGTTACTGGTAACAACACGATTTTGCCTCTCCGCCCTGTATTGGGCGTTGCTCTCGATCCCTCGGTGGTGGCTGCCAATCTGCCCTTAGGCTATGCCGGGGTAGGCGGATTTAACGCGAATACGCCGGCGACGCCAGGCCATGTTTTCCAGGTGACCTGTGCTGCCGACTGCGGCTCATTTACATGGGCAGATAAGACCGGTAATCTTCCGGATATCCCAGCGGACTCGATCATTGTGAACCCGAATAACGCTCAGCAGGTATTTGCGGGCACTGATTGGGGTGTTTACTACACCGATGATATAACAGTAGGATCTCCAACCTGGCAACGCTTCGAGAACGGAATTCCGCACGCGATGGTATGGGACATGCAAATAGACCGGGGAAGCACCACGTTGTCAGTCTGGACTCGGAGCCGGGGCGCATATGTTTATCCGCTTTCAGGCGCTGCCAGTCCAACTCCAACACCGACTGCATCGCCAACAGCTGCGTCTACGCCGACGCCAACACCCACTGCAACGGCGACCCCAACACCCAGTGCGACGGCGACGTCGACAGCAACGGTAACACCCACACCGCGGCCAACACCCACCCCGAGATCACTGCCAACGCCGAGACCTCATCCGACGCCTCGGCCGCGCCCGTGAGCGCTTACACTTCCTAACCGGGTCAGTGAGACGTAATGGTGCGAGTTCCAGTCCGCATCGGTGATTATCTTTGTTCCTTCGGCGTATGATGTAAACACTGTAGCGATTCGCTCTATTGGTCACATCCTCGCACGCGCCGTCGGTGGCGTTTTCGGGTCCACAAGGGCCGGTGCGAGCTTGCGGGGTATTAGCGGTGGCCTTGCCGCCTGCGGGTGGAAGCGTTTGGACACTCGCGATAGATTCTGGCGGTGGTAATGCCTTTGCTGCAACCGGCGACGGGGGAATGCTTCGCAACGTTAGAATGAGTAAATGCGGCGAGACCTAAGCCATCGCCGGCGACTTGACCCTGATTGGCGTATAACTCGTGATCACTGATCAGGTGATCCGGTGCGGGGGGGAACACTTTGAAGTCCGGCCAAAATGGGCCAGCGCCGGAACCTCTACTTGGGCTTCGCGCCGGGATCTTTCATCGTACTGCGAAGCCGCGTTCAAGAAGTACACGTCACGGGGACTCGCGAATTGCTTCACGAGTCCCCGAGGAAAGCGGCGTATAGCTCCAAGGCTTACGGCCGAGGCGCCGGTGTTGGGCGCGGTCGTGGCGTCGGAGTAGTTCTCGGAGTAGGCGCAGGCGTAGATGTCGCTGTTGCTGTTGCGGTTGGCGTGGCAGTTGCCGATGCTGTCGCCGTTGCTGTTGCTGTCGCCGTAGCAGTTGGAGTCGGCGACGCCGCCGCACAAGGACTCATAGGGCAGTTGAAGATTTCCATCGAGTCTGTGGGCACTCCGGTAGCATCGTAGCCGCCTACCAGCCAGATGTTGTTCGTGCCGTCGGTATCGGTCGCGAAGTTGCGCCGAGCGTTGACGAACGGCTGGCCCATCGACCAGCTATTGGACACCGGGTCATAGATGTCCACTTCGTTTGAGGGATTGGGTGCGTCTCTGCCGCCGCCCATCACGTACATGGTGTCGCAGAAGTTGAGGCCTCGCGTTTCGGCTGTGGGCCGCGGGATGTCAGCAATAGTGCCGATGGTATCGGCCACCGGATCATAAACGAGCGAGATGGTGCTGTCATGAAGGGTGGGCCGTCCCAGGTGCTGCCGCCGCCCGTGTAAATAAGGCTGCCGATGGTAGCCTGTGGAACGTAACCGAGCGGTGTCGGTAAATGCGCGGTCTTGTTCGTCCATGTCAGCCCGACCGGGTCGAACTGCCAGATATTGTCGTCCATCGACACGTTTATGTTAAAGCCGCCCAGAATATACATGTTGTTGTTATATTCTGAAAAACCACCTGGCAGAACGTTTGCGTCGCCGGACGGCCAGTTCGCAGGCACTGTGCTGATGGTGTCAGCGATCGGATCATAGCGGAAAACACGTCCGGTAGTCATTT
>CAVSMG010000016.1:0-360702 GCA_963728955.1 uncultured Verrucomicrobiae bacterium
AGACGCCAGGGTGGATATCGGCACCGAAACAAAACTAACCACGGATTCCGCTAATAACCCGGATTCGTAGAGCGCGATGAATCGCGTTTCCAATTTGTTAGGTCGTCTGTGTCAGGCGGCACGCAAGGATCCATCCGTGACATCCGCTGCCTGCCCGCCGTAGCCCCGGCGAAGGCAGGTCTTTCCGATTCAACACTTCAACGCTTCAACGTGGCGAACCCATTTTCTGCGTAACGAACTGCCAAATCCCACCAGGTACCACTGAATGGCCAGAAATGATTTCATCACGACGAGAAGATCCAAGAAGGCCAAAACAGCAGAACTTAAACAGAAAGAAATCACAACTATGAAGACAAAATTAATGAAGACAAGAATCTCAAAACTAACATCCGGCAGCGCGTTGATGACGATCGCGTTGCTCTTATGGGGCTCATCAGCGTTCGCCGGCACCCTGTCCGCGCAGCAGTCACCAGGCGACCCGAGCGACCCGCCGACGTTCACGCAAATCGACATACCGGGGCCTCTCTTACGGTTGCGAGCAAGATCAACCCGGGAGGCGACATCGTCGGTGTCTATCATGACAGCAGCGGGAGCGTTCATGGTTTTCTGCTGAGCAACGGTGCGTTTACGACCATCGATGTCCCGGGAGCCATTCAGACGTCGGCGAGTGCGATCGACTCCTCGAGGCGACATCGTGGGGTATTTTATTGACGGCAGCAGCAATTTTCATGGTTATCTGTTGAGCAACGGTGCATTTACCACCATCGATGTCCCGGGAGCCACTTTCACCTTCGCAACCGGGATTAATTTGCGAGGCGACATCGTCGGAACCTATGATGACGGCCACGGCGTTCATGGTTATCTGCTGAGCAACGGTGCATTTACAACCATCGATCCACCAGGATCCGAGTTAACCAACATAGGCGGGATTAATTCGCGAGGCGATATCGTCGGGTCGTATGATGACAGCACTTTCATCAATCATGGTTTTCTACTTAGCAATGGTAGCTTTACCACGATCGATGTACCGAGAGCCGCTTCGACGCTTGCATTGGATATCAATCGGCGCGGCGACATCGTCGGGTACGGTATTGGCAGCAGGGAGAAGGATCATGGTTTTCTGCTGCGCAATGGTAGATTTGCTACGATCGATGTCCCGGGAGCCACTTCCACCTTCGCGAGCGGCATCGACCCGCGAGGCGACATCGTCGGGTCTTTTATTGACAGCAGCGGTAACTATCATGGTTATCTGCTGAGCAGGTAGAGCTGAGCGCAACCCCATAAACAGGCCCACCGCGCGATCGCGCGGTGGTTGCCGGATACCGATGGTTCAAGCTTTAACATGTACATAGGACCGGGTGCAAAGCAGCTTTGGATCACCCAGATTAATGTAGCTCCTGATGACTTCACCGGACTCGGTGTAGGAACGGCGGACACGGCGGCCGTAGCAAAAGCTCCTCGGCTGTTATGACGAGATTCGACCTCTAGCAAGCGCCTCCGTAAGCGGCCGCGATTCGCAATCAAGCCGTCGCGCTTTCAACAGCGTGACGGCTTTGTTTTTGTGAGCGGCACGTCCAAATTTCTGTTCAAAGAAGTAAAGAAGGAACCGACATCGGTATTGCGAGTTTTCGTTGTGGCCGACACATCCTGCAAAGCCAAAACCGCTCTATCCTGGAGAGAATATGTTGCCTGGGCGGATTTGCCCAGCACATCCGGGTCCGATTCAGATTTGTGTGTGGCCTAATGCAGCCTTGATGTTTGCCCGGCTTTTTACTTAGATCGCGGTGTGTCTGCTGCTGATGAAGTGACCCCACTGACTGGGCTTGGCGGGAGTGATCATCACGGCGCGGTGGCGTTTACCACCACACACTGGAGCGTGGTGCTGGAGGCACAAGGGGAATCGCCAGCAGCCCAAGTGGCGCTCGAAAAGCTTTGTCGCACATATTGGCGACCCATTTATGGCTTCGTCCGGCGACAAGGCGTCCCGCCAGCGGAAGCGGAGGACCTTACCCAGGGCTTTTTCGCGTCATTGTTGGAGCACAGAAATTTGGACGCTGTACGCAAGGAACGGGGGCGACTTCGTTCTTATCTGCTTGGCGCGCTGAAACACTTTCTGGCCGACGAACGGCGTCGCGAAATGGCGATCAAGCGCGGAAAAGGGCAGCGCCTCGTCCCGCTGGAAGGGCTGCGCGGCGACGAGTCGGTCGAGGTGGAACCAGCGGACCCAGTGACTGCCGAGCTGATTTATGAACGCCGCTGGGCCTCGACGGTGCTGGAACGCGTGCTCAACCTATTAAAAGATAAATATCAGAGGGCAGGCAACGCTGCCTTGTTTGATTCGCTAAAACAATTGCTGCCGGGCGAACCAGACGCTCCCTCTCAGAAGGAAATTGCCGCGCAATTGCGCATGACTGAAAATGCGGTTCGGCAGGCGTTCTACCGATTTCGGCAGCGTTACCAATCGGTGTTGCGAGAGGAAATTGCGCACACAGTTGCGACGCCGGGCGACATCGAAGACGAGCTGCGCCATCTCATCGCCGTAGTCCGAGCGTAACGTATGGCGGAAATTTACAAAGTACAACAGGGGGAGCGCGCAGGCGACGTTCCGGTAATGATTAGAGTAATCAGGATTTGCCGCAATTGCGGTGCGAAAATCTTTTCCGATGCTCCCGAAGGACTTTGTACCGGATGCGTGTTGGAAGCGGCGATTGGTGTCTTCCCCGACGCTGTAGCCGGGGGCGGCGACCCCGGCCATGCGGACAAGCCCGCGTCCCAAAAAGCAACGCGCGCTGCTGAGTTGCTGGGAGATTTGGGCGATTATGAATTGCTGGAAGAGGTTGGTCGCGGCGGTCAGGGAGTCGTGTTTCGCGCCCGGCAGAAAAGTCTCAATCGCACAGTTGCACTAAAAGTCATTAGCCTTGGTCAGTGGGCGAGCAAAGCGCATTTGAAGCGCTTTCGCCGGGAAGCCGAAGCCGCCGCCAGCCTCGATCATCCAAGCATCGTGCCCATCTACGAAGTGGGCGAACGCGATGGCTCCTGTTACTTCAGCATGAAATTCGTCGAAGGCGGACAACTCGACGAAGTGGCCAGGTCCGCCACGGCGGATTCGTCCTGTGGCGAACGCGGGTCGATGCCGATTCGTCGCGCGGCGGAATTAATCGCGAAGGTCGCACGCACTGTGCATTACGCGCACGGGCACGGCATTCTCCATCGTGACATCAAACCGGGGAACATTTTGCTCGATGCAAAAGGCGAGCCGCATCTTACCGATTTTGGTCTCGCCCGGTTAGTCGAGTCTGAAAGCAGTGTTACACAGACGCTGGATGTTTTAGGCACACCCAGTTACATGGCACCGGAACAAGCTGTGGGAAACAACGCGGCTGTCAGCAGCGCTACAGATGTTTATGGGCTGGGTGCAGTGCTTTACCAGTTGCTGACAGGTCAGCCGCCGTTTGCCGGTGGAGCAACCTACGAAACAATCAGGCTGCTCTTGGATACGGAGCCGCGGCAACCGCGCCTGTTAAATCCGAAAATCGATCGCGATCTTTCTACCATTTGCCTCAAGTGTCTGGAGAAAGATCCGAAGCGCCGGTATTCGTCTGCGCTCGGCTTGGCTGAGGATCTCGAACGTTGGCTAAAGCACGAACCAATCGCGGCGCGGCACGTCGGACCGCTCGTTCGTGGCAGAAAATGGGTGCGGCGCAATCCAAGCATCGCCGTGATGGCGGCAATGTTGCTCGCGCTGGCGGTGCCTTTAGGGGTGATGGGTTGGAAAAGCGAATTCATTCGTCACCCGGTCACAACTGGAATCGCCGTTCTGCCGTTTGAAAACCTAAGCGAGCAGAGAGAAAACGCCGGCGCCTTCGTCGACGGCGTCCAGGATGACATTTTGACCAAGCTGGCGAGGATCGCCGATCTGAAAGTGATCAGTCGGAGCAGTGTGATGGAATATCGCGAGAAACGAAATGTGCGACAGATCGGTAATGACCTGCGAGTATCGCATCTTCTGGAAGGCAGCGTCCGTAGGATCGGGACACGGTTTCACATGAATGCGCAGTTGATCGACACACGCACTGACACTCATGTGTGGGTGGAGCAATACGACGGCGATTTCAATGATCTGTTCGCAATTCAGAGCGAGATCGCGCAGAAAATTGCCGGCCAACTCCGCGCCAAAATCTCAGCTGCTGAGAAACTGGCGATTGAACGTAAACCAACGACCGATCTCGTCGCTTTTGAGCTCTATTCGCGTGCCATTAGTTTAACGCCAACATTCCGTGCCCCCAGCGCTGATTCGGGGCGGCAGGCAATCGATCTGCTAAACCAAGCTGTGGCGCGCGATCCATCATTTTTCGACGCCTATATCGAAATCGCTGCGCATCATGACCAGCTTTACTTCTTTGGCTATGACCGTACTCCTGCGCGGTTGGCGTCAGCAGAAGCGGCCATTCAGGAAGCATTCCACATCCGTCCAAATGCCGGCGAAGCACACCTCGCACGAGCACATCATCTTTATAACGGATACCTCGATTACGAGGGCGCTCTGTCTGAACTGGAAGTTGCTCGCCAGACGCTGCCCAATGATCCGCGGATACTTCGAGTAACGGGTTTCATCCAAAGGCGTCAACGGCGTTGGGAAGAGTCCACTCGAAATCTCGAGCGGGCACTTGAGCTCGACCCTCGCAGCGTCGCCACGCTCGACAACATCGGAGACAGTTACGGAATGGCTCCGGCGGTATGCTGAGCAAAAATCGAAGTTGGATCGCATATTGACTATCGAGCCGAATGATGTTCCGGCAAAAGTGGGGCGCGCATTTGTGGAAGTGAATTGGAAAGCTGATACCAGACCGTTGCATCAATTGATTGACGAAATCCGAGCCACAAATCCGACTGCCATGCCGCAGTTCGCCCCTATCTGGCTGTTTTGCGCGCTGGCCGAACGCGACGTCGCTGCCGCAAGAGAGGCCTTGCTCGCCTCCGATTACGAAATTTCGTTAGGCACGGATGCGGTTCATTTCACGCGTCCTTTCGCCGAAGGCGTTATCGCGCGCATGACAAACGACGAGCAGCACGCGCAATTGGCTTTTACTGCTGCGCGCGCGGAGCAGGAGAAAAAGGTCCAGGCTGAACCGGATTACGGTCCGGCATGGTGCGTGCTCGGTGTAATCGATGCCGCGCTCGGGCGGAAGGATGAGGCTTTGCGCGAAGGTCGGCACGCGGTCGAGTTGCTCCCCGTGGAAAAGGACTCACTCAATGGTGCGCACATGATCCATTATTTGGCGATGATTGCCGCGTGGGTTGGTGAAAAAGATCTGGCGTTTGAACAACTCGCCCTCTCAGCGCGTACCCCTGGGGGTGCGACGTATGGAGAATTAAAACTGGATCCGTCCTGGGACCCGCTCCGCGGCGATCCGCGCTTCGAAAAAATCGTCGCCTCCCTCGCGCCGAAATAAAATCTATGGTGGCAGGCATGCCGCCTGTATCCCCTGTATCCCCTGTATCTTACTTCAAAGCAGCCGGCACGGCTGCCTCTACAATCTTATGGCGAGCGATCGCCATGGAAATCGCTTTTTCATCCGGTGCATCTGCATCATCCGTGTGTTTCGCGGTCAGGCTTGAACCGTTCACGTACGATTTAGCGTCGCCAAGCATCTTTCCGCGTAACGAACCGCCAAATCCTGCCAAGTACTCCGGTGAACGGCCGGAAATGACCTCTCATGATAGGAATCAAAGGCCATAACAACGAAAACCAAATCAACCAAAGGAACAAAAGATGAAAGTTAAAATGCAAATACTAGCCTTCGTTCTCAGCCTAGCTGCGAGCACTTCACTGGTGTGGAGTGCGGACATACCGTCCCAAGTAACATCCCCAAAGCTTATTGGAGTCTGGCAGGCTGTCAGGTTCGGCGTCGACTGTGACACCGGCCAGAGACCTGGGAAATTCATTTCCGGCCCTAGTGACCTTCCACAGCGACGGCACGATGACTGGCGACACAGGCCCTTTTGGCGCGACGGACGAACAGGCTCCTGGCAGCGAGAGCCAGGCAATCATAACTACTCGTTCCGGAGAGGTGTTTTACTTCTATGACGAGAACGCCGTACTTTGCTGGATCGGGGATAATCAGCGCCGACGTCCATCTCGCCGACGCGAACAGCTTAACTTATAGCTCCACGATAGAGATTTACGACGCCGACGGCAATCTTCTTTTCACCGCCTGCGGCAGGGCGATTGGAACACGATTCCAATAATCTAGGGCAAAAAGGTTCAACCTCTGACCAATTACCGGCTTGGCGCGTTCGATCGGCGCCAAGCCGATTCTTTTTTCAACCAGCAAATGGGATCAGCAATACCGATTATTGCTGAACTTGGGTGTGACCGGTCTCCTTACAGTAGTTCGCTCAATTCTCAATCGCGCCTTTTGTTTTTAGGAACGCAGCATTCAAATTTCAGGCTCAGACATGGAGAAACGATCGGAACGGGCCTTACGCATCTTTGTTCTGGCCGACACGCACAATCGGCTCCCGGATAGCGTGAGCGAAATGGCCAAAGATGCCGATGAAATCTGGCATCTCGGCGATGTTTGCGCGGAAGCGATTTTTGACGACTTGCGGGCGATCGGACCGCGCGTTACTCTTGTGCGCGGAAACTGCGACAGTAATTTTGACTGGCCGTTGGTTGTCGATCTTGTGCGCGGTGGCTTGAATTTTCGTCTTCAACACATTCCACCCGATCAACCGCCGGAAGACGTCGATGTTCTCTTGCACGGTCACACGCACGTTCCGCGCAACGAAAGGCGCGGTCGCGCCCTATTTCTCAATCCCGGCTGCGTGACCCGGCCCAACCGCGGCGCGCCGCCGAGCGTGGCCTGGCTTGAAATCGCGGACGGAAAAATCAGTTGGAAACTCGTGCCGCTTCGCGCCCACCGTGTCATTCTGAGCGAAGCGAAGAATCTCAGATTATTCCTCCTCACAAAGCCGAAAGCCAGAGATGTTTCGCTCCGCTCAACATGACAGGACGTGCATTAGTTCGCTCTTGATTAAATCGGCGGCAATCGCTTTTCTTGCCGAAGATGAGTTCCGCTCTCGATCAAATCTTTGTCCACGCGAAGCACTGGCTGCTCTCCTGGATTGCTGTCGCGCCGAATTGGGTGCTCCAAATCGCGTCCAGTCTCATCAACATTATTGCGCTGCTTACGGTGTTTCTCACGCTCTTCGCGCTTATCTCGGTGCTGGAGCGAAAAATTCTGGCGCGAATGCAAAACCGCTACGGACCGAACCGCGTCGGGCCGTTCGGTCTATTCCAGCCCGTCGCCGACGGCATAAAAATGTTGATCAAAGAAGACATCGTACCGGCCCGTGCAGACAAGGTTGTGCATTTTCTCGCGCCAGTCGTGCTTGCCGCAGTGGCCATCCTCACGCTGGGTGTGATTCCGTACGGGCGAAACATGACACCGTTTACAATCGACGGCGGCATTTTGTTTTTCTTTGCAGTGGGATCCACTACGGAACTCGCAGTTTTCATGGCCGGTTGGGCAAGCAACAATAAGTTTTCCATGCTCGGCGCCATGCGTGCCATCGCGCAAATGTTCAGCTACGAATTGCCATTGATCGTCGCCGTGCTTCCGGTCGTGATGGTGGTCGGCTCGCTCATGCCGGACAGAATTGTTTCCGCTCAAGGCGAATACACGCTCGGCATTGTGCCCCGTTGGTTTGTCTTCACTCCGTGGGGCTTTACCGCATTCATTCTGTTTTTCATTTCCGGTCTTGTGGAATCGAACCGCACTCCATTTGACGTTCCTGAAGGCGAATCAGAAATTGTTGCCGGTCACATGACCGAATATTCCGGATTTAAATACGCTACATTTTTTATGGCGGAATATCTTGGGATGTTTGCCGTCAGCGGACTGGCGGTGACATTATTCCTCGGCGGCTGGCAAGCGCCCCTGCGCATTCTCGAAGTTGTTCCGTCTTATGTCTGGTTTTTCCTGAAGCTGAGCGCACTGCTTTTCGTTTACATCTGGCTTCGCGCAACGCTCCCTCGTATGCGCGTCGATCAAATGATGAACGTTGCATGGAAATTCATATTGCCGATGGCGTTTACGTGCTTGATCGCCGCCGCGGCGTGGCATTATGCCGGGCCGCGGCTTGCGCGGCTGGCTGTGGTCGCTGTTCGTAATCGTGGTTGTTTACAGCGCGTTATCGATCCTGCTCGACACGCGAAGGAAATTCGCGCGGCGTGTTTATCGTTTCGCGGAATGAACAGCATTGCGTTCCTGGTCGTTTCGGTCTTGACGCTCGCCGCCGCTCTCGCGGCAGCGACCTTGCGAAATCTGATGCACGCTGCGCTTTGTCTGCCACTTGCGTTGGTCGGGCTGGCGTCCTTCTTTTTTCTGCTCGGCGCAGAGTTCGTCGGACTTGCCCTGGTGTTCATTTACGTCGGCGCAGTGGCGGTGCTGATCGTTTTCACCATTCTCCTGACCCGCCGAGGTGTGGAGAAAGATTCACGGTTTTCACTGGATAGGTGTTCTTATCGCCTTGGCGGTGTTTGGCGGTTTAACCTGGTCGATTCTACAGACGCAATCGCTTTCGATCGTTCCGCCGCACATTCGTGCGCTCACAATCAGAAAAATCGGCGAAACGTTGATGACTGGTTACGTGTGGCCATTGCAATGTGTCGGGCTACTCCTGACTGCCGCACTCATCGGCGCGCTCGTGCTGGTCATGGAGGAAAAGTAATGACACCTACACTCCAGGATTTTCCTCATCGTATCTGCGGCCTTGTTTTCCATCGGGCTGCTCGCCGCGTTGACCCGGCGTCACGCCATTTTCATCCTCATCGGGATCGAGATGATGCTCGCCGCTGCGAACTTGAATTTCATCGCGTTCTGGCGTTTCGCTCCGCAACCCCATCCGGCAACCGGCGTGATGATGGCAATTTTTTCAATCGCCATCTCTGCCGCTGAGGCCGCAGTTGGCCTGGCGATGGTCATCGCAGTTTATCGGCATTATCGCACGACGAATGTCAAACAATTCGACCAGCTCAAAGGATGAATTCAGGGATCGCGAATAATCTCTGGCTGTTACCGGCGGTGCCATTTGCTGCAGCGCTCGTGATTTTGGGTTTGACGAAATCGCGGCGCAAAACTGCGGCGGCCCTGGCCATCGCGGCACAGGTGGCCTTGGTCGCGATGTCGTTCGTGGCGTTGCTGCCCACGCTGCAAACGCACGGTTTCCGCTCCGTGCAGAATTTCACCTGGTTCACTTTCGGCGACCAGGCATTGCGGCTTGGATTTGTTCTCGATCCGCTGGCGGCAGTGATGCTGGTGATGATCTCGCTGGTCAGCCTGTGCATCTTTGCCTTCAGCGCCGGCTACATGGCCGGCGACAAAAATTTCACCCGCTTCTTTGCGTATTTGTCGTTTTTCTCCGGAGCGATGCTTGGGCTGGTTATCGCGAACAGTTTGCTTCTGCTTTTCATGTTTTGGGAACTCGTTGGACTCGCGTCGTATTTGCTCATCGGCTTCTGGATCGAGCGACCCAGCGCGGCGGCGGCTGCAAAGAAGGCGTTCATCACCACCCGCATCGGTGATATGGGCTTTTTCCTCGGGATTCTCTGGCTTTACAATCGAACTGGCACACTGCTTTTTTACGATGGCGGGCGCGGCTGTCTTGAAGGAACCGCTCTCGCCATGCTTGGCGCAAGCGCCACGTTTATCGCGCTTCTGATTTTTTGCGGCGCAGTTGGCAAGTCCGGACAATTCCCGTTGCACGTCTGGTTGCCTGACGCGATGGAGGGCCCCACGCCGGTCAGCGCGCTGATTCACGCGGCCACCATGGTCGCGGCTGGCGTGTTCCTCGTGGCGCGCGTGTATCCGCTCTTTTTGTCAGGCGCAGTCAACGGCGTGACCGCCTCACTCACTGTTGTCGTCTGGATCGGAGTGACAACATCGCTGATGGCTGCGGTCATCGCCATCGCCCAGGCGGATATCAAGCGCATCCTCGCTTATTCAACCGTGTCGCAACTTGGCTTAATGATGGTTTCGTTAGGCGTCGGCGGTGTTGCGGCGGGTATCATGCACTTACTCGCCCACGGCTTTTTTAAGGCGCTTCTGTTTCTCAGCTCCGGTTCCGTAATTCACGGATGCCATGGGGAACAGGATATTCGCAAAATGGGCGGCCTGCGGCGCCTCATGCCGGTTACGTTTTTTGCTTACGCAATAGGGATGCTCGCGCTAAGTGGCGTGCCGCTATTTTTCTCCGGGGGCTGGACGAAGGAGGAAATTCTTCACGCGACCGCGCATTGGCCGACATCGAATGCGCCGTATTACCTAATGTTGGCAGGCGTGGTTCTTACTGCGCTATACATGACACGGCAGGTGATCTACGTGTTCTTCGGCAATCACCGGAGCGCCGCCGAGCATGCGCACGAAAGTTCGCGCGTGATGACAATGCCACTGATCGTGCTGGCGATTTGCACGATTTTCCTCGGTGTCGTGCTCACACCCGCGTGGCCATGGCTGCATGATTATCTCACCGGGGAGCCCGTTCACTTCGAAATTGCGGACCTGATTCAACCGATGCTGTTGGTTTCGTTTGTGCTCGTAGGCGCCGGAATCGGACTCGGCATCTGGATGTATCGCAGGGCTGGCGCGCAAGATGGGGATCGCCCGGCTGAGGTCGATCCACTTGAATATGCGCAACCGGCATTGTTCCGATTTCTGGCAAACAAAATGTGGATCGACGAGCTGTATGCTCGGACGATCATCGCCTTCGCTTGGACGAGCGCGCGTTTCTCAGACTGGATGGACCGTTATTTCTGGGATGGTTTAGTGGGCGGCTTGGGCGCAATCGGCCAGGTTTTTGGAATGTTTACAGCCGGCGTCGACAAGCGTGGCATCAATGCGGGAGTCGATGAAACGACGGTTGGTACTCGTGGTTTGGCCCGCCTGTTGTCCAGTGCGCACTCTGGACAAATTCAAATTTATCTCAGCGTCGTCGCTGTTGGCATGCTGGCGCTGCTGCTTCTCTACGCATGGTTGGCTTAATCACGGCGATTATTTTGATTCCGCTGCTGGGCGTGGTGGCGGTGTGTATTTGGCCGCCCGCCTCTGCCGAGGCTACGGCGGGCAGGCTGCTGAACAGCCGCCGGATTGCGCTGATGTTTAATATTATCTCTGCCGGATGCACTCTGGCGCTGTGGCGAAATTTCGATGCCACGGCGAGTGGACTCCAGTTCGTGGAACGCCATGCGTGGATCCCGGCCATTAATGCCGAGTATCTCGTGGGCGCAGACGGGCTGAGTCTGCTGCTTGTATTGCTAACCTCGCTGATCATTCCATTCGCGTTGCTTGCACAACCGGCTCCAGATAGAAGCCGCGCCTTCTATGCGACCATTCTGGTCATGCAGTCCGCGCTGTACGGCACGTTCACAGCTCAGAACTTCGTTCTCTGGTTTCTTTTTTACGAAATGAGTCTGATTCCAGGGTTTTTGCTGATCAAAATCTGGGGCGGCGAAAACCGGGATCGCGCTGCGACGAAGTTCTTTCTCTACACGTTCCTCGGAAGCGTAGCGATGTTGCTATCGTTTCTCGCGATTTATTTCGCGAAAGGCACATTTGATTTCGAGACCCTGGCGACTCTTGGAAAAAACGGCTTACTCACGGGGAAACTCGCCTGGCTCGCGTTTGCCGGAATTTTCGTTGGGCTTGCGGTAAAGGTGCCGCTGTTTCCGTTTCACACATGGCTGCCTGATGCCTACCAAACTGCGCCTACGGGAGTCTCAATGGTGCTTACCGGCTTGCTGTCTAAAATGGGCGTTTACGGCTTTGTGCGCCTGTTGCTTCCGCTGTTCCCTAACGAAATAAGGGTTATCGGCCCGTGGCTGCTGGCGCTTGCGGTTTGCTCGATCGTCTTTGCTCCTCTGGCTGCCTGGACGCAGCGCGATTTGAAACGCATGATCGCCTACCTCTCGATCAACCATCTCGGCTACTGCATGCTGGGGCTTTTTGCGCTCGCTGCTTCGCCCGCGATTGCTGCGCGGATCGATACGCAAGCCGCCTTGAGCGGTGTGTTCATGCAGATTTTTAACCACGGGATCACCGCGGCCACTCTCTTCTATTTTGTCGGATTACTGGAACAACGCCGTGGTCTGCGCGGAATCAACGACTTCGGTGGCCTGATGCAGCGGACGCCGTTGCTCTGCGGTTGGATGAGCGTCGCGATGTTCTCATCTCTCGGTTTGCCGGGCCTGAACGGATTCGTCGGCGAATTCCTGATCTTCAAAGGCTCATTTGCCATGGCGGCCGTGTTCACGGCGATTGCCGTGATCGGTCTTCTTGTGACAGCCATCGTTTTTATGCGGGCAATGCAGTTGCTTTTCAGCGGAGCGCTCGCAGAAAACTGCAGCGCGTTCCCAGATCTTTTGCGAAGCGAAAAGCTGGTCATCGTTCCTGTGACACTGGTGATGTTCGCGATCGGCATCGCGCCGCAATTCATTTTCAATATTTTCAATACGACGGTCGTTCAGATGGCGCGTCTGTTTGGTTGAGATTCATCGCCAATGAGCAAGGAAATCATTCCCATCGAGCGAATCGCTCGCGCGATTCTGCTCTTGCGTGGCGAGAAGGTGATGTTGGATTCCGATCTCGCTGTGCTGTACGGCGTGGCTACCGGGCAATTGAATCGGGCCGCTAAGAGAAATCGCAGCCGTTTCCCATCGGATTTCATGTTTGAGCTTACTGCCGAGGAGGTTGCAAACTTGAAATGCCAAATTGGCATTTCAAGTTGGGGTGGCCGGCGGCGTGCCCGACCCCATGCTTTTACAGAGCACGGCATCGCTATGCTCTCAAGCGTGCTGAACAGCGAGCGCGCGGTGAAAGTGAACATCGCAATCATGCGGGCCTTCGTGAAGTTACGTCAGATGCTCGACACCAATCGCGAGCTCGCACAGAAATTTTCCGAACTCGAAAGGCGTGTTGGAAAACATGATGAAGAAATCGCTGCGATCTTGGAAGCGATCCGGCAGTTGATGGCTCCGCCGGAAAAGCCGCGTCGCGAAATCGGATTTCATGCGCGCGAGATGGCGCCTCGCTATCGGATGCGTAAACGCGCATGATCGCCTGGACGATCTACCTCACGTTTGGCGGCGCAGCGCTGTCGCTTCTTTTGCCTCGCCTGTTTGCTCCCTGGATTGCACTGCTGACGACCGTTGCGGGACTTGTTCTGGGCCTAATCGTGTTCGTCTGCACGCCCATTGCGGATCTGGCGCATTTTACGACGATTGTGCGCGTGCCGTGGGTTCCGATGCTTGGGATGAATTACCATCTCGCGCTCGACGGCGTCAGTCTGACCATGGTTCTTGTCACCGGTATCTCAGCGGTAAGCACCGTGCTGTTTTCATGGGACGTGGACAATCGACAGAACGAATTCTTTTTCTGGCTGTTGCTGGTAGTGGCCGGGTGCTACGGCGTTTTTCTTAGTGCCGATCTGTTTTTGCTGTTCGTGTTCTATGAGCTGGTGATCGTGCCGAAATATTTTCTCATCGCCATCTTCGGCTCGACCAACAAGGAATACGGCGCCATGAAGCTGACGCTGTATTCATTTTTCGGTGGCATGTTCGTGTTCGTGGGAATCCTTGTCGCGTATGTAAGTGCAGGCTCGCTGGACCTGAATCAGCTCGCGCAATTCGAATTTTCACCGCAACTGCAATCGTGGGTGTTTCCTGTGTTATTTCTCGGATTCGCCGTGCTCGCCGGCATTTGGCCGCTGCACACATGGGCGCCGACTGGTCACGCGGCTGCGCCGACTGCGGGCTCAATGCTGCTGGCGGGCATTGTGATGAAGCTTGGTTCTTACGCGGGTCTTCGCGTAGCGATGAATCTTTTCCCGCAAGGATTTCAGATGTGGAGCAAATGGATTGCCGTTTTGGCGGTGATCGGAATTGTTTATGCGGCCGCTGCCGCGCTGCGGCAAAGTGACCTGAAGTTCGTCATTGGCTATTCCAGCGTGAGTCATATGGGGTTTGTGCTACTCGGTTTCGCGACTGCCAATGCGCTCGGAGTTTCCGGCGCGGTGCTGCAAATGTTCTCGCACGGCGTGATCGCAGCCCTGCTCTTCGCGGTGGCCGGACGCATGATCTATCGCCGCACGCACACACGCGAACTCGATGCGCTTGCCGGAATGAATCTGAGCCACGCATTGCCGTTCGCAGCGTTTACATTTGTTGTTGCGTCGGCTGCATCGATGGGCATCCCCGGTTTCAGTGGGTTCGCAGCCGAGATCACAATTCTCATTGGAGCGTGGAAAAGTTATCCCGTTGCAGTCTGGATCGCCGGCGCAGGAATGGTGCTGGTTGCTGCATTTACATTGCGTGCGTTAAAGCAAGCCTTCTTCGGTGAAAAAGACTCGAGCGTGACCATGCAGAATGGCCGGATTGCGATCGATCCCGATTGGAATGAGCAACAGAACATCACGATTCCCGAAAAAATCGGTGCCTGCATGCTGATGCTAACAACCCTTGCCATCGGCATTTATCCGAAATTGTTGCTCGACCGTATCATGCCCGCGGTCGAAACGATGAGATTTCTAAAATGAAAGTTACGCGAACGTCTGCCGCGTCCCCGACTTAACGATGTCGTACTTGGAGCTTCTGAGACTGGCTTCTCCTGAAGCAGTAGTGGTGCTCACGGCGCTGGTCGTGCTTTCGGTTAGCCTGCTAGCCAAACGGGCGGCGCCCGCATGTGCATTTGTCGCCGCGGTTGGCCTCCTCATCGCAATCGGCACGGTTTTACTCTTGCCGCGCAGCGCAACCCTCTTTGGCGGGATGCTGGTGATCACGCCGCTGAACTCTCTGTTCAAGATTATCTGTCTTGCTCTCGCATTTCTCACGGTCCTGTTAGCGCAGGCGGAACAGAAGTTGCGTCATCCCGGGGAATATCTGGCCATTGTTCTCCTGGCAACCGTTGGCCTGATGTTGCTCGTCGGCAGTGAGGAACTGCTGATGATTTTCATCGGTCTCGAGCTGCTCGGACTGTCGCTTTACGTTATGGCGGCGTTCGACAAGACAGACGTCCGCTCCGCCGAAGCAGGTCTGAAGTATTTTCTGTTCGGGAGCACCTCAAGCGCATTCACACTTTTCGGGATCAGCCTGGTCTACGGCATGTTGGGAACAACCAGTCTCGCTGCGATCGCTGCAAAACTGGCTACTACACCGGTGCAGCCATTGCTGGCTGTCGGAATCGTGATGATGCTCGTTGGTTTCGCGTTCAAGATCGCTGCCGCGCCGTTTCATCTGTGGGCGCCGGACGCGTACCAAGGTGCGCCTGTGCCGAGCGCGGCGTTCATCGCTTCCGGTTCAAAGGTGGCCTCGTTTGTTGTGCTTGGAAAAATCGTGCTTATCGGGTTTGCGCCTGTGCAGGGCAGTGCAGGATGGCACGCGATGGTGGCGGGTTGGTCGCCTGTACTCGCGGCCCTTGCAGCGTTGTCGATCATTGTCGGCAATCTTGTCGCGCTGGCGCAATCGAACGTGCGCCGACTGCTCGCTTACTCCGCGGTCGCACACGCAGGTTACACTTTGATCGGAGTTGTGGCTGGCGGACGCGACGGTTTTTCCGCAGCTTTGTTCTACACCACCGTTTACGCTGTTACGCTCGTCGGTGCGTTCGGCGTCGTTGGCGTGGTGCGGCGGGAAACAGGCGGCGACGACTTCTCTAATTTTTCCGGGCTGGCGTCTCGTTCGCCATTGCTAGCGGGCTGCATGGTAGTTTTCATGTTGTCACTGGCCGGCATTCCACCGTTGGCCGGATTTTTTGGAAAATTCTATCTGTTTAGTGTCGCGCTGCACTCTGGTGCAAACCAAAACCTTCTTTGGCTGGTTGCGCTTGGCCTCCTTGGCAGTTTCGTCTCCCTCTACTATTACCTTCTTGTGTTGAAAGCGATTTTTGTTGATGAACCGGCGATTGCGCGCGCGCGATCGTTCGACCGCGTACCGTCGGGTAGTTTGCAGCAGGCTACCGTCACCCTGGTTGCTGCAGCAGTTCTTTTCCTGGGAGTAATGCCCAGCGTTCTGGCCTCCCGCATTCTCGCTGCAATCCCGTAGAAATTTCAAAAAGATGCAATTAACGCTTGACGGGTGCGCGGTAAGTTTTGCATCAAAAGTAATGACCCCCGTTGTGAAGTTGGTGATGTGAAGATGGGCAACATCAGCCAGTTCATTGAGCGCCATTTCCGACATTTCAACGCGGCGGTGTTGAAAGACGCAGCCGACGCGTACATCGCGCATTTGGATCGTGGCGGAAAGATGATGATCACGCTGGCGGGCGCCATGAGCACGGCCGAATTGGGCGTCTCGCTCGCGGAGATGATTCGCCAGAATAAAGCACACGCCATTACCTGCACGGGTGCAAATTTGGAGGAAGACCTCTTCAATCTCGTTGCGCGCAGCAAATACGAACGAATTCCCAACTATCGCGAACTGAGTCCACAACAAGAGGAGGAGTTGCTGCGGCGGCATCTCAACCGCGTCACTGACACCTGCATTTCCGGAAGAGGAGGCAATGCGACGAATTGAGCGGGCCGTACTCGATGAATGGGTGGCCGCCTCGGAGAACAATCAGAGAAAGTTTCCCCACGAATTCCTTTACAAGATTTTGCGCGAGTGCCGCCTGAAACAATCTTACGAAATCGATCCCGCCGATAGTTGGATGATTGCCGCCGCGCACAAAGACCTGCCGTTGTTCGTACCGGGCTGGGAAGATTCGACCTTGGGAAATATCTACGCAGCCCGTTGTATCACCGGCGCGGTTAGCAATGTGCAGGCGATCCGCTCTGGGATCGAATATATGATCGAGCTCGCGCAGTGGTATCGGCACGCGTCAAAGGATTCGTCCATCGGCTTTTTCCAAATCGGAGGCGGCATCGCAGGCGATTTCCCGATTTGCGTTGTTCCCATGTTGAATCAGGACGTGGTCACCATGCCCGTGCCGGAGTGGGGTTACTTTTGTCAAATCAGTGATTCCACGACGAGCTTCGGCTCATATTCCGGTGCGGTTCCCAACGAGAAAATCACGTGGGGAAAACTGAGCGCTGATACACCGCGATTCGTTATCGAATCGGACGCAACGATTGTTGCACCACTGGTCTTTGCGAAAGTTTTGGGCTGGTGAACGGGATCGGTCGCGGCCGCCGCCGCCGCCCGTTCGGTTGATAGCAAAAGCCCGATTTTGACGCGACACTAGCGGATGCTTTACGTCGTCGCTACGCCGATCGGAAATCTGAGCGACATCACGTTGCGAGCGCTCGAGGTCATCAAGCAGGCAGACCTTATCGCGGCCGAAGACACGCGGCATTCCGGACTTTTACTTAAGCATTTCGGAATCAAGAAGCCGTTCGTCAGTTATCATGAACACAACGAAGCGGCACGCACGGCAGAGCTCGTCGAGCGCCTCGCCCGTGGCCAAAACGTTGCTGTGATTACCGACGCAGGGACGCCTGGAGTATCAGACCCCGGGCTTCGGCTGATTCGCGAATGTATCAAGTGCGAACTGCCGTTTACGATTATCCCCGGTCCATCAGCCATCCTGACTGCGCTGCTCGGTTCCGGATTTTCGACGGAGAGATTTTCGTTTCGTGGATTTGTTCCGGTGAAAAGCGGGCGACGGGAGCGTGAGTTGCGGGCAGCGGCGGAATGCCAGGAAACCACGATGTTTTTCGAATCGCCTTATCGATTAGTCAAGACCCTCGAAGCTTGCGCTAAGATCATGCCAGATCGGCAACTTTGCGTTGCGCGTGAGCTGACAAAAAAATTTGAGGAATTTCGCCGGGGCACAGGCGCCGAGTTGCTGGTGCACTATCTGGCCCATCCTCCCAAAGGCGAAATTGTGCTGTTAATCTCCAAGTCATAGCAGTTTGCCAGCGGGCAGCGAATAAAGGAATTGTGATTGACGTCCTATTCAGCAAGCCAAATTAGCGGGAACGAATGCGACGCGACATTGCCTCTGCCGAAAGCTTCACAACTTCTTGGTGTTCTGCTGATTTTGTCGCTTCTCCCGAGTTCGCGACCGGGACGGCTGAACCGCTTTGGAAACATAGCAGCGCGCTCCAGACTTTCGCGAGCAGATTGAGCAGCTTCTGCGATTATCATGTGATGACCGGCCTGCCACGCTTCGTTATGCCTTTGCTGGCGGGGTTCGCCGTTACGTTTTTGCAGCTCGTGTTGGCCGTCGGTTTGCTCGCTCCAGAAGAACCGCTTGCGGACCGATATTTCGCATTGGTCCAGCACGACAGTTACTGGTTTAAGAACATTGTGGATCGGGGATACCAGACGATTGTCCCACCGATCGATCACAAGGTAATGGAAGTCTCGAACGTCGCATTTTTCCCTGCGTATCCTGCGATTTCTTCGCTGCTTCGGCAGGCATTCAACATTAACAGCGTCACTGCGCTGTTGATCACCGCTCAGCTCGCTGCCTGCGGCTTTTGGGTTTATTTCTTTTTGTTCTGTAAGCGGTGGAATGTTCCGCCTGTGCTTCAAATTGGCGGCACACTGCTTGTCCTCGCCCATCCGGCGAGCTTCTTTTTGGTCGCTGCATACTCGGAGTCGCTCTTCTTAATGGCGCTGCTCGGTTTCATTTACTGGAGTACGGCGAAGGGTCGGACCGCGAAAGTTCTCGCTGGGATGCACGGAATCGTCATGTCCGCAGCACGCATCGTCGGAATCGTGTGCGCCGCCTTTCCTGTCGTGCGTTCGATTTTTCAAAGTGGGTGGCGGGGTTTGCTCAAGCCGCTCAAGTGGCTTCGTGACAACCGGGCAGCCGTCGGTCTGACGATTGTGGCAGCGTGCGGCACGATTGCATTCTTCTCCTACTGTCAGCTGCGTTGGGGCCACTGGGACCTTTACATGCTCACTCAGGCGGCTGGCTGGGGCATCGAGCCCGATTACCTTGCGGTGTTTAAACCTGAGAGTTATCGCTGGCTCGTTCCCGCGCCAAACGATCCGACCGAGGCGAACCAAATGTCGATGACGCTCGGCGCCCTTCTTCTAGTTGGGGTCTTGGTTTGTGAAGCGGTTCCGGCATTTCGGCGCCGGGCATGTTTACCGATGCGTCTCGGCGTCTACTTCTGTGCGGCCGTAATTTACTACCTCTCGGTAAGTGGAGTTGCTTCCGTCGATATGGAAAGCATGCTCCGCTACGAGTTCTGCGCATACGCTTTGATCGTCCTGGCGTTTTTGAATTTTTTGCGTCAATTTCGCACACCGCCAGTTTGGGTGCGTGCGTCGGCGACTGCGGTAGTGGCGCTGGTCAGCGCTGCCGGGCTTTGCGTACAGGGCTGGTACGTCTGGAATTTTACTCGTGGCTATTGGGTCGCATAGCAGCACATGAAGGCAAACGTTGTCATTATCGGCGCGGGTCCAGCGGGGCTTACGGCTGGCTATTTGCTATCGAAAAACGACGTGGATGTTGTCGTTTTGGAGGCCGATCCCGTTTACGTCGGCGGTATTTCCCGCACGGTGACCTACAAGGGTTTTCATTTTGACATCGGCGGCCACCGTTTCTTTTCAAAATCGAAAGCGGTTGAAGACTTCTGGACGGAAATCCTGCCAAACGACATGCTCGTGCGTCCGCGCTCATCGCGCATCTTTTATGGCGGCAAATTTTTTTCCTATCCGCTCAAGCCGGTGGAGGCGCTGTTGAAGCTGGGAATTCTCAAATCCACCTTTTGCCTTCTCTCATGGTTAAAGGCTCGCTTGTTCCCGGTGCGAAACCCGCGGAATTTCGAAGAATGGGTGAGCAACCAATTTGGAAAACGCCTCTTCAACACGTTCTTCAAGAGTTACACCGAAAAAGTCTGGGGAATGAGTTGCAAGGAGATTTCTGCCGATTGGGCGGCGCAGCGCATCAAAGGCCTATCGTTAGGCAGTGCAATCAAGAACGCGCTTATTCCGCAACGTTACAACGGCGACCGGAGCAAAGTTATCAAGACATTGATCAACTCTTTCCGTTATCCGCGGCTTGGTCCCGGCATGATGTGGGAGGTGTGCGCCGAAAATATGACGGCTTTAGGCGGGAAGCTCGAGATGGGTTGTCGGGTAACACGCTGTTCGTTTGATGAAACATCCGCCAACTGGACGGTAGAATACAAAGATCAGCAGGGCGAGATCGGTGTCATCGAAGCCGAACATGTAATTTCATCCGCGCCAATGCGGGAACTGGTGTCCGGTTTATCACCGGCTGTGAGTAAGCGGACCAGATGCGCGGCTCAAAGCCTCAAGTACCGCGATTTTCTTACAGTCATGTTGATTTTGAAGGATCGACAGATGTTCGACGACAACTGGATCTACATTCACGATCCAAGCGTCAAGGTCGGCCGGGTTCAAAACTTTCGTTCGTGGTCGCCCGAAATGGTGCCGGAACCAGATAAGGTCTGTTACGGCTTGGAATATTTCTGTTTCGAAGGCGACGGTCTGTGGGATTCGACCGACAGCCATTTAGTCGACTTGGCCAAACGTGAGCTAATTCAAATTGGACTCGCTAAACAAGGGGATTTTGTTGACGGCTGCGTTGTTCGCCAGAAAAAAGCTTATCCGGTTTATGACGACGATTACGCGGAAAACGTAGCCGTCATTCGCCGACAGCTAGAGACCCGTTATCCGAACCTGCACATCGTCGGGCGCAATGGCATGCACAAATACAATAACCAGGACCACGCCATGATGACAGCGATGTTGTGCGTGGAAAATATTCTCGCCGACGCAAAGCTCTACGATCTCTGGCAAGTCAACAGCGACGCGGAATATCACGAGGCCGGAACCGCTGCTGCCGAGGAAACAAACGGGTCCGCGCTGCGCCTTGTTCCAAGCCGCGTGGTGACCACGCCTGAGCTCGCGCCAGAAGTGTAGCGCACGCGTCTCGCGTGCTGGTTTCGGCGTCGCGCCGAAACAATTTTGCTCGGCCGCTTCCGTATGTTCTGCGCTGGAGCGAACTCAGGAAAGTCCGCCTTCGCGAGGACGCGTTCGCTACCCGTTCTCAAATTCTTCCACCGGCGGGCAGGAGCAGAACAGATTTCTATCGCCATACACATTGTCGATGCGAGCGACGGCGGGCCAGAATTTGTGATCGCGCGTCCAAGGGGCGGGGAAGGCTGCTTGTTCGCGCGAGTACGGGTGGTCCCATCTGTCCGAGGCGATTTTGCGCGCAGTGTGCGGCGCGTTCTTGAGCAGATTGTCTTGTTGATCCTGCCCTCCGTCGGCGATTGCTTTCATTTCCGCGTAGATGGAAATCATTGCCTCGCAGAATCGATCAAGCTCGTGTTTCGGTTCGCTTTCGGTCGGCTCGATCATCATCGTCCCGCCTACCGGCCATGAGATGGTCGGCGCATGAAAGCCGTAATCCATCAAACGTTTTGCCACGTCCCCGACTTCAACGCCCACGCTTTTCCACTGGCGCAGATCGACGATGCATTCGTGCGCGACCAGGCCGTGCTTCCCTTTGAAAAGAACGGGAAACTTCGCATCGAGTCGTTTGGCCATGTAGTTTGCGTTTAGAATTGCAACTGCGCTTGCTCGTTTCAATCCCTCCGCGCCCATCATCCGGATGTACATCCACGTGATGGTCAGAATGCTGGCGCTGCCCCAGGGGGCAGCCGCGACAGGACCGACAGAGTAGCGCATGCCTCCGGCTTGCGCATTCTCGGCTTGCAAGCGGGACGCATGCGCCACTTCTTTGGACGGCAGATACGGCGCCAGATGTTTCGCCACGCCAATCGGTCCCACACCCGGTCCGCCGCCGCCGTGCGGAATGCAAAAAGTTTTGTGCAGGTTCAAATGGCAAACATCGGCGCCGTAATCGCCCGGACGGCAAAGACCGACCTGCGCATTCAAGTTTGCGCCGTCCATGTAAACCTGACCGCCGTGCGCGTGGACGATGTCGCAGATTTCGCGAATCGTCGGCTCGAAGACGCCGTGCGTCGAGGGATAGGTTACCATGAGCGCCGCGAGATCGCGTGCGTGTTCGTCTGCTTTGGCGCGCAGATCGGCAAGATCGATATCGCCATCTTTCAGACATGCGATCGAGATAACCTTGAACCCGGCCATCACCGCACTGGCCGGGTTCGTGCCATGCGCCGACGTGGGAATGAGACAAACGTTGCGATGCGCTTCGCCGCGCGACGCGTGATGTTCGCGAATCGCCAGCAGACCTGCGAATTCGCCCTGCGACCCGGCATTCGGTTGCAATGAGACCGCCGCGAACCCGGTGATTTCCGCGAGCCAGTCTTCCAACTGACGAAAGATCTGCAAGTAGCCTGCTGCCTGTTCGACCGGCGCGAACGGATGCAAATTGGAAATCTCTGGCCATGAAATCGGAAACATTTCCGCGGTCGCATTGAGCTTCATCGTGCATGAGCCCAGCGGAATCATCGAAGTCGTGAGTGACAGATCGCGCGATTCTAGCCTTTTCAAATAGCGCAGCATTTCTGTCTCGGTGTCGTGCGAGTTGAAAATCGGGTGAGTGAGAAACCGGGAAGTGCGGGCCGCAAACGTCGGAATGCGCAGCGGCGGCTCGCCTAGCTCATCATCGTCAAAATCGCGCACACTTGAGCCGCGGAAAATGGACATCAGCAATTCGATGTCTCGGGTCGTCGTCGTTTCGTCGAACGAAATGCCGACTGCGGAGAGGCCCAG
Organism: uncultured Verrucomicrobiae bacterium; assembly: GCA_963728955.1. GTDB lineage: Bacteria > Verrucomicrobiota > Verrucomicrobiia > Chthoniobacterales > UBA10450 > Udaeobacter. Next base: position 22,679 of record CAVSMG010000016.1, read on the forward strand.
CGCGCGCAGGTTACAATCCGCCTGCGCTGCGCGCTTCAAAATGACTTCGCTTGAGTCCACTTCGACCCGGACAGTGTCGAAGAAATTCTCATGGGTAATTGTGCAGCCAAGGGCGCGCAGACCCTCTGCGAGCCGACTGGTTAGCCGGTGAACACGTTCTGCGATTGCACGCAGCCCGTTTGGGCCGTGATAAACCGCATACATCGATGCAGTAACGGCAAGGAGGACCTGCGCGGTGCAAATGTTGCTGGTTGCTTTGTCGCGGCGGATGTGTTGCTCGCGCGTTTGCAGGGCTAGTCGGTAAGCGAGATGGCCTTCGGCATCGTGTGAAACACCCACTAACCGGCCAGGCATATGACGTTTGAATTGATCGCGCGTTGCGAAATATCCCGCATGCGGCCCGCCGAATCCGAGCGGCACTCCAAAGCGCTGTGTATTACCGACGGCAACATCCGCGCCAAATTCGCCCGGCGGTTTCAGCAGTGTGAGGGCAAGAATATCTGCCGCGACGACAACCAGTGCGCCGGCATCGTGCGCCGCGCGGACAAAATCCGCATAATCCTCGATCGCGCCATCGGTAGCCGGATATTGGACAAGCGCGCCAAATACCGTGTCGTCAAATTTGAACCGCGAGTAATCGCCGATCTTGATGTCGATCCCAAGCGGCTTCGCGCGGGTTAGGACCACGGCAATCGTTTGAGGGTGACAGTTATCGGCGACGAAGAACATTTTCTTGCGGCCGGGCTCACCGCCCCCGGCTACAGCGTGACAAAGCGCCATTGCTTCAGCGGCGGCTGTCGCTTCATCCAGCAGCGATGCGTTTGCGATATCGAGCGCCGTGAGATCCATGATCATCTGCTGAAAGTTCAACAGCGCTTCGAGCCGTCCCTGCGCAATTTCGGCCTGGTAAGGTGTGTAAGCGGTGTACCATCCCGGATTCTCGAGGATATTTCGCTGAATGACGGGCGGCGTAATGCAATCGGAGTAGCCGGCGCCGATATACGAGCGCGCAAGCTTGTTATTTCGCGAAATTGCTCGCAGTTCGGACAGCGCTTCTCCTTCTGATATCGCTTTGGGTAAATTCAGTTGCCGTTCGAGACGAATGTTCTTCGGAACAGTGGCGTCCATCAGTGCGTCCAGACTTTCAAGCCCCACCTCCTGCAACATCGCGCGGACTTCCTCATCGCTTGGGCCGATGTGGCGGCGCGCAAACGCACCGATGTCGATCGTTTGTTCGCGCATTTGCATCGAAAGAGACTACGAAGTGCGCGACGCGCTTCAACTTTCGAGCGCTGCCTGCGCTGCCGCCAATCGCGCGATGGGAATCCGGAAGGGACTGCAACTGACGTAATTGAGACCGAGCCGGTGACAGAATTTGACGCTGTTCGGCTCGCCGCCGTGTTCCCCACAAATCCCCAATTTGATGTCCGGCCGGGTTTTTGCCGAGGTCACGAGTAATTTCCATCAAGCGCCCAACACCTTTTTGATCGATTGACGCGAAGGGATTCGTATCGACGATATCAAGCTCGGTATAGGCGGGGAGAAAACTGCCGGAGTCGTCCCGGCTCATGCCAAGCGTGGTCTGTGTGAGATCATTTGTGCCGAAGCTGAAGAACTCGGCGTCGCGCGCGATCTGGTCAGCGACGAGCGCCGCGCGCGGGATCTCAATCATTGTTCCAACCAGATATTTAAATTTTGTTCCTTTTTCCTTCGCAACCTGGTCTGCGACGCGCCGAACGATGTCGATCTGGAGTTTTAGCTCGCGTGGGAATCCCACCAGCGGAATCATGATTTCGGGGTGGACCTTGATCCCCTTGGCTTTTACCTCGGCGGCGGCTTCAAAAATCGCACGTGCCTGCATTTCGGAAATCTCCGGGAAAGTGATTCCCAGCCGGCAACCGCGATGACCGAGCATTGGATTAAATTCATGCAGCTCCTCCACGCGCAAGGCGATTTTCTCTACCGAGACCTTGAGTTTGTTCGCGAGTTCGTTTTGCTGCGCGTGATCAGCAGGCAGAAACTCGTGCAGCGGCGGATCGAGAAACCGGATTGTTGCCGGCAGACCTCTTAGCGCCGTGAAGATCCCAATGAAATCGCCGCGCTGATAGGGAAGCAATTTCCCCAGTGCCCGGGCTCGCTCATTCTTTGTGCCTGCGAGAATCATTTCCCTCATCGCGTCGATCCGGTCGCCTTCGAAAAACATGTGCTCTGTGCGGCAGAGGCCGATTCCTTCAGCCCCGAATGCGACAGCGTTTTTGACTTGCTCGGGCGTATCAGCATTTGCGCGCACGCCAAGAGTGCGGAATTCGTCCGCCCACTTCATCAATTTCGCGTACTCCTGATACGTGATGCTTTTCTTCGCAGCTAGCGAGCCATCCACGATTACCTGAATGATTTCCGAAGGTGCGGTGGCGACCTCGCCAGCAAACACTTCGCCCGCCGTTCCATCGATGGAGATGTAATCGCCTCGATTCAGTCTCGTGCCGTTCGCGCTGAGTGTCCCCTTGTGATAGTCGATCTGAATCCCCGTCGCGCCGCAGACGCATACTTTCCCCATTTGCCGCGCAACCAGCGCCGCGTGCGAAGACACGCCGCCGCGTGAAGTGAGAATGCCTTCAGCCGCGATCATCCCACGCAAATCTTCCGGCGACGTTTCGATCCGGGCGAGCACGACCTTTTCGCCGCGATCCGCGCGCGACACAGCTTCTTCGGCGCTAAACACCACGTGACCGCATGCGGCACCCGGTCCAGCAGCTAGACCAGTCCCAATTTTTTTTGCGTCCCGCACGGCCTGCCGATCGAAAACGGGCGCGAGCAGATGTGAGAGCGAATCGGCCGGAACACGACGCACGGCTTCCTTTTTGGTTATCAGCTTTTCGCTGACCATATCCACGGCGATACGGACCGCCGCATGGCCGGTGCGTTTACCGTTTCGTGTTTGCAAAATGTACAAACGCTTTTCTTCCACCGTGAACTCGAGGTCCTGCATGTCCTTGAAGTGCCGCTCAAGAATGCTGCGAACTTTCATCGAGCTCCTTGTGGGCTGCGGGCATTTCTTTCGCCAGGTGGGCGATTGGATGCGGCGTACGCACCCCCGCAACGACATCTTCGCCCTGAGCGTTGATGAGGTATTCGCCATAGAATACTTTTTCGCCCGTGGCCGGATCGCGCGTGAATGCGACCCCGGTTGCACTAGTGTCGCCCATGTTGCCAAACACCATGGTCTGAACGTTTACCGCGGTTCCCCACTCAGGCGGGATACCGTACTTCCGCCGGTAAACGATGGCCCGATCGTTCATCCATGAACCGAAAACGGCCCCGATTGCTCCCCAGAGTTGTTCATTAGGGTCCTGGGGAAAAGATTCTCCGGCACGCTCGTTAATTAACGCCTTGAACCGCTGCACAAGCTCTTTCAAATCGGCTACGGTCAATCGCACGTCAGGGAAGTCATGCTTGCCGTAGCGCTCGTCCTTCAGTCGCTCGATCGTACTCTCGAACGGCTCGTGGTCTTCGCCCGGCCGTTTTTGGACACCCATCACAACGTCGCCGTACATCTGAAGAAATCGCCGATAAGAATCCCAGCCAAACCGCGCGTTGCCCGTTTTCCTGACAACGATCTCCACGACTTCGTCGTTCATGCCGAGATTGAGAATCGTATCCATCATTCCCGGCATCGAATCGCGGGCGCCGGAGCGCACCGAGACCAGCAGAGGCCGCTCTTTGTCGCCGAACTTTTTGTCTGTGGATTTTTCAACCCTGGCCATTGCGGTCGCGACTCCCGACTCCAACTGCGCCGGATACGAGCGATTGTGATCGTAAAAATAACTGCAAACTTCCGTCGTGATGGTAAATCCCGGCGGCACCGGCAGGCCAATTCGCGTCATTTCGTGGAGATTTGCGCCTTTGCCGCCCAACAAAGATTTCATCGTGCCTGTGCCATCCGCGTGGCCATCCCCAAAGTAGTACACATAACGCGGTCTGCCCATTCTCTTACCAGTCGCGGCTTTACGCGTTTTGGATCGCGATGCCTTTGCGCGTCGAAGTCGTTTTCGAAGATCAGGTTTTCGTTTTGTGGCCATAAAATTTAGGGGCGGCGGCAGCCGCCGGGATGACGAATCGCCAAACTAAATTCCGGCGTCCCGATGTCAATGATGCGGAACGAAAACCGAGCCCGTTCGTGACTGTAAATCAGGGAGTGTGCATCGCGAAACCTTTCAAGCCGGCTTGCCACAACACCGAAAAACAATCGGGTCAGCGGTTAAGCTGGTGCGGTTTCGCCGTTCGTAAGAACTTCAGCAATTGTCGCCGTAAAGTCATCGACACCGGTGCTGGGCACGATGATGCTGTTACGGCGGCCATGAGCTTCCTCGGTGATGCGCAAGAATCTCCCGCGCTCATTTTCCCGGAGCTCGACGTAGAAGTGCTTGCGCTCGATCTGCAGTTCTCTCGCCTCGATGATGTTATCCATTTTGCCTTACCCGCGCGAGTTTAGGGCAGTCGACCTTTGGAATGGAAGAAAAATTCGCGGCTCTGAGCAAATTTCTTGCCCAGCCGCCTCGTGCCTTCCGGCCGGGCTACCGGAGGATACTCCGCCACATGGTTGTTTTTCCCGTTCTTGGCACGCAGTGTTGCCGTGCCGTCTGCCCAATCTACACTCTGATGCGCGTTCTGCCTTGCGCTGCCGAGAATGTCTTCCTCAATCGATCCCAGCTCCTATCGATCACCGCATCGGCAGCGCGCAGCCTTGCCGATCGAAAGCGAGTCGTTAAAGCATGATCCGTACGCCGCGTTCCGCTTTGGTGATTTCGCGCTATTTACAGCGGGTAATTTACTCTCGATCACCGGCCGTCTCATGCTCGCGGTGGCGGTGGAATGGGAGATTTATGCGCGGACGCACTCCGCAACTGCACTTGGCCTTGTTGGTTTGGCGATTGCCGTACCCGTGGTCACGCTTTCCCTGCCAGCCGGCCATCTGGCAGATCGCTTCAGTCGAAAACACATCATTTTGGTCTCGCAGATCTTTAGCGGCCTGACGTCGCTAGTCCTGGCATTGGTGTCTTGGAAACATCTTGCCATTCCTCCGATCGCGCCGCTACGTGAGGGTAATCGCGTCCTGGCTGCGGTTGCTGCCATATTTGAGCGGCATCATCCGATGTTCCACTTCGACGACGCCTCAGTGCCGCTTATTTATCTGCTTATGTTTATCGGAGCATCCGCGCGCACGTTTAGTTGGGCTGCTCGCAGTTCGTTCTTTCCCACACTGGTTCCGCGTGATGCATTCGCGAATGCGGTGACATGGAACAATAGCATTTTTCAAATCGGATCTGTTGTTGGACCGGCCCTGAGCGGATTACTGGTCGCGTACATTGGATTCCCATTTGTGTATTTGCTGGACGCGCTGTGTGCGTTTGCGTTTTTTCTTCTAGTTTTTCCGATACGCCGGAGCAAACAGATCCGGGATCGCTTGGAGGCGAATACCTGGAAAAGTCTCATCGCCGGGGTGCGGTTTGTGTTTGGCAGAAAGGTGATTCTGGCCACGATCACTCTGGATTTGTTTGCTGTTCTGTTGGGCGGCGCGACCGCGTTAATGCCGATGTTTGCCGATCAAATCCTTCACTGCGGGCCGGTCGGTCTTGGCTGGATGCGGGCGATGCCGGCGATCGGCGCCTTTGCGACGGCATTAACTGTGGCGCATTTACGGCCCATGAAACGTGCGGGCGAAACCTTGCTGTGGTGCGTCGCGGGGTTTGGCGTTGCTACGATCCTTTTCGGGTTATCGAAAACATTCTGGTTATCGCTTGGGATACTACTTCTCGTTGGGGCCTTCGACAGCGTTAGCGTGATAATTCGCGGTTCGATTGTGCAACTGGTCACGCCTGACGAAATGCGGGGACGCGTTTCGTCGGTGAACAATATTTTCATCGGCACATCCAACGAATTCGGCGCGCTGGAATCGGGCCTGACCGCAGCGCTGTTTGGCCCGATGATTTCAGTCGTTGCGGGAGGAATCGGAACGATTCTTGTAGTGTTTGGTGTCGCATTGCGCTGGCCGGAGACGCGAAAGATCGGCGCGCTGGACAAGAATCTGCGCTAAGGCCGCGCGAATGTAGGGCGTTTCTATGAAACGCCACGCCAAGGCGTCTGACACAGACGCCCTACAAAGTTGGGGGACAACTAGAACGCGCCGTGCAATGAAATCGTGCCGTACGGAGCACCGCCATCCTGGTGGTAACGCACTTCGGCGCGAAAGAAATCGAAGTCCCGGTATGGCTGGTAGCCGACCTCACCCGTGAATGTTACGATTGGCGAGATTTTCCAGTCAAAACCTGCGCCGGTTCGAACTTCACTATAAGTAAGGATAGCATTGTTGAGGCGCGGAATTCCGTGCGAATTGCCAAATTCCTCATCGACGCGATAACTTGTTTCTTTCACGGTCGCGCCTGCATAAAGCGATAGATAACGATTCATTTCGTATTCCAGCCGGGGGGTCGGCAGGACGGCCTCGAGCAACCATTGCGATCCCAGTTTCCAACGAACACCCGCAGCAGGAATGACGGGGTATTTTCGTTCCACATCAACGCTCACACCGAGGACAAGCTGCAGGTTGGGGCTAAAGATGTACGTGCCGCCTACCAGGAACGGCAGATTAAAATCGTCCCAATTCAAATGTCCCAAGCCACAGTCATAAAGGCCCGGCTGACCTTGTGCCCTGACGATGATCGAATCCGAAAGCTGCATGTCCAGTCCAATGATCGTGCTGAAGGATTGTAGCGTGTTAGGCAGGGCTGTTTGTTCCGGAAAACCAAATGAGAACCGCTCCCATTCGGCGCCGAGTCGGAGGACGCCAAACTTGGTCCGTGGCGTTAGTACGAGACGGAGGTTTGAATCGATCTCATCGAAATCGTTGACTCTCTTATGTCCGCGTTCGACATCCCCTTCGCCGACGTAGGTTCCTTCTGCGACGTATTCGCCCGAAAGCGGCCAGAAACCACCTCGCGAGTTGTCGTCGCCCTCCTCGGCGAAGGCCGGTGTCGAAAGATAGCATACCGCCGCAAACACCAGAACAAGCCACCGCGGTGTGAAGATTTTCACTCGTTCACCGATTTCCACTGCTGTCGCGCCGAAACAGTGTGACAGCCTTGGCGATATTTTTCATCATGACCGATTCTGATCCCAATCGTTCTACCCCGTGCAAAGAGCCAAGTGATGCCGCCGAAACCATGTCGCCACGCCAAACGAGTGTGGACGCTTTGCCGTCCACTGTTACGGGCCACATTTGAAACAAAGTCAGCGCTACATAATATCCGCCGCTTGCATAGTACAGCACGTCGGCTGCCTGATAACTTCCGTTGGCGTTCGCACGGCTGTAATCAGCTCCAAGCGTCACTACACCCTGATCATCAACATTGAGAAATTCCCAATAGAGTTCCGGCCTAAGCGATCCAGCCCCGCGGCCAATGCCCGTGGCTCCAAGCAGCGCAGAAAATTGCTGCCGAATTTTCTCTTGCTCGCGCAACAATCCATTTATTTCATCGCTCGCACGAATAGATGCGCCGGCGTGATCATAGGACGGTTGCGCGGCCATACCGCCGGACACAAAACTCTTCGCCCGCGCGGACAGCACATCTGCCCAGAACGTCACAACTGCTGGAGGCATCACGCCCCCGCCTCCAGTTCCAGCAGAAAATCTTTTCGCCTCATCCTTGCTGATCTGGAGATCGGAACCGAGCTTCTGGGTGGCGGTCACGAATGAACGCACAGAGGCATTATCCGGCACGTTTTTTAGTCTTTCAAAATTAGCCGTTGTGGGGTTCGACGGGAGATCAGAGTGCAGGAACACCTTCAGTTCGCGATGTCGTGTTGGGTTCCACTGGCGTAATGCCGTGATTTGCTGGGCAGCCGATCCCCGCGCGACGTAGCAGCTTTGCACGGCGAGAAATCGAGGATTCCTCATCGGTGGCCCGTGCGCGGTTTTTACGTCGCTTCTCGCCAGTTGTGCCAAATCGACCTTGTCGAAGATAGAAAACGAGGCCAGTTCGGATAGGGCATCGGCGCGAGCGCTTCTCGGGCCGGGGATCAACCCCAAGGAGAAAAGAGCGGCGAACACAACAACCCGGCGGCATCGAATTCCCGTAATCATTTCAATGTTCATGGCTGATAACCTGTTCGCTGATGACGAATGGTTGCAAATCTAGACGATCACCGCAATAAAGATCGAGATGAACGAACCGGCCATCGTGCTTCGTCATTTGAGCAAAAGCTTCGGTGCCGTCCATGCCGTGCAGGATCTTTCTCTCATAATCGAGGCCGGCAGCATCTTTGGTTTTCTCGGCCCCAATGGAGCCGGAAAGACGACCACCATGCGAATGTTGTGTGGCTTGACGCACCCCACTGGGGGCCATGCTACGATCGAAAACGCGGACGTCTGGAAAGATCGCCAACATTTGCGCACCAAGTTCGGCTACGTGTCCCAAAGCTTCAGCCTGTATCGCGACCTGACGGTTCTGGAAAATTTTCGCTTCTTCGGCGGCGCCTATGGCGTGCCCGGAGCTGAGTTGGAGGGGCGAATCGAGCGTTTGCTTGGCGTGATTGATCTGCAGGAGAAAAGGGAAGCCCAAGCGGAAAATTTATCGGGCGGAATGCGCCAGCTCCTGGCGATCGGTTGCGCACTGGTGCACGAGCCTTCCCTGCTGTTTCTCGATGAGCCCACCCGCGGGCTCGATCCAGTGCACCGGCAGGAAATCTGGGATCTGCTTTACGATCTAAGTCACGAAGGAAAAACGATTTTCGTTACGACACATTATATGGACGAGGCGGAACGATGCACCGAGCTGGGTTTCATTGAGCATGGCCGGTTGCTGGCAAAGGCATCACCGCGCGCATTAAAGGAGAGCTTTGGCGCGCGTCTGCTCGAGATCGATGTCGAGCCGCTCATGCCTGCGCTGGTGCAATTGCGCGACCTGCCTGAATTACTTGGCGTCTCTTTGCGCAGCGGGAGCCTGCGCCTTTACGCGCCGGAAGCCGAGGAACTGATCGCCAAATGGCGCCAAAACTGGCCATTTCCGGAACTGCGCTTGTTAGGCGAGCGCTGGGTGGAGCCCGACATGGAAGATGTTTTCACTGCCTATTCCCAGGGTTACGACGGAGTTTTGAAGCGACGAAGTTCATGAGCTTGCTGTCCATTGAGGCGACCACGAGCGTCGCGTACAAAAGAGTTTTTGCACATCTATCGTGATCGCCGGGTGCTTCTTCTCGTGCTGCTATTACCGCCGCTGTTCACCCTTCTCTTCGGTCACGCCTTTGAAACGAGTGAGTTGACCGACGTACCCTGCATGTTGATCAATCGGGACAACACGTCGCGCTCACAGCAGTTCATCGAAATAATTTCCAAGAACAAGACGTTTCGATGGCGTTACGCGTCGCCTGACATAAGGAATGAATCGGACTTGCTCGCCTACGGAGTACGGGCAACGCTGGTCATTCCCCAAGGCTGGAATGAGAGCCTGGAAAACGGCGATCCTAAACCGTTGCTGCTTTATCTCGACGGCGGCGACATCAACACGGCTGACGCTGTGGAAGGCAGCGTTCGACAGAGTCTGGGAGATTTCCAAATCAAACAGCGCGACCGAATGATTGAGAACTTGCAGGACGAGGTTATTGAGCTTGGCAAACGCCTTCCGGTGCAAATCCGTAAACGATTTGTTTCCATGATGGAAATGTGGTCGGTCGATCGCAAACTGCTCTACAATCCGAAATCGCGTGTCATCGATTATGTTGTCCCCGGTATCATCGGGTTAATTTTGCAATTACTGACGGTGACGCTAATGGCTTGCACGATTGCACGGGAGCGGGAGTCCGGCACGCTTTACCAGTTAATGGTTACCGCGCTGCGGCGGCGTGAAATCGTGATTGGAAAGATGTTGCCGTATCTCGTGATCTCGGCTGTGTTGGTCGTAATTATCATGCTGGTGAGCGGCTGGCATTTTGGAGTTGCGTTTCATAACCCGCCGGCGCTGGCGGTGGTCTGTGTTCTCTTTCTCCTTTGTTCACTCGGGCTTGGGCTGCTCATCTCGGCGTTCTCGCGCACGCAGACCCAGGCAATCCAATTCTCTGTTTTCTTTTTGTTGCCGGTGTTCGTGCTGTCCGGCGCGTTTGCACCGTTAGAACATTTACCCAAGGCGGTTCGCTACATTTCGGAACTTTTCCCCCTTACACATTTCTGCCGCGCCTTTCGGTTGGTGAACATGTATCATGCCGGCCTGCAATTCTATGTTACTGATCTTGTTGTTCTGCTGGCGGGCGCGTTAATTACTTTTCTCGGGGCGGCTTATCTTCTAAAGCGGATTGAGCAATGAGTATCGCGCGGGAGGCAATGGTTAAAGTGAGCCCTCGCGTGCGCATTCTAACCGCGGCGATTAGCATGGCAGTTTGGTTGGACGCGGCCAGCGCCGCCCCGGCGAAACACTTGAATTCGACGCCGCAGGAAGTGTTTGACTCGATGCGCGGAAGCTTCCAGGCGGCAAAGGCAAAAGGAGTGCACGCCCGTTACCAATGGTACTTGAGCGGACTAAACGGAGGTCAGTGGTGGATCGAAGTAGACAACGGGAGTTATACGATCGGAAAGGGGCAGATCGCCAATCCCAATGTGACTTTCGTTGCGAAAGCCAAGGATTGGGTCGCCATTTCCAATGGCCAGCTCGGCGGGACTTGGGCTTATCTCACCGGGCGGCTAAAAATTCGCGGTAATCAGGCAGTGGCCAGACAACTTGGCGAAATCTTTCCTTAGAATTTCGCTTCAGCTGAAATTCGAAGGTAAGGCGCCGGATCAGTCCGCTTCGACTGGCTGGCACGGAAGAAATCGTAATCCCGTTCGATGGTAACGCCAGCGCCTGCGATGATCTTGAAGGGTTTGAACCCGGAATAGGCCGCTTGCACGCCCGCCCGGTCTTCGCTGTATTGAACGACTGCATTGTGCAAGTTCAGTTTGTGCTCGGTCGGGGAAACAACATCGTCAGTGCGAAAACCCGTAAAGTTAAGCTCGCCGAGGATCCGCAAATCCCAGTCGTCGTTCGGTTGGTAAATGAGCGCCGGCTTCGGGAACACACCCTGTAACCGCAGTTTGTCGTTGAAGAGCCAGATGATACCGCCACCGGGCGCGACAGGCGGATCTTGAAATAACCCCCAGCCCAAACCAACGACGCCAAAGATCTTGTCTTTCTTTAAGGGGAACGTCACAAACGCCTTCCCCGGGACATCAACAGCATCCCACGTCGCATTATCTTGAAAGTATACTCCTGGATCGATCTCGATGCCTGCGCCCGCAAAGTCCTTCACAACGTATTCCAGGGCCAGATGACCAGAGGCCGCTTGCATATGATCAGGTAAACCGTTGTCGGTACCCCCGAAGTCATAGCGTTCGTATTCCACGCCGGCACGGAAGTACCACTTGCCGGTGATCAGAAAGCGATGGTCGTAGCTGAAATCATCGTAAAGCGAATCACCATGACCGAGTTTCGATTCCTTAAAATCGCTTTGGAAGGTATAGGTCGTCTCGTAGTAAAAAAGATCGCGCGAGTTTTTGTCCGTCGGTGTCGGTGAAGGTTGAAGCTGGAGAGTCGCTGGGCCAGCCACGGCCGACGCAATCCCGGCGAGAAAGAGAAAAACACGGAACTTTCGAAACGTTTTCATGGCGTAGTAAAGGAACCCTGGGACAACGACATATCGAATGCGCAACGCGAAAGCGATGTATCGAAGACCAAAGATTTTAGCAAGGACTATTTCAACAAGTTGTGGGCAGTGCTTCGCCGATCGGGGATCAAGTTAGCAATTCCGGAAGGATCAGGAATTATTCCAGGGAGCAGGGTCTCCGGTTGACCCAGCAGTGAACGCTGGGCTATTTCAAATTCGACAGATGAAAAGACGAAAGAAAGTTCGGATAGCATTTTACCTGCTAGCTCTCGGCGGAGCTATCCTATTTACGTTTCTTTTGATTCGACAGGGCGCCCCGCAGGTTGGCGCGGCTTTCGCCTCCGCTGGTTGGTGGATTGGTGCCGTGGTGATTTATCACTTGGCTGTTCCGCTGTTGCTGGATACAACTGCATGGTGGGTGCTATTTCCAAAGCCCGAGCGGCTTCCGGTGTGGCAACTTTTCTGGATGCGCTGGATCGGCGAATCAGTGAGCACGTTGATTCCTTCCGCGGCAGTTGGTGGCGATGTCGTCCGGGCGCGGCTGGCGGCGCTCCGTGGCGTATCGATACCAACGTCGGCGGCCAGCGTTCTCGTCGATATTACGCTCGGCGTTTTTGTCCAGATTGGTTTTACCCTCCTGGGGTTGGGATTGATCGTTAGCGCAACGGGACGCCACGGTTTTGTCCGCCCAACGCTGATCGGAGCGGTGATCGGAGTTCTTGCCATTATTGGTTTCTATCTCGTTCAACGGCTGGGAATGTTTCGCTTTATCGGCAAGATGATCTCACGGCTGGCGAATGCGGATGATTGGCATTCGTTAGTGCACAGCGGCCAGAACCTGGACGATGCGATTCGCAGGCTTTATGCGCGGCGCCGTGGTGTGCTCGGATGCTCTGCATGGACCGCCACATCATTGATTCTTGGATCAGGCGAAATCTGGATCGCGCTTCACGCACTTGGTTTGCAAGCGACGATCGTTAGCGCGCTGATTCTGCAAAGCATGGTCTTGACGATTCGTTCGGCCGTGTTTCCAGTGCCTGGCGCCCTCGGTGTCCAGGAGGGTGGCTATGTGGTCGTTGGTAATTTGCTCGGAATTCCTGGGGATGCCGCTTTTGCCCTCTCTTTAATTGCGCGTGTGCGCGAACTGATTTTGGGAATCCCGGGGCTGATTTTGTGGCAGTTGATCGAAGCACGCCGTTTCTGGCGAGCCGATGTGCCCGCAAACGCCGGTAGCATTCGCGATCGGCGATTACGTCTCGGATCTTAATTTGCGCCCAGCGCAAGTGTCTCGCCGATCTTCATCACCCGCAGCTGCACGTCCGATTCGCGATTTTTCAGTTCGCGTTCGAACGCCTCCGGCGTGCCTGTCAACACTGGGAACGTTCCGTAGTGCATGGGGATCACCTTTCGTGGTCCCACCAGCTTGACTGCTTCTGCCGCCCGAGCGGGTCCCATAGTAAAATGGTCGCCGATGCAAGCGAGCATCACGTCAATGTTGTGAAAGCGCGACAGGAGTGCCATGTCGGAAAACAGATCCGTGTCGCCGGTGTGATAAATCGTTGGGCCGCCGCGAATTGTGATCACAAAACCTCCCGGCGAACCGCCATGCCGTAGTCCAACGCGATCATCAGCGGCGACACCGGACCCATGATGCGCGCGAACAAAGGCGACTTTTACTTCGCCATCCAACAGCGTCAGTTCGCCACCAAAATGACCAATCGTGTCCACTTGCGCCTGGCCCGCCGGATAACCGAGGTGTTTCACCATTGCGTCGGCGAGGTCTAATGTTGCCACCAGTTTCGCGCCAGTGTTTTTTCCGATCTCCACCGCGTCACCAACGTGATCGGAATGCCCGTGCGTAATCAGAATGAGATCGACATGCTTCAGGGAGGCAATCTCCTGCTTCGCATTGTTGAAGACAGGATTCGAGAGCCACGGATCAACGAGTAGCACTTTTCCGCCGGGCGTAACAATCTTAAAGCCCGACTGGCCATACCATGTGAGTTGCGTATCCATGGCAATCACCAAACTGAAAAGGATTCGTTGGGCAAGGGGCAATAGATCGGGGAAATGCCAAAGGAATCTCGAAGTTCAACAGATTGTAGGGCGTTTCTTTGAAAGACCACAGCGTCTGACACAGACGCCCTACAGTCTCGTCATTCGTCTTTAGCTCCTCATTCGACATCCTAGATTCGTCATCTTATCTATGCTCCGCGCCATGAACCACACACACGCGCACCGGCAGATCTCAAAGAGTCATCCGCGCATGGCGCAACTGATCAGACAGTCGCAGCGGTACGAGATTACGCCGTCTATTTCCCTCCGCCCCTTCGACGCACTGGCTGAATCGATCGCTTATCAGCAACTCAGCGGAAAAGCCGCGGCGACAATCTGGAAACGCGTTCGTGCGCTTTATCCAAAAAAAAGGTGGCTCGATCCCGCAAAAGTTCTCGCCACGTCGGACGAGACGCTTCGCGCCGCTGGCCTTTCCCGATCGAAAACTGCGGCCTTGAAAGATCTCGCCGCGAAAACAATCGACGGCACCGTGCCGTCCGCACGCGCACTTCTCCGGATGGGCGACGACGAAATCGTCGCGCGTCTTACACAGGTGCGCGGCATCGGTCGCTGGACTGTCGAGATGCTTCTGCTTTTCGATCTTGGCCGGCCTGACGTCTGGCCAGTCAATGATTACGGGGTTCAGAAAGGTTTCGCTAAAAGCTTTCGTAAACGGAAGCTGCCCACGCCGAAACAACTGATGAAGTACGGGGAGAAATGGCGGCCGTATCGCTCGGTTGCTGCCTGGTATTTCTGGCGGGCACTTGATGAATCAGAAAAGGTCCAAAGTTAACGAGGTTACAAGTAAATCGGATTTGCAACGGCTAGAATTTTGTAATTCTTCGAACTCTTCCAGCCGTTTAACCTTGCGGTCTGCTTCGCGCCTCGTTACAACGAGCACATCATGGCGATGATTCATGTCAACCGGGCCACTACGAGTCTGGGCGTTTTCTCCGAAGAGGAAGTTCGCGAAGGGCTGAGCACCGGCCGCTTTGCTCCAAACGATATCGGCTGGCGCGAAGGGATGACCAGCTGGCAGCCGCTCTCGCAATTTCCAGAGTTTGCTGCTGCGCCTGGCGTGCCGCCTGTGCAAGGCGGCGCAACTCCTATGTTAACACCTGTTGCGGCGCGCACTGGCCTGCCCTGGGAACACCGCCAAGAGCGCGGGTTTTTCAACGCATTCATAGAGACGTTATCCATGGTGCTTATTCGTCCCGCCGAGGCGTACAGCGTGATGAAACGTGACGGCGGCTTGGGCGAACCGCTCATTTACGCGCTAAGCGGCGGATGCTTGGGAGGGATCGTCTCGTTTCTGTTCTCACTCGGGCTGCAGTCTGTCGGCCTGTTCGCGGATCGGCACAACAGCGGCCTTGCCGCGATGGCTGGCATGGGAATTGGATCCGCAATGATCATTCTGCTGCCTGTGCTCATCGTCATCGGTCTGTTCATCGGCAGTGCCATCGTGCATCTTTGTCTGATGATCGTTGGCGGGGCCAACCAGTCGTTTGAAACCACTTTCCGCGTCTTGGCATTTTCGCACGGATCCACTGGCCCACTCCAGATGGTACCGCTTTGTGGTGGATTGATCTCCGGCGTTTGGGCGCTCGTCTGCACCTGCATCGGCTTAGCGCGTGCCCATGAGACCGACACTGGCCGCGCTGTTCTGGCCGTTTTCCTTCCACTGATAGTTTGTTGCGGCGGCGGATTGCTCATCGCATTCATGTTTGGAGCGATGGGCGCCTGGACCGCATCGCAGCATTAGTGCTCAGCAGATGCGGTTTTCCGTTCGGCGGCTTGCCCCAGGGGAACTTGATCACGAGCTGATTTGGTTAAGCACCTCGATTTTGTCAATCTGCATGGCAGTTGCTTGGCTGACGATTGGCCTGCCGTGGCCGCGCTGCGTGTTTCACGACCTCACCAGACTGCCTTGCGTCACGTGCGGAATGACGCGATGTGGGATCCAATTCTTTCAGGGCCATTTTCTCGCCGCATTCGAATGGAATCCACTTGTATTCGCAGTGCTATGCTCGGTTATCACGTTCGATGTTTACGCGGTGGCGACATTGGTGGCGCGCACGCCGCGTCTAAGGATCCGTTCGTTGAACGACCGTGCGAAGAGATTTTTGCGCGTCTCAGTAATCTCTGCAGTCACGCTAAACTGGATTTATTTGCTGCTCCACTGGCGCAAATTTTGAAATTGCGGGACGTCCGCCGCAGGGGACGGCGTCTCCGGGCAAGGGCGCCACATGATCTCGTCCTACAAAATTTGTGTCCATCCATGGTCATCTGTGGCTAATTTGGCGCGATGCGAATTCTCGTCACAGGCGGCGCTGGCTTTATTGGCTCGCATCTTGTCGAGAAGCTGCTCGCTGCCGGGCATGACGTTGTCATTCTCGATGATTTCAATGATTTCTACGATCCGCAGATCAAGCATGCGAACATTGCCGGTTTTGCGCCTGATGTAACCGTTTGCCGCGCCGATCTTCGCGACGCCGGATCCATCCGACCGGTGTTTCGCCGGGAGAAACTGGAGGGGGTTGTGCATCTGGCCGCGCGCGCAGGTGTTCGGCCGTCCATTCAACAACCACGGCTTTATTACGACACGAACGTCATCGGCACATTGCATCTACTTGAGGCGGCGCGCGTGACGGGAGTTGAGCGATTCATTTTCGCGTCGAGCTCGTCGGTTTACGGAGCTTCGAAGACAGTTCCCTTTTCCGAGGACCAACATCTTATCCAGACACTGAGCCCGTACGCCGCCACAAAAATCGCTGGCGAATTTCTTTGTTCGAGTTACTCGCACCTCTACCAAATGCGCGTCGTTGCCCTGCGGTATTTCACCGTTTATGGCCCGCGACAGCGGCCGGATCTGGCGATTCATCAATTCGCTCGACGCATTTACGCTGGCCAGCCTATCGACCAATTTGGAGATGGCAACACCCGCCGCGATTACACATACATCGACGACGTGATCCAGGGGACCATGGCCGCGCTCGATTACAACGGCCCGCCTTATGACGTGTTTAATCTTGGGGAGAGCGAAACGATTCAGCTGAAGGACCTTATTTCTGCCATCGAAAACGCACTTGGAAAGAAAGCAATAATCAATCCTCTGCCGGAGCAACCCGGCGACATGCCACGAACCTATGCGGACATTTCCAAAGCCCGAAAATTGCTCGCTTACAATCCGATGACCAAGCTTACCGAGGGCCTACCGAAATTCATCGACTGGTTTCTGCACACGCAACGAAGGGCGCGCACGGACTGACGCGCCCTACCAACCAAGAGCAGACAACGCGAAGGTAGGGCGGGCAGTCCTCTGCACGCCGTTTCGTTCACTGGCCCTTTGGGCAGACCCGGATGCAATTACGATTTCACGAACAGCTGTTATAATCTTAATCTGTGATTTCCAGTTTACCGTTCGACCAGCGCGCCTGCTTTATTGCCGGCCAGGCAAAATCGGGCACTACGTTATTGGTGGCATTGCTCGATGGCCATCCCGAACTGCTTGTGTTGCCGGAGGAAACCGCCTATTTCCCGACCGTCCTGACCAAATACGCACCGGGTGGCCGCAGGGCGCAGTTTGATTACCTCACCAAACAGTCGCTCTCGAACGTGCTCTTTGGCGGGCCGTGCAAATGGGGCAAGCGCAGTTATTCCACATTTCCTCGAGAGAAGTTTCTCCAGACGTTTGAGCGCGCGGCATTCGATCCTGCAAACGCGCAGGAGGATCTGCTGATTCTGATGGTGAAAGCATACGCGGCCACACTGGGGCGTTCCCTCGACACGATTGCGCGGTGGGTAGAAAAGACTCCCGCCAATCGCAACCACATCATCCCGATCTTCACCCGTTTCCCTCGCGCAAAAATCCTGGTCACGCTCCGCGATCCGCGTGCTATTCTTGCTGCACAAATCGCGCTGGAGAAAACCAGGCAGACCGGACGCTTCTCGACTTATTACGTGATTGCGCATTGGCGAGTAGCTGCAAAACTAGCGAAGCGCATCCGGGATGGAGAGGTACCGGGGCTCATCGTGCCGTATGAAACATTGGTCTGTGAACCGGTCAGCACGATGGAAAAAGTTTGCGCGTATCTCGAAATCGGCTTCGATCCCGACACGGTGCTGACTCCGACGAAAGTGGGCCGCTTCTGGAGCGGCAATTCTGCAGCGCGCATAAATTTTTCGCAAATCAGTACCGAACCAGTGAGGCGCTGGGAACGCGAGCTTTCTGAGGATGAAATCGGCTGGGTGGAATGGCATTGTCGCGATCTAATGCCAGAGTCCGGTTACCAACCGAGACTGAATCGGCGCGAATTGCGCTATTTTGTCCGGCCAATTCGCGGCGAGCGCCCGCGAGAATACGCAAAGTCGCGGATCTACTCGATCCGTGACTCAATGACGAATCCCCAATGACAAATGCCGAAGGCACCCGACAGTTTCGTCATTCGCGATTCGAGCTCCGGTCATTCCCGATGCTTCTGCTTGCAATCAGCGGCTACCTAAGTCATAATCGGGCCAGATGTCGGGAATCTTCTTCGATCTTCCGAGCGTCCGGTTTCTACGACGATTCAGATTTCTTCAATTGATGCCGCAAACGTTGACGGCATTACTGTTTCGTCAGTTGAGTGCGCCGGCTTACGCTCTAAGACAAGTTCGTTCCCGGTACAACGAGGCGGAGTTTCCATCGGCGTCGCGGAGTAATTGCAACAAGTTTGACACGGCTCTTGATGAGTCGCGCGCCACGGACGGTGTCCCGAGCCTTTTCGGGGCGCTCCGCCCTTTGGACAATTGCAAAATAGTCAAGGATCAACATGAACTCTTATTCATCGGGAAGACGCTCACGCCGCCCGCGCGGTGGGGGGCCACACAGAGGAAATCAGGAACGTTTTCGGGGGCAACAGGAACCAGTAAAGCCACAGAAGAAGACGTTTTGGCAACGGGTAGCCGAATTTTTCGGAAACGGTGGCGAGAAAAAAAAATCGGCCACTCTACCACGCAATGGCGCGCAGCCTTCACGACCCGCGCGCAAGCCCGAACGGGTTGAAGTCACTTCGCCGCGTCTTTACGTTGGCAACCTTTCCTTCGACGCTACCGAGAGCGATCTTTTCGAATTGTTCAACGGTGTCGGACACGTGCAAAACGCCGAGGTCGTAAGCTATCGCCACAATCAGCGCTCGAAGGGTTTTGCCTTTGTGCAAATGCAAACCATCGAAGAAGCGAAGCGCGCGGTGGACGAATTGCACGACAAGGAATTCCTCGGTCGCAGGCTCGTTGTAAGCGGCGCGAAATCCGATCAGCATCAACCGCACTGAGACGTTCGAGACAGTCGCCCCTTGAATAACAGAGCGCAGCGTCGGCGTTGCTACCTCTTGATCTCGAGGTAAGCGCGCTCTTGGACGTGATTGGTTCCGGGCTGGAGTTGTTCGATGCGCATTTGTTTCAGGAACCAGCGTCCCTCGATTTTTTGCGCGGAAACGACTTCAAACCGTTTGACGAGCAGCGCATTCCAATCGTAACCCTCCATCCGCATCAGAGCGCCACTCGTTTTGTCTACCCACAGCAGCACGTTGGAATACTGTGACTCGCGTGAGGGCGCGCGTAACTGCAGTTTCCAGCATTTTCGGGTGCGGACATTTTCCTCGCCTAACACACGTGCCGCAGCCCAGTAGAGAAATCTAAACGCGAGATCTCCGTAAGTAGCGATCGTGCCGCGAATCTGTTCCTGCAGCTTCGAAGCGCTGACTTTTTCTGTTCCCGCCTCAGTCACGAGATCAAGCCGAGAACTGTTTTCTCCGAGGCGCAACTGCAGGGTTTCGTCCGGATTTGTGAATGAATACCGGATCAAGGGCCCATTCTGGACCAGGCGAAACGGAATCACCTTGTCATCCTGTCGAAGCTGGCCCTGCAGATCGATCTGCTGCCGCGATTCGATCATGCGAACGGAATCCAGAATGTCCGTGGCCGAGGGCGGGGATTCGGCGAACAACGACGAGACTGCGAACGTCACACAAATGACAAATGACGAATGACGAATGACGAAGGAACGACGAAATCCAAATTGCGAATAGCAAATCTCCGAACGCATCTTCCTCATTTGAACATTCGAACTTGTTTCGGCATTCGTCATTCGCGCTTCGTCATTCTCGTACATTTGTTTTATTACCTTGTACCGATTAAACCTTACGCGCCGCTTTATTCGATCGGATGGATCAAACTCTTTTTCATATAATCAACGAACAATGGACGGGTCCGGCGCGTGACTTGTTTATGGCAGGGGTGAGCGATCCCCAAATTTGGCAACCGTTCTTTGTCGCGATTGGAATTAGTGCACTCATTTTCGGTGGATTCAGAGCGCGCGCGTTCGTCATTTGTTTGGTGATCGCTTTGGTGATTGCGGGGCCCATCACCAGCGGATTGAAATCCGCAGTGGGCCGTCACCGGCCGAAGCAAGTGGAGAGCGTGCGGATGGTGCAGTTGCAAAAAGTGCGTCCAAAGTTTTTTACTCTGTTTAACAAACCCGTCATTCGCTTTTCCGATTCTTCCGATCGCACCCGCTCGGGACCATCGTTTCCCTCCGGTCACGTTCTAAACAATACCATCGTTGCCACCTTTCTTACCTTATTTTACCGGCGTCGCGGCTGCCTGTACTGGTTTGTCACTGTGGCGGTCGCTTATTCGCGAATCTATCTCGGCGCACATTGGCCCAGCGACGTGGTAGCCACGCTCTTTCTGGGCGTCGGTGAAGCATTAGTTCTGCTTGGTTTGTTCGAGTTGATCTGGAGAAGAGCCGCACGCAAATGGATGCCGGTGGTCTACGAACGTCATCCGACTTTGCTTGGTGATTTCAATGACGTGAAGCGACCGCAGTCTACGGGCGCTGAGGCAACGCCGCACCGCGTTGCATGAGTACCACGCGTGCAGTCTGGCTTTTCATCGCTGCGCTGACAGCGATTCGACTGTCACTCCTCGGAACGACAGATCTTTCCTTCGACGAGGCGCATTATTGGATGTGGTCGGAGCGACTTGCGCCGGGTTACTTCAGCAAAGGGCCTGGCATTGCTTTCGCCATACGTGGCAGCACCGCTGTCTTTGGCGCGACCGAATTCGGTGTGCGCTTCTTTAGTCCCGTGCTCGCAGCGGGGACGAGTTTGCTGCTGTTTTACTTTGCGCGCCGTCTGTTCGGCGCGACCGCTGGTGCGTGGGCTGTTGTTGGCTTGAACGCCACGCCGATTTTCAACATCGGTGCGGTGCTGATGACAATTGACGCGCTGTCGATTTTTTTCTGGATAGCGGCGATGTTTACCTTCTGGCTGGCTGTGGAAGAAAGCCCGCGCTTCTCGTGGTACTGGCCGGTTACGGGTGCGCTGATTGGACTCGGTTTTCTTTGCAAGTACACGAGTGTTTTTGAGATTGTTTCGGTCCTGGTCGTGCTGACGCTGGTTCCGCGGCTACGACGCGTATTCAAACGGTCCGGGGTATATTTGCTCATCGGGACTTTCGTTCTTTGCGCCATTCCACCGATTGTGTGGAACGCGCAGCACGCTTGGATAACGCTGGTGCATTTGCGCTCGCGAGGGAATCTCGAACGCGGCTTTGGGTTTCATCCGGTTGAGGTACTCTCCTTTCTGGGTCAACACTTCATCGTGTTTTCGCCGCTGTTATTTCTCGCCTTGGCGTGGGGCGTTATCGCAAGCTGGCGCCGAATAAATCAGCAATTCAAAGTGCTGTTCCTGATGTGGTTTGGTTTGCCGGTATTCGCTTTTTATCTCCTTCTATCCATTAACAAGAGCGCGGCGCCGAATTGGGATGCGCTCGCCTTTTTTGGTTTCGGTTTAGTCGCGACGTATTTCTGGTGGGAGCGGCTTCAGGGAAGCGTTCTTTTACGTGTAGGCGCCAGCGTCGCCGTGCTGGTGGGATTAATCATGAGCGTTGTGGCATTGGATACAGACCTGTTGCGCATCGCGCATTACCAGCTATCGCGAACGGATCCGAGTGATCGGATGCGCGGATGGAAAAGTGCGACTGCCGCGCTGGAAAAAATGCGCAACGAGCTCGAATCGCAACTGGGTGAGAAACTGTTTCTGATTGCCGATGCTCGGGACCGTGCTTCAGAGATCTCGTTCTATCTGCGCGACAAGCGAATTGAAGGCCCAGAGCATCCACCGGCCTATATTCCCGAATCCCAGGATATGGTGAACCAGTTTTCGTTTTGGCCTCGTTACGATCAATTCGTTGAAGTTAAACGCGGCATGCAACGGCCGGACGGCCAGGTTTACACCGAGGAGAACGGCATCAATTTGTTTCTAGGGCGCGACGCGCTTTTCATTAGAGCTGGAGAAAAGAAAAGTGTACCTCACAACATCCAGGCAGCGTTTCAATCCACCGAACCGGCGGGGACAATCGAAGTCTCACGTTACGGTAGAGTCATACGGACCTGGCAGGTATTTCTCTGCCGTAGTTATCGAACACTGCCGTTATGAGAAGCCATTTTTGCTCCGTTGGCTTTGGTGTGCGCAGTCCCCAGCGCATTCCGTTCGTTTTTTGCAACCAGCTCTCCGCTGAGGACAGCGGACTCTATGGCACTTGCCGTTATTTCAGATACGTATGACGCAAACGAGTTCTCCCGCGGTTTCGGTCGTCGTTCCTTTGTACAACGAAGAAGAGAACGTGGCGATTCTGCAATCAGAGCTGAGCGTGGCGCTCAAGGGCGTCGATCACGAAATCATTTTTGTCGATGACGGTTCAGACGATCACACCGTCGAGCGAATCGAAATCGCGCCGAATTTCCGGGTTATCCGTTTTGAAAAGAACGCCGGGCAAAGCGCCGCAATCTACGCCGGGCTCAACGCCGCGCGCGGAGGAATCCTGGTCCTGATTGATGGCGATTTGCAAAATGACCCCGCCGATATTCCAAAATTGCTCGATGAAATTGCGCGCGGCGCCGATTTGGTTTGCGGTTATCGCGCGCAACGCCGGGACACGGTCGTGAAACGGCTTACCAGTCGCATCGCGAACACGATCCGCAGCCGTTATACAAAAGACGGTGTGCGCGACACCGGCTGCACACTCAAAGCGATGCGGCGCGAATGCGTCGTCGCGCTCCTTCCGTTCAAGGGAATGCATCGCTTTATTCCCGCGCTGGTAAAAGGCGCGGGCTACCGGCTGGTGGAAATTCCAGTGAACCATCGGCCGCGTCGTTTTGGTCAGACCAAATACGGTTTGGGAAATCGCGCGGTGCGCGCCACCACCGACATGTTCGGTGTTCGCTGGCTGCTCTCGCGACGACTGAATTACAAGATTCGCGACCAAACGGCAGACACATCAGGCAAAACGCGCTTGTAAACCCATGCTCTGCCGCTAAGCTTGGCGTCCCGCACGGAGAAGCATCCGCATGTCCCTGGCAAATTTACTTTCTGCCGAGCAAATCATCCCGGAGATGACGGCGACGGAGCGTTGGTCGGCCATTGTTGAGCTAATCGATCTGCTCGTTAGCCTCGGCAAAATCAAGTCCCCTGATCGCGACCCGATTCTGGCCGCTTTAAGACAACGCGAAGAGACCATGAGCACCGGCATAGGATTTGGAATTGCCATACCGCATTGTTCGTCCGACCGGCTGGACGAAGTGGTGGCAGCGTTCGGAAGATCCACGAAGGGGATCGAGTTCGATGCACTGGACAATGCGCCGGTAAAATTCGTTGTTCTTTTTATCGTCCCAAAAAATCAATTTCAAACGCACCTGCGCACGCTGGCTTCGATAGCAAAATTTCTGAATGACCGCTCTGTGCGCGAAAGTCTTGCCAGCGCGAAGTCTGCCGACGAAATCCTCGCGATTTTTCGGGAGCGCTCCTAGCTGTAGCGGCGGTCGCAGACCGCCGGGCAATTGTCAATGCGGCGCTCAGAGAGCGCCGCTACAATTCGGCAACTAACGATGGACACTTTCCAATCACTTCTGGCAAAGAAGCTCTCCGAAGGCTTGAGGAAGGCGGGTTTGCCCGAAGCCGGTGAATTGACGCAGGCGACCGATCGACGTTTTGGTGACTACCAGACCAACGTCGCTCTCGTGCTTGGAAAACGGCGTGGCGAGAATCCGCGCGCTCTCGCGGAGAAAATCGTCGAGCATCTGGGTGTCGATGATGTTTGCGAACGGCCCGATGTTGCGGGTGCCGGCTTCATCAACTTTACGCTGCAGGCCTCTGTGATCGAAGAACAGACGCTCGCTTTATTGCAAGATGAGCGCCTCGGTGTCGCTGGAACAGGATCGCCGCGGCGCATCATAATTGATTTCGGGTCGCCAAACGTTGCCAAGCCGATGCATGTCGGTCATATCCGGAGCACCGTGCTTGGTGACGCGCTGGCGCGTGTCGCTCAATTTCTTGGGCACGAAGTGGTCCGCGATAATCATGTCGGTGATTGGGGAACACAATTCGGGATGGTGATTTACGGTTGGAAAAATTTACTGGACCGACAGGCACTGCAACGTGATGCGCTCGCCGAAATCGTTCGCGTTTACAAGGAAACAAACGAACGAGCGAACTCCGACCCGCAAATTCGCGAGGCTTGCCGTCAGGAACTCGTCAAATTGCAGGCCGGCGACAAGGAAAACATCGACATCTGGAACGAATGCGTCGCGTTTTCGATGCAGGATTTCGAGCGCGTTTACAAATTGTTGGGCGTCCACTACGACCTGCAATGCGGAGAAAGTTTTTATCACGATCGATTGCCCGGAGTGGTAGATCGCCTGCTCAAGGCCAAAATAGCCCAGATCAGCGAAGACGCGGTGGTCGTGTTTTTCCGTGATGATCCCGAACTGGCTGATAAACCTTTGATCATTCGCAAACGGGACGGAGGCTTCAATTATGCCACCACGGATATCGCTACCATTGATTATCGACTCAACGATTTGAAAGCCGACGCAATCTGGTACGTGGTGGGTGCGCCGCAGACATTGCATTTCAAACAGATTTTCTCAATCGCTCGGCGCGAAGGTTACACCGTCGATCTGCGTCACATCATATTTGGAAGCGTCCTTGGCGAAGATCGTAAGCTGATGAAGACTCGCGCGGGCGAGAATGTTCCTCTTCGTGAGCTGCTCGAGGAAGCATGCAAGCGCGCCCGAAAGATCATCGACGAAAAAAATCCGGATCTGAGCGATGAAGAAAAAAACGAAATCGCACAGAAGATCGGCATCGGTGCCGTAAAGTACGCCGACCTGTCGCAGTACCGGACGACCGATTACATTTTTTCCTGGGACAAGATGCTCTCTCTGCACGGGAACACCGCGCCGTATTTACAAAACGCATACGTCCGAATTCGCTCGATCTTTCGCAAAGCAGGCAAGACTGCGTCGAAAACCGAGAAGCTGGTGTTCAGCGATACTGCGGAAATTCAGCTCGCGAAACGGCTTTGCCAGTTTGCCGAGATTGTTCCCCAAGTCCTCACCGGCTTTCGACCGAATATTCTGGCAACTTATCTTTTCGAGCTGTCGAACAGCTTTCACGCTTTTTACGAAGCTTGCCCCGTCTTGAAATCAGAGGAGCCGGTGCGCAGTTCGCGTCTGGCGTTGTGTGGTCTTACCGGGCGAGTTTTGCAACGCGGCTTGGATCTTTTGGGGATCAAAGTTCCGGAGCGGATGTGACACGGTAAGCAGAATCTGTCATCCTGAGCAGAGCGAAGGATCCCGGATTTTTGGCGCATCACGCGCGAAGAAGTGAATAATAAGAGATCCCTCGATTTCGCTCGGAATGATAAAGGATACGACAAGAACAGCGCATCCCCGCATCCCAACCTGTACTTACCGATTGCAATTTAATCGGTGGTTCACGTTTGCGCAGGCGCGCGAAATCGTGGCGTATCTGCACACTCTCGGAGTGAGCGACGTTTATGCGTCGCCTTACTTTCAGGCGAGCCCGGAGAGCCTGCACGGCTACGACATCGCCGATCATAACAAGTTGAACAAAGCGATCGGCTCGCTTGGGGATTATAACGCTTGGATCACGCAACTGCACGCGCACGACATGGGCCAGGTGCTGGATTTTGTTCCAAACCACGTGGGAATTGCCGACTCTCGCAACGCATGGTGGATGGACGTGCTGGAAAACGGGCCCAGCTCGAAATATGCGCCCTATTTCGATATCGATTGGGAGCCACTGAAATCCGATCTGCACGATAAGGTTTTGCTTCCAATCCTTGGTGATCAATATGGCCGCGCCTTGGAGCGCGGTGAACTGCAGGTGCGGTTTGAAGAAGGAACATTTTACCTGCTCTACGGCGAGCGCAGGCTGCCCATCGCTCCGGGCACGTATCGCCACGTTCTCAAAATTGCGTTACAAAATCTCGCCGAATACAAGGACGAAGATCTTTACGCGGAACTACAGAGCATTCTGACTGCGCTTGAGTATTTGCCGAAGCGTACCGAAACCGATCCAAAACGAATCGCAGAGCGCGGTCGAGAAAAGGAAATCATCAAGCGACGCCTGGAGCGGCGTTGCGCAGAAGCGCCACAGGTGCAGCGGGCAATCGAAAAGGCGTTGGTGCAAATCAACGGGAAACCGGAAGATCCCCGCAGTTTCGATGTGCTCGATCAATTGTTGAACGAGCAGTCGTATCGGCTGGCGTTTTGGCGTGTGGCTGCGGAAGAAATCAATTACCGCCGTTTCTTTGATGTGAATGAGCTGGCGGCGATTCGAGTCGAACTGCCCAGGGTATTCGACGCTGTTCACCGGTTCGTTCTCGAGTTGGTAAGCGCAGGCGCCGTGACAGGACTCCGCATCGATCATCCGGACGGCTTATATTTACCACGAGAATATTTCGAAAAACTTCAGCAGCGTTGTGCAAAAGCGCTCGGCATTGCCTTGCCGAAAGATGGCCGCTCCGTTTACATGCTGGCCGAGAAAATTCTCACTGGATCTGAAACCTTGCGCGCAGATTGGCGAATTCACGGAACTACTGGTTACGATTTCGCCAATCACGTCATGCAACTACTGGTCGATCCCGCGGCTGAGACGGCGATCACAAAAACGTTTCACCGTTTCATTGGTCACTCGATGCCTTTCGGCCATCTCTTGTATGCAAAAAAGCTTCTCGTGATGAAGCTGGCGCTCGCTAACGATGTCGATGTTTTGGGCAACATGCTCGATCGTTTGTCCGAACAAAACCGCTGGTTTCGTGATTTCACACTCGAAGCGCTCTCGCGCGCTGTGCGCGAGAGCATCGCCTGTTTTCCCGTTTATCGAACTTATTTCGAGCCCGGTCAGCCGGTGAGCGAAGAAGATCGACAAATCATCGAGCGCGCAATTGCCGGAGCCAAACGCCGTAACCCGGCAATGGAAGAGTCGATCTTCAATTTTCTGCGCGACGTATTGCTGTTCCGTTTCCCGCCAAACCTCGATGCTGCCGGACGCGCCGCGCACACGCATTTCGTCTTGAAATTTCAACAGACTACAGGCCCCGTCATGGCCAAGGGTCTCGAGGATACCGTGTTTTACATTTACAACCGGTTGACGGCGTTAAACGAAGTTGGCGGCGAACCGCAGCAGTTCGGATTGAGCGTTGACGCTTTTCACGAACGCAATCTTGACCGACAGCGAATTGGCCGGCGGCTTTACTCGCGAGCTCGACGCATGACACCAAACGCAGCGAAGACGTCCGCGCGCGGATTGTTGCGATTTCAGAAATCCCGGAGCTTTGGAGGCGTTCGTTGCAGCGCTGGCAGACGGTGAACCGCCGCTCTAAACGACTCGTCAACGAGTTGGAGGCACCGGATGCGAACGAAGAGTATTTGCTCTATCAGACTTTGCTGGGCACGTGGCCGATGGGGGCGAACGGCGAACCGCAACGAGCAGCAACGCCGAAGTACATCGAGCGGATTCAGGCGTACATCGCCAAGGCGCTGCACGAAGCGAAGATCAACACGAGCTGGATCCAGCCGAACGAACAATGGGACGCGGCGATACACGATTTCGTGGCGAAAATTTTGGATGGCTCTTCGCGAAACAAGTTCCTGCCGATTTTTCTTCCTGTGGCACGGGAGATTGCGCGGCTCGGAGCAATCAATTCGCTCACGCAAACCCTGCTCAAGCTCACATCGCCCGGTGTGCCGGACGTTTATCAAGGAAACGAGATCTGGGACTACAGCCTGGTTGATCCCGACAACCGGCGTCCAGTTGATTATAATGTGCGGAGCCAGATGGTAAATTCATTGGCCAGCGCAACCCCCGGAGACCTGATGGAGACTTGGCCGGATGGCCGGATCAAAATGTTTTTGACACAACGGGTCCTGCGCTTTCGCCGTGAACACACCGATCTTTTCCAGCGCGGCGAATATCTTCCGCTGTCGGCGCGCGGAACTTTTGCGGAATGCTGCGTAAGTTTTCTACGGCACCGTGCGGACAAATGGATTCTTTTGATCGCGCCGCGACTTTCCTCGCGCGTTGGTTTTCCACCGATTGGTGAATTATGGAAAGACACAGCCATTGAATTACCAAAAAAGCTTTCGCTCAAGAACACGCACGATCTTTTCACGTGCCAACCCGTGCGTCTGCGGGATCGGAAATTGAAACTGGCCGAGACATTGTCAATGCTTCCGTTCGCTGTGATTACTAATTTGTAGCCGCTTCAATGTGCGAAGCGCGGCGCTGACGGTTTCTCGCCTCGTGATGCGTCGCCCTGAGGGCGACGGCTACATTGAATGCGCTAAGGCTTCGAAAAGTTTAAGCAGCCACGTGGAAAAGTTGCCGAAATTCGTCAGCAGGTCCGCTGCGAAACTTTGGAACATGATTTGTGGCGAAGCGAGAATCAGCATCGCGCTGAGCAGCAGCAGATTCATGAGATAGATGACCACGAGCGAGAAAAATGTGCCTTGATCGCTCAGGTCGGTTTGATTTTTCGGGATCATCCAACAGGTGAATGTGAAATGAAACGCCCAGGTGACGCCGATCACCGCGTACAGCAATTGTCCGTACGGCTGCATGTTTAAAAACAGACTGAGCATGCCGTAAATCGCGATCGCCAGAATGCTGTAGATCGGGAAAAAATACGGCGCCAGCGCAATCCAGAAATTGGCTTTTGTCGTCACCACATGTCCGCCATCCGAGGCAACACGGAACTGGCTTACGCGGCCGCCCATCAACCAAACCCAGACCGCATGCGTAAGCTCGTGCCCGAACACATAAATCAGAATTGGCCGCGGCAGCCCAAAGAACGCGATCAGCCAGAGAATTGCGCCCAATGAAAAAAACCAAAACTCTTCACCCGCCCAGAGCCCTTGTGTGACGGTCGCGCGCGCAAACACGGTAAAAAATGTCTGAGTGAGAACGCCGCAGATCGGCAGCAGAAAAACCGCAAAGACAAATTTCACCCAGCGCGTCGGCACGGTGAGGGGCTGGGATGTGGGGATGAAGCCTCTCGATCTCGCACGGGCAACGCTTCGGATAACTTTCCGGCCGCGCTTGGAACTGCGCGTGCCGCGATTCTTTTTCGATCTGCGCTTCGTCGGAGCCAAAGTTTGATGCAAATTACGCAGATTTATTGAAACGAATGCAAGATGGAACCGCGGATTTAGCGGATATCGCGGATGATTTTAGAGGAGGCGCTTCGCCTGTTAACTTCGGGCAACCGCAGCGGTTGCCTTACAATCAGCAGCGTATCACAACTACGCGCGTCCCATGTACGCGCCCGTGCGCGTGTCGATCTTGATGATTTCGCCTTCCTTGATGAAAAGCGGAACGTTGATGGTCTTGCCCGTCTCGAGTTTTGCAGGCTTGGTGACGTTGCTGGCGGTGTCGCCACGCAGGCCTTCCGGCGATTCAATGACCTTCAGGCTTACCGACGCTGGCAGTTCAACCTCAACGGGTTTGCCTTCGGCATAAAGAACCTGCACGGCAAGATTTTCTACAAGGTAATCTTTAGTATCGCCGATCAGGTCTTCCGGCAACGTGATGGTGTCGTACGTTTCCGGATCCATGAAATAATAACCGTTGCGGTCCTTATAGGAGAACTCGAGCTGTTTTCGCTCGATGTCGACCAGCTCGACCTTGTCGGTAGAACCGAAGCGGACGTCGGCGCTTTTGCCGGTGTTAATGTAGCGGATAATGGCTTGGACGAAGGCCCGCAAATTTCCCGGCGTGCGATGATGCACCTCAAGCACAATGGCTGGATTGCCATTGTACTTAATGGCCATTCCTCTTCGTAAATCGTTGGCTGCCGGCATGAGCGTTGAATCGTTGAAGAGTTACAACGGAGCGCCGACGTTACATGCGTATCGCGGTTTTGCAATTGTAGGGCGGACGCATGGCCTGCCCAGCGCAACCGATGCGGTTGCCTACAACAGTTTTAACCGCGTTAAATCCTGCGAATCGACAATTCCCACTGGAACATTGTCATCATCAATGACGACCAGATCGTCGATGCGATGGCGCTCTAACAGATTTAAAACTTCCACCGCCAGCTTCTCCTTATGTACGGTGACTGGATTGAGCGTCATCATATCTGCCACTAGTCGCTCGCCAATTCTGGAATCAGATTGAAAATGCCGGACGAAATCTCCGTGGGTGAAAATGCCAAGAAGTTGCTTGTCTTCGCCAATCACAACGGCAGCGCCCGCGCGCACGTTGCTCATCGCCTTGAGCACGTCGCGGACCGGTGTGTCGGTGGCGACAACCGCCATCGCTTCACGCGGCCGCATGATTTGGTGAACGCGCATCAACATGCTGCGGCCGATCATTCCGCCCGGATGAAATTTGGCAAAATCTTCCTTGTTAAAGCCGCGCGCTTCCAAAAGCACCATGGCCAGCGCGTCGCCTAGTGCCAGCATCACTGTCGTGCTTGAGGTCGGCGCCAGGTTCAGCGGACACGCTTCCTGTTCGACATTTACATCCAGACAAACATGTGCGTTTTGGGCCAACGTTGATTTCGGATCACCGCACATCGTGATGATTCTGACTTGGAAGCGCGAAATCGCCGGCAGAATCCGAAGCAATTCTTCGGTTTCACCGCTCGCGCTCAGAGCGAGAACCACGTCGCCATCGGCGATCATGCCGAGATCGCCATGAAGCGCGTTGGAAGAATCGAGCACCACCGCTGGCGAGCCGGTGCTGGTGAGCGTGGCGGCGATTTTTGCGCCAATGTGTCCAGATTTGCCCACGCCCACCACGACGACTTTGCCGCGGGCATCGGCCGTTTCTTTGATCAATTCAACCGCGCGCGAGAAATTTTCGTCCAGCCGCGACCGGAGCCGCTGAAGTTCGAAGATTTCTATGTCCAGCACGCGTCCGGCCTTTTCAAGAGAGTCCATCAAATGCTATAATGTGGGCAGGCGTGGCGACGGGCAAGGTTTTGCGCGCCTCGAACAAAAGGAAGAAACATGAAAATATTCATCATCGCAATCCTCGCCGCGCTCGTTACGACCGTTTCAGCGCAAGAATACAGAGCGCCTATTGGTCCGCAGAAGCCGGTGCGCGCGATGCCTACTCCGCCGCCTGTTTCCGAGCGTCCAAAAGTTGAGGGCGTGCTCCCAAAGGCATTTGGCACCGGGCGTAACCCGCTTCAGATGCTCAATCCGTGGGCTCCGGCCCGGTACGGGATTTGGGTGGACAACACATCATTTGATCCCGACCACCCCGGAAAATGGAATGGCATTAAGCTTTTCGAAATCGTCTTCTGAGGTATAGCGTCGGGAGAGCACACGCACCCCGGCGTGCTGGCGATCGCGCACATCGCGATTCGCCAGCTTTGCGGAGGAAAGGCGTTCGCTACGGTGAATGTCTCGCGAACACAAATCGATGGCTTCCCGTCGCTCTCTATTGACCGATCGCTACTGTTCTCGCCGGTGACTTATTCAACTGCAGCTGAGCGCTCACTTTTTGGATTTGTGTGACCTGCGCTTTAAGCTGTGCCGTGAGAACCTACATCTCTTTGCGCTGCAGGGCCACGGTCGACGACTACGATCAGCAGGCTGAAGAGGCATTCACTTCATTAAAGCTCACCCCGCGCGAAGCTGAAGTCCTCTTCTGGATTTCCCAAGGCAAAAGCAACCACGAAATCGGCGTGATTGTCGGCGCAAAAACCGGTACGGTCTGCAAGCACGTCGAACACATTTTCAGCAAGCTCAACGTGGAAAATCGCACGTCTGGTGTAACGGTCGCGCTAGAAGCTTCCCGCTGCGTCGAGCCCGCACCCGAAAGCCACTCCGCTCGACCCTGGGCTGCTATCTCTGGCTTGATCCCCATGCTGTTCCAACCGGTCAGCTCTGATGCTTTGGAAATTTGCGACGAGCTCTCGTCCTTGGTCGCGTGATGTGGCGTCCATCCCTGGCGAAGAAAGCGGCTATGGTGTCCTAACGACGGTAAGAAGCCGTCGTTCCTTGGAGTTGCGCGAAGAATGTAGCCAGCTCAGAGCGTGCTGCTTGAAAGGAGAGTCGTTCTCTAGCCTGCTCCTGCGATTCGCGCACGATCGCAGCGCGCAAATCGGCGTTTTTCAACAGATCAAGCGCTATTGCGGTGATCTCGCTAATCGTTCTGCCTTCGCCGCAAGTTTTGGGAAACGCAATTCGTTCAATCGCACCGTCGCCACCCACGCATGGAACCCGACAGAGAAGAGCGTCGCCTGCGACCTGCCCTGGCACATGACTGCGGTCGAATTGCAGCACGATCTTATGGCGGGCCATGTCGCGCAGGTAATCAGGGTAAGACTTCGATTTCTCAATTAACTGGAGTTTCCCTTTGGGAAAATTGAGTTCCTCGAGCAATCGCCGTCCTTTGTGGCCATCCAGATTAACCACTGTAACCGGTTCGCCTGTCGCTTCGCAGAGCTGACACGCAACCAACAGCGCCGCAAAATGATTGCGCGATGGTACATCCCATTCGCGTGTGCCGAGGAAAATTCCCGAGCGCTCATCCGGCTGCACGGAAAAATCCCATCGTTGATCCTCGATCGGGTAGGGAGTTGGGATAAACTCTACCGTAGCGGGATCGCATTTGGAACGGACGCGTCGGCAGATTTCCGCGGCTTCGGGAGTCGTGGCGATGCAGCCGTTGGCATCCAGCACAATTTTCAGAAAGCGCCCTAGTTTTGCCGGGTCGCACAATTGCTGCGCGATCTGGTGCAGTCCGGTCTCTTTCAACGAAACGCCGACGATCCGCCCTTTCTTCTTTAGATCCGCCAATGCCTGCGCTGAAGCGCGAAAATCGCCTCGCAAAAGAAGGAGCACCGGAGTGTCCTCGGCGATGGCGCGCCGCGGACTGCAATGAAACGCGCCCGACGTGCTCGCAGCAAAAGCGTGGAAATTAATCGGAGCATGCGGGCCTTCGCCGGGAGCAGGTGTGCTGTGAAATTGCTGTTCCGGGTCGCGTCCCCCCGGGTTGAGAACCGTCAGGCGAAAATTCTCTGCGCTTTTTGGCGTCATTGTTAGATTAGCCCGCGAATCACGCGAATGGACGCGAATAAATCAGAGAGAAAGGTCGCCAAAATCTGTTTTGACTTTGATCTGCTGCGTTTTCGCGATCCGCTCGTATTCAAGCTTTGGGTAGTGACCGAAATTCACCAGGAGGCCAAGCTCAAAGCCGGCTGCGTGCAGATAATTCAACAACTGCTCGTGGTGCTCGTCGGCTAATGCTGAAACGGCTTTCAATTCGAGGATAATTTTCCCAAAGCAAACAAAATCTGGTTGATATGTTTGCGTCAGTATGCGGCCGCGATAGCTGAGGGTGAGAGACGGTTTAGCGATTGCTGGAATCCGCTGATATTCAAACTCGATCGCCAGGCACTCTTGGTAAACCGGTTCAAGAAATCCGCACCCCTTCTCGTTATCCATCTCGAAGCAGGCGCCAATGATCGCGTAGCTCTCTTTCTTGTAAATAATTTCACCCATCCTGATTCGCGTCTGTTCGCGTGATTCGCGGGCCAAACTTTACTCGTACCGGTCGGCCGGCGGTTGCGCTGCCGATCTGAGGAGCGTGTGGGCCTCGTCTTCCTGATCGAGCGGCTTCACCGGGATTGCGCGGCGGATTTCGGCCGGTCTGCTGTCCTGCGGTTGAACCGGGATGGCTTTCGGAATCGCTTCGACCGGGATCGCCTTTCGTATTTCCGGAGCGGACTGTGTTGTGTGGGGACTCTGCGGACTTTCGTTTGCAGCGTTACTTGCCGGCTTCAACTCATTCACATCAGCGGTGCTGTTGGTCCTCTGATTTTCGGCCGTTTCCGTTGGCGCCGGCGGCGTTGGCTCCAGTCTTAATGTCGGCTTGACCGAATTGTAGGGGTCATTGTCAGCTATCAGGGTAGGACTTTTTATAGCCACTGGCGTGACTGCGGTCAGATTCACAGCGAGTTCCGCTCGGGGCAAATCGCTGGAGCCAAATTCCCGAGCGAGGCGCGCGCGCGGTTCGCCGTGAATATTGCATGGCTCGGTCGGTGCTTGCGATGGTGTCGCAATCTCCATGTAAGTGGTGCGATGCTGGACAGTATCGCCGTTGGCTGTTTTCACCGCGTCGTAACATTGGTCCGTGGCCAATAGCCCGGACCTCGAACAAATCTCGATCTGCTTAAGATTGGATGGCTTCTTAATTTCCCGTGGCGGATAACTTTGGGCGGCGGCATTCATTACATCAACCCAGATCGGCAGCGCCAGTTCGCGGCCGAACGCGCCGCGATAGATTTTCTGCGGTTTATCGAAACCGGTCCAGACCGCGCACGTGAAATTGGAATCGTAACCGGCAAAGAGCGCATCTGTAAAATCGTAGGCTGTGCCGGTCTTGCCAGCCGCTGAAAATTTTTTCAGTCCAAACTGGGTATACCCAGCTTTTCCTGTTCCGGATTGAAGCGCATCCACGAGACAGGAATTCACCTCGAAAGCGCTCTCAGGTTTGATTACTATTTTGCGAATGCTTTGCTGTTTCCCGCTCCATACCAGTGTTCCATCTTTTTCCTCGATGCGCTCCAGAATATGTGGTGCGCTCGATCGCCAGCCGCCATTCGGGAAAATCGTGTATCCGAGAGCGAGTTCGGCCAAAGTCACCTCGCTACTGCCGAGAAATGTAGCCGGATACGGCCGAAGCGGTGAACGAATGCCCGCGGCGGAGCAGAGCCGCAACACCGCATCGACGCCTGCGTCCATCCCGATCCGGACGCTTGCGCCGTTTTTCGATTTGACCAACGCCTGCCTGGCGGTCATTCGACCTTCGTAACGATTTTCGGCGCTTTCGGGTCCCCATTCGCCAAGAATTCCAGTCGTACCCCCGATCATCACCGCGCGGTTATCCAGCGGCGAGTCTTCCACCACCGAGCCTGGATACATCCCTTTCTCGAACGCAGCCGCGTACACGAATGGCAGCATCGCCGTGCCGGCGGGGCGACGGGCTTGCAGAGCGCGATCGTATTGGTTGTGCTCGAAATCGCGCCCGCCAACGAGTACAAGAATGTCGCCGGACGCATTATCCAGTCCGATGACCGCGCCCTGCAAGTACTCGGGCGCGGGTTGTTCAGCCATTTTACCATTCGCCTTGGCCTTGCGAAACGACGCAGCGTACTCGGCGTAGGTCTGATGATTGTAATCGGGATGCTGCTCGACCTGGTCCAAATGCGCTTTTAGAGAATCCTCCGCGGCCCTCTGGAGATTCACGTCAATGGTCGTGTGTATGCGATAGCCTTCGTTGATTGCGCGGTCCCATCCCACCGCTGCGATCACTTGCTGCCGAATGTAATCGACTGCGTAAGTCTGGCCTTGAGCGTTTTGCCGGCTCCCCACCACAATCTGTTGCGCCCTGGCAGCGGCGCATTGTTCACGGCTGATAAAGCCCAGGTCGCGCATACGGTCGAGCGTGAAGTCGCGCACCTCGCGAGAATTGTCGCGGTCGTTCCACGGCGATAATCGGTTTGGACTCTTGATCAGACCCGCCAGTGTAGCGCATTCTGCCAGCGTCATTTCACGCGCAGGCTTGCCGAAGTAACCACGCGCGGCTGCTTCAGCCCCGTATAATCCGCCGCCGAAATAAATCCGGTTCAGGTAGAGCTCCATGATCTTTTGTTTGCCGAAACGATCCTCGATGCGTTTGGCCAGAAAAATCTCCAGCAGCTTCCGGCGGTATGTCCTTTCTTTGAGCGAAAAACTGTTGCGCGCCAGTTGTTGCGTGACGGTGCTGGCCCCCTGCCGGACATGCCCTGCGGTAAGATTTTTGAGTGCTGCGCGAATAATCCCGAGCAAATCGTAACCGTGGTGCTCATAGAATTTTGCGTCCTCGACGGCAACCACAGCGTTGACGAGATCGGGAGGCAGCTTCTCGTAAGGGACTGTCTCGCGGTTTTCGACATAAATTTGGCCAAAGATCTTGCCGTTGCGATCCAAGATCACGCTTGCTGATTCCATTTGCTCGAGCTGGTTCAGGTCGAATGTGTTGGCCTGTGCTTGCAGATCAAAGAGGACGCTCGACACGAAAACTGTTATAAAGAGCGCCAAAACTGCCAGAATAGCGACGGGAATATAAAACCACGGCCTGAGATACCATGGCCGCCGAAAACGGTAGCCTGGTGGCGGCCTTAGATATGTGGTGGTCGGCGGTCTCACAGCGAAAGGAACCACTCGGTCGCGCAACTTAGGTCGTTCGCTTGACGATTCAACGATTTAACCCCGATTTCCATGAGACATACATTGTCGTTCTGAGCGGAGCGAAGAATCTCTGATTAGTTATTTTATCAACCCCAGGGAATAGAATCTGAGATGTTTCGCTCCGCTCAACGGATTTAACGTGAGCGGAACAGTTTAACGAATGACCACCGGCAATCCTGATCTCATTCGATTTATTCGCGCGGAGATTGAAAAGCGAGGGCCGCAATCGTTCGCCTGGTTCATGCAACAGGCGCTCTATCATATCGACCATGGATATTATTCTTCCGGCCGCTGCGCGATTGGGCGGAAAGGCGATTATTTCACCAACGTGAGCGTCGGGCCGGTTTTTGGGCAGTTGCTGGCCGCCCACTTTGTCGAAATGTGGGAGAGACTCGGTAAAATCGAAAAGTTCGTGATTGTGGAACAGGGCGCGCATGACGGGCAGTTTGCCTGCGACGTTCTCCATAGCGCGCAAAAACGCAGGCAGGAATTCTTCGAAGCATTGCGCTATCAAATAGTCGAGCCGTTTCCGGCTTTGCAAGAGCGGCAAGCGCGGACACTGCGACCATTTTACGAGAAGGTTGAATGGTGCGATTCGCTGCAACCGTTTACGGGTGTTCATTTTTCCAACGAACTACTCGACGCGATGCCTGTGCACCTGATCGCTAATGGCAGGGAGAAGCTTGTTGGGGTTGACGGAGACCAGTTTGTTTTCGTTGAGCGTGAGGTCGGCAATCAAACGTCTAATGGCGCTGCGCTTGCGTGGATTGACGAGGTCGCGGCGAACTTGGAACTCGGGTACGTCATAGCTATCGATTACGGGCGTTTGGAGCACGAATTTCAGGGAAACGTTCAGGTCCGCGCACATCATCGACGTTTGAGTTCGCCATTCGAAGAAATCGGACAGGCTGACATCACTCTGCAGGTCGATTGGGCGAGTATCGTCGATCGTGCGGAAGAAAACGGATTGCGCGTCGCCGGATTCACCGACCAACATCATTTTCTCACCGGAATCATCTCTATGAGCCCGAACCTGCTCGACCCCCGACCGTCAAACTCGACTGCTTTGAGCAGTCAAGTTCAAGACGCTCGCGCCGAACGCAAAATCAAACGTGCGCTGCAAACCCTGCTGCATCCAGAAATGCTCGGTCGCGCTTTTCAGGTGCTCGCGCTAGAAAAGAAAGTCGGTCCGAACGCGACGCAGTTAGCCGGTTTCAAATTCGCGCGTGAGTCGCGCCAGACGGCGGGCGTTTGACGAACCATCTCGCAAAGGATTGCCTGTCACCGCTGGAGCATGTTCCGCGTGTTCGCAATGGTTTCTAGCTGCGATTATCGATCTAGTCCTTTATTTTGCTGCATGCATCCCGGATCTTTGCGCTGGCTTCGAACAGTGTGATGAATCTCTCTAGCACTACGATCCCATCGGCACGATCTTGTCTCCTGTGGAGACCAAACAAATCGATCAGATCTTAGAAGAGGCCTATCGTTGTAAAGCTGCAGCTGGTACAGCACGCTAGATCGGGCCCTTCGTATAAGTTCGTATCACAGAGAGGAAATGAAAGTTTTCCTGGGCGCGTGGTGGGAGCGATTGCGGACGAGCTACTGGTTCGTTCCCGCCATTCTCAGCGTCAGTGCGGTCGCGCTTTCCTTTCTTACCGTCCACATCGACACCATTCTGAACGCCAAATGGGTCCGCGCAACGGGTTGGATCTGGGCGGGCGGATCGGAAGGCGCGCGCAATGTCCTGGCGACGATCGCGGGGTCAACCATCACTGTCGCCGGCGTCGTTTTCTCGATCACGATCGTGGCGCTGACTCTCGCCTCTTCGCAATACGGCCCGCGCCTGCTGCGCAATTTCATGGCCGATCGTCCCACTCAGTTTGTTCTCGGAGTTTTCGTTTCCACGTTTCTTTACTGCCTGCTGGTTCTGCGGACGATTCGCGGCACGGACGTGGTGGCGAAATTTGTGCCGTTTCTTTCCGTCACCTGCGGACTGATTTTCGCCGTAATTAGCGTCGGCTTTCTCATTTTTTTCATTCATCACGTTTCCAGCTCGATCCTGGCGGAAAACCTGATCGCGCGGGTCGCTTCGGAACTGCGCAACTGCGCCGAGAGTCTCTTCCCCGATTCGCTGGAGAACGAGGAAGACGAAATCGCGAGCGAAAAGGAATCAGCTGAAGAGAAGGCAGTGATGGAGACAGAAGCACACGAGATCAACGCACCTCGCGGCGGTTTTATTCAAGCAGTGGACCTAGAGCACCTTTTCAAAGCAGCCAGCGAACAGCGATTGCTGGTGCGGCTGCAGCGACGGCCGGGTGATTTCGTGGCTAAAGGATCGCTTCTGGCCGAAGTCTGGCCGAAGGAAAAAGCGGGGAAGCAAATCAGCGCCGCCGTTAGCGCTTCTTTTTATCTG
Source organism: uncultured Verrucomicrobiae bacterium (assembly GCA_963728955.1). Taxonomy (GTDB): domain Bacteria; phylum Verrucomicrobiota; class Verrucomicrobiia; order Chthoniobacterales; family UBA10450; genus Udaeobacter. Next base: position 61,429 of record CAVSMG010000016.1, read on the forward strand.
GGCCGGCTACGAACTCCTACTCAGGACGTGGAATATTCCATCGACCAACTTGTGGAAGTTGCCGTGCGCGCGCTCTCGCCCGGCGTCAACGATCCGTTTACCGCCATCACCTGCATCGAATGGATCGGTGGCGCTCTCATTCATATCGGAGGACGCAAAATGCCTTCCCGCTTCCGCCGCGATGACGAAGGCGAATTGCGTCTCGTCACTGACACCACGAATTTCTCAGGAATCGCTGCGGCCTGTCTCGATCAAATCCGCCAATACGGATGCGCGAGTGTGGCGGTCACCCTTCGACTGCTAGACATGCTTGCGCGCATCGCCGGAGAAATTGACAGCCGCTCACGCCGCCAGATCCTGGCAGAGCACGCGCGGAAAATTCGTACTGACGGCGTCAAAGCCGCCGGCAACGAGACGGATCGCCGGCGAATTCAGGAACGCTTCGAAGCGGCGGAAAAAGCGCTTGGCCGGGGCGCGAGCAAGCCTTAGGTGAACTTTTGCGCGAGCCAGATAATCAGCAGCACTATCGCTACGATCCAAAGGATATGGAAAAAGGCTCCGGTGAGGACGAAGACGAACTTCACCAGAATCCAGATGATGAAGAGAACGATCGCAAGCCATATTAGGGCATTCATGCCGCTGAATCGCTCCTCGTGGCATTGGCAGATGTGAACGTCTCGTGTTACGCACGACTACGCGCAATTAGAAACGCGAACGAAACGAAGTCGGATCCTCGCCCTGATTACTCGCGTTTCCCGGGCGATGGCACGGTGGCCAGGAGATTCTCTTCCTCTTGCAACGGTTTCGCCTGACGCGCCTGTTCCTCGATCACGTCAGCCTCGCTCGACAATCCCGCTTCAGCTTTGGTGGCGGCCGCTTCAGGTTCTTCCTCCGGCGCCCGCTTCCGGGACGATCGCATCTGCGTCGCTTTCGCGTCGATCATGGTCACAGGAACGCCCTGCGGGAAAACCACCTCTCGCGCTTCATCCGGCATCGAGACGCCGTGTGTTTGAAAAGCCCGTTTTACCAGCCTGATGAGTGAAGAACGCACCTTCAGCCAACTGTGTTCCCGGCCGTTGATCCAAAAGTAAACGCGAAGGTTGACCGTCGCTTTTCCCAGACTGTCCGCCAGGACCGATGGTGCGGGGTCATTCAGCACCGCAGGATGCTGTGTCATTACGGCCAGCGCGATCTCCTGAGCTTCGTCAATGGAATCATCATAGCCGATGCCGACGACAAAGTCCTCGCGCCGATTGGAGTTGGTTGTGTAGTTGCGCAGGTTATTCTTGTAAACGGTGGCGTTCGGAATCTGCACGAGATTGCCTTCGAGAGTCATCAGGATCGTCGTGCGCACATTTAACTGCTGCACGTATCCAGTCGCTCCGGAAATCTCGACCAGATCACCCGTCTCAAACGGCCGCTGCATACTTAAGAAAATGCTGGCCAGGAAGTTCTCCGTGATGTCGCGAAAAGCGATGCCGAGAGCCAGGCCGACCAAGCCTGTGCCACCCACTACCGTCAACGCAAGTTGCGTGAGACCCGAGACTCTAAGAACGATGTAGATGCCGAAAAGAAAAACCATCATGCCGATGGCGATCGCGATTACGTTGCGGAGCAGCTTTGCGTGAACCCGCGGCCGCAGAAACGATCGCGCTCCCCGGGTTGCGAACAGACCGGCCCCGATCGAGAGCACCAGGATGATAAGTGCAAACCCGAAGAAAGGAAGCGAGTGAAGGAAGTCGCGCCACAACGCCATCAGCCCGCTCCAAGCCGGACTGAAATCCCAGATCGACGGCACCGCTACCTCCATCTGGTTGACAACCGCGACCACGTCCTGGGTGTTCCGCGCCAGATCGCCCGCCCATTTCTTTAGCTCCGCTGATTTTGCCTGTCCGTTGAGGAAAACGACGCCTTCTTCGACCTGCACCTGAGGCGCAGTAAACCACTTAGTCGCCTCCAGCACGCGCTGGAGGCGCTGACGAATTTCTTCATCGCGAGCGACTGGGTTAACATCAACTTTGGCAGGAGCGAGCGAGAGGTTCCCGCCAGGAGCGGCGACGCTCTGTGTCGGGGCCGGGGATTGCGCCAGGGCCGTCATGTGACAGGCACACGTGACCAAAACAATCGCAACAAGACCTGCTTGGTGACGCGCAGCCTCGCTCTTCAGTCGGCAAGGAGCAACGTTGATCCTCATCTTATCCGCAGCTCAGCGTTTCAGCGAGATCTTGTTTTCTACCGCATTCACGCCGGGAACACTTTTGGCGAGGTTTTCCACGGATCGCTTCTGATCCTCGCTCACGACAAAGCCGCTTAACTGAACTGTGCCTTTGTATGCGGCGACCTGAACGTCGGGAAACTTGAAGCTCGGTGAATTATTGAAGGTCGCTTTCACCTCTTGCACGAGTTTTTCATCTTTCTGTTGTTCGGCAGACGTGCGCTCGACGGGCTCTCGGTTACACGCAATGAATGAAGTGGTCGCAAGGAAGATCACCGCTGCTCCCGCCGTTACAATTAGACGCGTTATTCTCATCAGCTGGTTACGACTGCGGCTTGGCGAATAACCTTCCATACCCGCCTGGGCTACTAGTTCAAATTCGGTCCTGAAGTTTATGGATACCGACGCGTGCTCCGGCAGAGCGAGCGCGGGCGTGACAAATGCGGCGCCAGCGGGGATGAAGCAGCATCGCAGGTGGCCGTGTGCTTGGCGAATTGGGTACGGGCAGACCTTCCCATGCTGCGCTGTGTCTGCGGTTTTTTTTTGTCGCCAATGCGAGCGGAATCCAAGACTGCGTTTGAGAGCGCGTAAACTGCGCTTCGTTAAAAATTGAAAATCAACCCTGGTGAGCTGGCTTCGCAGCGCGCTGTTGCCCAGCGCGCTCTACTGGGATATTGCGCGCGCGATAGTTAAAGCACAAAAAGGACAAAGGCCACGGTAAGCGCCTGGTGGAGATGCCGTCGTTCGATCTTTCGCGGGGAATTCCCGAAAATGGCCGGGCTACCTCGCGCGATCTCTGGTTGATGCCCCTTTTTTCTCGGTTATGGAAGCGAGAAGCAAATTCCAAAATAACCTGTTTCAGAAAGTCTGGTGCAGTGCAATAGCCTTAGAAGCTGGCCGACAATCGCCCCCTCAAAGAGTGTCACAACCTGTGCCAGAATCCGCTGCGCTAAACGCTAACGAACCCTCACGATCGATGCGATAATACTAAAGGAGCAGACCGATGAGCGAGGCAAAACATGGTCACAAGAATCACGAAGGTCATCCCCATCACCCTCGTTGGAAGCGAGTCCACCACAGTTGGATTTTTTGGGTCGCCGTGTTCCTGATGATGCTTGCCATCATCACCTACGTCATGACCGGCGACTTGTTCTGGGGCCTGCGTCGCCAGTCAAGGCAGCCACAAACGCAAGCCGCCCCATAGTGCCACGCTTGCTGGATGAGGCGACGCGTTTTCGCAATTCGCGATGGAACGAACGGGATGAGCGATCCGGGCACGGCGGATCACGCCGCTTTTTTCTTCCCCACCGCTTTCTTGGCGACGATGACTTTGGGGAACAGCACGACCCGGGCGGGAGCCTCAGCGGTTCCATTCTGACCGAAGGTCGACTCGAACGTCAGTTTTCCATTAGCGATCTCGCTTAACGCGATATCGGCCTCACGGAGTCCCGGAGCATATTCCACGAGGGGACGAGAACCGAGCAAAAGCTGTCGCACGCGGCGTGAAACCACGTTCACCAGAATTTGCTTATTAGTGATTACTTCAGAGGCGGCTGTAACGAGATCGGGTTTCATAATTGATTCTGACTCCTATACGGCACCAACGTCGCACCGGCTTTCGCGCGCACCGGAGGCTGACTTTCCTCCTTCGTCCTTCGGGCTTTCGAAGACCTCCCACTATCAACCTAGAAAACCAATTCCGCAAACACGGCGATGATGATCGACGATGGAAAGCGCGTAGCCGCTGGTGGGACAAGGTCCAGTGGTATAGGATACCAATCGCAGGCATTGACCTAACAGCGAGGAATATCCGAGGGGGAGTTAAAGGGTTGAATCGTTAAAGCGTAGAAGCGAAGAAGCGCGAACAAAGAATACTTCGAGGAGGTGCAGAAGGCCGAAGTGACGTTTCGTTCTTCAAAAGCGCCAATGTGAAAGACGAGCACGCACAGTTTGAAACTCGCTCGTTGCCCACACTTGCTCACTGCTTCCCTCGCAGCTTTACCTTCTATGTCGCTCATCCCAATCGCTGCATTTGCCGGATTCATCACGGCGGCGTATGGCATTTCTAAGGAACATTCTTCATTTCAGCCAGTTGATTTTGATTTCCTTTTCCAGCGATTTGAATTCCGGATCGCCGGTTACCAGTTCGGCTCTTCTTTCCTTCGCCAGCGCCGCTGCGAAGGCGTCGGCGTAAGTAATCCGATAGGTGGCTTTGTAGATCGCTGCTTGCCGCGTCATTTTCAGATCGTCACTAACGCCAACAATTTCAATCGGCAACGACGCGATTTCCTTGATCCGAGCTTCAGCCTCGCTCTGGGATGTTTCCCGCATTGTGTTGTAGTAGATTTCGCCCCAGTTAATCACGCTCATCAGCAACTTGTGCCGGTCCAACGCGGCGCGATGGATCAGTTCCTCCACCGTGTCGGCAACAGGTTCGTCTTCGAAAAAGGCAATAAGCGCCCAGCTATCCAAAACTTTTGTGGCCATGTCACAATTCGCGCTCGCGTTTCCGGTCTTCCGTCATCGCCTTGAGGACGCCTTTGCCTCTCAGCGAACCGCGCAGGCTACGAATATAAGAACGCGTGATCGGCTTGAGCAAAATACCTTCGGGCGTTGCGATAACCGCCGCCTTGGTTCCTTCTTCAATCTCAAATTCTTTGCGGAACTTTCGTGGGATTACCACCTGGCCTTTGACGGTAAAAGTCACAGTTTCCGTTTCAAGTAATGCATCCATGTTTTCGTTATACGACTTCAAGAATGTAAGTCAAAACGGTTTTGTAGGATAATTTTTAGTTATCGAACCATAGCCGACAATCCATTCACGCTGAATTCATGTTCCAATTGCCAACGCTCACAACAAAGCTGACCCACGTTGGAAATGATCGCGTTGGAACTGCCGTGTATCTGCATCGTAAACACGATGAAGAAACTGGCCTGGCGCTAATCGATCTGGGGATCCTAATGGTTCCGGGCTCGGATGGGTCATCGCGAATTTTTGAAAACCAGAATTGTCAGCTGAAGCGAAATCTGCTGAGATGATCTCGATGCTGCATTGGCTCTCAAAATGGCCGCTGGTTCGGCAAATCTGCGAACGAAGGGACGGCACAGGTCTCGAAGCGATGTCGGAGAAGACGCGTGTGATGCACGCCAGGACCGATGATGCACAGGTCGCGCGTTCGATTTGTCCTTATTGCGCGGTCGGTTGCGGACAGTTGATATATCACAAGGACGGGAAACTGATTTCAATCGAGGGCGATTCGGAGTCACCCATCAGCCAGGGAAACCTTTGTCCGAAGGGCGCGGCTTCGTACCAATTGCTTACCCATTCGCGCCGCGAAACGAAAGTGAAATATCGCGCGCCGCGCTCGAAACAGTGGGCGGAGATGGCGCTCGACCGCGCGATGGACCTGGTTGCGGAACGTGTTTGGGAATCGCGCAAGCGCACGTTCGTACACAAACAAAACGGAGCGATCATCAATCACACGACCGCAGTCTGTCATCTGGGCGGGGCGACGCTGGATAACGAAGAGAACTATCTTATCAAAAAACTTTTCACCGGAGGCCTGGGCATGGTTTGTGTGTCCAACCAGGCCAGGATATGACATAGCAGCACGGTGCCCGGTCTGGGCACCTCCTTCGGCCGGGGCGGAGCTACGACCGCGCAACAGGATCTCGCGAACGCCGATTGCATTTTAATCGAAGGTTCCTCGATGGCCGAAGCGCACCCGGTCGGGTTTCGCTGGGTGATGAAAGCGAAGGAGCAGGGCGCTACGGTTATCCATGTCGATCCGCGTTTCTCGCGGACGAGCGCGCTATCCGATATATGGGTGCCGATCCGTGCGGGGACTGACATTGTTTTTCTGGGCGGACTCATCAATCACTTGATTGAGTACGAACTCTTCTTTCGCGAGTACGTGGTTCATTACACGAATGCCTCCTGCATTCTCAGCGATGAGTATGGCGATCCTGAGGATAACGGGGACGGCTACTTCTCAGGATGGAACGAAGAGAAACGCGCTTACGAAGGTGGCAGTTGGTTTTACAAGGGCGGCGATATCAGCCGTCCGCAGCGCGATCTCACATTGCACGATCCGCAATGTGTCTTTCAGAAACTGAAACGGCATTTTTCCCGCTATACGCCGGAGATGGTGGAGAAGGTCTGCGGTATTCCGCCCGATCTCTTTCACAAAGTCGCGCATGCCCTCGCCGCTGCATCTGGCCCGGAGCGGACAGCTGCCATTTGTTATGCGGTAGGATGGACCCAGCATTCGAAAGGCGTGCAGATCATTCGGGCTGCGGCGATTTTGCAATTGCTGCTTGGTAACATCGGCCGGCCCGGCGGCGGAATTCTGGCGTTGCGCGGTCATGCTTCCATCCAGGGTTCAACTGACATCCCAACGCTTTACGACATTCTTCCCGGCTATCTGGCAATGCCGCGGAAAGGCGACGAGACGCTTCAGCAGTATTTCGATAACTACAGAAAGAAGACCGGTCTATGGGCGCATTACCCGGAATACATGGTGAGCACCCTCAAGGCGTACTACGGGAAATGCGCAACCGCGCAGAACGATTTCGGTTACGGATGGCTGCCGAAACTTACCGGTAACCACTCGTTCTTCGAGTATCTCTACGACATCCTCGATGGAAAAGTGGAAGGCATGTTTTTGATGGGGCAGAACCCGGCGGTGGGCGCGCCTAACTCACGGCTCCAGCGAAAAGCGCTGTCGAAACTAAAGTGGCTCGCGGTACGCGACATGGTGGAAATCGAATCGGCAAATTTCTGGCGCGAATCGCCCGAGATCGATCGCGGTGAGTTGAAGACTGAAGAGATTGAGACTGAAGTTTTCTTCTTTCCCGCGGCCGGTCACGCCGAAAAGGAAGGCGCGTTCACAAACACGCAGCGCCTCCTGCAGTGGCGCCAAAAGGCAGTCGATCCGCCCGGCGATTGCCGGTCCGATGCGTGGTTTATTCATCAGCTCGCGTTGCGTTTGATTGCAAAAGCGAAAGCATCGAACGATCCGCTCGATGAGCCATTGCGCGCCCTCGATTGGTGGTATCCGGAAGACGAACTTGGCGATCTCCAAATGGAATCTGTGCTCGCCGAAATCAACGGCTGGCAAACGGCTCCTGTAGCCGGTGGCGCCGACCCCGGTGGGAAAAACGGCGTCGTTTTCGGCAGCGATCGCCATGGTAATCCGCATCATGGCCCGCAGATAAATGGGTTCGCCGAACTGAAATCCGACGGATCCACCGCGTGCGGCTGCTGGATTTATTCCGGCGTTCTGGGCCGCGACGGCGTGAATAAAGCCAACTCACGCAACTCGAGAGATTACCTGGGTCACGGCTGGGGCTTCGCGTGGCCGGGCGATCGCCGGATCATCTACAACCGCGCCAGTGCGCGGCCCGACGGCCGTCCGTGGAGCGAGCGAAAAAAATTAGTGTGGTGGGACTCGGAAAAATGGACCGGAATAGATGTTCCCGGTTTTGTGAAGGGGAAAGCTCCTGACTACGAGCCGGAGATAGGCGCGGAAGGTCTCGATGCAATTCCCGGTGATGCGCCGTTCGTTTTGCACGAGGACGGTTTGGGCTGGCTGTATGTGCCAAAAGGTTTGCAGGACGGGCCGTTCCCGACTCATTACGAGCCGCTCGAGTCGCCGGTCTCGAATGAACTTTACTCACACGACACAAATCCCGCTGAGCACTGGTTTGCGCGTCGCGAAAATCGTTTTGCGCCGCCCGGCGATCCACGATTTCCGTATGTTTTGACGACTTACCGCCTGACCGAACACCATACAGCCGGCGGTATGTCGCGTTTTCTGAGCCATCTCTCGGAATTGCAGCCGGCAATGTTTGCTGAAATTTCGCCTGAGCTCGCGCGCGAACTCAAGATCGAGAACGGCGATCACGTTTGTATCGTCACTTTGCGGTCGGCAATCGAGGCGCGCGCACTTGTCAGTCGCCGGATTCGACCGTTGCAACTCGCCGACAGGATAGTCCACCAGGTTGCATTGCCGTATCACTTCGGGACGGCTGGATTGGTCCATGGCAGCGCGGCAAACGATCTTCTTCCCATTTCCGGCGAACCGAACGTCACCATCATGGAAGCCAAGGCACTGACTTGTAACATCGTGCCAGGGCCCCTGCCGCGTGGACCTGAGTTCGCGGAGTTTCTCGATAAATACGCGTCGCAAACCGGGCCAGTGAATTTGCATCCGGAAGAACCGCGCTCAGGCGAACGCAAAGGCGGCGGCGGACACGCCAGCGAGGGAAAGGAATAAGAACTATGAATGAGGAACTCAGGAAAACAGGAAAAGATTGGCTTGCCTGTTTTGCTCAAAGAAAACGTTTCCTTTTTTTCCGATTTTCCTGCCTTCCTGCTTTCCTTATTCCATTTTTTGTATGATCGGCGAAGGCACACACAGCACGAATCAGCGCCGGCATGCGTTCGTTCAGGATCACGTTGAGGTTGGCTTCTTCACCGATCCAACTGTGTGCATCGGTTGCAAGGCTTGCGAGGTCGCGTGCAAAGAATGGAACCAGGTGCCCGAGGATGGATTCGTTTGGTCCGGAAATTCTTATGACAACACCGGTCACCTTGGCGCATCGACGTGGCGGCACGTCATGTTCCTCGAGCAAGATCGACAAAAAGGAGATCAAATCGTCGGATCTCACTCGTTAGGCAACGGCGGCGACGATCCATTTCGATGGGTTTTTCTTTCCGATGTTTGCAAACACTGCGAGGAAGCAGGTTGCCTCGAAGCCTGTCCCACCGGAGCGATTGTGCGCACCGAAGTTAGCTCGGTGCTTGTGCAAAACGATGTTTGCAACGGGTGCGGCTATTGCGTCGTGTCCTGTCCATTTGGCGTGATCGATCGCCGTCCGCAGCCGTTGCCCGACGCCGGCGGCGCCTTCAAATGCACCTTTTGTTACGATCGCCAAAAGAGCGGCCTCGTGCCTGCATGCGCGAAAGTTTGTCCGACCGAATCGATCGTCTTTGGCCGGCTCGATGACTTGCGCGCGCGAGCGACGCAACGCCTGCAGCAATTGCGAGAACACGATTATGGGGATGCGCAACTTTACGATCCGACTGAAACGTCAGTGCGCGGCATTCACGCGTTTTTCCTGATTCTTGGCGAGCCTGAGGCATACGGCCTTCCGCCAAAGCCGGAGGTTCCGACTATTTACTTGAAATCCGCATGGACCGCTGCATTTGCGACGGCAATCGCATCAATTATCGCCACCCTGGTGGCGTTTGCATTTTCATCCTGATGGACGCACCGGCATCAGAAAAGCGGCTTGAACAACTGCGGGAGAAAGCGTGGCAGGAAGGTGCCGTGCCCGGTCGCGGAGTAAACGTGATCGGCGGTCCGATTCCAAGAAAACCCGGTTACTATGGGGAACCTGTGGTCAAACCGCCGGTCTGGACGTGGGAAATTCCTCTCTACTTTTTCTTTGGCGGAATTGCCGGGATGTCGGCCGTGATCGCGCTCGCTGCGATCCTGTTTCATTATGTCGATGTTGCGCGTGCAGCCATGTGGCTCGCTGCCATCGCCGGGGCCATTCTCTCGCCAATTTTACTGATCATGGATCTGGGCCGTCCGCATCTCTTCCTCAACATGCTGCGCGTGTTCAAACATCGCTCCCCGATGTCGATGGGTGCGTGGATTCTGACGGCATTTGGCACATGCGCGGTTCCAGGGTTGATCGCGCTCGAATTGCACGCGCATCAGATTTTCCCCGGCACACTTGATCAACTCCTGAGTTTCGCCGCCGGGATTTTCATTTTTGGTGCGGCAATTTTTGGTACTTTGCTCGCGACTTACACCGGCGTGCTCCTCGGAGCAACGGCGATTCCCGCGTGGTTTTTACATCGCACATTGCTGCCGATTCATTTTGGAACCGCCGGATTGGGATCTGCGGCCGCCGTGTTGGAATTACTCGGACATCGAATTCCCGCGCTCAATTTCATCGGATTCTACGCCGCAGCCGTTGAGACAGCGCTTTTGGTCTGGCTCAGCGTGGCCAAACATGGGGCAGCCGATCGCGCCATCCACGAACACGGATCCGGCTGGCTCATTCGCATCGGCGAAGTTCTAAACGGACCGCTCGCATTTGTTTTGCGGTTGATCGGACTTATCCCTTTGGCCGCAATTTCATTTCTGCTTGGCGCCTTGATCAGCCGGTTTGGCTGGATTGCTGTCGGAAAAGTTTGTGGCTCCGATCCCGAAGCTGTTTTTGCGTCACAGCGGTGACACGGTAGCCGCGGGCGCTGACCGCGGCGGCCATTCGCAATCGCTACCAACTCAGATTGCCGAGGTCGACGCCCTCGGCTACAACGCTTCCAGAATCACTCGCTCGATGTGCGAGTAAATGTTGAACGACGGCGGACGCAAGAAACCTATCAACGTCTGATTGCTTTCGCGTGCGAACTCGACTGCAAGGCTGGAAGGCGCTGAAACTGAAACGACGATCGCAATCCCGCCGGCAAGGGCTTTTTGCATGATCTCGAACGACGCGCGGCCACTGACCAGCAGGAGATGCTCGTTCAACGGCAGAAGACCGTCGAGAAAGGCGCGGCCAATCGTCTTGTCCACGGCATTGTGGCGGCCGATATCTTCACGCGCAATTTTCAACTCGCCTTTCACATCGAAAATTCCCGCGGCATGAATTCCGCCCGTGCGCGTGAAATCGCTTTGCGCGTCCCGCAGTTTTTCTGGAAGTGAAAGCAGGGTTTTCACATCGATCCGCATTTGTGTCGATCTTACGGCAGGGAAATTTTGCCGAATTGCGTCGATACTTGTTTTGCCGCATAGACCGCAACTGCTGGAAATAGTTCCGAAACGTTTCGTCGAGTTCAGTTTCAATTTCACGCCACGCTCTAGCTCGACGTCCACGCGATTATCGTCGGCGGCCAGGATGGCTGTGATCTCTTCACCGTTTTGCACGATCGCTTCTGAGAGCAAAAACCCCGCTGCCAGTTCTACGTCGTTGCCGGGCGTACGCATTGTTGTGGCGATGATCTTCCCGCGGACACGAATCTCAAGCGGCTCTTCGATTGTCAGATCGTCAGGCAAATATTCCAGTTCGCTGTCGCCTTTTCGGCGTATGATCTTTTGCGAATCAATGCTGCTTTCGCTCATGTTAAACGAGTTCCCTCAATGCTATCATAGGCGCAGTGGAAATTTGCCACCTTTACATTTCACCCGGGCACAATTTTGTCGGCCATCACGGCCACGCCCCAGACACGCATCCCATGATTGAAGTGCCGGTGATCGAGTGTGTCGCTGGACGTGGGATTCGCGGAGATCGCTATTTCGATTTCAAGAACGATTACAAGGGTCAGGTCACCTTTTTTTCGTTTGAAGTTTTCAATGAACTTTGCGACACGCTGCAAATCCAGGACTGCTCGCCCACTCTTGTGCGACGCAACGCGATCACCCGCGGCGTCGATCTAAACGAGTTGATTGGTCTCGACTTCGAAATTCAGGGCATTTGTTTTCACGGCATGGAGGAATGTCGCCCCTGTTACTGGATGGATTGCGCGATAGCGCCGGGTGCGCACGAATTCTTGAAAGGTCGCGGCGGTCTGCGCGCAAAGATTCTTTGCGACGGTTTGCTCCGCTCGACCGCGCGATTGGCCGGGGTCATAGACGAGCTCTTTGCGGTCGCCTCTACTTTCCAAAGGGAGCGGCCAGGATGAGGGTTTGTTGCGCCTGTCATCGCGAGTGAACGACCCCTCACCTCAATCCTCTTCCCTTCACCGAGGGGAGAGGCGGTCTGCGCGGCCTACGAAAGTCAATTTGAGTGCGGTCTTGCTCGCCGGTGGCGAATCACGCCGGATGGGCAGGGACAAAGCGACGCTTTTGTTTCAAGGAGAACCGCTTTGGCAGATTCAACTCGATCTGCTGCGCAAATTAGAACCGGCTGAAATCCTAATTTCAGCTCGGACTGATCCCGCGTGGCGTCCCGCCGATATTCAATTTGTCCCTGACGCTTTTCCATCGCGGGGTCCGCTGAGCGGTCTCGTCGCGTCGCTTGACCGGATAAGCACAAGTCACCTATTGGCGCTCGCGATTGACATGCCGTGGATTACCGAGAAAAACCTGAAATTTCTTTGCGCTGACATCGAGCCGGGTCGTGGCGTTGTTCCGAAGATTGGTGACCGCGTTGAGCCGGTCGCGGCGATTTATCCGAGAGAGGCAGCGATCGATTTTCGCAACGCAGTTACTGGCGCGGATTTTTCACTGCAAGCTCTGGTTCGTGATCTGATCGCGGCCGGTAAAGTCCGGGAGATATTTGTTCCAGAGCATGAGAGGAAATTATTCCTAAACGTGAATGCGCCATCGGATCTACCGGTGCTGTAGCCGAGGGCGCTCACCTTGGCCGCCTTTTTGACGAAGACCTGCCGCGGCCAACGCTCTCGGCTACAAGTGAGATCTGGGTCCACGAATCGTTGCGCTTGCAAATGCACAACAACTGATCAATGTGTCTGCTGGGATTCGGGATGGTGATAAAATTGTCGATCTTACGCAGGGCAGTTCTGTTTTTGTTGCTTCCGACCTGTGCCTTCTCGGCTACGAACGTAGTGAATCTTTCTCACTACGACATGATGCGGCCGGATTTCGCTGCGATGAAAGGTCAAGGGATCGTCGGCGTCATTCATGAAGCGACATACCCGCCCTTCGTGCGAGACGCCAAATATCTGGACCGACAGCTCGGAGCTCTCCAAGCGGGATTGCTCTGGGGAGCCTATCACTATGGCAATGGCAGCGATCCGATTCGCCAGGCAGATCATTTCCTAAGTGTTGTGTCCGGGGCCTGGGCGCACGCCAACCCGGCAACTCGGCCGAGCGCGGGCGTCTTGCTAGTACTTGATTTCGAGAAAAACGGTCACTACCCGGGAGGAACGATGCGGCCCGATCAAGCAGTCGGGTTTGTCGAGCGCATTCGCGAACGCACCGGTGTGTATCCGGGCATCTATTCGGGCGAATATCATCTAGGCCAAGTTCTAAACAGTCCGAGAGTAACGAATGCGCAGAGAAAAACGCTGACGAATTGCTGGCTGTGGGTTGCAAATTATTCCAAGCAGCCTCGTGCAACGGCGCCATGGAGTTACTGGGCTCTTTGGCAATACTGCGGCGACGGTAAGTGTCGTCTTCCGCGCTCCGCTTACCCGACAAGTATCGCCAACATCCGAAAGGCAGAACTAAACATCTTTCGAGGCAGCCGAAGTGATCTGCAGGATTTTTGGCAGCAACGCGCCTGGCAGCCCTCGGGAGGAAAGCCTCGCCGCGAGTCGGAGCCGACTCTCGCGGCTGATTAAAGGCCGGCAACGCGTCGCGCGGAGATTTAAAGCGCGCCTTGAGCACGCTGTGATGCAGCTGCTTATTTTTTCTGGGTACCGCGCTGCGTAGTGAGATAAACGGCAAAACTGCCCAGCCAATGTCCGCCTTCGTAATGCGCACCCGTGACTGCTGCGAGTCCCGCGTGTCGGTGCGCCTCTGCCGCAGCTGAGAGCGCGTTTCGTCGCGGATCGTTCGAAGGCAGCGCGGAAACGATTCCCTCAAGCATCCACGCGCGACTGAGGTTTAATCCGTCGAGGTGCGCCAGCTTCGGGTCACTCGGATCGGGTGAAATCGCGACCGGCAACCAATTCGCGGTCGCCTTCGTAGGAATTTGCGGCAGGAATTCGCTTAACCATCGCGCGAACTCGCGTTGCGACAATATGCGGCGCATCACGTCGGCTTCTCCCAGGCAGGGGGAAAGAAAATCTTCTCCCGACGGTTCGTATCCGAGCGGGCAATTTTTATCCTCGAGAAAAAATTTCCGCGCCGATTCAGAGGCGAGTTTGGTCAGGGCTTCGTCATTTTTGCTGCGCGCATAATCGAGAATCAGGCCGAGCGCGAATGCGGTTTGACCATGCTCGCCGATACGCACCGGATGCGAGAGTTTCGGCAACCAGCTTGTCAATCGCTCAACTGCAGCGTCTTCGAGCGGCTTCAGATTTGCCAGCATTTCTCGCGCCTGCGGATCGTCCCATTCGCGCAGCTCGGCGCAGAGCTGCAACAGCCACGCTAATCCATATGGACGCTCGAAACTTGCGCGGCCTTCGCCGCGCAGATATGCCGCTTCAGCTTTGAGGTTTTCGGCAGTGAGACTTTTCTTCAAAGCATCGCGTGCGCTTTTTGCGAAGGGCGCATCGGGAAACGTCCGCAACAACCGCACCAGCAGCCAGTGTCCGTGCACTGATGAATGCCAATCGTAACAGCCGCAAAACGCTGGCGTCAGTTTTCGCGGGGGTGCGACATCGGCGTCGCTGTTCAGAACGTGACTGATCTTGTTCGGATACTCCTTATGCACGCACGCCAGCGCCAACTGCGCGAACCGATCCGCAGCAGAAGCATCAAATCTCCCGGTGGACGGATTCGCCTTGCCGCTTTTCTGACGAGTAGTGTCTTCGACCGCAACACTAAGCAGGGGCGCAATCAGACAAGCATAAACAAAATTCTTCGAACGTGACGGATGAAATCTGAAGTTCACACGCCAATAATCACGCTACGGTTTCGCTTCGTAAAGATGGAAGGATCTTCCAACGACTGGTGTCGCCGTTGAGTTCGCGGCGCGCAACCGCTAGACTGGCGCGCATCAGTCGTGTCGCACGATATGGATTCGCTCGATTACTACAACATCGAAGAACTTCTGACGGAGGATGAACGCGCCGCGCGCGACCGGGCGAGGCAGTTTGTGCAGGAGGAAGTCTTGTCCGAAATCGTTCCTTGCCATCGCACCGCCAAATTTCCGGAACAGCTTATCCCTCGGATGGGCGCACTGCGTTTTTACGCGCCATACCTTAACGAGCACAGCTGCGCCGGGGTGAGCTACACAGCGTATGGCCTCATCATGCAGGAACTGGAACGCGGCGACTCCGGGTTGCGCTCGCTCGCATCAGTGCAGGGCGCCCTTGCGATACAAGCGATCCATTTATTCGGTTCGCCGGAACAGCACGCGCGCTGGCTGCCAGGGTTGGTATCGGGCGAGCGCGTGGGTTGTTTTGCGCTCACAGAACACGGACACGGCTCGGACCCGGGCGGGATGGAAACGTGTGCCAGATGCGACGGCGACCATTACGTTTTAAACGGCAGCAAATGCTGGATCGGCAACGCTTCGATCGCGGACGTCAAAGTTGTTTGGGCGAAAGATGATGACGGGCGCGTCGGCGGATTCGTAGTGGAAAAGGACGCTCCGGGTTTTCGCGCGCGCGATATCGAAGGCAAATTCAGTCTGCGCATGTCGCGTACATCGGAATGCTGGTTCGACAACTGCCGGATATCGGCGGAAAACCGTCTGCCGAAAGCGTCCGGCCTCCGCGCGCCGTTATCGTGTTTGTCGTACGCGCGTGTAGGCATCGCATGGGGCGTGATCGGCGCGGCCATTGACTGCTACGAAACAGCGCTGGCCTATGCCAAAGGACGTGAACAATTCGGTCGCCCGATTGCCAGCTTCCAGCTCGTGCAACAGAAACTTGTCTGGATGGTGCAGGAAATCACGAAGGCGCAGTTGCTGGCACTGCGGCTCACGCGCCTGATGGAGGCGGGCGCTGCGCGTCCTGCGCAGATTTCGCTGGCGAAACGCAACAACGTGCGGATGGCGCTGCAATGTGCGCGCAAAGCACGTGATATTCTCGGCGCCGCAGGCATCACGGACCAGTATTCCGTGATCCGGCACGTCATGAATCTTGAGAGCGTCTCTACTTATGAAGGCACGCACGACATTCACACGTTGACTATCGGACGCGACATCACGGGCTTGAATGCCTTTGCGCGGTGAGATCGAGAACGTCATACGCGTGCGAGCAATCCCGTTGCGAAACTAAACAAGTAATTTCGCGGGGGCCATTCGACTTTGCTCAGGATGACGCGCGCAAGAAATAGGCTAAGATAAAGAATGAGCGAGCCAGTTTACATTCTCGGCGGAGCGCGCACCGATTTTAAGCGCAATCTGAAAAAGGAAGGGAAAACAATCCGGCACATTATCATCGAGGCCGGCAGGAAGGCCATCGACGACGCGAAGATTGATCCGGCTGAAATTCAGGCCGGCGCAGTTGGCAATTTCAACGCGGGCCAGTTTACCAAGCAGCTGCAGCTTGGAGCATTTATTCCGGAGATCGATCCGAAATTACGTGGGATCCCGACGATGCACACCGAAGCGGCATGCGCGTCGGGCGCTTTATCGGTGCTGCTTGGTGCGGAATGGATCATGGGTGGATTATATGACGTGGTGCTGGTCGTTGGTGCGGAACAGCAAAAGACCATGTCGTCCCTTGATGGTTCGGATGTCCTTGGCGCGGCTGCCGATTATCACAATGAAAAACCGGTGTACGGCGATTTCATGTTCCCTAAATTATTCGGACGGATAGCGCAGATCTATATCGAAAAATATGGCGCTACCGAAGCAGATCTGGCGCTGGTGGCATGGAAGAACTACGCGCACGCCAAGTTGAATCCCCTTGCGCAGATGCGGGATGCCGATCTCACCCTCGATCGTGCATCCCAGGTGTCCGACAAGAATCCGAGCGTCGCGCCACCGCTCAAAGTCTCCGATTGTTCCCAGATTACCGACGGCGCGGCGTCAGTTGTTCTGGCCTCTGCAAAATATCTGGACAAAATCGGCCGCGATAGAAATAAAACAGCCCAACTGTTGGGCTACGGTCATTCTACGGATTATCTACCGCTCGACAAAAAGGATGCGCCAACATTTTCAATTGCACGGAAAGCGGCCGAAAAAGCGTTTCGCATGGCGAACCAGACGCCGCGCGATCTGCAGGGCGCCGAGGTGCACGATTGTTTTTCCATTACCGAAATTGTCGCGTACGAAATTCTCGGACTCGCTGAGTCGGGCAAAGGCATTGAGCTTCTCAAAAGCGGTGCCACAGCACTGCCGCAGGTGCGGACGGAAAAATTCAAAGGGCCTTTTCAAATTCCTGTGAACGCGGGGGGCGGCTTGATCGCCGACGGTCATCCAGTCGGGGCGACCGGCGTTCGCCAGGTGTTTGAAGCTTATCAACAACTAACGGAACAAGCTGGCGCGCGCCAGATTGAGAACGCGAAAAAATTTCTCACGTTCAACATGGGCGGCAGCCTAACGACTTCAGTTGCAATGCTCTGGGGTCGGAGTTAAACCGCGAGGCGATACAGGCGAATCGTGCCTGCTCGTACCGTCGGGGAAAAGGATTGGGCGCGACACCGGCACTAATCTTCTGTAAACTCAAGACCTCGCTCGAATGCGATCTGTTGTTGATGGTCTCGCTGCAGATCGACGAATTGCCCGATATTATCAGGGAAGACGTGGAAGATTTTTTGGAAACGCATCCGCGTAGTCCGGCTGCACAGTGGCGACCGAAACTGGGAGTGATCGGAAGTGTTTGGCTTGCGTATGTCGACACAAAGCTAGCACGAGGCGCCAGTGGATTGGGCCAGACAATTGCGCGATGCGCTGGAAGATTTCAATCGGCGCTTATGGAACCGTTCATTTCGCGAAACAGTTCCGAAGCGCATTGACCCTCGGGACTACCGATCACATGAAAGTTCCATTCACACTAGGTGAAGTCGGCCACTTCGGCCTCGCGGTGCGCGATCCGAAAGAGAGTGCCAAATGGTTCGAGCGCGCGTTGGGATTGCGGAAAGAATTCGAGTTCGACAATGGTGTCGCCGTCGGGAATGACAACGTCACTATCGCGCTGTTCAAGGGAAAACCGTCTCCGGAAGTAATTGATCACATGTCATTTCATCTTCCGGATATGGCGACCTTGCGAAAAGCGCTTACGCATTTGAGAAGTGTCGACGCCGATGTTGAAGATCCGGGTGACGAAATCGGTCCGGAAGCACCAGGCTCAAAAAACATGGGCCTTTGGTTTCACGATCCTGATGGTTATCGGTGGGAGCTCAGCGTGCTCGCAGAAAATAAAAAGAAGAAGTAACGGCTTCTCATCCATCCATATTCCCCTTTTTCTCGATGGCTTCGAGGCCGCCTTTCCTTGAAGACTAGCGGCGGATAGCGCAACTTGCGTGGGAGGCTAGCCGGAATGAAGAGCTCCACGATCACCGTCGCCCAGAGCAATGCTTTCGTGGCCACATTCGAGGTGTCCTGCAGAGGAAGCGGTCCGCTGGATGCATTGTGCTTTGGAGTTAAGGACGTAATCGATGTCGCAGGATGGAAGACGGGCTGCGGTAATCCGACGTGGCGCGATTCGCATCCCACGGCAGTGGCGCATGCTGTATGTGTCGAGCAACTCTTGCAGGCAGGCGGTCGCTGCGTCGGCAAAACCATTTCGGACGAACTCGCCTTCAGTCTTCTTGGTGAGAATCACTTTTACGGTACGCCTCTCAATGCCACGGCGCCTGATCGCGTGCCAGGCGGATCGTCAAGTGGATCGGCTTCCGCTGTAGCATGCGGTTTGGTAGATTTTGCACTTGGGACCGATACCGGCGGCTCTACTCGCGTTCCCGCGAGCAACTGCGGGATTTGGGGGTTCCGGCCATCGCACGGGTTTATATCCGTGGCTGGCGTCAATCCATTGGCGCCGTCATTCGATACCGTGGGAATCCTCGCGCAGAGCGCAGATGTGTTGGCGAGAGCAGCACTTGTGTTATTGGCCAGCGCGCCGGCGACCACGCCAAAGCCAGGCACGATTCATTTGATCCAGGAGGCTTTCGCACTGGCTGACGCGGATGTGCACCAGGCCCTATTGGAACCGGTGCGTCAGCTGCGTGATTTCTTCCCCCGGCGAGTACAGGAATCGTCGCTCTGCGACTTCGCTGCTGATGAAGCCGGTCGCAATTTCGCGACCTGGAGTGAAACTTACTGCGTAATTCAATGGGCGGAGATCAAGAGTTGTCTGGGTGCGTGGATCGCCGACACAAAGCCCGAATTTGGGGCTGGTGTGGCCGTCAGTTTTGAGATGGCAAATCAACTCGATCGCCGACGTGTCGTGGAGGCGTTCGAACGACGCGAACGGTATTCTCGAAGCCTGCATGATTTTCTTGGGCCGGAGGATCTCTTGTGCATGCCAACGACGCCAGCGCTCGCTCCCCGCAAGGGCGCTGCGCCACGACGCAGCTCTAGCGGCAGCGGCTATTATCCTCGTACGTTGGGATTGACAAGCATTGCGGGAATTGGCCGCCTGCCGCAAGTGTCGCTGCCGTTCGCCCACGTCGCCGAGGTACCAGTAGGCTTGTCGCTATTGGGAAGACACGGGCACGATAAGCTTTTACTGGAAACGGCGAAGACTCTTGCGACAGAGACAGTGTTCGGACTGAATCGTTCTTAGCGACTCGGACGAGTTGCATTGCACTAGGGAGCATGGCGCGCCATGGGCGCACCGACGTGCGTAGCGCACGGCCAAGTGCCTACATTGACACGATATTTAAGGGTCTTAACTTTTTCGTCCCCAACGAAAATGATCACTTCTGCATCAGAAAAAGAAGATGAAAAACAGTTCATCTCACACGCACCAGGCTATTGGCCAGAAACGGCTCCGGAGCTTTGGAATGATTGGAAATGGCAGCTCAAAAACAGGGTCACGAACCTTGGCCAACTTGAGAGACATCTGGAATTAAGCGACGAGGAGCGCAGCGGCGTCCTGCTGTCTGGCGACAAGCTGGCGCTGGCAATTACCCCTCATTTTTTTAACCTCCTGCCGGTAGGCAACCCGGACGACCCAATCCGGCGTCAGGTGATTCCGCGGATAGAAGAAACGTGGACGTCTCCTTACGATATGGTCGACCCCTGCGGCGAAGATTCGCATATGCCCGTCCCGGGATTAGTGCACCGGTATCCGGATCGTGTCCTGTTTTTGGTGACAGACCGCTGTGCGAGTTACTGCCGCTACTGCACGCGGAGTCGGGTCGTCAGCGGAGTGGGCGAACAGGAATTGCACACAAATTTCGAAGAGGCATTCCGTTATCTTGAAGCACACACAGAGGTGCGCGACGTGCTTTTGAGCGGTGGCGACGCTCTGATTTTCAGTGATGAGAGGCTCGACAAAATCCTCTCGCGATTGCGCGCGATTCCGCACATCGAGTTTATTCGTATCGGCACGCGCGTTCCGATTTTCCTGCCGCAACGAATCACGCCTGAGTTATGCGGAATACTGGCCAAATATCACCCGCTCTGGATGAGCGTGCATGTCAACCATCCGCGAGAGCTGACGGTCGAGGTAAAACAAGCGCTGGAACGGCTCGCCAACGCTGGGATTCCCCTCGGAAACCAGAGTGTGTTGCTCGCCGGAGTGAACGACAATCTCGAAACTATGAAGACTCTCGTGCACAAGCTCCTAATGTGCCGAGTGCGTCCTTATTATATTTATCAGTGTGATCTCATCAATGGCTCGTCACACCTGCGCACGTCGGTTGCCAAAGGCATCGAGATCATCGAGGGCTTGCGCGGCCACACGACTGGCTACGCCGTGCCGCAATTCGTGATCGACGCTCCCGGCGGCGGGGGCAAAGTGCCGATCAATCCGGGTTATATTCTTTATCACGACAACGAGAAAATCGTGATCCGCAATTACGAGGGCAAAATCTTCGAGTATCCCGGAGACGGGAAACGAGAATGTCCAATTCGCGCCACAGCGGGAGTACCACGACGAGTATCTCTACTCGTAGACTGCTTGTCATTCCGAACGAAGTCGAGAATCGAGCGGCTTGGGAAGCCCGAAGGGCTGAGCGAATGGGAAATAATCGGATCAAATCTCTGAATTTGCAGCGAAATGGGTAACTGACTTCCTGTTGCTGCCCGTCGCGCCCGGGTAACTACAGACGCTCCGTCGTAATTTCCTTTCCTATCACCCCTTGAGTAAATTTTAGGCTTGCGTATTAAAGATCGCGGCGTGTAAAGTCCCGCACTTCCGTTCTTCTCCAACCACTTTCAGCCATATGAACCAACGCTTAATCTCGGAGATTGGCCGCACCCAACGCCTGGACATCATTAACTCACTCAAGCGTACCAAAGGTATGTCTGTTAACGAGCTCGTGGACAAAATGGGCATGAGCTACATGGGGATCAAACAGCATTGCATTACGCTACATCGCGATGGTTATCTCGACACCTGGCGCCGTCCGCAAAAAATGGGCCGACCTGAGATGGTGTATCGCCTCACCCGTCGCACGCACGATCTTTTTGAGGCCGATAGCCATGAGTTTACATTAGACCTTTTGAAAGCGGCCGAGGAGATCTACGGCCCGAACGCACCGGAGAAGTTGCTTTACAGCATCTTCAAAAAGAAGACGGCAGCGCTGAAAATCAAGGCCAAGGGAGACACCGTCGCTGACCGCGCGAAATGGCTTGCGCAGGTTCGCGATGGCGAGGGCTATATGGCGCAGTTCAACAACAACAACAGAAACGGCGGCCCTCACATTCAGGAGTGTCATTCGCCCATCCTGAACCTCGTGGAGGAGTACCCAATCATCGGTCGGTTTGAGCAAGATATGTTCGAAGCCGTATTAGGCACACGTGTCCGCCGGCAAGTAATTCGCAATTCCGGTCTGTACGAGTGCGCCTTCCAATTGGCGTTGTAGCATTGGCTTAGATTCATTTTCGCCAACCGGTTTCGATACGACCGGCGGGCCGTAGTCCCCCGACGGCACATTGCGGCGCGATTTTCGTAGCGATCGGATTTGTTCTTTCGCTCGATGTGAATCTCGGTTGATTCATTGTGCATGGTCCGGGCGTTTCCATCCGTAGTGATAGAAGACATCCAGCCGCTAATCGATTGCGGCCGCTATCCGATCAAACGTATCATGGGCGAAGATCTCATCGTTGAAGCGGATATTTTTAAAGACGGCCATGATGTTGTTGCGGCCGTTCTGAAGTGGCGTGTTGTTGGAAAGCGCGAATGGCGGGAAACGCCGATGATTTTCGTTGATAATGATCGCTGGCGCGGCGTGTGCACGCTTTACGATCAGGCCATTCACGAATACACCGTGGAAGCGTGGACTGATACGTTTCGCAGTTGGCAGCAAGAGTTAGCCAAAAAATTCGAGGCCGGCATTTCTGACCTGCAGAGCGAAGCGCTGGAAGGTGCTGCGATTGTGAAAGCCGGCGCCAATCGCGCGCGTGATAAGGCGGACGGCACGCGTCTCCGGGAATTCGCCGAGCAAATAGCCAACGGTGCGAATTCAGAAATTTACGCGGTCGCGCAGTTGGGCGAACTGGAGGTGCTGATGGCGACCTATCCGGATCGCGCCGATGCCACGCAATATGAACCGGCTCCCCGTGTCGTGGTCGGTCGCCCGGCGGCGTTGTTCGGCGCGTGGTATGAATTTTTCCCGCGCTCGGCAGAAGGGCATGGCGATCGCGGATCAACGTTCCGCGATTGTTTGCCGCGAGTAGATGAGGCAAAAGCGATGGGGTTCGACGTCATTTATTTTCCGCCGATTCATCCGATCGGTCACACGAACCGCAAAGGGCGAAACAATGCGGTCACGTGCGAGCCAGGTGATCCGGGCGTGCCATGGGCAATCGGAAGCGAGGCTGGCGGACACAAGGCGGTCGAGCCGTCGTTAGGCACACTCGAGGATTTTGATTGGCTGCGAAAAGAGGTGGGCAAGCGCGGAATGGAAATCGCCCTCGATTTCGCGATCAATTGCTCGCCCGATCACCCGTACGTCAGGGAACATCCCGATTGGTTCTACAAACGCCCGGACGGCACCATCAAGTACGCTGAAAATCCCCCGAAAAAATATGAGGACATCTATCCGCTAAACTTTCGATGCGACAACTGGCGCGAACTCTGGGCCGAGATGAAGAGCGTCGTGCTGTTTTGGGCCGAACACGGCGTGCGCATTTTTCGTGTGGACAATCCGCACACTAAACCGATTGCCTTTTGGGAGTATCTGATCCGCGGCGTGCGGGAGGAGTATCCTGATGCGATTTTTCTGTCGGAGGCGTTCACCCGGCCAAAGATGATGAAGGCATTGGCCAGGGCCGGTTTTAACCAGAGCTACACCTATTTCACCTGGCGAAATTCGAAGCAGGAGCTGATCGAATATTTCACCGAGCTTACGCAGACGGACATGAGTGAATATTATCGACCGAACCTGTGGCCGAATACGCCCGACATACTGCCGTTCGTGCTTCAGGAAGGCGGCCGGCCTGCGTTCATGACTCGCGTGCTCCTGGCTGCGACGCTTTCACCGCTGTACGGAATCTACAGCGGCTACGAATTGTGCGAGAACAAGGCGTTGCCGGGCCGGGAGGAGTACATCGATTCAGAGAAATATCAGATCAAAGAGCGCGACTGGAATGCGCCTGGCAACATTAAGGACTGGATCTCGCGAATAAACCAAATTCGGAAGCAAAATCGCGCACTTCAGATGTACACGAATCTGCGGTTTTATCCGGCTGATAACGACGCGATTGTGTTCTATGGCAAGATGACGCCGGCTCGCGACAATATCATCCTTGTGGTCGTGAATCTTGATCCGTTTCGCAAAGAGAACTCGTTTCTGTATGTGCCAATTGAGGAATTTGGGCAGACGGAAGGCGACGAGTATCAGGTGCACGATTTGTTGAACGACGCGCGTTATACCTGGCGAGGCCGGCAAAATTACGTCGAACTGGATCCAGAGATTCAACCGGCGCACATTTTCTTGGTGCGCCGGTAAGTGACGCAGCGGGAACTGAGGCCGGCGTCATTTACATGAAACAACCCTTCCTTCTCCCTGTGCAGGAAGAGCCGACCAAAAAAACGTATTTATGAACACTGCTCGAAAATCCAAATCTAATACCCAAGGCCCGCGTCAGGGGTATTTGCATCGGTGAATCGCTCCGCATATCATTACGAAATTTCCGGCATGAAGACTTGGGTTCTGTTCTTTGCCGCGCTTGGGGGCGCGTCGCCACTCTTTGCGCAGGAGCCGACTCCGGCTTTAGTTCCCCAGCATTCGCAGACCGTCCTGGAGACGCTCGTGAAAGCGGGTCCAGTCATGATCCCGCTCTTTTTGTTGTCGATCTTTTTCGTGGCACTCGTGGTCGTTTACTTTTTGACGATTCGCCGAGGCGCGGTGGTTTCGAGCGGTTACATGGCGACCGCCGACGCACTCCTGCGTAAGCGCGATTATCTCGGGTTGCTTGCCGTTTCGAACCGGCATGGAGAGGCGATCGCGCGCGTCGTGCAAAAAATGCTGGATTTCACAACCAAGAATCCGCACGCAGATTTCCAGCTGGTTCGCGAGATTGCGGAAACAGAAGGAACACGCGTCGCGGCGAGTTTGAACAACCGCGTGATTTACCTTGCCGACATTGGAATGATCGCGCCGTTGCTGGGTTTGTTAGGCACAGTGTTTGGAATTATTCATTCCTTCGGCGCGCTCGGAGCCGACGTCGGCTCAGCGCGTTACGTGGCGCTCTCGCGCGGGATCAGTGAAGCACTGGTCAACACCTCTGCAGGGCTGGCGATTGGTATTCCGGCCATGATTTTTTACGCCTTCTTCCGCGGCAGGGCGCAGAAGTTGATCTCGGACCTCGAAGCAGCTTCCACGCACGTTCTAGCGTTGCTTTCATTGCAATATGGCAAGCGTGCTGAGCGAGCGCCTGTGCTGATCGAGGACGAATTGTGATGCGGGATGCGGGGCACAGGATGCGAGATGAAGAATGAGCTACCGGGATCTTGAGATTTGGAAACTGGCGCGGCAAGTGGCGATTGCCGTGCATCGCATGACCCTGCAGGACTTGCCGAAGTTCGAGATGTACGAGGAAGCCAGCCAGATTCGCCGCTCCGCGAAATCGATATCCGCGAATATTGTCGAGGGTTACGGCCGTCGTCGTTATAAACAGGAGTTCATTCGTTTTCTTGTATTCGCTCATTCTTCCTGCGATGAGACGATCGATCATTTGGAAGTGCTCTTCGAAACGGGATCGCTTGCGAATGAACTTCTCTATCGTGATTTAAGTGCCCGACTCGACCTGCTCGGACGAAAGCTGAATGTTTTCATCGACAGTGTCGAACGTTCGCATCGTAGCGATCGCAGGGATTTCGCGGAACCCGAATCGCGCATCGCGCATCTCGCTTCATGAATCTTCGTGGTCACGCGCCTTTACATCATCCCGGTATTCAGTTGGCGCCGCTCGTTGATGTGCTGCTGTTGTTGCTGATTTTTTTCCTGCTCACGTGGAATGCAGCGCGCACAGAGAACGAGCTCGACGTGAAAGTTCCGAAAGCGTCCGCTGCGAAGGAGAAGACAGCGCCCATTGGCGACGTGATCGTCAATGTGAAGGCGGACGGCAACGTGGTGGTGAATCGCCGCACACTTAGCGGTCCCGAGCTCGAGGAATTGCTGAAAGGTCTGGCCCAACTCAATCCGGAACAGGCTGTAGTGATTCGCGGCGATGAAGCCGGAGCCTACAAGAACATCATTGGCGTGCTGAACATTTGCACCGAAGCAGGGATAACGAATGTGGCCTTCGCCACTGCAAGATGAACGCCGCGCGGGGTGCGGCCAGTTTTTTGGGACTGGCGATGCTGTTTTGCGCCGGGAGCCTCGCCATTGCTCAATCACAACCAGAAGTACGGCGGGCACTTCCGCTAGGTGAGCCGCCTGTTCGGCGCGCGTTGCCGGCAGATGACTCAATCGACAGGGTTCTCCGCTCTCTAAAGGAAAACGCTCCCGAGCCGCCGGCGCGCGAAGCGGAAGGAGCGGATCAGCGTCAGCTTGATTACGCCAACGGCTTGTTCACTCGCAAATTGTACGATCTGGCGATCCCGGAATATCAAAAATACCTCGACGACTACCCGGGACGCGCGGGCCGTGCGAACGCGTATTTTTCGCTTGGCGAGTGCTATCGAAACCTCCATCGCGACTCGAATGCTCGCACCAACTTACAGAAGGTCCTCAACGATTACAGCGACAGCGAATTTGCCGGCCCGGCGGCTTTCGCACTAGCCGAGACGGCATTCACAGAGAAAGACTACGCTGCCGCGCTCCCGCTTTTTCATCGTTCTGCCTCTAGATCCAAGGAACCGGCGGTGACGCTTGCCGCGCGCTATTTTGAAGCTCGCTGCCTTGAAGCTCTCGGCCGGAAAGACGACGCCGCTACTATTTACGCTGAAGTTGCAGAGGCGGGGAATCCGAATCCTTATCGCGAAGATGCGCGAATGACGGCGGCGTCCATCTTCGCCGCGCGGGGAAAAAAAGTCGACGCGTTGAAGCAATACGAAGCGCTTGCTAACGAAGCACAGAAACCGGCTTTGAAAGCCGAGTGCGCGGTCCGTGGGGGCTTGATCGCCCTCGAACTTGTTCAAGCCGACAAAGGCAAGATCGACAACTCCATGGCTCAGCGAGCCGCCGCGTTATTTCAAAAGGGCCGCACCCTTCCTGAAGCGGGAAAATTCCGTGCGATCGCGCAAGTTGGTTTTCGGCGGCTCCAATACCAGACTGGTCAATACGCGCAGTTGCTCGCCGATTATAAAAGGGAATTCGACAAACTGCCTGAAGCTGCCCAGGCGGAAGTGTTGTTGCTCGCCGCAAACAGCCAACGGCAACTTGATCATTCAAAGGAAGCTGATGCGCTGTATCGCCAGATCGTCTCCAAGTATCCGGACCGCGAGGAGGCGAAGGACGCTGCTTACCAGCAGCTGATTAATGTCTATAACTCCGATCCCTTCGCACTGGCTTCCGCAGCGGATCAATTCCTCGCAACAAACCCCACAAACGAACGCGCGGATCAGGCGAAACTCCTGAAAGCCGAAGCGCTCTACAAACAGGAGAATTACACAGAAGCAGCCTCAATGTACGGCGAACTGCGCTCATCCGAGCTTTCTCCGCGACTGCGGGCCGAAGCGGCTTACAAACTTGGGCTGTGTCACGTTCAAACGAAAAACATCCCCGGCGTCATCGAAGCTTTCACCTATTATATGCAGACGTTTCCGGATAGCCCGCAGCTGCCTGCCGCGCTGGCTCAGCGGGCTCTGGCATACGAGCAGAGCAAGAACTACGGTGCTGCGCTTACCGATTTAAACATTGTCCTGGCCAAATACCCCAAGGCGCCAGAGCGCGAAGCCGCCTTACAATTAAAGGCATTAATTCTCGGGCAACAGGACAACACCAAGGGGATGGTCGAAGCGTTTCGGCAGCTCCTGAAAGAATTCCCAAAGAGTTCTGTCGCGGCGCAGGCGCAATACTACATCGGGAAAACCGCGTTCGAAGCAAAGGATTATAAAACGGCCTTGACCCCACTGAACACTGCCCGACAACTCAACAAGGAGCAGTATTACAATCTCGCGTCCGTTCGGATCATTCTTTGTCAGTTTTATTTGAAGGACCGGGCTGCGCTCACAAAAGAGGTGAATGCTTTCATGGATGAATCACGCGGCGCCGGGGCCAATGTCCCGCCGGAGGTTCTGGAGTGGCTGGGAATCGAATACTACAACGAGAAAAATTTCCAGGCCGCCGAAAAATACCTGAGCGTGCTGCGAAAGATCGATAACACAGGCAACATTAAACCCGATTACCTGTTTTACCTCGGTGACGCGGCCACAAGACTAAAGAACTTGCCCGAAGCCGAGGAAGCGTTCGCGAAGTATCTGCAGACTGCAAAAGACCCAGCCGGAAAGGCCAAGGTGCTACTCACCCTCGGCGCGGTTAAGATCAGTGCGCATAAACCCGATGAGGCGCAAAAGATCGCCGAAGAAATCATGGCGCTGCAACCGGAGGGCCGCGTAAATGCCGAAGCGCGTTTGCTTGCGGGCGAAGTGCAACTGGAGCGGGGAAATTTCGATGACGCCGGCAAAGCGTTTAAAGGCGTCGCTTTGCTCTACGACGACCCGGCGATCACTCCGCGCGCGCTCGACAAGGCCGCGCTGGCATTTCGCCAGGCCGGCAACACCGAGGAAGCCGATCGGCTGTCCCACGAATTACGCGAGCGATACCCGAATTACGCTGGCGGGTAAGTAGCGTGGCTGAGATCCAACAGCCATGAGGCGCTAACACATGCCGAAGACAATTGTGCAACAGGCTGGTGCACAAAGTTACGCTCGTTTTCTTGGCGGGATCAAAGAGCGCATTCGCACCGCGCAAGTCAAAGCTGCTCGACACGCCGAATACTGATTACTCCTTCTAACTTCGGCACTTTTGTAACCACCGGCTGATTCTTAATTTCTTTCTGACGGTGGGTTGACACCAGGCGAGGAAAACGCGGGAACTGCGTCGATCGAGCCTGTGCAAAGACTTTGGATCGGTTGAAGTAATGGATTTCTGAATGGAATCATTCACTTCAACGTGGTAAAGCTTGGCATGCCGAAAATCTCAGCAGTAGCTAAGAAGTCGGCGTCGCCCCCCAGAGACAAGCGCCGCGTTCGCGAAGAGGAACAGCTTTACCTTGTCCGCAAGCCTACTAATGGCGCAACGAATGGGTTCCGGCATCATAGGGAGAGGGAGAAGCGCGCTGAAGATGCGGATGTGGCCGGGGCGTTTGATCCGGCAACATCGACGACTGATTTTTCCGATAACAAGCGGGGTGCGATCACAAAACTACTGAGCGCGAACGCGTATTATCGAACGCATCCATGGCCCGCGCCTTTCGATAGAACGAGTCACCATCTTCACCTTGGCGACGCACGTGACCTTTCGTGGATTCTCGACGCGAGCGTCCATCTGATCGTTACATCACCGCCGTACTGGACTTTGAAGAAGTACGCAAGCAACGAGCGACAACTTGGGGAGATCGCCGATTACAACGCTTTCCTCGATGAGCTCGATAGAGCTTGGGACGAATGCGCGAGGGTTCTCGCGCCCGGTGGAAGAATCTGCTGTGTCATCGGAGACGTGTGTATCCCGCGACGTGAAGGACGCCATCGGGTCATGCCACTACACGCTGACATCATGGTGCGCGCCAGAGCAATTGGTCTGGATACTTTGACTCCGATCCTATGGTTTAAAATCGCCAATGGAGTAACCGAAGCGAAAGGAAATGGCGCGGGCTTTTATGGTAAGCCATATCAACCCGGCGCGATAATTAAGAACGACGTTGAATACATCTTGTTTCTGAGGAAAGGCGGCGAATACCGCTCGCCCTCACCACTTCAAAAAGCCTTGTCGATGCTGAACAGAGATGAAATGCGATCCTGGCTGCGAGCTGCCTGGCTGGACATCAAAGGTGAGTCGACGCGACGCGGCCATCCTGCGCCGTTTCCGCAGAGCCTTGCCGAGCGGCTCATCAAACTATTCTCATTCGCCGGAGACACCGTCCTGGATCCGTTCGTCGGAACGGGAACAACGAATCTTGCCGCGGTTGCTACTGGCCGGAACAGCATCGGCAACGAGATCGAACCAGCATATCTGAAAATCGCGGAGCAACGATTGCGCCTCGCGACAGCGATGACGCGGACGTGTGGCGTCAGCCATTCGACTCTCCGAGTCGAGCGATGAGCGCCGAGAAGTACGCTCTACTCCGAACGTTTCACGATTTATTCAAGGGCAAACCATACCTGCACCGCAAATCGAATCTCGGTGATCTCGTGGCGTCGCAGCTTTACGAAGATCTTGTTGCGATCAACAAGTCGCAAAAACTCATCGAGCGCGTTAAACATCACGAACGCGTTGTAAACGTTCGGAACGTCATGACGGGTAAACCGGGTCGGCGCGGTGACGGAACGTTTGGCGAGCTCGTGCCTGCGGCCGTTGCGGTGATAGAAAAGGGGATGCTCGTGGCTCGCGGCCCAGTTGCGACTATCGAGATCGGGGCTGAAACAAAGATTCTTGCGAAAGCGATGATTAAGCAGATCGACCGCGTGATCAGTGACCTAATCAACCAAGCAAACCAATTCAAACGCGGCGGTGGCAATTCCAATCCGGGTCGCAGTCATCGGAATCAACTTCGCGGATCATTACGTCTCGTTTGAAGGGCGAAAGCGCTGGCCGACGGATGGCAGGAAATATAAACATCCCATCCAAGAAGCAGCGCACGCCGAGCAACGCCTCAACGACAAAGCTCGTTCAGCATTCGAAGAATTTCAGTTTCTGCGATTTCGCGCGACGAATGCGAAGCCGTATCCATTCGAGTGGTTCAATCTATCTGAAACGGAGACTCGAGTATTCGGCCCTACTTACGCGTATCTCTCGCGAGTACGACCGGCGATTCAGTTAGTTCGCTTATGCAGCCGCTTTGAAGTTTCTGATCGACACTAACATCTTCATCCCGCTTGAGCCGACAGCTCCGGAAGAAAGCGAACCACTCAGGTCGACGGCTACTCTATTTGCACAAAAGGCGAACGAACTTGGGTTTCCACTTTTCGTTCATTCTGCGCAGCGGCAGGACATCCGCGGGGATCGAGATGAGAGTCGCCGCGAGTTACGAAAAACTCTCTTCGGCAAATATCCGGCGCTTCCTGATCCTCCAGCATCAGCTCGTGTAGATACTATTCTCGGGATCCCGGACGAGGAGAGTCACGACTGGGTTGATCATCAGCTTCTGGCGGCAGTATATGCCGACGCCGTCGATGTTCTCGTTACCGAAGACGTCGGTATTCATCGAAAAGCGAAGCGCCTGGGACTGCATCATCGAGTCGCTTACCTTGCGGAAGCGCTTATAGAGGTAGACGCGCTGTCGGATAAGCCACCGCGAGCGTTGCCGGCAGTCCGAAGTACAAAAGCTCACAACCTCGACGCATCCGATCAGATCTTCGTATCTGTTCGGGAAGATTACCCAGACTTCGATCAATGGTTGCTCAAGTGCAAACGTGAACATCGGCAGGCGTGGGTTGTAAATGCGCCAGACACAACGTATGCGGGCGTGTCGATCGTCAAACGCGAAGACCGGCCTGACCTTGGAATGCGGGACAAGACGTTGAAGCTTTGCATGTTCAAAATTTCAGATATGCACACAGGCTTTCGATATGGCGAGTTGTTGCTTCGTGATGTGTTGAACTACGCCGAGCGCAATCAGTTTCATTCCCTGTTTGTCGAAGTCTTTCCAAAGCAACAGCGTTTAATTGCGTTTCTTAACGATTTTGGCTTTTACGATCTGCGATCAAACACACGGCGCGGAGAGATTCGATTAGCAAAGCGATTTTCATTTACGACCGATGAGATTGGTTCGTTAGATCCACTCGAGTTCAACAGAAGGTTCGGCCCTTCGGCAATGAAGTGGGCCGACATCACCGCTTTCGTTGTGCCGATCAAGCCAAAATATCACGACGTACTATTTCCGGAGGCAACGCAGCAAGCTCATTTCTTCGAAGGTGAACGCGCGTGTGGAAATGCCTTTCGTAAGGCGTATTTGTGCAATTCGGTTTCGCGCGAACTGCGGCCGGGCTCAATCCTGGCATTCTATCGTTCGGAAGACCTCAAGGCTGTCACTGTCTTAGCCGTTGTAGAGGACATTTTCGTGTCAAATAAAGCAACCGAGATTGCGCGGTTTGTTGGCAAACGAACTGTGTACCCGTTCGTGGAAATTCAGCGACTCTGTCGTAAGCCAGTCTTGGCCGTTCTTTTCAGGCAGACGCGTATACTTGGCTCGCCATTAATGCTGGACAATTTGCTGCGGAATAAGATTATCGCCGCGGCCCCCCAATCGATTACAAAAGTTAGTCTCTCTGCCCGAAAGTGGATACAGACTCAGGTTCAGTAGCTCTGCTAGCGATCAAGCCAAAGTTTGCCGAAGCCATCATTCGAGGTCGGAAAACGGTCGAATTTAGAAAAGTTCGTTTCACGGAGCCGCCTAAATACATTGTCCTCTACGCGAGCACACCGATTCAACAGGTGATTGCCTTTTGCGAAGTAATTGAAATTGAAGAGCTCACAGTGGTGGGTTTATGGCGAAAATTCCGAATGCATGGCGGAATTGCCTACCGCGAGCTTCTAGCTTATTACGGCAAGCGTGATCGCGGCTACGCAATCGTGATTGGTTCTGTCTGGAGACTACATCGCCCGGTTTTCTTACGTGAGCTCTGTCTTCAAAGCGTGCCGCCACAGAACTTCCGATACCTTTCGCCCGCTTCACTTGCATGGCTGCGGAGACGCAGGACATCGCGGTCGCGTTGATTTGCCGTAGTTGAAGACGTAATCTCTCCTCGACTTTGCTTAGGCATATCCATCTTGCGAAGAACGGCCGCTGTTCGCAAGCCGTGGCACATCGGCTAACGATGATAGGTGCTGTGCAGCGTAAATTGGACGAAGGCGGATTTTGCTCCGGCGGCGCTGCGCGGGCACGTGCATTGAAAGCGGTTTCAGCGCTGTGGCGCGCCGAGTGCTATTTATTTCGCGGTGATTACAATGGCGACGCCCCAGGGGCCGTCGTTGACTTTGATGCGGCGCAGTTCCTTGTGTGACTTTATGTCCACAACAGAGACGTCATTTGAGGCGCCATTGGCGGTATAGAGCTTCGAACCACTTGGATCGAGTGCGATCCCCCAGACGCGTTTTCCTACGGGAATGGTTGTCACGATTTCATTCTTTTGCGTGTCGATGATCGCGATCGCGTTGCCGCGGCCGGTTGAGACGTAGAGTCTCTTTTCCGTCATGCGACACCGCAGTGCCCATCGGCAGTGAGCCGGTCGGTAGTTGAATCTTCGACAATAGATTGTGCGATCCCGCATCAATCACGGCGACGTAGCCGCCATTTTCGCAAGCCACGTACACCCGCGAGCCGTCAGGAGAAAATGCGACGGAACGCGGCCGCCCGCCGGTATCGATCTTTGCAATCACTCGCTGCTGATCGGGATCGATCGCGAACACTTCGCCCTTTTCTTCGCAGGTGACATAGACTTCACCGTTGCTTGGATTCACGCCTACTCCTTCAGGTTCCTCCGACACTTTGATTTTTCCGCGCGATTGCCCTGAATCGAGATCTACAATCGCAGCGCTGGCATCGTCTTCGTTCGCGATGAACGCAAATTTCCCATCTTTGCTGATCGCGAATTGCTCAGGGTCCGATCCGACGTGCCAGCGATCGACTAATTTGCGTGCGGCTGGATCGATCACGCCAAGGCCATCAGCCCGTTTGTCTGCGGGCGCGCGGTTTTCATCCAGGCCGGGCGCCATTCGCGGCGAGCCGCTTAGCGTCACGAAGAGCCGCTTTCCGTCGGGCGCAGCGTGAATACCACGCGGCCGTTTGCCGACCGGAAAAGTAGCCACAACCGCGTCACTGTTGCCATCGATCACCGTCACGTCTCCCGAGCGTTCGTTGCTGACGAACACCAGGTAGGCTGGGGATTCAGCGTGCGTCGCATACATGCTCGCAAAAAGGACGCTAAAAACAGAAGCGACACGCAGGCGATGCATGGATGACGCGTACATCTCAACGCGGCAGGGGGCAATCCCTTTTGCGTCAGCGTTGTAGCCGGGATCGGTGATCCCGGCGGGAAGTTTCGATTACAAAACTCAAGGCTGGCCGGCATCGCCGATGCCGGCTACAGCATTAATGACTCGATCTCGCCTTGGAATGGCCAGTCATCGGAGTTGTTAACCAATTCGGCACGCACTGGATTCTCTTTCACGTAGTCCCACTTCTGGCTATAGCTCTCGCTGGAGCGCAAAACGTGGTCGAAGAACTCTTCCTGCCAAAGTCTTCCAGCAACCCTTAGCTCGCGTGCCATTCTTTTACTGCTCCACTGCTTCCATTTCTGCATGAAGACTGGTAGCGATTTAGCATCCAACTTCGAGCGACAAAAGAAATGCACATGGTCCGGCATGATGACATAGCGCCCGATCGCCCAGCCGTGGCGATCATGCGCATTGCGCCATTCGTCGGTCACTATGGCTGCCATTTCATTTGTAGCTAAGATGGCTCGTCGTCTGAACGCGCAGGTGGTGATGAAATAAATGGGCTGTTCGATCCAAACGCGTTCAAGCCGACGCAAATGCTTATGCACTCGGTTATCTGTAGGCGGCATCTGTGATTCAGGCGAGCTGGAATTAATAATCGAGCCTGCTTCAGGGCCGTGATCACCGATCCCGGCTACAACAGCTTGCTCGCTCATGACAAGCGTTCGACGTTCTCTTATGCATCCTCACGACAAGCTTTTCATTCCCGGACCCGTAGAAGTATCCGAACAAACCTGGGCGGCGTTTTCGCGTCCGCTGATTGGCCATCGCAGCGAAGATTTCAAAAATCTGTATCGCGCCATTCATCCAAAGCTTCAGACTTTGTTTAAAACAAAGCAGCCGGTGTTTCTTTCCACGTCGTCGGCGTGGGGTGTGATGGAAGCGTCCATCCGTAACTTGGTTGATCGAGGCGTGCTTTGCTGCATGTGCGGCGCCTTTTCCGATAAATGGTTCGATGTCGCAAAGAGATGTGGCAAAAACGCCCAACCGCTTCAGGTGGACTGGGGAAAACATGTCGACCCGAAAGATCTCGATCGGCAATTGGCCACTGGAAAATTCGACACGGTCACATTGACCCATAGTGAAACGTCCACCGGCGTGATGAATCCGCTCCCCGAGATTTGTTGCGTTCTCGCCAAGTATCCTGAGGTCGCGCTCATCGTCGATACGGTGTCGTCGTTTTCCGCAGTAAACATCGAGATGGACGCGCTGGGCATTGACGTGATGCTCACTGGCGCGCAAAAAGCGCTTGCGCTGCCGCCGGGTTTTTCGTTGTTCTCCGTTTCCGAGAAAGCGTTTGCACGCGCGGAGAAGGTTCTCAATCGCGGATTTTATTTTGATTTCCTAGAGTTCAGAAGCGAGCAAGCGCAATGGGTGACTCCCAGCACGCCAAGCGTCGGACACATATACGCGCTCGAGTTTAAGCTCGACGAGATTTTGGAGGAAGGCTTGGAGGCGCGTTACGCTCGTCACGCTCGGACGAATGCGCTCGTGCACGATTGGGTGCGCCGTGCAGGATTCGATTTCTTTGCGGAGGAAGGCTTCCGCGCAAAGACGCTGACGTGCGTGAAAAACACCAGGGGGATCGACGTGCTGGAGTTTGCCCGAAGATTGCGAGCGAAACACCATTTGGTGATCGATCCCGGATACGGGAAGATTCGCGGTCAAACTTTTCGCTTGTCGAATATGGGCGACGAAACCGAGGAAACTGTTTCGCATTTGCTGGCGTGTCTTGACGATGTTCTGTAGTGGCGCTTCCCCTCTCCCCAAAACGGGGATAGGCGGAAGTCCGAAGCTCTTCGTGCTGATGATTCATGCGCCACTACTATGATCACTATCCCTTTGTCAAAGGGAGAGGATTAAGGTGAGGGATTTTTCGAAACGAATCCGTGAACGCGCCGATTGTTTGAGCGCCGGCTAGATCATGGCGTTGTCGCGGAATTTTGCTCAGACACCATGACCACGTAGCTTCATTGAGGCTATGCCGGTAATTGAAGCGTCCAAACTGACGAAGGTGTATCGCACCTACCGCAAGGAACGCGGACTCGCAGGCGCGGTGAAAGGCCTCGTTTGGCGGCGATACGATGAAACGCGAGCGGCTGACCAGGTCTCATTTCAAATTGAGGAAGGAGAATTGGTGGGATTTCTCGGCCCGAACGGCGCCGGAAAAACTACTGTGCTCAAAATGCTTTCGGGCCTGCTGAACCCGACTTCAGGCGATGCGCGAGTGCTTGGTTTTGTTCCATGGGAAAGACGCAACGAGATGAAACGGCAGTTCAGTTTACTAATGGGACAAAAGAACGCGCTATGGTGGGACCTCCCTGCACAAGAATCGCTCGAGCTTAACCGTGCAATTTACGGCATTGACCGCAACCGGTTTAAGAAGGTCGTGGACGGCTTATCGGAACTCCTGGAGGTAGGGGACAAAATGAATGTGATGGTCCGCGAGCTTTCGTTAGGCGAACGAATGAAGATGGAGTTAATCGCTGCGCTCATTCATGAGCCGCGTGTGTTGTTCCTTGATGAACCGACAATCGGTCTGGATGTGGTGAGCCAAAAACGGGTACGCGAATTTCTGAGAATCTACAATGAGGAACATCGCATCGTGACATTGCTCACTAGTCATTACATGCAAGACATCGAAGAGCTGTGTCACCGGGTGCTGGTGATCGATCACGGGAAAATCTTTTTCGATGGACCGCTGGCGGAGATTGTTGATCGCTTTTCAGGCAACAAAATTCTGAGTCTTACTTTTGAAAAAGAAGCCACACGCGATCTGTCCAGGTTCGGCGAAATCACCGAGCAAACGCCAGTCTCGGTGCAATTGAAAGTTCCGCGCGCAAAAGTCACCGAAACCTGCCGGCAACTCCTCGACGAGTGCGACGTAAGCGACATCAACGTGCAGGAAGTGCCGGTGGAGGACATCATTCGTCAATTGTTCGGCGAACGTCACGACGATCCCCACGGCGTCGATCCGACACCGAAACGAGTTGCGCAAGTGACTTAAAGTGCCGCGCTTCGTTATCAGCCCGCGGAAATGATCTCTGCAAAACTCGGCAGGATGCTTTTTTCCATTGCATCGGCGAATGTCGGATACTGCGGCACCCAGCCTAATTGACGCAATTTGGAATTGCTCACTCGTTTGTTGGAATTCCCGCGTTTACGTTGTTGCGGAGCTTGCCCGATCGGCGGGAGAGGTCGATTCAGCCTTTGGGCCAGCCAGCGGTAGCAGGCGCTTTGCAAGGTCGGTTCATCGTCGACAACGTTATAAATCTGTCTGCACGGCTGCGGTTCTCGATTCAACAGAAGAAAAAGTGCGGACACGATGTCTTCTCGATGGACCTGATTAACGAAGCGGTCGCTTTCCGGATCGATGGTTGCCGTGCCATTCAAGAACTTACTCAGCAGCGCCGAGCGTCCCGGCCCGTAGATTCCTGCGAGCCGCGTAACGATCCCGCCTCCGTCGAGGATGACGTTTTCAGTTTCCAAAAGGATGCGGCTTGTCTCGCGGGTTGGTTTTGTCTCGCTCTCTTCTGTTACCTGAGAACCGTCGTGCTGCACGTAGACGCTGGTGCTGCTGGTGAAAAGGATTGTCGCTGCTGGAAAACGATTGAGGAGATTGCGCGCGCCGTTGAAATAAATCCGGCGATACAGGTCGGCATCGCCGCCGTGAGAACTGACGCAGTGGACCACTGCATTGAACGCTTCCGTTTGTTCGGCAACCTGATCGCGTTGCGAGATGTCGATCAAGCCAACGCGGTACGGCTTTGCCAGTAATCGCGCTGCCGATTCCTCCGAGTGCACCCAGCCCTCGACCGTCCAGCCGGCAGCATGGAACAAATCGGCCGTCGCTTCTCCGACGTAACCGCACCCGGCGACCAAAATGCGCGGCATGATTCTGAAGGGTCACCCCATTGCGGGCGCGATCTCAATTTCTTCGAATACATTTTTCTGGACTGCCCGGACTTGTTTCAGCCGGATCAACTCCAAAAGCGCGAGAAATGTTACCACCACTTCGATGCGCGACGCAGCTGCCCCGAACAAATCAGAAAAACGAAGACGCTTACCCGTTGCGATGCGATGCAAAATTGAATCGATCTTCTCCGAAACAGTGAAACGTTCACTGAAGATTTCCTGCATGTCCTGACGCGCTTCGATCCGTTTCATCACCGTTTGGAAAGCGCCAATCAGTTGAAAAATTCCAACCTCGCCCAGCTTCAATGGTTCCTGTATAGTCGAGGGTGAGGCGATTTCTCGTACAAAGATTCTTTCTTGTTCAAGGGCGCGCAGATTAAGTTCAGCTGCCGCTTCCTTGAACTTCTTATATTCGATCAGTTGCCGTATTAACTCCCACCGAGGGTCTTCCTCGCCCGCATCTTCTTCGGGAGGCTGTTGGTCGCGCGGCAGCAGGCTTCGGCTCTTCAGATAGATGAGGTTGGCCGCCATCACGATAAATTCGCCGGCGAGCGCGATGTTCAGTTCTTTGAACGCCTGGAGATACTCGAGATACTGACTGGTGATGCGCTCGAGTGAAATGTCGTAGATGTCGATTTCGTCCCGCTTGACCAGATACAACAACAGATCGAGGGGCCCTTCGAAGACTTCGAGCTTAACCTTGTAATCGACGTCCATCTCTGTGCGCCCGACTCTACAGGCAAGCACGCCTCAAAGTAAATCGTTTCGGCACCGGCTGATTGCCGTCGCGACGCGTTTCCTGACTGCTCCGATTACGCTGTGAAGGCTTCTATGAATCCAGACGCTGTTCACCAAGCCCAGGCCAAACATGATCATCAGCACAAACGAACCGCTGTAGCTAATTAATGGCAGCGGCACACCGGTGATTGGCAGCATTGCAATAGTCATTCCTATGTTCTGGAAAATGTGCGTGAAGATAAGCGCCGTGATCCCGATCACCAGAAGCAGACCCAGTTGGTCGCCGGCGAAAAAACCAACGAAGAGACACGTCATCAGTAGCAACGCAAACGCGCCTATAAGAAGGATCCCTCCGACAAATCCCCATTGCTCGCCCACCGCGGAGAAAATGTAGTCGTTATGCACAGCCGTAGCGGGCAGAAAGCCAAGTTCGATCTGCGTGTTCGGCGCCTTAAACCCTTTTCCCGACCAACCGCCTGACCCGATCGCAATCAAAGATTGGTTAATCGCCCATGCGGAACCCTGTTTGTCGATGTCTGGATGTGTAAAGGCGGTGATCCGCTGTTGCTGATAGGGTTTGAGGCCGAAATTGATGGCAATCGGGATGAAGGCGATTCCGATTAGAATGACGCAAAGCAGATAACGTAGCGGCAGACCCGCAACAAACCAGAGCGCGAGGAGCACAGGGACCCAAATAATGACCTCGCCCAAGTCAGGTTGCATGAGGATCAGCAGACATGGCGCGCCCGCGATCGCTCCCGAAAGCAGTAATCGCAGCGCCGGGTGCATGTCGCGAAATTGAGTGAGGAATAACGCCAACACCATAATGCCCGCGACTACCGCAAGTTGCGCCGGCTGAAAGTTGATGGGGCCCAAATGCAACCAGCTGCGGGCTCCATAGACTTTAACGCCTATAAACTTCGTCATGATCAGAAACACAATCCCAGCGAGGTACATGGGCAGCGCGCCCCAACGAATCCAACGATAGTGAACCAAACTCGTCAGCATGAAGGCGAACACACCAACCGCCACCCAGTTTGCTTGTTTCCGCCAAAAATCCGCTGCGTACAGGTCGCTGCGCGTGGATGTGGCGCTATAGATCGCCACGACGCCAAAAACAGCGAGCGCGAGCATAAGCAGTAATAAAAGCCAGTTTTGGCCGAGCAATTTTCGGAGAAAAGGGGTCATATACTACAATTCGCTTACACCTTCCGGTGGTCTCACCGGAAACTGACACGATTATACGCACTTTGCGTTCGCTGCAAAACCCTGGTTTGAGAAAGCCTGAAATCCGACGTAACCCGTTCTGCGCGAGGCCAATTATGTCTGCACACAGGGCGTTGATGAACAGGCTCTGTTTAACCGGCGTTCTGTTTTCCTTCTCGATTTAAGATCCAGAAGTTCAATCATTTACAACAATTTTTCGAAAGGAACAGCTGCTTCGCTTGTCACTCGATTTGGAGGCCATTACAGTACTCTGAGGCGTTTACTTTTTGAAGAATGGCAATGCGTCGAAAGAAGAAAACAACCAAGCGTAAGCTCGCGCATCCGAAGCTGCCGATGCAGCGACAGTTGAATTTATGCCACGAGGGGACGCATTTCGATCTGCGCGCGATCTTTAATGACTTGAACCAGCGGCACTTTCGCGGGCGGATTCGCGGCTACAAAGTCACCTGGGGGCCCCGACGAAAGAGGCGCCCGAGAGAGCAATTCGTTTTTGGTACAATACAGGAACAAGACCGGGTCATTCGGATTAATTCGGCGTTGGACCAGCCGTTCGTGCCGGTCTGGTTTTTGCGGTACGTGCTGTATCACGAGATGCTGCACTCGGTGGTGCCGGACGAAACGCTTTCTCGGAATCGCCGGCGCGTTCACACCGAAGAATTCAACCGTCGCGAGCGCGAATTTCCTGGTTATCGACGCGCACGCCGCTGGGAAGACGAAAATCTGTCGCGATTTTTGCGCTAAACCGAGCACACCTAACGCGTTTCCGTCACCGGCGTCGGAGATGATCTTTCATACGGCGATGACGTCGTCGCTACGTTCTTTTTGATCAGAAACCAAAGCGTCATCGCTAGCAGGAGTGAGATCAACTTCGCGCGCCAGTTTTTCAGAATTAGTCTCTTCATACTTGCTGTGCAATAAAATTTCCGCGATGCGCTGACGGAACGTCTCCGGAGTGAAATTGCGCTCTATTCGTCGCCGGTGGCAAATGGAAATGCTCCCTGTCTCTTCAGATATTACCACAGCCACCGCGTCCGATTCCTCGGTGATTCCGAGCCCCGCACGGTGACGTAATCCCAGGCTACGGTCCAGTGTTTCCCGCTGGCTCACGGGAAAGATGCAGGCTGCGGCTGCAATCCGGCCGTTGCGAATGATCACGCCGCCATCGTGAAGTGCAGCTTTTGGATGAAAGATGGTCAGAATCAGTTCGACAGAAAACTCGCCATCGATGATGACGCCTGTTTCCTCGTAAACTCGAATCGACGTATCGCGCTCGATCGCGATCAACGCGCCGAACTGTTTATTCGCCAACTGCGTTACTGCTTCCGCCAAATCGTGAACAGTTTCCCGTCTTTCACTGGTGAGCGAAAAAATCGGATGTCCGCCAAGTGCCGCCAAACCACGCCGGAGCTCCGGCTGGAAAATCACCACCAAGGCGATAGCGAGGAAAACAGAGAAACTTCGCACCAGCCAGCCGATCACGACGAGGTTCAGCAGCGTCGAAATCAACGTGAGAGTCAGAAACACAATGGCCAGCCCTGTCAGGACTTTCGCTCCGCGCGTTCCGCGGAAGTAGAGGTAGCCGTAGTAGATTGCCACCCACAGCAGAAGGATTTCCACGAGGCTGCGCCAGCCTCTTACCCCTAGATCAATGAGGTGATGAATCATTTTGCCCTCTGAAAACGGCTTCAGTTACTCGCAACGCATAAACATTCTCCTTCACATCGTGAACACGGAACACCTCCGCGCCGCGTCCACGCAAAATCGAAGTCAGCGCAATGCCCGCGAGGAGCCGGTCCGTATTCTCCGGCGAACCGATCAACTTTCCGAGAAACGATTTGCGGGAAACGCCGACCACCAACGGTCGATCATGCACGCGAAGCCGCTCCAACTGCGCGAGCACTTCGAGATTGTGTTCGAGCGCTTTGCCGAAACCAATGCCCGGATCAAACGCAATCGCCATGGGATCAATACTTAAACCTATGGCGCGCGCATATTGTTGTCGAAAAAAATCCGAAATTTCTGCAACAACGTCTGTGTATCGCGGCTGGATTTGCATTGTGCGGGGAGTTCCCTGCATATGCATGATGATGAGAGCCGATTTGGTTTTGGCAATGAGCGGCAGCATTCGCTCGTCTCCTCGCCCGCCGGTAATGTCGTTCACAACCGAAGCGCCGGCCTCAATCGCGGCGCACGCCACCTCCGCTTTCGAGGTGTCGATTGAAATCGGGACATCAATCTTTTCTCGCAACTTTTCGATCACTGGAATTACGCGCCGCAGTTCCTCCTCAACCGCGACAGGTTCTGAGCCGGGGCGCGTCGATTCGCCGCCAACGTCGATGACGTGCGCACCCTCGACAGCCATGACCACGGCGCGCTCTATTGCTTTCTGCGGTGTGAAAAACTCTCCGCCGTCGGAAAACGAATCCGGAGTGACATTCAGCACGCCCATGATCAACGCGTATTGGGAGACATCAAAGCGGCGGTCACCGATCCTCCAGATCCTCTCGCGCATGATAAGTGAGACTAATGCAGATGCGCGATTATTCGAACTGCGTTGTGGCGGCGCTCTGTAATCCGCCACGCCGCCTGCATTTCGGCGGTACAAAAATCGCAGCTGCAGCTACTTCCTCCTTGCGTAACGCCCCATCAATTCCCCCTGGGCGATGACATGACCTTTCATCGCTGCGTCCAGTTGGCTCCGTTTCCCGCCGGAAGGCAAAGCCAGTTCGCGATCCAGCGCGAAAACTCTGAAGTAATACCGATGCGTGCCTGAGGGCGGACACGGTCCACCGTAACCGAATTTCCCGAAGTCGTTTGTACCGTGTACGCCTTTTGGGGCACTCCCTTCCGCAATGGAATTGGTTTGCGACGGAATGTTCCAAACCAGCCAATGTGTAAACAAGCCGCCTGGCGCATCGGGATCGTCGACAATGAGTACAAGAGTTTTCGCTTCCGAAGGAACACCGGTTATCTGCTACGGGTGGGCTCGCGTTGCCGCCATCGCATGTGAATTTCGATGGAATATTTCCGCTTTGTTGGAAAGCAGAACTGGCGATTGTCATTCTACCTCCTTCAGCAGCAAATGAACTTATTGCCACGAATACCATCGCCACTGCGCAACTAATGATCGGCTTTCGCATTTTTAGACCTCCGATAAAATCGCGTTAAATCGACAAACCTGACCATAATGTTTCGCCGAAATGATCGTAAACGAACCCAAGATTAGGGAACAAATTCTCGCGCTCCTGTCCAGGAGAGATTACCGGCCGCTGAATGCGGTCGAGATTGCTCTGAAAATTGGCGTGAGCGGCAGGACACGCGTTGGGTTGCGTAGCACGTTGCGCGAGCTCGAGCGCGAAGGCCAAATCGCGCGGATTCGGAAGGACCGATACATTTTGCCAGCCGAAGCTGACCTGGTAACTGGCAAATTGTCGATCCATCCAGCTGGCTACGGTTTTCTTACTCCTGAAAAGGGGACCGGGCCTGACCTTTTCGTCGCGGCGGAAAACATAGGTATAGCCATGCATGGAGACCGTGTGGTCGCGCGCATATCGCGCGAAGCGCCGTCGAATCGCATAAAGGCAAGACAGGAAGGACGTGTTATTCGAATCCTCGAACGCGCTCACGACACCATCGTCGGCACGCTGCAGCGTTCGCGCAATTTCTACTACGTCGTACCCGATGATCCACGTTTCGTGCACGACGTTTATGTGCGTCCGGCGCAGGATCGGCGGTCGCAGGCCGCCGGCAGAATCGGCGACAAAGTCGTAGTTCGCCTCGGAGCTTGGGAGTCGCGCCACGTTAATCCTGAAGGCGAAATCATTGAAGTGCTCGGGCCGGCCTCCGCCCCGGGCGTGGACATGCTTTCGATCATCCGGAAGTATCATCTGGCGACGGAATTTCCACGAGGCGTGTTGGAGCAGGCGGAGCATATTTCCGAAAGCGTTGATGCATCGCAACTCGCCGGACGCGAAGATTTGCGCGACGAATTCATCGTTACCATTGATCCCGATGATGCGCGAGATTTCGATGACGCCATTCACGTGGAGAAGTTTCCAAACGGCGGGTGGCAACTTGGCGTGCACATCGCCGATGTTGCCGCCTACGTGGAGCCGGGGAGCGCGCTGGATCGCGAGGCCCGCCTGCGCGGCAACAGTGTTTATCTGCCGGATCGTGTGATCCCGATGTTGCCTGAGCGGTTGAGCAACGGCGTTTGCAGTCTTAATCCGGGAGTCGATCGGCTCACGCACTCGGTTTTCATCCACTTC
The DNA here is from genome assembly GCA_963728955.1 of uncultured Verrucomicrobiae bacterium. Classification (GTDB taxonomy): domain Bacteria; phylum Verrucomicrobiota; class Verrucomicrobiia; order Chthoniobacterales; family UBA10450; genus Udaeobacter. The sequence goes on from CAVSMG010000016.1 coordinate 105,108, forward strand.
GACAAGCGTGGCGTCGTCAAAAGCGCGCGTTTTGCGCGGAGCATCATTCGCAGCGCGCACCGGCTTACATACAAGGAAGCGTACGCGATCTTGACAGCGCCGCCGCGCGACCGCCTGGGTGAACAACTTCACCTTACCTGGGAACTCGCGGCGTTATTGCGACGGAAACGATTCGAACACGGCGCGCTGGATCTCGATTTTCCAGAGGTAAAAGTGTGGGTCGATAAACAAAACGAACCAATTCGATTAGAGCGCGTCGAAAACGATGAGTCACATCAGTTGATCGAAGAATTCATGCTGGCAGCGAACGAAGCGGTCGCGCAGGAACTGAAGAAGCGCGCGATTCCCACTATCTACCGCGTTCACGAAAATCCAGATCCTGAAAAACTCGCGGAGTACCGTGAGTTTGTGCTGAGCTTTGATTACAAAGTTGGCGATCTAACTCATCGCGCTGAATTGCAGCGATTGCTTGCTGAAATTCGCGGAAAACCCGAAGAGCCGGCACTGAAGGTCGGGTTGCTCAAGAGTCTCAAGCGCGCGCGCTACGATCCTCAGCCGCTCGGACATTACGGTCTGGCAAAGACGAATTATTTGCATTTCACCAGTCCCATCCGGCGCTACGCCGATCTGGTAGTGCATCGTTCGTTTGGTAGGGACGGCACTCCGTTGCCGTCCGCCACCTCTCGAACTCCGGAACGCGGTCACGGAGTGACACGCCCTACCAATGGGCATGGCCGAAATTGCTTCTATCGCCGAACACATTTCGCAACCGAGCGAAATGCGGCGCGATGCGGAAATCGATGCCACGCAGATGAAGAAGCTCGAGTTTTTTCAGCGGCAACTCGCCGGCCACAGGCCTCAGATTTTCTCGGCGACAGTTGTGGACGTTCGCAACTACGGATTGTTGGTCGAATTGCCCGATGCCCTTCTCACCGGTCTTGTTCACGTGTCGTCGCTGACGGACGATTTTTATCTTTTTGAGCCTGCACGGCGACAGCTGATTGGCAGACGATCACGCAAGCGATTCAAGGTCGGCGACGACGTGTCGGTGTTTGTCGCGCGCGTTGATCTCTTCAAGCGGCAGGTCGATTTCGCGATTGCGCCGGACCGGCCGTCGCGGAGGAGAAGGTAAAGAACCTGCGATCGCGACGAGACCGCGCGCTTTATTCCTCAAACAATTTGAGATGCCTGGCGAAATAGCGCTGCGCAACGCGCGACAGAAGTTTGCCCCACGCTTGCCATTGGAAATGCCGGGTGAACATTTGCGGCAAATACAATTCGCCGCTAAATGCTGCTGCCATGACTGAAGCTGCGCCACATTGCTACCCTCGCCGTATTCGCGGACGAACCCGTTCCCTGCCACAATGCTAATCAATCGCCGGCTGAGCGGGCCGGAGTCGGAAAAGGACACGCGCCATTTCGAACTCGATCTCACTGGCTGGGGATTGAGCTTTGAGGTGGGCGATTCGGTCGGCGTATATCCAACGAACGATCCTGATCTGGTGGACGAAATCATTCGGGCGCTCGGTGCGACCGGCAATGAACAAGTGCCGCGGTCTGAAAGGGGAGCCAACAACGTTGCGAGAAGCGTTGTTGCGCGATTACAGCATCACCCAGCCGACGCCGAAATTTTTGAAGGCGATCGCTCAGCGCGCCGACGCTGCGCCGACGCTGAGTTATCTTCTGGCTCCAGACCGCAAACAGGATCTCCAGACTTATCTCTGGGGCATGGAAGTGATCGATTTTCTCGTTGATCATCCATCTGTGCGCTTCACGCCGGAGGAATTTGTCGGGCTGCTCTCGAAACTGCAGCCGCGACTTTATTCAGTCGCTTCGAGCCTGAAGGCGTTTCCCGATGAAGTGCACCTGATCGTGGACGTCGTTCGTTACGAGAGTAATGGCCGCCTGCGCAAAGGCGTGGCCTCGTCATTTCTCGCCGAGCGCGCCGACGACGTGCCGGTTCCGGTTTTCCCAAGCAACGCAAAACATTTTCATCTGCCGGAAAATCCCGACACGCCGATTATCATGGTCGGCCCCGGCACAGGCATTGCGCCGTTTCGAGCGTATTTGCAGGAACGCCAGGTCACCGGCGCGAAGGGAAAAAACTGGCTCTTCTTCGGAGCGCAGCACGTGAAATGCGACTTCGCTTACGAGGAGGATTTCGACGTGTTCATGAAAAAGGGAATTCTCACGCGGCTCGATTGCGCGTGGTCACGCGATCAGGCGCAAAAATCTATGTCCAACACAAGATGGCGGAAAACGCGGCCGAGATCTGGAAATGGATCGACGCCGAGGGCGCGCAGTTTTTCGTGTGCGGTGATGCGCGTCGCATGGCCAAAGACGTGGATGCAACTCTGCGCAAGATTGTCCAAGAGCACGGCGGCAAGAGCGTCGAACAAGCGAACGAATACGTCGAGAAGCTGAAAAGCGAGAAGCGCTACAAGCGGGATGTGTATTAAGTGAATGACGAAATCCGAATTACGAATGACGAATGCCGAAACAATGTCGAAGCCACGAATGACGAACATCGATTCTGGTGCGTTTTGGGATTTGATTATTCCTTCGTCATTCGACATTCGTGCTTCGTCATTTTCTCGGTCTGTGGCATAGTAGTACGCAGAGGTTAACGCCATGTACGAGAACACTGAATTCACATTGAGCCGCGATTGCGAAGCGATCCAGATTCCCAGCGGCCAGAAAACGACGATTCCAGCCGGAACGCAGGGTGTGATCACACAAAGCCTCGGCGGAAGTTACACGGTCGCAACTTACCAGGGCCTTGGGCGCGTGGCGGAGAAAGACCTTGACGCTCTCGGTTTGGAAAAGCCCCAGCCGCAACAAACGCAAAAACCCGTGAGCGTACCGATGGTGACGCCTCGGAGGAAGACGTCTGGAACCAGCTTCGGCAATGTTACGACCCTGAGATCCCGGTGAACATTGTTGATCTTGGTCTGGTCTACGATTGTCGCTTGATCAAAAAGGACGACGGCGGCACGCGGGTGGAAGTAAAAATGACTTTGACCGCGCCGGGTTGTGGAATGGGACCGGCAATCGCGCACGATGCGCAGAGTAAAATCCTAAGCATAGACGGCATCGACGAAGCCGACGTGCAACTCGTGTGGGATCCGCCGTGGAACCAGAACATGATCAGCGAAGCCGGCCGAATGAAGCTCGGCATGATTTGAATTCCTTTCAATTTTTCCAATCCGCACGGGTGAGTTAGTCGGTTGCGTCGCCCGCTAGTGGAGTCAAGCGCATCTCTCGAGTATTTGGCTTGCTTATTTTCCTCCCGCCTGATAAAAACGTCGCATGCCTGCGACGGTCGCCACCGAAACCACGCGTAAAGGTCTATTCGCCTCCACTCGCTGGACGATGGTCCTCGATGCAGGGGAATCGCAAACGCCGCCCGACCAGGCGCTGAGCGCGCTGTCGGAGCTGTGCCGGATTTATTGGCGACCAATCTTTCTGTTCCTGCGACGCCAGGGCTCAAACCCAGACGATGCGCAAGATCTGACGCAAGGTTTTTTCGCGCATCTCATCGAATCGCGCGCCTATGCCCGTGCCGATCCAGATAAGGGACGCTTCCGTTCCTTTCTGCTCGGCGCACTCAAACATTTCGTGGCGCACGCGCGCGCGCACGACCGGACGCAGAAGCGCGGCGGAGGCATGATCCTGGGGCCGCTCGACACGGCCGCGATCGCCGAGGCAGATACACGAGCCGTGGGCTTGCAAACCTGGAGTGCTGAACGTGTTTACGAACGTGAATGGGCAGAGACGCTGCTCCGGCAGGCACTCGATCGGCTGGCCGAGGAATGCGCGCTGGCCGGAAAAGATGAGCTGTTCAAGCGAATTGAACTCACACCTTTCGGTCACCAGTGAAGGGGCAGTTCCATACGAAGAAATGTCGCTTCGGTTGGGCCGGCCGATCACAACACTGCGCAGCGATGTGGCCCGGCTCCGCTCGAGGTATCGCGCGATTTTGCGGGAGGAAGTGAGTGGCACCGTGGCGAAAGCGTCCGATGTCGACGCGGAGCTGCGACATCTTTGCGAAGTGCTCGCGGCGGATTAATGCAGGCACAGGCAATTGGCGCGGCGGTCTGTCCCGAGTGCGGGACGCGACTGGAGGGAGCATTCTCCCGCAATCTCGGGCGCTGCATGATTTGCCTGCTGCGTGTCGGGTTTGACGACGCGGAAGAGCCTGACCAAACGTTGTTCGCTCCTGTTACGGATCGACTCGGGAACTACAGGATCGAGCACCACGATGACGGGACGCATTGGGAACTGGGCCGAGGCGCGATGGGAGTGACGTATCGAGCGATTGACACGTCGCTCCAGCGGCCGGTCGCACTCAAGCTTATCGCTTCGGAATGGGTGAAGCGCGGAGCGGAAGCACGGGAGCGGTTCATGCGCGAAGCACGGACGGCGGCAGCGTTGCGGCATCCAAATGTCGCGACTGTTTACCATTTCGGTATCCGGGAAGAGAACGGGCAGTGCTTCTGCGCGATGGAACTGGTGGAAGGCGAAACGCTGGAGATGCGTGTTCGCCGGACCGGGCCGCTCGACGCGCTCACGACCATCGACATCGCCTTGCAGGTCAGCAGCGCACTGGCCGCAGCGGAAAAGCAAGGTCTCGTGCACCGGGATTTGAAGCCGGCGAATCTGATGGTGGTGGAAGCCCCGCTCTCGCCGGTTTCTTCTTCAAACGACAACGCGACGAGGGCGTCGCATCTACTCGTGAAGGTGATCGATTTCGGCGTGGCGAAAGCGCTTGTTGAAAAGCCGGATGCGATGGGCTTAACGCACGGAGGATTTGTCGGCACGCCGGCTTTCGCCAGTCCGGAGCAATTCACTGATGCGCCAGTGGATGTTCGCTCGGATATCTATTCGTTAGGCGCAACCGTCTGGTATCTGCTTACCGGTAAAAGGCCCTTCCAAGGCGCGACCATCGAACAGATTCGCGCGAGCCAGCGCTCGCGAGGTCTTGCCGATCGAACAACTGAAGGCGGCACGTGTTCCAAGCCGCCTTATTTCCCTGCTCGTGTCGATGCTTGCCTCCGAACCGGCAGCGCGCCCGAGTGTCCGCGCACTCACGTTGCAATTACAAGATTGCCGCGCACAGATCCTCGACCGCTGGAAATCGGCGCGCCGATTGGCTCTTGCGGCCGGTTTGATCGGGATCGCCGCTGCGGCCTTCGCGCTGTTCCCTCGCTGGCACGATCGAGCTGTGTCGCAGAGCGCGGCGCCTGCAAACGTTCCTCCGAAGAGCATTGCGGTTCTACCGTTTCGCAACCTCTCCGAAGACAAAGAGAATGCGTTTTTCGCCGACGGCATTCAGGACGATCTCGTGACCAGCCTGGCCCGGATCAAGGATCTCAAGGTTGTTAGCCGAGGTTCGGTAGCGTCATATCGGGATCTTTCCGGTCGCAGGCTCCGCACGATCGCACAAGAGCTTGGCGTTGGAGCCGTTCTCGAGGGTAGCGTTCGTCGCACCGCAAATCGCGTGCTGGTCAATGTGCAGTTGACCGACGCAACGACCGAACGGCAAATCTGGTCGGACCGTTACGATCGTACACTGCAGGATTCGATCGCTCTGCAAGGCGAGCTGGCGGCGGAAATCGCCACTGCGCTGGCGGCGAAGCTCAGCCCGGAGGAGAAGGCACAGGTGGAAGCGAAGCTGACCAACAATCCGGATGCCTACGTCGTGTATCTCCGCGGCCGTGAGTTTCAAATGCGGCCCGAGGTTTCGCGCGACAACCACGTCGCGGCCGAACAATGCTACAGACACGCAGTTGCGCTGGACCCGCGATTTGCCCTGGCTCGCGCCCGACTCGCCGAAATACTCTGCGGTCTCTACGACAACTTTGATCATCGACCCGCGGTGCTGCCGAAGCGCGCAGTCATGCGGAGGAAGCCCTGCGGCTCGATCCGCATTGTGGACAGGCACACTTGGTGATGGCGCAGATCCTGTCGTGGTCCGTTAAGTCAATCGAGAGAGACAAAGCGATGAAACAGGAGGTGGACAGCGCGCTTCGCCTTGTCCCAAACGACGGGTACCTGGTAATGCTAGCGGCCCTCTTCCAAACGGACATGGACTGGCTCGCAGAAGCGGAGGCGACGTTCCAGCGCGCCATCGAAATCAATCCGCGCGAAGCAAAAGTCTTTTACAACTATGCTTTTCTGCTGACCAAGAAGGGAGACGTGGCCAAAGCGCGCTGGGCTTCGGATCGCTCCCTGGAACTCGCGCCGGAATCCATTTTCTTTCGGCTCTTCCGCGCGATTCAGGAATTCCGCTGGACAGGAGAGGTGGCGCGAACAAAGAAATTTCTCGCTGAGATTCCCGCGGGCAAGGATCCGGATGGCCGAGTAACAGCGGCGCACTGTACGGCTGCCGTCTACGAGCGAAACTTCCCCGAAGCTCTACGCCTGCTCGCGGCTTGTCCTTCTGAGCGATTGCCATGTCTCGCCGGCGGATTTGGTGACATGGTCCCGAAGGGATTCGTTGAAGGTCTGATTCATTTCTATGCGGGAAACAAGGAGCGTGCCTATACCGCGCTCGACTCGGTGCGGTGGATCTTGGAAATGGAAGCGAAGGAGAACCCCGGCGATCAGGCGGCACATTTGAACGTGGCCGAGGCTTACGCGGTGATGGGCTGGAAGGATGCCGCGCTGGCGGAAGCCGCACGCGCGAAAGATAAGCCAGATGAATGGACGATGGCGGACCTTTTGGTCCATGCCGGCGAGCGCGACGCCGCATTGCGCTCCCTCGAGCAGCTTCCTGCTAGAGAGCGAGAGTACTGGTATTACGAGCTGCGTCTGAACCCGCAGTGGGATCCACTTCGTAGCGACGCGCGCTTTGAAAAACTGCTCGCGTCTTCTCGATCGAAAACCGCGCGGTGATCCGCGCTTCGAAAAAATCGTAGCGTCGCTCGCACCGAAATAGGTCCCCCGGCTGTAGCCGCCCGCTCGGTCGGGGCGTTGCATCGCACTGCCGACACGCAGAGCGCTGTGGTTCCTGTCACTTTCTTTGCAATGCGGCGGAAAGTTTCGGGAAGGAATGGGAAACGGTCTGAGTCTCTGGGTTACCCGGAACGAAGACCACAACCATGAAAGCGATAGAAAACAACGTCAGTGACCTCCCATGACGGGAAGTCATTGAAACTCAAAACAAGAAAAGGAAATCAAATCATGAAAAATCGAAACATTCAGTTCAAACCAACATTGGGACTTCTGATCCCGCTGCTCCTCGCCTGCTTTGCGGCAGTGTCTATCTCGGCAACCACTCCCGAGTTAGACCGCAACCAGGTGCCGTTCAATGGCATTGTCACGGGGCACAATTTGTCTCAGTCCTGTCCGGACTGCTGCGATCCTACCGTTCTCGTGTTCAATTCCGGAGGCGCGAACCAATTGGGAGTCTTCACCGGCACCGCGGAATTCTTCCCGCGCCCCTGCGAACCCGACCCGAATCTTTGTGCAAATAATATTCCGTACACTGGCACCTTTGACTGGTTTGCGGCCAACGGCGACGAAATCTACGGCACTTTCGAGGGGTATGCGTGCCCGACGGAAACGCCGGGAGTGTACGAGAACCATGAAACCGCGGAGGTGACAGGCGGCACAGGTCGCTTCGCCCACGCCACCGGCCATTTTGACTTGGGCGGGCAACTCGATTTCACCACGAGTCCGCCCTCGTTTTTCGCCCCGTGGACAGGGTTGATCAGTCGGCACTGACGAGGCGGTAGACATTGTGCGTCTGATCTGCGCATCGCACCTAGCGTTCGTCTAGTTGCGATGCGCAAGATCATCGGAAAGACCAGCGCTTTTTTCAGTTGGACGAGAGGCGCCGCTATCAAAAGTACGCCCTGGTATCGATACTGATTGCGAAGCCGGTCGAATGAAGCTCGGCATGATTTAGCGTAGGGCATGGCTCCGGCTTGTGACGGACTACTCCCGCAAGCGAGGACGCTCGCGTTACTTTACGTGAAAAATTGCACGACAATTTTCAATCGCGCATTGACAGAGCGCGGCGCGGTTTTATACTCGTCGCCCTCGAAAGCATTCGCGGTTGAAAATTTTCCGAACGCATTTTAGAAAATATCAGCATGCCTTTAACTGAACTCATTCTGACTGAAAGCGTTCCCGGACTCGGCGCCGAGGCGGATGTAGTCAAGGTGCGTCGTGGTTATGCGCGTAATTACCTCTTGCCGCGCGGCATGGCTTACGAAGTCACGCCTGCCGCGTTGCGCAAGCTGAATTCGCTCAAGCAGAAGCGGGCCGAGCGCGAAGCACGCGAATTGAATGAGTCTCAGGAACTCGCGCGCCGCATCGGCAAAGCGCGATTTATTTTTACCTTGGAGACCGGGGAGACCGGCAAGGCATTTGGATCGGTCACGGCGCAAGACATCGTAAACAGGTTAAAAAACGAAGTCGGCGCAGAGATTGACCGTCACAAAATTGTTCTGGAGCGCCCGATCAAAGATACCGGCGAGCACGAGGTCGCCATCAAGCTGCATCACGATGTGACGGCGCAGCTTGTTTTTCAGGTGAAATCTGCAGCGGACACAAAGGCCGAGGCCGTCCCAGCTGCGCCGGAAGAACCCGAGAAAAAGAAACGTCGAATTTTCGGCAAGAGAAAAGAACAGCCAAAACAAGAAGAGAAATAAATGGCGACTCCACCGTCCGCATGGACAGGAGAGAAGCCTCGTAAAGCGGGAAATGGCGCTGGCCGAGGTTCGGCGGCGCGAAGCGGCGAAAAAGTTATCCCCATTTCGCCCACAGGTTCTGCGCAGGATGTTCACCGAACGCCGCCACATAGCGTGGAGGCGGAACAGGGCGTTCTCGGCTCGATGCTGATCTCTCCGCGTGAAACCATCGCCGAATGCGTCGAGAAAATTAACGAAGAATATTTTTACGTTCCTGCGCACCGGACGATCTACGACGTTCTTGTCGATCTTTGGAATGCAGGGCAGGCGATCGACCTGATTACGTTCACACAGGTTCTGCGCGATCGGAATTTACTCGACAGCGTCGGTGGCGCGGCATTGGTCACGAATCTGTTCACGTTCGTTCCGACTGCGGCCAACGTGCAGTACTACCTGGAGATCGTTCGCGACAAATACATCCTGCGGCAAATCATTTCGGCGGCTACCGAGAGCGTGCGACGCGCTTACGAAGAGCAGGATGAGGTGAACAATCTGCTCGACGAAGTGGAACAGAAAATCTTCGCCGTCGGCGAGGACCGGTTTAAAGGCCAGATGCTCTCCATGAAAGACCAGGTCATGGAAGCGATCGAGATCGATCGAGAAACTCTACGAGCGGAAAGGCGGGATCACAGGAATCGGAACCGGTTTTGTCGAGTTTGATCGGATGACCAGTGGCTTGCACTCTTCAGAAATGATCGTCATCGCGGCGCGGCCGAGCATGGGCAAAACCGCGCTCGCCATGAACATCGCCGAACACGTGGCGATCAACGAACAGCGGCCCGTCGGTGTGTTCAGCCTGGAGATGAGCAGTCAGCAGCTTGTCCAACGAATGCTTTGCTCGCGGGCGAAAGTTAATCTGCAGAAGGTTCGCGATGGTTTTCTGGCGGAGCGGGATTTTCCGAACCTGACTGCCGCGGCGTCCAAACTCGCCGAAGCAAAAATCTTCATCGATGACAGCGCCAGCCTCAGTATTCTGGAATTGCGGGCAAAAGCGCGCCGGCTGAAGGCGCAGCAGGATGTGCAGCTTTTGATCGTCGATTACTTGCAACTGCTGCGATCGACCTCGCGTCGCGCACAGGATAATCGGCAGTTGGAAATCTCTGAAATTTCCGCAGGTCTCAAAGCTTTGGCGAAAGAATTGAAAATCCCTGTCATTGTCGTGGCACAATTGAATCGGCAACCAGAACAGCGCTCCGGCGGCAAACCGCGTCTGAGCGATCTGCGTGAATCGGGATCCATCGAGCAGGATGCGGACCTGGTCGGATTACTCGTTAGGCCCGAGCTGTACGAGGAAGACGAAGAAGCGCGCGTAGAAAAGGCCGGCGAAGCCGAATTTATCATCGCTAAACAGCGCAACGGTCCTGTCGGCGAAATTCCGCTCACATTCCTAAAGGAATTCACCCGGTTCGAAACTCGCGCCCGGAACGTGACCGAACCGGAAGAAGCGTTTTGAACGGAGCTTTCTGGGGAGCGCACGCGGCTCGCGCGCTGGCGAGCGCGTCCTCGCGAACGCGAACTTCCGTTATGCCGCGCTAGATTTGTTCGAAGTCTTCCGGTTAGGAAAAGTTCGTTTCGGCGCGACACCGAAACCAACATGCGAGACGCATGCGCTACCCAAGGCTCTTTGCCGCATCGATCACGTGCTGCGCGTCGATGCCGCGTTCTTTCATCACTTCGGGCCCGGGTGCGCTCAGGCCAAAGTCGTGCAGTCCGACAACTTTTCCGTCGAGACCAACGTATTCATACCAAATCTCAGGAACACCGGCTTCGATCGCGATGCGTTTACGGCATTCGTTAGGCAAAAGTTCTTCGCGGTAGGTTTGCGGCTGACGGTTGAATCTTTCAAAGCACGGCATGGAAACGACGCGGACGCGGTCGCCCAGCTCTTTAGCCGCGGCGAGCGCATGCTGCAATTCGCTTCCACATGAAAGGATGATCAAGTCGAGTTTGCCGGTTTCCTTTTTCGCGATATAACCACCGCGCAGCACTCCTTCACGACGCAGATTTACATCGATATCGTTCAACATCGGAACAGTCTGACGGGTGAGCGCGAGAAACGTCGGACCATCCGTTCGCCGCATCGCAGCGACAAATGCGCCCGCGGTTTCTTCCGGATCAGCGGGCCGAATCACGTCGATGTTCGGTATCAAACGCACCGAACTGACAGTCTCCACGGGTTGATGCGTCGGACCGTCTTCGCCTACACCGATGGAGTCGTGGGTGAAAATGTAAACGTTTGGCAGCTTGGATAATGCGCTGAGCCGAATGGCAGGGCGGCAATAATCGGTAAACACAGCGAACGTCGCGCCCGACGCGCGAAACAGGCCGTGATACGAGATGCCATTGAGGATCGCACACATGCCGTGCTCACGAATGCCGAAACGGACGTTCCGGCCGGCGAAATTATCGCGTGAAAAATCGCCGCCATCCTTAATGTAATTCATTGTCGATCCGTACAGATCGGCGCTGCCGCTCATGAGCAACGGCATCGCTTGCGCGATCGGCTGCAATGCTTCGCCGCCTGCTTTGCGGGTCGCCAGTTTCGCGTCCTTCGGAAAATCCGGGATCTTCGACAAGAGATCGGGCGGCACTTTTCGCGCGAGGCCGTCATCGAGCTGCTTCGCTTTGTCGGGATTTTTCGCGCGCCACGCATCGTAAGTCTTCTCCCAGCGATCATACTCAGAAAGCAGTGTCTTTTTGTGCTCGGCGAAATAGTCGTACACATCTTGCGACACGAAATAATGCTCGTCCGGCAAGCCGAGCGCCTTGCGGGCTGCATCGACGAATTTCGCGCCCGCTTCGCCGTGCGCCTTGTATGTGCCCGCTACTTCGGGAATGCCTTTTCCGATCAGCGTATGCGCGATGATGAACTGCGGTTTGCCGTTGTCGCGGCGTTTCGCGACGTCAAACGCGTCAAGAAACTGTCGCATGTCCTGGCCGTCGATTTCCTGGACATCGAAGCCGTAGGCCTTCATCCGCTGGCCAGTGTCCTCGCACTGCGTTAGCTTTGCCGGGGCGTCCAGCGTAACGGCATTGGAATCGTAAATGAAAATCAGATTGTCGAGACCCCAAACGCCGGCGAGCGCGCACGCCTCGGATGCGACGCCCTCCTGCATGTCGCCGTCACCGCACAAGCAGACGACGTGCTGGTCGAAAATTCTGTGCTCATCGGTGTTGAACCGCGCCGCGGCCATGTTCGTTGCCACGGACATGCCAACCGCGTTGCCGACGCCTTGACCGAGCGGTCCAGTGGTGCATTCCACGCCGGGTGTCTCGCCAAATTCGGGGTGTCCAGGCGTTTTCGAATGCAGTTGCCGGAAACGTTTGATTTCCGACATCGGCAAATCGTAGCCGCTCATGTGCAGCCAGGCGTAAAGGAACATGCTGCCGTGCCCAGCGGAGAGCACGAAGATATCGCGATTGATCCAGCGAGGGTCATCCGGGTTATATCTCAGTGCATGACCAAAAAGCACGGCGCCGATTTCCGCGCAGCCGAGCGGAAGCCCGAGATGCCCTGATTGCGAGGCTTGCACAGCGTCCATGCACAAACCGCGCGCCTGATCCGCTGCTTTCGAAAGTATTTCGATGTTCAAACTCATGCAGCCTTTATAACCGGACTGCCGTGGAATTCAAAACCGTGAATTCTCGTTCGTGTTTTTCTCTTTTATCTTTGTTTAACGATTTTACGTGGCGAAACCATGAATCAGACCACTCTCGTTCAAATCGCCGAGCGACTGGAAAGTTTGGCAGGCAAACTTCCCGAAAGGATTCGACGACCCGTGCTGCGTGAATTGACGCCGCTAAAGCAATTGTTCCTTCAGCAGCGGCGACCGCGATTTCTTTTCATCGGATCGAGCAAAACGCCGCTGCAAAAAATCATTGACCTGCTTTTTACTCCAGAGGGCGGTGAGCGCGTGAATGTGACGGTTACACCACTGCATCGTTGGACTGACTGGACGATTCCGGGTCATGGAATGATTTCGGTTCTGGACGCGCGAGGCGCGGATAATTCCGTCGAGCCGCAAATCGAAGAAGAACTCAAGCGCAACCCGGCCGACATGACCTTGTTTTTCGACGACGGCGAATTGGATTTACAAGAGTCAATCGATGTTCCGTCCAGCGGGACGAAAATCATTGGTCTTTCGCTCGGGTCTGAAAGGCGGAGAACGCAATTGGAAGAGGCGCTCGATGAGCAACCGGATGTGCGCGATCGTTTGCTCACTGTGGTCAGGATCACCGAAACAGGATCGCCGGAAACGCGTCGCTTGATGTCGGTACTCGCCGCGGAGTTACCAAACGAAGCGAAGATCGAGATGATCCGCATCTCGCGCGATCGACAGGCGCAGCTTCACGTTGCACAAATGCTGATAAAATCGACGACCGCCATTTGCGCAGCGATCGGGGCGCAACCGATTCCGCTCGCGGACATGCCGATTCTCACGTCGCTCCAAGTCTTGATGGTCTCGGGAATCATGTACATCAGTGGGCGGGAACGAAGTGTGCGTGCCGCGACGGAGTTCATCGCCGCGCTCGGAGCTGGTGTTGGCGCGGGAATGCTTCTTCGCGAGGGCGCGCGCGCAATGCTGAAGTTTTTTCCAGGTTGGGGCAATGTCGTTTGCGGGATGGTCGCGGGCGCGGGGACGTATGCCATTGGTCGAGCGGCGACGGCGTACTTTCTCGAGGGCGCTTCCTTGAAAGAGGCGCGCCAGACGTACCTGAAGAGCCGAAAAAAACGATCGCGTCGCGCCCTGCCGGCGCGTCAGTAGAGAGAATACCGGAACGGTGATCGCGTGCCTCGCATGGTCATGTTCTTCCCGGCGGATACATGCGTGAATAACTTGTGAACAAGTTGGCCCGTTCAGGGGCATTTTGTTCACACAATTTTGTGAACAGATATTTGAATTTCCTATCTTGGCGACGATGGCACGCGAGCGTCCTATGAAGCTTTCGGAGATGCGCATGGCGCTTAAGGAAGTCGGCGTGTCGCCGGCCAAAGCTCTCGGCCAAAATTTCCTGCACGACCAAAATCTGGCCCGCTGGATTGTCGATCAGGCGCAAATCACTTCGGAAGATTATGTGGTCGAGATCGGGCCTGGCTTGGGCGCGTTGACCCGGTTCATTCTTGAGAAGCGCGCGCACGTTTTCGCGATCGAAAAGGACGCGCGTCTTGCAAAATTCTTGCGTGAGCGTTTCGATGATGAGCGACTTGAAATCCTCAACATTGACGCGCTGAAGTTTGATGCGCGTACCCTTTTCGCAAAACGGAACGTCAAACTGATCGGCAACCTGCCATACAACATTTCAAGTCCGGTGCTGTTGAAATTCCTTGAATGTCCAAGTCCGATACTGCCTGTCGTTGTTGATGTTACAAAAGGAAGTGGCGAGGCGGCTTTCCGCGTCTCCCTGCACGCATGATTACGGCGCGTTGACATTGCGCGTACAGTTGCATCATCGCGTGAAATACCTGCGGAGCGTTCCGGCAACGGTTTTTTTTCCGCGGCCGGAAGTCGATTCCGCAATCGTGCGATTAGTGCCGCGCGATCCGCTGGAGTTGCCGGACCATGATAATCAGCTGCTTTTGAAAGTGATCCGCATCGGGTTTTCCCAGCGACGGAAACAGCTCAGAAAATTACTGCGAGAATATGCTCCCGACTGGGATCAGGTCGCGCGCGATCTGAATATCGACGCTAACGCGCGAGCGGAGGAGTTATCGCTGCTGCAATGGATCGCTCTGGTGAATGCCATTGCGCCGCGTCCGACGGCTGATGTGCGCTCGGTGAGTAACGAGCAGTTCCCAGTCGTCGATGAAAATGACCGGATTAGGTGGTACGCCAGTCGCTCCGAAGTGCATGGGAATAACTTGCCCCATCGCGCCGTTCATATCTTCATTTTCAATCAGGCCGGCGAAGCTTATTTGCAGCAGCGCTCACGTTCAAAGGATAGACATCCGTTGAAATGGGACTCAAGCGCTGCTGGCCATGTAACCGCCGGAGAAACTTATGATGAAACAGCGCGGCGTGAACTGAAAGAGGAATTGGGCGTTGCGGTTCCTCTCGAAAGAATTTCCAAGCTCACGGCATCACCATGCACCGACCATGAGTTTATCTGGCTGTATCGCGGCGAGGCTTCCGGAGATCTTGCCCCAGACAAGTGTGAAATCAGAACAGGCGTATTTTTTCCGCCTGCAATGATCGATGGCTGGACATCCGCGAGACCCGAGGATTTTGCCCCGGGATTTTTGGAATGCTGGAAAACCTACCGGCAGCAGCAAATGCAGTCTGGTCGCGAACAGTTTATTTGCCCAGAAACTTTCTCCGCGGCAAACGACGCAGCATCGACTGTTTGAATTTTCGTGCAGCACGTCGCGCGGCTGGTTTTCCGCCATACACATTATCGCTGAACATCTTGGTCACCACGCGATCGCCGCGGAGGAAGTGCACTTGAAACCCATGCGTCTGCTTCTTCGCGCGCGCTTTCGTGTCGATGCGGCGGATGTTCTCTTCCGATTGAGGATTGGGACGTTTTCGTCGTGGCATAATTGGCTAACGACAACCTAACCAAGCTATCGCGAGATTCAATGAGTCATTGAAGCGAGGCGGCGGAACGTATCAGGTGACGGCAAATTCCAGTCGCGCCATTTTTTTTCATACTCGGCGTCGGGTAATAATGCGTAACAAGGATGGCGCTTTGCTCGCAACCACGTGATGACTTTCACGAGATTGTCCTGCGCGATGGTGGTGCAGCCGGTGGTCGGTCTATTCACGCCGCGCCGAATGTGGAAAAAGATGGCGCTTCCCGCTCCGGGCACAGGTGGATCGGAGTTGTGCCGAATCTCGATCAGCCAGTGGTAGGCAAAATCGCCGGAGCGCATTTTTTCGTGAGTGTAATTGTCCGGCGGGTTCTTAGGATCGATCAGGATGTGCCGGTTGTAATTCGGCGAACGCGGATCGTCGCTCCAAATGTCTGCGTCAGTGACTTGATGATACGGATAATCTGCGCCGGGCGGCAGGTGTGCGTCGTATCCGAACACCTGGCCGACTTCGAAAACTCCCGCGGGCGCGCGACCATCGCGCTCTTTCTTGCGAAGCCCCGGCTCGTTTTGCCCCGCCAGTCCGGTTCCCCACGCCAGACCGTTTTTCCCGAACAACACCGGAAACGGCCCGGCCACAACCCTCCAGTCGCCGCCGTCGGGACGCTCAAACAAACGCAATTCGCCGCGCATGGAATTCCACGTCGGCGCGATTCCCAGGATGAGCTGCGTGCAATCATCCGGAACGCCGCCGGCGCGAGTATTGCTGGTCATCCAGAGCAACAAGAGGATTGATAAACGTCGCAGGGTTAACATAAGGCCTCCAAAAACCGAACGGATGCTCACGTTGCCCCGGCGTTTTCTGCCGCAGCCGTATCCGCGGGAAGATATTTTACGCCCATCAGCCAAACCACTCCGGAAGCTAAAATCACTCCGGATACAAACAAAAACGCGATATGCATGTTGGTATGGCCGCCGATGTAACCCAGCAGCCAGAACGCCTGCACGTCGCCCAGCGCGTGGATAAACAAAATGTTTACGGCAAACGCGGTCGCGCGCACTGCGGGCAGCGACACATTGGCCAGAGCGGTATTGGAAGGGCCCGTATTCACAAACAAGAAAAAGATCGCGACAAACATTGTGACCCAAGCCGCTGGAAACGGAATGTAAAGGGTTGCAACAAAAAATGGACAGGCAATCAGCATCCCGATTCCCGAAACCCAGAAGTAGGAACCGGCGAAGCGCGAGCGCAATCTGTCGGCGACGACGCCGCCAAGAAGTGTCGAGGTCAAACCCGCCACTACCGTGATGAGACCGAAGATTGTCATGCCCACGTCGGGACTTTGATTTCGATAGCGCAAATAAGCCGACGCCCAAAACCCCAAACCGCCGGTTACAAAAGTCATCAATGTTTGTGCCGCGCAGTTGATAAGATAAGAGCGCGTGCGGAACAATCTCACGTAATCTCGCAGGCTTCGTCGTGGCGACTTCTGCAGGAGCTGATGCGAGCTGACGCGCGGATCGCGTTGCCAGAAGCACAACAGACCCAGCAGCAAGCCCGGCGGAGTAACAAGATAAAAGGCCCAGCGCCAGCCGAGATGAGCTCCGACCAGTCCGCCAATTACATAGCCCAGCGCGCTGCCAACTGGAATCGCTGCGTAAAAGATCGCCATGATGCGACCTCGCGTGCCGATCGGGAAGAGATCGGCCAGGATAGTGGGAGCCGCCGGACCGTAGCCGCCTTCGCCAATTCCAACGCAAATGCGAGTCGCAAACAGGATGGCAAATGTCGCTGCGAGACCGGAGCCGCCACTGGCCAGACTCCACAGAATGACAGCCGACCCGACGATGATCCAGCGCGAGAATCGATCCGCGAGCAAGCCGAGAATCGGCGCGCTGAGCATATAAGTTACGAAAAACGCGTCTCCGAGGAGGCCGGTCTTCGTCATGGCATTCACGTCGCCAGGCGCGAAGAAAGTTGCGCGAATATCAGGCTCGAGCGCGGCCAGAACCTGCCTGTCGATGTAATTAAAAAGATTGATTCCAAGCAAAAGGAGCAGCGCCGTTTTTGCCGCGGAACCTGCGCGCGTGTCTGTTTGCATTGACAATTGCCGATTGCAGTTTGCCGTGCGCCGATTGTAAATCATAAACCATGGCCAGAACTCATCTGTTAAATAGCCGTGTCATGTCCGCCACGACGGATTCGTCCTGTGGCGAGTTGAGCGAAACGAAACATCTCTGATTTATTTCTGTGGAGATCAGTGCCAACACGTTCCGAGATTCTTCGCTTCGCTCAGAATGACATCTAAGATCGTTAGTAGTATGTCCGCCGCCGAACGTGCGCTCCATTTCATTGGGCGACCTCTGGTGCGGAGTTTTTACCGCGTTACTGCGCTCGGTCTGGAGAACCTGCCGCAGGGCGGATTTCTTCTTGTGCCCAACCATATCAGCTGGGTGGACGCCCTGGTTCTGCAGTTCGCCTGTCCCCGGCCGATTCGTTACGTGATCGACGAGGAATATTATCGCAAGCCGATTTTGCATCCCATTCTCCGTGCCGTCGGCTGCATCCCAATCAACGTCCGCCACTCGCACCAGGCCGTCCGCGCCGCCGCAGAAAAAATCGCGGAAGGCGAAATCGTGTGCGTGTTCCCGGAGGGCGAGTTGGAGCGAAGAGGCACGCTGTTGCGTTTGCAGCGCGGTTTTGAGGTTATTGCGCGACATGGCAATGCGCAGGTCGTTCCGGTTTGGCTCGATCAACTCTGGGGATCGATCTTTTCGTTTCAGGGCGGGAAATTCTTTACAAAATTTCCGAAGCGAATCCCGTACCCGGTCAGCGTCGCCTTTGGCAAACCGCTGGAGCCAAAGGCGGCCGACGTCGCGACGGTGCGCGAGGAATTGCTCAAGCTGGGCGAATTTTGTTTCAGCCGCCGGCCGTCATTGGATCGACACGTTGCCGAAGAATGCGTGCGCGGCCTGAAGCGCAACCCCTTCGCCACGGCAGTGATTGATGGAATGGATCACAGCAGCTTGAGCCGGACAAAATTGCTCGGTGCGGCGGCGGCCTTGAGTCGCCGTCTTCGCAAGGAATTCCCCGGCGAACGAATCGCGATCGTGTTGCCTGCGAGCAAAGGATCGATGGTGGCCAATCTGGCCGTGATGCTGGCAAACAAGACTCCTGTTGACCTCAATTTCACAATGGGCCGCGCCGCTAACGAATCGTGTTGCAGGCGCGCGAATCTACGCGTCGCGATCTCAGCGACCCCATTCATGCAACGCGTAAAAGATTTTCCGTGGCCGGAACGCGTTTTGAAGCTGGATGAACTACTGCCGCAGATGAAACGCGACGTCATCTGGTGGTGGATCGCGTCGATATTGCTTCCGGCCCGTTTGCTCTTGCGGCTTCTGGAAATCCCGAAGAAAGGCGGACACGCCGAAGCTGTTTTGCTTTTTACAAGCGGAACCACCGGCGAACCCAAAGGCGCGGTGATGAGCCATCGCAACGTGGTGGGAAATGTCTCCCAGTTCAGGGAACTCCTGGACGCGACAAGCGCCGATGCCATCCTCGCGTCGCTGCCGTTCTTTCACACATTTGGATCGACCGTCACGCTTTGGTATCCCCTCATCGAAGGTGTGCGCATCGTTGCGTATCCGAATCCATTGGAGCCGGCAAAATGCGCAGCGTTGATCGAGCGATATAAACTGACGTTCCTTTTGGCCACACCAACCTTTCTGCGTCTGTACTTGCGCAAAGCCGAGCCGGAACAGCTCAAAAGTTTGCGCCTCATCGTCACCGGCGCCGAAAAATTGCCGCTCGACCTTGCAAGCCATTTTGAGGAGCGGTTCCGCAAAAAAGTCTTCGAAGGCTACGGGCTTACCGAGACTGCTCCGGTGGTCAGCGTTAATTTGCCCGACCCCCAGCCGAAAAAACCTGGGGAACACATTCAGCCTTCCAGCCGTTTGGGATCAGTTGGCAGACTGGCACCGGGTATCGCTGCGGAAATCCGCGAGCCGGAAACCGGTCGAAAACTCACGCTGTTCGAGGCGGGAATGCTTTGGCTGCGCGGAGTAAACATTTTCGAAGGCTATTTGGACGACCCGAAACGAACCGCAGACGTTCTGTGCGACGGCTGGTTGAAGACAGGCGACATCGGCCGGTTCGACGAAGACGGCTTTCTTTATATCGAAGGCCGGCTTTCGCGATTTTCGAAAATCGGCGGCGAAATGGTGCCGCATGAAGCGATCGAACACAAAATTATCGAGCTACTGGGACTATCGGAGAGAGACGAACGTCCGCTGGCAGTCATAGGTGTGCAGGACGAGGCTAAGGGTGAAGCGCTGGTGCTGCTCAGCGCTATTGATCTCGACATTGCCGATTTGCGAAAAAAATTGCAGGAAGCAGGTGTGCCGAATTTGTGGATCCCAAAACATGTGCAGCGGGTCGAAGCGATCCCGGTCCTTGCCTCCGGCAAACTTGATTTGAAGAAGTGCCAGGAATGCGCGGCTGACATGTCCTGATTCCACGCTGCGGTTCCACTTTCAGCCCGACGGCGCGTCCGTGATCGAACACTGAAATGCGGCTGGCGGCTCGGGTCAGCCGTAATCCGAGCGGAATTCGCGGGGCGAGGGGAGATGCGCGACGAATTTACGGACGCCCAACCGGCTCTTCCTCTTTCATTCGCCACGGCGAAATTTTACCGAAAAGGTCGCGCGTTGCGCCTGCGATGTCTTCGGCTTTCGATACGCCGCTGTCGATGAGTGCGCGCCCAGTACTTGCCCAAATCTTTCTGACGACGAGCGCCCCGTTTTCGCGCACGATTCGCCCGAGATGCTGAACAGCCGCGGCTGTCGCGGATTTGCGGATAGCTTCCGACGAACGCCGCGAAGTCAGTTCGCAATAGCCGCGGGCCACTTCCCCTACGCGCAACGTGAGAAACGCATTTGCGGCGCCGTTCGAAACGCATTTCACCAGGAGCGCCGAGATGCCGCTCAGACCTGGGATTCCGCCCTTAAGAGCTGGTACGACCGAGACGGCAAGAGGCGCCACCATTTCCCCGAGATCAAGCGATTCGAGCCCGCTGGCAATGAACGCTGTTCCAGCAACGTTGGCATACAGTCGAACCAGTTCGCGAGGCGAAGGACGCTGCACATAAATCCGCGCGATACGGCTTACCATTTGAATTTGAGTAAACAGGACAATGAGACCATCGAGCCGGCCATTTTGCATCAGTGCCGTGCTGAGAAAGACGGTGCTTGCCGTTCTGCGGACAACTGCGTCTGCCTCAATCGAGAGATGTCCGACCGCATTTTCGACCTGCTCCTGGGTTATCACAGGCATATGCCGTGTCCGGGGGTTTGCAGCGAGTCGGACCCGGAGAGCCTCTAAAAAAGCCTCGTACTGCGGGCCAACGTCTTCCTCCGGCGGGACAAGCGCGGCGGGTAGTCGTGCGTATGCAATCGCGCAGTAGAGCGCAAAAAATCCTGCCGCCAGACAAACGCCCCAGAACACGATCGTGCCCGCGAGCGGGTGGATTCGGTCCGCCAGCGCGATCAAGCTCGTTGCGCCGGCGATGATCAGCGAGAGCATGGAAACCACGCCGAGCGTGAGAAGCGCAAACGCGATTCTCCTCAAACTCGAATTTTGATCTGCTGCCGGTGTGCCCATTCCTCAGCATAACTCTCCACCGAGTCTGCTCCGCCGCAATGCGGAATCGGGAAAATAAGGAAAGTAGGGGGAGTCCTCTGGACGCCACGCCGGCAACGAGCGGCGGGCACGGGAGTGACGCGCCCCACCTAAAAAATCTGTGCAAATCTGGATTAATTCATGAACAGTAAAAATTGATCCCTAGCCTGTGATGAAAAACACGTTCGTGACAATTTCTTCAGCCGGTCCAAATCGCGATCCGTCGAAGACCACGCGGGAACAACCGTTGTGGGACGAGCACGCAATGTTTATCGATCAACTCGTCGCCGAGGGTTTTATCCTCATGGGGGGACCATTAGTCGATGAAGGCGGTGCGATGCTGATCGTTAACGCCGACGATGAAGCTGAAGTGCGCGAGAAATTGAAAAACGACCCCTGGTTCGAGCGCGGCATTCTCAAGCTGGAGAGCGTCAAGCGCTGGCAAATCTTCATCGACGAAAGAACTCGGAGTTAGTTATGAAAAATCTTGCGGAGACCCGTAACCTTGCTCTTGGTCGATCATTTTCACGTTGCCGATTCTGCACGAACGTGACGCTATGCAAATCGCTCGATCCACCTTCCGTTCGTTCATCCTAACAGCTCTTGCGGCTGTCTTCGGCTCCGCAAGCTTCGCTGACGAAAAACCAATGATGCGAGCCGCGGTCGCGCACGAATACGGCGCGCCGGAAGTGCTGAAGATCGAGCAATTGCCACGACCGGAGCCGCAACAGGACGAAGCGCTCGTACGCGTGATCGCCAGCAGCGTCAATCCAGCCGATCCGCTCACGCTCAGCGGGAAATATGCGAAGGAATTCGGCACACATCTGCCGCTGATCCCGGGCTACGACATCTCTGGCGTCGTGGAAAAAACGGGTGCGAACGTCACCAGGCTCAAAGTGGGCGACGCAGTTTACGGTTATCCGACTTTCGGCGGAGGCTGGGCAGATTATGTCACGGTCAAAGAATGGGAAGTGGCCGCGAAACCAAAGTCCCTCAACTTTGTGGAAACAGCCGCTGTCCCGATGGGCGCTCTGACTGCGTGGCAGGCGTTGGTAGACGTCGCGAAACTCAAGCCAAGGCAAACAATTCTTATCCACGGCGGGTCCGGTGGCGTTGGCAGTTTTGCGGTGCAGATCGCCAAAGCGCGCGGTGCGCGTGTGATTGCGACCGCTTCAACAGCAAATCAGGACCTTCTCAAGCAGCTCGGTGCCGACGTAGCGGTGGATTACACAAAGACAAACTTTGAGGATGTCGCCAAGGACGTGGACGCCGTGCTCGATCCAGTGGGCAAAGAAACACTCGCGCGTTCTTATGGCGTGGTGAAGAAAGGCGGCATCGTGATGTCTCTGGTCGCACGCCCAGACCCGGTTGAGCTTCAGAAACATGGAATCCGCGGCGCGGGTATCTCCTCTCATCCGGATGCCGAAGATCTCACTGAGATCGCGGGTCTGATCGATTCAGGGAAAATCAAGCCGATCGTTACGCAGGTTCTGCCCCTGAGTGATGCGGTAAAGGCGCAGCAACAAGCTGCGACCCATCATACGCGCGGAAAAGTCGTGCTCAGGATCGCAGACGAACCGAAAGGTTAAGCGATCGTTTCCGGTCAGCTGCTTTGTTTTCCCATGGACAGCTGCAATGTGCCGTGGCGAACTTTTTCGTCGATCGCCAGGTAATCATTTCGCGGCGGACTAAACGTATCGAGTACTCGCGTCGCTGAAAGCGTTTCTACGCCATGCGAAACATTGCTCGCGAGATAGAACGATTCGCCCGTTGAAAGCTCATGCGGCACGCCCTCGACGATCAGCCGCATTTTGCCTTCGAGAATATGGACGATCTGCTCCTGCGGGTGCGAGTGCGCCGGCATCCGACTCCCGGCGGCGAGCGTAGCGAGCATCTGATACATGGTGTCGCCGTGCGCAACCGTGCGGCGCTTGATCCCGGGACAAATTTCAATCGTCGGACTTTCTGGTTTCATTTTCGAATGTTACCCTCAGCGAGCCGTCGCGCGAATCTGTGGGCCGCGATCGCGATGAGGATTTGATAAGATGAAAATCTCATCCACAGACGCTCTCAATTCCGACTGACATAAATTCTTCCTGGGCCCGTGCTCCTGATTCGCTTTCTTAATCTGTGGACAACTGATCTAAAGATCGACAGAATCTTTTCATGAAAACCTTTACCTCATTAATCACAATTCTGTTCGCGACATTGATCGCGACTTCCTCATTTGCGCAAAGCCCCGCCACCTCACCAGCGACTGCATCGGGTGCGGCTGCGGGTCAACCGGCAACCGCGACCGGTCAGCCGAATCCGCAGGAGATGATGAAGCAGATGATGGAGATGTCGAAGCTCAACGAAAATCACAAACTGCTTGCGGACATGGACGGCAATTGGAATTACACCATTAAGTTCTGGATGAACCCTGACCCGAACGCGCCGCCACAGGAATCCAAAGGCACGGCCACGCGCAAAAGCATCATGGGCGGTCGTTACGTGATGATGGATGTGAGCGGCAAAATGCAAATGCCGGGCGACGACGGCAAAATGAAAGATATGCAATTCAAAGGCATGGGCATAGAAGGCTACGACAACGTGAAGAAAAAGTTTGTCAGCTCGTGGATCGATAACATGGGCACCGGCATGCAGTTTTCCGAGGGCACGTACGATCCCGCATCGAAGACATTAACTTTTGCCAGCGAAATTGAAATGATGCCTGGAATGAAGATGCCAGTTCGCGAAGTGCTAAAGCTGACCGACAAAGATCACATGATGCTTGAGTGGTACGAAACCCATGGAGGCCAGGAAAAGAAAACCATGGAGATCAACTACACGCGCGCTGGGAAGAAATAGGCTGGATCTCATTCCGTTCATGCGAGAGTCACGGCAGCAAATGTCGTGACTCCTTTGCATTTCATAAGGCCGGCATGTTGTGAGGCCGGCCGCGAAACACTTGCCGCTAGGCGTTTCGGCTCTTTTGGATCCGTTGCGTGATTAGAAAGTGCGCTAGAAATCCCAGCGGAAATGCGATCAATGCCGCCAGTGGCCGCAACGTGATCGCGACCAGTAATTCGGCCAGCCCAAATATCCAGACAAAGCTTTCTCCGGCGAATGCCTGACCCCAGTCGGGGCGGCGATTCCCGGATGGAACACACGGCCTTAGTGCCGGCCAGAAACGTGGCACCGCCCGACAATACGCCTGATACGATTCGCCCTGAGTTTTCAGCAGCGATTCTTCTTCGCGAAAAATCAGCCGATAAACAAAAATCCAGTTCGCCAGTATCAGAAAATAAATCCGGAACAGCTGGCCAGGACGCCGATTCCAGCCGCCATTGGCAGGTTTGCCAGATACAGCGGATTGCGTGTGTAACGAAAAGGCCCGTCAGCTACAAGCGCTTCCGAATGTTGCGCAGTATCGTGCACGACTTCCGTGCGCAAATAGGCTGCGCCCCATGTGCGTAGCGCTGCCGCGAGAAAAACGAACAGGGACCCAAGTAGAATGACGATTCGCGCAAACTTCTCGGCCTCTGCGCCTCCTGGCATGACCGACGGTGCAATCAAATGCCTTAGCACGGCGATAAATGATGTGTGATGAAAAACGGGCAGAAAAAGTCCTCCGAAGTAGATCGCGCAGATGATCCAGAACCGTTTTTCGAACTCGAACCTGGTTGCGCGCACAGCCGCATTTGTAGCGGCGGCTTCCCGCCGCCGCAATCCCGTGGTTTACGGCAGGTGGGTCGCGTTTCGGCCGCAAAGGATTGACGCAAAGGCGATTAGTTGTCACAGATGAGATGTTACACGCCGCTGCTTTTCAGTCTGATGAAACAACGAACCTGTTGCCTTCGCTGTCTTTGAACATCGCGTAAGTGCCCCACGGCTGTTTCTGTGGCGGCCTTCGAATTGTGAATTGTTAGGCCTTCTTACTTTCTTTCCGCTCGATCCACGACTTAAACCCATCCTCAAACAGTAAACGCCAGCCTTCCAGCGTCGTCGCTTCGTCCAGACAACCGAATGTAGAATCGGTCACTTCCATTACGGTCGTCGATTTATCCCTGGCCGAGAACGAGACGTTGAGAAGCGACGTGGCGGGACCACCGAATGGCGGCGCGATAAACCCCGACATCGTGATTGAGCACGGCGCATTCAGCGCAATCACGTGATACCAAATAAGCCCGTGGAGGTTTCCGATATTTATGTCGTCGCTTCCTGAGTTCCTGTTTTCCTGATTACCGATTGATTCCTCATTCTATAAACCGCGCGATCGACGACAGCATTATAAGCATTCCCTTGTGCATGCTGGAATAGCGCGAGTTGGCAATGAGCGCGATCAACGCGGACAGAGGCAAAGCGAAGACGGCAACACCGCTGCGGAGAGCAGCCAGCGCCGTTCGTTTCTCAGCGAGGAGCACCTGAATTTCGCCAAAAATGACATGTCTAGCGTTGGCAACCCATTGGCTTCCGTACGCATTCGCCCTTCAATCTAAACGATTCAGCACAAAAACTCGCTGGAAAATCGAGGTGAACTCGTGGAGTCGCCTCATCTCCACGGCCAATTGGCCTCGGTCGCTATTTTCCGGATTGGTGCGATACTCTTAGATGTCCAAAACATCTGCGTTCTCTTTCACGCGTCGCGCGCCAGACAACATTACCGAGGAGTTGATCGCTGTGCTTTCGTCGAGGGCCTCTTTCGAATTCAAGCCGTTATTCGAAATTATCCTGTTCAATCTGCGGGAGCGAAACGCAGCCAGTGGCGGCGAAGAGATGTTGCGTTTGCGGGCTTATGAAAAGCTTCAGGGCCTTGTCAGCCAGGGCGCGGTCAACCGGACAATCACAGGGACCACGAAGAAATACAAAGGCGTCGCTACGCGCATGGTTGTGCTGCGCACTGAGATGAAAGCTTTGCGCGCTGCCTGCAACGAGCGCGCTCGCGCCAAGGCTGCAGCGGTTAAGTGATCGCTTATTTCTGACATCGGATTCCTCTGCAAGCTTCCTGAATCGGTTTCGTCGCGACGCGGGCAAAACTTATCGTCTCTGGTGCGTCGAAGAGGCACTTGTAAACATCGAAGACGCTATTCGTGGTTACATCGATCTCTACGGAGAACCAAACATGCGTTCCGTTCACGCGAGAGTCACGACAGCAATGTCGTGACTTTCTTGCAGGGTTTCCCAAAATTAATATAGAGAGCCTAACCGGAACCGCCTAAGTTCATGCCCCGATGGGAGACGAACAGAAATCGAAACTCCGGCTGGAAATCGCCCACGTTCTTTTCATCGACATCGTCGGCTATTCCAAACTGCGCATTAATGAGCAGAGCGCTCAGATGGAGAAGTTGCGCGAGATCGTGCGTGGGACTGAGCAATTCCGCACCTCTGAAGCGGAAGGAAAGCTGCTGCGGCTGCCGACTGGTGACGGTGGTGCGCTCGCTTTCCGCAACAGCCCGGAGGCGCCGGTACTTTGCGCAGAGGAAATCGCCAAGGCGCTAAAAAGTCATCCCGAGATCCGGGTCCGCATGGGTATCCACAGCGGCCCCGTCAACGAAGTCACCGATTTAAACGAGCAGGCGAATATTGCCGGGGCCGGGATCAACCTCGCCCAACGCATCATGGATTGCGGTGACGCCGGTCACATTCTGGTGTCGAAACACGCCGCAGAAGACCTCGAGCAGTACGACCAGTGGCAACCGTATCTGCACGATATCGGGGAATGTGAAGTGAAACACGGTGAGCGTTTGCACGTCGTGAACTTTTACAACGATGAGATCGGTAACCCTGCTGTCCCGAAAAAATTCGCCCTAAGCGCGATTCCCGGTACGACTTCGTCTGCCGCTGCGGGAAATCGCCGCAGCTATCCAATCGTGGCAATGGCGATCGCTGCGTTGGTCATCCTTGGCGCGGCGAAACTATTCTTGACGCCACGAACCGCTCACACAACGGGACGCCGCGCACCGGCGTCGTCGGCCCCGGAAAAAAGCATCGCCGTCCTGCCGTTTCAGAACCTCAGCGACGATAAATCGAATGCTTACTTTACCGACGGCATCCAGGACGAGATCCTTACCAGACTTTCAAAAATTGCCGCGCTCAAGGTCATCTCGCGCACCTCTACGCAGAAATACAAGAGCACACCCGAGAACTTGCGTGAGGTCGGCCAACAGTTAGGCGTAGCGAATTTTCTCGAGGGCAGTGTGCAAAAAGTAGCTAACGCGGTGCACGTAAACGTCCAGCTGATTCGCGCTGCAACGGCCGAGCATCTTTGGGCGGAAAGCTACAACCGCACGCTCGACGACGTCTTTGGAGTAGAAGGCGAGGTCGCCAGCGCCATCGCCGATCAACTCAACGCGAAGCTCTCCGGCGCTGAGCAAAAAGCGGTCGCCGAAAAGCCGACCCAGAATTCGGCGGCGTATGACGTTTACCTGCGCGCGATCGCGATCGACAACGAGGGAAACCTCGACACGACGAAGCGGGTCGCTGACCTTTATGTCGAGGCGGTCCGGCTTGATCCTCAATTCGCGCTGGCATGGGCCCATCTCGCGGTCGCGCGCAGCTATCTCTATTTCAATGGCGTTGATCTGGACAAAAACAGCGGCGCCGCGGTGAAAGAGGCGGCAGAGCGGGCGATGTCGCTGCAGCCCGAGCTCGGGGAAGCATGGGTCGCGCAGGGTGTTTATCGCTACCGGGTCCTGCGCGATTTCCAAGGCGCGCTCCGGTCGTACGAAGAGGCGCTCAGGCGTCTGCCGAACAGTGCCTTGGTGCTTGAGCAGATGGCTCATCTGGAACGACGGCTCGGGCAGTTTGACGTTGCGCAAAAGCATTATCAGGCAGCCGCAGAATTGGACCCGCGCAACATCGACATCCTGCTAACCCTTGCTGATGCACTCCAGACTGTGCGTCGTTATGACGACGCGCGGGCGGCCCTTGATCGCGCCCTGGAGATCTCACCCGGGAATGAGGCCGGACTCGGGGAGAAGGCATTGACCTTCCATGCACAGGGTCGGCTCAAGGAAGCCGCGGAGGTTCTGGCGAAGGCTCCCGCGAATTCCCAGGACGAGGTCCTTACCATGGCGAGAGCCTTGCAGCTCTACTACGAGAGGCGCTTCGATGACGCAATAGCTCAGATTCAGAAGACGCCTGCGGCAGTTGCTAACGATCCTCGCACCATGACGCTGCTTGGTTACTGCCAGAAACTTGTCGGTAAGGACAACGACGCTCGCGATACCTTCACACGTGCTGTTACGGCGATGAAACCGACGCCTGACTCCGTTGTTGCTGTCGATGCGCGACTACTGCCGGTCTGTCTCGCCCAGGTTTATGCCGGCCTTGGCGAAAAGGAGAAGGGCCTGGAGCAGGCGCGTCATGCCATCGCTGATTACGACAGTGACGCTTTAGCAAAACCCTTCGCAGAGGCAGCGCTGGCGATCGTCCAGGCGCAGTCTGGCGATACCGAATCAGCGATCTCTGCTTTGCCGCATCTGCTCGAAGTGCCTAATGGCGAAACCGTCGGCGATCTTCGGATCAACCCGCTGTGGGACCCGCTGCGCAAGGATCCGCGCTTTCAGAAACTGGTTGCGGAGGAACAGCATTAGCCTTCGCGCGATCGCACACGCTCGTTCGAGCGACTCTGTAGCGGCAGGCGTGTCGCCTGCAGGCGCATCATAAGCCTGCGTATGACGCATGATTGTCGATCTTACTCTGCCGGCTTCGATTTGGTCGCGGCTTTCTTGCGTTTGCGTGGCCGTTTCCGGGACTTTGCAGCAGCTCCGTTACGAACGGCACGGACTTTCCGCGCCTGTTCGGATGCAGCCGCCTGCCGCTGTCGCTGTTCTTGGCGTTCCCTGCGCAGCTTCTTCTCGCTTAAATAAGTTCTAAACTTTTTATAAGCAAAACCGCCGCCCAAACCGGCAGCAGCAATTGCGAGCGCAGCTGCGATCTTAACTGGCCCCTGGCCCGGCGCCATGTGCCATGGACATTTGTCCAGCGGATATTTATCCGGAAGATAAAATCCACATCCAGCTGCATTACACTTACGTGCCATAATTGGTTTATCTCGTGAGCCAGGCGGCATCGGAACAACTGCTAAAGCTCTACTAGGCGTGTCCACGCTGACAAGTTAAATCGCGCGAGGACTAACGGGCGACGTGTTCCGGCTCCGGAAGATAGAAAAAGAGAATCCCAAGAATTAGATAGAGCGAGAGAAGTTGGATGCCTTCGATCCAATTCGTCTCGCCGTCGCCGCTGATCTGAAACAGGATGTAAACCGAGACCACGATGGCGACCACTTCCGGCAGGGTAAATT
The DNA here is from genome assembly GCA_963728955.1 of uncultured Verrucomicrobiae bacterium. Lineage (GTDB taxonomy): Bacteria > Verrucomicrobiota > Verrucomicrobiia > Chthoniobacterales > UBA10450 > Udaeobacter. The sequence continues at coordinate 134,303 of CAVSMG010000016.1, forward strand.
CCAGGTCCATCGGTTGCCCAAAAGCGTAGGAGAGAAAAATCAGCACCGGCGCGACGAAAAGCGCGATTTGCAAGCTGGAGCCAATCGCGATGCCGACGGTCAGGTCCATCTTGTTTTTCATCGCCATGAGGATGGCAGCCGAGTGCTCGGCCGCGTTACCCACGATCGCCACCACGATAACACCGACAAAGACTTCGGTCAGGCCGACGGAATCCCGAACGCTTTCGATTGTGCCGACGAGAAACTCCGAAAGCAGGGCGACAAAGGCCGTAGCGGTGAACAGGATGATAACAGCCTTGCTGCGCGACCATTGCCTGCTTCTTTCTTCGACTTGTTCCTCAGCGCCTCGGAAGAGATCCTTGTGGGTCCGGAGCGAGAAACCCAGCATGCAGAAGTAGGTCAGGAACATCACGACGGCGATGCCTAACGAGAGCTTCTGTTCGACCAACGGGCTCCAGCCGCCAGGACTTCGGTCGGCGGCGCGATGAAAGATCGTCGGGATGATAAGACCAATCGCGGCCAGCGAGAGCGAGATAACGGAAGTGGTCGCTGCGGTGCGGTTGAAACGCTGTTCTTTATATTTAGTCCCCCCAAATACAATCGAGAGGCCGAGCACCAGCAGCACGTTACCAATGATCGATCCGGTAATGGAGGCTTTCACCACATTGGTAAGACCCTTGGAAAGGGCGATCCCGGCGATGATCAGCTCCGCGGCGTTTCCAAAAGTGGCGTTGAGCAATCCTCCCAGGCCTTCCCCGACTCGGCCGGCGAGCGCTTCGGTAGCGCGTCCGATCCAGCCCGCGACCGGTATGATGCCAAGAGCAGAGCAAACGAAGAGCGCGGTTGGACTGATGCCTCCGGGCCAGAAGCGCAGAAGGATCGCGATTGGAACGAAGATAAGAAGCCAGTCGAGGGACGGTTTGAGTTTCAGAGGTCTGTGACTTTCGCGACTTGCATCAGCTAATCAACCCGTGAAAGCTCTGCCAAAACCCTGACAAATGAGCGAAATTCTTTATCTGCGGGCGCTCATTTGCCACCCCAAACAAGTACTGATATGAAAACCGCCGTTTTGTTTGGTGCTGCAGTTATGTGCTGCGTCCCGTGTCTCGCGAAGACGCAAAACGCAGATGAGCGGCTGCGGGCTATCTACACAGAAGAATGGAAATGGCGGCTGGAACAGTTTCCCGGGCTCGAAGGAGTCGAAAAACCGGTTCCCGATCGCCTGCCAAGGGTAGATCCGGCGACGCAGGAGACGCGGCTACGTTACTGGCAGGATGTCCTGCACAAGCTCGATGATGTTCCGCGCGCGCAGTTCTCGCCAGAGGAGCAGATCAATTACGATGTTTATCGGCCGGAAATCGAGAATTTCGTCGCCGATCAGAAATTCCGTGACTACGAAATGCCGGCGAACTCGGATTCTGCTTTCTGGACCGATTTGGGCGAGACGGCGCGGCGACCATTCAAGAGATTAACGGATTACAAAAACTGGATCGCGCAGATGCGCGACATTCCGCGCTATTTCCGCGAACAAATCGCTAACATGCGGGCGGGCCTTGCGCGCGGTTTCACACCGCCACGCCTCACTTTGCAGGGACGCGAGAAATCCATCGCCACCATTGCGGAGGGCAAACCCGAAGACAATCTGCTCTACACACCATTCAGGGAACCGATGGTGGGAGTTCAACCGTCCGACCAGGACAAGCTCAAATCGGAAGCCGCACAGGTGATTCGTGAGGTCGTGCAGCCCGCTTATGCGGACCTGCTCAAATTCTTTCGGAACGAATATGTGCCGCACACCCGCACGACGCTTGCGGCCGAAGCGCTGCCGGACGGGAAAACGTACTATCGCCAGAAAATTCGCGAGTTCACCACGCTCGATCTTTCGCCCGACGAAATTCACGAGATCGGCCTCTCGGAGGTTGCCAAATTACATCAGCAGATGGTCGACACGATGCGCGAATCCGGGTTCAAGGGCGAGTTTCCGGCATTCCTGAAATTCCTCCGTGACGATCCGCAGTTCTACGCCAAAACACCGCAGGAGCTGCTTAATCGCGCCGCCTGGATTGCGAAAGTATTCGACGGTAAATCGTCGCAATACTTTGGCTATCTGCCGCGCATGCGCTTCGCTATCAAACCCGTCCCGGCCGATCTCGCGCCCTTTTATACTTCAGGCCGTGGCGGTCCGGGCATTTATCTCCTGAACACCTACGATCTGCCGCATCGCCCGCTCTACAATCTGCCCGCGCTGACACTGCACGAGTCCGCGCCCGGACACGCATTCCAGATTCCGATCGCGCTCGAACATAAGAACCAGCCGGACTTTCGGCGATTCGACTACATTTCCGCGTACGGCGAAGGTTGGGCGCTTTATTGTGAAAAGCTGGGCCAGGAAATGGGGATGTACGCGACGGCATACGAGCGCTTTGGGATGCTCGGTTATCAGATCTGGCGCGCGGCGCGGCTCGTTGTCGATACCGGCGTCCATTCGAAAGGTTGGACACGCGAACAGGCGCTCAAGTATATGCACGATTACACCGCGCTACCCGAGCATGAGATCGAAACAGAGGTAGACCGTTACATCGCGTGGCCCGGGCAAGCTCTCTCTTATTATATGGGCGAGCTCGCGATCGTGCGTGCCCGCGAAAAGGCGGAGAAGAAGCTGGGAGCGAAATTCAACGTCCGCGCGTTCCACGATGCTGTGCTCGAGCTCGGCTCGGTACCGCTGCCCGTTGTCACGGCGCGGATCGACCGTTTCATCGCCGAAGACGGCAAAGGCCCTTACCCGGATATCGAGTGAGTGGGTTTCGGATGTAATCAGCGCCGACCGCGCTCTTTGATTGGACGTTCGGCGTTGGGCGTTCGACGTTCGACCTTCCTATGGCAGAGACGTCAACCGCGGTCATTGCGAGCGCGAACAACCTTTCCGTCAAGTACGGCACTCAGGTCGTCCTCGACGGCGCGACGATTGCCTTTAGGGAGGGCGAACACATTGGGCTTGTCGGCCGCAACGGCTCGGGCAAATCGACCTTCCTTCAGATCGCGGCGGGTGTGGCGCAAGCCGATTCAGGCGAATTCACACGCCGGCGGGATCTCGTCACCGGCTATATGCCACAACTTTCTGGCCTCGACGATGCAACCACTGTCCATGCGAACATTCTCAGTGGCGCGCAGCGGATTCTCGACCTCATCGCCGAATACGAACGTGTCCCGGGCGAGAGCCCGCGCAGCTCCACGCTCCTGGACCAAATTATCCAGGCTGACGGGTGGAATTTGGAACATCGGATCAAGTCGCTCATCACGAATCTGCACGCGCCGGAATCCGATCGCGCCGTGGGCACGCTTTCCGGCGGGGAAAAACGCCGCGTCGCGCTTTGCCGGGCGCTTCTCGCGCGTCCTGATTTTCTGATTCTTGACGAACCGACCAACCATCTCGACACCGGCTCGATCGAATGGTTGGAGGATTTTCTCGCGCGTTATGCCGGCACCTGTTTGTTCGTCACACACGATCGCTATTTTCTCGACCGCGTGGCGACGCGGATCGTCGAGCTTTCGCGCGGCCAGTTCATCAGCTACGACGGCAACTACACCGATTACCTGCTCGCGCGCGCGCAACGACAAGCGGTCGAGGAGGCGCAGGAACATCAACGCCAGAAATTTTTGAAACGCGAATTGCAATGGGTGAGAAAAGCGCCGCGCGCGCGCCGGACGAAATCGGTCGACCGCGTGGAACGCTATTTCGAGATGGCCGCCCAGGAAGCACCGGAGGCGGAGCTCGACGTCGAGTTGATTATCCCCACGCCGCCGAAGCTCGCGAATCGCATCATTGAATTGCGCGACGTGAGTGTGGAGTTGGGCGGGCGCACACTCTTTCAGCACGTGAATCTCAATCTCACAGCCGGGGAACGCCTCGGTGTTGTCGGCCGCAACGGACTCGGCAAGTCTTCGCTCCTCAAAGTCATTTTGCAGGAACTGCCCGCTGCGAGCGGTGCGGTGGAGATCGGCACGCGGACTCAGATCAATTATGTCGACCAAAATCGGCTCCTCCTCGACGATGAGAAAACGGTTTGGGAAGAAGTCGGGAGCGGCGGAGAAAACGTCACGCTCGGCGAGCAGAGCATCACGTTGCGCGCTTATCTGCGTCGATTTCTTTTCAGCGAAGAGCGCATTAACACGAAGATTTCGCAGCTCAGCGGCGGCGAACGGAGCCGAGTGCTGCTCGCTAAAATCCTGAAGCGAGGCGGCAACGTTCTGATGCTCGACGAACCAACGAACGATCTCGATCTCGGAACGTTGCGCTTGCTCGAAGAAGCGCTCGTCGCTTTCGGCGGCTGCGTCATCGTGGTGAGTCATGATCGCTATTTTCTGAATCGCGTTTGTACCTCGATTCTCGCTTTCGAAGGCGAGGGCCGCGTGGCCTATAGCGTCGGGAACTACGATTACTACCTGGAAAAACGAGGCTCACCCGTCCCGATTCGCGACCCCACGCCGGCCGAAGCCGCCGCCGGGCAAAGGAAAAGCAAAGACAAACCGCGGAAACTTAAGTGGAAGGAAGAACGTGAATGGGAATCGATGGAAGCGAATATTTTGTCTGCCGAAAACGAGGTATCGGATTTGGAAGCCACGTTTGCCGCGCCGGATTTTTATGCGAAACCGCGCTCGGAGGTTTTCGAGTTGGAGACGCAATTGAAAACGGCACGCGACAAAGTCGCGCACCTCTACGCGCGGTGGCAGGAACTCGAGCTTTTGCAGAGGGTCGGGTCTCACTAGACGATCATCCTTTTAAATTCTTCCTTCCTACATCTGACCTTGTCGCCGGTTAAAATAGGTGCCGAGCATTCCCAGAAGCACAGCAATGTTCAGCCAGGCAAACCAGTCACCGAGCCGCGCGTAAAGCGTCGCATCGTTTCGAACGGGAACGTTCGTCACAACTGAAGCAAAGGGGGTTGATGCGCTGCTGCTCCGTTCGGCCAGCAGCCGGCCTCGATCGTCGCTCACCGTAAGCAATCCTTCCTTCGCCGCGCGCGCGATACTGAATCCACTCTCGACCCCGCGCATTACCGCCATGCGATTATGCAGCCAGGCGTCGTCGCCAAAGTCCCATGCTGGCACCAGCAGGAGGCCGACCCCATCGTTTCCGTATTGGCGGCTGAGCGAAGGGAAATCCATGTCTTTGCAAATTGCGATCCCCCAAAGTCCCGATGGTTGCGGGACGAGCGTGCGGGTCGTGCCCGGCCGCAGTTTCGATTCGAATGCCGGCAGCATGTGGTGCTTTTCGTACGTGACCACCGGAACGTTGTTCGGCGAATACACGCGCGCCTCATTCAGCTTCACGCCTCCGGCCACGTGCAGAACGCCGACAATAAATCTCGTGTTGTTCGCAGTGGCCGCTTCTTGGAACAATGAATCAATCTCACTGATCAGAGGATCGACCACGACACTCAACTTCTCTGGAATCACGATGACCTCCGCGCCTTGCTCAGCCATCGATTTTGCCTCACTCAGATAATCGCGTAACAGCGGTCCCGCCGGTTCTTCGATCTCCAAATTCTTCGGCAGATCGGAAGCCGTCAGTCCGACCTTGACCGAATGCCCCGATCCGGATGGAACATGCAGACGCCACCATCCAAAAGCCATGACGACGATGAAGCAAGCGCTCACTTCCACGGCGAATTTTCGCATTTGCCTTGCGCTTGCCTCACCGGCAAACAACGTTGCGATCGCTGCCGGAAAGAAGAAGAGACAAAACAGAATTCCCCAGATGCCGACGACGGATGCCACCTGCAGCAAGGGCAGAAAATCCATCTGCGAGTAGGCGAGGCTCCCGAAAGTGCCGTGCGGGGAAGAGACCATGTTCAAGTATTCGTAAGTGATCCAGACCGTGGGCAGAGCCAGCGCCGTTCGCCACAAGGCGCCGCGACGTGCAAAGTACCGCCAGAGCAACACCGCGAGACCGAAAATGCAGGATGGGAGGATGAGAACTCCAATGGCTACGCCGATCGGCATGACCAGCGGGCCCGCGTGTGGGTTGCTGGGCAACACCAGAACGTGCCGAAGATAACGCCACATGTTTAGTGTTCCGGCAAACCATGAGAACGCCGCAATTCCGAACGCGACAAGGCCTGAGACGCGCGGCGCGATAAGCAGGATTGGGAGCGGTGCCAGCCACATCAACCACCACAGCGGACGCATGCCCGTGCCGAAGAAGAACGCTGCAGCCGACAGGAGGATTACAGCGACGCCGAGAATTATTTTGCGGTTCATTGTTTAAGTCCGTCTATCAGTCGTTTCAGTGAACGCTGGCAGAGCGCTCGAAATTGTTTTTCGGAAAGGTTAAATCGGCCGGCACGGAAAAGAGCCACGTATCCGTGGACGTGGGCCCATAATTCCATCGCCACTTCCCAGACGTCGTCCTTCCGGATTTCCCTTCGCTTCATCGCGGCGGCCACGGTGTCGGCCACCCGATTCATCGTGGGCGACCGGCCGGCGCGGAAGTCCTTGGGAAATTGGCGAGCATCCGTCCGATATTGAGAGAAGACGTAATCGAAAACCTTTGGGTGTTTGAAAGCGTAATCGATATAGTAATCCATCACGCGGAGCAGGCGGCCCTCGCCGTTTCGGCCGTCGGCTTGGCGCGCGTCCATAAACGCCGCCAGCTTTTCGAATTCCCGGTCAGTCACGGTCTTGAGCAAGATCTCGCGATTAGGAAAATGATGATAGATCGCCATCGGCGTAATTCGGACCGCTTGAGCGATCCGTCGCATGGTCACCGCCGCTGACCCTTCCTTTTCCAGAACGCGCAGCACCGCGGCGGAAATCCGTCGATCGGTATTGTTTCCTCGCATCTCCACTTCTCTAAACTATACAGCGTATAGTTAGCAAGCTTTTAAAGCGTATGCTTCAGGCGCGGATTGATGCGGGCTATGCCCCCTCAGCCTGTCAGATTTGCTATTATCGCGTTCTCCTCACTCGGGCGCGGCAAGGCATACGCTACTTGAGCATTGTCGTCGCTGGGCATTCGATCGTAACCGTGATCCTTGGCTCAGATCCTATTGCATTGCGATTCTCGGAAAGGTTGGTGACCATTCCGATCTGGAAATGATTGAAAGTCAATACACCGCCACTCTGACAGAACCGCAGAAGGCCGAATCCGTTATGGCTCTTGCCGCCTCAGTCTTGTCACAGTCGAGCAAAGCTTTGACGAACGCGGACACATTTTCTGCCCGAAACGAGCGCATCGAGACCGCCAAATGCAGCGAGTCATCGAACTTCGTTCGCGGACGCTCGCGCACAATTTTCCAGCACTCGACCGGCGGCAAAAGTAAGAAGGAAGAATTAGGCTGTCGCATCGAGACTCGTTGAATCGTTAAAGCGTTGAATCGTCCGCCACGGCGGATTCGTCCAGCGGCGAATTGAATTCCGAAAGCTTTCGCGAGCGGGTCGTTGAAACGGAAAACCCAACCCGAGCGGCTCGCCACTGTTCGTCTATTTGATGACGGGCACGTTGACGGGGTTGTTAGGGAACAGGATTTTGCTGATGTCGCGGAGCAAGACGCTGGCTGTCGCCTCGTGAATCGTTCCGCCTTCGCCACGGCCACGGCGTGACAAGTGAAGCGTTAAAGCGTTGAATCGTTAAAGCGGAGAAAGTGACGGGTGATCGGCCTCGTGCGACTTGGGCGTGACGCGCCTCCGCTGATCGCATATCCTCAGCTTCGGCGTGGCAAGCAGGTCGTTGAGAGTCCAAATCAGTTCAGCTGCCAACGCCTTCCAATTCGACGCGACGCATGGTGTCACTTCCGCCAAAGCGTTTTTGCGCGTCCAAAATTTCCAAGCCCGCTAGGCGGCCTTCGCTGTCGTAATCAGCAGCAATTCCCTCGGCCAAGTGTTTGGTCGTAACCGTGGTCTCGCGGAACGTGATGCTCAGCGCGTCCACTTCCGGGTCATAGCTGATTTTCATGCGCTCAAAAATAGTATGTGTAAACAGTCACGACAACAACTTCCGCAGCTTCTTCGACGAAGACCGGGCGAACTTGTTTTGTCGCATAGGTCTTGCCATTCCATTCCTTACCGTAAGGAAAATCTTTTCGGCAATCGAACTGCAAGGATTTCGATCGTTCCTGAATTGCGGCTGACACAGCCGCCGCTACAACAATGCAATGAAGTTCGTTTTAGCGGGGGCGCAATGCAGGCTATCGCCCCGTGCCGCCGTCGCCAAAACTTTGGCGTGCCAGGGGTTCGTTGAAGCGTTGAAGGGTTGAAGCGTTGAACCGTTAAAATCATTAAAGCGTTAGGCGGTTGAACCGTTGAAGCGGGAAAGTAGCCACGTTGCACCATGATGCATTGTGCATATGCTTTGATGGCATGAGAACGACAGTCTCGATCGAGGATTCGCTTTTGCAAAAGGCGAAGAAAATTGCTCATGAACGCCGGAGTTCACTCCGGGAAGTAATCGAGGATGCGCTGCGTGCGGCATTCGCCAGGGGACAAAAAACGACCCGGTCCGGCTCAAACCGCCCGTTGAAGACGTTCAAGGGTACGGGCATTCAACCCGGGATCGACCTCAGTTCGTCGTCTGCTCTGCTGGATGCGATGGAGTCGCGATGATTCTGCTGGACGTCAATATTCTGGTCACGGCACATCGCGAGGACGCAGAGCGTCACCGGGAAATCAAATCCTGGCTGGAATCGGCCCTGCGCGAGCCGGCGGGATTGGCGGTTTCGGAACTGGCCTTGAGCGGTTGCCTGCGGGTCATCACGCATCCGAAAATCTTCAAGAAACCGACCCCTCTGGCTCGGGCGCTTGAATTCGTCGACGATATTCGTTCCCGCGAGGAGGTGCATCTTCTGCGGCCTGGAACTGGACACTGGAAAATCTTTGTGGATCTCTGCCGTCGAGGAGATGCGCGAGGTAATCTTGTGCCAGACGCTTTTCACGCCGCTCTGGCGATTGAGCTCGGTTGCGAATGGTTGACGCTTGATCGTGGTTTTGCACGATTCCCCGGGTTGAAGTGGCGGCATCCACTGGATTGAGCTTTGGCTTTCGCCGTGATTCGTTAAAACGTCCGCCACGGCGGATTGACTTATGCGCTCCCGCTCTTTTGAAACTCGTTCGCTCCCCAGCTGGCTCGCCTCTACCCTCGCGACTTTTACGTTGATCAGTCGCACGGCCCCGTGCTTGTGCCAGCTACCTAGCTGCGTTGCCGTCTACCCGCGCGATTCCCGATCGCGACGTGTTCTATCTCGCTAATCCCGTCAGGCTCCATTCCCTTACTCGCGACGTGTTCTATGTCGCTGCACGCGTCAGCTCCATTGTATCTCGCTCGCTCCCGCTCGGCTCGACTGCTCCCATCGCGGCTTTGCCCGTCATGTCGCTCATCCCAGTCGCTCCATTTCACTCCCGAGAGCGTTCTTGCGAATAAACCCTGGATTGCGGAGAGTCTTGCTACTTTAAACGCGCTTTTGATGCAGGTATGAACGAAATCATTTTCTTGATCGAGGAAGCGGCGGAAGGCGGTTTTACTGCTCGGGCTTTGGGCGAGTCAATTTTTACTGAGGCGGACACGTTGGACGCCCTTCGTCAACAAGTCCGCGATGCTGTGAATTGCCATTTCGACGACGGAAATGCGCCGAAAGTAATGATGATGTCGCCGCGCATTTTGAAATCAGTCGCGACGAGCTAATTCAAAGGCTTTTCGACTGACAAGATTGTTTGCAGAGAGGCTCGCTGGCTTGGCGTGGAGCCTAACCCGAGCGGTGCGGCACTCTCCGTCTATTTGATGACGGGCACGTTGACGGGGTTGTTAGGAAACAGGATTTTGCTGATGTCGCGGAGCAAGACGCGGGCTGTCGCCTCGTGCCGCCGTCGCCAAGCAGCCTTCGCGTAAAGCTACGGCGAGTCGAGAGGCTATGGCGGGCCAGGGATTCGTTGAAGCGGACAGAACTTCTCTTACTCGTGAGAGACGATCACTTTGGCGCGATAGCCTAAGCGGCGGAGAAATTCTTCACAGTCTTGCCAGCGCAAGCCGAACTCGGCGACATCAGCCAATCCGAGTCGGCCAATGACGTCCGTGAGAAGATCGATGTCCGCGTCATCGAAATTAGCATCCATGATCGCGCGCTCGGCCCAATCCACTAGTTCTGCCTGGCTGAGTTCGCCGTGCAGGTATTCAGCAATCTTATCGGCAACAATCTGGCGGGTGATCTTCATTGGGTTACTGCAACCTACAGTTGTTGGTGTCCTAAATCGATGGGAAATTTCTGGTGTTCGCCGACAAGGCGACCGGAAGCATCGTAAATTTCCTGCGCGAATCGTGCAGTGTTCTCATTGGCGTCAACTTCTTTGATGTAACGGGCTCGCCCGCCGGCACGCCCTGCAAACTCGCGAACGTATCGTCGACCGCCATTCGCAGTTGTTCCCAATGTCTGAATTTGCGTTCGTTTTGGGCGCGCGACGCCATCGCGCGAACAGGCTATCACACAATTGCGGCTGACACAGCGGCCACTACAGCACTCGCGTTTCTTATAGTCGAAGATTGTCCGTCTATTTGATGACGGGCACGTTGACGGGTTGTCAGGGAACAGAATTTTGCTGATGTCGCGGAGCAAGACGCGGGCTGTCGCCCCGTGAATCGTAGAAACGTTGAACCGTTACAGCAGATAGAAGCTAGTTATGAGCCGTGTGCGAGCGCAGGCGCCGGCGGTTTGATGCCTTTTTCCGCGGCGACTTCCAATGCCGCATCGAGCGCGAGCTGGATTTGGCGCGCAGCTTCCTCGCGCGTTTCTCCGTGCGCCATGATGCAGGGCCATTCGACGACCTGGGCGATGAAGCATTCGTCGCCTTTTTCCGCCGAGTACCAAATGCGGATTTCATAATCGCGGGGATCGGGTTGCGTCGCTATTTTCATCAATGGTTTGAGATTCAATTTTTGCAACTCTTCCCGTACCTGGCGCACTTGATACACCCTGGCTTTTCCGCCTGTGCTTGGCTGCAAGTTCAGAAAACTTGGTCCGCGCTGAAATATTATGTGGCTGCCTTTCGTTTTCCGCGCGGTGTAGCCGGGCTTTGTAAGCAGCGTGCAGAGGTCATCGAAGGAAAAATTCGCGTCGTTTCGGCCAGCCATCAGTTTGTCGAAGACTTTTTCTGTCTTGCTCATGGGCCGCGAAGGTAGGGGTGCAGTGCGGATGACGACAAGGATTTCGGCGCCGCAGACCGCCGCTACAGGAACAGGCGTTTCGGCTGGCAGCCGAAACCGACACGCCGGCGGCGTGTGCTCCCCAGACAAGATGCGGCTGACACAGCCGCCACTACAACACTAATGCGGTTGTATCCAAAGAACGGCGCCGGCAGATGATCGGGCTATCGCTACGTGAATCGTTGAATCGTTAAAACGTTTAACGGTTGATTCGACAGAAATCATTTTACGGGTTCGATCCCGCGATGCCCCCGAACTTCACCTCGCACTTAATCGGGTTTTCGTGTAAGGCGTGCGTAAACACATGTCCCCGCTTTTCATTAAGATTAGCAAAGATGTGAAACTCGTTTGCTGCCCACGCTTTGACTCATGTGCTCCCGCCCATTTGACACTCGCTCCTTCCCCAACTCGCTCGCTGCTACCCTCGCAGTTTTACCTTCTATGTCGCTTTCCCAAAAGCTCCATTCGACCTGTCGGTTTTCCCATCTATGTCGCAGGCGTCCCCGCCGCTCCGTTCTCGCTCTTCCTCGTGGCCAATTACCGGTCCGGCTCGGACCGTTCTATGTCGCTGATCCCTCAACTCCATTCACATGTCGCCTCTCTTAATTAAAATCAGCAAGGATTTTGCTACTCTCTGGACGACGATCGATCCAATCGGGAACGTGGCGCTTTTCGCGGGGTTGACCGCTGCGCTCACGCGAGGAGAGCGGCGTCGGACGGCGTTGCGTGCCGTGATTTACGCCACTGTCATCCTCGTGGCCGCCGGGACCGTCGGGCAGGTCATTCTCGACGCGATCGGCATTCACATGCACTCGCTCAAAGTGGCCGGCGGCATCATTCTGTTCCTGTTCGGTGTGCAGATGCTTTTCGGGAAAATGGATGCAAAGACGAATATATCGCCAGAGGAGGGACGCGACCTTGCGGTTTTCCCGTTGGCCGTGCCTTCCATCGCCGGACCGGGCGCGATGATGGCGGTGATCGTCTTAACTGATAACGATGTCTATACCGTGCCGCAGCGGATCGAAACGGGCGTTGTCCTTGTGGTGGTGCTCTTCATCACCTACATCCTGCTGCTTTTTTCGGATGCGATTCTGCGGGTGATCGGTCGGCAGGGCGCGTCCGTCCTCGTCCGCGTAATGGGACTCATCCTTTGCTCACTGGCAGTGGAAATCGTGCTAACTGCACTCGGTGTCGGCGGCTGGACGGCGGGTGCAGGGCATTAGTGCGCGATCGCGCAGTGATTCGTCACGGCGAACAGGTGAAAGTCTCGCCAACACGCGAGACGCTTATGCTCCTCAGATCAGATGGCGGCTGACACAGCCGCCGCTACAGAAGATGTTTCGGCTGGCAGCCGAAACCGACACGCCCGCGGCGTGCGCTCCCCCAGATATTGCGGCAGCAGCAGGCCTAAGCCTCTGTCTGAATGGATTCCAGCTGGCGAATGTACTCCACCGGAAGGTTCCAGTGCTTGGCACCGTCGACGATCAGTCTTTTGTAATCGTCACTGGGCAAAGGCGGATCGAGCTGCGGATTGCCGCGATAGAGTGCAACGAGGAGCCGCTGTTCTGCGTCACCCTCCGGCCATACGCAGTAATCTTCGCGAGTGTAATTGTTCCGGTCGTAAGGTCCTTCGGGCCGGTAGCCTTCTCTTTTGTCGAGGTTTTTCAATTCATCGTCCGGGAGTTCATAAACGACACCCCAAACGTCCTTGGCTTGATCGGGCAAGACGTCCGCGACGCCACAATCGCGTCTGGCAGACTTAAGCGTAAATGCCAGCCGATGTGCCGGTAGTTTTGCCCGGCAAACAAACTTTGCTAATGGGCATCGGCGCTTCATCTGCGCCGAGTCCATGTTTGAACCGTATGCGAAATACAACATTAGTGCTCGTCGTCTTGCTCCAATAAAATCCGCCTTCGTGCGACGCTTCCGCCGACGCTGAAGTTATGGCGTGATCTGTCTTCGTTCCACTTCGGGATGGCAAGCAGATTGTTGAGAGCGTAAAGCTCCGTTGGAGCCACGCACCTTTACGGAGTTGAGCGTTGATTATTGAGAGCAAGAACCTTAAGCCGTTCTTGTTTCATTCGGGCAAAATTCGACGAAGCGGCGTTTTATTTCGCCGTTCACGGCCTGACAAACAAACCAACCTTTCTCGGGCGAACCATCGTGGTTCTGGCGCACGCGCGAGCAGCATCGATCGGTGGTGATGATCGAGTGTCGGAACGGCCGTTCAGTGAGCCCGTGAAAGTGGCCGCAGAAAACGGCTTGTAGGTTCAGCCCGTAACAGCTCTGAAGTAGTTCGTCAGCATTGAGAGGCCGGGCCATGACAGAGTCGCCCAATGGAAAATGAGTAAACAGGATGGTAGGGCGTCGAAGATCCAATTTGGACAGGTTTTGATCGAGCCAGGTGAGAGTGATGCCTGATATTCGGGTTCCCTTCGCCTTTGTCCCTTCGCTGGAATCCAGGCCGATGATTTGCCAGCCGCGGTGAGTAAAGGAGTAGTTGATTTGTTCAGGAAACATCCGCTCATACGCCCACCTGTCGGTCTCTGATTGGTAATCGTGATTGCCTACCACGGCGTGACATGGAATGCCAAGCCCTGAAAAAGAATCTTTTATCAGGGTCAACTGCGCGGGCGAGCCGTTGTCGGCAAGGTCGCCTCCGAGAAGGCAAAACTCTGCGGTGGGCGCGCTCGTTTTCATTTGGCGCACCACATCATCGAACCACGGGCGGCAGGCGTCTTCGAGAGCGTGCAGGTCGTTTACCGCGATGAATGTGAAATCATGGGTGGCAGGAGCGTCTGCACCGCGCAAGCGGCCGGGCCAGGCACCGAGCGAAAGTAGCGCGCCCGCAGACAGGCGAAGCCATTCGCGGCGAGTAAGAGCAGCGGGCATGATTAACGCTATTCAGCGACGCAACGAACGCCACTGGATCATTGGTGATCAGCGATCAGTCGTGAGTTTACGCGCAGGCGAGCTTCCCGCGCGACTCGGGGATCGGGCGCCCAAGCTTGCGCGACGAATTCTAGCGACGCGGTACCCGCTGCGACAAGAATTTCAGATTTGCGGTTGCCCCCTTCGACAGACTCAGGACAGGCTGCGCCGCCTTTACAGATTTGCGGCTGACACAGCCGCCGCTATGCCGATGCGCGGGTCTTAGCTTTTCTTGTATCCGAAGAAACCGCGGCGGCGGATGATCTCGGCAACTTGCGGTGGGACCATCTGGTCCCAGCTTTCGTCTCCCGTGGCGATGCGCTTGAGCACGTCGCGCGAAAAGATCGGCAGATATTTGGGATTATAGTTATCGAGCTGCACGAAGCTGCCGCGACGACAAAGATAATCGTAGAGCAGTTGCAGATCAGATTTGAGGTTCACATTCCGGATCGTCTGTAATTCATCTGTGGGACTTCGCTGCAGGGGATAAACGTAAATTTTCAGGTCGTTCTTCAAGAGGCGGCCAAAGTTCTCAAGAATGCCGCCGGGCAAGTCGGTGTAATATTTTTCGTCGAACAATTCCAAAATACTAGGAACACCCAGGACAATGCCGATGCGTTCGCGCGTCCGCCAGGAGAGATACGCGGCGAGCCGGTAGTATTGGAAGTAATCGGAGATGAGCACGGTCATGCCGCACGCAGCGAGGACGTCTGCGCGCGCGAGGAAATCGCGACGGTCTACCTCCGTGCCGCCAGCCAGCAGATTGCGCATGGTGAGTTCCATTAGAGTGAGGATGGGCTTGTCCTTCACCGCGGGATCTTGTTTAAATTTCGCCAGAGCGCATTCCAGCATGTCGAGGTTAACGTGCGTGACCGGACGAAAACTGCCACGCTCGACCAGCACGGCCTTGCTATGCAACATGTCGGAAGGCTGCAGTACTTCGCGATTCGGCCCAAACATGGCGGCGCCGCTCAGTCCCAGTTGCACGAGCTTGAGCGCCATGATGCGGTTGTCCACGTTGCGGAATTCGATTCCGCTGAACTCGAGCATGTCGACCTCGAGGCGACGCGTGGTGAGGTTATCGAGTAGCGACTCAACCAGTTCATCCGGCACATGACTTAGGAAGAACGCGCCGTAGCAAAGGTTTACTCCCACAATGCCGAGCGCCTCCTGTTGCGCCGATGTTTCCTCGTCCAGCATGCGCACGTGCATCACGATCTGGCTGGGCTGGTCGTTGGCGCGGCTCTGAAATTTCATTCCCATCCAGCCGTGGCACTCGCTGGTACCACGATAGCTCCGCGCCACCACTGTATCTGCGAAAGCGAAGAACGAAGTGTCTTCGCCGCGTTCTGGCCCCAGTCGCTCCACGTCGAGATCAAATTCGCGGTCAAGCATCGCCTGCAGCCGGGCGCGCGAAACATAGCGGTCAGCGTGCCCGTAGATGGCGTCGCTCACTTTCATGTCATAAGCCGACATGCTCTTGGCGATGGTTCCCGCGGCGCCGCCGACACGGAAAAACCAGCGCACGACTTCCTGGCCCGCGCCGATCTCGGCAAAAGTGCCGTACCAGCGCGGATCGAGATTGATCTTCAGCGCCTTGGAATGAGTATCGAGGACTTCTTCTTTCACGGGGCAAGAAAGATTTAATAAACTCCTCAGCGAAAAGAACGCGAGAGTTTCCGCGTGATATTTGCGTTACAGAATCTAAGGCCGCGCTTGGTAGATAGCGGAGGGAGAATTGGGGTCAGGCAACAGATTCAGGCTGTCGCCACGTGACTCGTTGAATGGTTAAGCGTTAAAAAGGTACAACGTTAAATCGAGCAGAAGCCAGTTATGAGGCGTGTGCGAGTGCCGGCGCTGACGCGACGGTTTTTGACTCGACGTTCCCACTTCTCGGCTTTTAGCCGCGCTTCGCTTGTCCATGTAGCACTGCTTCCCGTCGGCTCCATTCACTTCTAGCATCAGGGGCGGCGTGACATCGCCCGCTGCGGCGAGCGGAAGCAGAAATCAGAGGTCAGGATTTTTTGCTCCCAAGATGACCAGACCTGTTAGCCCAACCAGGCAAGCCCAGGCAAACCAGTCTCCAATCAGCGCGTAGAGAGTCCGCGTTCCGCGAGTCGGAACCTGTGCTACGAGGACGTGATCGGTGGTGTGGTAGTGATCCATCGATGCCAGCTGTCGACCTTGGTAGTCGAAAGCGGCAGAGAGACCCTGGCTCGTGTGCCGGACGAGGTTGAACCCCTGTTCGATTGCTCGAAAACTAGCCATCCTCGTATGCCACGGGTCGATCGCTTTCCAATCGTTAGACGGATCGAGCATTATATCGGTTCCCAGTCGTCCCGCCTGTCCGAGGAGCTGAGGAAAATCGGCATCGAAACAGATTACCGAACTCAGCCGCCCGTAGGGAGTATCAAGTGCGCGTAACTTTCCATCGCCCCGAATGGAGATCGCCGCTTCCCCACCTGGCACCGGATGGGCTTTAAAAAATTCCCAGGCAGGACTGCCATCGGGTTGAACGAGAACGATCTTGTTTTCGAGAGACGGCGTTGTTTCCAGATGCCAGCTGGCAAGCGTTATTCCGAGATACACGCCATCGCGCTTCGCCAGGATCCCGCCACTCCGGATCAGATCGTTCTCATCCTCCTTCAGCACCGGTGCATTCGCTTCACCCCAGAAAATGATGTGGGCCCCAGCTTTTGCCTCGCGCTCGGTCCGGTTCAGCAAGTCGTTATCAATCGCAGCCGCGCTTTCCCGAATCGTCGCAATTTCTTCAGAGGTGAGTGGCTCGTTGTGGAACATGCGCCCGACGACTTTCGGATCAGGATGCAATTTGCCATCGATCCGTGAAAGGGTGGCCACCCGGACGGTTTTTCCCTCCGGTGGGAAGAGGGCGAGACGCGCACCACCCGCGAGCATCGTGATGATGACAAGCAAAGCGCACCATATCGCAACCCGCGGGACGCGTCGCGCAATGGTCCACTCTTCCCACAACGCATTTCCCGTCGCGGCCGTCCATCCGATCAGGAATGTGACACCCCAGAGGCCGGTGACCGAAAGCATTTGGAGCAGCGCCAGGTTACCGTACTGTGAATAGGCCGTCGCAAACCAGCTTCCGAACGGTCCAAGAGACAGGAGATATTCTATTGTTGTCCAGATCAGCGGAAAAACGAGCGTGCCCGGAAAGACGGAGAGCCGGCGCGCCAGGAGACGGTCGCCCAGATAGGGCAGAGTGAAACACAGGCCATAAAAGACTATCACGGCCACGTAGAGAGCCGTCGGAAACGGCACCATTCCGCGATACTGGAACGCGAGCGCGGCAACTTGCACGGCCAGAACAAAGGGAATGCCGACAATGATCCTCTGCCTTCGAGCAAATCGCAGCAAAAAGAGCGGCGCCAACCATGCGGCGAGCGCGATGGCGTTTGCTCCGTTGGCAAATGGCAGAAGAACAACCGCGACAACTAAAGGAATCCAGGATCCAGTTCTCGCTGCCTCGGATTTTTTTGCCGGGGTTTCGAATTTAGTTTGCATAGGTGCCCTCCTAATCTTTCCGGTTTAATTTTCGTCGCTTCATTGGAGAGATTGCCCCTTGCACGGCGCTGTCGATTACCTGATCGATCAGGCGTTGCTTCGAGACCCAGGGAAAAGAGGATCTCTGCATGAGAAGAGAGGTGATGCCGTGCGTGGCGGCCCACAGCGCCTGGGTACGCAATTCCAATTCGTGCTCGGCGGCCTTGGATCTGCCCAGGCAAAGTTTGACCAGGGCGCGCGCAAGATCGAATGCGCGATGAGTCCGGTACGGCTTCTTCGCAGGATTTCGGACCATGAAAGCGATTTGGTAGGCGCTGGGTTGTTTCAATCCCCATTCCACATAGAGCCGCAACCCGCGCTTCAATTGTCGCACCGGATCCTTGCCTCGTTCTTTTAGCAAGATGCCAAGCGCATCGTACAATGAGACGAAGCTTTCCTCGACCAGAATGTCGAAGAGCTCTTCCTTGCTCTTAAAGTGGAGATAAATCGCAGCAGGCGAGTAGCCGGCGGAGCGGGCGAGGATTCGCATGGAAAAGCCTTCGAAGCCATTCCGCACGAAGATTTCCCGGGCTGCGTTTAGGATTTCAGAGCGCATTTCCTGCCGGTAACGTTGCCGTCTCGCTGTCGCTTTCATAAACACTGTTCACTATACTAAACAGAGTTCACGTATCAAGCGATAAATACAGTCAAACAGCTTTCGGCGACTAATGGCAAAAAAACGCGCAGAGGTCAGAAATCGGAGGGCAGAAAGTCAGAGGACAGAGAGTGGCTTGACATTGGCGGGGGTTGCGAGTGACAAAGGACGCTCGATGAAATCGCTCAAACGCCTTTTCTCCGCGGCTCCGGAGGGAACGGCCGCGCTGTTCTTCATTCAGATCTTCTCGACGCTCGGCTTCGCCGTTCTTTACTCGACGTTGGTCCTCTACGCGACGAAGCATCTGCAGCTTTCGGTGAAAGTGGCCACTACGTTGATGGGCGTGTTCGGCGCTTTCAACTATGGCCTGCACCTCTTCGGCGGTTACCTGGGCGGCCGTTTCCTCTCGAACCGGAATCTTTTCGTCGGGGGCATGGCGCTGCAGGTTATCGGTTGCGGGTGCATTGCGGTTGGCACGCTCGCGCTCTTCTACGTCGGCCTCGCCCTCTTTCTTACCGGCAGCGGTCTCAATGTCACCTGCATCAACATGATGCTTACGCAGCGCTTTACCCCGGAGGACCCACGCCGCGAAGGAGCCTTCCTCTGGAATTACGCCGGTATGAATGTCGGCTTCTTCGTCGGATTTAGCGCCGCCGGTTATTTCCAAGCCACCCAGAGCTACTCGAGCCTTTTCATCTTCGCGACGCTCGGCAACTTCGGCGCCATCGTCCTCGCCCTGTTCAACTGGAAGACCCTGACCGACCGCAACACACTGCTGCTCGACGCGACGCCAAAGCAGTTCCGGCTGCGCCAGCTCGCTGGCATCGCCATTCTCATCGGGCTCGTCCCCGTCGTCTGGTTCATGCTCCAGCGGCCGGGCGGGACCGAGACGATTATCAAGGCGATCTGCGCCGCAGTCGCGCTGGCGTTGATCTACCTCACGGTTCGCCACCGCGATCGCCGCGAGCGGCGGAACATGACGGCCTACCTGATTCTAACCATCGGCTCGCTGATGTTCTGGTCGCTCTACCAAATGGCACCGAACGGTCTGATGCTGTTCGCGGTCAACAACGTCGACCTTATGGTTGGTGCGGTGAAGATTCAGCCGCAGTGGATTCAGAACATCAACACTGTCTGCATCGTGCTCGGCGGACCGCTGCTCGCATGGCTCTTCACCCGGATGCGCGCGAAGGGGTGGAGGATCGATATCCCGAAGCAGTTTGCAGCCGCGCTGCTCCTGATGGCGCTGGCTTTTCTCATTCTCCCGTTGGGCATCAAGCTGGCCGGCGTCGACGGTAAGAGTGCGTTCGGGTGGCTGTTCATGAGTTATGTGCTGCAGAGCATCGGTGAGTTGCTCATCTCTCCGATCGGATACGCGATGATCGGCAAGCTCGCGCCAAAGCAGTATCAGGGCGTGATGATGGGCAGCTGGATGCTCGTGACGGGTCTCGCGTCACTCTTTGCCGGTGACTTCTCGGGCATGATCCCCGAACCGAACGGCACAACGGCGGTCGCGACCAACCCTGAATATGTGAAGCTCTTCGCCGCGCTCGGCGCGGGCAGTCTCCTGGTCGGCGTCGCGCTGGTCGTGCTCATTCCGTTCCTGCGCAGGCTGATCACCGACAAGGCCGAGATACCTCCCGAGGAAATGGCGGCGGCTACCATCGTCCCCGTCGCCTGAAACGCGGGGCCATGCTTATAAAGTATGAAATATGAAGGAAGAAGGAAGAATGGAGCGAGTGGGATGAGCGACATTGAAGGATCCGAACCGGACTGGCAGTTGTCTGCGATGGTACAAGCCAAAGAGTGCGCGCAGCGAGCGAGTTAATTAAGAAGGAAAATCGCGCTCGAAGCGAGCCTACCGTTGCAGGTATGATCGCGACGTATGGACAATGTAATTTACCTCTGCTCGCGCACCGTGATGTGGAAGGTGTTCGTGGTCTGCGCACTTGGTTGCCTCTTCGGATGTGGATCGAAAAACCAGGCGGCGGATGACACGACCGATGCCGACGCGATTAAAACGCCGGCCACAGTCGAACAAGCGGCCAAGGTCTTGGATCTCTCAACGTTTCCGCTCACGGACGGTGCGAAGCCCCTCGAGTCGCCCCAGGTGGCCAACCTTTTTTATCTCGCAACCGGCGATGTTAAGCCGGCCTTCGAGTTCAACCGAAAGGCGCTTCTCGCACAAGGCTGGAAAGAATTGCCGAACAGCTCCGTCACTGATCAATCGGCTAGCGCGATGTTCTCGCGTAGCGGATTTGTCGTTTTTGTCTCGGTCTCTCCGCATGGTGAGCCCGGCTACGTGCAGGTCAGGCTTCAAAACCAGGGGAACGTGAAGCCCGGTAAGCTCCCGGTCCCTCCGAACGCAAAGCCTGTATATGTCGGCGACTCCACCGCGATGTATGAAACCCAAGCCGCCGTCGCCGCAACTGCCGATGCGTGCCGCGATCTCTTTGTCGCGCAAGGCTGGGTGCCGTATGGCACCGCCGGGGATTCCGCCGTCTTCAAACAGAACGCAAATCTCGCCACCGCGACCGTCTCGTCCGCGCCCGCGCAGGGCGGGAAGACCATGATCCAGTATTCGAATGAGTTAATCTCGGCTGACATTCCCGCGCCGCCGAACGTCGAGGATCTGCGTTACGTCGATGAGCCCCCGGAATTAACGTTTGCGACGACGAACCAGGACGCCATCGTCGATTTCTATCGAAAAACTCTGCCCGCCGCGGGCTGGAAATCCACCATGGATCATATGGTCGACGTCGATAACAAGCCGACCATGATCTTTCGCAATCTCGCGAAAGATATGATCACTCTTTCGATGCCCTACGTTTATGGCGACAAGCTTCGCTTGTCGGTTCGTTTTCAAAGCGCGACGGAAACCGCCGAGCTCGATCGCCGACTAAAAGAGGCAGCGCCAAAGCTGCGCGCCGCTGCGGAAGCGAAAGCAGCAAAGGAGGCGAAGGATACCGCGGAACTGGCCGAAAGGAACAAAGTGCCGACAGTCGCCGTCACACTGCCCGCGGATGCGAAAGACGTGAAGCAGACGAAGGACTCGATCAAGTTCACTGTCGGCAAAGGGAAAGCCAAAGCGGCCGTCGAATCTCTGCGGACACAGTTTCGCGACGCGGGTTGGAAAGAAGATGTCGCTTCAGTCACAGGCATGAGCGGCATAGTCTCTGTCTCAAAAGAAGACCGGCAGAGCGTTAGCATTACCTACACCGACACCGGTTTCCTGCCGACTGAGCTGAGTATATCCGGGATGCGCGTCGAACTGGACGTTGCTCGTTAAAATCTCGAATCGTTGAAACAGAAAATTTAAGAGTTCACTCCCCAGATCTCATTGCGGCTACGCGAGGCTAACGATAAGGTCGCGTTAATGAATACTCCGGTGAATCCGAACAAAGCCCTTTGGGAAAAAGGCGATTTCAGGCGCATCGCCGACACGATGCGCCAAAGCGGAGAAGCGCTGGTGCAGAAACTCGGAATCACGAAAGGAATGAAGGTGCTGGATCTGGGCTGCGGCGACGGCACTACAGCAATACCCGAGGCGAAACTTGGCGCAGATGTGCTTGGTATCGATATTGCGCGGAACCTGGTCGAGGCTGGCAACAGGCGGGCGGCGGAGCAAGGCCTAACGAACGTTAAGTTTCAGGAAGGGGATGCCTCCAATTTGGAGCAGGTGCCGGACAATTGTTTCGATCTCGTCGTCAGCGTCTTCGGAGCGATGTTTGCGCCCAAGCCGTTCGATGTTGCCAAAGAGATGGTGCGCGTAACACGTCCCGGCGGTCGGATCGTAATGGGCAACTGGATTCCTGACGATCCGACACTCGTGGCGCAGCTTTTGAAGATCAGTTCAAACTATACGCCACCACCACCGGAAGGGTTCGTTAGCCCAATGACATGGGGCGTGGAGAGCAATGTGATCGAGCGCTTCACCGCGGCAGGAGTTGCCAAAGACGATATCTCATTCGTCCGCGACACGTTCACTTTTAATTTTCCGGGTGAGCCCTCAGCGTACGTGGATGTATTCAGGAAATATTATGGCCCGACCATGAATGCGTTCGAAGCCGCGGAAAAACAAGGACGAGCGGCTGAGCTACAGAAAGAGCTCGAAGAGCTGTTCAACAGGCAGAACACGACTCGAGACGGTACGTCGATTCCTGCAACTTTCGTATGCGTGACCGTCGACAAGAAGTAACAAGTACGAAGAAAGTGCAGGATTCTGTTATCGATTAGGGTTCGGGGAGCCTCGAATTCTCCTTGTACACGAATGGAACGTGGCCGGGCGTGATGATTCGCGCGATATCGCGGACCATGACGCTTGCAACGCCTTCAACCGGCTCCTTAGCCTGGTAGTTTATCCATGCAACGATCGTTATGCCCGTCGACGAACGTCTTGGTATTACTGCCGATGCGAAAATGGTCAGCCGCAGTCAGAGAAACTTTCTTTTTAAGATCGGCGTCGCCGAAGGCACGGATAAAGCTGTTTCCTTTGGCATCCCAGACGCCGATCAGAGTGGCTGGGACGGGCGTGTTGCCGCCAAAGTGTTTGCGATCGTTTTCGACGGCTGCCACGATCGCGGATTGAACGGACGGATCCGCTATTGAAGGCGTCGCCTGGGCAGATTTCGTGGTCGGTACCGGCGGCGCGTCGTCCGGCGCCATGAGCGCGCCGATCGATCGGAACAATGTGTCGCTGGAATTCGCATAGTTTCCCTGCGAATCGAACGCTTCCGGCGCGAAGGTCGTTGCCACGGCGATAGCAATTTTCTTCGAGGGCAGATACGCCTCCGTCGCGCTGTAGCCGTCAAGGAGCGGGTTCTGCAAAAGCCATGAGCCCGAGCGCACCACGCCCAGCCCGTAGTTATATCCGTTCACTTGTGTGAAGCAGGAGGGCGCGCAGTTGTCCTGCTTTTTTCCGAACCCGAGCAAGTGTGGGCCGGTCATGGCTTCGTAACTGGATTTCGAGATGAGGGCGCCGGTGCCAACCTTAACCGCGGTGGTGATCATGTCGTCGATGTTGGTCGTCTGATTCGCTCCGATCGGCGTTCCCCATTGCGCGTTCCAGAAGGTCGTCTCCTCGTAGAACGGGATGTCCGCAGGAATCTTGAGCACGGGCCGGCGCTCGGAGTCGAACGCGTGGAGGACCGGGCTTGGCATCTCGGAAGTCTGCGTGGCGGTGGTGTTCTTCAGTCCCATTGGGACAAGAACCTTTTCGCGCAGGAGCACATCCAGCGGTTCGCCGCCAATTTTGGATAAAATCTCGCCGAGGATCATGAAGTTCGTGTGGGCGTAGCTCCAGTTCGTTCCCGGGTCGAACATCATTGGGCGCGAGAACGCGATTTTGAGCCGCTCTTCGAAAGTGAAGATGTGGAACGGATCGGCTTCGAAAGCTGAGAGGAACTTCGGATCGGTCTCGAAGTCCGGATAACCCGAAGTCTGGTTCGCCAGCATTTTTAACGTGACCTTGTTTGCCTCGGGAAGGTCCGGCATCCAGCGCTCGATCGTGTCGTCGAGTTTGACCTTGTGCTCGTCCACGAATTGCATGAGCAACGTGCCGAGGTAAGCGATCGCGACAGCGCCGTTGCGGAAATGCATCGCTGTGGTCGCCGGTACGCCGGTCATCGATTCGCCGAACGCCTGGCTGATGACGACCCTGTCGCCTTGCGTGACCTTGACGATGACCGCTCGCAGATGGTCGGTCTTTATCGCTTTCTGGGCCAACGCTGCGATGGCCGGCGCCTGATCTGACGGCGATTTTTCCGCCGAGGTCTCAGTGACGGCGAAAGTTAAAAGTAAAACTGATGAGGTAAGAAGTGCAGAGGACCTGCATTTCATAAAAGGGATGAAGTCAAGCTATGAGGCAAACGCGTGCCCTAGCGGGGACCGTGTTGTTTCTCGGGTTTGCCTTGCGGTTTCTTGCCATGTTGCTGGCCGCTGGGGTGGGGGCGATTTCCTCCACCTTGCATTTTCGGATGAGGTTGCGCCTTCATTTTCTGCTGCTGATGCTGCCCGCCCATTTGTTGACGATGTTGCACCTGCCGATTCATTGCATGTTGCCCGTGAGCAGTTCCTCCGGCCCCCGCCATTTTGCCGGTGTGCATTTTGGCTTGGCTTTCGCCAGCGGTTCGCATGTTCCCGTGATTTCCGGTTTTGAGCTTGTTCCCGTTTGCTCCGGCATTTCCAGCTCCTGCACCCTGGCGATTGTGTTGAGCCATATTACCGCGGTTGTTTCCAGCTTTTCCCTTTGCGAGTTGACCTTGCCCCGTCCCCGTGCCCGGGCGGTTGTTTTCGGGCATATTGCCAGGCTTGTTTCCAGCTTGTCCCGCTGCAGTTCCGGCTGCGGCCCCGGGTCCTTGCGCGCCTTTGCCGCGCCCCGCGTCCACGCCTTCGCCCTTGTTGAATGATTTGATCGCATCGGCGTTCGGATGGCCCTTGTTGTTCGATGCTTGGAGCTTTGGATCTTTGGCTGCTGCCTCCTTCCGTGCAAGCTGCTGGGAGGTTGGTGGGATTCTCTTCGCGTTCTGAGCAGCGGCCTTCTGTTCCGCAGTTGGCTGCGCTTTTATCCCGTTTGGACCGTTGAAGCTGGTATGGCTACGGTTCACCTGTTTATTCACCACCGTCCGATCGATGTACGTGTTGTGAATGACGGTGGTGTTTACGCGCGTTACAGCGGTGTTGTAACGGAACGTATTTCCTACCCAGCGTCCGCCCCCGTAACCATTTCCCCAATAGCCGTGGCCGTAGTTAATTCCGCCGTAAAAACCGACGGTTGGTCCCCAGTAACCCTGATGAAAAGCGTAAGCGCCATTGTTCCATCCCCACCAGGCGGGCGTCCACAGCAGGCCCACTCGCGGCGGGGGGACCCAGACGCCAGGGACCCAATAATAATCCCCGTCACCCCACCCCCAGTAACCGGGAGTCCAGATGTAGCCTGGCGTCGGACAGAGCGGTTGCTCGTATACCGGCAAAACCGGCGGGGCGACGTTGATGGATATGCCAACTTGCGCGAACGAAGCGCCAAAAGGCAACGCGAGAAATCCAGCTAAAACCAAGAAACGCAATTTCATCATTTTCATGTCTTATTAGTTAACCACGGGCGGATCAGGAAAGTAGCGAAGAAGAATTAGAAATGTGAACTAGGTACGGCGTGTTGCGTGAAGGATGCAAGATCCTTCGACTGCGCTCAGGATGACAATGCTGCGGACATTGTCACTTTATTCGGTCGAAGGTTTTCTGGAGGATTTCGAGATCGCTGGCATTGCCAGTCTTCTCTCGCGTTGTTTCGATCCACTTTTTCTCGAGGGCATTCTTCGTCGGGCGATCCGATTGGTAAAACACTCCGAAGACGCCGGGGAACGGAAGCGAGGCGAGTTTGTACGCGGCGAGCTCGTCGGTGACGTCGTGGCGCATTTCGTCCTCGGGTGTGCCGTCCCATTTCTTTTCCTGGATCACTTCGAAACTGCCGCCCTTGCGTGGGTTGGCTGGATCGAAGACGTCCGGGAAAAACTCGACGCATTCGCTCAAACATTCGATGACACTGAAGCCTTGGTGATCGAAGGCGCGCTCGATCATCTGCATCATGTGAGCGACGTTCGCGGCGTGGGTCCGCGCGATGAACGTGGCACCGGCCGAAACCAGTTTTTTCATCGGATTCACCGGCTGATCGATCGCGCCGGTGGGATCGGTTTTGCTCTTGAATCCCAGTGGCGAGGTCGGCGAGGTCTGTTTCTTCGTCAGGCCATAGACGAAGTTGTCCATGATGAAATACGTCATGTTGATGTTCTTGCGCGCGCCGTGATCGAGATGATTGCCACCAATCGAAAAGCCGTCGCCGTCGCCGCCGAACAGAAACACGTGGAGATCGGGCCTGGCGAGGCTGATACCGCTGGCAAGCGGGACCGCGCGACCGTGAATGAAGTGTGCACCGTGACCATTGACGAAATACGGAAAGCGCGACGAACAACCGATCCCTGCAAGCGTGACAATCTTTTCGTGCTCGAGATTTCGTTTTTCCAGAAATTTGTAGAACGAGGCGAGCACGGCGAAATCGCCGCAGCCCGGACACCACGTAGGGTGATCGGCGGTGATTGCTTTTTTGGCTAACTTTTCCCTCGGTGCCTCAACCACAGCGGCCGACAGAGCCGCCTCTGCACCGGAACCATTTCCCGTTGTTGTTTCGTTCATAAAGTCATCCCGGCGCCTGACACAGGCGCCCTGCAACCAAATCAAACCTCAAACATGTCACATCAAACATTCCTATCCCACGCCCTGCGGCACGATTTCTCTGGTGGACTTCACGTTCTCCGGGGCAGTGCCTGTGTGCACGATGGCTGCGCCGTCGCGGGGAATTGTCCTGGCAAACGGGCGGCCCTTGAACACGCCGTCCAAAATTTCTTTCACTCGGAAGGTAAGACCGTCGGTTTTGGTGACGCTTTCGATTTTCGGTTCGCAGTAGCGAGCGCGCAAAATGGTGGCGAGCTGGCCGAAACCATAAAGGCCCTGATCGTTCATCTCGACGGTGACAATGCGCTTGAATTTTGGCCATATTTTTTCAAGTCCATTCGGTAACGGATGGACGTGGCGCAGGTGAAGGGCGCCGATTTTTTCGCCCTGTTCTCGCGCCATTTTCACCGCGTCATGGACCGGCCCGTAGGTTGATCCCCAACCGACGAGCAGCGTATCGCCTTCCTGATCGCCATAAACTTCCGGCACCGGGATTTCTTCGGCTAGTTTGCGCAATTTGTTACGACGCTTTGCGGTCATGGCCATGTGCAATTTCGGGCTGCCGGTCGGATGGCCCATCTCGTCGTCCTCGAGTCCAGCCAAGAGCGGGTATTTTCCGTCGAGAATACGTGTGCCCGGCGGGACGTGCTGGGTGATTTGATCGATCGGATACGGCTTGTGCGTCTGCCGCGGCGTTAGGTCCGGCTTGGGATCAACCATGAACTTTGACAAATCGGGTTCATCGAACGCTTCGATGCGCGTGGCCAGCGATGTATCGCTCAAAATGAAGACGGGTGTGCTGTATTTCCGCGCGATTCGGGCGGCTTCGATTGCGATATAAAAACAATCTTCCACGCTCGCAGCCGCTAGCACGACGCGCGGGCTGTCCCCGTGGCTTCCAAAGATCGCTTGATGAAGGTCGCTTTGCTCAACGTTTGTCGGCAACCCTGTGCTCGGACCGCCGCGTTGAATGTTGCAAACAATAAGCGGAATCTCCGCCATTGATGCCCAACCTATCGCCTCGGCCTTGAGCGAGATACCCGGGCCGGCGCTGCCAGTGACCGCGAGATATCCTGAATACGAAAATCCGAGAGCCAACGACACCGCACCAAGCTCGTCCTCGGCCTGCACAAAGATTCCGCCGTATTTCGGCAACTCGCGCCGGAGTGTTTCCATGATCGACGACCACGGCGTAATCGGATAACCGGCGCCGTAGCGTACGCCGCCCGCGATGAGGCCGTATGCGATCGCCTGATTGCCGTCCATCGTGATCTGAGCGCGACCGCTCGCTCTGGGGATGTGCTCAAATCGATAATGTTTCGTTAAAACATTTCCCACCGGATACCCGTAACCGGCCTGGAACGCCATCAACGCGGTGTTCACGATGCTCTCGTCCTTGCCCGAGAATTTTTCGGTAATCAGTCTTTTCAGCTTCTCGACGTCGAGATTAAAAATTTTTGAGATCAGACCGAGGACGAAAATGTTTTTGCCTTTGTCTTTGGCCGTGCCGCCGAGCGCTTCGACGGTCAGACCAGTGATCGGCACGCCGACATAAACGAAACGTTTATCGTCCAAATTTGGCTCGACGTTGTCCGAGTCGTAGAGCAGGATCCCTCCCTCGCGCAGGAAACCGATGTGGTCCTGGTAACTGTGTTGGTAAAACGCGACTAGAAAATCGGCTTCATCACCTGCGGATAACACTTCCCCGGAACCGATGCGCACCTGGAAAATGGACGGTCCACCCGAGATCGTCGCCGGAATCGTCATGTACGTCATGACGTCGTGTTCGCTGCGGCCGGCGAGTCGTGCGAGGAATGCTCCGGCAGTTTGAATTCCGTCCTGCGAATCTCCGGCGAGCCGGATCACGGCATCCTGGATGCTTTCAGGACGTAGATCGGCCCGGTCGGAAATCGGAGCCGCTCCGGCGGCAGGCGCACCACCGCCTTGAGTCACCTCAGAAGTTTTATTCACGGGATTTTAAACCTAACAGAATTGCAACAGCATTCCACCGGCAATTGAATCCAGCGTCGTGGATTTGCATGGATTTTCGCAATCAGACCGTCGCCCTATTTTACCCGAGGTTGCGGTTCGGTCTTGGTGGCGTTGGAGCCCGGCGTTTGCTCGAGCCCCCGGCGCTCCAGCAACGGTTCGATGTAGGGATCGCGTCCGACGAAATTCCTAAATAAGCCGAGGGCGTCAGCGGATCCGCCGCGCGAGAGCAACATGGCGCGAAAGCGGTCGCCGTTCTCGCGTTTCAATCCGCCGTGTTGCTTAAACCACTCGACCGTGTCGGCGTCGAGCACTTCGCTCCAGATATACGAGTAATAACCGGCCGAGTAGCCGCCGGCGAATGCGTGTGAAAAATAGAAGGTGCGATACCGCGGCGGCACCGGGGGAAAGTCGACTCCGGCGTTGTGCAATGCTTCCGATTCAAACGCAACTGCGTCTTTCGGAACGTCGGATGGATTCAGTTGATGCCACGCCTGGTCGAGCAGCGTGGCCGACAGGTATTCAGTCGTCTTGAATCCCTGATTGAATTTTTCCGCGGCCTTGACCTTGTCGAGCAACGCCTGCGGCATTGGTTCCCCGGTCTTGTAATGTTTCGCGTAATTGCCCAGGACTTCCGGCCACGCGGCCCACATCTCGTTTACCTGCGACGGATACTCGACAAAGTCACGCGGCACGCTCGTTCCGCTGAACCGCGGATATTTTACGTTGGAAAACATGCCGTGCAGCGCATGGCCGAATTCGTGAAACGCGGTCCGCACTTCATCTTGAGTGAGCAATGTCGGCTCGCCCGGCGGCGGCTTCGGAATATTGAGATGATTCGCGACGACCGGCTTCGTCCCGAATAGACCGCTTTGCTGCACGTAAGCGTTCATCCAGGCGCCCCCGTTCTTGGATGGCCGCGCGAAATAATCGCCGATGAACAGCGCGAGCGGTTTGCCGTCGCGATCGCAAACTTCAAATACGCGGACGTCGGTTTGATACACTGGCAAATCGTGGCGTTCCTTGAACGTGAGACCGTAAAGCTTTTGAGCGGCGTAAAAGACGCCGTCGATGATCACGTGATTCAACTCGTAATAGGGTCGCACCTCCGATTCGTCGAAGTTGTATTTCGCCTTGCGGACTTTCTCGGAATAAAAATCCCAGTCCCATGGCGCGATTCGGAACCCGTCGTTTCCTTGATCGACAATCTTCTGCATGTCGGCTGCTTCACGTTTCGCATTCGCGACCGCAGGCGGCGCGAGATCGGCCAGCAGTTTGTTTACCGTCGGAACATCGTGCGCGGTTTGGTCTTCGAGTTGGTATGCCGCCCAATTTGGATAGCCAAGCAACTTTGCTTTCTCGGCGCGCAGTTGTGCGGTGCGCAGGACAACGTCGCGCGTGTCGAACTCGCCGCCTTTGCTGTTCCGCGAGAGTGATGCCTGCATGATCCGTTCGCGCAGACGTCGGTCCTGCAAAGAGCCAAGCAACGGCTGGCCTGTCGTGTTCTGAAGCTCGATGACGGACTTCCCTTCCTCGTTCGCGGCTTTGGCCGCGGCCGTGACGCTCGCTATTTGGTCTTTCGTTAGGCCAGTGAGCTCTTCTTTGCGACCGACGATGATCGACGACGCGTTCCGCTCCTTCAGGACGTCTTGCTCAAACTGCGTCTGCAACCTGGCTAACTCAGCGTTGATCTCTTTTAGCTTCTCCTTGTCTGAATCAGACAGCTTCGCTCCAGCGCGCACGAAATCCTTGTAGTAACGTTCAAGCAAATAAGCCGATTCGGGATCGAGCCCGAGCTTGTCGCGCTTCTCATAAAGCGCCTGGACTCGCCCGAACAATTTCGGATTCAAAAAAATCTCGTCGCGGTGCGCAGCACG
Source organism: uncultured Verrucomicrobiae bacterium (assembly GCA_963728955.1). Classification (GTDB taxonomy): domain Bacteria; phylum Verrucomicrobiota; class Verrucomicrobiia; order Chthoniobacterales; family UBA10450; genus Udaeobacter. The sequence goes on from CAVSMG010000016.1 coordinate 164,679, forward strand.
TTTCGGCGCCGTTTCCTTATCGATCTTCTGTCGAATGGGGTTTGTATCGCACGCGTTCAGGTTCGAAAACGTGCGCTGGGCGCGGTCGAGCAATTGCCCGCTGCGCTCGAGGGCGACAATCGTGTTGTCGAACGTCGGTTTGTCGGAATTGTCCGCGATCGTCTCCACTTCCTGCAGTTGGTAGCGCATTCCAGCTTCGATAGCCGGTACAAAATGTTCGTCCTTAATCTTGTCGAACGCGGGGTAGTGATACGGCAACGCGCTCTCGGTAAGCAATGGATTCCCTTCGGCGTTAGAGTGTTGCACGGGTGACTTTTGCGCGGGGACCGAAATGGCTGCGATAAACGTCATTGCCAGAACTGCCCAGAGTGTTGACTGAGCAGATCTCGATTCTCCCGGCGAATGGAAATGAGCACGCATGCTTCGGATTTTCCGCGTGCTCGCGCCGTGAGGCAACTTCGATTACCATTTGTGCACGCGCATGAGGCGTTGTCTCGCAGTGTTGCTCGGTGAAAAAGCTATTTGGTCGCTGGCAGTCCGGCGACTTTCCACGCTTTTAAGCCGCCGGCCATGGAACGGACGTTTTTGTAGCCCATTTTTTGCAGGTTCTCGGCTGCGAGTGCAGACCGGCCACCACCGCCGCAGTGGCAGATGATCATTGCGTTCGGGTCGGCAACTTTTTCTTCAATGTCGAGTTCGATGGTACCGCGACTCATGTGCATTGCGCCGGGGATATGTCCTTCGTCCCATTCGTCTTTTTCGCGGACGTCAACGATTACCGCTTCGCCAGTATCCAATTTCGCAGCGGCATCCTGCGGCGAAATCTCGGCGATGTTCTTCTTTGCTTCCGCAACGAGTTTTTCAAAACCAATGTGCTCAGCCATACAGATTTGTAACCACTAATCGAAACGAATAAACACGAAATCTGATACTTTATTAGTGTTCATTGGTGTTCATTCGTGGCTGCCTTTCTACTCGTATCGGAGCGCTTCGATCGGGTCGAGCGCGGCGGCTTGGCGCGCTGGATAAAACCCGAAAAAGACGCCGACAGCTGCGCTGAATAGGAATGCGATTGCGATTGAGCTGATGGAAATCAGCGTTGGCCAGTTGGCGTAGATCGACAGGATCCTGGATGCGGCGATGCCGCAGATGATTCCGATCACGCCACCGACCGAACTCAGCGTGACGGCTTCGATTAGAAACTGGGTAAGAATGTCGTTCCCGCGGGCGCCCACAGCCATGCGCACACCGATCTCGCGCGTCCGCTCGGTCACACTCACCAGCATAATGTTCATGATGCCGATGCCGCCCACGAGCAGTGACACGCCTGCGATTGCGCCGAGCAGCACCGTCATCACCCGCGAAGTGGCCGTGGCGGCTTCGGCGATTTCCTGTTGGGTGCGCACGGTGAAATCGTCGTCGCGGCCGGGGCGAATGTTATGCCTTTGTCGAAGCAACGAGATGATTTGTTGCTGCGCGGCTTCGACCTGCCGCGCGTCGCCAATCTGCACGTTGATGTTGCGCAACGTAGTGCCACCGATCACCCGTTTCATCGCGCTGGTGTACGGCATGACGACGATGTCGTCCTGATCCACGCCCTGAGGGCTAAGCCCTTTGGGCGTCAGCACGCCAAGAATCGTGAACGGCACGTTTTTAATCCGCAAAATCTGACCGATCGGATTTTCGTTGCCGTAAATTTGCGTCGCAGTCGTGCGGCCAATCACACAAACCTTGTTCGCGCTGCGCACATCCTGCGCTGTAAACGGTACGCCGTCGGCCAGCGGCCATTGACGAATATCGAAGTAATCCGCTGATTCTCCGTAAATCCGGGTGAACCAGTTTTGATTTCCAGCGGCGACCTGCGTGGTGGAAACAACTTCTTCGCTAACGCTGATGACGCCGGGCACTTCCCGACGGATTGCTTCAGCGTCTTCAATTTTCAATGTGCCCGCTCCGCCCCAACCGGTGCGGATCCCACTCGACGTTGTGCTGCCGGAAAAAATCAGGATCACATTTTCTCCCAGGCTGGCGATTTGTGATTCGACCTGTGCCTTGGCGCCGTTGCCGATCCCGACCATCGCGATGACCGCGCCGACGCCGATGATGATACCGAGCGCAGTAAGCACCGAACGCATTTTGTTTCGGCGCAGCGCGCGGTATGCAACGTTAAATGTCGGCCCGATGCGCATTCGAAAGTGAATCGTTAGATCGGTTCGGCGGCGTCGCGCTCGCCTTGCAGCTGTGCTTTCGCGTCCGAACGCTGGGTCACGAGCTGATCCTCCCGGATCAGCCCATCCCGCATAATAACGTTTCGCTTTGCATAAGCAGCGATGTCCTGCTCGTGCGTGACCATGATGACGGTGATGCCGTGCTCGTTGAGTTGCTGGAAAATGGCCATGATCTCAACGCTGGTTCGGCTGTCGAGATTGCCGGTCGGTTCATCCGCCAGCAGCACCTCCGGATCATTGATTAACGCGCGCGCAATCGCGACGCGCTGTTGCTGACCGCCGGAAAGCTGACTCGGAAAATGGTCCTCACGACCCGCGAGCCCGACCGATGCAAGCACGCGATCCGCTTTTTCGCGGAGTTGCGCATGTGACAGGTGTTGCGCGCTGTAAATCAGCGGCAATTCGGCGTTCTCGCGCGCAGATGTGCGGCTCAGCAGATTGAAACTCTGAAACACGAAACCGAGCTTGCGATTGCGAATCTCTGCGAGCTGATCGCGGTCGAGCCCGGAAACGTCTGTATCGTCCAGCATATACTTCCCGGAAGTCGGGCGGTCGAGGCAACCGAGGATATTCATGAGCGTCGATTTGCCAGAGCCGCTGGCGCCCATCAACGCGACAAATTCGCCGCGTTTAATTTCAAGCGACACTCCGCGCACGGCCGGCACCTCCATTTCGCCGGTGCGATAAATCTTGTGCACGTCAACCAGCCTAACGAGTGCTCCGTTGTTCATGTTCTTGGCAGATGTTATAGCCGCGTTTCTGGGAGACGCGCGTTCCTTGCGAGCGACGCCGTGAGAGCTGCGCTTCGCACAGCGAAGCGGCTACAGGACCGTGTGAGCGAAATGATTTGTTTTTTCCCAAGCATTACGGAAAGCGGCGCCTACCGCCTGAGAATGGATTCGCCGGCGTGGACGGGGGCTGAGATTTCGGAGCCATCTCTGCGGTCACAACGCGATCGCCCTCCTTCAACCCTTCGACGATTTCAGTCACAACGCCGTCACTGATTCCTGTTTTGATTTGCACCGGTGTGGGGCGGCTGCCGGACAAAAGATAAACCGTGCGTTCGCTCGTTCGTCGTTCGCGTCCGCTTATGCCTCGCGCGCCCGCCGGCGCGCGCGATCTTGAGCCCATTTCAGCAGGAGCTGCTTCAGCGGGGCGATAACGCAGCGCGGCATTCTTGACTTGAAGCACGTCGTCCTTGCGCGCGGAGACGATTGAAACATTTGCCGTCATTCCCGGCTTCAGTTTCAAATCCGGATTGCTCACTCCAATTACAGTGTCGTAAGTCACGACGTTCTGCACTGTGATCGGTGCGTTGCGGACCTGGATAACTTTCCCATGGAACGTCTGCGTGGGGAATGCGTCGACGGTGAAATCGACGTCTTGTCCCACTTGCACCATGCCGACGTCTGCCTCAGCCACGTTTGAATCGATTTGCATTTTCGTGAGATCATTTGCGATTTGGAAAATCACCGGCGCCTGCAAACTGGCGGCGACAGTCTGGCCGACATCCACACTTCGCGAGATTACCACGCCATCGATAGGCGATGTGATCGTGCAGTGATCAAGGTCGGCCTTCGCCTTGTCCAATGCGCCTTGTTTGATCTTCACGTTCGCCTCGGCTTGGTGGAGAGTTGCCGTCGCTTGGTCAACGTCCGCTTGCGCCGAGGTTTTTCTGGCAAACAGGTCCTGAGTGCGCTTGGCGTTGATCCTGGCTAACTCAAGCGCAGCCTGTGCGTTTGCGACGTCGCCTTCGGCTTGAGTCACGGTGGCCTGGAAAAGCGCCGGATCGATCTGCGCCACCACCTGGCCGGCTTTGACCTGTGAATTGAAATCTGCGAACAACTTTGAGATGTTCCCGGAGACCTGGCTGCCCACCTGCACGTTGAGCACCGGATTGAGCGTGCCGGTGGCGGTCACCGCCTGCGTAATCGGGCCCAGTGTGACGTTCGCAGTCTGGTAAGTTGCAGCGCCGCCGGTTCGCAAGTGCCGAACAACAAACGCAATCAGCAACAGTCCGCCGATTACGATGAACCAGGGCAAAAAACGTTTCATTCAATTCGCAGGTTGACGCGCCTACAAGTAAAAGACAGGACAAACCGATGCGCCGTTACATCGAAATCTATTCCATCATGCTGCGCAACTCGCTCATCCGCGATTTGAGTTTCAAAGCGAACTTCCTGTTGTGGATGGTGGTCGAAGTTCTTTGGTTCTGCGGCCAAATCGTTTTTTTCAGTATCATTTTTGGGAACGTTGATCACATCGGTGACTGGACGAAATGGGAAGTAGTGCTGCTGGTTGGGACGCACCAGATTATCGCACAGCTTTTCCAGGCTTTCTTTTTCGTGAACCTCGCAAATATCCCCGAGCTCGTGCGGATGGGAAAACTGGATTCCGTTCTGGTGTTACCCATCGACAGTCAGTTCGCCGTGTCCACCAAACAATTCAGCCTCGACAGCATTATCAACGCCCTGCTCGGTGCCGCCGTAGTTTGCGTATCGCTGTCCAAGCTGAGCATCGTACCGAACGCACTTTCCATTTTGCTCTATGTTGTCGCGCTTGGTTTCGGAATCGCCGTGCATTACTCCATCATGCTCGGCCTGGCCGCGGTGAGCTTTTGGATTATTCGCGCGCAGGGACTGGTGTATGGCTATTTCAACTTTCTCAATATCGCGCGTTATCCGGATGTCATTTTCCCGTGGCTGTTCCGGCTGATTTTTGGCTGGGTGGTTCCGGTGGTGATCATTGCGAACATTCCGGCGCGCCTGCTCATCAAATCGCTCGGTCAACCGTTTCCTTTGATGCTGCATCTAGTCATCGCGTCGACGATTGTGTTCTGGCTTTCCCGGGTGTTTTGGAAATTTGCGCTGCGACATTACTCCAGCGCCAGCTCGTGATGACTGTAGGGCAACCGCTTCGGTTGCCGGGTGCAGAATTGGCAGGCGAAGCGCCTGACCTAGAAAATCGAAGCCAAAGAGAGTCTGCCTCTTTATTGACGAAAGCGATCTCGACCGCGACGCTCGATTAGCTTACGTGTCTCAGCGATGATCATTGAAGTCAAAGTTCCTTCAGTTGGGGAGTCGGTGACCAGCGGAGTCATCTCCGCCTGGCACAAGAAATCCGGTGAGTTCGTGAACGAAGGTGAACCGCTTTTCGCACTCGAGACGGACAAGGTCTCCACGGATATCGTGGCGGAAAAATCCGGCGTGCTCGACGCAAGAGTGCCCGAAGGCCAGGAGGTAAAGATCGGCGAAGTCGTTGCCGTAATCGATGATTCAAAAGGAGCGCCCGAAGACAAGAAGTCAGCAGCGCCGTCGGGAAAAAAGAAAACGCCTGAGAAAACAAAGAAAGAAGCCGAGCCAGAAAAGAAAGCGGTAGCTGTAGCCGCGGGCGACTTGTCCGCCGTAGCCCCGGCGAAGGCGGATGACCTCGCCAGGCCGGCTGCAGCTGCGGAGCGTGCTCAGCCGGAGTCCACGCCTCCGGCCACAGACCTTTCGCCAGCCGTTCGCCGTATTGTGAAGGAAGACAAGATTGAGTCGGACGAAATCGTCGGCACAGGGCTGGGCGGCCGCCTGACGAAAGCCGACGTGCTGAAAGCCGTAAACGAGCGCGGAAGGGCTGGCGGAAAAATTGAAACTGGCGAACCTCAACCACCAGCGGACTTATCCGCCGTAGCCTCGGCGAAGGCGGAAGCCAGGTTCATTCGCAAGAAGATGTCGCCGTTGCGCCGGAAGATCGCGCAGCAACTTGTGATGGCGCAGCACACGGCCGCGATCCTAACGACGTTTAACGAATGCGACATGAGCGCGGTGCAGGAATTGCGCCGTAGCAAACAAGAGGAGTTCACGAAAAAGCACGGCGTCAAACTCGGGCTAATGTCGTTTTTTGTTAAGGCGAGCGTGGAAGCGCTGAAAGCCGTGCCGGTCGTCAACGGCCGTATCGAAGACGACGATTTCATTCAGAACAACTTCTACGACATCGGCGTGGCGGTTGGGACGGAGCGCGGATTGGTTGTGCCGGTGGTTCGTGACGCAGACGAGAAAAGTTTTGCTGAATTGGAGCGCGACATTGCTGATTATGCGGGAAGGGCGCGTGATGGAAAATTGAAGCTTGAAGATCTGCAAGGCGGCACATTTACGATTACAAACGGCGGAGTGTACGGCTCGCTGTTCGCCACGCCGATTTTGAATCCGCCGCAGAGCGGCATTCTCGGGATGCACAAGATCATGCCGCGCCCCGTGGTGGTAGATGGTAAAATGGAAGTGCGACCGATGATGTACCTTGCGCTTAGCTACGATCACCGCTCCATCGATGGCAAAGAAGCGGTTACATTCCTCATTAAAGTCAAGGAATGCATGGAGGACCCGAAGAAGTTGCCGCTGGATTTCTAATGTAGCGCTTTGTCATGGCTGGAGAAATCATCAGAGATTCTTCGGTTCGCTAAGAATGACAGTTCACTATTGGAAACAAGGCTATGGAAAAATTTGATGTTGTTATCATCGGTTCGGGGCCGGGCGGGTACATTGCTGCGATCCGCTCAGGCCAGCTTGGGTTGAAGACTGCGCTTGTCGAAAAGGACAAGGAACTTGGCGGAACTTGTCTCAACGTTGGGTGCATCCCGAGCAAAGCGCTGCTCACTTCGAGCGATCATTTCACGTTCGTCAAAAAGGAAGCGGCCAAACACGGAATCGTGATCGACGGCGCGCGCGCTGATCTCGCAAAGATGCAGGAGCGGAAGAACAAGGTGGTAAAGACATTCAACAGCGGCGTGCGCTCGCTGATGAAGACCAACAAGGTGACGGTGCTCGAAGGCTTGGGGACGATCACCGCGCCCGGGAAAATCTCGATCAAGTCTTCAAACGGCCAGACGCAAGAGATCGAGACAAAAAACATCGTCGTTGCGACCGGCAGCGCGCCAATGGAATTGCAGTTCGCAAAATTTGACGGCAAAACAGTCGTCAGCAGCACCGAAGCGCTGGAGTTTACCGAACCTCCAAAGAAACTGATCGTGATCGGTGCGGGCGCGGTTGGCCTTGAGTTGGGCTCCGTCTGGAACCGACTCGGTTCGGAAGTAACCATTCTGGAATTTTTGCCGCGCATCGCGCTCGGATTTGATCTCGAGCTGTCAAACCTGCTTCAGCGCTTGCTCACGGCCCAGGGCTTGATTTTCCACCTCGAAGCAAAAGTCAGTGCAATAAAAGTCGATAACGACCAGGCTACGGTGACAGCAACCAAAGATGGCCAGGAACTGAAATTCGACGCCGACAAAGTGCTTGTCTCAGTCGGTCGCCGTCCGTTCTCAAATGGCCTCGGAGCGGAAAAAATTGGCGTCGAACTCGATGAAAAGAGCCGAATCAAAGTGGATGAGAACTTCCGGACGAATGTGGACGGCATTTACGCCATCGGCGACGTGATCGCCGGACCGATGCTTGCGCACAAAGCCGAGGACGAAGGAATGGCGTGCGTCGAAATCATCGCAGGCAAAGCCGGCCACGTGAACTACCAGGCCATTGCGGGCATCATTTACACCAATCCCGAACTCGCGGGCGTCGGTCTTACTGAAGATCAAGCCAAAGAGCAGGGGATCGATGTCCGCATCGGCAAATTTCCATTCCGCGCCAACAGCCGGGCACTCTGCATCGATGACGTGGAAGGAATGGTCAAGTTTGTTGCCGACGCCAAAACCGATCGCGTCCTGGGCGCCCACATCCTGCATCATACCGCATCGGAGTTAATAGCGGAGGCCGTTTCCGTGATTGAATTCGGCGGCAGTTCCGAAGACATCGGCCGCACGTGTCATGCGCACCCGACCTTGAGCGAAGCCGTCCGGGAAGCTGCACTCAACGTGGAAAAACGCGCGCTGCACATCATCAATCGGTAACCTGGAGGATTGAATGCGGCCTAACGGCTCGCTGTTTATCACTTCGGCACGAATGGCCAGAAGATAGGGATAAAAATGCTGGCTACGATCCAGAGGATGATGTTGAGCGGCACGCCGATTTTCGGGAAGTCAGCGAAGCGGTAACCGCCCGCGCCAAACACATAGGTGTTGGTTTGATGTCCAATGGGCGTGGCAAAACTGGCGGCGCAACCAAACATGACCGCAACGGCAAATGGTCGCGCATCCACTCCCATTGTTGCTGCGATCTCGAACGCGATCGGAGTAATTAACAGAGCAACAGCGTTGTTGCTGATCAGCTCCGTGAGAAGAGTTGCGAGTAAATAGAGCACCGAAAGCGCTACGCGCGGCCCGAAGTGGCCGACTGCCCCGGTGACGCCGCTGGCGATGAGATGGGCTGCGCCGGTTTTTTCCATGGCGGCACCCAGCGCGAGCATCCCGAAAATCATGTAGAGAATTCTCCATTGGATGGCGCCGCGCGCTTCCTCTATGTCGAGGCAGCGCGTGAGGACGACGAAGATCGCGGCGATAAGCGCGAGCGCGGCAATGGGCAGCACGTGAAACGCAGCGAACACAATCACGCTGAGAATTCCGGCGATCGCGAGCGGCGCTTTGTGCCGGCGAAACGCGCGTTGTGTCGGCTCGGTGAGACTGAGGAAGTCGCGCTCCTGCATGAGGTGATGAATCGCTTCGGACGGGCCTTGCACCAGCAGCGTGTCGCCAAAATCCAGCTCGACGTCCTGAAAATTTTCCCGCAGGTTCTCGCCCTGGCGATGCACGGCCAGGATGAGCACGCCATAACGCTGCTCGAAATTGAGCTCATGAAGTGTTTTGCCCAGAAAAGTGGAGCGATTCCCCAGAATTCCCTCCATCAGGATGCTTTGTTGTTCGCCGATGGCTTCGAGGCCGAGGTCAGCTTCCGATTGGAAAACGACGCCGGACATTTCCTTGATTCCTTTCACGCCGGCGATTGAGCTCTCAAGAAGAAGCTGGTCGCCGGCAGCCAGGCGCAAACTATTTAATGGCGTCTCGAGGCGCTCGCCGCCGCGCACCACAGTAATGATCTGTGCCTCGCGTAATCGCGCGAGCGGCGTTTCGGCGATTGTTTTGCCCACCAGAGGCGACGCCTTACTGATCACGGCCTGGGTGAGAAATTGTCGCGTTATCCCCGCGCCGATAAGAGCTGCGAGCGTTTCCCGTTTGGGCAAAAGGTAGCGGGCAAAAGCGAGCAAATATCCAACGCCGACGACCGCGAAAATGATTCCCAGCGGTGTGATCTCAAACATCCCAAATGATGCGAGACCCCGGCGTCGCACAATTCCATCGACAAGCAGATTCGTAGAGGTGCCGACAAGTGTGATCGTGCCGCCTAAGATCGAGAAATAAGAAAGCGGAATAAGCAGACGCGATGCTTTCAAATTCGTGCTGCGCGCGAGGGCCAAAACCACGGGCACAAACACAACTACCACTGGCATGTGATTGATCAGGGCTGAAAGCGGCAACGTCAATGCGGCCAGAGCAAGCGCTGCCCTCCGTTCGGTCGTTCCGGCCATACGGGTGAAAATGCGCGCGAGAGAATCAATCACACCGGTTCGCTCCAAGCCCGCGCTCAGCACAAACATGCAACCAATCACAATCGGCGCGCTATTACTGAAGACGCTGACTGTTTCATCCGCCGTAAGCACGCCGGAGACCAGGAGTACACCCATCGCGCTCAGCGCCACCAGATCTGGCGAAAGCCATTCGCGCAGGAACGCGGTGAAAACCGCTACCACCAAACAGAAGACGATGATGAGATGAAGAGTGTGCACGCTCATTTCTCGGTCGCAGATTTCAGGTCGGGCGATCTTTTCGCCGACAACGCCCCCGATCACAACTGCGAAATTGTCGGCTCACTCTGTTCGGAGCGAGAGCGCGAGTTGTGTATCGCGCCGCCGCATGATGATCAGCGTAACGAGCGCTGAGAGCGCGCAAATGCACGCGCCAAACCCGAGGGCGAACGGTGTGCCCGCCCAGTGGGCGACGGCGCCGGCTTCGAGGCTGCCAAGCGGAATCATCGCGCCGAACACGAGCGACCAGACGCCCATGACGCGTCCGCGCATTTCATCGGGCACAATCGTTTGTAGCACGGTGTTTGAAGTTGAGAAGAATAACAGCATCCCGAAACCGGCAGTGAAGAGAAAGCCCAGCGCGAGGTAGAAATTGCGCGTGAGCGCCAACGCGAACAGACTCGCGGCGAATAACCAGACTCCACCCAGGGCGAGTCGGCGTGGCACAAACAAATGACCGTAGGTAGCCACAACGAGTGCGCCGATGAATGCTCCCGTTCCGCTGGCAGACATCAACACGCCGTAGCCGTCGGCACCGCGGCCTAACACATCGCGTGCAAACGCCGGCATGAGAATTGTGTACGACCAGCCAAAAATTCCGATCGCCAAGAACAGCAGCAAAATTGTGCGCACACGTTGATGTTTGATCGAGTAAAGGATTCCTTCCCACGCATGCCCACGGGCGGAGACGATGTCGATCTTGCGTATAGACGGCGGGAGGCGCATCAGGAAGAAGCCGGCGATCACGGCGATAAAACTGAGTCCGTTCAAAAAAAAACACATCGCTACGCCCACGACGCCGATCATTAGGCCGGCCGCTGACGGCCCGACAACGCGCGCGCCGTTTACGATCGAGCTGTTGAGCGAGATTGCGTTCAGCAAATCTTCGCGGCTGGTCATTTCCACCGTGAACGCCTGGCGTGCAGGCATATCAAAGCCCATGGCGATGCCGTTGAGCGCTGCGACGATGATAATGAACAACGGCGAGGCGAATCCAAACCATACACCGGCCGCAAGCACAAATGCACAAATCATCTGCGCCGATTGCGTGGCCACAAGAATCGAGCGTTTCGGATAGAGATCAGCCAGCGCGCCGCCCCACACCGAAGAGAGCACCATCGGTGCAGAACCGACGGCAGACACCAGGCCAAGCAATAATTTCGAGTTCGTGATTTGATAAACGAACCAGCTCATCGCGGTCTGCTGCATCCACGTGCCGGAAAGCGAGACGAGTTGGCCCCAGAAGAACAGGCGATAATTGCGATATCGCAGCGCGCGAAACGTGTGCCGCCACGTGATTCCGCCCACAGGCACGCGGTGCTGTCGCCCGCTGATATCTTCCGGCACGCGTGCTGTTTCGGTAGTTTTTGCCGGCATCAATCATCATGGCTGGCGAGGGGGGCAATTGCAATAAACCGGGTCAGTGTGTGTGCTACGTTTGTGTGAATGGAAAGCACGGAGGCAATCCTTCTTCGCAAACGAAAATTCAGCGATACCAGCCTGATCGTTTCGTGGTGTACGGAATCTTTTGGGTGCGTTCAGACGATCGCCAAAGGCGCGCGACGCCCGAAGAGCCCGTTTGCCGGGAAATTGGATTTATTTTTTGAGGCTGAAATTTCCGTTGTGCGGAGCCGAAAATCTGATCTGCACACGCTGACGGAAGTCGTCCTGAAAAATCCGTTTCCCGGAATTCGGAGCAACTATTTGCGCACGCAGACTGCCGCGTATTTTGTCGAGTTGATCGAGATTTGCACCGAGCGCGATCATCGCGAGCCTGAGTTGTTTGGCCTGTCGCGTCGGGCGTTCAATTATCTTGATGCAAACGATCCCACGGTGCGCGCGATCGCGCATTTTGAGACTGAGCTGGCGCGCATCGCCGGTGTGCACGATGAAAGAAAACTGAAAGCGGACCCGGCGGTTGCGTTGGGAAATTTGTTTGGGCGGTTGCCGCTCTCGCGAACGCCGCTCTTGAAAACGCTCGGGATGCAGGCGAAGAAAAGTCCGACATGAGATCACGCACGTTATTCGTTGCGTTCATTATCGGCGGTTTGACCTGCGTTGCTCCGGCGAAGGAGATCTATAAGTTCGATCAGACCGGATCGACAATTGCTTTCACGGTGCATCAGTTCCTCGGCACGACGCGTGGCAAATTCGCCAATTTCAGCGGCAGGATCGAAATCGACCGCGAACGTCCGGAGAATTCTTGGGTCACGGTGCAAATCGATGTGCGCAGCCTCGATACGCGCATAAAGAAACGGGATGATCATCTCCGCAGCGCGGAGTTCTTTAACGTAGAAAAATTTCCGAATATGACGTTCAAGAGTCGAAGCGTGAAGCGGACTGGCCCGCAAAGCGGCGATATTCTCGGCGACCTAACAATGCGTGGCGTAACGAAGCCGGTTACGCTGCATATAAGACTGCTAACGCCGATTAACGAAAGAAACCGGACCCGCTGGGCTGTGACAACCGATCCGGTCAACCGGCGTGAGTTCAATTTGATGTTTGCTCCGGCAACCGAAACGATTTCCGGAATCAGCCAGGCGGTTGCGATCAATATCGAGATAGAGGCGAAGCGCACCGAATGATATGCCCTCGGCGCTCTTAGTCCTGTCATTCTGAGTGAAACGAAGAATGTCTGATCATTTTCGTTCCGATAAGCGGCGAGAGAGAGATAAACCGAGATGTTTCGCTGCGCTTAACATGACACGATGAGCTGATGGACATTATCCCCCTCGGAGATTCGGCTTTGATTGTGCGCGTGCGCGAGCAATTTGACGATGCCCCCGAGGAGACGCTCGACGAGGTTCTCCGCTCCTGTCAAAAGCTTCGCAAAGCTGCGATTCCCGGTGTGATTGAACTCGCGCCGGCCTATACGAGCGTGGCGGTGTTTTTCGATCCAATTACGATCGCAAGATCGAGCGGAACACCAGACAAAGTGTTCGATTGGCTGGCGACGCGCATTCGCGCGGCTATAGCCGGCATGGGTCGCGTCGTCCGTATCAAACGATCGCCGTCACGCGTGGTACAAATTCCAGTTTGCTACGATACCGAGTTTGCTCCCGATCTCGATGATGTCGCGCGCCATGCGCAGATCTCGGCAAAAGAAGTTGTAGATCTCCACAGCGCGGCAGAGTATCGCGTGGCCTGCATTGGGTTCGTTCCTGGCTTTCCGTTCCTGGCTGGGTTACCAGAGAAATTGGCGACGCCGCGCCGGGACATACCGCGAAAAGAAATCTCTTCCGGCTCCGTTGGAATCGGCGGCGCGCAAACGGGAATTTATCCGTTGCGTTCACCGGGTGGCTGGAATCTGATCGGCCGCACTCCGCTTAAGCTCTTCGATCCGACAAAAAATCCGCCTGCGGCTTTGCATCCGGGCGATCGTGTGCGCTTTCGCGTGATTACGCGCGAGGAGTTCAAGTCCTTTAAGAGTTGAAGCGCCCGGTTATGGACCTGACTGTATTGCGAGCGGGATTTCTCACAACCGTGCAAGACTTGGGTCGGACGGGGTTTCGGCAGTTTGGTGTTTCGACCAGCGGCGCGCTGGATTGCTTTGGATTGCGCGTGGCGAATCTGCTCGCTGGCAATGATGAAGGCGCGGCCGGACTGGAAGTTACGCTGGGCGGTTTGCATCTGCTCTTCCAGGACGAGCGAGCTGTGGCCTGGTGTGGCGGCAAATTCGATGTGCAGATTGGATCACAACCCCTGCCGGCAGGGCGGGTCGCGCATTTGCGCTCTGGCGATGAATTGAAATTCGGTCGTCCTCAAATTGGCTGCCGATGCTGGCTCGCGATTTCTGGTGGAGTGGACGTGCCCATTGCTCTCAGGAGTCGCTCCACAGATTTGCGAGCGAATTTTGGCGGGATCGATGGCCGCGCTTTGCGTGATGGAGATATCATTCGACTATCTGCGCGGCCGGGGTCATCGCCCCCGGCTACAGGAAAAATTTCCGTATGGACCGCCCCGCATGATTGGGCAAACCCGGCGAAGCTGAACCCGGTTTTGCGTTTCGTTCGCGGTTCCGATTGGTTTCGATTCAGCGATGCAATGATTCAACGATTCACCGATCAAGAATTCGCCGTTTCACCCGATTCAGATCGCATGGGCGTGCGCTTTGATGATCCAGAGCTGAAACGCGAGAACAAGATCGATCTTGTTTCCGAAGCGGTTGCACCCGGCACGATCCAGGTTCCACCGGGCGGGAAACCGATTTTGCTTCTGCAAGATTGCCAAACTATTGGTGGCTATCCGAAAATTTCGCACGTGATCACGTTAGACCTTGGCATCGCAGCGCAACTTCGCGGTAGCGATCGTGTTCGCTTTTCCGAGGTGTCACGAGCCGATGCGCATCAGCTCTTGCTGGAACGCGAGCGTGATCTCGAGCGTTTCAGAATCGGGTTGAGTCTGCAGACATCATGAAATTGTCCGTCGATCTAAACGCCGATCTCGGGGAAGGCTCAGCACACGACGCGGAGCTGTTCGACCTAATCACCTCCGCGAATATCGCAACCGGTTTTCACGCCAGCGATCCCGCTTTGATATTCGACTCGATTTGCGCCGCCAAAGCGAAAGGCGTTGCGGTGGGCGCGCATCCAAGCCTTGCGGATCGCGAGAACTTTGGCCGCAAAGAAATTGCTGTTCCCATCCCGGAATTGTTCGCGCAACTGGTGTATCAAATTGGCGCTTTTCAGTCATTGGCGCTGGCCGCCGGTGTTCGACCGAATCATGTAAAACCGCACGGTGCACTCTACAATATGGCGGTCCGCGAGGAGAAAATGGCGGAGGCCATTTCGCGCGCGACAGTCGCGGTCGATTCCTCATTGATTCTGTTTGCGCCGGCGAATAGCGCCATGGAGCGGGTCGGAAGAAAGGCAGGAATGGAAATTGCCCGGGAAATTTTCGCGGATCGGAATTACTTAAACGACGGCTGGCTGGCTCCCCGTACGCGACCAGATGCATTGCTCCACGACGCAAAACAAGCAGCCGGGCGAGTTCTGCGGATGTTGCGTGAAGGCAAGGTGCGCTCCGTCGAAGGTCGCGATATCGATGTGCGCGGCGAAACGATTTGTGTCCACGGCGATACACCCGGAGCCGTCGAGTTTGCGCGCGAATTGCGGATGCAACTCGAGCGGGAAGGTGTGCGGATCAACGCGCCAAAGAGTTCGCAATAACAAAAGCGTTGTCATTCTGAGCGAAGCGAAGAATCTCAGATCAGGTTTCTCGAGGGGTACCGGAAAATAGCCCGAGATCTTTCCTTGCCCTCAACATGACAGGAGTGGTTTAACTCCGCTGTGAGCGAAAACATCGACAATCAGCGTGACAGAAGCGACCTGGTTCGCGCGCTCGGGCCGATTGACGCGACCATGATTGTGATCGGCTCGATGATCGGGTCCGGGATCTTCATCGTGTCAGCCGAATCGTCGCGATTGACTGGCGCGCCGGGGTGGTTGTTGCTCGCCTGGGCGCTTGCCGGTTTGCTGACCATCACCGGTGCGCTCTGTTGTTCGGAGCTAGCGACAATGATGCCGCACGCAGGCGGCGTTTATGTTTTCCTGCGCGAAGCATACGGTTCATCGATCGGATTTTTGTATGGCTGGACCTTGTTTCTGGTGATCCAAACTGGAACCATCGCTGCGGTCGCGATTGCGTTCGCAAAATTTCTTGGCGTTTTTATTGGTGCAGTTTCACCCGACAATTACCTCGTCGCACCAATCTCGTTTGTCGGGTATGCGGTCAGCTTGTCGACGGAACAACTGTTTGCCATCGCCTTGATCGCGTTACTCACCTGGACGAACACGCGCGGACTCGAGGTTGGCAAGATTGTCCAGAACACCTTCACATTCGCGAAGACAGCCGCACTAGCCGCCGTGGTTGTGATTGGCTTGTGGTTAGGCTGGAAGGCCAATTCTGCAGCACTAGGGTCGGCCTGGTGGGACTCGTGGACCAACGGCTGGAATGCGCAGGTCGCGCAGCCTGGTCTTACGGTCGCCGGCGGCTTCGCTCTCGCGCTGCTTTTTGGAAGATCGATGGTTGGCCCGCTTTTCGCGCAGACTGCGTGGACCAATGTCACATTCATTGGCAGCGAAGTGCGCGATCCGGGAAAGAATTTGGTGCGCGCGCTTGTCGGGGGCTGCGGCGTTGTGGTCTGTACTTTATTTGCTGGCGAACGTTGCTTACCTGGCGGTCTTGCCGTTTCCGGAGATCCAACACGC
The DNA here is from genome assembly GCA_963728955.1 of uncultured Verrucomicrobiae bacterium. Taxonomy (GTDB): domain Bacteria; phylum Verrucomicrobiota; class Verrucomicrobiia; order Chthoniobacterales; family UBA10450; genus Udaeobacter. The sequence goes on from CAVSMG010000016.1 coordinate 180,844, forward strand.
GCCGCAGAATCGCGTTGCTGTGGCGATGATGAATACTCTCTTCGGGCGGCCCGGCGCGATGTGCATGGCCGCGGCGATCATGATTTCCACCTTCGGTTGTAACAACGGACTGATTCTCGCCGGAGCCCGCGTTTACTACGCCATGGCGCGCGATGGTCTGTTTTTTCAAGAAATCGGGAGTACAAACCGCTTCCACGTTCCTGCTGCAGCGCTGGTAGCACAGGGATTCTGGACGGCGTGCCTGGTGTTGCCGCGGACCGTGACAACCAATGCCGCCACACACGAAGCGCGTTACGGAAACGTTTACAACCAACTGCTCGAATACATCGTCTCGGCGGATTTGGTCTTTTACCTTCTGATGATTGTTGCGGTCATCCTTTTACGCCGCACAAAACCAGAAGCAGAGCGTCCGTATCGCACGTGGGGCTATCCGATTGTTCCGATCATCTCGATCGTGCTATCCGCGCTCCTGGTCGTTGATCTAGCGTGGCTCGCACCGGCCACATCGGGAATTGGCATTCTAATCGTGTTGAGCGGTGTGCCGGTCTATTTCTTGTGGCGGCTGCGACCCGTGGGATGAGTCGGTGCTCCCCGCAGCACGCGGTGGAAGTTCAGTCCATTTTGCCCGCGGGAAACGAATTATTCCTGTATGCCTGCAAAATCAAAGAAACAACAAATGGCGGCCGGCGCTGCTCTCGCGGCAAAGCGTGGCAAACGTAAGACGTCTTCACTTAAAGGCGCTTCGCAAAGTATGTACAAGTCAATGAGCAAATCGGAGCTTCGCCGAATGGCCAAGACCAAGCGAAAAAATCTGCCGAAGAAGAAGCGGCGTTAAGGATGGACGGTTTCCAGATCTCGGGGACGATTAACTGCCTGCGCGTTAGGACGTGTCCCCTTTCTGCAGGATCTCGATTACCTCCCGTAAGGGCTCGATGCTTACCCTGCTCGCCCCTGTAAAGGGATGATCAAGAAGGTAAATCAATAACAAGATCAAACTGATCGTGATAGTCAGCGTAGATGAAATGATGTATTGCGCTCTGATGTTTTTCATTCCCAGGAAAAACGTGTACGAGATCGTGAACATCCCGCCAATCAACATAACCCCCCATATAACCGCTGGCACGGTATCGTTCCCTGCAAATATTCTCAGTCGCCGGTACTCGGCGAGGTTGTTTAAACAATGTAGTGTTTCGGCGTAAAGTTCCCGGTTTGGGATTGTCTGGGCATCGACCTGACGGAACAGCATCGCGAGCTGGCTATGGCCTCCGCCAGAAAGAAGACTTATCTTGCCTTGCGCAAGCCTTAGTATCTCGTCGTTGTAGACCGAGGCGACGTAATCTCTCACGCCCTGCTGTAAAATCTTGTTGGTCGGTTCGGGGAATGCCGCGGCACTGTGAAAAATATCCAGAGCCTCGCTAGCCTCCAATTGGAGATTTTTAGTTGCCTCGTCGTATCCGCTCCAAGTCACAAACACGACAAACGCCACCATCACTCCGTAAAATAGTCCGAAGGCATTGAAGATGATTGCAGCGACTTCGTGGTTGTCTTTGAGCACTTCAGTCGGATACTTCTTTCGCACGAAGTAAAGGCCGCTAAGGCCGACGAGGGTAGTAACCGCCGATACGATGAAGAAGGAAATCGCTGGAGGTAAATTAAGCAGGAATTCCATAACTCGTCAGGATTCTGGAAGGCTGTCGTAATTCACAACGCGCTTGTTAGCGTAGTGCGTTTCAATCGATACCCGTCGGCGAGGGCACCATATCCGCCGGCATACTCAACCAGTCCGACTCCTTTTTTCAAAATCATTTTTTTTAAGTGGCCAGACGGATGGCTCGCTTCATAAATACAGAGGTCGCCTCTCAATTGGATCGTCGTTTTCCATTCTCCCTCCTGGTGTTCGAAGGTTCCGCTGGTGATGCCGTAAATGTCGTTCGGCTCGAATTCTGGCGGTTTGTCCAGTGACGAAATCTCTTTCGCGGCAGCGTCATTGTTTTCTTCGTTTAGCAGGACGATTCGGTCATCAGTCACGATAAAGTAGTCGGGACGAATTTCGCGTTGTTTTTCCGCGCGCGATTTCAAATCGGTAAATTCGATTTTGAAAACCGCGCCCCACGGCATTTTCGTCAGGCGCGTTGTCATCACTCGTGCAGTAAAAGGGATCTCTTCGCCGCCGATGTCATCACTCCATTCCGTTCCGCGGAATTTCGCTGCGGCTGGCTTGTCGTTCGCTGCATCAAGAAATGGATTCGCCGCGTTAATCGAAACCGGGAACAAGATCGACATCGTGCATGTTGCGATCCGCCACGCGTTCATGGCGCAATGGTAACTACGAACGCACTGACAATGCACGCCCGAATTTGATGACCGGGCAGCCTGAAAACACTGCCGCTACTGCGTCTCCCTGCTTGTCTGCTCATAATGCAGCCATTGGTGCGTAAGAGCGGGAGAAGATGTTGTGCATTTGTCGCGATCGGTGTGATTAACTGCGGTTTCAGGCTTGCTGCTGCTCAAAAATTCAACCAGCAGTAGAGAAGTCTTCAGCTCGTTGTGCGGTAGGTGCGCATATTTTTCTTGCAAATCTTACGACGCTTTTGCAACGCTGGCGGGGAAACCTCCGGATTGGGTTGGAGACACTTCGCCCGCTGAGTTCTTGGCCTCTTTTTGGAGCTGCAAATCATACAAGTTAATGCAGCGGGAAAAGAGAAAGAAGGATTCATGAAAAGGCTTATTCAGTCAGAAGGCTCGAGAGAGCTTATTGTTGTGGCGCTGACAGTGGCCTGCTTTGGGCTTTTGCCGGGTGCACACGCGGTTGTGCCGGTGCCGGATGGGTGCTATTCCAATTACACCACGGCGGAAGGATGTAATGCCCTTCGATTTCTCGGCGCTGGCAGTGGAAATACAGGAGTTGGTTGGTATTCGCTCTATGTAGTCGGCGACGGCAGCTACAACACCGGCGTTGGCGCTGGAACGCTGGTCCTCAACGCCGCTGATTCCAATACCGCAGTGGGTGCCGCGGCGCTGTTGCTCAACACCGGTGGGCACAACAACACAGCCGTTGGAACCGACGCGCTCCTTTACAACGGCAGCGGCAACTTCAACAATGCTCTCGGCGCGTTTGCGCTCTTTAACAACATCGACGGGTCCGGCAACAACGCGTTTGGCGATTCCGCGCTTTCACTAAATATCCATGGCGTTGATAACACTGCGATTGGTGATAGCGCGCTCTTGAATAATGACTCAACCGGCAATGGCTTTGCGAACGGTAACACGGCAGTTGGCATCAACGCGCTCCTCAATAACACTGATGGCGCCTCAAACGTAGCGATCGGTGACCATTCACTGGAGTTCAATGTAAGTGGATTTCATAACACAGTGGTGGGTGGTGGCGCCTCCGGTTTTAACATAGTCAACGGCATCAATAACATCTATCTCGGCTGGGGGGTGTCCGCCAACGGCCCTTTTGATGAAAGCGACGCCATCCGCATCAACGACAGCGCGCCGCAAGTCGGTGGTACTACTTCGAAAGTTTTTATCGCCGGCATAAATGGTGCGACCGTTGGCGGCAGCAGTGCTCCTGTAATCATTAACGCGAATGGCCAGCTTGGTACCCTGGCCTCCTCGGCACGGTTCAAGAAGGACATCGGGCTCATGGGCGAGACTAGCGAAGCGATCTTTTCGCTTAAACCAGTGACCTTTCACTATAAGGGTGACGAGACCAGGATACCCCAGTTTGGCTTGATTGCTGAAGAAGTAGCAAAAGTGAATTCTGCCTTGATATTAGTGGATAAAGAAGGGAAACCCTACACTGTCCGCTACGAGCAAATCAACGCGATGTTGCTCAACGAATTCCTGAAAGAGCACCGAACAGTCCAAGGCTTGAAATCTACAGTCGCACACCAGGACGCGACCATCGCTCAGCAACAGAAGAGCTTTGAGTCCAAGCTCGCGGAACAGCAGAAGCGAATCGAAGCGCTAACGTCGGGACTTGAGAAGGTGAGCGCCCGGCTCGAGCTGAATAGATCTCGACCGCAGACAGTAATCAACAATCCATAGAGCGAGTAGTGAGGAAGTTTTTCGCAATTGGTTCGGTGAAAATGCTTGGATTACTGGGGCTGCTTGCTTGGCTGTTAATCTTGGTGCAACGGAGCAATGCTGAGGAGCCTGCGCTGGCGGAAAAGATTCACGACGTTTCGCCGAACAAGAAATTCGCCATGCGCATTTCGTACGATGCCGAAATGTACAAGAAGATGTTCCCAGCGGAAAAGGCCGACGCGAGGAAGACTTCCTCAGCCCTCCAACGAGGCATAGAAGAAGAGTATTTTTCCGCTACCATCAAGGCGATCGAGCTGGTTTCCTTACCGGATAAGCTGGTTGTCACCGAGCTTCCATGGGACGGCAGCGCGGAGCGAACAAGCCTTACTTGGTCGCGAGACTCTAAGTGGTGCGCATTTTACGCTAGCACCTCGCGGTGGGGTCTCACCTGGGTTTATCATCTGCGCGGCGACAAAATCGCCCCGGTGGACGAAAACGTGCAACCGGGAGACGAAGTCGAAGGCGGGGCGCGCGGGACGTGGGGGACGCCGCTTGAAATCGAGGTGGAAGGCGACGTGCGCAGGGAGTGGCTAAAGCCGATTCGCTGGGTGAAACCAGGTGTCCTGTTGCTTGAGCAATCTCTCATCTTTCGCGGGGATGATGCTGGAGAGGCTACCTACCGCTTCACCGCCAGCTTTGATGAAAAAACGGGCAAGTTCGGAATTATTTCAAAGAAGAAAATTTCGTCGAAAGAGTAGTTCCCTCCATGTTAATGCAATCGATTCTTAGGCGAGTTGTCGTCGCTGGCGTATTTGCTTTAACGGCAGCAATGTCGCGCGGCGACTCCGAGATTGTGATCGCGATTCGTTACCTGCAGCCCAAGGGGACAAGTCATTCCCACCTGTATCTGTACCGTGAAGACGGCAAGCTGTTGCGACAACTGACCAATGATAATTCCGGACAAGATAACGATCCAATTTTCGTGTCCGATGGCGAGACGATCGTATTTACCCGCGAGAAACCAAATGACACTCGTGAATTCTGGAGCATCGATCCGCTCGGTAAGGAGTTGAAGCGGCTAGCAGCCGCGCCCGATTGGTATTCCGGCGCGAAAAGCTCGCCAGCTTTTACGCATGCCGGAGAGGAAAAATCGCCGGAAACGGCTCCAATATCGCCGCCGGAACAATCCGCTTCGCCTGCAACGACGACTACCAAAACTATCCAGCAGGATCAACACCAGAGCGTGACTGCACTCGATGCGGTGGTCGACGCGAAAGATCGCCCGCCACAAACCATCAAAGCGCCTGATAACGCGGGTGAAATATTCTGGCGCAAAGGCAAAGAGGGCGAGGGATCGGACGATCCGCTCAACTGGGTCATGTGGTTCCGCGATTCGAAATCGGGACAGGAAACTGAAATCGGCAGACTGCGCGGATTTCCATCATTCGAGCCGCTGCAAATTCGAGGGAGCAAAGATGGGCAGTTTCTGTTTGAGGGCTCGCTGCGGCTGATATTTTTCAGCACGCACCTTGACAGTAGCGCCGGCGACACGATCGAAGCCTTCGACTCCAACAAGCGAAAACTCATCCAACTATCGCCAAACTGGGCAACCCCGATTCCGCTTCCCGGGGAGCCAGCGTTCCTCACGCTGACAGAAAATCGTTACGTCGCAATTCCTGGCAGCACGAAGACAGCGAACTGCTCCTATATCGAACGTTGGGGTGCCAATATCAAAATGACGTGTGAGGATCAGCACGAACCTCCGTACTGCAAAGGAGAACCGGAAGTGCGTTACGCGCGCAAAAACAGTGCCGCCACCTGTTATGGCGCGTCGATGTATCGGCCTGGGAAAAATCCTGCCGTCATCATCATCCGCAATGGAGCGGAGTAAAACGAATATGAAAAAGACGATGCCTGTTAGTGCAACCTGGATTTGGGCGAGTGCTGCTTTGTTCGTGTTTTCCAATGCGCCTTTTGCTTTCGCCAAGCCACAAAAGAAACCAACCGGATCCGGCCAGGAAAACGTGGATCCACTCGTAAATGCCGCGATGAAGAACATGGAGACTGGTGTGTGGTCTGTGAACGGCACCGTCACCGTGAAGAACCCGATCAAGCTCCAAGGCCTTCTTGCAGGTGAGGATTTTGATTTGACGATGGAACCGGGCGTGAACCCAAACACGCCGATGCGCGAAATCGTCATCAAAAACAAAGCGTGGATCTGCTCCGATGGCGAGACGTGGCACGCCACCAAACCGGATGATCGATTGATCTACAATTGGACGCACGTGCCAATCATGGCGGATCGGAAGTTACCGTCCTTTGAGAAAGTCGGGTCTGAGCAACGCAACGGACAGACTTGCTTGCATGTTCGACTCAAGGTTCCTGAGAAGAAGATCAACCCGAAAGAGTTGCCTCAATATTGGCTCGTTCTCGATTCTCAGGGACAAGCCCAGTACGTCGGGCACACCGAGATGCCGATGTTTTCGCAGGCGCGGAACGAAGTGATGTACTGCTCGTTCGATTATGCACCGGCGGATAAAAAGATCGAGCCGCCGCCACTCGGCGCGCCGGTGGATGACAAGGCGTACGGCTTTAAGGACATCGAGCAACACAAGTTCGATTGGAAAGGTAGAGTCGTTAGGCTTGAGGTGACTCCGAAAATCTTGGAGTCCAAACAAATTGGGCAGGATACGTACCGCGGCTTTCTGAAGGATACCGCTGCCCCAAATCATTATGGCATAGTCGAATTTCCGCACGACGCGCTGGTTAAGCTCGGTTTTTTAAAAAAAATCGTGAACGGCGCACATGCCTGGGAGGATTTGGAAAAGATGGGTGCGCTGGGTCGCACCGAAGGCGAACCAGTTTCGTTTTACGTCCAGGTGATTCCAATCGGCGAGAAGCCCGCCGCGAGAGCTGTGGCCGTTGGCGCAAAGCTCATGCGCGATCCCGATGGAAGCGTCAGTTACACTTGGGAATCCGATGAGAAACAGACGGTGAAATCAGCGCCTGCTCCAGCGGAACCGGATGCGTCTGACGGCGATCTCGTTAATCGCGGAATCGAAAAGGCAAAGAGCGGTGACTTGGACGGCGCGATTGCCGATTTCAATCGCGCGGCCGAACTCGATCCAAAAAATGACGCGCCATATTATAACCGTGCTCAAGCCAAACGGCTCAAGAACGACACGGCTGGCGCCATTGCCGACTACACCAAAGCAATCGAACTCGGCTCAACGAATCCGGCTGCTTACAACAATCGGGGCAACGCCAGGGTGGAGAATAAGGATCGTGATGGCGCAATTGCTGATTATACGCGCGCCATCGAACTCAAACCCGATTATGCACGCGCCTACTACAATCGTGCAGTCCTGAAGAAGGAGAAGGGGGACAAGGCTGGCGCTGCCGCAGATTTCAAGCGCGCTCGACAACTAGACCCACAGTTGGTGGGCGAAGAGTCTTCCGCTGATTCCATCGATCACGGTGTCACTAAAGGCAACGAGAAGGAATCGCCAGCGTCGGGAGGTACGGTAGAAGATGTCTTCAACCGCGCCGGGGCTAAGAAGGCGGTGGGCGATTTAGATGGGGCTATCGCCGACTACGATCGCGCCATTCAACTCGATCCGAAGGATGCTGCGATTTACAATAATCGCGGTCTTGCGAAACAAGCTAAAGGCGACTTCAACGCAGCGATCGCCGATTTCAATCGCGCCATCGAACTCAATCCGAAAGACGCCGTCGCTTATGGCAACCGCGGTAACACCAAGCGTGACAAGGGCGACTTGGATGGGGCTATCCTTGATTACAATCACTCCATCCGAGTCAATCCGAAATATGCGTACGCTTACTACGACCGCGGCCTCGCCAAAAAGCAGAAGAGCGACCTAGACGGAGCGATCGCCGACTACAACCGCGTCATCGAACTCGATCCTAAATTCGCAAAAGCCTTCTGTGACCGCGGCGTGGCCAAGCGAAGAAAGGGCGATCTAAAGGGGGCCATAAGCGACTACGATCGCACGATCGAGATCGATCCGAAATATGCCATTGCCTACCTCAACCGCGGCAACGCTAGAGATGAAAAAGGCGACTTGAAAGGGGCTATTGCCGATTACAGCCGTTCTATCGAACTCAATCCGAAAGAGGCGAAGGCCTACAACTACCGCGGCGAGGTCCACGCTAAAAAGAAGGAGTACGATGCGGCGGTCATGGATACACTGAAGGCAATTGAGCTCAAGCCGAATAACGGGGGCTACTACCTAAACCTCGGATGGTATCAGCTCTTCAATCGAAAACCCCGGGAGGCAATCGCAGCGTCTCTAAAAGCTCTGGAACTCTCGCCGGATGACACAGTGATGATCAAAACCAATCTCGCCCACGGTTACCTTTTTGATAACCAATTCGACAAAGCGAAAACGATTTATCTCGAAAACAAAAATACCAAACTCCGCGACGGCAAGCGAACCTTCAGCCAGGCCGCGCTGGATGATTTCAAGGAATTCCAGGACGCAGGCATTACTCATCCTGACATGGAGAAGATCAAGGCACTGCTGACTACTAAAACGGAAGCACCGTGATCAAAGGAAAGCTGTTATGAGGAAACCGTTGAGACCGGTCCATCAAATGAGTCGGCGATGCTTTCAATGAGAAAAAACATTGTTGCTGTACTAGCTATTGGCAGTTCCGTCGTGGCTCTGTCAACATTGCGGGCGCAAGACGCGAAAGCTGCGGCGGATAGCTCGCAGCACAACCGCTCGTTTACAGAAGCCTTGAGCGAGGCAAAGCGTCTCGGGGAAACCGAGGAGGGAAAGGCTTACGACCAGGAATTCGCTAAAGTCGCCGCGTCGCGCCTGAGCGATGCTGTCAGCGAATGTACCAAGAATCTGGGACCGAGAGTCAACTTCGAGGTGGTTTTTGTTTTTGCGGCCGATGGTCACGCGGAACAGGTGCTAACTCCAAGCGACAAGCCAGCTGCAAAATGTGTCGGCGATAAATTGCACGATCTACATCTTCCCGCTCCGCCGCGTCCTAGCTGGCCAGTGCAATTGTCGATCCACCTTAGCCCGGACAAGGCCTCGGCAGTTCTCGGGTCGGCATTGAAGCTAATGGAAACCGGAACTTGGGAAGTCGATGCGACAATCAGTCGAGCCTTTAAGTTTCGCGTACATGGGCTGCTTAGCGGCGAGGATTTCGATCTCACTGTGGAGCCCGCAGATCGAAATGCGATCCGGCAAATCGCGATCAAAGATAAGTTATGGGCAAGCTTTGACGGAGGGAAAACCTGGAAGTTGGAATCCGGCAGCGAGCAGTCGACCTTTCGACGGGTTTACGGTTTCGTGCACAACCCTCTTCGGACCGACGCCGCATTGCCCACACTGCAAGTCGTTAAGCAGGAAACGCACGATGGCGACACGTGGATGCAACTTCGGCCCAAGACCTCTAACAAAAGAAAGGCCGAGCCTCAACAGACGGAATATTGGATTGCGATCAGCCAGGACCCCAAGCGCAATGGCGTCCGGCGCTACGAAGGCCCGGTGACGGAGCCGGCCCATGAAAATGAGCCGTTGCATTGCGTCGCGACGTATCAGTCGGCCAATAACAAAACGATCAAGCCGCCGGTCGGCGTCACGGCCTTGTCAGATCAGGAGAGCGAACCATCGGCTACGCCGAATGCGAAGTTCGCTGACGATCCCAGCAGCAATCGCGGCACCTCGAATGGCGAAACGACAGGAACAACAGTCAGTCTCCTGGACGGCAAGCTGAAGCTAGACATGCCGCCGGATTTTTCGCGTGATGCTGACGATCCGAAAACTCCAAAAACGCTCGCGAAATTCTCAGGACGCGAGGGCGCGTGGGGAGCAGTTTTGCGTGGCACGCACGGACTAACGCCGGATAAACTGGACGGTTATCTGAAGATGCGCGTGGCCGAATACAGCAAAGGTTTTAACTGGCTGCCGAAAGATTCGCACCTTCAATGGCTGAAGAAAGACATCGTGACCATCGACGGCTGGAAGTGGGCGGACTGGCGTTACGTTCCAATGCTAAAAGGAACGAAAGACTACTCGCACAGTCCTGTCTACACGCGTTTCCTAACCACTTCCTATAAAGGCCAGTTGTTAGAGATCACCTTTACGTCGAACCTGAACACCGATCCCAAGTTAAAGGAACAGATAAATCACATCATGGACTCGGTGCATCTCGAAGAATAGGAGACACGAATTTCGCCAAAGTACACTAATTTTCAGAATCTGATGCCCACGAAACAGAAGGCAGTTAGTCTCGCATTGTTAACGGTGCTTGCGTCATTTGCGGTCGCCGCCGGAGACGGCCCAGAGAAGGTAATTCGCGCGCTTTACAGGGCTCACCGGCCGTGGGAGCACAAAGAACTGGACCTCGGCAATCGCGCTATGCTGTCGAAATATTTTAGTCCCGCACTAACCAACTTATTTCTAAAGAATGCGCAACTGGAGCGGGACTGTCCCGAGGGGGACCTTTGTGGACTCGAATTCGATCCAATCCTTGGATCTCAGGACTTCGACGACCACCTCAACTTTAAGCTTCACATCACTGAGGCAGCGCCGCCGCAAACTGGCCGATTTGAAGTACGCTTCAAATTGTTTAACGAACAGAACCCTGAGCAAGAGCAAGTACTCGTTTTTCAACTTGTTCAGGTGAAAGACGGATGGCGCATTGACGACATCACTTATATCAAGGATAACACCTCACTGAAGGCGATAATTACCGCGATTCTTGACGAGGCGGTGCATCTCAAAGAATGAAGGTTAGATTAGTCTCGTCGATTGCAATTGCCGGCTGTGTCGCATGTCTTTGGCAACGGCTAGCGGCAGAGGAGGAAATTAAATATCCATCGCCCGATGGGAAACTCGCCTTGCGAATTACTGAACCAACTGAGACTCACAGGGGAAAGATCGCGCTGATCGAGAAAGCCTCCGGCGAGGTGATCATCGATCTCGAAAGCGATCGAACCACCCCAAGCGTGTATGTGCATTCCGCCATGGAGACTGCCGTCGATTCTGATGGGAGGTTAATCGTCAAACAATTCCCCGAGGAATCGAGCTCTTATTATATTTTGGTCGCCATGATCGGCTGCACGATTAGTCACGTTTTTCGCAGCGAGGCCCCGGATGACGTTAGTTAACACGATATAAAGCCATGTCGGAACTGAATTCATTCGCGTCTGTTCGTGTCGTGCGCTGGCAGATCTGGTTAGCCGCAATTTTGATTCTGTTATTATCCTCAACCGTTTTTGCTCAGACCGGTTTTCCGGCATTCTGGAAAAAATTTAAGGCCGCTGTAATTGCTGGCGACAAACCGACGGTGGCCGAGATGACGAAATTTCCGCTGTCGATGCCCTATGAGGTAAAAGCCGTAAAGAACAAGGGCGATTTCTCGCGCCGCTATGACGAAATTTTCAAAGGCGAGGCCAATGCCGCGCAATGTTTTAAAAGCGCCGAACTGAACAAAGAATCCACCCGACGGATTGGAATTTATTGCCCTTTCAAGGACACTCCAAACGACTGGGAAAACGCACCGATTCGTTTCATTTTTGAATTGACCAAAAGCGGCTGGAGATTTGTCGGCCTCGACAACATCAATGAATGACCGGATTAATGCGAAATAGTGAGAACGTTTTTCACGCTTACTACTTGGATCTCGCGCGGTATGAGCTTTTGCATCGAAAGCCACGAAAAGCAATTGAAGCTTCCCTCAAAGCTGTTGAGTGGTCGCCGGATAACGCCGTAACGATCAAGACCAATCTTGCCCACGGTTATCTTTTCGATAACCAATTCGATAAGGCAAAGGCTATCTATCTGGAAAATAAAGATGCAAAGCTTTCGGACGAGCGAAGCTTCAGCCAAGCTGTCCTGGAGGATTTCAAGGAGACTCTGCGACGCCGCCCTCACTCATCCCGACGTGGAGAAAATCAAAGCTTTGCTCTCTACCCAAGCAGAAGGACGATGAGCATTTCGAAGAAAGAGGATTAATGCGTGCGGACTACACCCCGACGTATGGTCGAACGTATCTCGGTTTCAAGAGCAACATTCAGCTGGAGCGGAAGCTACACCCGAAGACGAGAAACAAGTGTTAGCCTTCTCGGATCTGAAGCAAGTCAGCGATAATAAATTTTCCGCCCATGCCGAAGCTGTGGTCGAAAAATACTGGTCAAGCGACGGCGCAACCGTTGATTTTGCACTGGTGCCGTCGAAGACCGGAAAGGCACTCAAGCTGCTCGACATTCATGTCCGACCATGAAACCATGGGCCGACCGATCAACACGAAAGCGCGAAATGAAAGCAAGGATCGCGGTCGCCGGTAGCTTGAATCGAATAAGCTGTCCACTGACATGAAAGCAAAAACATGGATCTGCGGGTTTCTTGCGCTCGCTATTTTCTCGATCTGCACGCTGCTCGGTGAAGAAACGTCGCCGGGCGGGATTGTTCACGGCCCAAAGGCTTCGTTTAACATCAGTGCGCCCGAAGGCTGGGTGGTCGACAATGAGTCAGGCAAAGCACAGGATTTGCCGTGCGTTCTTTACCCGAAAGGTTCGTCGTGGTCGGACGCAAAGACCGTGATGTACGCGAAGGTAGCCAGCCCTCAATGGGAAGGCGTAAACGCATTCGTGGCAATGGCGATTAAGGAAATGAAGGCGAAGCACGGCACGCCGAAGGAGAAAATTGCGTCCGGCAAAACCAGGGACGGCCACGATTACTTCATCAACGAATATCCTGCCACAAAGACTTATTCCCAGTGGGAACGCGTGGGGTACGTCCAACTTCCGCAGGGAGTCGCTTACATCGTCCTCACATCCCGCGATCAAGCCAGTTACCAGAAGGATTCCGGCGCGCTCGAGAAAGTTCTGAAAACCCTGGTCTACGTCGAGCCGAAGTCCGAGACGGCGAGCGGCCAGGAATACGCTCGTCGTTACAGACAACTGCTGGATCAGCATGCCGACGGTCAGATCGAGCCGCTGCTGACTGAATGGCGGGAGAAGGCGCCTGACGATCCCGACGCCTGGATCACGAGCGCGAATTATTATTTTAACCAACGCCAAACGAACATCTCGGCGAAGAAACCCGGCCCAGGTGACTTTGCGTTGACTGATAAGAAGGGAAAGCTAGCGGGGAGCATTTCGTTCGAGCAAAGCAACGAAAACATGAAGCGCGCTGCTGGCCTTCTTCAGGAAGCGACCACGAAATTTCCCGATCACTTGGATATCTGGTGCGGACTCGCGTTCATGTATCAAGAGTCCGGCGATTTCGACAACGAATTGGCGACGTTAAAGAAGATGGTCGCGTATGCCCGCGAGCACCCCAAGCAGCTCAAGTGGTTAAAAGGTGCGTCACTAAGCGAGCCTGCCGACAAATTCGTTCCCGATAAGCTGCACGAGTACGGACAGTATTACGAGAAGAAAGAGAATCCCGAGGACGATAAACGCTGGTTTCAGATCGCGACACTGGCGACCGAGCAATATCCAAATAATCCCGAAGGCTTCAACGATGCGGCCGGTTATTGGGCTGATATTGGCGAATGGCAAAAGGCACGGGAGATGGTCGAAAAAGCGCACCAAATCAATCCGAAATCGGTGGGAGCATTGCTCAATCTTGGAAACATCAGTGTCGAAATGAAGGACTTTGCGGGCGCGCGAAAGTACTTCGAAGAAGCAGTAAAGCTTGACCCAAATGGGAAGTACGGGCGCGACGCAAAGGAATCGTTACAAAAACTGAAGAAGAAATAGCGGACATGAGGAAAGCACATTTGCTCATTTGTCCCGTTCTCTTGCTTTTTTGCCTGCCGGGTTTCGCTCAGGAAAGTTCTCGCGGTGGAAATGCGAAGCAGGACGCACCGAAAGTGATTGCAACTGACGATATGAAGCTGGCGATGAAAGCCGGCAAGCTCGAACCGCCGGAAAATACGATGAAGCATTAAAGGTGTACGCACAAGCCATTGACCTGAAAGGTCGCTTTACGCCCTTCGTGTACCACAATCGCGGTATGTTACACCTTCACCGGGCAAAGGCTTCCCAAGATCGACAATCGCGAATTGCCGATCTGCAACGCGCGATCGATGACTTCCAGACTTCCATTCGTCTCGGCGCAGCTTCCAAGGAAGAACTGAACCGCGGGTTAGAGAAGATCGCTATCAGAGCTAATCTCGAGGAAGCAACCAAGCTACTTGAAAAGGAAAGGCACCAGTAACGATTTGGCGACCGTGAAAGTTTTATCGCCACCGCATTTATTGTTTGTTGTGGTTTGCTGCGCCTTTTGGAGCGGCGGACTATTAGTAGCGCAAACCAGCCCGAAAGGGGCATTCAAGATCGAAACTGCGACCCAAGGAGATGAACCCGAGGGAAAGCCGGTGTCGGCTTTCGTGGTCTCGATAAGTGATCCCAACGTCAAAGAGCCGCTCGACGAGCATCCTGACACTACTGGGGCGAGGTACGTACGTTTCACCGGATGAGAAATGGATTTTCGAGGGGCTCTACTATGGCCATGGCATGGCCGGCGGACAGCTATACAAGCGCGCCGAAGGTTTGAAATTTCAAGAGGTGCGTAAATCGAAATCTTTTTCGTACTTGGCGTGGCTTTTTTTTGCAGAAAAAGAACGGCTCAAAGGTGACGACGTGCCATCAGAGGAAGGCGACCCCGGCATTATGGACTTCGTCGCCTGGAGTCCGGATTCGGGCCGGCTGCTCGTGGATCTACGCGGAGGCGGCTTCGGCGGCAAGCGGAGCCGCGGTGTTTACGAATGGTACCTCTATTACAACACCAAGACGCAAAGGCTCGAACTCACTGACTATCTGCGCCGCCTCAACAAGGATGCGTGGAAACGCTGGAAGAACTTTGGAGACAAGGCACCGATTTTTCCTGAAGCAGCCAGCGCGGAACCTTTGGGTGAGCTGGCGCCGCAAGCAGAACTGAAGAAGCACTACGAAGAAACGGACCGGCGCCTAAACGAAGTCTATCAACAAGTTCTCAATAAGATCGCCAAAGAACAGGAAGCTAGTTTGCGTGAGGATCACTCTGACTGGATCAAAACACGCGATATGGGCGCCAAGCTGTACAAGGAATCTGGCGCCAGGTCCACAGCGGAGCGGCGTTATTGGCAATACATGTTAGATAGCGCCGAGGCACAGTTGCGACATCTCGAGAATGATTGGAAACCGGAAATCGAATGAAACGGACATCAGTGCTCACGTTGGCCTTAATTGCAGCGACTCTCGCGGCGGCGATAGCACAGGATTCGAAGACCGAAAGCAAAGCCGCGAAAAGCATTCGATGAACACGAAGCTCTCGATCGGAATATTTGCGCTCTCCTTCGGGTTCGCTGGCACCGTGTCAATGGCAGAGGAAAAACCGGAAGCGATTCTGTTGGCGGCAAAAAAATTGTCCCAGAACCAGCCGTGGCGGGTAGAAGCGCATGTGGTTGCCAAGGACATCGACATGAACATTTCTGGGATCGTTAACGGAAAAGATTTTGATTTAACGATCGACTCTGACGATCAGGTTCGGCGTCAGATTGTGATCGGCGACAAGGGGTGGTTGACCGAAAACGACGGCGAGACATGGCAGAGTTGGGACGCGAACGATCGTCGTTTTTATTATCTCGTTCACACGCCAATCGCCGATACTGGTCAAAAAATTCCGCCCTTCGAAAAGGTCGGGATTGAAAAAGAAGGAGAAGATTCGTTGCTGCACATCCGCTTTAAGGCGCCGCAGAAAATCAATTACGAAGGCGATCGGCCGAATTGGTGGATTTTGTTAAGAAATGGGGAGCCAGAAACCATCCGGCACTACCATGGTCCAGCCGGTTTTGAAGGTAATCCTGTTATTGCAAAGGTAGAATATACCCCGGTGACGGAGTCTAACCCCGTTGTTCCGCCGCCAGGAAAGCCACATGTGCGAGCCGCGGAGGGCAGTCCGAAAGCATTGCTGATGGCGGCGATGAAAAAAATGGAAGAGGGCGTTTGGGAGGTGAACGGAACAGCGGCACGTGAAAAAACCATTCGCATTCACGGGCTGCTGTCGGGAGAAGATTTCGATTTAACGATGGCATCCGAAGACGGCCACCCCTTTAACCACGAGATCGCCATTAAGGATAAAGCCTGGGCGAACCCGACTGGCGGTAAGACATGGAAAAAAGCACAAGTGAGCGATCGCCTGATCTACGATTTGGCGCATACGCCCATTCTGTCTCCACCCTGGGAACCGGATTTTAAGAAAGTTAGCGACGAACAGCACGGCGGCGCGACGTGGCTGCATATTCGCGCTGAAACGAACCGCAACAGTCACCCTGAAGTGTTCACTGCTCCGGCGTTCTTCTCCTACAAGTCGCAATATTGGCTCGCGCTCGACGGACAAGGTCAGCCGTTTTACATCGCACGTTACGAAGGAGGGATTTCTTCTCAGAGCTTCAATAAAGCTAAGGCGACCGTGAGTAGCACCGTCACGCGCTGTGAATTTGAGTACAAGCCGGCCAAAGATAAGACGATCGCACTTCCCGAAGGCGCGGAGCCAGGAAGGAAGCATTAGGCACTGATCGCATTCATCAAGATGATGCGCTCGTTGAACCGTCGGATGTGTCGGGGGTCACTGTTTGCGATGCGAGTATTCCGGCAATTCGCGGCGCTGCTTATTTCCCTGCTGATTCCGGTCGCGCAGATGAACGCGCAGACACAGGCGGCTATGAACGCGCAAGCGCGCGCGGATTTTAAGCGAGCCGATGCGGAACTTAACAAGACTTATGAAGCAGTGTTGAAAAAGCTTCCGGATGACGAGGCCAAACAGAAGCTAAAGGAAAGCCAGCGAGCATGGCTCGCGTTCCGAGACGCTGAGGCAGCCTTTGCGGCTGAAGAGGCGCACGGCGGGTCAATGGCGCCCACGCTCCGCTACGAAACCATGGCAGAGCTCACCGAACAACGAATTAAACAACTAAAGACGGAGCTTACAGATTAAGACACATCATGGAGTCGGTGCACTTGGAAGAATGAGAAACACGAATTTCACCAACGTACACTAATTTTCAGAATCCGATGCCCACGAAACACACTAAAAGACGCGAAACCAAAAGGCATTTGTCTGCCAGACTTCTTGTCTTTGGCGCGTTTAGTGGACTCAATTAAGACCAGACCTTCAGACATGAATTTGAAACTCGCTTGCGTCCCCGCTCGCTCGCGAGCTAACCGTCGCGGCGTTACCTTCCATGTCGCTGATCCCCGCAGCTACATTCTCGAATTCACATAATAATCCAGCGACTGCCTCAAGCCTTATGCAATTCGTGGCAATTAGTGTAATTCGTGTCTCCGTTCTCCCATCCTGGAAACTAGACACCCTGCCGTGGCTTATCTGTTTCTTATTATAAGGCAAATCGGGTGAACGAGACGTGAACAACCATCTATTCATCGCAAGCGTGTGTATCACTTTAATTTCCATTATGCATGCAGAGTCGTTCGATAGCTTTGACCAAGCTTTTGTCGCACCTGAAAAAGCGACAACTTCTCTCCATAACGAAATATGCCCCCGCAATAAAACACCTTCCACCACAATTGGGTACTCTGATTAACTTGCCTGGAAAATTTAGAAGATCTTCCCAGTGAAATTGGAAACTTAAAAATGGCTGAAGAGAGCGAAGTAGATGTTCAAGGTTCAGAGAGCGTTTACCGGTGAATGGCTCAGCGCCACGCCACGCAGGTGTACACGGCGTGTTATTTCCAAAGCTATGAAACTTCTAAATTGCAGCCGACACTTTCGTCCGACGGGTTCGTCAGTGCGAAATGCTCTCTGCCTTTGCCTGGGAGCGACCTTGTTTTCGAGCTGTTTGCCGAAAGCAAACCCAAGCCTCTTCGAGGGCACCGCTTCGCACGAAGCTGTCAGGAAACTAAGCGCAAAAATGGCGTCGCCCGTGCGCGTGCTGAGCATTGAGATCAAGCCGATGACCCTGACGATGCAGGTGCAGGATTCCGCCGCGCCGAGTCAGGTGAACGAATACACTTACCGCAATTTGACCGGCTTGCCCGCTTTGATTCTTCCGGCGGTCACCGGGCCGACACCGGTCAGGCTCCATCTCATCAATCCCAATCTCGAGGAAAATCTTTTCAATCTCGACGAGGTGAATCTGAACGCCGTTCCAACGGCGATTCGCGAGGCAGTGCAACGAGTAGCACTCGATGGAGGGGGCGCGGTGCAATCCATCACGATTCAACGCCACATTCGAATACTTCCTCAACCGTCCAGCGGCGATGTTGAATGGAGGATCGCCGTTAGTGGTCCGCGTGAGTCGGCCACCGCCTATGCCGATGCGCAAGGGAACGTCACCCATCTCGATCTTACCGGCACCCGTCGGGCTGAGACGCTCGATTACACTCAGGACGCCGAGACGCTGGCCGACGCCATCGGGAGAATTCGTGACCAGTTCGGCGCTGGTCCGATCTACAAGAAGATCGGCGTTTCCCGTCTGAGCGTCGGAGTTACCGTGCGCGATCCGAACGATCCAAAAGACACTCACGGCTATAGTTGCGACTTGAACGGGATACATGGCAGCCTTGTCGAAGGTCTGCAGCTTAAGATGCGAAAAATCGTAAGCCAGTTCGATGAGCCAACGGAATTCTTTAGCATCGACGACATAGATTGGTCGCGAGTCCCATCGATCAAAAAGATCGCTCTGGAGAAAATTGTTCTCCCGAACGGCCATGTTCTCAGTATGGATTTGGTCAAGCCCGCTCCGAAGCTGAAAGAGCAACCGTTGCGGTGGCGGGTCCAGGTAATCGCCGGAATGATGGGAGAATACGGATTCGCGGAGTTCGATCCGAAGAGCGGTCAGTTAACCAAGATCGAATTACCTCCCAGCCAGGTTAAGGCGATCGATTATCTGGAGCCGCCCAATACGCAGGAACTTCTTGCAAACATCAAGGAGGACCTTGGCCAGGGCGCGCACATCAAGGAAATCAGCATTGATCACGACAGCGCGACGGTGAAGGCAGCCGCGCCTCATCCCGATGAAATCCAAAGTTATACTTACAATGCAACGAAGCGGGCCGAGCCTTCCTTTGTCACAAGTCCGCTCGATCAAAACTTCGACCAAAAAGATCTTTTTGGCGCAAGCGAGTTCCAGGGTTTTGAGTCTCGTCTTAGCGATTTGGAAAAGAAAACGCTCGACCGCCTGAGTATTCCCGACGGCCAGATCGATAACCTCACGTTTTTCCGGCAAAGCCCGTTCTTTCCCCGCAACAAAAAAGTCCTGCTCGAAATTCGCTGTGAAGGAAGTAAAGGCGTAAAAGGCCGGATCGTTTACGACGCGACCGGCGCAGTCGTCCCCGTGGGCCCCGTCCAGACAACCGCACCGCAAATGAAGTCGGGAATCTTTGTCGGAGAGGATGGAAGGTTCATCGGCCCGGCTCCCAGCAAGACTAATGAGCGGGATGTCGAGGCCCTTCTCAAGCAATGGAACGCGGTGATGGACGCCGATGCCGCCGCCGAAGAAAAGTGCAACGCCACGCGCTGGGGCCAGTTGGCGGAGAAAGGTCCGGTCACTCCTGCCGACATTTCGCCCGAGGACTCGCGTGAATATCGCCTGGCGGAACACGAGCGCATCGAAACGGCAAAGAAGTGCCTGGCCTTTATCGAGCGCCCAAAGACCAAGGCCCTAATGCCCCAGTTAATGACCATGACCGAACAGCACGGGCTCGATCACCGAAAGTTTTTCGATCTGGATTTCTGGCGCGCAACTGTTCGGCGAATGACCGCCTCGAACGAGTTGAAGAAACTGACTGAAGAGCATTGGGAGGAGTTTCGTCACGGCGGGTTTCCTAAAGAAGGTCCAAACCTCACCCCGTGGCAACGGAAGTACCTTGACCTTGAGGCGGAAGAGAAAGCCGCGCGCGAAGAGCGTCATCGGATCATAGCGAAATACCGTGGCAGCGGGTCCAACTAACGTCGCCGACTCCGGCGACTCGAACGCAACCGGATTATACAGATTTTATCTGCCTTTAATTGCAGATTTTTGGGGGCCGAATTCTCGTTAGACGTTAGGAGAGTTTATGAAGCGTCTTTCTCAATCATTACTGCTCGGAGCGCTCATTCTGCTGACCAGTTAATGCTGTTCAGGCAGAAACTCCCAAAGATCCAATCTACGTGAAAACTTCCAACGGGGTGGAATGGCGCGTATGCACACGGTAACGAGTACGCTGAATTCCGCGTAATAGGGAACGGCGCAAAACTTCAAGACCCTTATCATATCCTGCTACAAAAGAATGTTGGAACAACTGAAATCGCATCTCGAACAATGAACTCGCGGCTACAATTCCGTAACTTACAAATCCTGGTTAGACTTCTCTCGATTTGCTGCTCCCTGGCGTGCTTATCGTTGAGTTCTTTGGCGCAGGAAGAACAAGAAGCGGAAGTGATCACCGGCAAACAGTTTCCCGATGGTTTTGGCGTTGAGCGCTCCAGCCTCTCGCCCGATAAGCGCTACGGCGTGCTCGTGCCCACCGACTTCGATCATTACGACGACAGCAAATCGCAGAACAAGCTCGTTGAAGTAGAGACGGGGCGTACGTTGGCGGTGATCAACGCGGAAACAGGAAAAGCTGGATTCATGAACCACGGCGGCATACAGCCTTCGCGTTGGTCAGCGGATGGTTCATTTTTGCTGTGGGAAGTGGCCGGCAAATGGTCGCCGCGGGCGCTTGTATTACTCAAGATTGAAGATGGCAAAGTAAAATGGCAGCGTGATTTATTGAAGGCGATTCTGACAAGAACCCACAAATTTTTGCCGAAGGGCTTCGTGGATTTCACCGGAATAGATGTTCAAGTCACCGGCAAAGAAGATGCACCGATCTCGCTGCCGTTAGCTATTCATGTTGAGTTCGACACGAATCCGAAACCGCTCGTGCCCCCGCCCAACGCCCATTACACGATGGAGGCTACTGTCGATTCTGATGGAAAATTAATCGTCAAAAGCTTCCGTAAGGAATGACTGCATATCAATGTCGCTTCTTGTTAGCAGTTTCTTTTCTCATCGCGGTCCCGTTTTCGATAGCTGCGAACGACAAGCCGGATCATTTTTATCTTTGCCACGAAAACTGCAGAAGAAATAGCAACTCACGTCGAGTCTTCGGGCCAGAGGGTTTCTCGAAGAACAACTTCATCAACGGGTATCCGCAACATAGATCTATTCTCGCTAGAAATGGAGAGTCTTAGCAGTCTGAAGTAAGGGCATCGTAAGGGATCAGCGTTTTCGTCCTTTTCATGCGGCATCCAACGAGCTAAATAGCAGGTGCAATTCCGATGTGAAAGCGTTGCTGCTGGTCGCGTTTCTTCTTACTGGCGTTTTTCTTTGCTCGTCACTTGTCGCCGAGATGGCGTCCGCAGACGATTACAAGCTGCTCGATTCGACCACGGAAAAGGCGGTGTTGGTCCCGGGGACGCAGACGAGTGATGGCCATTACGCGCTCGCCTGGACGGTGCTCCCGAAGAAAAACGCCGAACCGGTGGATTGGTCAATCCTTGACACCCGGGAATTCGAACAGCGTTACCTGGACGAAGAAGGTCTCGAGGACGCGCAGTATGAGCCGGCGAATCTGGTCGTCGATCTTCGCGCGAAGAAAGTGATCGGAAAAATCGCGGAGGGAGACAAAGCATGTTATCTCCCGCATCAGAACCACGCCCTTCTCGTTGTTACCTGGGGACCGGAGCAGAATGGCCGCCGCTTTGCCTTGGTGGAAGTAACCGCAAGATGGGAGCCGGCGCTCTTTGATGTTCTTGATGTCGGTCCGGACGGCATTCGCAAAACCGAACCCGAGCCGCTATTTGGCAAAGCCGTGGTGTCGGCAATCCGCCGTTGTTACGCCAACGCCCACGTCAAGTCGCCCGGTATTGCCTTTAGCTATGAAATTGCGGAGCTGCCGGAAATTGGCAGCAATATCGGCTTCCTGGATGCCACAACGGTGCGGTTGAGTTTTTCGACAATGGACGAAACGAAAAGTGGAACCCCTGACGTCGGGGGATACGTCACGTTTAAATTGTCGCGGGCTGGAAAAGGAATTACCATCGCGGTGACGAAAATAACGGCAGAGCTCGGCGGCGGTCCGGATAGCGATGACAAATTTACTGGTGACGCTCGCAACGCCAAAATCGAGCGAGAACTGAACGAGGTCTACACGGCGTTGATGCGCAAACTTGACCCTGCGGCAAAGGAACAACTGCGAGAGCAACAGCGCGGATGGCTGAAAAATCGAGAAGCTTTCGTCGAAAACTTTGAGCAAACGTTCGACATCTTAACGGAAATGGAGAATCGCAGAATCGTACTCGATCGATCGCTGCGCGAGATGACCGAGAAGCGCGTCGCCGAATTGCGACAGCGCTAATAAGCACAGAAGGGCAGTTGCGACACCTTGAAACTGATTGGAAGCCGCGGCTGAGCGAATGAAACGGATATCGATTTTTACGTTGGCTTTAATCGCAGCGATCGTCGCGGCGATAGCGCAGGATTCGAATACCGAAAGCAAAGCGGCGAATCCAACCCAGGGAAAATTCGGGGCGACGCTGTTAAAAATCGGAACGCGCTACTACATCAATCGCGATTATCTGCACCCGTTGCGGATGGAACGTTACGGCTTCATTGACTTGAAAGGCAAAGTCGTGATCGAGCCGCGGTGGGATGAGGCGTCGGATTTTGTCGAAGGTTATTCTGATGTAAAACGAAACGGCAAGCCTGGCTGGATCGACAAGACAGGAGTCTACGTTGAACCGTCAGTCGCCGCCGATTTCTTCGAATTTCACGAAGGTCTCGCGCAATTCAAGCGCGACGGAAAAACAGGTTTTATCGATCGCACGGGCAAAGTGGTAGTCGATCCGCAGTGGGAAGACGCGAGCGAGTTTAGCGAAGGCTTGGCGGCGGTGAAGCGGGGTAGCGAAAATGGTTGGATCGACAAGAGCGGAAAGCTCGTTCGCCAGCTGCCACCAGGCCAGGAGGCTTGGGAATTTCACGACGGTCTCGGCGCAATCAGAGAGAACGGAAAAACCGGTTACATAGACAGGAACGGCCGGGTGGTGATCAAGCCGGCATGGGACGACATCGCTCCTTATACTGACGGACTTGCTTTAGTTGAGCGCGACAAAAAATGGGGGTTCATCGACAAGAGCGGCAAAGTCGTCATTCCACTGGAGTGGGACGAAGCAGCGCCTTTTCTCGACGGACTTGCGCTGGTCGGGCGTGATGGAAAGCGCGGATTCGTCGATACTAGCGGCAAGGTTGTTATCCAACCGCAATTGGAAGATGCACGGTTATGTTCCGAAGGGTTGCTAGCTGCTAAACGAATCGGCAAGTGGGGCTTCATCGATAAAACCGGCAAGCAGATAGTCGAGCCGCAATTTGAGGACGTCAGCTGTTTCTATGATGGACTCGCCCCCGTAAAACAAAACGGCAAATGGGGTCTGATCGATCGGAAGAAGAGTTTTGTGATTAAGCCAGAATGGGATGTGATGGAATCTTATCAGGCCGATGTCGCTCTCATTCCCTTTGTAGAGAAGGATACAAGCGCACCAGCCTATTGGTTGTTAGCGCGAGAGGAACCAAAGCCGCCTTCACCTTTTCTCACCATTGGACCAGCCCACATCCTGGTGAAATGGCTGGATTCTGCCGGAAAGGAGATTTGGTCTTTCGAACAAGCCAAGCCATCTCCCTAACAAGTGCCAATCCCAACGCGGTGACATCTACGGTTGTCGCCGTCGCGGCCCGGCAATGGCGCGCCCATTTATCGACTGCAAAAATCCCCTCATTGTCATAATTTGCATGAGCCGGGACTCGAATAACTAAGCCACTGATCGTGATGCGTGGAAGGATTACCGCAAGGCGAAGACTTTACTTGTTATCTTGCCTACCGAGTCGTCACTTGGCCGCAGCGGAAAAGCCGGATCACGGTGTGCTGACTGAAAGGCATGAATCGGGTAAACTGAAAAGAAAGCACACCGCTTTATGAACAACTCCAGCAAGATCACCCTGTTCGTCTTCACGGTATGCGCGGTTGCGGCCTTCGCGAATGCCGCCAATTCGGATAATCAAATTTATGACGAATCGCCGGACGGACGTTTCGGATTTCGAGACTCCTTCGCAGGCACTGCAAAAACCGAAGAATCGGACACATGCAACTTTCGTATGCCAGTTTCCGCGATTGAAGTCGTCGAAATCTCCTCAAAGCGAGTCGTCCTGCGGTCACCAAAGAAGCGCTGACGCCCATTCACCTGCGAAAGGATCCGCAGGCTTGGTCAGGAGACTCGAAGCATATTGCCTTTCCACCCCGAGTTGGCGCAAGCGTCGGGCCAGACCAAATCCGCACGGCCCCGCTTCATAGCACGCTCGCAAGAGCGTTTCCTTGCCATGCCTCTTGCGAAGGCGTCCAATCCACTTTCCACCGCGTGCAGATCGTTGCTGATCGCTCCGCTTTCGCGCACTTCCCCCTTGCGCCCTTCCTCCGCCACCGCCGTGATGATACGGTCTTTGTGGACATCCAGCCCAAGATAGAGTTCTTTTTTCATTTGAGTGTGTTTGTTTGTTCGAGTTGTTTAACTGCAACGCTCCGGCACACCTTTGTTCCGGCCGTTGGTGCGGCTCTGCTCCACCTTTAAAAGGCGAGTAGCCCGCGAGAAAATATGAACGGCAAACACACTCCTCTTTTCAACCCCATGCTCGCGCGTTCACCTCGCGCCCGCAGCCATAAGGTCTAGATGATTCACGACGGCTTCGAGGGTTTTAGCTATCGGTTCGTGTGGCGTCGAGAGCGGCGCGAGCATTCATTTGACATCCGCGTCTGCCCCTTTTTGTGATTCACACGGCAACGAAAAAGTGATAATGAAAAATGAAGATGACGCGAGCCGCGACATTAATCATTGCCATCAATGCGCTTCTTGATGCCCTAGTCGCAGTAACCGCCACGCCTTGCACGGTGACTAGCCCGGCGTGTGGTCTTGTCGTCGTTACCCCGCCGACTGATTTCATTATCAACGTGAGTGATCCAGTTGATCCGGCAACCGTCCAAGCGAGCGATTTGACGGTCAATGAGATGCCGGCGGACTTTGCTAACTTATCAAACGGCAACACCACGATAACTTTCCACTTCGACACCTCACCGGTGGTGCCGGAAGTCAACACGATTCATATTCCCGCTGGGGCTTTTAGCTGCGGGACCGTTGTTGATTTCAACTGCACGTTCCGCCTCAACACACCAAGGACTAGGCCAACACCCAATACACCAAGGCCTAGGCCAACACCCAAGCCGCGCCCTACGCCGGCTCCGCGCCCGTAGTTCGAGCAGCTGCCTCTAACCAATCGATGAAGCCAACGGTTGCGAACTCTGGCATGTCTACGAAGTCAGACCGTGCCCTGACAAGCGCGGCGTTGATCTCATTTCCGATGCGCTACCGTTCGGTCGGCTCTGGTATGACGGGCCGAACGCAGCCAGCAATGCAGTCAGCTACGCGATGCATTATAGCCGCTCACATGATGCTCTGATTCGCGTTTACGATGATGCTGGCAACGTGACCGAGACGCACGAGCACAAGGGCGATTTCAAAGAGCTATAACAACACTTTTTCTCCGCAGGCTGTGCGTCCGTCGGTGCTGTGTCTTTCGGCGCGAGTGAGGCGACGATTTTTTCGAAGCGCGGCCACTAATCCCCGCTAACGGCGGTGTGTGTTCCTTCGAACGCCTCTTTCTCAGGAGAATATCTAATATCGTACTTTTCTAGGTCGCCACCTCGCCCCGAATAGTTAACTTGGTACTTCCACTTCCCAGGAGCCGTCGGTTTTTCGCTAAAAAGATAATCGCACCAATGTGATTCTGTCGCGCGACGCTTGCCCCTCTCGGTCAGGCGAATCGGATATTGAATTACTTTTCCCTGCCGTTCGCTGTAGCCAATCAACGTCGTTTCCAATCCCATGCAAAACTCGGCATCGAACAAGGCGAACTCCAAGGCTCTGCCATCACCGTTGTAATCTTTCAGCAAAAGAAGATGCGGCTTGGCTTCTTCGCCCTCCTTGGGATTGCCTTCCACCGCATATTGGTAGCCTTTTCGAATTGCGTACGGGACATCAAAGCTGTCTTCACCGTTGTTGTACTCCTGTTTGATCTTGATTGTGTTGATGATTTTTCCGGTCTTGCGATCAGCCAGTGAAACTCTGGTCGGGCCGGTGTAATGGCTACCCCGGGTATAATCAGGACAGGTATAGATATCATCCGGCTTGTGCGGATGCTTTTCCGGCTTCACCATCCATAGAACAAGAGTCTTGTCCGGATGCCCGGCTGCATCCAGCGGTTGTTCTTCAACTAACAGGCTCTCGGCCGGCAGTTGATAATTTGATGGGGTTGGGTTGTCTCCCACTTTGCTGGTTACCCCCGCGCCCTGTGCCCAAATAGGAACGCGACCGAAGTAAAATAAAACGGCGATGCCAATAACCGCTACCCTCAGTCTGAAACCTGGGGTTCGATTTGTTCTATTCTTCTTCCTACTCATTTTTCGATGAATCCCTAAACGCGCTGCAAAGTCAAGGGATTTGGGTCGCGGCGCCCAGGTTGTGTTGAGCCTTGGTTAGATTCTGGTCGGCGGCTTTGCGATACCACCGCGCGGCCTCCGCTTGATCCTTCGCCACGCCTTTGCCCTGTTCGTAGCGAAGACCGAGGTCCACCTGGGACTCTGCGTCGCCTGCTTCTGCCTTAGCCTTCAATTCCTCAATCGGTTTTTGATCGGCCTTGGTTTGTTGCCCGGCCAGGTGAACCACAGCGACACTCGACACCAACAGAAGCATGAATATCAACCGACTCGCTTTCATATGGGGAAACTAATTGGTTTCCAGCACGCCCGCTGAGATTTTTAATTGAATCGACACCTTGTGTTCGGCGTTAAAGGCAATCGTAACGGTTTCGCTGCCTTCGGGAAATCACCGCTACCAGGTGAGCAGAATGAACGAAAAGACTAATACACCTCGTGAAAACTCCGCTCAATCATTTCGCTTGGCCGTTCTTAACTGATGCTTTGTGATCCGAGTCAAACGCAATGGTGATTGTCTTGGCAGAACTTCGGGTTGCGCCGCTCTCCGTTATCCGGGTGCAATGTACCGCCAATACGAGTTTACCCGAGGGTAGCCATTTTACCGGGCGAGCAGTGAACTCAATATCTTTGACGTAGGGGTCGCCGTTATTTTTTTCAAATGATTCGTCCTCGCACGCGGGAAAATCACCCGTAGGATCACCGTAAGGGATCGACACTTCTTTGAATTCAGAGCCGTCCCAAAAATAGGCCTTGGTGCTGCCACCTTTACGATCCGGCTCGAAGTAAGCAACTCTTTGCGAATCCTTGGACCACACCAGATGCGCCTCATCGGTATAATTCTGGTAGGTCTCCAGTGTCGCGACTAGGTCCTTGTCTTTTAGACCGATAATGGCAGCTGAGCCGCCCATGTCGTCTTTGGTAATTCGGAGCGCGAATTTCCCATCCGGGGATTTGTCTCGAATGATGTCTTTCGCCTCGAGCGATGGCACAGGGCAATTACCAATCAGAATGACCGCTAATGCCGAGATCGTCCTCATACCGAAGGTCGTTATCACGCGCCACAAGAGACAGAAAGTAAAGCCTCAACCTTTTTCGGGTCGCAACGATAAATTGTGATCTCTTCACCTTCGTAATAACTGGAGCCGACGATTTCCATCTTGCCGTCGCCATCCAAATCCAGCACCGCGATCACTTTGTAAGCGTTCGGCGCGTCGAACGAGTCGTCCCGCCGGACATAGGCCCTGGATAGAACTCTCCCTCGATCACTTGGGTGTCGACCGATCGTCGAGAAGCTTCCACGATGTATTCGCCGTCCCGTCCCCTTTGAAAGAGACCGTGATTTCGTAGGTACGACCGACGTGAGTCCTTCCAGACGACGGGTTAAGCTTTGTGTAGTGGTCGAATCTTTCGAAGATAAGCGTGTCGGCTTTCGCCCAGCGCGTAGGCGTTACGGATTCCTCGTACATAACCGCGCCTCTAATTTGTGGATCGCTTTCTTTGCCGGGCGGCTGGTCTAGCGGCAGATTAATTTTCGTAAACGATTTGCCTGAACTCTGATAAACGGTTGTTTGGCTGGACGACACATAGGCAAAACGCTTCGAATCGGGAGACCAAAGCACACTGCCCTCACGTTGAGAGCCGACGCCAATGTCGGCGTCTGTCAGATCGCAGAGCACCTGACCGGTCGCTTTCTCGATTAGTTCGGCGTGGCTGACCTTTGATTCACTCAGGTTAAGCGGGTCTGTAAATGTCTTACGAATGCTGTAGCGTCCATCCGGCGAAGTCCAATCAACGATCTCACCGCGAAAGAAAATCTTCGTCGTCTCGGGAAAATAGCGCTGCAGATAATCTACGTCGGCGGCGGTTACCTGGAACGGCGAAAAGTTGGTGAATTCTTCGTCATGCGCTGCTCCGATCACCATTCCTCTTACACCGACTTGATCAGTCACCGGCAAGTCGCGCACGAAATTCGAAAATTTCTTGTCGCCCACCACGTGAAAAAGTTCCCACGCTTGCGGGTAGTAGCCCTCGGCTGCTTCTCCATCCATGAAATCCCCGAAAGAGAAAAACTGCGCGAGCGCCTGCTTATCACCGTTACTCGCCATAGTTAGAACTTTATAATAGTTAACGCCGCGAAAGCGCTTGACCGAAGACGCGGTATCGTCCAGTTCAGCCTTCCGGCCTGATTGCAATTTCCGCCATTCCTTTTTGCTGGCATCGTAGTTCAACTTCATCAGTGGCTCGTCCGGGAGCAGATGAATCCGGGCTTTATCCATGAAACCGGTGACTCGCAACTTTGCTGTGAAAACAGAGCCAGGACCGCCGCGCAGACAAACTGGCCATTTAGGATCGTCAGGCTTATTCCTTGGCTTTGCGGCGATGAAGCGTTCGCCTTTTTTGACCCTTGCAATGACTTTGCCATCGTAATCTCTGACGTTGGTGTATCCATGCGGATCGTTAATTACCGCCATGGATACACGGGGCGTGTTATCCTCCTCCTCCGCTTCAGGAGGCTTGCTCCCGCTCCCGACAGCGGTCAGGACGCTGCCAGCGGCATTGAAGCTCATGTCGAGTTTGCCGCTCGCGTCATAGCGAACGACCGCAAACTTGCTGTCGCCGACGTAAACAGAACCTGAGACTGTGACATCGCCGAAGTAAACAGAACCTGCGACTATGATCTTACCATCTTGGACTGCTACCGAGTTGGCCTTGACGTCGCCCTGGCCAACGCTCGTCATGATCTTACCACCGTCTCCAAAACTTTGGTCAACCTTACCATCAGTGTTGTAACGAACACAGGCGAAGTCGTAATCTGTGCCGCTGTTGTTCACGGCGTAGCCCGCCACCACAATTTTCCCATCTTTCTGGAGTGCCACTCCGGTAGCGTTACTGCCGCTAATGCCGACGTCAGTCATTACCCGACCACTGCCGCCAAAACTCGTATCAAGAGTCCCGTCGGCGTTGTAACGCGCTAGCGCGAATTTTTCAGTGTTGCCAGCAGTCGCGTACCCAACAACAACGATTTTCCCGTCAGTCTGCACTGCTACACTTCCGCCCTCAGCACTTCCGTCGCCGCCGAAATCGGTGGTAACTTTGCCGGTTCCGTTGAAACTTGTATCCAGACTCCCATTCGCCTTGAAGCAGGCGAGCGCACATTGTTTCTTGCTTTCGTACGACTTCGTTGTGTAACCGGTGACAACGATTCTCCCATCGCCGTATACGGCCACACTTTGGCCGTAGGCGTCGGCGCCGAAGTCGGCAATCGCCTTGCCGGTTTCGTTAAAGCTCGTGTCAAGAGTCCCATTTGCGTTGTAGCGCACGACCGCAAAATCATTGTTGCTGCTGGCGTTGAACCACCCCGCAACTGCGATTTTTCCGTCGCCCTGGATTACCACGCTCTCTAGACAGTCATTCTTACCCCCAACACTGGTTGTTACTTTGCCTGCATCCCCGAAGCTTGTGTCGAGGCTTCCGTCCGCGGTGTACCGTAACACCGTGAAGCACAACCCTCCGCCGGCCTTAAACGAATCCCCCGCGACAACAATTTTCCCATCGCCTTGCAAGGCTACCCCTTGACCATGGCAGCCTTTGCCGACCGCAGTAGTCAATTTGCCGCTGCCATTGAAGCTCGTGTCCAAACTCCCGTCGGCGTTGTAACGCACGAGCGCGAATTGATCGACGCCGCCGACCTCGGCATATCCCGCGACTACAATCTTTCCGTCGCGTTGCGCCGCCACGCTGTTGCCGTAGGCTCTACTCTCAGCGGCGATGGCGCCGTGGACAAAGACCATGAACGCAATGCACGCGTGCCCGGCGAGGGAGAAAAATGTTTTCCTTTCGCATCGTCTGTAACAACGCTTTCGCCTCATGTTAATTTTACTTCTCATTTATCTTAAACTAACTCCCGAGAGAGACAAAGATAACATGAAACGACCATTTCGTTAGTTACATTTATTGACTTTCAAACGAATCCTAATTTCACAACAGAATGTTTTGTCACTATTCCGCGGGTACTGGGAAAGTCATTTCTCCTTTTCCGTGCGGACCGTCGTAGGAAATTTTCATGTTCCAATCCCCGGACATGTCGACCTGGATTTTGGCACGATACAGCCCTCGGGTGGCTGTGCGCTCAACGACCACGTTTCGCTGAATCTGCGAGCCAGGCGTGTTGCTGTCGATCTGAAGATTGACTTTGCCAACATCGACAAGGCGAGCCTTGGCATCGCGAAACTCGATCGATGTTTCGTTGTCACCTTGATGAAGCTTGCCGTCGCGATCTGAGATCCTCACAGTCAAGTCGTTGATCGAGTTACTCGCGATGGCTTGAAAATAGGCAGTTTCTCTCGGCAACACTGGCAGCTGCGCCTCTTTATCGAGTGCGTCCTCTGTAACCTTCTTCGCTTTAACTTTCAGCACCGACCCGTGACCATGTTTGTCGAAACCTATGGTCACTTTCTGGGCCGCGCCGCCAGCAACGAGCTTTTCCTGTTCCTGACGAAGAACGAGCGACCCTGATTTGAGCCATCGAATCGGTTCGCTAATGGACGTAATCGTTTGCTCATCCGGCGGTCCTCGTCGCGGAAACGGCAAGTTCGGTATACTGGGCAATTGCACTTCTTCAAAGGATGAGCCGCGACGAAAATAGACTTGCGTGTAGCCGCCGTGTGGGTGTTGAGTGTAGTAGGCTACCCGCTGTGAGTCGCTGAACCAAAGAAGCTTTGGCTTTGCGTTACCCTCATAACAGCGATGACAATCCAATTCCAGTAGCGTCTCTTGCGTGGGCAGGTTAATCATGGCGACTTTCGGTTGATCCCCGGCCTCCTTTGGAAGCTGAATGCATAAGGCGAAGTTTCCATCCGGCGATTTATCCATGATAATGTCTTTCGCTTGAAGCGATGGGGTCAGACAACTGGCAATTAGAACAAGCGCGAAGAAAGATAGTGTTTTCACGGACCAAAGAGCAGCTTTTAGTGTTGGGAAGGTATCGCTTGATGTAGGGCTTCGGTTTTGAGATTGGCTAAGTCGGTTGTTCAGAAGTCGCATACGGCGGCGCGGCGATGAAGCGTTCCCCTGGTTTTACTGTCGTCGTTACTTCGTCGTCGTCTCCCCCGAGAAAAGATCCGGCCAGAGTGTATCCATTGGGATCTGCAAGCGTGACCACGCACTCGAGCCGCCCAGCCGGTCGGCGGATAAATCAGCACCGGCGCGGCAATCGTGCTGATGATGAACGTTTGGAAACGAGCGAGATGATTAGGCAAGTTCATGGTTTGAGCCGCTTTTGGAGATCGGCCGTGCGCGGCTCGGTTGCGATCGCTTTGCCTTCCATCAAAGCGGCTTTGCCAAACGGGCTCCAGCGTTGGTTCGCGTTGATGACTGCGTCGGTGTCGCGCTGGATCAGCCATTCACGTTGCTCCTGCTTCAGTTGTTCGCGTGCTGCCGGTTCCAACTTCTTTAGCAGCGCGGCATAGGTTTCATTCAGGCGTTTGTCGGCTATCTCGAACCGACGCGTGGCCGGTGTCCACGGGCCTTCCTGACCAACCGGCTCGGCTGACAGCGGCATCGTCGCGCTCGCCGCGGAAGGTGCGCGCAAACCGTTCCACTGTTTTCGCGCGTAGCGATTGGCTGCGCGCAAGCGATCGGTCAGCTCAAACTTGCCGGTCTCGGTATTGAAATAGCAAAGCCACCAGCCAACGCCAGTCTTGAAGATACCAAAACCGCCCTTGTCCTCCGGACCAATGCTGGCCGAGAGAGCGAGCAGCAAGCGACGTGAATCGGAACTCCAATCGGCAAAATCAATCACGCGCGTGTCGACGTCATTCTCTGGGCGCATGCCAATCAGCTTTTCATCAATCTTCTCTTCGCGGCTAAAAAACTCCCACGCGGCCGCATCGAAGCGCTCAGGCGTGGCCACTTCATATTGCAGGTCTTGTTTGTGGCGATAGAGAAGCGGTACAGAGGAGTCTGTGTATCCCACAGGTTTCGTGCAAAAAATCCATTGCTCATCGGCCGAGATGAACGCCATCGGAAGCGGTGCGAATTCGTCGCTCTCGGCCACGGTGTTTTCTCCTTCGTCTCCGGTCGGAGCAGGCAAACGACTTCGGACATTCGGATCGTTTGCCATCACCAGCGTTAGTTCAGGATCGGCTTCGATGTAAAACTTCCCGCCGGGAGCCGTCACGATGCGCACTGGTTTGCTTTTCTCGTCCGCCTGAGCGAGTGCCGGCAACAGACCAACCAAAGTTGTTAGGCACAAAACAAAATGCTTCATCGGTCCTATTGTCGATAGGTTGAGCTAGTCACTTTCCGAACCAACCAGCCCGCTTCTGGAATACTCCAGGTTCCTTCGAAATGTCCGCCCCATGTTTTTATCGGCGGGTCCATCGGCTTGGGATTGTTAGTCGCAAAGACATCGAAACGAATCTGCCGGCCGTCATTTTCCAAGTGGCATTCCTCCCCAATGTCTTTCCCTCTTCGGTCAAAATTAAAGTGATTGAAGTCGTTCCATGGTTCTACCTTTGCTCTCCGATATGCGGGCTCGAGCAGTCGCACGATTTCGGCGTAAAGATTTGTTTGCCGCTTCACCCGATCATCTTGCAGTTCGAACAACGTGAAGCCGACTGGCCCCCATTTTCCGTCAACGCTTATGACGACGTCCGAGTTGTCCTTGGCCCATTCCACGAAAGTTGTGTTGCGTATGTCGTTAGGCGTCTCGGCTTCATTTACGGCCAGAAAACGAAACGGCTTCAGCGCCACCAGAAAATCGCGCGCTACTTCATAGCTGATGCGGTGAAGGTTGGGAGAAATAACGGCATACTCTCCGTCGGGCGATATGGAGTCATCGGCAACGTGATATCCGAAAGCGAAGGCATCGGGAAAGCCCGGCCGGACATTCGGCCCGTGAATTTCAACTTCGGGGACTGGCGCCGGGGATTCATCCGCCGCTCTCGAAAATGCTGCGCTCGCCAACCAAACAAAGGTCCAAAGCCGTCGCGGCTTCATCATACTCTTCCCACCAGTGGCGTTATTACGCGCCGCAAGAAACAGAAAGTAAAGCCTTAACCCTCCGCGATCGCTCGTGTTTTTTTGTCGATCCTACTCGCGTTTTGTTTCTTTATCCTTCACACTTTCCACCGAAGCTTTCCGGTTGACTTTGAAGGCGATCGTCACAGTTTGGGAACAACTCCCGCCTCCATCTTCGGTTATCCATGATTCATCAACAGCGATCACAAGGCCACCAGATTTCAACCACCCTTTCGGTGATTCCGTGGCGTCGGTTGTTTTGAGAAATTTCTTTGCTTCTTTAGCCGTAAGATTTCCGTGGCACTCTGGAACTTCCCCGGAAGGGAACAGCACCTCTTCAAACTTTGAGCCATTTCGAAAGTAAATGTGCGTCGTTCCCCCGCGACGATCAGGCTCGAAATGAGCGACTCGGTTCGAGTTCTTCGACCACAAGAGTCTTATGTTTTCCACATAGTTACCGCAAGCGTCGAGATCAGCTAATGCTTCCTCGTTCGCAGGTTGATAATTGCAGCTTCCCTGGCTTCTTCTCCTTTGTGTATTCGGAGCGCGAACTTTCCGCCTGGTGACTTGTCCTTGATCACGTCCTTCGCTTGAAGCGATGGAACGAGACAATTGGCAATCAGACCGGCCGCGAATGTTACTATCGTTCTCATGTCGGTCAGTCGTTTGTTACTACCGAAGCGTTACTTGAATCAAGGACTTGGATGCGGCGATGCAGATTTTGCCCTGGCTTTCTTCCGGATTTCTGCTGCTCGTTGTCGGAGCGGCTCTGCCTTTGCCTTGTCGCCCATCGCTTCGTAAACCTTGGCAAGATCGTTCAGAGAGGTTGCAGTCTCGGGATGTTCCGGACCGCGAGCCTTTTCGGTGACCTCGACCGAGCGGAGAGCGTAGGATTCGGCTTTTTTATAGTCGCCCTTTTCACGGTACAGAACACCGAGATTATCGAGGGCCGCGCCGGTTTTGTAATGGTTCGGTCCAAGTTTCTTCTCAAAAAGCTTCAACCCCTTCTGATAAAGCGGTTCCGCCTTATCGTACTTACCCATGCCGTCATAGATTGCGGCGAGGTTATTGTACGCGGTTGCAGTCATCTCATGCTCGGGACCGAATTTCTTTTCGGAAAGCTGCAAGGCACGCTGGCCAAAGGGTTCAGCCTTGGCGTAATCTTTTTCGAGCCGATACAGGTCTGCCAAACCACCGATGCTGGAAACCAGGTCGGGATTGTTTGGTCCCAAAGCTTTTTCGCGAATCTTCAAGGCCCGCTGATAATATGGCTCTGCCTTCTTATAGTCGCCCATCATTTGGTAAAGCACTCCGAGGTTGTTGAGCGAAGAGGCGGTATTCGGGTGTTCGGGACCAGAAGTCTGTTCGATGATCTTAAGAGAGCGCTGATAAAGTGGCTCGGCCTTGGCGTAGTCCCCTTCATCCAGATAAACCCAGGCCAGGTTATTGATGCTTTCTCCAGTGGCCGGATTGTTTGGCCCAAGAATTTTCTCCCGCGTCTCGAGCGATTTTTTAAAGAGCGACTCGGCCTTTGCCAGATTACCTTGGTTGAGATAAAGCGCGGCCAAGTTATTCTGGACATTCGCTGTCTGAGGATGCTCCGGTCCGAGCGCTTTTTCGCAGATCGTCAACGCGCGTTCATACATCGGTTCGGCCTGTGCCCAGTTCCCTTGGCGATAGTAAAGGGCCCCCAGGTTACTGAGGCTGTTCGCCACGGTTGGATTATCAGGGCCAAGGGTTTCCTCCCTTACCTTCAAGACACGTGTGAACAACGGTTCTGCTTTAGCCGTGTCGCCCTTGGCTTCATACAGCAGCGCCAGATTACTTTGGCACGCTATCGTATTCGCGTGCTTCGGTCCGAGCTTCGTTTCGAAAATTTTTATTGCCCGTTTGTACAGGGGCTCTGCTTTCGCGTAGTCGCCGCTTTGGCGGTAGGTTTCCGCGAGATTGTTGACGAGGATCGCGGTATATGGATGGTCCTGGCCGAGCGCTTTTTCTCGAATCTTCAAGGCACGCTGATAGAGTGGCGCGGCTTTGGCGTAGTCACCCATCCCCGCATATAACGATGCGAGGTCGTTCAGGCTGGCGGCTGTTTCCGGGTGGTCGGGCCCGTCATGTTTCTCGCAATACTTGGTACCTCCTCGGCAAGCGGCACTGCTTCCTGGAATTTTCCCGCGCTGCGCAACTCCTCCAGTTGATGAATTTTTTCGCGAATATCGGAGTCGGTCTGAGCCAGAGCGGAGCTGAAACAAAACGCGCATGCGCAAACCCAGGCGATTCGAGGCAGCCAACCATTAACCCCGTGGTTGGCCTTGGAAAACCCTTTGGCCCAGTCTTTCATAGTCCCGAGCTTTGCCGATAACGCGACTCAGTTGCAAGCAAACTCTACCGTCTTCGCCATTGCGCAGAGGAATTGGATTGTGCGGCTGCTCGCCTTCCAGTATCGCTAGGAGAGGATGAAACTACCCGCTTACATCTTTGGAGTCGGTTGCATGCTTGTCTGGGGACAGTTTGCCGGTAACAAGCTGGCCGTCGCCGAAACTTCTATGTCATCAGAGCCACGCTGGCTCGAGATTGGATCGGACAAGGTTGTGATCGCTCGCGATTCGAAGTCTGCGGATGGCCGCAACGCTCTGGCTTGGACAGTCGATAGCAGTGAGCCAGTCGATTGGTCGCTGCTGGAAAACGATGCCGATCATTTTTACGAGCAGTACGAGCTAAAAGAAATCTGGGTCATTAACATTCCGGAGAAAAAGAAAGTGGGCACGATCGCTGACAAAGGAGGTTACGTGCGGCCGGGCAGTCATCGAACACTTAGTGTGGCCTGGGGCCCGATCGAGAACGGAAGGCGGTTTGCTTTGGCTGCTTACCAGTGGAAATGGGGCACGGACACTTTACTTCTTCTCGATGTGGGCGGTGACGATTCTCGCTCAACCCAAATCGGAGGCGTGCTGGACAAAGCGATCGAAGCACAGATCAAGCGCACCAAACCGAAGCAGCATGGGCCGTTTGACTCAACCTATCTTCTTACCGGTTTGCCTGAGCTTGGAAAGAAAACCGGCTTTTCCAATCCGGCGACGGTTGGTTTGCCATTTATCACCAAGGATCGTGAACAGGATACTCCCATTAGTGAAGGCATCCTCACTCTTAAGCTTGTTCGCGCCGGCGACGGTCCCGCGGCCAGTGTGCTCAAAGTTACTCCCGGACCGCTTCCGGAGGATCCGTTTTCCGAATCGGCACGACTCGCCAAAGCCGACCGCGAATTGAATGCGATTTACTCCGCGCTCTTAAAGCGCCTGGATTCCTCGGAAAAAAACGCGCTCAAAACTGAAGAACGTTCGTGGGTGGAGCAACGTGACCAGCAAGCGGACGAGGCCGTGCGTAACAAAAGCGACTCCGAGAACGCGCGCATCGTTCGCGACCGCGTTCTGCGCCAACTCACCGAGGAACGCTGCGCGGAATTGCGAAAACGAGAAGCACAAACGAAGTAAACTCTTCCAGCTATCGCTGACGCTGCGCATGCGAGTGCGTGGCAAATGCGCGGAAGATACGTAGCAGGCCGATGTCGTATTTCCCGCCGAGCAATGCGTCGACATCAACAAGTTTTCCACCCGGTATCTGTCGAAACGCCGCAGCGATTTCCTTTTCCTGGGCGGGCGTGAAGAATTGCTCCCGAGCCTGAGGGAGTTTACCGGATTCAATTGCCGCCAGAAGATGGCTGTAAATCGTGCTGCTCACAAAACCGCGGCCGCGCGCGATCTCATCCACGGTTTCACCACGTTGGAAGCGCCGCAGCGTTTCAAGCTGGCTATCGTTCAACCTCACACGCCGTTGCGGTCGCAACCGATTGTCATTGTCTGTAAATGTCCGGCGTTCATTTGTCGTAAGATACGCTCGGACTTCGCTGAGGAACGGCTCGGCGAAATCTTTCAGCTTCTGCTCGCCGACGCCGGCGATACGACGGAACTCGTTTGTGTTTGTCGGGTAATTTCTCGCTATTTCGCGCAGCGACACATCCGAGAAGATGATGTAAGCAGGCACGCCACGTTCATCGGCGAGCTGGCGACGCAATGATCGCAAGCGCTCAAACAATACTTCGTCGCATTCGATCTCACCTGTCCTTGTTCGCGCGGCTTTCTCCGCGATCTCGATTTGCTTGGTCAAAACGATCGATGTCCGGTTTCGCAATGCCTCCATGCCAGCGGGCGTAAGCGACAACGTCGCAAACTTGCCCGGCGCGCATTCGACCAGCCCCAGCCGCAATAATTCGCGACCGATCGCCTGCCATTCGCCTCGTTTTAATTCGCCGCCTATGCCGTAAGTGGACAGCTCGTTGTGACCTCGTTGCCTGATCGCTTCCGTGTCTGCGCCGCGGAGCACATCGACAACGTGACCTAACCCAAATCCGAATCCGTGCCTGGCGTGGATGCGATAGACGCAGGAAAGAAATTTTTGCGCGTGCACGGTCCCGTCGAATGTCTCGCGCGGCTGCAAGCAGTTATCGCAACTCTCACACGAAACCTGTAGCGGGGGTGTCTCACCATCGACGTCGTCACGCCTGGCTGGATACGTTTCCCCGAAATACTCGAGAAGCGTCGCGCGCCGGCATTCGCGCGTCTCGGCGTAATGGACCATCTGTTGAAGCTGTGCACGGGCGATACGCGCCTCTTTTTCGGTTTTTTCGTCGATGAAATGAAACTGCTTGGCGACATCGTTCGGGCTGAACAGCAACACGCATTCGCTGGGTAAACCGTCGCGTCCGGCGCGCCCGGTTTCCTGATAGTAGCTCTCTAGATTTTTAGGCAGATCGTAATGCACAACAAAACGCACATTGGGTTTGTTGACCCCCATCCCGAACGCGATTGTCGCCGTGACCACACGCACATCGTCGCGCAGAAATGAATCCTGGTGTTTCGTACGCTCGGCCGTCGTGAGCCCCGCGTGATATGGTTTCGCGCTCACGCCGTCCTCGTTCAAATTTAGCGCCAGCGACTCGGTGCTTTTGCGGCTTGCGCAATAAACGATGCCACTGTCGTTAGGCCGGCTCCGGATAAATGCGAGCAGTTGCTCGTAGGGTCCCGACTTGGGAACAACTCGATATGTCAGATTCGGCCGATTGAAACTGGCCACGTAACAACGTGGGTCTCGCAATTTCAGTTCTTTGACGATGTCGGCGCGCACCCGTTCCGTCGCCGTGGCGGTGAGCGCCATGATCGGCACATCGGGCAAATGTTTTCGCAGCTTCTTAAGCTCGCGATACTCCGGCCTGAAATCGTGGCCCCATTCGCTGATGCAATGCGCCTCATCGACGGCGAGTTGGGCGATGTTCCAGTTGAGCGCGCGTTCCAGAAACGTCTCCAGCATCAATCGCTCCGGAGCCACATAAAGCATCCGGTATTCGCCGCGATGCAGGCCGCGCCAGCGCGCCTTTGCCTCCTCCCGATTCAGCGTTGAATTCAGGTAGGTCGCCGCAATTCCGCTGGTTTGCAGCGCGTCTACTTGATCTTTCATCAGCGCGATGAGCGGCGACACCACGATCGTTAGCCCATCGCGCATCAATGCGGGCAACTGAAAACAAAGCGATTTGCCCCCGCCGGTCGGCATCAGCACAAACGCATCTCGCCCGGCGAGCGCATCCCGAATGATCTCTTCCTGCAGCGGCCGGAACTGATCGTAACCGAAATGTTTTTTCAGCGTGTCGAGCAAATCCACAGCATTTTTATAAGGGAACGGTCGTATTTCGCACAGCGAATTTGCCAAGCGTCGGAAAAACTGGTGACGGCCAATCATTTGTCATTAACGAGTACCCTGCGACGAAAACGTATTCTCAATGGGAACGCGTTGCGTACGTGCAGTTGCCGAAGGCGTATATCGTTCTCTCATCGCGCGACCACGCGAGCTATCGGAAAGATGCGCCGGCGCTTCGCGAAGTGCTGAAGACGTTTGCCTATCTCGAGCCGAAAACTGAATCTGGCGCGCAGTAGCCGAGACCTTCTAAATTTTAGTCGGCGGCCGGCTGGGCATTGCCAAATTGCTCACACGATTTTTCACACGCCAAGTTCACGCGTCGAATCTTGGATAAAAGTTAAATAGCTCCAAATGTCCGCTGTCGATTGAGGAAACTAAATATACTAGGTTAGTTTCCACAAATGTGGTAGAGTATCGCGGATATGAAACCGGTGCACAAACCGCGACCGCGAAACCGAAAGCGGGATCCGAACAGGCAGCGAATTGTCGACGCCGCGCGGATACACTTTTTTAGTCACGGATTCCGCCGAGTGACCATGGATGATCTGGCGGAGGAGCTGGGCATTAGCAAGAAAACGCTCTACGCGCATTTTCCGGGCAAGTTCGATCTGCTCGAGGCGGTCCTGGCCGATAAATTGGCAGGCGTTGAAGCGACGCTGAAGGAAGTTACGCGAGGCCACCCGCACGATTTTTCAGCGACTCTACGCGAGTTGTTGGCCGGCACCCGACGCGAATTGGATGAGATCAAGCCGCCGTTTGTGCGCGATATGCAACAGAAGGCGCCTGACGTCTTCAAAGTTGTCGAACGCCGCAGGGCCGCGCTAATCCAGCGCTACATCGGAGAATTTTTCATCCAAGGCCAACGGGCGGGAATGGTGCGCAAGGATGTCCCGGCCAAACTGATCATTGAAATGCTACTGGCGATGGTTCAATCGATCATGAACCCGCCGAAGATGGAGGAGCTCGGGATGATGCCGAAAGAAGGGTATACCGGGATCCTTAAGATTATTCTCGAAGGCGCGCTAACGCCGAAAGGGCGAAAGGCGTGAATAGGTTATTCGTTAGGGCAAATCGAAAACTAATGCGCTTAGCGGGAGCGTTGACCTTGCTTCTTTTGCTTGTTGGTTGCGGTGGTCGTGAGAAGGCCGTTTCGGGAACCATCGAAGTGGACGAAGCGCATGTGGGCCCCCGTGCGGGCGGACGCGTTGAGAAAATTTTTGCCTGGGAAGGAGATCATTTGCACGAGGGACAACAGATCATCCAACTGGATGCCTCAGAGCTGCGAGCACGTCGCGATCTTGCCACCGCGCAAATTGACACGTCAGTCCACGACGCGGATGCGCAGGAAGCACAATTGGTATTTCTGCAAGATGAAACGCGACGCCAACAGGATTTGCTTAAGCGGAAAGTAGTTTCTTCAAGTGATGCCGAGCGGGCGGACAGCTTGGCGAAAACACAGGAGAAAAATGTCGCGGCGGCCAAAATGCGTGTTGCGATGTCACGCGCACAACTTGCCGATATTGATGCGCAATTGGCGGAAATGCAGATTACAGCGCCGGCCGATTCCATTCTCGAAGTGCTTAGTGTGAAAGTGGGCGATGTGCTGCCGGCAAATCGCGAAGCCGCCACGCTGATCCTGACCGGCCATCTTTGGGTGCGCGTTTACGTCCCGGAATCGTGGCTGGGCTTGATCAAGCTGGGCGAGCACGTCCGCGTCCGTGTCGATTCGTTTCCGGGCAAGGATTTTGATGGCGTGGTGGAGCAGATAAATCGTCAAGCCGAGTTTACACCACGCAACGTGCAAACCGTCGCGGATCGGATCAAGCAAGTGTTCGGTGTGAAGATTCGTTTGCCAAGCGACGACGATCGCTTGCGCGCCGGAATGGCAGCGGATGTCTATTTTCCGAATGTGAAATGAACAACCACGAATCTACACGAATGGACACGAATCCGGAGAGATTACTGTTCAAGGACGAAGTGTTTCAAAGAGTTGGCTACGCGATCGAGGTTCTTAAGGCGCTTGGACACGGAATCGTTGAGAAGCCTAACGAAAATGCTGCGCATTACGGCCTAACGTGTCGGAGTGATTCTCAATTTCAAACACCGGAAACTAGAGTGGGAGCGAATGGTCTTATAAATTGGTGTCCATTCGTGTCCATTCGTGGTTACTGATTCCATGGCTGAGCCGATGATTGAAGTGGACGGGCTGACGAAACGCTTCAGCACATTCACAGCTGTGGATCACGTTTCGTTTTGCGTGGGAAAAGGATCGATCTTCGGATTTCTCGGCCCGAACGGTTCCGGGAAAACAACAATGATCCGGATGTTGTGCGGAATCCTTGAGCCGAGCGATGGCACCGCGCGAATCGGAGGTCACGACGTTGTGCGAGATATCGAGCCGATCAAAGAGATGATCGGCTACATGTCGCAAAAATTTTCGCTCTACGACGAACTAACGGTGAACGAGAATCTCATCTTTGCCGGGAAACTTTACGGTTTAAGCGGTCACGAATTGAACCAGCGTCGCGACGAAATGGTCGCAACGACGCATCTAGAACCGTACATTAACAGGCGCGCTTCCCAGCTTTCCGGCGGCTGGCGACAACGCCTTGCCATGGCTTGCTCGCTCATGCACAGGCCGACGGTCCTTTTTCTCGACGAACCGACAGCCGGCATTGATCCCGTCGCGCGGCGCGAGCTCTGGGACTTGCTCTTCGAATTCGCCAGTAAAGGCATGACGCTTTTTGTGACCACGCATTACATGGACGAGGCGGAGCGCTGCGATCACGTAGGCTACATTTACATGTCGAAATTGATCGTGTGCGGCGAGCCGGACGACTTAAAGAAACTTCCCGAAGTAAATCCGCCCGGAACGCGCCGACTTGACGTGACTTGTGATCACGTGACCACAGCGCTGCAAGCCATGCACCAGATGAGCGGTGTCCGCACCGCCACGATCTTTGGTCAATCCATGCATTTACTGGTGGATGAAAGCGTAAAGCGCGCACAGATC
This sequence comes from uncultured Verrucomicrobiae bacterium, assembly GCA_963728955.1. Classification (GTDB taxonomy): domain Bacteria; phylum Verrucomicrobiota; class Verrucomicrobiia; order Chthoniobacterales; family UBA10450; genus Udaeobacter. The sequence continues at coordinate 223,209 of CAVSMG010000016.1, forward strand.
GACGAGCGACTGCGCAAAGTTGGCGTCACTCATGCCGAGATTCACGAGATAGGTCCCTCGCTGGAGGACGTGTTTGTCGAGCTTTCGGCCAAGCACGCTGCCGAACAACAGAAGGCTGCCTGATGAAACACAAATTCTTTCGCGGGGTTGGTGCAATTCTCTTTAAGGAATTCATCGTCGTCTGGCGCGATCCGATGACGCTGTTCTTCATGTTCTTTCCGCCGTTGATCGAGATGGTTGCGTTCGGTTATGCGCTGGACAACGACGTGAAACACATGGCGATGCTTGTTCTGAACGAAGATCGCACGGTTGAGAGCCGTCAGTTGATCGATCGGTTCGTGAACACGGAGACGTTTCGCGTGGTAGGCGAAGTCCACAGCCTGGATGCACTGAAGAGCGAAATGCGGAAAGGGCGCGCTTACGCCGCGTTGGATATTCCGCCGAATTTTACTCGCGACCTTAACGCGGGCCACTCTGCGCAGGTCCAACTGCTCGTCGATGGATCTAATTCCACGACAGCGCTGCAAGCTCTCAATACCGGTCTCGGCGTGACATTGACTCAGTCGCTGGAGTCGCTCCTTCGCGAGACCGGCCGGCAAGGCGTGCCGATCGATATTCGGCCACAGATGCTTTACAACCCGGCAATGCGCGCTCCGAATTTCTATGTACCGGGTGTGATCGGGGTTGTATTGCAAATCGGGACGACAGTCGCTTCAGCCATGGCCCTGGTGCGCGAACGAGAACGTGGCACGCTGGAGCAATTACTGGTCAGTCCCCTGAGTCCCGCGGGACTTCTGCTCGGGAAGCTCGTTCCATATTTGTGTATCGGAATGGCGATGGCCGTGGTTCTCTTTCTGGTGATGCGGTTCTTGTTTTTCGTCCCCATCGAAGGAAATATCGTCGCGATGCTGTTTTCGACGCTGGTGTACGTGTTTGCGTTGCTCAGTCTCGGTTTGCTAATCGGGACCTTTGCCGAAAACCAAATGCAGGCGCTGCAGATGTCGATGGTGTTTCTGTTACCGAGCGTTTTCTTTTCCGGTTTCATTTTTCCGCGTGAAACCATGCCCTGGATTTTTTATGCGCTCGGGACCCTCTTTCCCACGACGTATTTTATCGCGCTCATGCGCGCAATCATTTTGCGGGGAGCAAATCTCTTCGAATACTGGCAGAATCTTGTCGTTTTGATCCTGATGTCGAACTTGCTATTTGGTCTCTGCGCTTTGCGCTTTCGAAGGAAGATCGCATAACGTGCGGTCATTGGGCAGGGGGTGGCCGCCAGGCATTGCGCAGTAACCTTTTCACGTGTTCAAACGAATACTCGTCAGCACTCTGCGCGTTCTCATCGCAGTCGTTGCGATGTTTGCGTTACTTTGGTGGTTTGAAATGAGGATGCCCGGCAAGAATATTTCGAAACCTGCGCCCCTGTCGCCAGACGAAGTGACGCTACGGGAAGAGCTACGCGCCGATGTGCAAAAACTCGCCGGCGAAATCGGTGAGCGAAATATGTGGCACTATCCGGAACTGAATGCGGCCGTTGATTTCATCGAAGATTCCTTTTCACGCGCCGGCCTAAGTCCACGACGAGATACTTACGAGGTGCGCGGGCAAGCCTGCCACAATATCGAAACGGAAATTCGGGGTGCTCATCCCGAGATTATTTTAATCGGTGCACATTACGATTCAGTATTTGGTTCGCCCGGTGCGAACGACAATGGGAGCGGGGTCGCTGCGCTTTTGGCTTTAGCCCGGCGTTTTGCTGGGAAAACGATGCAACACACCCTGCGGTTCGTCGCATTTGTGAACGAGGAGCCGCCCTATTTCTTGTCGGGTGAAATGGGAAGCGATATCTACGCCGGGGGTTGCAAAACGCGCGGCGACAAGATCTCAGCCATGATCAGTTTGGAAACCATCGGTTATTTTTCTGATGCGCCAGGCTCACAAAAGTATCCATCGCCTGGACTAGGCATCTTTTATCCGAAAGTTGGCAACTTCATCGGATTCGTCAGCAACGTTCATTCGCGAGCGCTGCTGCGTCGCGTAATCGGGCTGTTTCGCAAACACGCAAAGATTCCATCTGAAGGCGCAGCGCTTCCCGCGTTCATCCCCGGTGTGAGCTGGTCGGATCAACGGTCGTTCTGGCGACACGGTTATCCTGGCATCATGGTCACCGATACTGCGCCGTTTCGTTATCTGTACTATCATTCAGTTAACGACACACCCGATAAGCTCGATTACGATCGGTTTACACTTGTCGTTAGCGGCATGGAAAAAGTAATCGAAGATCTGGATAAACTGTAATTTCACCCGCCGCCCGTGGAATACGGCGAGCGACTTTCAAAGATATTTGGTTACTGCGATCAGAGCCACGCTCTTGCAACCCGTTCGAGCACATAACCAATCAGTCCGCTGGCAGGCAATGTAAAAAACCAGGCCCAAACGATTCGCTCGACGACAGTCCATCGCAATCCGCTGAAACGTTTCACTGCGCCGACGCCCATGATCGAAGTTGTGATTACATGTGTGGTTGAAAGCGGAATGCCGTAATAGCTCGCTGCCTGGATAATTACCGCGGCAGTGGTTTCCGCGGCGAATCCGTTTACCGGCTGCAATTTCACCATGCGATGGCCGAGCGTGCGAATGATGCGCCAACCGCCGGCCGCTGTTCCCACGGCCATCGTTAGCGCACAGAGTACAATAACCCAAACCGGCAGGACGAAGGTTGGAGTTTTCAGGAAAGCCAGGGAGCCGGGTAAATGATCGAAGCTGCCAGCCTTCGTTCCGGTAAAAAGTGCAAGCGCAATGATGCCCATTGTCTTTTGTGCGTCATTCGACCCATGGCTGTGAGCCATCCAAGCTGCGCTGAAGATTTGGAGCTTCCCGAACAGCGAATGAACAAAGTGCGGCGTGAATCGATGGAGCACGACGAAAAGCAGAAACATCAGCAGCGCGCCGAAGATAAATCCAGCAAAAGGGGACATGATCATTGGTACAACTACTTTTGGCCACACACCGGCGTCCCATTTGATCACTGACCAATCGCCGCGTGCAGCAGCCAGGGCAGCTCCGCAAAGGCCGCCAATGAGCGAATGACTGGAACTGGACGGCAATCCGAACCACCACGTGATCATGTTCCATGCGAACGCAGCGATTACGGCGCAAAGCACAGTGGTCATTGTGACGATATCCGTGTCGACCAGTCCCTTGCCGATGGTGGAAGCAACCGCGCCGCCGAAGAGCGCGCCGGTGAGATTGAAAAAGGCAGCCATGGCGATCGCCTTGCGCGGCGTCAGCACTCGCGTCGACACCACGGTGGCAATAGCGTTCGCGGCGTCGTGAAAGCCGTTGCTGTATTCGAAAACGATCGCAGCGAGGACGACGAAAATGAGCGTGAGCACGCGATGAGCTTGCTACGAATACTTTAGCGCCACCTGCAGGATGATGTTGCCGGCATCCCGGCAGCGGTCGATCACCTTCTCCAGGAGGCCGTAAAGATCGTGCAAAAAAATTATCCGCTTCGGCTCGTAACTGCCTTGGAAAAGATCGCGAAGCCTGTCCAGTTCAAGCTGGTCCGCATCGCCTTCGATCGCCTGGAGCTTCGCGTTCATCTCCCGCGCGGTGCGGGCGTCGATCCCTTTGCGCAACTGTTTCACCATGGCCAATACGGTTTCGGCCGCCTGATCGAGCAGCTCCATCTGTTTTTGAAAACTGTGTCCGCGCAAGTCCTCCGGACAGATCAAAATGCGTTCACCGATCTTCTCCACTGTCTTCGGTATTTTATAAAGAGCAGCAGCCAGTTCCTGGATGTCCTCGCGCTCCAAAGGCGTGACAAACGTTTTTGAAAGCTGCTCGGTCAGTTCCTGGGTGATCCGCTTGTCTTCGCGCCGACTGTGCGCGAATTCCTCCAAATTCGCGGGTGTTTCGTTTTGCTGAAGTTTTTCCAACAGGCCGATCAAATGATGCACGCTGCCGTCAGCCTGTTGTGCGCTCGCCTCAAGCAAATCGTAGAACTTTCCATCACGCCCAAGGATCTTTTGAATCGAGAACATAACGTTAATTCAGTTGTACTCGACCGCGTTGACCTCGGCAATCCAAGAACTGAACGCGTGCGTTCACCGCGGTCGCCTCCCGCGGTTACAGCATCACACCGCGCATGATGACCAGGGCAATGCTGAAATAGATGATCAGTCCTGTAACATCGACAAGCGTCGCAACAAACGGGGCGGACGATGTTGCGGGGTCGGCTCCGACTCTACGTAGGAGAAACGGAAGCATGGATCCGGAAAGTGTTCCCCAAAGCACGACGCCGACCAGTGCAATCCCCACCGTAAACGCTACAAGCGGCCAGTGCGGACCGTACGGTTGTCGATGGAAATATTGTTCGCCGATGATTGCCCATGCGCCTACGCGCAAAACGCCGATGACCCCCAGGATCACGCCTAACGAAATCCCGGCTTGCACTTCTCGACTCATCACTCGCCACCAATCACGCAAGGTCACCTCCCCTAGTGCCATGGCACGAATCATTAAGGTGGAAGCTTGTGAGCCGGAGTTGCCGCCACTTGAAACGATGAGTGGCAGGAACAGTGCCAGCACCAGCGCCTTTGCCAGTTCCTCCTGGTAACTTGCCATCGCCGTCGCAGTCAACATTTCTCCCAGGAACAAAATTATGAGCCAGCCGGCGCGTTTACGCACCATGCGCCAGAGCGGAATCCGCATGTAGGGCTCCTCGAGCGCTTCCATACCACCGAACTTTTGGATGTCCTCGGTAGCTTCCTTTTCGGCAACGTCGAGCATGTCGTCGGCTGTGACGATCCCGACCAGCACGCCGTTTGAATCGACTACCGGCAAAGCAGCACGGTCGTACTTGCGGAAAATATTCAAAGCGTTCTGCTGCGAATCAGTCACATTCAACGCCCCGAAGGTCTGATCGCGAATCTCGCTCACCTTCGCCGTAAGCGGCCGGAGCAGGAACTCGCGCATCCGTACGTCGTCGATCAATTTTCCGCGGTCATCGACGACATAAACGAAGTTCAGCGTTTCGCTGTCCCGGCCATGTTCGCGCACATAATCGAGCACTTGCTGCACGGTCCAATCCTCGTGGACAGCGATGAAATCCGGCGTCATCAACCGGCCCACACTGTCCTCTGGATAACCAAGCAGTGCCGTGGCGATGCGGCGTTCCTCCGGCGTAAGCAATCGAATCAACTGCCGCGCCGCAGCGCTGGGCAATTCTTCTAGCAGCGCTGTCCGATCGTCCGGCGCCATCTCGTTTAGAATCCCGACGACCTGCTCGTGGGCCATCGCGCGAAGCAGTTTCTCCTGCGCATCGAAGTCCAGATATTCAAAAACATCCGCTGCCAGCGCGTGCGGTAGGACGCGGAAAATGATCACCTGCTCGTCCTCGGGCATGTCGAGGATCACTTCCGCGACGTCAGCTGGCGGCCACTCGTGGAACACTTCCCGCAATGCGCCGAAATTTCGGGTGTCGATCAGACTTCTGATTTCAGGCTGTAAAATTTTGCCGACCACGCCGCGTTTTTACCACTCGCGCTTCGCACAAGCAATGGTAGGAATGCCGCGCTGTGGCGTCGGGCCAGCGCGGCGCCATACCCTGCCTCTGGACCTGGCATTTGCCGGAAACGCGCTTGTCATCCCGGGCGAAGTCGAGGAATCTCTAACCATTATTTTGGCGGTGGCGGTTCGTCTTCGCTTGGAATTGCGCGAAAAAAGCGCCAAAATATTCCTATGTCCGCAGTTGCTAAAGCCCCAATGATTCGGCGCGAGGGTGGCGACGACCACATTTGCGTCCTTACCTTCGATCGCCCCGACTCGGGCGCCAACATATTCGATGCCGCGACTCTCGATGAATTGAATACACATCTTGGTTTGGTCCAGAAAGACACCGCACTGCGCGGGCTGATCATCGCATCGGCAAAAAAATCCATCTTCGTTGCGGGCGCAGACCTGAAGACGCTATTGCAAGGAGCAAAGAGTGGGGAAATGCGCGGATTCATCGAGCAGGGGCAGCAGGTTTTTAATCGTCTGGCCAACCTGAAAATCCCGACGGTTGCCATCATTCATGGCGCATCGGCGGGTGGTGGCTACGAGGTTGCGCTGGCGTGCGATTATCGCGTCGCATCCGATGATTCAGCGACACGGATCGGACTTCCCGAAACTACGCTTGGACTAATTCCTGCCTGGGGCGGATGCACCCGCCTGCCGCGATTGATCAGCGCAGCAAAAGCCGCCGAGGTGATCTTAAAGGGCAAACTTTATTCCGGTCAGGAAGCGTTGAAGCTCGGACTGGTCGATGAAATCGCACCACGGGATCAGGTTCTTGAGCGCGCTCGCGAAAAGCTACGCGCCGGTAAACGCAAGCCTTCAGCGCCGGCAGAAATCGAGGGGGAAATCCCCATGCCTCGGGGTCACAATCCGGCTCCGGCGCGGGCCATCGGAGTGATTAAGAATACTTTTGCTGTGTCCACGCAGCAGTCGCTCGCATTGGAGTTGGAGGCGATCGTGGAGCTTGGCAAAACTGAGGCGACGCAAAACTTGATTCGCAATTTCTTTCTCGCGGAGAAATACAAGAAGGGAACCTTGCGAACAGCGCATGAAAAGATCGTGCATGCCGCTGTGATTGGCGCCGGTGTCATGGGCTCCGGGATCGCGCAATGGCTCAGTTCGCGCGGCGTCACCGTAATCCTGCGCGACGTCGCGCGCGAACAGATCGATGGCGGTTTGGCGAATATCGAAAAAATCTATGCCGACGCAGTGAAGCGCGGCTTGATGACTGAAGAAAATGCGAAACAAGGTCGCGCCCGTATCTGTGGCTCGACCGCTCCGATGGAATTGCGCGATGTGCAATTTATCATCGAAGCCGCCTCGGAAAAACTGAGCGTCAAAAAGGAGATTTTTCGCGAGCTTGCGATGGAGGCGGGCCCAAAAACGATCGTCGGCACAAATACTTCCGCGCTACCGGTCAGCGAACTAGCCGATGTGACGGTCGCGCCTGAGCGCGTCATCGGGTTGCATTTTTTCAATCCGGTAAGCCGGATGAAACTGGTAGAGGTTGTGATTGCCAGGGAGACTTCTGAAGAAACGCGCGAACGGAGTCTGAGTTTTGTGCGGCAAATCGGGAAGCTGCCGGTAATCGTGCGCGACGCTCCGGGGTTCCTGGTGAACCGCGTTTTGTTTCCCTATTTGCTGGATGCCGCCGAGCTTTTCGAAAGTGGCCTGGATGCGGAGCGGATCGATGGCGCATTGGTGGAATGGGGCATGCCGATGGGGCCGTTGCGATTGATCGACGAAATCGGCGTAGATATTACTGTCGATATTGCCAACACGCTGGAGAAAGCTTACGGCCAGCGCGATCATGTCCCAACTATTCTGCTTTCGTTGCGTGATAAGCAGATGCTTGGTCGCAAAACGGACGCTGGCTTTTATCAATACGAGGGAAAGACCCAGTCGCCTAACGAAGCGCTGCTGCGGTGGCGACGCGGGTTGCGTGGCGAACGGGAAGGCCCGGATGGTCCAAACATTCCGCCGGACTCGCACCGCGATCCGCGTTTACGAATGGACAAAGAACAACTGGTCCACCGGCTCATTTTCTTGATGGTGAATGAGGCCGCCTCTTGTGTAGAAGAGAAAGTGGTGGAATCTCCAGCGGACGCAGATTACGGAATGATTTTGGGAACCGGTTTCGCGCCGTTTCGCGGCGGGCCGTTGCGATTCGCGGAACACTTTGGATTAAAGAAGACGGTTACAGAACTGGAACGGCTGGCGCGAACCGAAGAAAAATTTTCGCCCTGCGGGATTTTGAAAAAGCACGCTCGCGAAGGAACGACGTTTTACAAGGAATGAAATCGCCACTCGAAGCGCCGGAAAAACAAATCGTCGCGGAAACTGCCGTCATCGACACCTCGAGGATGGCCAAAGGCCAGCGCGAAGCGCTTGAGTTGGCCGAGGCCGCGCGAGATCCGCTCGAGGACCGCGGCAGTTTCGCCAGTAACCTGTTCGTTGGACGTTACGATTTCGGTCGAATCTATCCCTATCCTGTCCAGAGCGCGGAGGATCGCGCTGCTGGCGAGGAGTTTTTGCGCAAGCTGGAAAGTTATCTCCGGGAACATGTCGATCCCGACGAGATCGATCGCACTGGTGAAATTCCGCCTGAGAACTTCAAAGGACTCGCAGAAATCGGTGCATTTGGAATCAAGGTGCCAAAGAAATATGGCGGACTCGGGCTGTCCCAATCCAATTACGGTCGTGCTGCAGTATTGCTCGGTAGCTGGGATGGAAACGTAGCCGCGCTCGTTTCTGCGCATCAATCGATCGGCGTCGCCCAACCACTGCTTTTGTTTGGTACTGAAGAGCAGAAACAAAAATATCTGCCACGCGTGGCGGGCGGTGAGATTTCTGCGTTTGCGCTGACGGAGGTCCATGCGGGATCCGATCCCGCAACGTTGAGCTTAACGGCAGAGCCAACCCCGGACGGCTCTGAGTTCGTGCTGAATGGGGAAAAACTTTGGTGCACCAACGGTGTGAAAGCCGGCGTGCTTGTGGTGATGGCACGCACGCCATCGAAAATGGTTGGCGGAAAAGAACGCAAGCAAATCACAGCATTCATTGTCGATGTCGCTACGCCGGGGCTGGAGATCGCGTATCGCTGCCGCTTTATGGGACTGCGCGCGCTTTACAATGCAGTCGTCAGATTCACCAATGTGCGCGTTCCGCGGGAGAACATCATTTTCAAAGAAGGCGCGGGATTAAAGGTGGCGTTGACCACGTTGAATACCGGGCGACTCACTCTTCCGGCTGCGTGCGTCGGTCTTTCGAAACGCTTGCTGGAGATCTCGCGAAAATGGGCTGGTGAACGTATTCAATGGGGCGTTCCCATCGGCAAACATGCCGCCATTGCCGGAAAAGTCGCGGAGATGGCGGGCAACGTTTTCGCGATGGAAGCGATGACGTTTCTCACGTCGTCACTGCTGGATCGCAAGGCGGGCGATCTGCGTATCGAGACGGCGATGTGTAAAATGTGGGCTACGGAGACGACCTGGCGCATTGCGGATGATGCAATGCAGGTACGCGGTGGTCGCGGCTACGAGACCGCACAGTCGTTGGCCGGTCGGGGCGAGCCGGCTATCGGCGTGGAGAGATTTCTGCGCGATTGCCGCGTAAACACAATCTTCGAAGGCTCGAGCGAGATCATGCGCCTTTTCATCGCGCGCGAGGCGCTTGACCCGCATTTGAAGGTGGGCGGGGCAATTTTCAACACACAGTTGCCGATGTCCGACCGGGCAAAGGCCGTTTTGAGTTCCGGAAAATTTTATGCCGGTTGGTATCCGCGCCAGTGGCTGCCGAACGACGCTGGCAAGATCGACAATTTGCACGAAACATTTCTAGGCCATGTCGATTACGCCGCGCGTACCAGCAAACGGCTAGCGCGCGGATTGTTTCACGCCATGGCCCGCTTTGGCCCGAAACTCGATCGCGAGCAACTGCTGCTTTCCAGATTTGTTGGTGTTGCGACGGAGTTATTTGCGATCAGCGCGACGTGTTCTTATGCGCAATGGCTGCTTGGACAAGGGAAGTCGGCCGACGAAATTCTTTCCATCGCGGACTATTTTTGCCGCTCTGCGCGAATGAGAATCGACCATCATTTCGCTGGTACCGCCGGCAACGTCGACAAGCGTGGTTACGATCTGGTGCAGGATTTGCTGGCTGGTAAACACCAGTTACTACGTGATGGCATTGTGTAAAGTTGCGGCGGTTCACCTGAACCGCCTTGGCGATTGAGCCCGATAGCCCCTCCCTGATTGACCGCATCGGTGCAACAGATTACGATCTTGGATGAGTATCGCACCCGTCCTCGCGGAAACACCTTCGGTCCGAAATCGCACGACAAGGAGAGAGAGCGAAAAACAAATCACGCCTTCGAAAGTTCTCGAGACGATCGAGGAACACGTCTTGCTCGATGGTTTCAAGATCGTCGTCGATCTCGACAAAAGCCGCGGCTCGTATCTGCAGAATTCGGTCGATAATCGGCGTCTCATCGATCTCTATGGATTTTTCGGATCGATGACGGTCGGTTTTAACCATCCGCACTTCGATGAACCGGAGGTGCGACGCGATTTGTTGCGAGCGGCGAAAGTAAAGGTCGCGAACTCGGATATTTACTCGCCGGGCTACGCGGAGTTTGTGGAAACGTTCGAGCGGGTAGCCGGTTTGCCCCCGCTGGTACGTTATCTCTTTATCGAGGGCGGCGCGCTGGCAGTGGAGAACTGTCTGAAAGCCGCAATGGATTGGAAGGTGCGCAAAAACATGGCTGCGGGTCACGGCGAACGCGGCACCCAGATCTTGCATTTCCGTCGAGCTTTTCACGGGCGCAGCGGTTACACTATGAGCCTGACGAATACCGATCCGCGCAAAACGGATTTGTTCGCGAAATTCGATTGGCCTCGCGTGTCGTGTCCATATATCGATTTTTCACTCCCGGAATCGAAACGCGAGGCGGACGTGATCGAGCGCGAACGGAAGGCCGAGCGCGAGATTCGCGACGTCATCGTGCAGCGCAACATCGACATTTGCGCAATCATCATCGAGCCGATCCAGGGCGAGGGAGGCGATAATCATTTTCGCGGCGAATGGCTGCAAACATTACGAAAGATTTCCGACGAAAACGATATCCTGCTGATTTTCGATGAGATTCAATGCGGGATGGGAGCCACTGGCCGGACCTGGTGCTGCGAACATTTCGATGTTGTGCCGGATTTGATGGCGTTTGGGAAAAAAGCGCAGGTCTGCGGTGTGATGGCCGGCCCGCGCATCGACGAAGTTGAAGACAACGCGTTTCGGCTGCCAAGCCGTTTGAATTCCACCTGGGGCGGAAACTTCACCGACATGGTGCGCTCGACGCACTACCTGCGCATCATCGAGCAGGAACATTTGGTGCAGAATGCCGGGAAAGTGGGCGCCTATTTTCTCGATCAGCTTAGGGCCCTGGAAAGGGAAGAGCCGCTGATTTCCGCTGCACGCGGACGCGGATTGTTCCTTGCGTTTGATCTGCCCGACGCGAAAACGCGCGAAGAATTTTGGCACGGCTTCTTTGATCTAGGCGTTCTTACACTTCGCTCCGGTGAGAATTCGATCCGTTTCCGACCCGCGCTCGACATTGCTGCCGATGTGATCGACGAAGCGATGGAGTTGATGCGCAAATTCTGTCGGCAAGGACGCAAATAATGCTGTTGAAGCTTTAGCGCTCAATATGCAAACACCTCTCGAAAAATTGGGACTCACCGACGAGAACCATGGCGTATTCGATGGAGAATGGCGCGGGGGCGGCGCAAGGCTCGACAAAATTTCTCCAGTTGATGGGCGACGACTGGCCAGCGTGCGCACTGCATCCGATGACGATTACAAGAAAGTCATCACGCGGGCCCATGAAGCGTTCTTGAAATGGCGTGTAACACCCGGACCGGTTCGGGGCGAGACGGTTCGCCGTCTAGGTAATGCCTTGCGCGAATGCAAAAATGAGCTTGGGCAACTCGTTACTCTGGAGACTGGAAAGATCATCGCGGAGGGCGAAGGCGAGGTACAGGAAATGATCGACATCTGCGACTTTGCCGTTGGCCAGTCGCGCATGCTTTACGGTCTAACGATTCAGTCGGAACGCCCGAGCCATCGGTTGATGGAACAATGGCATCCACTTGGCGTTGTTGCGGTGATCACGGCGTTCAATTTTCCAGTTGCAGTCTGGTCGTGGAACGCGGCGCTCGCCGCTGTGTGCGGTGACGCTACGGTCTGGAAGCCCTCGGAGAAGACCCCGCTTACGGCACTCGCAGTCATAAAAATTGCCGAGCGTGTGTGTCGTGAAACCGGCGTTGATCCGGCGATTTTCACGCTGCTGGTCGGCGATCGTAAAACGGTCGGCCAAAAATTGTCTGATGATCCGCGGATCCCACTGGTTTCGGCTACCGGATCGGTGAACATGGGCCTTAACGTCGCGAAGACTGTGCATGGTCGCCTGGGTAGAACGATCATGGAACTTGGCGGCAACAACGCCCTCATCGTAACGCCTAGCGCCGATCTCGAGATGGCAGTGCAATCGATCTTCTTCGGCGCTGTAGGCACAGCCGGGCAGCGCTGCACATCCACGCGGCGCGTGATCATGCATGAGTCAGTTGCGTCGAAAGTACGCGATAGACTCCTTGCCGCTTACAAGAGTTTGCCCATTGGAAATCCGCTGGATCGCAAAACTGTGATGGGTCCGCTGATCGACAAGAGCGCCGTCGAGATGGTGCAGCAGTCTATTCAGCGGTTGAAAGATGAAGGGGGGGAGGTGCTTTACGGCGGCGAACGACTCACGGTTCCCGGCGATGCTTACATGAAGCCGTGCCTCGCAACCGCGCAGCCAGATTTTGAAATTGTGAAGCACGAGACATTTGGTCCGCTGCTTTATCTGATGACGTATCGCGATTTTGATGAAGCCATGGCGATTCACAACGACGTGCCGCAAGGATTGACTTCATCGATTTTCACCAATGACGTGCGCGAGGCGGAAAAATTCGTCAGCGCCGTTGGAAGCGATTGCGGAATTGCGAACGTGAACACTGGAACAAGTGGTGCGGAGATCGGCGGTGCATTCGGTGGCGAAAAACAAACCGGCGGCGGGCGCGAGAGCGGCAGCGATTGCTGGAAGTACTACATGCGACGCCAGACGAACACGATCAATTTCTCCAGTGAGTTGCCGCTGGCGCAGGGAATTCAATTCGGCGCAGGCGAGGGGAGCTCAGTTGCTTAGGGCATTGTTTCAGGATGTGTCAGCTTTTTGGGCAAGTGAGGCGACAATCTTTTCAAAGCGCGGGTCGCCGCGGACTGAATCCCACTGGGGATGCAGCTTGAGCAAACCATAACTTAGATTGCCGGGAATTCGCACTGCCCTAGAGAGCTGTTCGATGGCGCAATCTTTCTCCCCGGTTCAGGCGTATATTACCGCGACATTTACCATTAGATCCGCGCACCGCCTGTTTCGAGCATTGAAGCAGCCACTATTCGATTTTCTCCAGCGTTCCTCTTCCGACGGTTTTCGAGCTCGATTTGCCTGTCACGCTTATTTGGTTCGTTGTATAGGTCGCGGTTCGATCGTCTTCGTGCACGACTAGAGTGGCTTGCACTTGCACGCTCGTGCTTCGGCCTAGTTTATAGGAGCGTTTATAAATTAATGTCCTGCCCTGGTGAGAGACCGAACCGCTGCTCATGTTACTCCAGTGTGTTTCCGATTGGTCGATGGTCAGATCGATCTGCGAATCCCACGTGCTTTGCGGCCCGACACTGTGAAGTGTTCCCCGCCATGTGCCTGCAAACAATTTTGGTGCGCGTGACGCGGGGACAATCTGCAATGGTTGTCGCCAAACCGAATCGCTTGACGTCGTATTTGCCAGGGTGAGATCCGGTGTATCCATGGCCGGTGCCACTGGGGTTGCTGCCGGCGTGCTTGCAGCTACGCTCACTAATTGATCGTCGTTCGGTTTCTGAAAATGAGCCGTAACAAACCAACTGGTTCCGAGAACCAGCAAACCCAGGATGCCAGCGCCGCTTAGGAGTAACGCGGAGTTTGCAACGCGCTTTCTGCGGGTCCGTCGAATTTTTTCAGGCGACTGCGGGTTGCCAGCTTCCGAATTATAGAGGTTGACCACCTCAACCCGGAGACCGTGTTTAACCTCGCACTGCCCCAAGTCATGCAAAAACGGCCGCCAACGCTCGTCATGCTCGAGGTCTTCAGCTACATGCTTCGAAAGCAAAATGTGCCCGGCGTCTCCGCAGTCCATGATGCGCTGGGCGATGTTAATTCCGGCGCCGGTTACGTTCATGCGATTGTTAACATCCATGACTTCATTCAAAAGGCCGCTGTGGATTCCCATCCGGACAGGGATTGGCGGCGTTTCCTTTTTTAGTGCCTGGCCAAGTTCCAATCCGCATCGCACGGGAGATTCGGGGCTATCGCGAAAAACCAGCGCCATCCCGTCGCCGGTTGCGATCCGCAGCAGTTTGTTTTTCTTACTGGCCAGCCGAACTTGCTCCGTTGCTTGCACAAGCTCATTCAACCGGCGGACCAGTCTCGTTTGTTCGTTAACGAGCAGTTTCGAATATCCTATGACGTCGATGAACAGGACGTGCCCGATTCGGAATCTGGGGGTCAGGTCCATTGGCATGCGGAGGCTCTAGCCGACTCGGACGCGCGCCGGTTTCCTTTGCAGGAGCTTGTGCGATTCCAGAATTTATCTGGCCGTGGCAATTGCGGCCGGGGTTGGTCAGCTCTCCTGTGTCTCGAGGCCCAGTGATGGTACCGTCGGCTCGTCTATAGCCGCCGTGACTTCGAGTCATGGTCACGCTGATAGGCTCCCAGAGCATCTCGCGTTTGGCTGCCAAACTGCCCATCAATGTTTCCGGTGTAATAGCCCTGATCCTGGAGCGCTTCTTGAATATTTATGACTACTTCATCAGGCGGCAAATTGTTATAGGCAAAGATCGGGCCATCATAGAGGTAGCCGACAAACGCAGGATCATAGCCCCACGCTGGAAGCCAGTAGCCGCCGTCCCAATACCAGTGACCGCCCCAATATGGGCCATCTACATACACGACGTTGCTGTAATGTGAGCGCCAGTACCCTGATCGTGCCAGACGCGATTGTATCCTGCGTACAACGCATGCGTGTTCCGGTAGCCTAAGCCGCTTCGCCAATGAGCAGCCGCTTGATTGTGGGCAGCAAGGCGATTGTTAATTGGCCGAGTGGCCGACAGTTTGGCCGCCCGATTATTTTGGGCGCCAGATTGATTGTGGGCGTTCAACCCACGAGCAGCAGCCTGATGATCCGAATTAAGACCGTGTTGCCCGCTCTGTTGACGTGCGTTTAACCCGTGTTGCCCGCTCTGCTGATGTGCGTTTAACCCGTGTTGCCCGCTCTGCTGATGTGCGTTTAACCCGTGTTGCCCGCTTTGTTGATGTGCGCTTAACCCGTGTTGCCCGCTCTGTTGATGTGTGCTTAGGCCGCGTTGCGTGTGAACGCTGCCGCCGAAATTGTGCTGACCCACGCTGGCGCGATTGGCTGTTCCGCTTCCACCGGTACGCGAAGCTCCTGGGCCTGCATGTGGCACCCCGCCACCAGGATGCGTTGCTGCTCGGGAACCACCGCCACCGCCGGAGTGCGCGGCCCCCTTGCCGCCCCCCGATTTTTGTTTATTCGCCAACGCAATTTGCGGTGACGTCAGAGCTAACGAAAGACAAATGTAAATGGTGATTTTCATGGTTGCTGCCTCCGCTCAATAGGATCCTCTCATCTTTCACTTCGTTTCTACGGAAATGGCGGAGTCAAGTTCCCGGTAGAATGGCCCAACTTAATAACGCCGCTGCGATTTCCGAGTGCTAAGTGCATCAAACCCGCGAGCCGATGACAAGTACGAAATTATAGGCGATATCGAGACCAATTCTGTCGGTTAGCGTCGCGCAATGGTCTTGACAAACGTCGAGTGTATCATTTGTAATGGCTTTATGTCTCGGCGCGCAATTGTTTTGGTGGCGGTCTTCCTTGGAGTGCTGCTAGCCGGCAACATTATTGTTCTCACCGTTTGGCTTCCGAATCGGAAAAATATCACAGCGAATCTTCAACCCTCGAACCCGACGCCCGTAGTCTCACCGGCAGCCTTCGCCGCATCCGCGCCTAACAACAGCACTCCGGCTGCGACCGTCGGTCCGGCTTCAGCGCCAGCAGCCGAAGCGCCCTCGGACTTTGTTCTTGAACGCCAAGTCACGTCCGCGAGCGGCAATTTGCGAATCAAGCAGCTCCGGGACCGAAAGACGAAAGTGCGCAGGATCACGGTGGAGGATGCACACCGGCCTGGTGTGAGCGCGGTTTTGTGCGAATCGAAGCGCACTGTCTGGGCTGTTATCTCGCCCGATGAGCAATGGATTGCAGTGGACGAACGCAATGCAACTGACGGAGGCGGTGTCCGGCTCTACCATCGCAGCGGCAGTTCGTTGGTTCAGTACGTTGCGGCGGAGGGCGCGGGACCCGAAGGTCGCGCACTGCAAGACACAGTCTGGCAAAGTTATTTGCGCGCCATGCACGCAGACGCTGGCACGCCACGCCGTGGTGCGACTATCGATGCGACCGGCTGGGAGAACGATTCGCGAAAATTGGATGTTTCAGTGGTTTTCCTATCCACGCCTGAAAATCCGGATGTGCCCGAGCCATGGAGGTGCACGTACAACGTCGCCTCCAAACAAGTCGAGCCGGCTCCGGATCAACCGATCCCGACGGAGATGGCCGATAATTCCGCAATCGAGCAAACCAGCGATCAATCAGATGCGGTCGGCGAAAATGTCCAAAATTCGGAGACTGCAAATATTGAGGACGAGGAATTCCCTGGCGAAAGATTTCCGGCGACGCGCTTGGACGAATTGACCGTGCCCGATGTGAGCGACTCGAGCTTAAGCGAAATTACCTACGCCATTAACGAGATGTTTGCGCGGCACGGTGCGGAATTTAAGGAGAAGAAGGTTAGCAAACAATTCGAGCAATTTTCGTGGTACACGCCGCGTTCCGGTCTGAGCCTTGACGAGATTGAAACTGAGTTCAGCGACTTGGAGAAACAGAACCTCAAAGTGCTTGGTCGTTGTCGTGACGCCAAACTTGCGGCCGCAAAGCACAAGTCGCGGCCCGTTCGCGGACAACAGGTGCAAGAAGAATCCGTCGGCGAAAAGGTGATGCGCGGCATACGCGCATGGCAGGATGCTGGCGCTCCAATGCCCCCGCACCCTTAAGGAAGCGGCAGCGAGCCTGAGCGGCGGCAAGCCGTTTCGCCTGATCTATCGCCCAACCGTGCGGCTGCGTATTATTTTCTCGCGCTACGATACAATCTTCGCCGCGCCGGCTGAATCTATCGCTACTATGCGGGTTTCATTGGCGGTCCCAACGATTCGGCGATTACTGGCCGGATTACTGACCTCGAATGTCACAGGGAAAGTGACTTGATATCTCGAGTCGGTTAGCGATTTGAATTCTATCTTGCCGGCGAGTTTCCATTTTGTAACTGGCCACCGATCGAAGTACTGCTGCAAATCTTGCCGGACTGTCTCCTTACTGACCATTCCCTTATCGAGCAAGTCCACCTTGTCAGCGTAGAAGGAAACAAGCGTGTCGATATTTTGACTCGAGATAGCATCGATTTCTCTTTCAGCGACCGCTGCGATCGCCTCGGACGAAATCGTCGGCGAAGAAGGCGGCTCCGCTTTGGCCTCAACCGAATTCGCCACGTCTGGATGCGAGGACGCGGAGTGTGTCTTGTGAGCGGACTCCCGCAGCTGCAGCTTTTGCGTCCGACCATTCGTTACCAGATATTCTCGGTCGTCGTTAGTGTAGTAAACGCGCGATCCATCCCGAGATGCGCCAAGCAAGATTTGACGGTCCGTGTCTCCGAGGTTTTTCACCGCTAGCTGGCGGTTTCTTGAGTGCGTTTCGGCCTTGGCGTCTTTTGCAGGTGGCGGCAATTTCAACAGTGCCCCAAAACCGCGGCCGCGATTGTGATATCGCCACACCTGCACATAAATGCCGTCACGGGCGACAGCGAGGTTCACCACAGGATAATCGTCCAATTCTGCCGCGCGCGAAAGTTGCTGGCCTGACGCGTACCGCTCCGCCTCCACCCGTAAACTGTCGCCGTCGCTTTTGATTTCTCCGGACCAGAGATCGCCACCTTGCCTGTAGAATAACTGGCCGTCCCAGCTAAACGCTAAGTTTGCGATTTGATCCTGCCCCTGCACCTTGACCGGGACTAACTCACGCTCGTTCTTCACCATGAAAAGCGCGTTATTGTCTGCCCAAACATAAACTACGTGACCTTTCGGATCGTCGGCGATGCCGCCAAACCAGCTCCCTGAGGGCGCACCACACAATTTTGATGGGCGGCCGGATTGCGGATCGAATGCCCACAGGCTTTCCTTACTGACAAGCAAAATCTTCCCTTCGTCGCTACAAGCAATGTCGAATGTGAAAGAGGAAGCGTAAATCTTTGGATCATCAAGCTCGATGAGCGGAATGACACGCGCCGTGTTGGTGGCTAGGTTGATCTCGCGTAACGCGGTCCGTCCCTCATCGGTGCTGGAGACAGCATAAATGCGCTGGTTATCACTGGAGAAAGCCACGTCTGCTGCCAGACAGTGCGCACTGAAGAGGCGGCAGAGCAGTGCAACCAGTGCGCAAATCGATAGTTGCGGGAAGCTGTGATCGGTCGGCGGAACTGTTGCGTCCGTTTTCATGCCGCGAGTTTTACAGATTTCACTTCGCCAGCGCAAGCCGGCGTAAACACATTGGAGGCGAGTTTGAAAGCCGCGCCCCGATTGCTGAACGCCCCCCGGCATTACCAATTTTCCGATTCCGTTTAGGCAACGGGATCACACAAGATTTATCTGCCTTTAATTGCAGATTTGGGGCCGAATGCTCGTTACATGCTGCCAGCAATGCGTTTACAAGTTTCAGAAATTCCTTGCACAGAATTTCAGCGGCTGATTTAGCTCTAGCGTCCTCGGGGCTGTTGTCCGCAGACTCTGCTGGTAGATTTTTGAGAACGTCGCTCGGCGATTTCCGTAGAAGAAATTCAAAGAAAGATTTTTGCGTCATTTTGCGTCAAAACGGCAATTTATAATTGTAGCAGCGTTGATTGATCTGCTAAAACTTCCATACCCCGTGAAAAATGGAGTGCGCGGACACAGATGGCTGGAGCGGTTGTGCCGTATATGTGGAACCGAAGGTGGAGCGATAGATGCTAACTGGCGAATAGAAGGCTGCCAACTGATCCAAGGCGATTTGAGTGGGGCCGATCATTCTGTTGAACCAGGACTACTTCATCTACTCGAGCCCGGAATTCTGTATTCTTTCATTCACGAGTTAAAGAATGAGAAATTGTTGAATAGTAGCAAACCAGACGACCAAAAGCCCCGAAATCAATGACAACCTAAAGTACAAAACGCACGAACATCATGAAACTGATATTCACAATCTTAACTCTTATTTTAGTCGCCCCTCATCCCGGACAAGCTGACGAAAAGAAACAAACGCTTCCCGAGTATTCCGCTGCGGAAGCAACAAAACACATCGGCGAAACTGCCAGGGTAACCGGTAAAGTCGGCTGCGTCGTACCCAACCATGGTGGGGGATATAGCGTGGGTCTCGGCGACTGCGACGACAACGGAATTGCTCGGCCCCGCTCGGCGCAGGGAACGCTATTCTGGGTTGTGACACATGGGGACGTATCAGGTCCAAAACTCGATGTCGAAGAGTCAAAGGCGTCGTTCTCACCGTCACCGGAAAGATCGAGGGCTATGAAAAGGTGCGGCGAATTTTCGTCAAGTCCACTTCGCAAATAGTGCCGCACCGGCAGTAAACAAATGAACCCACGAATGGTTATGACAAGCGGTAATCAAACGGTAATCGAGAAACTAAGTAGGAGGATATCGTGAAACGACTATTCACAATTTTAACTCTCGTCATGTCGGTAATCGATTCCGCATCAGCCGGCGAAAAGGTGTCCGACGCCGCCATCAAACAGAAGCTACTCGGCTACTGGAAAAGCCCGCGGCACGGTTATCTGATCAAGTCGTGACG
This sequence comes from uncultured Verrucomicrobiae bacterium, assembly GCA_963728955.1. GTDB lineage: Bacteria > Verrucomicrobiota > Verrucomicrobiia > Chthoniobacterales > UBA10450 > Udaeobacter. Next base: position 242,867 of record CAVSMG010000016.1, read on the forward strand.
GCATCATGTACATGCTCCCGCGCAAGTACGCGACGACAACGAACCGGTGGGATGTCAGGGGCGGACGTTTCTACCAGGGCGAAGGTGCATGTGAGATCCTGACTCTTACGGACAAGAAATTCGTCTATCGAGATTCACGAGGCACCTACGTCCTCACCCGAAGCACGAAAGAGGAGGCGGACCCCGAATAGCCAAAAATGCTTGACTCGCGCTTACGAATTTTGCGAACTCCCCAATTAGCTGAGAAGGGATCAAGTCACTGATTCTTTTTAAAGCGTTTTAATTAATGAGCGAAGCAACAGATTCTTCTGCACAAAAAGCGGCCGTTGAATTAATCGTTCGGTTGGCTGGCGAAGATAAGTCTTTAGATGAAATTCGTGCTCGAGTGGAGCAATACTGCGACGAAGTAAAGCTCGACAAGGAGGAACGCGAAGGAATTTTTACAGCGTTACCTGTCATAGTGCCAATTGCGAAGACACGAAACAAGGTCGTAACCCTTACGTCAGATCTTGTTCTTACTGAAAACAGATCTGCCGACGAAGTGCGTTTCGCAGTCGAAAAATTACTTAATGACGAACATTGTTCCAACGAATTGCGCGAAGAATTGCTAGGCGAACTGCCTGCCGAGATTAAACGGCTGAAAGATGTAAAGCGTGCAGCCGAACAATGTTGGGAGCGGGTGGCCAAACTCGTCGTCGAGGGAGCGTCGCTTAAGGAAATCCGGCAACAGGTGGAAGTACTAGCTGACGGAGAGGAATGGCAGGACGGAATTCGTGAGGCTCTGTTCGACCGCTTGCCTGCACAGGTTGAAGAATATCGCGAGCAATTTAGGCAGGCTAAAGCCACACCAGTTACCACCCCTGCCTCTGGTGCCTCTCTCACGCCAGCCGAACGCGAAACCATCATCGAAAAACTGGCGGGAACGATTCCAGTAATTTGTGGTTCTTATGTAGTTGCCCTCGTGGTTTTCATTTTTTGGTGCTGGATGTTAAACTTTGGATGGGTGGTGGGAACCACCTTGGTGGTTCGATGACGGCCGGCTATGGGTTGTGGTTGTGGTATCATATCGTCAGAAAAAATAAACTCTCCGTCTCTTCTGACGCGGACATCTCGGCAGAATTTGTGAGGTGGCAGGGGAAACGTAACGCCAAATCCGATCAGCCGGGTCTTGCGGGCAAGATTATCGAGAACATCTTCCAAATCGTCTGGCTTGTCATCGCTGTAGTCGCCGGGTTAATTCTTCTCGAGAACAATCCAACTAAGTCGGAATTTGATTCGTTTATCTTGAATGAAGGGTTTATCGCTCCCGCCGTCGAGCGCACCGAACTGATCGTCGCGAGTTATTATCGGGTAAAAGGAACCTTCACGGGCGAGGAACGCTCCTACATCGGCGTCTGCCACCGCTTTTTCCAACTTCCGCAGTCAAAAAGCGGCCCGTAACGATCCGGAATGAAAAGTATGAACAGATCAATGATCATGAGAAAACTAGTCGGCATAGTCGTCACGATCTTAGTTGTCGGTGGCGTCTCGACACACGCAGCAGAGAAACAGGAATTTGACGCGGCAAAACAGGAATATGAACAGAGTTCAAGGAACGAGTCCGCTCGAATAACTTACGTTACCAAACTCGCCCAAATCGCCGACCGGTTGGTCGGCGAATACAGGCAAAATGGCCAGCGAAACGATGAACTTATGGGTGCAATCAACTCGGAATTGCAAAAGCATCCCGCTCCGAAAGACAGCGATTCCAAGAAGCTGAGGCAACTGCTCGTCGGCAAGTGGGAGTCGCCGCGTCACACGTATGTCTATCGTGCAAATGGCAAGTGCGGAACCGAAGGTGGAGCAATAGACGGCAACTGGCGAATCCAAGGGAACCAACTAATCCAGGGCGATTTGAGCGGGCCGATCATTCTGTTGAACCAGGACTACTTCATCTACTCGAGCCGGAATTCTGTATTCTTTCATTCACGAGTTAAAGAATGAGAAATTGTTGAATAGTAGCAAACCAGACGACCAAAAGCCCCGAAATCAATGACAACATACACTGGAAAAACGCACAACATCATGAAACTGATATTCACAACCTTAACTCTTATTGTAGCCGCAACCTATCTCGCACAAGCTGGCGAAAAGATGTCCGACGCCGAGATCAAACAGAAGCTAATCGGCTACTGGAGTAGTGGGCACCATGGCTGGCAAATCGCAGCCGACGGCATCATGTATATGTGTCCTCGGAAGTTTGCGACGACAACAAACCATTGGTCAGTTAAAGACGGAAAGTTTTACTTGAGTGATCAAGGCCATACAATTGTCACCTTAACGACAAGAAGTTCGTCTACCGGGAACCTGCAAGCTCAACCGGGACAGCCACCTTGATTCGCGGCACCAAAGAAAAAGTCGACCCAGATTAAGCCAAAAGCGCCATGCCGGAAATTCTTGACTGGAATTTCAGCAGTCCCATCAATCGAACAATCATGAAAATATTAATGTGCGGTTTCGCGGTGGTACTGCGTGTGACACTGGGCAACGGGACCCTCGGCGCCGCCGAGGACGGCTTGCAAAAGGGTGCGAACATTTTCACCGGTACCGTTGTGTCCGACCCAAGCTTAAAGGACCGCTACATAGCGGTCGCTGGCGGTAAAGATCGCTGGCGATTTCGGACTGATACCGGAGCCAGCGAGACGGTATGGCTGCCGAATGTTTATCACCCGAAGGTGGGTGAGAGAGTGAGGGTTTATTATCACCTTTGTGGACGAGTTGATCATTGTGCCGATAAGATTGAGAAGGTCGGAAAGGCCGAGGGAGATTCCAAGAAGAGATAAAGTATCGTCGCTTGCCGATAGCCGTTTTCCTTAGCCGTGGCTGAGCTTGAGTTCGCTAGAGTTCGTAACTGCTAAATCAGGACTGGCGTCTGAAGGTTTGTCTTGCGCTGGGTTCGACTTTCGCAGACAAAAAGCCCGCAACAAACCCGACTGATGCTGCCTAGGTTTAGCGTCTCAGGCCCGCGGGGGGAACCGACTCTGCCACATAGATTTTCGAGAACGTCGCTCGACGATTTCCGTAGAAGATTTACGAGTACAAGCTCAAGCGGATCAAGCCGGATCCAATGAGAAACAACAGTGAGACGAACGCATGAGGGGAGAGACGTCCGCATGACGATATGAAGAGAAAACCAGCGCTCACCACATTTTTGCTTTTCTTAACCTGCTTCGCATTAGCTGACGACAAGATGTCCGACGTGCAGATCAAGCAGAAGCTGCTCGGTTACTGGAAGAGCCCGTGGCACGGCTACCTGATCAAATCTGATGGGATCATCTATATGCTTCCGCGAAAGTACGCGAGCACGACCAATCATTGCATGTCAAAGGGGGATTGTTTTATTGGGACGAGATACCTAACGAGATCATCACTCTGGACGACAAGAAATGTGTTTATCGGAGCCGCGGTCACTCTGGATCGACGTTTACATTGATCCGAAGCACCAAGGAAGAGGCTGACCCCGAATGAAGGCAAAACTGATGATGTGCCTCATGGCACTTTCGGTCGCCTTGGGCGGCTACATATCATGCTTGGTTGCAAGCAGGATTCATTGGCATTATCGATTGATAGAGGCTCCCGCGATTTTACCGGGGCTCAGCTTCGGTCTTGTGACAGCGGGATGGCTGCTACATCGGAGCTGGATTAGCAGAAGGAAAGGGGCTGGTCTCATCGCCGGGTCCGCTGTGGCATACTTCGCGGCTTACTGGAGCGCATTCTACATCTTTATTCTTTGCCGTGGGGGGATGATCTTATCTGAGTCTAGGCTGCCTCTGTTCCATGCAGGGATGATCGCGGGATTGATTGGAACGGCGCTTCTCGCCGCGAGCTTGGCTGCGGTTTCGGCAGACTTCAGACGCAAAAATTGGAAGACATTAATCCTCATCGGAACAGCGGCTGGCGGCGTGCTATGCTTGGCTGGAATAGGTGGGAACTCCGATAATCAGGCAGGAACGTTGGGCAATCCGGGGGACAAAGTCTTTATCGTTGTTTGGCAGCTTCTCGTTGGCGGCTGTATCGGCGTGCTTTTGTTCGGTGCGTCAAGTTTCTCTTCTGGGCCATCGGAACGCGGCCGCATTGCCCTTTGGGCCCGACGCGCAGTTTGGGCATTCCTGCTGGTGTCGGTTATTCACGCTGCCATCGGATATTCACGTCGAGAGAAAGAAAGTACGGCGGCTTCCTCAGCTACATCAGGGAGCTCCGCTGCTCAGCCGAGCACTAAGCTGGATGCTGACGCCACAGCCTGGGCGAACGAGGTACAGGAACGCAAAATTTATTACATGGTCAGAGTTTCTGAAGAACGTTGGGCCGGTTTACCTAGTCGTGCGGCAAAGATCCGGTGTAAGCGAATGCGTTCCCGATTTAGAGAAAATGGTACGGGAAGCGGCGGTTAAACACGGCTGGACCCTCTCTTCGAGTCCCACCGATGTCGGACTCGTAATTGATGCCGACATCAACCGATCGAAGATAACAACCACGGAGTACACAAACTGGGGGGCAAGGGAGCAAGAGGGTTATCACATGGCGTACATAGCATCCTTCCAGTTCGGTTTTGTGACGCAGGGCTATTGTCGGCGAGGTGACAAATTCGTCCAGGTGGATGCCTTTCCATTGTGGGGGGCACGCTTCTCAAATGATTGTATGGGCGACTTGGTCGATTTTAAGGCGAACTATCGAGAAGCTTTTGAACAAGCTGTTGATGGCGTCTTCAATGACTTGGCGGAATCGGGAAAGTCTGACAATACTGATAACGATGATGAGGCAGCATGGGCCGCCAGCCTCTGGCCTAAAGCGCGGGACGCAGAGATGGCGAAAAGTTTTTTGTCGGCTGTGAACAGCGAAGCGCGCGGATCAAATCGCATATTCACCGGCGTCAGCAGGTTTACCGTTGTTCCAGTGGACTTCGCGGAAGAAGGTAGCGAAGAGCTCGATGCTCATTCCATTGAGGAGAGTTGGACGAGCGAGTTGAACAGAAATGGTTATGAAGTCGATGCTGGAGCAGAGGTAAGGATAAAGACCTTCGCGGGAGCGTGGCGGCGGTCAGGCATTGGCGTGCCTGGATACTACGTCAACGAATCTTTTGTTCGGGTTCAGCAGAACAATGTTGTTTTTAGGTTTAATGGCCAACTGAGGCGGAGGCGAGCGTACATCTGGAGCACCTTAAATACAGCGATAGCATTGCCTAGGGAGCAGAGTGATACTGCGCGCAAATTGATGGACGAAAGTATTAGGTCAGCCGCAAAAGAATTCGCGCTGCGGCGTTGACGCCTCAGGCGACCGATCGTCAAGAGCAGACGCGCAACAGTGACACAGCACGAGACTTGATGAACCGCACGGTTCGCTCAGCCGCGAAGGAATTTGCTTTGCGACGATAAGGAGGTTAAGACGTGCCACTGGGTTTGGTCTGACGTCGCCGTGTAGAACACGGCATTCGGATGAAGGCGAAGCCCGCCCGCGCGTGGATAACGCGCCTAACCCATTAACGTGAAGATATAACTTGGTCGCCGTGACTCGGGATCAAGTCGCCGAGGGTAGCGCCATAACGCCGGTGCAATATCTCAGCGACTTCGATGAAGCGCTGGTAGCCTTCATACAAGGCCGGCTCGGCGAAGATCACGTTATCTTCGTGTTTGATGAGAACTTCTCTGGGCGAACAATCGTCACCAAAGTCACTCGCACCAAGCTTAGATCCATTCATTTTTGTCGGAACCCTCCGGCGTCGGATTTGTAGATCTGACTCCGGCCTGTTGCAAAACTGTTGACTAAATTTGCCGTGACGGATTTGATCTTGTTCGCACAGCTAGGCTCCTTCTTGCCTGCTAAGCCCGAAAATTCGTTGCCGGGCTGGCCGCGAGGACCGCGCTGATCAATGCCAGACTGCCTTTGCTATCAAACTGCATGCTAATATTTTCATACTCATTAACTTTAGGCGCGGGTGAAAATTGTGTTCAAGAATTGTCGCGCTAATACTCCCGGGTTCGCTATGGCTGGTCGCGGCAAGGCACTGCCTTTAGATCGAGAGGCACGAGTGAAAGATCGGCTTCGCTAATTTTGCTGTTTGCCTCCGAGACATCGATTCCCGCCAACGGCGTCGTTGTGGCCGTGAATGGACGCGCTTCAAAGTTTGTTTTGGTGAACGAGAAATTGGCACTTTGTAAAACGTCGCATGACTTCGCACCGTCGAAGTTTTCGTTCATCGTTTCGACAACAAGTGTCTTCTTATCATGGTAGCTGTAGGAAAAGAGAAATTTTCCGGAGGGCAAAGCTCGAAAGATCGGCCAGTGCGGTTCGGCATTTCGGACGCTGCGGGCTGCTCGGAAATTTAGATCGAGATCGAAGCGAAGCAGAGCAGCCTGCGATGCGACACGGCCGCCGGCGTAGTTCATGTTCAAAAGGGTTACGTAGAGGGAATCGTTCGTTTTTTCTGTATACAGAGCGCCGCCAGGAGAAGTGAACTTGATCTGCTTTTCGACCTGACCAGTCTTGTAATTGAGCGCGAGTAAGATTGAATAGAGTTTAGCGGAAGCCAGTTGGCCGGACGTGGCATACAGATAAGGTTCGATAAACCGATGTGGTGTTGAGCCAAAGCTGGCGTTCGCCACGTCGACTCCGGGTAGCCCCGGAAACCTCTCCGCCCAGTTGATGGTTCCGTCTGGAGCTATTTTGAGCATAAAACTATCTTTGGAGTTCGGACTAGCAAGGAATTGAACAAGGATGGCGCCATCAGTTGCCATGTGAGGTTCAACCTCGAACTCAGAGTAACCTATGGAATAAGTGTTTGCCCACTTAATCGCCCCGCTGTTATCCAGCCGCAGGATACCGACGCCCGGACTTGAATGTCCTTCCGCAGAGATAGGATGCCGGAAACAAAGGTAGTAGCCACTTCGATCCGGGAGCCGAATCAAATAAGCGCCTTGAAGAATATCGGTTTGCTTGCCGTCGCTTAAGAAACTGAAAACGTAGCGCTTGTCGAAAAGGAGGCGCAAATCACGTGAGAAAAGGGCTAGTTGAACGGTATTGTGAACCGGTTGAATGGCGGAAACCTGAAAATCGAAATCACGGTCCGTGTCTAAATGCAATCCAGAAGACGGTTTACTCGGGGTCGTCGGTTCGAAGCCAATCTGGACTGAGCTTTCCTTACGCAGGGTCTTGGCATCAAACTTAGCAAGGCGAAAGATTCCGTCTTTGCGCGACCCCCTGCACCAGATGGAATCGCCGTCGCTTGTGAGAGCGAACATTGATTCCGCATCGCGCTCGTCTGGCACGCGGACGGACCAGTCAAGCTGACCATTAGGTCGGATGCAAGCCATCCAAGCTAAAGGCTGAGAGAGTGAAGCGGTTTGCCGAAACAATTCCAACGCCTGCCGCCGGGTGCGGCTGGTCTTTGATTGCGATCCAGGAAGCGAGACTTCTGGGAGCTGGTGGCTTGCAGGCAAATCGACGTCTCCTTCCAAAATAATGCGACCATTTGCTGTCGTGCGATAAGCGTTGCCGTGAAGAGTCTTGATCTCTTTTTCTGTGGCGATGTATTTGTGAGCTACAGCAGGCTGTTCACTCTGCGAGCTTGCTGAGTGTACCGAAGACAGCGAAATCGCTGCGAATGTTATTACGCCTAACGTAAACCGGCCAGATCGAAGATTGAATTTTATCACCGAAGTATGTTTCTGAATGTATTAATCCTTTGGCGCAAGTAAGGCGAACATTTTCTCGAATCGTCGATCGCTAAGCATTGGACCAGCGGGTCACTCGCACCAAGCGTCGATCCACTTAATTTTGTCCGAACCCTCCGGCGTCGGATTTGTAGATCTGACTCCGGCCTGTTGCAAAATCTTGGTTAGAATTGCCGGGCCGGATTTGATCTTGTTCGCACGGCTAGGCTCCTTCTTTCCTGCTAAGCCCGAAAATTCGTTGCCGGGCTGCGGCGATCATGCCTGGCGAGGCTCGACTGATCGCCGTACAGATATATTTCGCTTCGCTGTGTCGGGATCAAATCACGCACGGCCGCGCCATAACGGCTGCGCAGAATCTCGGCCACTTCGATGAATCGTTCGTAACCTTCGTAGAGGGCAGGCTCAGCGAAAACGACGTTGCCGCCGTGTTTGATGAGAGTTTCTCTTCGCGAACCGTCATCAACAAAATCCCACTGCAGAATAAAGGAAGCATCACTGATGTCAGGCAGCTGTGCAGGCTCGCGCAGTTTCTGGCGTGCGAAGTCGGCCTGACGCGCTTCGGCGGCTTCGATGTTTCTGCGGTCCCACTCCGCAACCTTGTCCCAGTTGGCGCTGGATCGCCTTGTTAGATGGTGAAAGTGGCATCAGAATCAATGCCGTTTATACGGCCTAGTTATCGGGGTTTCTCGTCGGAGAGTGGCTGCGCCCACGGCGGCAGTTTGTCGTAAGGCAGGTATGTGTTCACAGTTCCTGTGATCCGTCCGCTCTTAAGGTCATACCTAATGAAATAGGGATGGCCATGATGTTGCATGGATTTGATCACAACCGATGACCCGTCATCGGCCAAGCCCCAGTCTGTGATGAAGGGTGCTTCATGATTGGGCTTAAACTCCTTTGTGCGGCCATCTGGGAATCGGAGTTGCAAAGTGTCGTTGAGAGCATAACTGCGTTGATCCAGCGCAGCAAAGTGGACCCACCCCACTATCCCTCCCGCCAGGACATGAGGCTTCGTGCAGTTGCCCTTATGGGTCAACGTTTCGGTATGACCGTCGGTAAAAGTAATCCTTACGTTTCCGGCCGTAATTCCTGAGTCGGCAAATTTTGCCGGAATATCAACGATCTCAGCGGTCTTGGGCTCGGCAGCTGGATCGGCGAAAGCGTCGGAAGCGCATACTATCGCGACGAGCAATAGGATCGAAGCCATTTTGTTCATTTCAGTGTTTTGGTTGGGATTTAATTACTACTCCGTGCCGACCAGTATGGTAATGCATCGTCACCTTGTCACCTACTTTCGGTTGATAACGCTGGTCCCTCAGCTCGCCGCGATTAAACGTGAGTTGTTCCTTTTTGCTGTCTTCGATTGTCAGAAGCATATCGCCAAACTCCACAACCGTGCCGGTGATTTGGCCCTCTTCCAAGTTGGCAGCGAAGACAGCGCTAGCAAACGCGAAACTTACCACCCCTATCAAGCTGCATGCTAGTATTTTCATAGTCGTCAAATTTAGCCGCGGCTGGAGATTGTATTCAAGAATTTTGTAGTCACGAAGTGGAGAACAGGGGCCGGAGATTGCGAACGTTTTCTGCGGGAGCAACAAGACCAAAAGTGCCAACCTTCATTGTTCAAAACGCTATTTCGAGCGTGCATGGCTTCCGCAATGTTTTTGGCTGCGATACAGTGACGAACAAGTTCAATCTTTCGGCGTAATCTACCGCTTTTTCGGCGCCGTAATAATCACCGTTCGAGGCTGCACGGTCGGCATGTAAACATCCCACGCATTGTCATGAAGATCGGTGATTAGCCAGGGATGTGTCATGTAGGTATCCTCAGTGTAAGACTCCGAAGGTTTCAATTTTTTATACAAGACGCGCTCACCATTGTAATCGAGCCATTACACTTTGAGTGGTTGTTTGCTGCGATTCACGAAAGTAATTCGGGCTTTCACGTTCCCCGTCTCTGATTTCAGACCTTTCTCTGAAAGCGTCTCCTCAGAGGCATCCGACTCTCTCGTGATCTTTTCGTGTTGCGAAATGATCTTCTTATTTCCGGAAGCATCCGGGGCGAGAATCTCAGTTTCGACAGCCGTGCCCACGACACGCTTCTTTGTCGCCGGATTACTTACTTCAAAGTTAACTGTGAAAGTGACGTCGTATTTTGCTTCTGGGGTAATGCGCGCCGTGCGGGATTGCATTGTCCCATTCACCACCTTCCATTTCACTACCGGCCACTTATCAAAGTATTCTTGCAGCTCTCTTCGCACCACATCGCGACCCACCTTGCCTTCGTCGAGATAATCGACAGTAGCTCCATATACCGAAATGAGCGTATCCAGATCGCGAGCCGACATAGCAGCGACCTGCTTCTGGATAACGTCAATGCCATATTGAATGTCCGAATCGGACGGGGGCGTCACATCACTTGCGATAGGCGCGGGCTCTTTGGAACTGACCTGAGCATTCGTCATTGTTGCAGCTTTGGTTAAGTGCAGCTCCGCTGTTTGCCCGTTGGTAATGAGATAATCCTTTCCCTCGTTGGTATAATAAACGCGCGTTTCATCCGGCGAGGCGCAGAGGCAGGCTGGATGATCATTTTCGCCCAGCGGCTTCAGCCCTCCCAGAAGCTCTTTCCATCGAGTCAGCTCAAACTCAGCGACTTGTCCCATGCCTGAAGCTTTTTGTTCTTTCGGCGGAACCCGCGGCATCTGGAACATGGCACCCCAGCCCGATCCACCCATGCGAAACAATTGCACATAGACGGAATCTTTTACCGGCGCGATGTCGGACACTCCCATTCCAGACGGCGTAGTGTTCGCTGTTTCAAGGTAGGCTAAGGGCAGATAACGATCAGCCGTGAGTGAGTATGTGCCCTCGTTATTCTCAATGTGACCCGACCACAAATCGCCGATCTCCGAGTAGAAGAATGTGCCATCGGCAGCGAATACAGGCGAGCTAATGGCGTCGTGGCGCCGCACGTAAACTGAGACGAGCCCATTCTTGTATAGAAAGAGAGGGCCTCTTTCTCCAGTCCCTGTTACGACAATCGTGTGGCTCTGCGGATCGTAGGCGATGCGCCAGTAGCGGCCGCCTTTAGGCGACCCGCAAACCTTGGTCAGGCGATTACTACCGGGGTCAAAAGTCCAGATGTTCTTTTCTGTGACACAGAACAGCTTGTCACCATCTGACCGGGTAATACCGAGCAGCGGTTGTTGTGACGGCAACTGGCTCAGCGAGATTGTCCGACTCGTTTGCTCGGTCAGGTTGATTTCGCGCAACACCTGTTTGTTATCAGTGTTAGCGATCGCGTAAATGCGCTGGCCATCGTTGGAGAACACCGCGTCGCCGGCGAGACAACTCCCCGCAACCCAAAAGGCCAGCAGTGCCGCTGCTGCCCTCACAAAAAGCAACCACATTAGGGTCCGGTCAATCAGGATTGAACTTTGCGCACAAAAAAACTTCCTCGAGCTAGTTGGTGAGGAACTCGGAGTGCTCTCTCGATGTGTCACCGTCCCCGTGAAGCGCTCACGCTCGCCGCCGCCTTCAGTTTTTCTTCGAGCCTCCCTCGGCCTTGCCGGCCTTCTCGAACGTGCAGGCAATGGATTTGCGCCCTGTAAAGTAGTAATGCAGCGTCCCCTTGTCGCCCACTTTCACTTTCGATGTAAGCCCGCACTCTGTAGAAAACTCCAAGCGTTCCTTCTTTGCGGTCTCGATTACAATTAAAGCGGGTGGGTGCACTTCCACAATCGTACCGGTAACTTGGCCCTCTTCCAAGTTGGCAGCGAAGACCGCGCTGCTCAACGCGACGCTCACTATTGCTATCAAATTGCACGCATATTTTCATAGTTGATCGATTAGACACGCCGCTGAAATTCTATTCAAGGATTTTGTACCGGCGCATCCCTCACAGGCGTCGCGGATCACAGGCTCAGTCTTTCGGAGCGAGTGAGGCAACGATTTTCTCGAAGCGCGGGTCGCCGCGCAACGGGTCCCAAAACGGATGCAACTTAAGGAAGCCGTAAGTCAGGTAATTCGGCGACCGTTCCACTTTTTCTATTTGCTGGATCGCGAGATCCTTTTCGCCTAGCCAGGCATAAATCTGTGCCAGATTTACCTCAAACGCCGAACCATCAAGCGCGTCTTTGGTGATGGGCATGAGGTCGCAGGCGCGTTCGCCTTCGCGGATTGCTTCCTCCTTTCGGCCCAATCCAGCATCGATCATCCCGAGCACACTGAGAGCGGCGGGAAAATCAGGTTGTTTCGCCAGCGCTTGCTCGACTTCGGCGCGCGCCGCTTGGAACGCCTGGCGCGCTTTTGCAAAGTCCTTTCGCCAAAGCGCGACCGCGCCTTCCCAATAAGCGCGTGGACACATGAAACCATTGAGTAAGGTTCCTTCAGGTGGCGTGTGTTCCAATGCTTGAAGGACAGCGCCTTCATTGCGTTCGCACATGGTGGAGAAAACGTCCGCAATATCAGAAATGACTGACGGATCCTCGGCGACGATTCTCGCGAACATTTCCTGCATCGGCCTGACATCGGCGTAAGCGTCGAGTGCCACGGCGGCCCGAGCCATTCGAGTAATGGGGTCGCCCGGGATGATGCTGAGGGCGCGGTCGTATGTTGCGGCCTGCTCCTTGTAACGACGTTGCGCCTGATAAGTGATGGCAAGCTGTTGAAGGATGAGATAATTGCGCGGATCGAGCTCCACAGCGCGCTCCAAGTCGCGCGTCGCTTCGACCCATTGGCCCTGCCGTCGTTTGATATAACCGCTATAGGCGTACACATCCGGATTATTCGGCAAGCTCCGCCGAGCGAGGGTGAGATCGACCAGCGCTTTCTCGTAATCGCGAAAGGCTCGGTAATAGTAATCTGCCAACGCGAGATGCGCTTCGCCAGATTCCGGCTGCAAGCGTAACGCCGCTTGCACCGCCGCATTTGCGCGATCAAGCCGCGCCGGGGTGTGATCGAATCCCTGCCAATAAATTGTCGTGTGAATTTTCGCCAACAGGCAAAATGCAGCCAGGAACTGCGGATCGCGCGCGCTTGCTTCATCGAGCAACTCGGCCGCCTTTGGCAGCTTGACCTTGGCGTGGACGGTGTCGGTCGTGTCGGCGTAAAGCGCAAGCGCACGGAGATAAAGATCGTAGGCCGCCAGATCTGTGGTGGCCGGTTTATCGAGTGCATGTTTTTCGCTCAGCGAGATCTTCGCCTGGAGTTGATCCACAATTTTTGTCGCGATCTCCGTTTGAATGGCAAAGATATCAGCCAAATCGCGGTCGTACGTTTGCGCCCAGAGATGGGCGTCGTTGCGTGCGTCAATGAGCTGCGCGTTCACGCGCACTTTGCCGCCCTCGCGCTGAACACTGCCTTCCAGAAGATTGGCAACACCCAAGGCCTGGCCGATCGCGCGCGCATTGCGGGCAATCCCCGCTTTGTATTGCATCACCGAGGTTCGACTGATCACTTTAAGATCAGCAATTCTGGCGAGGTCCGTCAGAATTTCATCCTGCACGCCATCAGCAAAGAAAGCGTTCTGCGGGTTCGGGCTGAGATTTTGAAAGGGTAGCACGGCGATGCTTTTAACTGGGATGGGCGCTAAATCATTTGCGCGACGCTGGTGAAAAACCCAGTAACCAATGCCGAGCACGGCCGCAGCCACGATGGAGGTTGCTACCAGGATACGGTTACGTCCGACACGCCTAGCTCTAGCTTGGTCGCGTCTTGCTTGCCTAATCTTCTCAGGAGCGTCCGGGTTTCCGATGTTGTCGCCGTAAAGGTTGACCAGCGAAATTCGAGCCCCATGCTTTACTTCGCATTCGCCCAACTCGTGTAAATAAGGCCGCCAGCGCGCATAGTGCTCGAGGTCTTCAGCGACGTGTTTGGAAACCAAAATGTGACCGGCATCGCCGCAATCCATTATTCGTTGCGCCAAGTTGATTCCCGCGCCGGCAACATTCGCTCGATTATTGAGGTCAGTAACCATATTGACTGGCCCGCTATGGATTCCCATCCGCAGTCGCAGCTTCGGATAGTTCTTCGCCGCGTGCGCGATCTCGAGGGCGCACTGCGCAGGCGCTTCCGCGCTATCGCGAAAAACTAACGCGACGCCGTCGCCGGTGGGCAACGTAACCAAGTTGTTTTGCTCCTCCGCGACGGCGGACCTGCTCGCTTGTGGCGACTACCTCCTTCAGCTCACGAACGAGCTCGCTCTGTTCACCGATGAGCAATTTTGAGTAGCCAACGATGTCGATAAACAAGACATGCCCGATCTCGAATTTCGGATCGGTCGTAGCTGTCACCGGGCATAGGAAAGCTGCCGAAGAGTATCAAATACTCATGAAACGTAAAAGCCTTCTATGTGGGGCCGATAGCGCCGCAGTCAGCGAGCGATCGTCAGCGTCAGAAGTTGGTCAAGCTTTTCGAGGTTTTCCAAATTCATGATGCAGTGCCGCAATTTTTCGCACTGCTCTTGGCCGATCACATCGCCGCCAAGCGCCGTGAATTTCACCGCGATTTCTTCTTCGGTCATCGGATCGCGCGGATCGCCTTTGGGCACATCGACGCGCGTTGAATATTCTTTTCCGTCATTCGTTGTGATTGTTACACGGCTCGGCTGAAATTTTGGAAAGAGCGCTTCGAACTCTTCGTTCGCGACAACTTTTACTTTGTCCATGATTGGAATCAGCGATTTATCGAGCACCCGCTCCTCTTTGAATTGCAGCGGCGTCACCATTCCATCGACCAGTCCGACGGCCATACAGTAAGGCAGCGAATGATCTGCCGTTTCTTTGGAGTCGGGTCGATACTTGTGCGGATCGCCAAGGATGTCCGCGGCACGCGCGATCACTTCCACTTTGATCTCCTTAACCTCGACCGCCTTAATCTTGTTTTCTTTGATGGTCTTCATCATGGCGGTGAGCGGCGCATGACTTAGCGCCTCAATAGGGAAACTTTTCATTCCACAATCCAGGATGCGATAGTGAGACTTGGGTGAGGTTGGCAGATCCTTGATCAAACCTTCGCCATCGAAACTTGCCGGTTGTCCTTTGTATTGGACGTGACCGAACACGGCGAACAAACCTTCTTTCCCGTCGATCATGTGCTCCGGTCCAGAGAATCCTTCGCGCGCGAGCAGCGCGCTTTCGGCGCCCATGCGACCAGCCCACGGATCGACCGTGTTTTTCATGTTGGTCAATTTGCCGGCCGTCACCGCGCCTGGACAAAATGTTCGTGCGGCGCTGATACCGATGGCCGACACCATTTGATCGGGCGTGAGATTGAGCACGCGTCCCGCTGCAATCGGCGCGGCGAACGCGCTTAGCGTCGCATGATGCCAGCCGTATTCGCGCACACCCGGACGGCCGATCTCGCAAAGTCGCATTTCGATTTCGTAGGCGATGATCGTCGCAAGAATCAGATCTTTCCCGCTTAGCCCTTCGCTTTCACAGAGTGCCAGAGGCGCTGCGATGAGGTCGCTCGGATGACATGGATCGGCTTTCCAATAAATATCGTTGTAATCCATGGCCCGAATCATGTGACCATTAAGGAATGCCGCATCGACCGGATTTGTCTTGAATCCGGAAACAAAGCAGTGGCCGCCGTCCGCAGCCGGCATGTGTGCCGTTAGCGCCGGCTCGCTCATCGCCATGGCGATAGTGCTTTAGTAAAATTCTTGCGTCCTCCTGCTGACTTCCGCCAAGGGCGCAGCCGATGGAATCGAACAAGAATAACTTCGCGACCTGGATCGCTTCCGGTGAAAGGTGTTCATATTTCAGCGCGCAAGCCCAGTCGGCCATATCGTATGAGAGAAGACGCTTGGAGTCGGTTGATTGTTTTGCCATAGAGATGGTGGATTGTCGCGGGAGCGTGCATCTTTTCGAGTTTCTCCCAATCGAAATTCCTTCCCGGTTGCCTTTTCACGCCAGGCACTCCAGGCACGACTCGTCCTTGAAATAAATCCGCGGTATGGCAAAAGGCAGAGCAATGACTCTGAACGGTTTGATCTGGGTGCGAAGGCGGCCGAACAATGACGTAGAGGCGCACGTGAAAAACGCCTAGAATTCGCCGCAATGGCTGACGAACAGAAGACGAAGCTGCGCCTGGAGATCGCGCACGTGCTTTTCATGGACATCGTCGGCTATTCCAAGCTGCTGACCGACGAACAATCGGAAGCGCTTCAGGAGTTGAATCAGATTGTCCGCAACACGGAAGCGGCACGCGCGGCCGAGGCTGCGGGCCAGCTTACCATTTTGCCTACTGGCGATGGTATGGCGCTGGTTTTTGCCGGATCAGTGGAAGAGCCGGTCGATTGCGCTTTGGAGATCAGCCAGGCTTTGCGCGCGCAGCCAAGCCTGCCGGTGAGGATGGGAATCCACAGCGGCCCGGTTCATCACGTCAAGGATGCAAACGGGCGCGAAAACATTGCCGGCGTAGGCATCAACATCGCGCAGCGAGTAATGGATTGCGGGGATGCCGGCCACATTCTGGTTAGTAAACGCGTCGCTGACGATCTCGCTCAACAGCGTCGTTGGCAGCCATACCTCCATGAACTCGGCGACGTGGAAGTGAAACACGGAGTTGTTGTCTCGTTAGTTAATCTTTACGCCGAGACAATTGGCAATCCTATGCCACCGACGCGACTCGGGAAGATTCGCGGCAACATCCCCGCCTCCGGAGGAGGGACGCGCAAAGGACTCTCTCCGGTCGTGCGCGCGATCTTTATGATCGTGGGATTGCTCATCGCACTTACCTTCATGCTTGCCATGGTGGCAGTAATTTTCGCACCCGCGATCATGCGGTCGCTCGATAAACGCGGATTAACGACGCTACCTCAACCGAGCGCCACTGCGCCCCCTTCCTTAGCCGATACCATTAAGAGCGCGGTCGCCAAGCAGATCACCGATGAGTTGCAGGGCGAACTTTCTCGTAAAAAAAACGCTGCGATCGAGCCACCTGCTAGCGGTTCGGCGATCCCGGAGAAAAGCATCGCGGTTCTGCCATTCGAAAATCTGAGCGATGACAAGCAGAACGCGTTTTTTGCCGAGGGAGTTCAGGATGAAATTCTCACGGATCTGGCCAAGATCGCAGACTTGAAAGTGATCAGCCGCACGAGCGTGATGCAATACAAGCCCTCCGACGCGCGCAACCTTCGGGAGATTGGCCAGGCATTAGGGGTCGCCCATGTTCTCGAGGGCAGCGTCCAACGCATCGCAAACAAGGTGCGGGTAAATGCGCAGCTAATCGATTCCCGAAACGATGCACATGTCTGGGCGCAAAGCTATACTCGCGATCTGGCTGACGTGTTCGGGATCCAGAGCGAAATCGCCGAAGCGATTGCTGAACAGTTGCAAGCGCACTTGTCCGCTGACGAGAAAGCACGGATGGCGAAGTCAGCCACCACGGATCCCGTCGCCTACGATCTTTACCTTCGAGCGAGGCAACTGGATGACCTGGCAAATGATCCAGATGCCAAGACGCACCTGCTTCAGGGGATCAACCTTCTTGAAGAAGCGGTTCGGCGCGACCCGAAGTTCCTGCGTGCTTACTGCCTCATGTGTGAAACCAATCTCGACTTGTATTGGGGAGGCATTGACCACACCGAGCAGCGGCGCGAACTGGCCCGAATTGCTCTGCAAAAAGCCGAAGAAATCCAACCGGACGCGGGCGAAGTCCATGCGCAGAAAGGTCTATATGCGTATCACGGTTTCCGTGATTACGATGGCGCTTTGAAAGAGCTTGAAAGGGCGAAAGAACTTCTGCCTAACGAAGCGCGGATTTATGTAACTATAGGCGCCGTGGATCGTAGAACCGCCCGCTGGCAGGAAGCGCAAACGAACTTCAAGCGCGCCGTTGAATTAGATCCGCGCAATTTCATTGTCCTTATGGAAGCCGGGTCCACCTTTCAAGGAATGCGGCGCTACAGTGAAGCAAGACATTTGTTTGAGCGGGCGCTGAACGTCATGCCAAACGATCCCTTCGCCCGTTTTCTTCTTGGGTTCAATTTCTTTGCCGAGACTGGCGACACCGCCAGATTGCGAAAGCAATTGAACCTGGTCGCGCAGCAGGGTGCAGAAGCGGAACGTGCCGTTGCATATCCGCTTGTTTATTGCAGTTGGCTCCAGCACGACCGAGCCGCAGCAGAAAAGGCGGTCGCGCTGATTCCGCCGGAAGGTATCGCCAACAGCTTCGATGAAGCTGCCATTCCTCGCGAGTTTTGTGTTGGGCGCACGGCGTGGCTTTTCGGCAATAAGGATTTGGCGCAGACGGCGCTCGGATCCGCACGGGCGATTTTCGAGCGCACTACCCGTGAGCAGCCGGATTATGCGCAGGCTTGGGCATATCTCGGCCTAACCGATGCCATGCTTGGCCGGTGCAGCGAAGCAATCCAGGAAGGAAAACGCGCTTGTGAAATCCTGCCTTATACGAAGGACTCGTGGATCGGACCAACGTTCATTACTTACCTGGCCGCGATTTACGCCACATGCGGCGAAAAAGAAGCCGCGCTGCAACAACTCAAAGTCTCAGCCGAACTTCCGGTCGGCGTCACGTATGGCGAATTAAGACAAAGTCCGGATTGGGAAAGCCTACGCGGGGATCCACGCTTCGAACAAATCGTCGCCTCGCTGGCGCCCAAAGACGGTTCCAGGAAGTGAAAATCAATAAGTCGTGACTGCTGAGCGCGAACGCAACTGATTCTGCGGTTCGCCAGCACCAACATTGTGGCTGACCCTCTGGCACTGGCACGAATGTGACTCGCGGTGCATAGATGTGTTGATCGCCTTATGAACCCGGGGCACCTCCTTTCCGAGCTAAAGCGGCGCAATGTTTACAAGGTCGCAGTGGCGTATGTAATCGCCGGGTGGGCTCTTGCTCAGGGTCTTGCGCAGGTACTACCGGTTTTCAACGTTCCGAACTGGATTATTCAGCTGCTAGTGGTGCTCATCGTTATGGGTCTTCCGGTTGCGCTCGGGTTGGCCTGGGCGTACGAGCTGACACCCGAGGGAATCAAGCGCACCGAACAAGTCGACGACACGGCGGCAGCGACTTCTCACAAGAAACGCGCCTGGCTTTATATAGCGGTCGCAGGCGCCTTTGTATCGATTGGATTGTTTTTCCTCGGCCGTTACACAGCTGCCCCTACGCAGAATCCAGCGAGCGATGCTTCGATAACGTCGATCGCCGTTCTCCCGTTCGAAAACTTAAGCGATGATAAACAGAACACCTACTTCGCGGATGGAGTGCAGGATCAGATCCTGACAAATCTTGGGAAGGTCTCCCAGCTGAGAGTCATCAGTCACACTACCGTGCGCCAGTACAAAAGCGGCGTTCCGCGCAATTTGCGCGAGATTGGTCAACAACTCGACGTCAGTTACATTCTGGAGGGCTCGGTGCAACGCGCGGGTGATCGGCTGCGCATAGCCGCGCAATTAATCGATGCCCGTACGGATTCGCAAATCTGGGCCGAGACGTACGACCGGACCGCAGCCGATCTATTCGCGATCCAGAGTGAACTGGCCGAATCAATCGTTGCTCAGCTTAAAACAAAACTTTCCCCTCAACAGAAAGCTGAGATCGAGCAGCGTCCCACGCAGGATTTGGTAGCGTTTGAGCTTTATCTCCGCGCCAAACAAATCGTAGACAGCTATCTCATCGCAGACGACGTCCGAGCTGCGTTACTCTCCGCCCTGGAATCGCTCGATCAGGCTATCAAACGCGACCCGGATTTTGTCTCCGCGTACTGCTACATCGCGCGTGCGAACAATCTACTCTATTTCTTCGACCTCGATCCTACGCCGGAGCGAGTCCTTCTCGCCGAAGCAGCAGCAAAGGCAGCTTTGCGACTTCGTCCTGATTCAGCCGAAGCACACTTCACGATGTCTGATTTTCTGTTCCGGTGTCACCGGGACTACGATGGCGCTCTGCGGGAACTTGCCATTGCGCGCCCCGGTCTGCCGAATGACACAGCTTTCTTTCTTCTTTCAGGTTATATCAACCGGCGGCGCAACCATTGGACTCAAGCAGAAAAGGATTTCTCCGACGCGGTCGCGCTCGATCCGCGAAACCCTAATGCCTACAATCTGCTCGCAGATACCTATAACCTGGAACGGAGGTACGAGCTGGCGGCGCAAGTTTACGAGCGCGTCCTCGCTGCAGGCGAGCGCACGCCAATCGTTTTCTTTCGACAAGCGTCAGCGCTATTCAATGGCACAGGCGACTCCAAAGCTTTGCGCGAGGTGCTCGCCGAAAATCCGGACATGGATGTAGGCGGTGGACAGACTCCGGTGCGAGTACTGTTCGCGTTGATCGATCGTAATTTTGCCGAAGCGGAACGCGTTCTTGCCGCTTCACCGCGCGAAGACTTTCAAGACATCGATTACAGCTTCTACTATCCCAAGGCCTGGTTTGAGGCGATGATTGCAAGAGCCAAAGGCGATTCTGTGCGTGCGATCGCTGCTTTCTCCGCTGCGCGCGCGATTTTGGAACAGAGATTGACGGTTAAGCCGGAAGACGCGCGAACAATTGCAGTGCTTGCCCAGGTCGATGCCGGCCTCGGCCGCAAGGAATTGGCGATTCAAGAGGCGCAACATGCCGTCGATTTGATGCCGGTTTCGAAAGACATTTACGATGGAACGCTGGTGCTTGAGGGATTAGCCCAGGTTTACACCTGGACGAACGAACGTGATCGCGCCATTGATCTGTTGCAAAAGCTGGTGACAATGCCGGGTTACACTAACTACGCTCGAGTCAAACTACATCCCATGTGGAATCCGCTGCGCGGGGACCCGCGTTTCGAGAAGATCGTCGCATCGCTCGCGCCGAAGGAAGAGGCAAAGCGGTGAAGATAGACAACTTCTTCGCCGAGCTGAAGCGGCGCAACGTTTACAAAGTTGCGGTTGCTTATGCGGTGGTGGCGTGGTTGCTGATCCAGGTCGCGACGCAAGTCTTTCCATTCTTCGAGTTGCCGAATTGGGCAGTCCAAGTCGTCGTTCTCGCCATGGTCATCGGTTTTCCGATCGCGGTGGTTGCTTCGTGGGCGTTCGAGATGACACCGGAGGGAATCAAGCTCGAAAGGGACCTCGATCGCAGAGTCAGCCGCAAGACCGGGCGCAAACTCACGGCTCTGATTACGGTCGTCGCGGCTGTGGCGGCAGGAGTGACGACCTTTCGATTTTTGCATTCGGAGCGGAGCAATGCAGAAAGGCAACCTGCTCTCGCAGCAGAAATCGACAGCAAGTCGATTGCTGTGCTGCCCTTTGAAAATTTGAGTGAAGAAAAAGCGAATGCTTACTTTGCCGACGGTATCCAGGACGAGATTCTGACCCGTTTATCCAAGATTGCCGATCTGAAGGTCATCTCGCGCACATCGACCCAGCGTTATAAGAGCGCGCCGGAAAATCTGCCCGAGATCGCCCGGCAACTTGGCGTCGCCCACATTCTGGAAGGAAGTGTGCAAAAGCAAGGTGATGCCGTGCATGTGACCGTGCAGCTGATCAAGGCGGCCACTGATTCCCATGTTTGGGCCGATAGCTTTGATCGCAAACTGACTGACATTTTTTCGGTCGAGAGTGAGGTCGCCAAAGCTATTGCCGACCAGTTGCAAGTACGTCTTACCGGCCGGGAAAAAGAGGTCATCGCGGCGAAACCGACAGACAATCCCGAAGCTTACGATGCTTACCTTCGTGGTCTCGCTTATACCCTGAAAACGCAAAATACGCCCGCCAACTACATTGGCGCACACAAGCATTTCAGAGAAGCGGTAAGGTTGGATCCGAAGTTCGCGCTTGCCTGGGCGCTTCTCTCATACGTGGATGCGCGCGGCTACCACACGACGAATCTTCAACCAACGGCCGTTCTCCGGGAGGAGGCGCGACAGGCCTTCGAGACCGCGCTCGCACTTGACGTCAATCTGGGTGAAGCCTGGGTGGCCAAGGGCTATTACCATTACGGATGCGTGAACGATTTCGAAACCGCGGTGCGTTGTTACGAGCAAGCACGAAAGTTCCTGCCCAATAGCAGTCTAATTCCTCAATCGCTCGCCTTTGTCGCACGCGATCAAGGGCAATGGGAGCGAAG
Organism: uncultured Verrucomicrobiae bacterium; assembly: GCA_963728955.1. Lineage (GTDB taxonomy): Bacteria > Verrucomicrobiota > Verrucomicrobiia > Chthoniobacterales > UBA10450 > Udaeobacter. The sequence goes on from CAVSMG010000016.1 coordinate 264,637, forward strand.
TGAATCCTACTTCAACGAAGCCGAGCGGCTCGACCCGCGCAATGTGAGTCTGCTCACTCGACACGCCCAATTCTATATCGCGATGCGGCGTTTCCCCGAAGCGCTTCGCAAGCTCGACCAGATTCTGGACATTGTGCCTAACGACATTGACGCCTTGGTGGAAAAGGCGGCGATTGCCCAGGCTGAAGGCGACCTGCCGCGAGCCGCGACGCTTCTCGCTCAAGTCCGGCCGGCTGCCGGCGATCCGACGGCGTGGGAGACACTAGCTTATCAGGCTATCCTTGAGCACCGTCCCGCCGAAATCATTTCTCGGCTGAAGGAGTTATTAGCCAAGCCCGATCCAGACCTGGGTTATCTCAATGGCGAACTGCGCTTCTGGTGGGGGTGGGCGCAAGAAGTCGCCGGCGATCACACCGCCGCTCAGGAAACCTGGCGGGAAGCCCGGGCCGAACTGGAAGCCTTTCTCAAAGAACAACCAGAAAATTGGTCTCTTCTGGATGATCTCGCGCTGATCGCGATGGGCCTTGGTGACAAAGCCGCTGCCTTCACGTTCATCGAACGCGCCATCGCTTTGCATTCGATCGACAAAGACGCAGCAAATAGTCCGCAGTCGATCGATATCCTGGCCCGGGTAGCGGCACGCCTCGGGGAACCCGACCGCGCCATCGCCGTTTTACAGAAAATACTTTCGATACCATGCAACGGCGGTCTCGCCACGGGCATGCCGCTCACGCCTGCCCTCCTCCGGCTCGATCCGATGTTCGATCCGCTCCGAAGTGATCCGCGTTTTCGGAAACTCGCTGAGTCGGCGAGCCCGAAATAGCCAAAGATCGCGCGAGACGTAGATAAATTAGTCGACAAACCTTCGTCAGATTACTAAGTTTTCTTCGATGACGAAGACATTTCCAGTGCAGTTGCCGGAGGAGCTCCATCGCCAACTGAAGCATGCCTCGATCGACGAAGGCATTTCTTTGCACGATTGGATTATCAAGATTCTTCAGGAGCGCGTGGGAAACGGCGCGCGCGTCAACAGCAAGCCTTCTCGACATAATGCACGCTCCAGTCGCAACTTCCGTTAAGCCTAAGAAAACCAGTCGTGTCGCCCGCGGAGTGGCGACGAACGATCTCGTTTTTTCAGCTTGTGTCGGCACCAACGACGAGGTCTTCCCGAACATTCTTAAACTTTATGTGCCAGAAGGCTCTAAAGTCGCGGATGTTACGTTTGGACAAGGAGTTTTTTGGAAGAACGTTCGAAAAGGAAGCTACCACGTTCGACCTTCAGACGTTCGTCTTGGCATCGATTGCCGCGCATTGCCCTACGAGAACGTGTCGTTTGATTGCGTTGTGTTTGACCCTCCCTACATGCACACACCCGGAGGAACGGCTCATCAGAATCATCAAAATTTTGAGCTTTACTACGTTAACAATGGTGCCCAGTCCGAGAAAAAATATCATGAAGCAGTTCTAGATCTGTACTTCAAAGGTTGTGCGGAGGCATATCGAGTCCTTCGACAGGGCGGCATTTTGATCGTGAAATGTCAGGACGAAGTTTGCGCAAACAAACAGCGGCTAACACACGTAGAGATAATTAACGAGCTAAGCGATACTGGCTTCATCGTAGAGGACCTCTTCGTTCTTGTTCGGCGCAACAAACCAGGTGTAAGTCGCGTGTTGAAGCAAGTGCATGCCCGCAAGAACCACTCTTACTTTCTGGTCTTTCGCAAGCCTATGCCGACAAGCTATCGGCCTCGAAAAAGAAGTGACCAAACGACTTTACGACTATTGGAGGAAAAACGTCGTTCAACTTCTTGTAAGTAGCAGGGACGTCGAGATAGTAGATTCGTTTTAGTTGTGCGATGTGCATTTGATAGATGCGCCATTGCTCGGGCAAACAGATTTCGATCACCTCGCGCTTGATCGCGTCGGTCTTTGTCTCCGCGAGTATGACGGGCGTGCCCAAGAACCGCCCCGTGCCGAATACGCCATCAAGTACACGCTGGTGCGCCCAGATTTGGATCACGCGCTCGCGAGTTGAAGCTTTGATCGGTAAGTGAAACTTCGGCCGATCCTTGCCTAAATTGAAAATGAAGTCTGTCGGCAGTTCGGTGTCCATGTCGAGATTCAACACCTGAATGCGCGTCGTTGGATTCACCCGCAGCTGCCATGCGAACAGATGACTGATCAGGTATTCCAGAAACGTGCCCGGGGTTTTCTGATCTCGCTGCTTAGTCAAATCGATGTAGCAGCAGAAGCTAATTGCGACTGAGTAGATGATTTCGGTAATCTTCTCGGGTGTGAACTTGCTTAGGTCGCGTTTGTTTAGCGCGGACGCGAACGCCTTCCAATCACGAGTGCGTGGAGCGAATTGCCGCATGTTGACTGCTCGCGAAAGGCGATCGCCAATGCGGAACGCAAAGTATTCCTTCTCCGGAATCCGCGATCGAAGTGGCTCGCGCGTTGCACTCCCGAGAAACTGCAGAGATCCGAGGTATATTTCGCCGATCTGCTTTTGGTTTGCAGCGCCCCCGATATCTGCAGTGAACGTCTTTTGCAGCCCGGCGTAGCTCTTCAATGGGAGATCAGACATTGGAATCCGATTACCCTAATTTCGTGTCGAGGCAAAGATTCAAATGTGCCGACTCCTAGGGCATGTAACGGATCGGTTCCCGCGAGGAGCTCAGCGCAACCACAGCCTGCTGTTCAAGTCATCTCGGGGAAAGATTGTTAGGAGGATGGTGGCGGCAGATACTTGGCGCGTTTGAGATGAGCGACCGCAACTTCTTCGCGGAGCTGAAACGGCGTCGTGTTTACAGCGTCGCGGTGGCCTACGTCGTAGTGGCGTGGTTCCTGATTCAAGTCGCGACGCAGGTGTTTCCGTTTTTCAGCATTCCCAACTGGGTCGTTAGGCTGGTCGTCCTGCTCGCGATCATCTGTTTTCCCATCGCTGTGGTTTGCGCGTGGGCGTTCGAGATGACGGCGGAGGGGATCAAGCTCGAACGAGACATTGACCGTAGAATCACGCGCAGGACCGGACGCAAGCTAACCGCTTTGGTTGTAATCGTCGCGGCCGTGGCGGCCGCAGTGACGGTCTTTCGGTTCTTGCATTCGCAGCAAGGCATCGAAGCCGTGAAACAACGGCCACGCGCAATTGCCATCGAAAGTAAATCGATCGCCGTCCTGCCTTTCGAGAATTTAAGCGAAGAAAAAGCGAACGCCTACTTCGCCGATGGCATGCAGGATGAAATCCTCATCAACCTCGCTAGAATCGCGGATCTGAAAGTGATCAGCCGCACTTCCGTCATGCAGTATAAAACCGATGCGCAGCGCAATCTGCGCGAGATTGGGCAGCAGCTTGGCGTCGCGTTCTTATTAGAAGGGCGCGTGCAGCGTGCGGCCAATCGCGTCCGGGTGAACGCGCAGCTGATCGACTCGCGCGATGAGGCGAATGTTTGGGCACAGACTTATGATCGCGATTTGGCCGATGTCTTCGCGATCCAAAGCGAGATCGCCAAAGCCATTGCCGAGCAGTTGCAGGCGAAACTCTCACCTGGCCGAGAAGAGTGCGATCGACCAACGCCCTACAGCTGATCTGATCGCCTTCGATCAATACAGCCGCGCCAAAACTCTTCTCCTGACGACCGGCGCGAGCTTGTTCCAGAACAAGAACTTCTTGGAGGCAATCCAGCTCCTCGAGAGCGCTACGGCGCGTGACACCGCTTTCCACGCTGCATATTGCCAACTAGTTTTTGCGCATGACGTTTATACGCGGGCGACCACGTTCCGAGCCGCCTTGCCGCCGCCGAGGCTGCTCTGCAAACTGCGAGCCAACTTCAACCTGACTCCCCCGAAACACACCTTGCCCGCGGCTGGCACCTCTACTACGCACTGCGCGACTCCCAGGAGCGCTGGCGGAGCTCGAAATCGCGCATCGCAACTTACCGAATGATGCGCGGATCTTTGCAACGATGGGCTACATTTTGCGCCGGCAGGGCAAACATGAAGAAGGCCTGCGGCGCTCGAGCAAGCGATTGCGCTCGATCCGCGAAACTTTGACACGCTCTCCAAACAGCGATCAGCTACGCAATCTTCGACGTTACGCGCAGGAAACAGTCGTCCTCGATGGGCGCGTGAGATCGTGCCTGAGGACGTCACTATCGCCAGCTCCCGGCCTCTTATCGATTTCGAAGCGCGGCAATCCCGACCCGTTATGTCAATTTATCGAGCAGCTTCGCCGTGAACGACCGGCATCGCTCAGTGACGTCGCAGATCCGTGGCTTCTCTGCACTTTGGTCAACCACGATTGGGCCGCTGCTGAGCAGGCTGTAGCTGTTCGGCCGCAAGAGGGCTGGAAAGACGGAGTGGTGAGATTACCTCGGCATATTTGGCGAAGGTCTGCTGGCGCGCTCCAAGGACGATGAAGCGCGTGCCCGCGCTGCCTTTACAGCGGCCCGTCTCGAGCAGAAGCAGATTGTGGAAAAGCAGGAGGACCCCCGCGCGCTTTGCGTTCTGGGATTGATCGATGCTGCACTTGGCAACAAGGAAGTGGCGTTGCAGGAAGGACGACGAGCGACCGAATTGCTGCCCACCACAAAAGATGCCATGGACGGCGTGGGGCTCGTTGGAACTGGCGCAATCACGCCTGGACCGGCGAAAAGGACCTAGCCATTGAAAGCTAGCTGCGTGCAACCCGTCCCATACATTCTGAGCTACGGCTATCTCAAACTGCACCCCTTCTGGGACCCGCTCCGCGGCGATCCGCGCTTCGAGAAAATCGTAGAGTCACTTGCGCCGAAACGGAATACTGCGAGTCCAAAGAAGTGAACTTCAACAATTTCTTCTCCGAGTTAAAGCGGCGCAACGTTTACAAAGTTGCGGTCGCGTACGGCGTCGTCGCCTGGCTGCTGATGCAGGTTGCCAGCCAGATTTTCCCTTTCTTCGAAATCCCCAATTGGGTTGTGCGCCTTGTAGTTCTCCTCCTCATAATTGGCTTTCCGATCGTGCTGGTCATCGCATGGGCATTTGAAGCGACGCCCGAAGGAATCAAAAGCACAGAAGCTGCCGATGCAGCGGGACTGCGGTCCCGCGGCGGCGCGTGGATTTACATTGTCCTAATCGGTGCGGCACTCTCCGTCGGTTTGTTCTTTGTCGGCCGCTACGCTGCTGGTCATGCGACGCGTGAAAATCGCGAGGCGGCTGCAGCGATTCCCCAGAAATCGATCGCTGTCCTGCCATTGCTTAATGAGAGTGGTGATCCGAAGGACGAATATTTCTCGGATGGCTTGTCGGAGGAATTGATTGCAGCTCTGGCTCAAATCAGCGGGCTGAAGGTTATTGGTCGCAGCTCTTCGTTTCGCTTCAAAGACAGAAACGAAGAGCCCAAAAGTATCGGCGAAAAGCTGGGCGTGAGCACGCTTCTGGAAGGCACGGTGCGCAAGCAAGGCGACCGGGTGCGTATCGTTGCCGAACTCGTGAACGCCGCCGACGGCGTTCAGCTCTGGACGCGAACGTTCGATCGCGAACTGAAAGATATCTTCGCTGTTCAGGAAGAAATCGCTCGGGCCGTCGCTGAGTCGCTTAAGGTGACTTTGCTCGGATCACAGGATCGGCCGGCACAAAGAGGTGCTCGCAGCAATGTGGAAGCGCACAATGCTTATCTCCAGGGTCATTTTCATTTTCAGCGTCGTAATCTCGAGGACTATCGCAAAGCTGTCGGTTATTTCGATCAGGCGATCCAGCTCGATCCCGATTATGCCTTGGCTTACGCAGAACGTTCCGAAGCGTTGACCTTTATTGGAGACCTCACCGGCCAACATGAGCCAGCATGGTCAAATGCGCGGAGCGACGCGGAAAAGGCCGTCGCCATCGCACCTGATCTGGCTGAGGCGCATGCGGCCCTCGGCTTTGTGCGCTTTATTGTAGACTGGAAATTCACTGAAGGCCTGAACGAACTAAAGCGTGCGAAAGAACTTTCTCCGAGCAATCCTACCGCCAACGACGTACTCGCCCGCCTGATCGTTTATCTGGGGCGAATTGATGAGGCTGAGCGGCAGGGCCGCCAGGCGGTGGAACTCGACCCACTTTCCGTCATTACGCAAAACAACCTGGCTCGAATTCTCTTCTACGCTGGAAAACTGGATGAGGCCGACGCGATTGCACGAAAGTCGGCGGAGTTGCAGCCGGCTGCTGCTGCCACTCATCGGTGGCAGACGGTCATCGCTGCCCAGCGCGGCGACGGCGAGACGGCATTGCGAGAAGCGCAACTGGAGCCCGATGAAGGTTATCGCCGTTTCCAGCTCGCGCTCGCTCAATACGTGCGCGGCGATCGCGCAGCGGCAGACGCGGCTTTAGCCGACCTCATTGCCAATGGGCGGGACAACCTGGCCTATCAAATCGCTGAAGTCTACGCCGTGCGAGGCGAGAAAGACAAAGCTTTCGAGTGGTTGCAAATCTCGTTTGATAACCATGACGCGGGGACGCTCACTCTTTTAGTCGATCCGTTGTTGCGCGGCTTGCGCGACGATCCTCGCTACCACAAGTTCCTCGAGAAACTCGGTTTACCCGCACCATCATGAATGCAAAGGCTTCTTTATTCTCGGAGCTAAGGCGACGCAACGTGTTCAGGGTTGCGTTGACTTATGCCGTCATTGCGTGGCTGGTGATTGAGATTGCCTCCGTTTTTTTGCCAATGCTCGGCGCGCCAGAGTGGCTGATCACAACATTTGTTGTGTTGCTCGCGATTGGTTTTGCCGTGGCGCTCTTCGTGTCGTGGTCTTTTGAAATGACGCCCGAGGGGTTGAAGCGAACGCAGGATCTTTCGCCTGATGAAGTCATCCCGTATTGGAGCCGGCGTAAATTCGCAAAATTCATCATCGGGACGGCAGTCATTGCCTTTGGTCTCTCTGCGTACCAACTATTGGTTTCCAGACCAGCACCGACGTTTTCAATGGCCGAAATGAATTCGGTTCAGCAACAACCGAACGCCGTCCCGTCGGCCGAAAACATCAGTAGGATTTCACCGCTTGACCGAACGCTTCGTGATCTTGATGCGCAATGGTCGAAAGCTGCGGCAGCTAAAGATCTCGAGCGAACTATCGCGTATTACTCTGATGAGGCCATCGTGCTGCCTCCAAATGCCACGAGCGCACCGACGAAAGAAGCGATTCGGAACGTCTGGAAAAATCTGCTCGCCACGCCCGGCCTTGCGATCACCTGGCAACCGAACAGAGTGGAACTCGCCAAGTCCGGCGAGATGGCTTGGGTAAGCGGGACGTACGAACCTGACCATGACCGATGCCGGCGGTAAGCCATTCAATGATCGTGGCAAATACCTCGAGGTCTGGGAAAAACAGACTGACGGAAATTGGAAATGCGCCGCCGATGTGTGGAATTCCGATCTGCCAGTTTCGGAGCCGGCGCCTGCTGAGAAAAAATAGCTGCTCGCGTTCGTTAATTTTGGCGACCTGAAGAGCGACAGCTTAATTCAAAAGCTAAATAGATTCAATGAACTGGGAAATGCTCACAGCGATTCGCCAACTCGCTACGGTCTTTATCGGAGTTCCTTCGATCATTTATTTCGCGATCCAACTCCGTGAACAGACCAGGGAACGCCAGTCGGCGGTGAATGCTCTCACCGTGCAATGGGGCGATCTGACCAAAGCGTTGCATGAAAATGCGGAGTTTACGGCGCTTTTTCTGCGCGGTGTGCAGTCGTTCCACGATCTCGATGCTGTGTCCAAGCTCCGTTTCAGCGCATCCCAAAATCGTTTCTTCAAGAACTTCGAAGGCATGTATTATTCGCGGCGCGAAGGAATTCTTACCTCAGAGTTATGGAGCGAGATCGAGCGAACGAGAAGCGATATCCCCGCGTATGATGGCCTGCGCCAGTGGTGGGGGACACGAAAACATTGGCACATCGACGCGTTTGTCGGTGTCGTAGACGCGTTGCTCAGCAAGGTCGAGAAGCCCACAGACTACTCGACCTACGACTTGAAGCAGATCGCCCTGCCTAAAGAGGGGTAATGAACGAAAATCGAGAATGGCCGCGAATTGCAGTCGTCGGCGCGGGCGCGGTGGGCGGGTATTTCGGTGGAATGTTCGCCCGCGCAGGCGCGCCTATCGTTTTCATAGGGCGAAAACATTTCGCTGATGCGGTTAATTCAAAGGGTCTCGTTCTTGATAAATTGCAAGGCCAGGAGCGAATCAGGGCCAACTGCGACAATCGAGATGAACTCCGTTCGGGATTGCTCGCTGATTCTTTTTTGCGTTAAAGCGAACGATACATTGGCTACCGCAGCACAAATGGCTCCATTTGTCAGGCCGGATGCGACAGTAGTCTGCCTTCAGAATGGCGTCGATAATGCGGGACAAGTCCGCGTTGCTGCGAACGTCGTTGCCATACCAGCCGCAGTTTACGTTGCCGTGTCGGTCCCGGAATCCGGACGCGTGAAGCACCTCGCCCGCGGTGATTTGATCATTGGTCCTGCGTCCGGGATAACGACGGAGGTAGCAAATCTTTTCGTCCGCGCTGGAATTCCGTGCAGTATTTCGGACAACATCGAAGGCGAACTGTGGGTGAAGCTCCTGCGCAATTGCGCGCTGAACGCGATCTCTGCATTGGGCCGTGTTCGTTACGGTGAAATCGCGCGAAACGCCGATGCGAAACAGCTGATCGGACGCATAGTTGACGAAGTGCTGGCGGTGTCTCGGGCGGCCCGCGTAGTTTTGCCAGGCGTCCACGACTGTTGAATCAGGAATGGCGGCGGCAATGGAGCTTGCCATGCAAATGTCGGATGCCTTGTCTTCCACCGCGCAGGATCTGAACCGGGGTCGACCGACAGAGATCGATGCGCTGAACGGTTACATTGCCCGTCGGGGTACCGAGCTTGGCGTCCCGGTGCCGGTCAATCAGGCGTTATTCACACTGGTCAAGTTGGCGGAGCAAAAAGGCGTCAATTGACCAATGCCGATTCGATTTTTCGCAAAAAAAGCTTTCGTTCTGGCGGCGTGACATTCATCGCGACTTGGCTGCCCGCGCGACGTGCCACTCGCATCGATCCGATGGTCGCGCTCCGAACTGAATAGAGGATCAGCCGTCGGTGGTCAGCGGTCCGTTGTGAGTTGAGCGCGTTCCGATGTCCGGCCTTTATTTTGCGTTCTGTAACGCCTGACGAATCGATTCGGGATCGATACGCTCTTTGTAGCCTTCTAGAAAGAATTTGGAGCGAATCGTCTCATCGGTTCCGACGATGAATGTGCCGGGGTAGGGGATGCCCTTAGTGCGACCCTGTGCTTCGCGGTTAAGAATCCCGTAGACCTCGATGGTCTTGCTGCCGGCATCGGAAAGCAACGGGTAGGTGATTGAATGTTTCGCGGCGAACCTGCCTAGAATCGCCATGGAATCGTAGCTAACCGCCACGATCTGACCGCCGGTCGCTTCCGATTCTTTCAAACTGGCTTGCAGTTGGACCAACTGCTTCTGGCAGAAGGGTCACCAATCCGCCGAACGGAAAAAGACCAGCGCCACCGGGCCTTTCTTGAGAAGAGATTCAAGCGAGACGTCGTGGTTCGTCTGATCTTTAAGAGTGAACAATGGCGCTTTTTCTCCAACGGCCAATCCGGTATGTTCTGAAGGGGCGGGCTCCGACGCATTCGCCGCCAGTGGCAGGAGAATCCCGGAAACGGAGAGAGCCGCGGCGAGTCGGATCAATTTCATGTTGGGAAAGGTTAGCGCAGTAGGCGTGTTGAGTCATTTTTTTTGACCTGACCCTTGACGCCTGGGTTATCAGGCAAAAAAACTTAGAAAAAGAGCTTGCAGTGCCATTGTGTTATAGTTAACTAGAACACTATATGACAGGAGCGGATCGATCGAAGCGGGGTCTGGCGATTTTATTGAAATGTGGCGCCCATTCTCTGCGTCAGGGTCGGAATAGGCAGGGCGACAAGGCGACGCGGCTACAGCTGAGGCCGGCTGGGACACAGGGATGAGTCGTGAATGGAATGATAGTCAGCCGATTTACCGCCAGCTTCGCGATCGTGGCGTCCATATGATTCTCGACGGCGTGCTCAAAGAAGGCGATCCGTTGCCGTCTGTGCGCAATGTTGCGGCCGAATACCGCGTTAATCCGCTCACGGTTCTGAAGGCGTACCAGGAACTAGTAGACGAGGACTTGGTCGAGACGAAGCGCGGCCTCGGGATGTTCGTCAAACCCGGCGCTCGCGATCTGTTGCTCAAAGGCGAACGCCAAAAATTTCTTGCCGACGAATGGCCGAGGGTTGCAGAAAAAATTCAGCGGTTGGGTCTGACTCAGAAAGAACTCGATGCCGTCGCTGCGAAATCAAAAGCCAGAAAGGAGAAGCGCTGAGACCATGACGACGATTGAAGCACGCGGTCTTCGCAAAACGTACGGCACAACTGTGGCGCTGGAGGGTATCGATCTTCGCGTCGAAGAAGGTCGCATTCTTGGGGTCATCGGACCGAACGGCGCGGGGAAAACGACCGCACTCAATGCCATTCTCGGACTCACGTCTTACGAGGGAGAATTGAAAGTGCTCGGTCGCGATCCATGGACCAGCCGCGACGAACTGATGCGCAATGTCTCGTTCATTGCTGATGTCGCCGTGCTGCCGCGCTGGATTCGGGTTTCACATTTGCTCGAGTACATGGCTGGCGTGCACCCGCGTTTTGATCGCGCCAAAGCAGAAGGATTTCTGGCGAAGACGACGATCAAACGGACGAGCAAGGTCAGAGAATTATCGAAGGGAATGATTGCGCAGTTGCATCTCGCGCTGGTGATGGCGATCGATGCGCGATTGCTGGTGCTCGACGAGCCGACGCTTGGGCTGGACATTTTGTATCGCAAACAGTTCTACGATTCGCTGCTGAACGATTATTTCGATCGCAGCCGCACGATCGTTGTGACTACGCATCAGGTAGAGGAAGTCCAGGATGTTCTGACGGATCTGATGTTCATCGACCGTGGCCGCATTGTGCTCGAATGCGGCATGGAAGAATTCGACGCGCGCTATATCGAAGTAATGGTGAATCCCGAGCAACTCGCAGTCGCTCGCGCACTCAATCCAATGCACGAGCGGCCGGTTTTCGGTCGGAGCGTGCTGTTGTTTGATCGGGTTAATCGCGAACAACTCGCAGCCCTTGGCGACGTGCGCCGGCCGAGCATCGCCGATTTGTTCGTCGCGATGATGAGCCCACCTTCCCAACAGCCTCCGGCGTCGCGAGCAGATCAAGTTGGAGGAGCTAAATGAATACTCCATCGGATACGATTCCTGAATCTGCCGAAGTCAGCGCCATCGGCTACAGCACTCCGTCGCGGCCGTTCTACTGGTCGGTGCGGCGGGAGCTCTGGGAGAACCGTTCGATCTACATCGCGCCACTGGTCGTTGCCGCTGTCGAGCTGTTTGGATTTCTGGTCAGCTCGATTGGGCTGCCGGGCCGGCGACGCGCCGTCTTATTGCTCAGCCCTGCAAAGGCGCGAGCTGCAATCGAGGTCCCGTACGACATAGCGGCAATCATGCTGATCCTGACTGCGTTTGTGGTCGGCCTTTTCTATTGCCTCGATGCGCTATATGGCGAACGTCGCGAGCGCAGCATTCTGTTCTGGAAATCGCTGCCGGTTTCGGATCTCGCGACAGTGCTTTCCAAAACGAGTGTTCCCTTGGTTGTTCTGCCGCTGGTTACGTTCGTGACGATCATTGGTACGCAGCTTCTGATGCTGCTCTGGACCAGTATCCTGCTTATGACTCACGGCATGAGCGCAACCTCGACCTGGACATATTTGCCGTTGTTTCAGCAGTGTGTGGTCCTGCTCTATGGACTTACAGCGATTGCGATCTGGCATGCGCCTATTTACGGCTGGGCGCTATTGGTTTCTGGTTGGGCCCGGCGCGCGACGTTTCTGTGGGCCGTGCTACCGGTAATCGCGATCGCGGTCTTCGAGAAAATCACGTTCAATACTTCGCACTTTGCCGCGCTGGTGAAAGACCGCTTACTGGGATTTGCGCCGAAGGCCTTTGCATTTGGACCGCACCATGGTGTTGGAATCGATTCGCTAGTGCAACTCACCCCCGGCCGGTACTTGGGCACCTCGAGTCTCTGGCTCGGGTTGCTTTTTGCAGCTGTATGTATCGTTGCGGCAATCCGACTGCGCCGTTATCGCGGGCCGCTTTGATTCCGACACTTCGATAGCACCACACACGAGACTCATGAAAATAATCAGCACTGCTAGCGTTTGTTTATTCTTGGTTGCGGCTTCGCTCTTTGCCTCGTCTTTGCAGGAACAAAACAAGGCGATCGCGAGCCGAGCATTTGAAGAGATCCTCAGTCATGGACGCTTCGAACTCGCAGAGGAACTTTACGCCAAAGACTTTGTAAATCACGGCATCCATCGGAACGCCACCTTGGAAGAAGACCAGGTAGCGTTGAAAGGCTGGCATCGGGCATTTCCTGACATCGTCATCTCACCCGAGAAGCTCATCGCTGAAGGCGACCTGGTTACGGTCTACTGGATTGCCCGCGGCACCAACACGGGCACAGGCAATGGGCTGCCGGCCACAGGAAAGAAAGCGGAACTGTCTGGCATCACCATCTGGCGGATCGTGGATGGCAAGATAAAGGAGGAGTGGTCTGCGTTTGATCAGCTTTCCATGATGCAACAACTCGGGTTGTTGCCTGCCAATAAGTAGCTCCAAAAGAAAAGGCAAAGAATTCATGCACCCACTCAAAAAAGCCGCGCGGATTGCCGGCGCTATTTACCTTTCGATGGTAGTGACCGGGCCATTTAGCCTCATTTATGTTCCGACCAAACTCATCGTGCGCGGGAACGCGGCCGCGACTGCCTATAATATTCTTACACACGAGACCATGTTTCGCCTTGCCGTTCTCGCCGATCTCGTCGGGGCGGTGATATTCATCTGCCTGGCGATTGCTCTCTATCGTTTGCTTAGCGGTGTAAATAAGACTTGGGCTGCTCTAATGGTCGCGTTCGTTTTGGTCTCGGCCGCGGTAGGATTTCTTAACACACTCAATAATATCGCGGCGCTTACTCTCTTCCGTGCCGTGGATTTCCTTACGGTCTTCGACAAACCTCAACGCGACGCGCTGGGGATGTTGTTCATTCGCCTGCACAGCCAGGGAATCTTCATCAATGAGATGTTCTGGGGGTTGTGGCTTTTTCCCTTTGGCCTGCTGGTTTTTCGCTCTGGTTTTCTGCCGCGGTTCATTGGCGGTTGGCTAATGATTAACTGTTTCGGCTATGTCATTCTAAGCGTAACCGCATTATTTTTTCCGGCGTACTACGGAGCGGCTTTCAACTGGTCACAACCGGTCCTGTTTGGCGAATTGGCCATCATGCTCTGGCTCCTAATCAAAGGCGCGAAGGTGAAAGCATCACCGGCGCCGGTCGCTGCAGCAGCTTAGACGAGGATGATGCGATGGATAGGATCGAGAATTCACAACGGATAGCTGCAAAGATTGCAGGCGCCAGCGGCTTGCTTGCAGTCGTGGTCGTCATTCTCGGAAATTACGCGTTGCTCGGCCCGCTCGTGATTCGCGGCGATGCTATGAACACCGCTGGCAATATCGTGGCGCATCAGACTCAGGTTCGAATCGCGCTCACATGTTTTCTGGCCTACGGAGCAAGCGTTGTCGTTCTTCTGTCTGCGCTTTATGTGATTTTGAACCCAGTGAATCGGTTCCTCGCGATCCTTGGAGCACTGTTCCGCCTGGTTTTTGCCTTACTCTGGCTTCTTACCACCCTGAATCTTCTAAGCACGCTGCGACTGCTCGGGACCGCAAGTTATTTGCAACTGTTCGAGCCCGATCACTTGCAAGTTTTGGCACGGCTGCAGATCGCCGCAAATTTCGATGATTATTACGTGGGTCTGCCATTCTTTGGATTGGCCGCGACGATTTGCGCTTACTTATGGCTAAAGTCGCGGTACATCCCGAAAGCACTAGCTGTTTTCGGCGTAATCTCGTCTACGTGGTGTGTGATTTGCGCGTTTGTTTTCCTAATTTTCCCGGGCTTCGATAAAACAGTGAACGCCTACTGGTTCGATTCACCGATGGCCATCTTCGAACTGATCTTGAGCGTCTGGCTGTTATCTAAAGGGATCCGAACTCCAAATCCCGGGGAAACGGACCGTCTTACCCAGCATTCGAGGAAACGCCTTTCGCCGCGCTTACCGGTGTTTCTTTAACTCTATGAAGCTAAAGCGCATTCTAAAGTGGGGCGCCGGCGCGATCTTACTCGGTCTGTGTGTGTGGTTCTTCATCGCTTATTGGAGATCGACGAACGACTGTGACCAGATGGCTGCTCTGAACGTTCCGATGAAAGCCATTCGTTTTTGCGAGTATGGTTCACCTGACGTTCTAAAGTTTGAAGACGTTGAAAAGCCTGTTCCGAACGACAATCAAGTCTTGATTAAAGTTCGCGCGGCTTCCCTCAATTTTATTGATCCGGGCGTGATGCGAGGGCCATGGCCGCTTCGCTTGATGTCCGGGCTGCGCAAACCAGAGAAGACAGGGCTAGGTAACGATGTGGCCGGCCAGGTTGAAGCGGTTGGCAAAAACGTGACGCTGTTCAAAGCTGGGCGACGAAGTTTTTGGCGTGGCTCGTCCTTCTCTTGCGGAGTATGCGTGTGCTCGCGAGCGAGCATTGGTTATTAAGCCAGCTAATGTGACGTTTGAACAAGCGGGCTCTGTAGCTTGGGCGGGATTCACCGCCTTGCAGGGTCTTCGCAAAGGTAACATTCAGCCGGGCCAAAAGGTCCTGATCAACGGCGCAACGGGAGGCGTGGGTACTTTTGCTGTCCAGATAGCGAGGTCATTCGGCGCGGAGATAACGGCCGTATGCAGTACGCAAAAAGTGGATCTTGTCCGATCAATCGGCGCGGATCACGTCATTGACTACACCAAAGAGGATTTCACCAAAGGTAACCAGCGTTATGACTTGATTTTTGATAACGTTGGCAACCACTCCTTCTCAGATCGCCGGCGCGTCTTAACTCCTAATGGCATCTGCGTCCTTGCCGGAATCGGAGGAGCAGGACTGCACCCGGAAACGTGGGGGCGTATCGCCGGGACTTTCAAGGCGGATCTGTTGTCGCGGTTCGTCTGTCAGGTATATTACGAAACTGGACAAAGAGGATCTGAAGTTGTTGAGCGACCTCATGCAAACGGGGAAGGTGACCCCCGTCATCGACCGGACTTACAAGTTGAGTGAGACCGCGGAGGCGATGCGGTATTTCGAAGAAGGCCACGCGCGAGGAAAAGTGGTAATCACTATTGAATAAAGAAACACGAATGAACACGACCCCAACAAGCCCATCGGATGTAAAACCATCGCCTCGCCGCAAGGGCGGCTTTTTCCGCATCCTTCGCCGTATCTTTGGTTACGGCTTCCTTCTCATTGTCCTGCTCCTCGTCGGACTGTTCCTGTATGCGTTGGCTACCGAGAAACAAGACTCTATCGAAACCGGAGAGCCGCACATGAAAGCCGTTGTCTACACAAACTATGGATCACCGGACGTTCTTGAAATCAGAGAGATCAAGAAACCTGCGCCTAACGACGATCAGGTCCTGGTCAAGGTTCGGGCGGCCGCCATCAATCCACTCGACTGGCATTTCATGGAGGGCAAGCCCTACATCATGCGCGCGATGATAGGAGGGATCCGCAAACCGAAGTCACCACAATTAGGTGTCGATCTTGCCGGCGAAGTCGAAGCGGTCGGCAAAAACGTAACGCAATTCAAACCAGGCGACGAAGTCTTCGGCACCGGACATGGCGCCGCCTTCGCCGAATACGTATGCGCTAACAAGAGCAAACTCGTGCTCAAACCCGCCAATGTTACCTTCGCAGAAGGTGCCGCTGTGCCTATTGCAGCCCTGACCGCGTTGCAGGGTCTTCGGGATTACGGCAAGGTTCAGCCCGGGCAGAAAGTCTTAATTAACGGTGCGTCCGGAGGAGTCGGGACCTTTGCCGTTCAAATCGCCAAGACTCTTGGCGCTGAAGTTACCGGTGTATGCAGCACCAGGAACGTGGAGCTGGTTCAATCCCTCGGGGCAGATCATGTTATTGATTACACCAAAGAAGACTTCACCAAAGGCAGCGAGCGTTATGACGTGATTCTCGACAATGTTGGCACGCAGCCTTTGTCCGGATTTAGGCGGGTCCTCAAACCAAACGGAATCTTGGTCATGATCGGCGGCGGCGGACCAAGCGATGGGAAATGGGTCGGCGCCATGGCGCGGCCGGTCAAAACGAAGCTGATATCACCATTCGTTAGCCAGAAGATGGGCATGATGCTGGCAGAGATTCGTCAGGAGGATCTGGCGACCATGGCCGACCTCATGCAGTCCGGAAAAGTAAAACCGATCATTGACCGGACTTATCCGCTAGATCAGATCCGCGACGCCATGACATATCTGGAAGGAGGGCATGCGCGCGGGAAGGTAATAATCACTGTGGAATAAGATCGCGCGTTGAAAAATCTCGCTTTTGCTGCGGCACACCTGATTATTGTCAGGCTAAATGCAAATCCTTCGCACTTTGGCATTGGCGTTCGCTGCCTGGCTTTGTATTGCGGCGGACCCGGCTTGGAATCCGGACAACGCCGTTAAGGAAGCCGAGCAGGACATTCGCTCCGGGCACATCAAATTTTATTGGTCGGGCAGTATTGCGTCGTTCCCGGTTGGTGTCCCGTTCGACGTGGCTAAGAGATATCCGAAGGCCGACGCCGGAAATGGCTGCGTCACCAACGACATACCTCTTCGGGAACGACAGCAAGAATATGCGCGCCGGTATAACGAGAAGATGTTTGCCTACATCAGTCAAAAGCATTGATGCGCAGCGTCTTCGTCATTGTCGGTTTTCTTGCACCGGTCATCGCACTCGCGCTCCCGAACGTTCTCCCGAGCGAAATTTTCACTGTTACCCGTGTAACGGAGAAGAAGTGATGAGTGGCATGTGACGAGTTGACGAGTTCTGATCATGCGAGCGGTGCAGCTCACTCAGATCGGAAAAGCCCTGGAAAATGCGGATGTTCCGGTTCCGGAGATTGGCCCGTCAGACGTTTTGATTCGCGTCAGGGCTGCCGGGATCTGCCACTCGGATGCTCATTATCGCGCTGGCATTTCCAACATTGATCGTTTACCGCTGACGCTCGGCCACGAGATCGCGGGCCGCGTGGAGGAAGTCGGCAGGGATGTGACCGACCTCTCACCGGGGGACCGCGTTTGCGTACATTACCTGGTGCATTGCGGAACGTGCGAGTTCTGCGTGCGCGGCTTGGAACAGTTTTGTCGGAGCGGCCAGATGATCGGTAAAGATCGCGACGGCGGTTACGCGGAATTCATCAAAGTTCCCGGCGCGAATGCGTTTCCGCTTCCTGACGAGATTCCATTCGAAGTGGGCGCAATCATGATGTGCTCCTCGGCAACTGCGCTGCATGCTTTGAACAAGGCGCGCCTTAAACCCGGCGAGTCCGTGGGGATCTTTGGCTTCGGCGGACTCGGATTTTCGGCGTTGCAACTGGCACGCGCTTTCGATTGCGGAGATGTCTACGTGGTTGAAATCAATCCTGCGAAACTTGCATCAGCCATCAACATGGGAGCTATCGCGATCGACGCTACGGCAGCAGATCCGGTCGAGCAGATCAAGGAAGCAACAGGCGGAAGAGGAGTTGATGTGGCACTCGAATTGATCGGCTCTGCAAAGACTATGCGCCAGGCCGTACTCTGCCTCGGCCCTCTCGGTCGCGCCGCGCTTGTCGGGTTGACGGCGGAGTCCATGTCGATTTTTCCGTACACGGAGTTGATCAACAAAGAAGTAGAAATCATTGGCGTCTCCGATCATCTGGCAGCGGAGCTACCCGCCCTGATCGAATTCGCGCACAGTGGAAAACTTCAATGCCTGCCGGACGTATTGCGCGTCGTCGACCTCAACGCATCCCAAATCAATGCGGCACTCGACGCACTTCAAGATTCCATTGATCACGTCAGAACGGTAATTGTTCCAAGTAGTGACAGTGACCTGTGACCCGCCTTCACCAAGGCTACGGCGTGGCAAGCCGGCCTTCTCCGGGGCAACGGTGTAGCAAGCGAGTTAATGAATAACGAGAACTTGAGCGAATTTGCGAAGCGCTACGCAAAAGCGTGGTGCAGTCAGCATCCGGAAAGCGTCGCGGCGTTTTTCGCGGAGAACGGTTTGCTCAAGGTGAATAACGACGCACCGGCAGTTGGACGAGCAGCGATTGCGGAAGTCGCACGTGGGTTCATGCGCGATTTTCCGGACATGATCGTGACGTTCGATAAATTGGAGCCGCGCGGAAACAGAACCGCGTTTCATTGGACGTTGACCGGCACGAACACCGGACCGGGCGGCACGGAAAAACGCGTTCGCATCAGCGGATGCGAACTTTGGCGGATCGACAATAACGGCCTCATCGCAGAATCGAAAGGAAATTTCGACGCCGAAGATTATCAGCGCCAGCTGCGCGGCTAACGATTGTAGGGCAGGCCCATCGCCTGCCGACATTTTGGCTCTGGCAGGCGGGGCGCTTGACCTACAACAGCCTGACGTGAGACCGGAGTCCCGCTTTAACGCTTCAACGGATCGCCGTGCCAAACAGCGATCGAGTTACTGCTTGTCGTAGGCCGCTTTCTCTTTCGACTTCTTGCCCTGCTCACCAGCTGCGCGCGCCGTTACCATGCGGGACTTGCCGTCGGCTGCTACGACAATGCGGCCCATGATGGTTGTCTTACCATCCTTCTTGACGGTGAACACCAACCTGTGGTCGTCAATCTTTTTGTACGACCGCATATCGGACTTTGGATCACCGGTGACGGCATAGTCTTTCCCGTCAAACTTACCCGTCCACTCGTTATGCGTCGGCTTACCCTCAGCGTCGGTGCCGTCGATGGTAACTTTCACCTGGTCGCCAGCGGCCTCATACACAACGGTCGTGTTCTTTCCCTCTCCAGGGATAAGCTTCGATTTCGCTTCGTTCAACTTCCACGTGCCCATCTGCGGTTCGTCGGCGGCGAAGCACGCTGCCCCGGCGACAAAGCAAAGCGCCAGAGTCAATCCAATCGTTTTTGTTTTCATCTCGCCATCGAGCACGGATTTCCAGATCCCGTCAATGTTTCTTTTTGCAACTAACAAACGGGGCTGACAAGCTGGAGGCTCTGCTACTCTGGCCCAGTACGGCCCAGACAGCGGGCTAGTAGCGCCGACCAAGACGCTATTCAACCGTCGCGCCGGAGGCTTCGGTTGCCGTCGGGGCTTTCCAGATTCTGTTACAATACGACGCAATCAGTTTCGTGATTGGTTTATGAACTGGCGTAGTCGGCGATTGTCTTGGCGACATCGAGTGTCGAATCTTTACCACCCTCGCCACGGCGAGTCCGTGATGTCACGGCGACCGGACATGTTGCAGGTGCGGACGCGACCCTTGGCGATCACGCGCGCGATGGCGGACTTCAGACGCGTTGCCATTTCGGTTTCCTTGAGCCAGTCGAACATCAATTTTCGTGGTCGCTTTCCTAGATTGCGACCTGCTCGTATGAGAAGCGTGGAATATCGGCGCGATCGCTGGCGTGCTCGACGGTTATGCCGCCGATATTCCCTCTAGCGTCCAAATCAAGAAGCGTGTTTTCGTCCAGATCGCGGGTCTCCGCCACCTTTGAAGCCTTAAACTCGATGTAGAGCGTATCTGTGTCCTGGAAATATTGGATTTTCATGCCTTAAACGGATCCGTGCGCTGTCTCGAAGACGGCGTAGTTCTCGCCCCTGATCAGATCCTCAGCGCGCGTTTCACTTCTGCGGTCGAGTAACGCTTTCCGTTGGCAGATTTTGCGCGCGCTTCGATCACAGCGAGATGATCCAGCATATCTGCGAGGTCCTCCTGCAAACGCGTCATCTCGCGGCGCTTGCGGGCGATCTCGACAGCGAACTTCTTAAATGAGGTTTTAATCATAAGCCTCTTTGCGGTGCAGGATACGATGAACGAGGACGTCGTCGTCTTCAACATCGAATAGCACCCGATAGTCTCCGCAGCGTAGCCGGTAATCACAGTCGAAATTCGTCAGCCGCTTGATGTCCCCGCGCAACCCGTGTTCGAGCCGTGAAATCTTCGCCACAATCTGCGCGGCGAACCGCCTCGGAATGCGGCGCAAGTCTTCGAGGGCGATTTCCGTGTAAATGACGTTCATTTCGGTTAACGCCTGTCGAAAAAAAGCGCTGATTATGAACTCGCGTAATCTGCGATGGCTTTAGCCACGTCGAGCGTGGATGCTTTGCCGCCCATATCGTAGGTGCGCACTTTGCCTTCCTTGATGACGCGGGCGATGGCGGATTCCAGACGAGTAGCCATTTCAGTTTCCTTGAGCCAGTCGAACATCAGCTTTGCAGTCAAAAGCATGGCGATCGGGTTAACCTTGTGTTGGCCGGCGTATTTCGGCGCGGAACCGTGCGTCGGTTCGAATACGGCATAGTTGTCGCCGAGGTTTGCGCTCGGCGCGAAGCCGAGGCCGCCGACCAGTCCTGCGCACAAGTCGCTGACGATGTCCCCGAACATATTTTCAGCAACGAGCACCGAGTAATCCTGCGGGTTCTTGAACATCCACATGCAAATCGCGTCGATGTTCACTTCGTCGGCCCAGATGTCCGGGTAATTCTTCGCGACGGCGCGGAAGCAATGCGTCATTAATCCCCCAGTTTCCCGCAGCACGTTTGGTTTCTCGATCAACGTCACGCGTTTGCGTCCGGTTTTCTTCGCGAACTCGAACGCCTGCCTGCAAATATTGGTGCATCCCTGTACGCTCATGATGCGCGTGGAGAGGGCGATGTTTTCCAACCCCGCTTTGTCTTTCCATTTCTTCATTTTCGGATTCGCGCAGAGCGCCGTGTAGACCGGTTCCGGCAATGGAAAAAACTCCACGCCGCCGTACATGCCCTCGGTATTTTCCCGGAACACGACCTGATCAATCGGCACGTCTTCACCGCTGGGGTTCGTGATCTTGTTTCCGCGATAATTCAACGGGTTGCCCGGATAACTTTTACACGGCCGCATATTCGTATGGAGATTGAACAGCTGCCGCAGCCCGACGATGGGCGAAAAATAGCTGAGCCCTTTTTCCTTGAGTCTCCGGACTCAGTTCTTCCTTCGCTTTGTCCTGCGGCTTGCTGGTGATCGCGCCGAACAGCGCGCAGGTCGTGTCCTTAAGCGTTTTCACTGTCCGATCGGGAAGGGCGTTACCTTCCTTGCGCCAAAATTCCCAACCGATATCGCAAGGCACGTACTCGGCATCGAATTTCATGCGATCGAGAACGATCCGCGTTGCTTCCATCACATCGTTTCCAACGCCGTCGCCCGGCATCCATGCAATTCTATATTTGGCCATAGGAAGGCGACTCTATCGGCGCGCGTGGCACTCGCAAGCGGCAGGAGCACAGGCCGCCAGCTGCAGGATGCCCGTGCTCCTAAGATTTCAGGCGGCGGGCTACGAGCTTTTCGGCGCCGCCGGCGACGATCAATTCTTGAGCGGCCGGACTGAGCGGCGGGAAGGGGAATGATTTTCCATCAATTGTGAGAACAGATTTTGCGTAATCGATCGTGATTTCCTGGCCGACTGTCGTGGGCTGTTGATTCGTCAGCGTCGCGCGCAAGTGGAGCACCAATTCGGGGCATTCGAACACAACAAAGCCGTTGTTGAATGCGTTGCGCTTGTAAGTCTCGGAGAAACTTCCCGCGATCACGCATGGAATGCCTTTGAATTTCAGTGCCGTGGCCGCTTGCTCGCGGCTTGAGCCACTGCCAAAGTTAAGTCCGCCGACCACGACGTCGCCTTTTCGATAAAGCGTGTTGAAGTTTGGATCGTAATTTTCAAATGTGACCGCGGCCATTTCTTCCGGCTTCATGTCGTCGCGGTAAGTATGTTTGCTGCCGTAAATGCCGTCTGTGTTCAGATTGTCCTTATCAACGAAGAGAACGCGACCGCGCACACTCGGTGGAAAACCGGCAATGATCTCTACCGAGGCCGCTGTCTGCGCTTTCTTTTCCGCGCGTCGAATTGAAGTGCCGGCAGCGCGCTCTGCAAAATCCTTTGGCGCGCAAATGAATCCAGCCAGCGCGCTCGCAGCCACGACAGCGGGCGAAGCCAGATAGACAAACGCATCGCGATCGCCCATGCGTCCTTTGAAATTGCGATTGGTCGCGCTAATGGCGGTCTCGCCTTTTTGCACCAGACCACGACCAAGTCCAATGCACGCGCCGCAACCCGGTGGCAACGCAATTGCGCCCGCGTTAATTAGAGTTTGCCAATCGCCATTGGACTGCGATCGCGCCTGCACTTCAGCGCTGGCCGGGGCGAGATAAAATTCGACACCGTTGGCGACGCGACCTCCTCGGGTACGAATGACTTCAGCGGCATCGTGCAAATCTTCGAAGCGCGCGTTCACGCACGAAAGCAAATACGCTTTTTGAATCGGCACACGTTTACGTTCCATTTCCGGCAGCGAGACCATCGTCTTTACTTCGTTGGGGCCGGACACGTGCGGGACGACGGTCGCCAGATCGAGCTCAAGCTCGATCGCATACTCTGCGTCGTCATTAGCGCGAAGGTCGGTACGATTTTTCCACCACATATCGATGTCCGCATTTGTGTAACCTGAGCGACTCTTTTGGCCGCGCTTTCCCGGGCGCTTCGCGTTCGTAAACTCCGGAACGCGTGAGCGCAAGTAATTCACCGTCACTTCATCGAACGGAAACACGCCTGCAAGCGCGCCCCATTCGGTGGTCATATTTGCGATGGTCATCCGCGCTGACATGGGAAGATGTGCGACACCATCTCCCAGAAATTCGACCGCGTGATTGAGCACCTCGTCCTTATTGAAGAGTCCGCACAAAGCGATGATGACATCTTTCCCGGTGACTCCTGCGGAAAGATTTCCTTTCAGTAACACCTTCGCCACTTTCGGAACCTGCCACCAGGTAACTCCAGTAGCCCAAATGCTCGCCGCGTCGGTTCGCACGACCGGTGTGCCTAGCGCGGCCATTGCGCCATATAAATTAGAGTGCGAATCGCTCGCCACCACCAAAGCGCCGGGAACAACGTAACCCTGTTCCACCATTACCTGATGCGAAATGCCGGTGCCCGCCGGATAAAAATCGACGCCGTGCTCAGCGCCGAACGCTTTGATCTTGGCGTACTTCTCTAAATTCTTCGGCGTGACGTTTTGGATGTCGTGATCGATGGCGAACACCGGTTGTGCTGGGTCGGCGATTTTCGTCGCGCCGATCTGCTTGAACTTTGGAATCACCGCGCCGGTGTTGTCGTGCGTCATCACATGGCGCGGTCGAATCGAAATAAAATCGCCCGCGCGCACGATTGTGCCGGGAGCGAGTCCATCCGCGTGACGCGCGGCAATTTTTTCAACGAGCGTGAGGCCCATATATCAGGTCTTTTTTCTCCGAATAAAATTACCCGCGAATCACACGAATCACGCTAAAAGGAACATCAAGAAATAATAGATAGACGAAAAAATTCGCGTCAATTCGCGTATTTAGCAGGCCGCTCTCTTTTGCTCCAACGTGTCACTTCTTGCCAGCTAGCTCAATTGAGCCGAAGGGGAGACGAACGCGCATCCTTTTTAGGCTCATATGCCAGATGTACCGGCAAGATTACCTCGACGCGAGGAGCAGCCGCGGTTCAACTCCGCCTTTCTGGATATTGCGGAAGATCGTCTGTGATCGTGTCCCACGGAGCGCAGCATTCGACATAGGTGTGAAATTGCGGCCGAATGCCCGGATCATCGTCGAAGGCTCCCATTCGAATCGACACCTGAGGACCGTCCGGCCAATCACCACCAAACAAGCTGGAGCCGCAGTTTGCACAGAACGCTTTCACAGCGCCTTCGCCCTTTCCGTAAACTCTAATCAGCTCTTCGCCTTGCAGTAGTCGGAACTGTTCCTTCCAGACGCGTGTTTGCGTACATACCGCGGTCCCGGAATGCTTGCGGCAGCGGTCGCAATGACAGTGATTTGCCTGGAGAAAAGGAGGATCGACTTCAAACCGCACTCTAGCGCACAGACAGCTGCCACGGACCGGCTTTGTCACCCGAGAATATAAAACAGAATCGGCATCCCCGCGAGCTAGGTTGAACGGGGAAATGCTTGCGAGATGAGCTATTTGTTCGCGCACAGGGCCCGAGCGAGCGTTGCAGCCGACTTCTGAAAGATTCAAGGTAGAACCATGAATTATGAAATGGAGGAGCGGTCGCTCTTGGCCCACTTGGACAAGGTTCTACGATCGAAGGAGGTGCGTAGGCAGATTCAACCAATTGTCGAGCGGGTGCGCGTGGACCTGGCTCAAAAGCAGCAAGTGGTCATGGCTTGGGAACCGATTCCTCTCACCACATTCAGTGATCCGTTACCGTCGGGAATCCGCTCCAGCTGGGTGTTTATCCTGCGCAGCGGCGCGAACACGGGTGCAGAACGCCATCCATACAGTCATCAGCGAATGATGTCGTTCGAAGGCACTGGAGACCTCCAACTCCGGGCTGGATTGGAAGCAGCGTGGCAGTCGAATGTCTTAATCAGCGACCCGGAGACGGCGCTGGAACGCAGGTGGATTTCGATTCCGCAGAACGTTTGGCATCAGCCCGTCGTACCCAAAGGCGCTAATTGGGTGGTTGTCTCTTTTCACACTGTTCCGGCGGCCGAACTGATTGAGGAGCGACCGGATTCCGGCAGGGCCGGCGGCACCAAGCAGATGGTTTATTTAACTAAGGAGTAGGCCGGGCCGGAAGAGTAACCGACCCAATAGGACAGCACCCAATGCGTCACTTCTTGGCGGCGCGTTTGCCAAGAAACTTGGCGATATCGAAGTCCACGAAATCAGCGTGATGAAAAATGATCGATTCGATCGAGCGCTCCACCTTATCGCCTTCGTGACTGTGCGTCGCGATGATGTGCATGACTTCGCTGGGGATGCCATGTTTGTATGCTAACGCGACCCCGCTGAATGGATGTCGCAGTTGCTGGCCAAACGTGCCCTGCTCGATTTTGCCTGACGGATCCTTATCGGTACTCGAGCGGTTTGCCGACATCGGCCAGCAGCGAGCCGGCGATCAAGTAATCGCACTGAATGGGAATGCCGCATCGGAAAGAACTCTGCAGCACGTCTGCAATGGCGATGCATTGCCGTGCACAGGAATTGAGATGCTCGACAAAGGTCATGTCGATATCGCCAGCCAGCAGTGTGAACTTAACCGCGCGCAGCTCGGCAAAGGCCCAGCCCTTCCCTCCGCAGCCGGTTGTAATAGCTTCGTTCCACACAGCCGCCACTTTTTCGCGCAGCGATTGGTCTTTGATTTCCATTAAAGGTGGAAACAACTCGGCAATTTCCTTTACGCCGTAATTAGTTTGTTCGGATGTTTTCGTTGCCATACTGATCATTTGCTTTTCAGCCGATATTTTTGTGGTTTTGAAGACGTTCTTTCTATTATTTTTCTAGCTTCCAGATCCAGTTTAACGGTCTCTCCGTACCAGCTTACGTTTCCGGTAAACTTACCCGTTAGGCGTTTGTTGAGTTGATTGAATAATTCCGTATGGGTGAGTTCCCGGTTTTGCAGAGCCGACAGGATCGCTCCCTTTAGCGCGTCGTACTTTTGTTTACTGATATTTTTCCCGCTTTTACCCAGCGGATGTTTAGTCAGGATTTTCTCCTCTGCCATCGTTTGTCCTTCTCAGCAATATTGGTCCTTAGATTGGGATTGATGTCGCGGAACTCACAAGCATGCCTTTGCCGAGACTGTCGTCAATTCACCATTGAGGTGGTTGAATTGTAAGTTGTTTAATGCAGACTTCCCAGCGTCAACCTCTGAAGAAGCATCGACATTCATGCCAACTTACGAGTATTCATGTGAAAAGTGCGGTCAGAACTTTGACGCATTCCAGTCGATGCGTGACAAACCGTTCCGCGAATGTCCGAAAAAGCTTTGCCGATTGCCCGAGTGGGGACATGGAAAAGTGAAGCGATTGTTGGGGACCGGCGCAGGTTTGATCTTCAAGGGATCTGGATTTTACACCACCGACTACCGAAGCGATTCCTACAAAGAAGCGGCCAAAAAGGAATCTCCCGGCGCCTCCTCTGGGGGTGAAAAATCCACCGGCACAAAGGAATCGGCGAAAGCTCCGTCGCCTGCCCAATCAAAGGCACCTGAGAAGAAATCAGCGAAGGAATCCGGCTGATACCCTGGGTCAGCTGGGCACCATCTGCTCTGGCGCAAACCGGTGGTTATCCGTGTCGCAATTTTTGCAGTTGTTCGATCAACGCCTCAGGGCCGCCGGGGAAATAACCGTCAAACTGCCAAATCTTCTGGCCGTTGCTGTTTAGCACGACGATCGTCGGAAACCCGAGAACCTCGTATTGCTGGGCGAGTTGCAGGTTCTGCTTTTTCAGTTCGGCAGGCTGGGCCTTTCTGCGGGGAAAATCCAGTTCAACAAGTACGAGGTTGTCGCGCGCGTAATCTTTGAACTGAGGCTGCGAAAAAATGTCCTTATCGATTTTGATACACCACCCGCACCAGTCCGAGCCGGTAAAATTCAGCAGCAGAAGCTTGTCGTTCGCTTTCGCCTCTTCCTGAGCTTTCTTGTAATCGTTCAGCCACCCGGACCCGGATTCCGCCGGCGCAAATGACGCAAAGAAAGCGGAGGCGGCGATGGTTAGAAGAAATAATCGAGGGGTTTTCACTCCGTTAATCTTCGATGCAATTATAGTCCGGCGCAAGAGCGGTACAGCGCACCGCCCGGTGCGGAGATTATCTTTTCAAGCCCGGCATAGCCCGGCGCGATAACGCCGGGCTACAGAGGGAAATCCTGATCTAGCGAAGATGCTTCGAGACGAGCTTGGTCATCTCGAACATGCTCACCTGGCTCTTGCCATTAAATACCGGCCTGAGCGCGTCGTCGGCGTTGATCATGATTCTTTTCTTTTTGTCCTGCAGACCGCGCCTCTTGATGTAGCCCCATAGCTTTTTTGTAAGCTCCGGACGTGATAGCGGCTGCGACCCGACGACAGCAGCAAGCTTATCATCCGGCTGGACCGGTCTCATGAAGGCGGGATTCGGTTTGCGCTTGGAAGTTTTTTTGGTTTTCGGCATGGAGGCTGACTAACGTTTTGCCTGCTGGAGAGCAAGAACTAAATTTAAGGTAAATAAAAAATTTATTGCCCGGCCGACCGGCGCACCGCGATCGCCGCCACGTCGTCTGGAGCAGTCTTTGCCGGATTTCCGGGAGTAGTTTGCCTCAGGATTTTTTGGAGCAACGCCTCGGCGCTGGGGGCGCAATGATCCAGCATTTGTTCCAGCTGCTTGGGACTCAGTCGCCCGCTCTCGTCTTTGCTCCAACGTAACAGACCGTCGGTGTAGAGCAGGAAAGCATCACCGGGATTCAGATCGATCGGCGTTCCGGTGAACGCTGTGCGTTTGATCAACCCCAGCGGAGGCGCCACCGAGGCAATTGATTGCGTCGTTCCGTCGTGGCGAGCAATCAAGAGTGGCGGGTGCCCTGCGCCGACAACGTCCGCCTGTCCGGTAGCGGGATCCAGCGCGACACACATCGCGGTCATGAATGAGCGCGAGCCGAAGATGCTGCGAAAATCGTAATCCACAGCTTCCATCAGGCTGACTGGCGTATCGTGTTCCAAGCCGTGCTGGAAAAGAAGTTTTGCCAGCGTGGTCAGCAATGCGGCAGCCGCGCCATGGCCGGTGCCATCCGCGATCCAAAACAAAACCCGGCCGTTCTTCATTTGGAGCCATCCATAGATATCGCCGCCAACCTGGATGACAGGACGGTAACACGTGGCAACCTGCCAACCCGGCAGCACCAGTGGCTTCTGAGGGATTAATGATTGCTGGGTCAAACGCGCGGCTGCGAGATCGCGCTCCAAATCGCGCCGCCATTTCTCTAGTTCTTCATTTTGCCGCTCCAATTGTCGACGCATCGAACGGAGCCGAAGCTGTGTCTCGATGCGCGCACGCAACACCGAGGCATTTATGGGCTTCGTCACAAAATCGTCCGCACCGGCCTGAAGACAGGAAACCTCGCTTTGTTCGCTGCCGTGGGCAGTGAGCATAATGGCGGGAACTTGGGCGACGGCAGCATTCTCGTCCGAACGAAGACGCTGGAGCACCTCAGCGCCGTTTAATCCTGGCATGTCGAAGTCCAACAGCAAAAGCGAAGGCGGTCTGGCGTGAATGATCTTCAAAGCGTCAGCACCATCCTTGGACACGCGGCAATTGTAACCAGCAGCACCGAGCAGTTGCGTCAATACCCGACGACTCATGGCGTCGTCATCCAGAACCAAAATCTCTGCATTCCTGTGCATTTCTAATTCGGATTCGGATGACGCGCGCTGACGCGTTGTATTCGTACTGTCATTTGTGAACAAATCGCAAAAGTTTGAACGAAGCGTGATTTAATGATTGGCAACGGCTCCGACTCTGCATAGGATTACAAAAAATTTTCATTTATGATGAAATTTTCACTCCTGCTTGCTCTTCTTGTGGCTTTCTTCCTTGCTTCATGCGCCGAGGAGCCACCACCTCCAACGACTCAACATCACAGGGCGGCAAGTTATGCTTCCACTCAGACGCAGGAAGCCCCACCGCCGCAGCAACCGTTCAACCCGAATGGGCCGGTTCAGCCCATGGCTACGCCGCCGCAGCAGGTCGCATCATCACCTCCGCCGGCAGCTGCACCGCCGACAAAGGTGGCCAAGGGAGATTATCCTTACGGAATCCCCGTTCCTGGCAAACCGCACCTGGTGGAGAGCCCATATTCGCCTGGTAAATATATCGATGTGGAAGGATTTCCTCCGGGCACCGAGGTGAAGGACCCTTACACCGACAAAATTTTTCTTGTGCCATAACGCCGGCGCCCCGCGGAGTTCCGCTGATGCGGGATGCTGAAATGCCAGGTTTGCGCACCAGAGCTCCTTTTATGCGAACATCCGGCATGAACATGAGAACGTTCGTTTGATCTATGGAGTTGCGGGTAAAGCGGGCGGCTCAAATCGATCTCGAAATTACCGTACCGGGCGACAAGAGCATTTCACATCGCGCTGTGATCGTTGCCGCTCTGTCCAACGGTGCGTGTACGCTGAACGGATTTCTTCCCAGCGAGGATTGCATGCACACCGTAAATGCAATGCGCGCGTTGGGAATCAAGATCGAACAGCCGGAAGCGACGAAGTTGGTCGTTCATGGGAAAAGGCGCGTCCTCACCGCACCAACCGCAGAGATCAACTGCGGTAACTCGGCTACGACCATGCGTCTTGTCGCGGGTCTGCTGGCCGGACAAAAGTTCGAGGCTCGCCTTGTTGGCGATCCGGGGTTGTTGAAACGTCCGATGGAACGGGTGATCGCTCCGCTTTGTGAGATGGGCGCGAACATTGTTGCCGAGGGTCCTGACGAAACCCCGCCCTTACGCATCTTGGGCGGGTCGCTCCGGGGAATTCACTACCGTCCTTCTGTGGCGAGCGCGCAAGTAAAAGGCGCATTGCTGCTGGCGGGTCTCTTCGCCAAGGGCAAGACCACTATCGAAGAACCGATACCGACGCGCAATCACATGGAGAAGATGCTCAATTACTTCCTCGTGCGTACGACTACCGAAGGTGACGGCAGCGTAACAGTCTTTGGCGATCAGGTGCCTGAGTCTCGGGACTTTGACATTCCCGGCGATATCTCTTCGGCAGCTTTTTGGCTGGTTGCCGCTGCTGCGCAACGCCGCGGGCATCTGCTGATTCGCAACGTTGGTTTGAATGACACGCGAACGGCGATGCTGGGCGTACTGCTCCGAATGGGTGCACAGGTCCGAGAAGCCGTCGAGGAAGTCGAGCAGCTTGAACCGCGCGGCGTTGTCGAGGTCAGCGGCGTTCCGCTCAAGGCAACCGTCATTCAGGGCAAAGAAGTCCCACAGCTGATTGATGAGCTGCCGATTCTCTCTGTCGCTGGGGCCCTTGCGAGCGGGAAAACAACTATCCGGCACGCAGAGGAACTCCGCGTCAAAGAAACCGATCGCATTGCAGCGATCGCCCACAATCTGCGCACCATGGGCGCGCAAGTTACCGAGTTGAGTGACGGTCTTGAAATCTATGGACCAGCGCCACTGCATGGCGCGCGCCTGCCGAGCTTTGGCGATCATCGTATTGCGATGGCCTTTGCCATAGCGGGCTTGTTTGCTGAAGGCGAGACGGTTATTCAGGATGCCGAATGTATTCGTGAATCCTACCCTGGATTCGCAGCGGTAATTGAAGAATTTACCAATCCGAAGCGGATGCAGGTGAGCACACCTGTGATCGGTTCGCTCGCTCCCGTTCCCGCACAGGATAGCTAGGACGTTTCGTTAAGCGCAAAGTATACATGGGATCACAAGCTGCCCACCGATGCTCGGCCCAGGTGATCGCCATTGATGGCCCAGCCGCATCTGGAAAGAGCAGCGTTGCGCGGGAGCTTGCCCGGCGACTCGGTTTTGTCTACGTCAACTCCGGTGCGATTTATCGCGCGATCACCTGGCATCTCTTGCAACAAAAAATCCAGCCAGAGGAGAATGAACGCGTCGCCGATACGCTGGAATCGGCAGTGCTTACCTGTTCTGTGCAAGACGGCGAGTCGCGCATCATGGTGGATAATACCGATCCTACCGGACATTTGCGAGATGATCGTGTGAACGAATGCGTCTCTCGTGTCAGCAGATTGCCATGGGTCCGTGACGTTGTTTCACAGAAACTTCGCGATTGCGCGCATGGGCATGACGTCGTGGTGGAAGGGCGGGACATTGGGTCGGTCGTTTTTCCAGACACCCGATACAAGTTCTATATCGATGCTTCACCTGAGGTGCGTCTCCAGCGTCGAGCTGCGCAAGGGGAGCGCGACAAAATCACCATGCGCGACCACGATGATGTTTCACGAGCCGTCTCGCCACTGGTTAAAGCGACAGACGCGCACGAGATTGACACATCGAACGTGACGATCGAGCAAGTTGTGAGCGAGATCATCATGCGGCTTCAGCAACAGCATTTGCCGATTAGCGATCTTCCGATCATGCAATCGCGCGCTCGGTGAATGAATTTCTATTATTGGCTCGGGTATCATCTTGCACGTCTGACTGGGCGGTTGCTCTTTCGTTTTCGGGTGATTCATCGGGAGCGCATGATCCAGAGCGGCTCGGTAATTCTTGCAATGAACCATCAGAGCTACCTCGATCCGCCGCTGGCCGGAATTACGTGCGATCGGGCGATTTATTTTCTGGCTCGACGCACGCTTTTGAATGTGCCTCTGTTGGGCTGGGTTTTGCCAAAGGTGAACGTGATCCCGGTAAATCAGGAAGGCGTTGATCGCAGCGCAATCAAAGCTATGATCCGCGTCTTGCAGGCCGGCAATGGTGTCCTGGTTTTTCCCGAAGGCTCGCGAACGGTCGACGGGAACTTGCAACCGGCCGAGCCGGGATTGGGCCTGGTGATTGCCAAAACGCTCGCGCCCGTCGTACCAATGCGAATCTTTGGTGCTTATCAAGCGCTGCCGCGCGGCGGCGGTCGCCTTCGCTGCGTCCCCATTGCGGTTGTCGTTGGAGAGCCGATTTTTTTCAGCGCAGCCGATCTTAACCCCGCAGGGAAAAACCTTTATGCGCGGTTGAGTGACCGCGTTATGAATGCAATTGCTGCGCTGCGCCTTCACTAAAGCGAATACTGGCTCAGTTGCGCTCGCGCCGTTCACGTCGATACTGCAGGGCGTGAATTTGTCAGAAACAGCGGCTGAAAAAGCTCAATCGCCGCGAGTCTCAAAAACGGTTTTTCTATTAATGCTGATCATTGTCGCTGGTCTGGCAATGCTGGGTGTTTTTGCCAATTTCCAGCGTTTTCGGCGTGGGGGCGCGGAAGTAGTCGTAGTTAGACCGGCAACTTTGCTCACGCCGTCGGCCCAACGACGGTGGTTTTGTTTGACATCGCGAGACGCTCCGTTTTGTTCGTCCAACAAACAAGACCAATTCATCCGCTGATATGAAAAAAGTTCTCGTTCTTTTCCTGCTGATTCCTTTTATGATGGTTTGCTCGTGCCAAAAGCAAGATACGACGGCTGAACAACAACTCGCTAAACGTAAAGTGGAGTTGGACGCCCGCGAGAACGAATTGGATGAGAGGGAGAAAGCGTTGGCGGAGCGGGAGAAGTTGGCCGCGAAGTCGCGGGCCCCTCGTGTTCCCCGCATGGCTCCCGCCGAACCTCAGCGAAGCGTTCCTCCTGAGCTTAAAGGCCTCATTGCAGACCCCTCGCGCGCAAGGGTTGACCGGGAACAACGAATGCAGGAGCGGCTCGCTGAAAGGCAGCGGAGGATGGAAGAGATACAAAAAATGAGGGCGGCCCGGGCGCTACCGCATTCCCAGGCAACAGTTCCCCCTTCCGAAGCTGAAGCCGCTTCGCCTGGTCCGTCACCTACGCCAGAGTAACTCTGGTGCCAGTCAGGCGCTCTTCTCGAAAGCGTCCGGTAAATTTCCCGAGCGTCTGGCAAGCTCGCGCGCGTATTGGAGCGTGTCGATGGAATCGACGCTCTTGTCGCGTCGAATTGCTTTTATCCTTGGGAAACGTAGCGCCAATCCACTGGCGTGACGCCTGCTGGGCTGGATTGAATTGAAAGCCACCTCAAGCACTATATTCGGCGTGACTCTTCGATACCGTCCGTGATCGACAATTGTGTTCTGTTTGAACTGCTCGGTTAACTCCGCGATCTCCGCGTCGGTCAATCCGCTGTAGGCTTTGCCAATTGGCAGAAGTTCGCCAGAGGTTTCGTCGCGCACGGCGAACGTGTAATCGCTTAGAACGTCATTGCGTTTGCCGTGGCCAAGCTCTGCCGCGACAACCACGACATCGAGCGTGGCCAGCTCGCGCTTCAGTTTAAACCAATGCATTCCGCGCGTACCCGGCAGATAGAAGCTCTCGGGATCCTTGATCATCAAACCTTCATTCCAGCGCCGGCGCGCATCATGAAAAGCTTCCTCGATCTCGTTGGCAGAACGCGCTGGCGTTACTTTTGCCTTCTGAAATTGCGAAGGTAATACAAGTGTCCCAAGTTGTTCGCGCCGTTCGCGCAGTGGAGTTCTTAATAGCGAATGCCCGTTCATCCAGAGAAGATCGAAAATTACAAACGCCACCGGCACATCCGCTGCCGCGTCTCCAAACAGGTCTGCGTGTTCATCCTTGCGTCCGAGTCGTTTTTGCAAGTCAAAGAACGTCAGTCGCCGCCGCTCTGCAAAAGCTATGATTTCGCCGTCAGCAATGAGCTCATGGTCGAACTTCCTGGCTTGTTCGACGAGTTCGGGGAACTGTCCAGTAAGGCTCTTTAAATCGCGCGAGAAAATCTCGACCCTATCTCTGCAGCGATGAAGTTGTGCACGGATACCGTCAAATTTATCCTCAACATAGACAATGGGCTCAAGCGGTTGGGGCGTGGGCGGTTCAGAAGTTTTCGCTTCGATCAACCGGCTCCACACCGAATCCGCGCTGGGTTCGGGAGTGGCGAGCATGCACTTAATGGGACGAAATAGTGATAGCGCGGCACGGTGCAACTCCCTTCGTGAAGCCAGCAGCGCGGTCCAGCCGATGTCGCCCAACAACATATTGGCGTGTTTGACCTCTTCGAGCGAAACATTGTACGCTCTGGCGATGGCTTCCTCCACCAGGCCCTCTCGCAACCCGATGCGGAGATCGCCTGTCAAAATCTTTACGACGTACTGCCCTTCGCGCGGGGACAAAGTCGAAAACCGCTCTTTCAGAAGCTTTGCCTTCGCGATCTGGCCGCCCGCGCGCTGAAGATTTTGGAAAAACTTGGCCGACTCAAGAAGGCTGAATGGACGCGGTACGGTTCGGCCATCGATGACCTCAAATGCAGTTTTCCCAGCGTCGCCATGTCTGGCAGCGACGCGATGAAATTCAGCGTCGCCGATTTTGGTCGCGTCCTCCAACGCCCGGAAGATTACCGCCCATCCGACCTGCAATGTCCGCGGATCACTCTGGGCAAATGCTCTTCCGGTGAGATACGTAGTTGCAATCGGAAGCTGCTCTGTTGTTAGGCTTCGGAGGTAGCGGGATAGCGAACGAATTTTCTCCAATTTTGCCGCAGTCGCCGCAATGGCTTCACCAACATCGGCAAACCGCAGAAATTCAGATTCCGGCATAGACTGGCGCGTGCTCGGCTGCGTTCCAGCGGGTTTGGGGACAGATCGCGGCGCGCAGTTCGTGGCTTCCAGGTGCAACTCCAGTTGATTTTCCTCGCCCAACGCCCACGCCTCAACGCCGCGACGGCGAAGATCAGAAGCAAACGCTGCGGCGAATCCGTGGAGCGTCAACACTCGGCGCGGCTGAACCAAGTCGACGTATCGAAGCAAATCGTCATAGTCCGCGTGATCGGATAGAGGGAAGGCCGCATCCACCTGGTAACGATAAACGGCTTCCGGGTCGACGGCCCAGCCACTGACTAGCGCCACGCGTTTGCGTGGAATTCTCTCCAGCATCTGCGAGCGGTTTGCACTCGGCGGACAGATCAACACTTTCCCGGCGACGTCATTTTGGTTGTACCGCAGGTATTTACAAAACGACTGGCCAAGTTGTTCGCAGATACGGGTCATCTGATAAACCGAGCCATGCAGCATGGGTGTTAAACCAGCGCCCTCAAGCGAACAGAGGATCTCCTGCGCTTTGCCTAACGAATAGCCTAACAGCACCGGAACCTGACCGGCTTCAAGCGTTTGGCCGCAGAACACCACCATTTGATCGACCACGGCTTTCGTTGGTGGGAAGCGATAGCGCGGCAGTCCAAAAGTTGTCTCCATCACGAGCGTATCTGCCTGGCGCCACTCCGCGCGTTCGGCGGATTTGCCTGGACGCAGCTTGAAATCGCCCGTGTACAGGAGCGTCTCCTTTTCAGCGAAAACGAGACACTGTGCCGAACCAAAGATGTGCCCGGCAGGTATCAGCATCAGGTCAACACCGCGAACGGACCGAATTTTACCAAATGGTAGAACATGCTCGATACGCGACCCCGGAACGCGGACTTGCAACAGGTGCGCTGTGCGCTGGGAAACGATAACCTCCCGATGTGGCGCGATGTGGTCGCCGTGCGCGTGCGAAACGAACGCGAAGTGTTTTGCGTCCCATGGGTCCAGCCAGACATCCTGCTTCGGCAAGTAAACGCCGCGTTTGTAGCAAACTTGAATCACCAAAAAAAATACTTCCGAATGCCGGGAAGTTCCATTGCAGCGATTACTTCAATGACACCCATGGGTTGCGCGTTGACACCGGCTTGATGGCGCCCCTTTATTACGGGAATGAGATTTGCCGCGGCAGTCTTTGCTTTGACTTTCTTTGCTCTTTCTGTTTTCGGCAAGGGCGCTCGGGAAGAACCGAAAGTTGTCGAAAAAGTGACGCCGCTACCGGTGGCACTGGACAAAGACTTCGAGTTTCGAAAGACCAAGCTCTTCTTCTTAAGCGAGACAGGACCGAAGCCCAGCGAGAGAGCGCGCGGAACGACGAACAAGGTCGGCGGGAAGTCAAATTCTCCCAACCAGAAAATTGCTACGCTTCAGGACGCTCCCATCACCTTTGAAAGGCAATACAGGCTCTACGGTGCCGTGACCGCGCTTGATCGGCGGCAGCGTTTTGGCGATTACTTCGACTTCTTTTGGTGGGCCAAGCGCCGGTCTGAGGTCACAGTGCGTCTTGAGTATCGCCAGCAGAAATTGCACGCACATGTCCAGGCTCAGGAGATCACGTATAGAAATGTGCGGGGCATTCATAAGACCGAATTCAAGGTGATCGGGGACGATTACTTTGACGATGGGCGAGTGATTGCCTGGCGATGCCTCTTGATCGTTAACGGCCGAATCGTGGCGGAGAACCGCTCGTTTCTGTGGGAGTAAATCACCGCGGGCGCGCGCCTCCTGGTTCTTCTCCGGTGACTCGTCATTCTGTGGCAGCCAATGCGACTCTTTAAACTCCTCCATCCCAGATCCACTGACGGGAGATTTTCCAATCGCCTGTCATTGGTTTGACAGCATGGCTTCGAGGCTGGTATCGTTTGAAAGAGTAACTGTGGACTCATCTATTCAAGTTGGGGTAAGGGGGCCGACCGTATGGGTGAAAGTGGAGGGAAAGGGTAGCTTCCTCAATAGTGGAAACCTCAAGGAGTTCTCGCGCGAAATGTTGGACCGCGGGTACCGCGAATTTGTGGTAGACTTGGCGGATTGCGCCATGATGGATTCGACATTCATGGGAACAATGGCTAGCGTAGCGTTGCGGCTAAGGGAACTGGGCCACGGCCACCTTCATATCGTCCATTGTGGAAACCGCAGTCAGCAACTGCTTTCCGGCCTCGGACTGGATCAGATATTCGACATTCATAGCGATGGAGCTCACGCCCCTGAATGTGAAGCGCTCGGGCAAGCCACCAGAGAGCGCTCATCGGATTCGCGGAAAAAAGAGCAGGCAGAAACAATGCTGCAGGCGCATGAAGCGCTTTGCGACGCCGCGTCGGAAAATATTTTTCGCTTTAAAGACGTTCTCGATTTTCTAAGACAAGACCTTCATCGCGAGACGTCTTCGAAGTAAGCTGGCCCTGCGCGATGTGGCCGACTCTATTGCTTGGACTGCTTGTCGCGTCTGTGGCCGGATGGGTTACCACCGCCTGCCTGCAAGTGCGGCGAATCCGCAAGCTCGAGCGCTCGCATGAGGAAATCCAGGTCGAGGAAACGCTCGTCTTCGATTTCCTGCATGGTTTGGGCGAGGCTTTCCGGGAAACGATTCGACCTCAGGAGCTACATCGGCTTATCGTCGAGGGCGCCACGCGCATTCTGGATGCGCAAGGTGGTGTCCTTTATGTGAGTGATCGAACCGGCGAGAAGCTCACGCCCGCCTTCATCTCAAAGGGCTGTCCGCCGCTTATTGAAATCCCGCAAGAAATCCTGC
Source organism: uncultured Verrucomicrobiae bacterium (assembly GCA_963728955.1). Lineage (GTDB taxonomy): Bacteria > Verrucomicrobiota > Verrucomicrobiia > Chthoniobacterales > UBA10450 > Udaeobacter. The sequence continues at coordinate 301,668 of CAVSMG010000016.1, forward strand.
AACAGGCAGCCGCAAATTCTGTAGCTTTGGAAAGTTTTCTGCGGCTGCACACCATTGGTCCGCGGGAAGGAGTGATTGGGGGCGTTTGGCAAACCGGTCAGGCGGTTTGTCTAAACGAGTTCTCCGAATCACCGGAGCTGGCGAAATTGCGTGGAAGCGCCTTCGGGAGCGTGTCTGTCATGGCTGCGGCGCTGCGTTATGGAAACCAGGATATGGGTGTACTAGCGCTGGCTAATGGAGCAACTGACGCGCCGTTTTCACAGGCTGACTTTGTTGTTTTCAAATCGATCGCCGAACAATCCGCTTTTGCCCTCTACAACGCCATCATTTATTCGATGGCGAACGAAAAGAAACGCTTGGATCACGACCTCGAAATCGCGCGAGACATTCAGCGTATCCTGCTTCCGTCGGAAGCGCCGGCCATCAGTGGATTTCAAATCGCCGGGATTAATGTGCCGGCCCGTCAGGTAAGCGGCGATTACTTCGATTACATCCAAGTCGATGAAGACCGGCTCGGCGTGGCCATCGCGGATGTCTCCGGCAAGGGCGTGCCGGCATCGCTGATCATGGCGATTTGCCGAAGCGTTCTGCGAGCGGAGGCGGCCCGGAATCCATCTCCTGCGGATGTCCTGCGAAAGGTAAACCGGCAGCTTTATCCGGATATCAAAGAAGACATGTTTATCAGTATGGCCTATCTGGTTTTGGATCATCATCAGAATAGCGTCACGCTCGCGCGTGCCGGACATGATGCTCCATTATGGTACCAGCGGCAGTCGCAAATAGTGACACCGGTAAAGTCGCCGGGAATGGTAGTGGGAATTGACAGCGGAAGCGTGTTCGATAGGCTTACGGTCGATTTCGCGATACCGCTCGAGCGTAACGATTGCCTCGTTCTCTACACCGACGGTCTCACCGAGACGCTTGACTCCGAGGGAGACGAGTTTGGCGTGGACCGCATGATGGAGTCGGTCCGCGCCAGCGCGAACGATGGAGCACAAGGGATTGTAAAGAGGATCATCGAGGACGTGCGCGAGTTTACCGGTTCGGTCCCACAAAACGACGACATGACATTGATCGCCATCCGCAGAACATGAAAAAGAGTCCTTCACCTGAACAAGACCAGGAAATGAATTCACCACCACAAGCAAAGCCTGCGTCCTCACCCGCTCCTGCTGCGGCGGATTCCGAAGATGCAATGGGTGGTTTGCAAGCCGATCTTGACCGGTTCCGCGATCTCGCGCTCCGCAGCCAGGCTGACTTCGAAAATTACAAGAAACGCGCTTCGCGCGAAAAAGAGGAAGCAGTCAAGTATGCCAACAACGCACTACTCCAGCAGTTGGTCTCGATTCTCGATAATTTTGAGCTCGGTCTGGCAGCTGCAAAAACCCAGGCCCAGGAATCGCCGATCTATTCCGGAATGGTTCTCGTTCAAAAGCAGTTGAACGATTTGCTTGCCGAAAACGGACTGGAACCGATCGAAGCCGAGGGCAAAAAGTTTGATCCGAACCTGCACGAAGCGATTGCCCATGAGCCAGGCGAGTCTCGCGAAGGAACGGTCATCCGCCAGGCCAGGCGGGGATATCGTTTGAAAGATCGTCTGCTGCGGCCTGCGCGCGTGGTTGTTTCCAGCGGTTCTGCAAAGAAGTAAGCGTTTGTTGCCTGCTTCGCATTTTAGCAGATACGTCAGAAAGAACTGATTGCTCCATGGCCACGGACAAACGCGATTACTACGACGTGCTGGGGGTTGAACGAACTGCCGCCGCCGAGGAAATCAAACGTGCCTATCGAAAGCTCGCTGTAAAGTTTCATCCCGACAAGAACCCGGACGACCCGCACGCCGAAGAAAAGTTCAAGGAATTAGCTGAAGCGTACGACGTGCTGATCGATTCGGAGAAACGCGCCGCGTACGATCGCTTCGGCCATGCCGCGTTTGCGCAGGGTGGTGCCGGTTTTGGTGCCGGCGGTTTTCATGATCCATTCGAAATCTTTCGTGAAGTATTCGGCGGCGGCGGATTTGGCGGCGGAATTTTCGAGACGTTCTTCGGTGGCGGCCCTGGTCAGCGCACAGACGATCGTCGTCGCGGATCGGATCTGCGTTACGACATCGAAATCAAACTGGAGGAGGCGGCTTTTGGCGCCGACAAGACGATTGAGATTGAGAAGCTTGATATCTGCGATAAATGCCGCGGCAGCGGCGCTGAACCGGGCTCGCACAGGGTCAATTGTCCTACGTGTGACGGCCGCGGTCAGGTGATCAGTTCGCGCGGATTTTTTCATATCTCGCAAACATGTCCTCGCTGCCACGGAGCCGGCGAGATCATTGAGAAACCATGCCAGAAATGCGGCGGTGAAGGACGCGTGGAAAAGCTGGGCCGGATAAAGCTGAAAGTTCCCGCTGGAATAAGGGAGGGCACAAGATTGCGTTCTCCGGGAAACGGCGAGGCCGGCATCGGCGGCGGTCAGCCGGGAGACCTATATGTCGTAATCCATATCAAAGAGCATCAAATTTTTCACCGCGAAGCCGACGATCTCTATTGCGAACTGCCGATCCCGTTTTCGGTTGCGGCGTTAGGAGGCGAAGTCGATGTGCCGACCCTTGAAGGCAAAGCGCATCTCAAAGTTCCCGCAGGCACCCAAAGCGGGCAGACGTTTAAACTTCGGGACAAAGGCGTAACGAACGTTAACGGGCGCAGTCACGGTGATTTGTTTGCGCGGCTCATTGTCGAGGTTCCGTCGCGCCTGAATGCAGAACAACGCCGCAAGCTCGAGGAATTCGCTGCGCTTTGCGGGGATGAAAACACGCCAATACGCAAAGGTTTCTTCGATCGCGCGAAGGAATTCTTTACGTAAACTCCGCGCTTTCCGTGACTGGCAATGCCGTCAAACTGATCGAATGCCCGCGCGATGCGTGGCAGGGAATGAGTCGACAGATTCCCACCGAACTAAAAGCGCGTTACCTGCGCGAACTCATCAGCGCGGGTTTTAAACACATTGATGCCGTCAGCTTTGTGTCTCACAAAGCGGTTCCGCAGATGGCGGACAGCGAGAAAGTGCTGGAGCAAATCGATGTACCTGACGACGTCGAGATCATTGGGATTGTAGTGAATGAAAAAGGCGCTGAACGTGCCATTGCTACCCAAGCAGTTTCGACCCTTGGTTTCCCTTACTCAATTTCGGAGACCTTTCTTCGCAAAAACCAGAATCAGAACAGCGCAGAATGCTACAGGATTCTGGAATTGGTTAAGAGAAGAGCAGACGCCGCGGCCCTCGGCACTGTTGCTTATGTTTCAATGGCATTCGGGAACCCGTATGGAGACGCTTGGGATAAGCGAAAACTTCGCGATGCAATGAACAAACTGGCGGACCTCGGTATAGGAAGCATTTCACTCTCTGACACGGTCGGGATGGCGGGTCCTGATTTGATTCGCCGTGTGTTTGAATCAGTGACAAGCGAATACTCGCAAAGCGAGATTGGCGTGCACCTTCACAGCGCGCCGGCCGAAGCTACAGAAAAAGTTCTCGCCGCGTACGACGCAGGCTGCCGCCGTTTCGATTCGGCCATTGGCGGCCTCGGCGGCTGCCCATTCGCGCAGGATAGTTTGGTCGGAAATATTCCCACAGAAGGCGCGCTCACCGCTTTGCAAGAACGTGGTGTAGAACTGCCGGCCCCGGTTATGCTCACAGGCGCGGTGGCGTTTAACTCGGTCATCGCAGCTGACTACTCATAATCTCATCCATCCTGTCGGTTGGTATGCATCGCTTCTACGTTTCGCCGGACAACTGGGACTCTCGAGCAGTCGCATTGCGCGGTTCAGAAGCCCACCACGCGCGCGACGTCCTCCGCATGAAAGCCGGAGAGAAGCTCGTTCTCTTCAACGGAAAGGGACGCGAAATTACCGCCGAAATTGCGAGTCTTGCACGGGACGCAATTGAGTTGCGAAAGATGCACGAAGCACAAACACCACCACTGCGCTGTCGAATCGTCCTGGGACAGGCGGTCCCAAAAGGGAAAAACATGGAGCTGATTGTGCAGAAAGCGGTCGAGGTCGGCGCGGCGGAAATTGCGCCGATCATTTCCGACCGAACGATCGTGCAGCTCGATTCCGACTCTGCCGCGCAAAAACAATCGAAATGGCAGCAGACCGCCATCGAGGCAGCCAAACAATGCGGACAAAACTGGCTGCCCCGCGTGCAGCCCCCGAAAAAATTAGCAGAATTCTTTTCCACAACATCCGGCCAATCCTTCGATGTTCGGTTAATCGGGTCGCTTCAGCCTGATGCGCAGCATCTGAAAAGAATTCTGGAAACATATTCCAGCGAACACGGTGATCGTCCTCGAAGCGTACTCATGCTGGTCGGTCCGGAAGGCGACTTTACGCCTGCGGAATTAGCGCTCGCGCGCCGTCAAGGCTGCCAGCCGATCACGCTCGGCCCAATCATCCTGCGAGTCGAAACCGCAGCAATCTATTGTTTAAGCATTCTCTCCTACGAATTGCTGATTTAGGATCGGCGTCTAGTTGCTGATCACGCGACAAACGCGCGGTTTAGACAACCTTATTTTGCAGTAGCCGTTTCCACAGCAGCTTCTGTTACAGGAGCGGCGGCTGGTGTCATCTCGTCCATTGACGCGGCTTGGATCGAGACAATAGTGAATTCCGCTGCGGCATGCTCCGTCATCAACGAAACGGTCTCACCCAACTCGTGGCCGAGCAGTGCCTGACCAATGGCGGTTTGGTACGAGATAATGTTGCGGTCGGGATCGCCGTCCCACGCGCCGAGAATGGTATAACTTTCTTCCTCGTTTGTCTTGGCGTTGCGGAGACTCACGATTGTTCCAATGGACACTCGCGATGTGTCCGGATTTTCAAATGACGTGCCACGCGCATCGTGCAGCATCTGTTCCAGTTCGGCTTTGCGTCGCATCAGCACGCTTTGCATTTGTTTAGCCGCCTTAAATTCAAAATTCTCGCTGAGATCGCCGTACGACCTGGCAATGGCGATCTCCTTCCTGTTCTCGGGAATTTTCACTCTCACAATCTCTTCATGTTCGGCCCTGCGTTTTTCCAGGCTACTCCAGGATACGATAAGGACTGCGGCCTTCTCCTGCGATTGCGCGCCGGCTATCATGTTTTCCAGTTCCGGATAAACCCTTACCATACGTGCGAGGAGCGAGCGTTTGGTCAGCTCGTCGAACAACGGCGTCAATTGGAGCCGCCGCATTGCATCGCGGGCCACTCCGACATCGGTTTTTTTGAACATTTCTCCGAGCAATTGCCTGTCTTCAACGACCGCCTTTTGCAATTTGCTCCCACGCCCGGGAGAACTGTGCTGTTCGCGCTCCAGCGCGGCCAAAATTGCCCATAACAAATCTGGGTTAACCAGCTCGTCCCAGTTTTCTTTTTCGTTGCACAACCAGGTGAGCATCTCGCTTGTGGCCGAATGTTCGCGAATACTTCGTTCAAGCATTGTCCGAAGCTCGACGTGCTGCCCCGTTTCGTTCAAGATGCGCGGGATTTGCGCGACCATGCGACCGTGGCTCGATTCCATCAGCCGCAAGGCGCGCTCTGTCCAAGCTTGACCAAGCGCGGACGGCAACGCTTGCAAGACTCGCTTCTCTTTTGCCGCTGGCAGGTTTGGCAGAAACGATGTCAGACGCTTTTCCTCGTCCACAATTAATTTCGAAAGAGTCAGACCAATATGGGTAGTGTGCAGTGATGGAAGGCGCGCGAGCAAATCGTCTCGTCCCAGGATCAGTTCGAACGCCAGCTCCGGATGCATTTTCTGGTTGCGGGCTGCCGCGTTCTCGATCGCCACAACGATCGGCTGAAGTTGTTTTTCCGGTTCCTTGAATTGCTCGTGAGATTTTATGATCTGCTCGAGCGCTGCGATTTGCTGCTTCGGCTGCCGTGCTTTGTTGAAACCTGAAAGCAGCTCATCCGCGTGTGATACGCCTTCGCCGCGGATTTGGATTGGGTCGGTCTTTTTCGCAGGGATTGAAAATGTGCCGCTTGCTTTGAGTGCTTTCCTAGTCGACTCCCACCAGCGCCTCCATTCGGCTTCAGTGAAGATATCGCCAATGAGCCATTCGCCGATCTGCTGAGCGCTGGCATTGCCCTCCAAACTTTCCAGAATGTTTTGCACCAGTGCGATCGGATTTTCCCTGGCCAGATGTTTGATCGATTTGATGTTCGTCCTCTTTTGGACCAGAAAATGTTCCCGTGCGAGCGGCATCAGATTTTCCGCTGCGTATTGCGCCTGCATCGGATGAGACTTCTTGCTGGCGAAATCGATGACGATTTGATTCAAGAGCAGGTTCCATTCGCGGACACGGCCGAATCCCCAACTCTTGTGCAAGCAAAATGTGCCCGGCTCTAGCTTTTGCAGTTGCTCGGCAGCTTTTGACGTGAGCTTTCCCGCTTCAACAAGTTTTTGCAGTTCCGCATCCATCGATGTCATTCATGGTCGCATGTGACCTATAAGTCGAATGCGTTAACCGCGCAATTTGCGATTGCCGCGCGGCTCTCCCCATGAAAACCTCAGCGCGGTGACTACGAGCAGCTGGTTCTTGCTTTCCTTTCACTTCGACGTTTTCGCGCGCAAGGTCGCGGGAGCTCCGCTGTGGGTTTGGATCGTGTTTCACGTCGTCGTCTTTGTCGCAATAGGGATAGATCTGTTCGCCTCCAAGCGTCGCGGTCGCGAATTAAGCATGCGTGCCGCGCTTCAACGCACCGTGATCTGGGTGCTCGTGTCGCTGGCGTTCAATGGTCTCGTGTGGCGTATCAAGGGACCACATCACGGCGTCGATTTTCTGACCGCATATCTCATCGAGTATTCGCTGAGCATGGACAACATTTTTGTTTTTGTGCTGATTTTCACGCATTTTCGTGTTCCTCCTCTCGCGCAGCGCCGGGTTTTGGTCTGGGGAATTGTTGGGGCGCTCGTCATGCGCGGCACGATGATCTTAGCCGGTATCGCCTTGGTGCGACGCTTTGAGTTCGTCCTTTACTTATTCGGATTCTTCCTGGTCATCACCGCAGCGCGAATGCTTTTCAAAAAACACCAGGCGCGCGATTTTGCAGAGGGATGGTTGTTGCGAACATGCCGTCGGATTCTTCCGATTACGCGCGAATATCATGCCGAACATTTTCACGTGCGCGTGGATGGCCGTTGGATGTTCACGCCACTGGCTCTAACCATGATCGTAATCGAAACCACGGACCTGATCTTTGCGGTCGATTCGATTCCGGCCGTTTTGGCGATTACGCGCGACCAGTTTGTTGCTTACACCTCGAACATTTGCGCGATTCTCGGCTTAAGGTCTCTCTACTTTTTGCTAGCCGCTTTAATGGATCGTTTCATTTACTTAAGAACAGGACTGGCGTTGGTGCTTGGTTTTGTCGGCATTAAGATGATGATCGCGCATTACCTTCCCTTGCCTCGAGTGTTCGCGCTGGCAATCATTGCGCTTATTCTAGCGGTTACGATCGCACTTTCCATGTTGAAGACGAAGGGCGGCACTGCGACTGAACACAGAAAATAAGTATTGCCTCTGCTGTCCGGAGTTGTTTAACTGGCTCGGAGCGCCTATGAAAACTATTTTTGCTTTCGTTATGATCGCTGGCTTTGCGATCATAGCCTTCGCTGATATTCAAGATCCACCTGGGAACGATTATGGTCCAACGCGCAAACTGGGTCGCGGTATTTCGAATTTTGTCATCGCTCCGACGGAGTTTTTTGTGACCGTCAACCAAATCAACCAAACAGAAGGTAATTCTGCCGGGGCTGGTTATGGCGTTTGGCGTGGACTGGGGCGCGCGGGCGCACGTCACGTGGCAGGCCTTGTTGAGATCCTGACTTTTCCGTTTCCGATATGGCACGATAGCTATCGACCCTTGCTGCCCCCAGACGTTCCTTACATTCATGCCGGCTACGCGGAATTTCCGCCTGAGATCGGTAACGAGTCGAAATACCCATACGTGCGCGATACGCACAACGATTTCAACTAACAGTCGCTTACGTGGAGAGGTTCTCGAAACCTCGCGCAGGGACTCGGGTTCGCGCTACAGGCTTCCGCCGGAACCATGCTGTCTACGAGCTACGTCTATCTGCAGCCCACTTCGAGCTAATCGGAAAAACTAAGGATCTCACTCCTCAGACGCGCTGTGTTCTCGCCGCCAGCCAAACGCACTAGTAGCACTCGAATCAGTTTATCGACGTCTCGGGTACCGCAGAGACCGCTGAAGAGCTCAAGCAGCGTTTGTTGGCAGGCACGTTCAGTCGAAGCACGTTTTTAATCACATGCGTGTTGTCGAAGTAAAAATCGAAGATGTCGCTTTCGGTGGGAAAGGCGTCGGACGCAGTCAGGGTAAAGCCGTTTTTGTTCCTTACACGATTGAGGGTGAGCTGGTTTCGGCCGAAATTGTGCGCGAAAAGAAACAATTCGCTGAAGCGGAGCTGATCGAAGTTAAGGGGAATTCGCCGGATCGCGTTACGCCGCAGTGCCCCTATTTCGGACGGTGCGGTGGCTGTTCTTACCAGCACATCAGTTACGAACATCAGCTCGCGATCAAATGGCGACAGGTCCGGGATGCGCTCCAGCGAATCGGCAAACTCAAGGATGTTCCAATGCGGCCGATCATTCCGTCGCCCAAGCATTACGAATATCGCAACCGCATCACTGTGCACGCGCAAGACGGGGTCATTGGTTTTTACCGACGCGATTCACGTCGGTTGATCGACATCAAGCAGTGCCCGATTTCGCGAGAGGAAGTCAATCGCGCATTGGCGGACCTACGAGCTCAATCACACGTAATCGAAGGACATTACACCCTGCGCGCGCGGTCCGAGCCGCGAGTATTTTCTCAAACAAATGATGCGGTGGCAAAAACTCTGCGAGATTTGATTGTCGATCTAACGCCTCCAAACCAAAAGCTGCTCATTGATGCTTATTGCGGTGCCGGTTTCCTCGCAAAAGCCTTGCTCGGTAAATTTGAGAGCGTGATAGGCATTGATTGGGATCGCTTCGCTATTGCTGTTGCCAAAAACAACGCGACCCCGAAAGAAACGTACATCGCCGGCGACGTCGGCCAGGAACTGACGCGCGAGAACTTGACTGCTTTAAGCAGTCAAGTTTCAACGAACGACGCAAGCAACGGGTCGGATATGACGTTAATCGTCGATCCTCCGGCAACAGGACTAAGCGCACAAGTTCGGCAAGCCATTGTTGATCTTGCGCCGCAAACGCTGATTTACGTTTCCTGCAATCCTACGACGCTGGCGCGCGACTTAAAAGATTTGCAGGCAAGATTCACGATCGATTCTGTCACACCGCTCGATATGTTTCCTCAGACTGCTGAAATCGAAGTTCTGGTGCAGCTTCAGGCATGACCGCGTTGACCCCGACGAATGGGACGCGGGTTTTCGACAAACCAAGTCCAAAACGCCGGCGCCAGCTGATGATGGATTGTCGATTTATCTACGCGGTTTGTTTTGTCAGCGGCTCCCGGGGCGACGTCTTTCAAGCTACCGTCTATCGTTCTAACCGGCGTCTGTCCTCCGGGCAGGTCCACTTCACGCGCTTGAACCGATGTGATCACCGTCTTTTGCATGCGTAAGCGTCGACCCGACTTCGCACGAAACGTGAATTAAAATGTTCCGCAGAAATGCTAAAAGATTGTTAACGTTTCGCGGGCGCCGTGCGTGTTCCTAGGACTGGGTCGAAAGCCTGTAACCAATTCCGACTTCTGTTTTAATGAGTCTTGGCGAATTGTCACCGGCTTCGAGCTTCTTGCGCAGATGAGTGACGTAAACCCGAAGATACTGGGCCTGGCTTTCGGCTTTCTCTCCCCAGACCGTGCGAAGTAACTGCCGATGCGTCACGACTTTCCCTGCATTCTGCACGAGCACGCGCAACAAAGCATACTCAGTCGGTGTTAACTTGACCTCCTCGCCATCTAGCTTCACCTGGCGCACCGCAAAATCAACGCAGAGCGATCCAGAGCTAAAAACAGGCTCGCCAAGCTCTGTCAGCGAGCGCCGCTGCGCCACGCGGACGCGGGCCAAAAGTTCCGCCGTGTCGAACGGCTTCGTCACATAGTCATCCGCCCCTGCGTCGAGCGCTGCGACCTTTTCGTCGGCGTCGTCACGTACCGACAGGATCAGGACCGGCACATCCGACCATTCTCGCAGGCGTCGCAGTACTTTGAGGCCGTCCATATCCGGCAATCCGAGATCGAGCAAAACGACATCGGGCCGACGGTAAACAATTTCTGCGAGTCCGGCCTGTCCCGTCTCGGCTTCATAGACCTGATGATGTGCTCCTTCAAGGGCAAGGCGAAGCAGCCGGCGGATCTGCTTTTCGTCATCGATGATTAGCGCGCTGCGAGCTGATTTCATCAAGTTGTTTCCATCCCGTTCATATTCGTTACGCGAACTGGCAGCCTGATAACGAAGCGAGCACCCCCGCCATCCCGATTCTCGGCCGTAAGTCTTCCGCCATGCGCTTCGATTAGTCCTCGTGCGATTGATAACCCAAGACCGAGGCCACCTGTTTTGCGATTATCGCCCCGGTAGAATTTCTCGAACAAGCGCTCAGTTGCCTCCGGTGGAATCCCAGGTCCGCGATCGCTTACAGAGATCAGCAGATTCTCGTTCGTGTACTCGGCATCAATTTCGATCGGCAGGTTGGGCGCCGTATGACTTCCGGCGTTGGCCAGAAGCTTCGCGACAGCCTGCTCGATCAACGTGTGATCCACGAGCGCCAAAGGAACTTCCTCAGGTACGTCTAACCTGATATCTCGTCCGTTGATCGATTCATGCTCGATGTCTACTGCGGACTGGAGTAGCTCGCGCACATCGCACCATTCGCGTTTTGGACGGATTACTCCGCTCTCAAGTCGATTCATATCCAGCAGGTTGTTTACCACGCGATTGAGTCGGCGGGACCCATCACGAATTTCGCCCGCGAGCTCTTTAAGTAATTGTGAATCCTGACTGTTCGCCGTCAGGCGCGACAGTTCCTGGCTCGCGGCTGCGATGGCCGCGAGCGGCGTTTTCAATTCGTGTGACACACAGTCGAGCAACGTTTTGCGGAGCCGCTCCGATTCCTGCGCCACCTCGACTTGGGCAGCGAGATGCTCCCGGGCTTTTAACTGCGCAGTCAGACTACCGATGGTGATCGCTACGATGAAGTAGGTCGCAAACGTCAACGCATCTTCGATCTTTGCTATGTGCAGCGTAAATAACGGCGGGATAAACAAAAAATTCCAGGAAAGTGCACTGAGTGCTGCAACCAGCAAAACCGGGCCGCGATTGAGAACCATTCCGGCCAGCAGCACACCGAGGAGGAAAATCAGCGAGATCGCTCCGTACCCGGTCAGCGGTGTTAGCAGCCAACAGGCTACAGTGAGCGCGGTTACACCAATCACTGCCGTGATGTATTCCTTTAATGGCGCAAAAGGCGGAGACGACACATTCTGCTCGCCGTTTGTCGTAGCCTTAAATGAAGGCTCGGAGGATTGCGGTTCGCTGGGACGCGAAATTGACGGCCCCATCACGCGATAAATGTAGCGCATCCACATCTGCGCGAAATAGACCCCTTCGAATTTTAGTACCGTTTTAATTATTCCGGGCTGGCGCGCAATTTAGATTCTCTCGCAACCTGTGAATTCTGGACCGCCATCTTTGATTCCAGCCGTTGCGAGTTCGGCTAGGCGTTTCTCCTGCTGCTTGCGATCTCCCGTCGGCGCAAGAGAAGGCTCGGTTTACTCTGTCTCGCCAGTCTGGGGATAGTTTACGGCGACATCGGCACAAGCCCGCTCTACGCCATGCGCGAGTGCTTTTACGGGCACCACGGCGTTCCTCCAACTCACGCAAACGTGCTCGGTGTGCTTGTCACTAATCCTTTGGTCTCTGATCCTGATTATCTCGGTTAAGTACCTCATCCTCATTCTGCGGGCCGATAACCGTGGTGAAGGCGGAATTCTCGCCTTGGCCACACTGGTGAGCGATGTATTGCGGCGCGGGAAATTTCTGTTCCTGCTGGGCTTGTTTGGCGCTGCGTTACTTTACGCCGATGGGATGATCACTCCGGCCATCTCGGTAATGGGAGCAGTGGAGGGCTTGCACGTTGCCACACCTTTGTTCGACCACTACGTCCTGCCGATTGCCGTCGTCATTCTGATTGGGCTTTTCCTCTTTCAGTCGCGCGGCACTACCGGTGTGGGTGCGGTGTTCGGCCCGATCACGATGATCTGGTTTGTGGCGATCAGCCTGCTTGGATTTCGGCATATCATTCGCGCGCCCCAAGTGCTTGCCGCCATCAATCCCATCCACGGGTTCGAATTTTTCATGATCAATGGTTGGCGAGGTTTCGTGGTGCTCGGCGCCGTGTTTCTGGTCGTTACGGGTGGCGAAGCGCTCTATGCCGATATCGGTCATTTTGGAACGGCGCCCATTCGCCTGACGTTGGTTTGCAGTCGTCCTCCCAGCCCTGACGCTGAACTATTTTGGGCAGGGAGCGCTTCTGCTTGTTCAACCGGATGCTGCGGTTAATCCCTTTTACCGAATGGCGCCGCCGTGGGCGCTTTATCCACTGGTGGTGCTCGCGACGGCTGCAGCGGTTATAGCTTCTCAAGCGATCATTAGCGGCGCGTTTTCCCTCACCATGCAAGCTATCCAGCTCGGTTACAGCCCGCGCTTAAAGGCCGTTTATACCTCGGAGCGAGTTATCGGACAGATCTATGTGCCAGTAGTGAATTGGGGATTGATGGTCGCATGCGTTGTGCTTGTCCTCGGCTTCCGAACATCGAGTAATCTCGCGGCAGCTTACGGCGTGGCGATTACCACCACCATGCTGATCACGACCATTTTGTTTTATGTCGTGGCTCGTCGGCGGTGGCACTGGCCTGCGGCGGCAGCGCTGCCGGTCGCTGCATTTTTTATCACGATCGACCTCGCATTTTTCGGCGCGAATATCCTCAAAATAGCGCATGGCGGCTGGTTCCCGCTGCTGGTTTCCGCGACGATTCTTTTCCTGATGCTGACTTGGAGAAAGGGACGCCGCATTCTTCGCAATCGACTCGGCGAAATCTGTGTTCCGCTCAATGCTTTTCTATCCGAACTGAAAAACCAGAATATCAGACGCGTGCCGGGGACTGCAGTCTACATGTCGGGAAATCGATTTGGGACGCCGCTGGCTCTGCTTCACAATCTCAAACATAACAAGGTCCTGCACGAGCAAGTCGTATTGCTCACTGTCCGAACGGAAGAGGTTCCATATCTTGCCAACCCAAGAGATCGCGTCGCGCTGGAAAATCTGCATGAAGGATTCTGGCGCGCACAGATCCATTTCGGATTCATGGAGAAACCCAATCTCCCTGCGGTGCTCGATCGCGTAAAACAACCCGGTCTCCGTTTTGATCCAATGCGCACTACGTATTTTATTGGCCGCGAGACGATCCTGGCCACGCGCAAACTTGGTCTCTCGTCGTGGCGCGGCTCCATCTTCGCCTGGATGACGCGCAATGCCGGCGATGTGACTTCGTATTTCTGCCTGCCTCCGAACGGGGTAGTGGAATTAGGCGCACGTGTGGAAGTTTGACTCGAGCAACTCAGCTCGGGCAAATGTTTCCATAGAGTCAATTCAAAGCCGAGGCGGCGGCCGTTGAGAAAGAACTTGCCAGCACGCGCTGGGGCAATTGAAAGTTGCAGCTTACAGCGATGGCCGAAATTATTTCTGCAGGAGTCCATCGGCCGCGCAACGTCGATTGGAAGCGCGCCGCGGCGCTGCTTTACGGTGATTGGGGGACGAGCAAGGCGTACGTACTCGGGTTGGCTTTTGTCGCCGCCGGCTTCGCGTCGGGTCCGATCATCCTAGCCGTTTGTGTCCTGACAGCGATCGTCGGATTCAATTATATTATTGTTTGCGCCCATTTTCCGGACGGCGGCGGGGTCTATTCTGCTGCGCGGCAACAGAGCCGCTTTCTGGCATCAGTCGGGGCGCTTTTGCTAATTGCGAATTTTATCGTCACCGCAGCACTGAGCGGCTGGGCGGGCGTCAGTTATTTTGGTGTGCCGACCGAGTATGCGCCAATAGCGACGATCGGTGTCATCCTGGCTCTCGGTCTTCTCAATTATTTCGGTCCAAAACACAGCGGTAGCGTCTCAATCTGGCTGGCTGTGCCGGCCGTGATCGTGGTTGTGGCGACGATCGCTTTTAGTGCGCGCCATCTGAATCTGGCCCACCTCGAGCCGCGTCATACTGATTTGGAAACGGTTTGGGTGCAGTTTGTCGGAGTGATCCTCGCTTTAAGCGGTGTGGAGGCGATTGCGAATCTCACCGGCGTAATGAAACTGGATCCGGGCGCCACACCGGATGCCCCGAAAGTCACGCGCACCGCAACGAAAGCGATTCTGCCGGTGGCATTCGAAGTCGTCGCCGGAACTGCGTTACTCGGTTGGGCGATGCTGTCGCTGCCGAAATCACTCGCGCCTCAGTTAATCTCGCACAAGGAGGATATGTTGCGCTTCCTTGGGGAACATTACGCAGGATCAGTGGGCGGCGCGTGGTTCGGGCAAGCGTTCTCTATTTTCGTGGGCATCGTCTTCGGCCTCCTGCTCGTTAGTGCGGTCAACACGGCCATTGTCGCGTTGATCGGCGTGATCTACATGATGGCCCAGGACGGCGAGATGCCGCCGCAATTCGCTCGCCTGAACAAACACGGCGTGCCCCGCGTTCCACTGATTATCGCGGTTGCAATTCCGATCCTGGTGCTCGTGATCATGAGGCAATTCGAGAGTCTTGCGGGTCTGTATGCCATCGGCGTTGTCGGCGCTATCTCAGTCAATCTCGGCGCCTGCACATTTAACAAGCATTTGGGACTGCGGGCCTACGAGCGCCTGATCATGGGTGCCACATTCCTGGTGCTCGCGTTGGTCGAAGTGACCATCGCCAAGACAAAACCTGACGCGCTCTTTTTCGCGGTCTGCGTTTTGGGCATAGGCCTCGGATTCCGCGCCTATTCGCATAAGATCGGCGGGCTAAAAACGCTCACTGTAAAGCGCGAAGTTGCCGCCATGGTGACGCCCGATCTCGCCACAAACGTGGAGACGCGCATTCAAGAGGGCTACAGGATCATGGTCGCTGCGCGAGGCATTACCAGCGTCCTCGGATTCGCATTGGACGAAGCGCAGCTGCGCAACGCGACGTTGTATGTTTTGTACGTGAAGGAAATTGTCGTCTTCTACGCGCGTGGCGCGACTGTGTCCGGTCGTCCCAAATGGCAGGAGGACCCTGAGGCGGCGGCAATTATGTCCACGATGCAGAAGCTGGGGGCTGAACGGAATGTCTGTGTGCTACCGGTGTATGCCGTGAGTGAGGACGCGGCGACAACTATTCTTGATCTTACAGCCACTTTGGGTGTGGATTACCTCATCATCGGTGCATCGCAGCGCACTGCCATGTCTAAATTGCTTCGCGGGAGCGTGGCTACGAACGTCGCACAGCAATTGCCTGAATCGATCCATCTGATCATTTACGGATAGCCTGTAGCCACCGGCCTGTGCCGGTGTCGGGCGGGTCTCACTAACAAGATTGGACGGCCCATCGGGCCGTGGCTTGTATCTTCTGTTGTCCCTCTAAATTTATTTGAGCCGCGAATCGCAAAGCGATTTGAGGCGGGGACGGAGGAAGACCGTGCCGTGGCTCAAGCAATAAAGCTTGGCTGTAGATTGGCTCCTCCGTCCCACCTCCGGCTTGTGAAGCCGAATCGTATCCAGCGCAAGATCTATCCAACAAAAAGCGCGCATACAAGCTTGTCTCCAATGCCGGATGTCCTCGAAAAGCCAGATGCGAGCAAAGAGCGGCCAATAAACCAAAATACAAAAATCGAAAGGAAACCAAAAATGAACTCTATCTGCTTATCCACCGATCATGTAGCGATCGCGTTGCCTGTGCTCGGTCTCGACATCGCCAAAGCCAGCGTGCAAGCCGAGCTGCGAACAAATGGCAACAAGGTGCGTTTTGGCTTTGAGAATAATGCCAAGGGCTTTGCTCAGCTGGCCCGCGTCCTCAAAGAGCACAACGTTCCAAAGGTTTGGGCAGGCTTGGAAGCCACCGGACCCTACAGCCAGGCCCTTGCGCTGTGGCTCCATGGCGCAGGCCATCGGGTGAGCGTGCTTAATCCGCGGCGAGTCAAACAGTACGCTCGCAGCGCCGGCAATCGCAACAAAACCGATCTAATGGATGCTGCCATTATTGCCGATTTTGTTTGCGCTCTAAAGCCTGCTACATGGCAGCCACCGATGCTGGAAGTGGCGCAGCTACAGGCATTGGTGCGCCGTCGTGAAGAACTCTCCCTCATGCTGCAGGCGGAAAAGAACCGCCTCGAAAGTGTCGCTTCCAATGTGTCCTGCTCTCTAAGGCGCGTCATCGCCACACTCAGCGCGGAGAAAGCGCGTTTGGAAAAACTCATTACCCAGCAGATCCGCTCTCACCAGCAGCTCTCCCGCGATCATCAACTGCTCTGCACCATCAAGGGAATCGGCTCGCTCATGGCCGCCATCCTTTTGGCCGAAATGCTCCGTCCCGGTCAAGCCGAGCGCGCCCGGCAAGCTGCCGCTCATGCCGGTCTGGTTCCACGACACGAACTAAGTGGCACCTCGGTGCATCGCAACCGAGGCTTGGGTAAAGAGGGCAACCGCTACTTGCGCAAGGCCCTCTACATGCCGGCGCTGGTAGCCATCAAATACAACGCGCCCCTACGCCACTTCGCTTCCCGGCTTCGCGCCGCCGGCAAACCTAAAATGAGCATCGTCTGCGCCGTCATGCGCAAGCTTGTCCACATCGCTTTTGGCGTGCTCAAACATCAAAAACCTTTTAATCCCTCTCTCGCATGACTACACAACTGCCTTGCACTTCAAGATCGTATCTACAGATTGGCAAAGATCTATTTTCGAATGCCGAAAAATGCTTCGAGCGCGCGCGTGCCTAACGCTTTCCAAATCTTAATCACTTCATATGTGATCACTGTGGTGAAAGTCACAGCCAACCAAACACAAACTGCTTCGATCGGCAGGCCGGACCACGCTCCGATGTGCAGCCCCATCAGGATACCCGGCCGGTATTCCCACCAACCATAAGGCAAGGCAAGTGTCGCTTCCCAAAGCAAGCTAATCAGCAGAAGCAGAAAGAAGGTAAAACTGAATGCCCGCCAGTTGATGAATGCTTTCGCCGTGTGAAAAAAGCCAGCTGATGGAATCAGCGAGGCGCAGACGAGATAAACGAAATACCACGGGAAACCTTCGGGGGCGCCAGACCAAACCTTTCGATACACGATCGCAGCTGCGATTAACGCGACGCCAAGCACGACAGAACCGAAATGAAAACGGACGATTCGAGGTATGCCTTTGGCGCTCACTGCGTAGTCGACCACGTTGTACGCCGCCATCCAATATTCGTCGCACCAAATATAACTCAGCAGCACCAGCGTGAACCCGGCGAGGTAGAAGACGAATTCTTCGATGGGAATCGCTCCGCCTACCGCTGGTATTTCCCAGCCAAGTGTTGCCAATTTATTTGGGAAAACGAAAAAAGCGTTGCCAAAAAGCAGGTCAAGCAGGAAACCAAGCGGCGTGAGCACCGCGATGGTTCGCCAAAATGCTTTCCTTGGAAACTTGAGATCTGGTCGGCAGGCAAACCACCAACCGAGGGCACAAATCGGAACAATAAACAGGAGCAGGCTCCATGTATATCCTAGCGGCGTCGGATTTTCCGACGTGGCTTGCAAAATTACCGGGTGAATGACAGTGCGCAGTGCGATCGCAGCCGGAACAACCAGCACTGCCGCGATGGCGAACACGACGTAGAAAGCTCTTTGCTCTTGCATGTGCCCAAAGTTTAAACAGAACAGTTTTAAGTTTTAAGTTTTAAGATTTAAGTTTTAAGGTTTGGTCCGTGATCCTGTTTATTAACCCCTAAATCTTAAGACTGCCGTTTGAATCCCAACGCTCACGTTGATGACTGTCTCGATTTGATGCGAAAGCTGGTCGAGTATCGTCAGCAAAAAGCTTTACATCATCAACTCATGAAAGCGGCCGAGTGTTCCATGCTCGGCATCGACGCGATCGTGATGATTTATCACTTCGCCAGGCTTAGCGTGGGGGAGGTCCTCGAGATCGGCGCATATGTGGGTGGAGCAACCATCGCCATAGCCATGGGCGTCCGCGATTCAGCCACGGAAAAGAAAATCATCAGCATCGAGCGAGGCTGCCGCGTCGATCATCCACGCGTGGGCACGAAAGACAGCTTTAATGATCTTAGGAAAAATCTAAAACGCTTCGGGTTCATCGGTCAGGTTGCTTTGATACATGGTTTTTCTTACGATCTGAACACGATCGCAATGGTGCGGCAGATTTTCGGGCACCGGAAAATTGGGCTATTCCTTTTTGATGCCGACGCCAATGTCCGTCGCGATATCAACTGCTACAGTGATCGATTTGCCGATCGCTGCTGGGTGGTGATCGACGATTACCTGGGCGACGCAAATAAGAGCGAACGGCTGCGAATGCAAGTGGACGAGTTAGTCAGCGCCGGGCGATTGGAGCCGCTGGGCTTCTATGGTTTCGGAACGTGGATCGGCCGCTGGCGAATCCGTTGATGGAGATTTCTGCAAGCGCGGCCCGCTAACATACACCGGGAAGAAGTTTTAAGTTTTACGATTTAAGTCTTAAATTTGGACTTGCCGTGACTCCGCCCAAAGTCTTCATCGCCGATTCCATTTCGCAACGCGGAGTGGACGAACTCTCCCGCGAGCAGGCTGTGGAGGTCACGGTTAGAACGGGCTTGAACGAGCGCCAACTCATCGAGGCCATTTCGCCCTTCAGCGCTCTTGTCGTTCGCAGCCAGACCAAAGTAACGGCTGACATCTTGAAAGCGGGCGCGAAACTGCGCGTCGTCGGTCGCGCCGGAGTCGGGGTGGACAATGTGGATGTCGAAACGGCCACGCGCCGCGGCATCGTTGTGTTAAATGCGCCGGGTGGAAATACTGTTTCCACCTCGGAACACGCGTTTTCGCTGTTGCTTTGCGCGGCGCGCAAGATTCCGCAGGCCGATGCAAATGTTCGCAGCAAAAGGTGGGACAAAGGGAATTTCGAAGGCGTCGAGCTTTACGACAAAATGCTCGGCGTGGTCGGTATGGGCCGGATCGGCACCGAGCTGACACGGCGCGCCATCGCGTTTGGCATGCGGGTCGTCGCTTACGATCCGTATCTGTCCGCAACACGCGCCCGCAGTCTGCAAGTAGAACTCGTGGATGAACTCGATGACTTGCTCACCGGCGCCGATTTCATTTCGCTGCACACACCACTTACTGCCGAAACGCGCCACATTCTCGATGCCAAGCGGTTGGCAAAAACGAAGCGCGGGGTGCGCGTCATTAATTGCGCGCGTGGGGGCTTGATTGATGAAGCCGCTCTGGCTCAGGCATTGCGAGACGGACATGTGGCCAGCGCGGCGCTGGATGTTTTCGAAACTGAACCATTGCCGGTCGACTCGCCCTTACGCGACGCGCCTAATCTTGTCCTTACGCCGCATCTCGGCGCATCAACTGCGGAAGCGCAGGAGAGCGTTGGTGTCGAGATCGCGCAATCGATCCGCGCTGTGCTGCTCGAAGGCACGATCAGAAACGCCGTGAACATGCCCAATCTCGACGCGAAAACGCTCGCTATCATCGGACCTCATCTGCGTTTTGGCGAAAAGCTCGGCAAATTTCTATCGCAGATCGCGCCGAAACGCGCCGAGTCGCTCAACATCAACTACAGCGGCAAGGTTAATGAGGTCGATACCACTGCAATCACGCGCGCATTACTTAAAGGGTTTCTCCAGACTGCTGGTGGCAGTGAAGTGAATGAAGTAAACGCGCCCGCGTTTGCCGAAGCTCTGGGGTTAAAGGTGAGCGAATCACGGCTAAGCGCGCCCGGCGATTACACCGACATGCTGGAACTCTCGGCAGTAAGCGAAGGAAAAACCGTTTCGGTTGGCGGCGCATTTTTTGGCGCGACACCGCGAATTGTGAGCATCAACAGCCGTCCGGTCGAAGCGCGCCCACACGGCGCGGTTCTCGTGTTGGAAAATACTGATCGCCCCGGAATGGTCGGCCGCATCGGCACGCTGCTCGGCAAGCACGGCGTGAACATTGCGACGATGTCTCTCAGTCGAAATCAGGCGGGCGGGACAGCCCTCACGGTGTTGAATCTGGACACGGCACCCGATGCGGCGCTGCTGGATCAAATTCGTGCCAGCCAGGATATCCAATCCGCGCAGGTGATTCAGCTTTGAAATCCGCGCAAATGCTTGACGAGGAGCGACGTCTCTACCAGTCCAACGCAAGCTGCTTCGGCACAGGCCAAATTGAGTTTGCCTGTTCAAACCAATTTGCTTGCCATGTCCAGATCGACCCGATACAACTCGAGTCACTATGACCTTCGGTTCTATTATTTCGACCATTGTTGTTGGGCTTATCGTCGGCGCAATTGCGAAACTATTAATGCCCGGAAAAGATCCCGGTGGTTTCATCGTAACGATCCTGCTCGGCATCGCCGGTGCATTCGTGGGCACTTGGATCGGTCGCATGTTTATGGGCGAGAATTACGCTGCCGGCTGGATTATGTCGGTTCTGGGCGCAATGGTCCTGTTGCTGCTATATCGATTGATCAAGCGGAAGACGTAATCGTGCACCGCATCTGGTAACGGTCCTCCCGCTGGTGAGCATAGAACTACTCGACGAGGCGTTGCCTGCCGAGAACGCCTCTCGACGAATTCTTTCGTAAGACTTCCCGCCACTCGATTCGGTCTTTTTCGGCTCGATGACTTAGCGTCTGACGTTTGCTCCCTCTCGCGAATCCGAGATGGTCATAGTTTCATGGCCGTGCCGAAAAAAACCCTGGTGATCGTCGCATTCGCCGCGCTCTATCTAATCTGGGGCTCCACTTATCTCGGCATCCGGTTCGCCATCGACACGATTCCGCCGTTCCTGATGGCAGGGGTGCGCTTCATTTTAGCAGGCGCGATCATGTATGCGATTGCCTGGTCGCAGGGTATCGGCAAGTCGACCTGGGCCAACTGGCGAACCTCACTGATTATCGGCGCGTGTTTGCTGCTCGGCGGCAATGGCGGCGTAACAATTTCGGAACAGTATATCGACTCGGGGCTGGCAGCGCTGGTCGTGGCAATTGTGCCCATTTACATCGTGCTGCTGGGCTGGGTGACTGGAATGGCGCGGCGACCGACACCAATCATGTGGATGGGGCTTGCCGGCGGGTTTGTCGGCGTCGCAGTTTTATTCGGACCGGGTCTACATCTTCACTCCGCGGGAGGACGAAATCCTGCGATTGGAATATCGATTCTGCTCGTCACAAGTTTCATTTGGTCGGCCGGGTCGCTGTACTCGCGCGGGGCAAAGCACGCGCCCTCGCCTTTTCTCACTGCTGCTCAACAAATGATCTGTGGCGGAATCTTGCTTTTGCTCGCGGGCATCGTGACGGGTGAGGTGCCGCGGTTTCATCCCGGTTCCATCTCGATGTTGTCCCTGGGTTCATTCATTTACCTCGTGCTCATAGGAGCTGTGGTGGGATATACCGCTTATATTTGGCTGCTGCGCCATTGTGATCCCGCAAAGGTTGCGACTTATGCGTACGTGAATCCGATCGTCGCCGTCCTGCTCGGCACTCTTTTTGCCGGCGAAACCTTGACCGCGCGCACATTTGTTGCCGCTGCTCTAATCATCGGTTCGGTAGCTCTAATCATTACTGCCCAGCAGCTGCGAGCGCGAGTCGAGCCGGCTTTAAGCGCCGCGCTCGAGCCCGCGGATTAAATCAGGGAAGCAGCAGCTTCGTTCATGCCGCAGCAGCCAACTTGGAAACCGCGCCCCGTTGCGCTTTAATTCGGAATGGCCCCCGAGCAGAAAGATCGCAAACAAACGATTGAAGTCGCAAGACGCAACTGGCAGGCGGAAGTCGAGACGGCGCAAACTTATCGCGATCTAGCCGGGCGCGAACAAGATGACAAACGCAAGAGCGTTCTTCTGCGCATGGCCGAAGCGGAAGAGCGTCACGCGCAACGTTGGGAGAAGAAACTGATAGAGCTTGGCGCGGAGCAACCCGTTTACAAAGACACTCTTGCCCGCCGGCTAAATCGTTGGTGGAATAAAATCGCAGGAGCGGAGATCGCGATTCGGCGGATGGAAGCGACGGAAGAACGACAGGAAGCCGAATTTCACGATCAGGCGGAGCGCGCCTTCCCTGGCGAACAGGATGTTCAGGAATTTCTGCGAAAGAGTGCAATCGAAGAAAAAGCTCATGCGCGCGCGCTGAGCGCCATGGCGCCTCCGGTGAGTCCGCGCACCGCGCTCGACAAAATCCTCAAACGCGAACGGTGGCACGGGCGCGGCGGCAGCTGGGTAGCCGATGCGATCTACGGCGCAAACGATGGGCTTGGTGCAGTCTTTGGAATTGTCTCCGGCGTGGCTGGCGCGACGAACAATCAGCAACATTACGTTCTGATCTCCGGCCTTGCGGGTATGCTCGCTTCCACGCTCTCCATGGGCGCAGGCGCGTATCTCGCAGCAAAAAGTGAAGTGGAGGTTTATGAAGCAGAAATCTCGCGCGAGCGCGCGGAGGTTGAAGAAAATCCGGAGGAAGAGATCGAGGAAATGTCGCTTTTTTATCAACTGCAGGGATTCACTCCCGAAGAATCCCAGAAGATGGCGGAGCGCTTGGCCGAACAACCTGAGCAATTCGTCCAGGCGATGGCGCAGAGCGAGCTCGGCCTTTCCGAGCACCGCTTTCCGAACCATTGGACTGCCGCGTTCTCGGCCGGCATTTCCACCGCTGTTGGCGCATTCATTCCGATTATTCCATTTTTCTTTTCGGGCGGTCTCGATGCCGTTATCGCTTCCTTCGGGATCAGTCTCGTCGCGCATTTTGCCGTCGGCGCATTAAAATCGCTCATCACCATCCGTTCGTGGTGGGCCTCCGGTCTGGAGATGACTTGGATTGGCATCATCGTTGCTGTAGTGACTTATGGCCTTGGTCTCGCCTTCGGCGCGCTTGGTTAATTGATCGAGGCGACGGACGGAAACTCATGGAGGATCTGCTGCTGGATGTTCGTTACGCACTGCGGGTGCTGTGGAAGTCTCCTGCCTTCACCATCGTCGCTTTATTCACTCTCATGCTTGGGATCGGGGCGAATGTCGTCGTCTTCGGAGTCGTGAATGCGGTCCTGTTGCACCCGCTGGAAGTGAGCGACCCGCAGAATCTCTATCAGCTTCGTCTGAAGCCGTGGACCAGCGGCAAACTACTCACTACGTCGTATCCTGCGTTTGAAGATTATCGGCGACGGAACACCACCTTCAGTGAGATCGCCGGCTTTGATGGATTTTGTCAGGCGAGACTGAGCTGGGGTAACTCGGCGAAGAGCGTGTACGGCTACGCGGTCACCGGCAATTACTTCGAAATGCTCGGCGTGCAACCAGAGCTGGGTCGGTTCATTCGAACGACGGACGAGCATGGTCCGAATTCAGCGCCCTATGTGGTCTTAAGCGATAGTTTTTGGCGAAGCGCATTTAACGCCGACCCAGGAGTGATCGGAACGACCGTGCGGCTCAACAAAGATTCCTTCACGGTGATGGGTGTGGCCCCGGCGCGGTTCCATGGCACGGAGCAATTTGACTGGCCGGACTATTTTATACCCATCGTAAATTACTTCGACGCGAAATACCTGGAGGATCGGACGGGAAGACCTCTGACAGTGCTTGGCCGTCTCAAGCCGGGTGTGACGCAACAGCAGGCTACGGAAAATCTAAATGCGATCGCGGCCCAGTTGGCAAAGGAGTATCCACAAACAGACACCGGAGTGCCGCTGCGGCTGGTCCGTCCAGGACTCGGCGGGGACGCCGGTGACGTCATTCGCAGATTTCTTTATAGCGTGTCTGGGCTGGCTCTGCTGGTGCTGCTGGCGGCGTGCTCGAATCTCGCCAGCCTGTTTGCGGCGCGGGCGGCGGATCGCAGCCGGGAACTGGCGCTGCGTGTCGCTTTGGGAGCAAGTCAGTGGCGACTCGTTAGGCAATTACTTACCGAGGCGATGGTGTTGTCGGTCTTAGGCGGAGCCGCGGGCTTGGTGATCGCGGGTTTGCTGCTGTGTGTCATGAACCAGTGGCAATCGCCCTACGGCCATATGGCAATCAGCCTGGATGCGCGTGTGTACGTGGCAGCTCTCATCCTGACCGTCGTAAGCGCGCTGCTGTTCGGGTTGATTCCGGCGCGGCAGGTATCGCAAAGCAGTCCGTTGCAGGCGATGAAGAGCGGATCATTGGATTCAACGCCGCTGCGCCGGTTTGCTCTGCGGGACCTGTTGCTCGGCGCACAAATTGCGATCTGCACGTTGCTCGTGACGGCCTCGCTCGTCGCCGTCCGCGGCATGGTTCGCATGTTGCACGTTCCGCTGGGCTTCCAGCCGCGGGGAGCAATGCTCGCCGACATAGACCTGAGTGAGATGGAAGAGCGAGGTGACGCGCTGCTTGAGAAACAGAAAGCAATGCTCGAGGCGGTACAGAGGATTCCAGGTGTAACCGCAGCGGGTGCGGTGAGCCGCGTGCCCTTTACCGGCGGCCTGCGCGGTGTTCCAGTTTTCCCGCCAGGAACGACAGATTTCAATCTCAACAATTCTGTGCTGGCGCCATATGTGTTTACAATCTCGCCAGGCTATTTAGGAGCTGCGGGTACCAGGTTACTAAGTGGGCGGGATGTCTCATGGCATGACACCAAAACAACACCCTATGTCGCGATCGTGAATCAAACCTTCGCGCGGAAGATGTGGAGCGAAACACCCGCTATCGGACAACGCTTCATTCTTAAGGATCACTTGATGGAGGTGGTAGGCGTGGCGGAGGACGGGAAGTATTACCAAATCATGGAGCCGCAACAACCGGCGGTGTTTCTGCCGTTGTTTCAAACCGAGAACGGCGTCGCGGTATTCATGGTGCGGACGCCGCGGGCACAGAATGAGATGGCGGCCACGCTTGAACGCACCCTGAACAGCCTCGAGCCGGATGCGCAAATCAAAGTGCAGAGCTGGCTCGAAGTGCTAGGGGGGCAGAATGCGCTGTTCCCGGCCCGGGCAGCGACCATAGCACTCTGCGTCATGGGCCTGCTTGCGGCGATGCTCGCGCTGACCGGCATCTTCGGCATGGCGGCCTATAACGTGAGCCGCCGGATGAAGGAGCTGGGTATCCGCGTGGCCCTGGGCGCGCGCGCGAAGCACGTGATGAGCGCTGCGGTCGGGCGGCCAATTGTGCTGCTTGGGCTCGGATCGTTGGCGGGACTGCTGTTAGGCGTCTTCGCCAGCCGGTTGCTCGAGCACATCGTGTATCAGGCGAATCCGCGAGATCCCGTGGTCGTGGTCGGCGCGGTGCTAACGATGGCGCTGCTAGGCATTGCAGCGTCCGCTATTCCATCACTTCGAGCGCTGGCCGTCGATCCATCCAAACTCCTGCGGGAAGAGTGAGAGCGGCGTTTGTCCTCTCTTATGCGCGCGAGCATACGGCGCGTGTGTGGAACTGTCTCACGCTGTCCTTGAAGTATGTGAGAAATTCGGAGACTTCCGCGTCAGTCGCCTTCCCGTGGATCACGCCACACGCCATTGTTCCGTTTAGTGTGAAAAACGATGAAGCGCCTGGTCCAATCTGTGTAAGCCTGTTCGGTGCGAATGCTGTAGTGCTTGAGGCGACTGATGGCTCGAACCTAATCCGAGCAGTTTCGGATTGTTCCGCCTAACCGCACCGGGTAAAATGCCGACCATGACCGATCTTGACGGCGCCACAATTAAACTCAAGCGGATTAGAGCCAAAAAATGCGTCTTTAAAGGCGCAATTAGTTGGCCGACTCCTCGTTAGGCGACGCACTGTAGAATGTCCCATGATGCGACCAGGCGGAATCTTTGAGACAGTCTTGTACGCCGAAGATCTGGGTGCTGCGGAACAGTTCTATCGCGATGCCGTAGGTTTGCAAGTTATCGGGCGAGGAGATCTAGCCGTGGTTTTCCGCTGTGGCGATGGAGTTCTGCTCATCTTTGATCCTCGTAAGAGCGGCGCACCGGGGAGAGATGTTCCTTCTCACGGGACTTCAGGCGCCGGACACATTGCGTTCGGTGCAAAGCCCGAGGATTTCGATGCATGGAGGCAACAGTTGCGTAAAGCTGGAGTCTCTATCGAACGGGAAGTGGATTGGGACGAGGGCGGTCGTTCGATTTATTTTCGTGACCCGGCGGGCAATGTTGTCGAACTAGCTCCCCCGACCATTTGGAGTGGCGGCTGGGAGTTTTGACTGAATGTTACCGTCTAACCATCGCTCGAGCCAACCGCTGGCCGTTGTGAAGTCCACCTTTGCTTTTATAAAACAGCTCTCAGAATTTGCTACGCTCGGCGCCGCCAGCGGTGGCTCAGCTCGGTCTCGTTGGGCCGTCAGATGGTCTTCGTGGCCGTGGAGCCAGTCCTTTGCGGGCGTACTGCACAATCGATGATTTCACCACTGAGATTCCCGACGGAGCTCCACCGAGAGTTGGCCGAGTTGGCCGGGGATTTCTTCTCGGCACATGCGCATGTGGATACGATCCTGGTGGTGAACTCGTGCGCGCGAGGCCGGGCGGTCGCGGGTAGCGATCTCGACATGGCAGTGCTGATTCTGCCTACAGCCCCAAGTCAAGAGGTTCAATCCTTGACTACGATGTGGCAGGAGTTCATTGCGACTCAGCCGCTTATCCACCGATTCCGGAGCACCGGTAGGTTTACCCAGGTGCACCTGGACGTTTTTGATGGCCGCATGGTCCCAACCGTCTGGGATGATGGCGGCGGCCCCGACTATTTCGAAGTGGAGATCGGCAATCGCCTCGCGTATGCCGCCCCGCTCCATCACGTGGGGAAGTACTTTCGACAGCTTCAGTCGCAGTGGTTGCCTTACTACGGGGATGATCTCCAACGGAGTCGGCTGGCGATGGTGCGCGAGGCATGCGCCCGGGATTTGGAAGCCATTCCTTTCTTACTGAACCGGGGCCTGTACTTCCAGGCGTTTGATCGCTTGTACAAGGCATTCCAGGAATTTTTGCAGGCGCTCTTCGTGGCGCGACGTATCTACCCACTCGCGTATAACAAGTGGATTCGCGAGCAGGTGGCTGACTGGCTGGCATTACCGAAGTTGTATGAGGAGCTTCCGCCGGTTCTTTCCGTTGGGAACATCGAAAGTCCTGAACTGGGCGAGAAGGCGGAGGCATTGCGTACGCTTCTGGAGTGCTGGACCTGCCCCGAACCTCACGGCCATGAGACGGCCCAACCAAGCGCTTCACCGAATGGCGGCCCCGCGACGCCGCCTGGCAATTCGGGAGTCACCGAGGGGCCGCCATCGGTGAGCTGATCGTTAGGCCGACCCCGATGCACCTTGTCATGTTCGACATTGACGGAACGCTTACCGAGACCATGAAGGTGGACGAGGAGTGCTTCGTTCGCTCATTCAAAGCCGTGTTTGGTTTCGACGATATCAACACCGATTGGTCACATTATCCACGTACGACGGATTCCGGCATCTTTCACGATGTTTTCACGTCACGCATTGGCCGGTCACCGACAGCGCAGGAAACTTTGCAATTTCGCCGGCATTTCATCCAGTTGCTCGCCGCCGCTTCTTCACAGTTTCCATTTACACCGGTTACAGGCGCTGACAGATTGTTGGGTCGGTTCGCACAGGGCGGGTCGCATCGGGTGTCGCTTGCTACCGGAGGTTGGCGTGATTCCGCCCGCCTCAAGATGGCCAGTGCTGGTATGTGCTTTGACGACCATCCGGCGGCATCGGCGGATGACGCACTCGACAGAGAGTCCATTATGATGCTTTCCGAGCAGAGAGCCGCCGAACGCTATGGCGAGTCATTTGCCTGCACCTTGTATGTTGGTGACGGGGTTTGGGATGCTCGTGCCTGTCGAAGTGTTGGCATTCCGTTCATTGGCATTGGCACGGGGAGTCGAGCGACACGATTGTCTGCGGAGGGCGCTGTTCGTGTCTTCCCTGATTTTAGTGACGCGGATATATTTCTAAGGAGTGTATATGAGATTACGAACGCGGCCTAACAAGCGCTGCAGCGAACCGGGCGATGACGACTCTGTTTCACAGTTTACATCCTTGGCGCTCGGTCTGATGAGCTGCGTCCCGAAATCGGGACGACGAAGTCCCGTAAGCGGAATGAGACGAACCGCGCGGCAGTTCGAGTGGTGAAATGCAAAGTCGCCGTCGAACTAAGATTAGTGATAACAACCGCAGTTGGCACGAGCATTGCAAAGGAATTGACACTGCCGCAAACAAGCGGTTGAGAAAGAGTCAGTGACAAGAATTCTAATCGCAGACGACCAGCGCGATGTGCTCGAAGCACTGCGCATCCTGCTCAAGAGTGAAGGCTACCAGACAGAGGGCGTTACCTCGCTCGCCGGCGTCTTACACGCGCTGGAAAAGAAAGAGTATGCGCTGTTGCTAATGGATCTGAATTACACGCGCGACACCACGTCGGGCCAGGAAGGACTGTCAGCGATTTCAAAAATTCAGGAGATCGACAACACATTGCCAATTGTCGTGATGACCGCGTGGGCAACGATTGAACTGGCCGTCGACGCGATGAAGCGCGGCGCGCGCGATTTCGTGACTAAGCCGTGGGAAAACCAGCGATTGGCGGCGATTGTAAGGACGCAAATTGAGCTCGCTGCCGCGCTCCGTCGCGAGCGCAAACTTGAAGCGGAAAACGAAATTCTGCGCGGCACCATGCCGGACTTGATCGCCCAATCGCCCGCAATGAAGCCGGTAGTCGAAATGATTTCACGCGTCGCGCCATCCGATGCAAACGTTTTGATCACCGGTGAAAACGGAACCGGCAAGAGTTTGATTGCGCGCGCGATCCACGCGCTCTCGCCGCGGGCGGCGCGGACAATGATCACGGTCAACATGGGCGGCTTGTCGGAGACCCTGTTTGAGAGCGAATTGTTCGGGCACGTGAAAGGCGCTTTCACTGACGCAAAGACGGATCGGGCTGGACGCTTCGAGCTCGCGGATGAAAGCACGCTGTTCATGGACGAGATCGCTAACATCCCGCTCGCTCAGCAAGCCAAACTCTTGCGAGTGATCGAGACGGGCGATTTTGAGCGGGTTGGTTCATCAAAAACGCTCCACGCAAATGTGCGAATCATCTCTGCTACAAATGCAAATCTGGAGAACGAGATCGGATCGGGCCGTTTTCGGCAGGACCTGTTGTTTCGCTTCAACACCATTCAAATCGAATTGCCGCCGTTGCGCGATCGACGCGAGGACATCATTCCGCTGGCCAACAGCTTTCTTCGTCAACACGCAGAGCGCTACCGCAAACACGTCGGCGGTTTCGATGAAACCGCGCGAGAGCGTTTGCTGCAGCATCGATTTCCCGGAAATATCCGGGAGCTCGATCACATCGTTGAGCGGGCCGTGCTTATGACGCAAGACCGGCAGGTTCGCGCAACCGATCTCGGTCTAACGACCGGTGGCAGCGAGTCGCGGAACGTCGAAGAGATGGGTCTCGAAGAAGTCGAAGCGTTTTTGATCAAAAAAGCGCTGGCCCGAAATGACGGCAACGCACGCAAGGCGGCGGAGGCGCTGGGCTTGAGCAGAAGCGCGTTTTATCGGCGCCTGCAGCAATATGGTTTGTGATTGGGTAGCGCGTGAAAGCGGCGCGCACGGAGTGACGCGCCCTACCAACGGACGGCAAACACACGGCGCATCGGTAGGGCGCGCAGTCCTCTGCGCGCCGCTTTCACGTGCGCTACCCGGACGCGGCGAACAGGCATGAATCGCGTAACGAAAAAGCGTCGCCGGCTTTCCTATGAAGGAAAGATCACCTGGCTCACGTTTGTCGCGGTCGCACCTGCAATCGTCGTTGCGCTTGCGCTCCTTTGGTTCGGCGATCACACACCGAAAGTACAGTGGACGCTCACCATTCTGATTGTGGGCTGCTTAGGCGCCTTCATCTGGAGCACGCGGGAACATGCCGTTCGTCCGTTGCAAACCTTGTCGAACCTGCTGGCGGCATTACGCGAGGGGGACTATTCGATTCGCGCGAGGGGCGCCCGCGAGGTTAGCGCGTTAGGCGAAGTCCTCCTCGAAGTCAATTCGCTCGGCGAAACGTTGCGTCAACAGCGACTGGGCGCGTTTGAAGCCACTGCACTGTTGCGCACGATCATGAGCGAAATCGATGTGGCGATCTTTACCTTCGATCCCGAACGACACCTGCGCCTGATCAATCGCGCCGGCGAAACTTTGCTGGGTAAACCGATTGACAAGTTGTTAGGCAAAACCGCGCAGGAGCTTGGACTTCACGCATGTTTTAGTGCAGACGATGACGAACCGCTCACGTTGAATTTCCCTGGCGCGTCGGCCCGTTGGGGCATTCGCCGTAGCACGTTTCGCGAACAAGGTTTGCCGCACGAATTACTCGTTTTGACGGATCTGAGCCGGACCCTGCGCGAAGAAGAACGTCGTGCATGGCAGCGGCTCGTGCGTGTGCTCGGTCATGAGATGAACAACTCGCTGGCGCCGATCAAATCCCTTGCCGCCAGTCTGGAATCGCTGCTGCGGCGCGACCCGCTTCCATCGGACTGGAAAGATGACGCAAGCTCGGGGCTGGGTTCCATCGCATCGCGCGCCGATTCGCTGAGCCGTTTCCTGCAAGCCTACACCCGACTCACAAAACTTCCGCCGCCACAAAAACAAGATGTCGATCTTGCTCAGCTCATCCAGCGTGTCGTGGATTTGGAACCCCGGCTCAAGGTGCAAATCCTGCCGAGTTCGAAAACAGCGATTCGTGCCGACGCCGCGCAGATTGAACAAGCATTGATCAATCTGGTGCATAACGCTGTTGACGCCGCGCTTGAAACACAGGGCACGGTTACGCTTGGGTGGCGTGAAACAGGAAGTTCTGTTGAGATTTTTGTCGAAGACGAAGGGCCAGGCATCATGAATCCAACCAATCTTTTCGTTCCGTTCTTCACCACAAAACCTGACGGCTCGGGAATTGGTCTGCCATTGAGCCAACAAATCGCCGAAGCACATGACGGAACGCTGGTGCTCATGAACCGAGGGGATGGCCAGGGTGCGCGAGCTTTGCTCCGTCTGCCGAAGTAATTGCGTCCCGAACTTGGGACGAGGCAGTCCCGAAAGCGGATCACTTTCTGAAGTCTCCAGAAAAGTGGACAAACTTTATACGCTGAACATCAGCGACTTACGAATTTGTTTCCTCCCGTGGCATGGCCATTGCAATAGGGGAATGGAGATCACGATTATGGTTCGACGCAATGTCACAAGAAAATTTTTGAATCCAGCAAACACACCAACTGCTTCTCACTTTAGGAGGTAACAGAAAAACATGAAACCATCCCAAAATGCACGATCGAGCGCGCAGAAGTTCCCGCTCGTCGACTATTACTACCACGCATCGATGCTCAATGCTTCGAGCGTGCCGCGCGTCAAAAGATCCAAGTCGTTGCGCGAAATCAGCCGGGATTATTTCGACGCTGAAGCGAACCGCGAGTTTACGGCCGAAGCGGCCGTGTTCGGCACGCTTATCGTCATGGCAATAGTGCCGATCATGACCGGCATGTCCGCGGTGGCCCAACTCATTCACGCTCTTCCGCTGTTCTGAACCAACGAAACGTGATTCCAGAGCGAAAAGCAACAGACCAAAGGATCGTGCGCCCAGCCGGCTTTGCGCCAAATCTTTCCTCGATGGACGTGCCGCGCACAGGCGTTGCGGCGAAAAAACGCAAGCGCCGCATCATGATCATCTCTGCGTCTATTCTTGGGCTAATTCTGGCGACGATTGCAATTTCGCGCCTAAAACCGGCTGTGCCGAGCGTCGATCGCTCGACGGTATGGATCGACACCGTTAAGCGCGGTCCGATGGTGCGTCAGGTACGCGGCCTTGGCACACTGGTGCCGGAAGATATTCGCTGGATTCCTGCAAACACTGAAGGTCGCGTTGAAAAAATAAATATCTGGCCTGGCACGCATGTGGAGCCGGATTCGGTGATTTTGGAATTAACCAGTCCCGAACTACAACAAGCCGGTCATGACGCCGAACTGCAGGCGACCGCCGCCGAAGCCGAGCTAATTACTTTACGCGCGACACTTCAGCGCGCGTTACTCGATCAGGAAGCAACCACAGCCAAAGTGAAATCGGATTACGAGCAGGCGAAGATGGAGCGTGAGACCAACGATCAGTTGGCCAAGAACGGTTTGATAGCCGAGCTACAGTACAAGACGTCAAAAGTAAAAGAGGCCGAGCTGGCGAATCGGAATGAGATAGAAAAAAAGCGGCTGCAGTTTGCGCACGAATCCATTGATCCGCAGTTAGCGTCCAAGCAGGCCGCGGTCGATCAAGCCAAGCAACTCGCCAAGTTAAAGGCTGACCAGGTCGAAGCGTTACATGTGCGTGCCGGCATGTCGGGTGTCCTGCAACAACTGCCTGTGCAAATCGGACAGCGAATGAAAATCGGCGATAACCTCGCGCGCGTCGCGGATCCCACGAAGTTGAAAGCACAGATCAAAATTGCCGAGACCCAGGCAAAGGACATTCAAGTTGGGCAGAAAGCGATGATCGACACTCGCAATGGCGTTGCAAAGGGTCATGTTACCCGCGTCGACCCCGCAGTGGAGCAGGGGACCGTGACGGTAGAAGTCGCCTTCGACGAGCCGCTGCCGAAAGGCGCTCGGCCCGATCTCAGCGTTGATGGAACAATTGAGCTAGAACATCTCAACGACATCATTTACGTCGGGCGACCGGCGTTTGGGCAGGAGAACAACACCGTCGGCATGTTTAAGCTCGTCAACGGCACTTCGGAAGCCGTCCGTACTCCCGTGAAGCTGGGTAAAAGCTCGGTCAATACCATTCAAATCATAGAGGGGCTCCAACCGGGGGATCAGGTGATCCTTTCCGATACGAGTGCGTGGGACGCACACGACAGAATTCGACTTAACTGAAAAAATGAAATCGACTGAACTAATCGCAGAAGACGCAACCAACGCATTCGACGGGAACGGTGTCACGCCGTTGATTCGCCTCAACGCTGTGACCAAAGTGTTTCTTACTGACGAAGTAGAAACACACGCCCTTTCGGGAATTCACCTCGATATACGCGAGGGAGAATATGCTTCCATCGCCGGACCTTCAGGCTGCGGCAAAACGACGCTGCTTTCGATTCTCGGCCTGCTCGATACTCCGTCGGATGGTAGCTACGCGCTAAAAGGTCACGAAGTCGCGAATCTGTCGTTCGCGGAACGCGCGCGTGTTCGCAACCGTGAGATCGGTTTCATCTTTCAAAGCTTCAATTTGATCGGTGATCTGACGGTTTTTGAGAACGTCGAATTACCGCTCACATATCGGGGCACCAGTGCGGCTGACCGCAAAGCGCTGGTGACCGAAGCGCTGGAGCGAGTGGGTATGGCGCATCGGGCAAAACATTTGCCGAGCCAGCTCTCCGGTGGCCAGCAGCAACGCGTCGCAGTCGCTCGCGCGCTCGCGGGTAGACCGGCAATTCTGCTCGCGGACGAGCCGACCGGTAACCTCGATTCACACAACGGCGAAGCTGTGATGCACCTGCTCCGCGAACTACATCAGGGCGGCGCAACGATTTGCATGGTTACGCACGATGAGCGTTTCGCCCAGCACGCAGATCGCACCGTGCACTTGTTTGACGGCCGGATCGTCGAAGACCGCATGGCTGCCTGACGAAATCTGAAACCGACATTCAGCACTTATGCTGAGGGAAATCAAACTGGCGTCACGCCGGCTGGCAAAAAGCCCGGGTTTCACTGTCATCGCCGTGATCACTGTTGCGCTCGCCATTGGCGCGACTACGGCTGTTCTGAGCCTGGTTAATGGGCTACTGGTTCGGCCGTTGCCATATCGAGCGCCACAGCGGCTCGTCTTGCTGCTTCAGCATTTCAAATCGCAAAATCTAGAGCGGATTCCGGTTTCGCCGCCTGAATTCAAAGATTACGAAACGCGCGCGCACAGTTTTGAAAAGCTCGGCGCGTTCGGTTTCACCAGTTTCAACCTCGCGGGCGAAGATCGACCCGAGCGGGTCGCAGGTGCGACTGTTACCGCAGACGTGTTTCCGTTGCTCGGTGTTTCACCGATCAAGGGCCGCTTTTTTGAACCGCAGGAGTGCGCGCTTGGCCGGGACGACGTTGTTATCATCAGCGCGCGATTATGGCAGCGCCGATTCAACAACGACCCGCAGATCATCGGGACCAAGGTTCTTCTCGACGGCAAGAATTTCACCGTGGTCGGTGTGATGCCGGCGAGCTTTGATTTTCCGCTCCAGCTTTTCAATCTCGGCAATGGCGGACAATTTCACGAACGTGCCGAGATGTGGAAGCCACTCGCGTTCACGGATGAGGAGATGAAAGCGCGCTACCAGCGCTCCTATGCTGTCATCGGGCGACTGGCGACGGGAACCTCAGTGGCGCAAGCGCAGGCGGAAATCGAAACCATCAACGCGCAGATGCGACGCGAGCATCCTGATAATTACATGGATTCTGGCAGCCTGGGCGACAAGCAGGACAACAGTTTCGGCGGCGACGTTTTGCCGCTGCAGGATTTGGCGGTGGCTGGGATGCGTCCGGCGCTGCTCATCTTGGTGGGCGCTGTCGTTCTCGTTCTGCTGATCGCTTGCGCGAATCTCACCACGATGTTGCTTGCGCGTGCGGCTGCGCGCGAACGCGAGATCGCAATTCGCATCGCGCTCGGCGCCGGTCGGCTGCGGCTGCTGAAGCAAGTTTTCACTGAAAGCGTGTTGCTGGCGCTGATCGGTGGCGCTGCGGGCGTTGTGCTCGCGTTGTGGGGCGTTGAGCTATTGAAAACAATCGGCGCGCAAACCGTGCCGCGATTGCGCGAAGTGAATGTCGATCTGGTCGTTTTGGGTGTGACAGCGGCGATTTGCGTCGGCACCGGGATCCTCTTCGGTCTCGCTCCGGGTCTGGCTGGCGCGCGACCAGAACTCACGGAAGCACTGAAGGAAGGCGGCCGGGGTTCGACCCAGGGCACACGGCGAAATCGTCTGCGCAATGGACTGGTCATCGCTGAGGTCGCGCTCGCGCTCGTGCTGCTCTCCGGCGCCGGTCTTCTCATCAAAAGTTTTGCGCGCTTGCAAAACGTGAATCCGGGTTTCAATCCGCGAGGCGCGGTGACGTTCGAAGTTTCACTGCCGAAGACGCAGTATCCTGACGACGCATCGATCGTCCGTTTCAATGACGAAGCGCAACGCCGAATCGCTGCGCTGCCCGGTGTGCAGGCTGCGGGATTTAGCACAATCCTCCCCCTCGCCGGGACCAACAGCGATTCATCGTTCGCGATCGAAGGCCGCACCGCAAACGACAACAGCCCGAGCCCTGATGAAGAGAAGCGCCAGGTTTCTCCCGATTATTTTCGTGCGCTCGAGACGCCGTTGATCAAAGGACGATTCTTCACCGAGGGGGACAATGCAGACGCGCCACTGGTGATTATCGTCAATCAGGCCTTCGCAAAGAAATTCTGGCCTAACGAGGATGCGCTGGGCAAACGCATCGTGATGGGAGGAATGTCTGACGACCCGAAGTGGATCACGATCGTGGGAATTGTCGGTGACATGCGCCATTTCGGGTTGGACGTCGATCCCCAGCCCGAAATGTACGTTCCGTTCGCTCAGAGCGCATACTTCACGACGATCTACGTGGTCCGGAGCAACCAGGACCCACGAACTTTGCTTCCAGCGATCCACCGCGAAATCCAAGCGATGGATCCCGCAGTGCCTGTCGCAAATGTGCGCACTTTCGAGAACGTCGTTGCCGATTCGGTTGCGCCGCGACGGCTGTCGGTCGTTTTGTTGGGAGTCTTTGCGGGTGTTGCAGTGTTGCTTGCCAGCGTCGGCATTT
This sequence comes from uncultured Verrucomicrobiae bacterium, assembly GCA_963728955.1. Lineage (GTDB taxonomy): Bacteria > Verrucomicrobiota > Verrucomicrobiia > Chthoniobacterales > UBA10450 > Udaeobacter. Next base: position 337,689 of record CAVSMG010000016.1, read on the forward strand.
ACGGCGTGATGTCATTCCTGGTTGTTCAACGCACGCACGAAATCGGCGTTCGAATGGCGCTCGGCGCGCAGCGCAGTGATGTGCTGAAATTGATTCTCGTTCGCTCCCTCAAGCTGATTTCCGCCGGAACGGCCATCGGCCTCCTCGTCGCCGTGATGAGCACAGGGGCGTTGCGGGCGTTGCTCTATAATGTGAGCGCATTCGACACGCCAACTTTTGCGCTCGTCACGATCTTGCTGGCAGCTGTCGCATTGGCGGCAAGTTATCTGCCAGCCATGCGCGCAACCAAAGCCGATCCAATGACTGCGCTACACGTCGAATGATATGAATGATTTAATGTTCGCCATGCGCCAACTCCGCAAATCGCCGGGGTTCACTTTGCTTGCCGTCCTTGCGCTGGCCGTCGGGATCGGCATGAACACCGCGATCTTTAGTTTGATACAGGATCTCTTTCTGCGCGGTCTGCCGTTTTCCGAATCGGATCGCGTGGTGCGCATTTACGGTGAAGCAAAAGAGCGCGACTTGAAGCAACTGCCGTTTTCGGTGCCGAAGTTTTGGCATTATCGCGATGGGCAAAATGTTTTTTCGGCCATCGCAGCCGATGCGGGCAATGGATTTATCCTCACGGGGATGGGCGAGCCGGCCCAACTCATCGGAGGGAATGTAACGGCAAACTATTTCGAACTGCTGGGGATCCATCCAATTCTTGGACGCAATTTTCTGCCGGAGGAAGACACAAAAGGCGACGTCGTAATGGTGACAGAAAGTTTCTGGCGGAAACGTTTCAATTCTGACCCAAAGGTGCTGGGCCAGGTTATTACGCTCAACGGCGTGCCCACTACTATCGTGGGTGTTTTGCCAAATTTGCCAATCTCGTGGTTTGGCCGGGACGCTGAGATTTTCGCCAACAAAGTGTTCGAACCGTCCAGCATCACCAGAGATCGCCTGATGCGCGGCGTCAGCTTTATGCGTTGCATCGCTCGATTAAAGCCCGGTGTCACACTCGCCCAGGCGCAGGCGGCCATGCCCTCGCTCGAGCGGAGTTATCGCGAGCAACATCCCGAAACTGCCGACAACAGTTGGGCGTCAATCTTGGTCAGGGCTTCGGAGGACGTAACCGGAAATTTGCATCCGGCGTTTATCACTCTGGTCGCGGCGGTCGGTGCGGTACTGCTTATCGCTTGCAGCAATGTTGCGAACTTGTTGCTTGTCCGCTTCACCGCCCGGCGGCGCGAGATTGCGTTGCGTATGGCGCTCGGAGCGGAACGGCGCGGCATTGTGCGGTTATTCGTATTCGAGAGCATGCTCGTTAGTGTGATCGCCGGCGCGATCGGATTGTGCCTGGCGTTTTGGACAGTATCGGTCGTGCCGAAACTAGCTGGTCAAAACATTCCGCTTGAAAGCGCAGTCACTTTGCAATGGCCAGTGTTCTTTTTCACACTGGGATTATCGCTGATCACTGGTCTGCTCATGGGCCTGTATCCGGCATGGCAAAGTTCACGGTCCGATCTCGTCGATGGGCTGAAGGAAGGCGGACGCGGAACGAGCGGTAGTCGCAGTCAACGTCGTTTCCGCAGCGGTTTGGTCGCGGCGCAAGTCGGACTGTCGGTCGTGCTTCTGGCGGGAGCAGGCATGTTGGTTTCCAGTTTCGTGCGGCTCAGCCGACAGGAAGTGGGATTTCGTTCAGAGCGGGTCTGGACTGCAGGTATCGGATTACCTCCGGCTCAGTATCCCGATCCGGGTTCGCTCGAGCGCTTTGCCGAACGATTGCAGAGGGAGCTGGAGACTGCTCCCGGCGTGGAAGCCGTTTCGATGGTCGATGCTGTCCCGCTCTCTGGAAATTATTCGGGCGCGCCGTACGCGCGGGCAGATGGAAACCCGGTTCCAGTAAATCAACGCCAACTCGGGCTGACGCGAAGCATTTTGCCCGGATACTTTCGCACACTGGGCATTCCCCTCCTTTCCGGCCGCGACTTCACGAAACGGGACAAAGTGGATTCCCCGCTGGTGGTGATCCTGAGTAATTCGACCGCAAAGAAACTTTTCCCTAACGAGAATCCGATTGGCCGCCAAATCCTTTTCGGGGCAGAGGACGGCAATGGACTTCCAACGGAGGTAGTGGGCGTCGTTGGTGACGTCCGGTCACTACAGCTGGACAAAGCGAACGACGTCGAATTTTATCGGCCATGGACGCAACGAAGCACACCGTTTCTTAACGTGCTCGTGCGCAGCGCAACCAAACCGGAGGCGACGGCGGGGATTGTTCGGGCGGCCCTGAACAAGATCGACAATGGATTGCCGATTCTGCAACCGAGCACGCTTGGTGCGATCGTGGTGCAATCGCTCGGCCAGCAGAGGTTGACGATGGCGCTCCTCGGTGTTTTCGCTGGAATCGCCTTATTGCTGGCGATCGTTGGAATTTATGGCGCCGTAGCGTACACCGTCGAGCAGCGCACGGGCGAAATTGGTGTGCGCATGGCCTTAGGCGCGCAGACGCAGGATGTTTTGCGCCTGGTTGTGCGGCAGGGAATGAATCCGGTCATCCTCGGCTTGATTGTTGGTCTTGCGTCAACTTTCTTGGTTGGCCGGTTGCTGACGACGCAGTTGTATCAGGTTTCGCCGCATAGCCCGGTATTGCTCGGCGCGACCGCCGTTGTCCTGGCTATCGCTGCCATGCTCGCCTGTTTGATCCCCGCGCGCCGCGCTGCGCTGGTCGATCCTATTCAAGCATTACGCACCGAATGATGTGAACGATGTTCGCTTCGCTCTACCACAACCCATTCCGGTTTCCATTGTGGAATCGCCTTGTGCACCGAATGAACGGAATTTCTGATTTGCAATGATCAAGCTTCGTTGTCTCGAGCGCAGATATCCCTTGGGAAAGGAGAAGTGTTTCTACGTATTACGCGACATCAATTTGGATATCGCCGAACGCGAATTCGTCTCGGTGATGGGAGCATCAAGAGCAGGGAAATCGACGCTTTTGCAGATCCCAGGAACGAGGGCCGATCTAATGATCGTGCTCGGACACAACACCTGACCATGATTCGTGATCTTAAATTTGCGTTCCGCCAGTTGTTCAAGGCGCCAGCCTTTACCATTGCAGCGGTAACCGTGCTCGCGCTGGGCATTGGCGTGAATACCGCCGTATTCACCCTGGTGAACACGCTTTTCTTTGCCCCGCCGGCTTATGTTAAGCCGCATGAAATGGTACAGCTCTTTTCTCAGGACAAAAAGGATCCAAAGAAATTTCGCGGTTTTTCCTATCCCACTTATCTCGACATTCGCGAGCGGAACACGGTGTTCAGTGATGTAATGGGTTTCAATCTCGCGTTGGTTGGCATCGGCCAGAAGGGCGATACGCGTCGCGCGTTCAGTGCCATCGTCACCTCGAACTATTTCTCCGTTCTCGGCGTTCCACTGGCGCGTGGCCGTGCATTCTTGCCAGAAGAGGAAATTCCCGGCCACAACACGCCGGTCGCGATTGCCAGCTACAGTTACTGGCAGAAACACGGTTTCGATCCAAACGCCCTTGGCTCTCAAGTGTTCATTAACGGACGCGCGTTCACGATCGTCGGAATTACGCCGAAGGGTTTTGTGGGCACGATGCAAATTTTGTCACCGGAAGTTTGGCTGCCGATGGGTGTTTACGATCAGGTCGCGAACGATTTTAGGTTCGAAAACAGGAGTACCATTGACGATCGCAAAGGAACGCAGTTGCGCATCATGGGCCGGCTTAAACCTGGGCTAACCGCGGCTGCAGCCAAACCTCAACTTGCAGGGCTGGCGGCCAATTTGGAAAAAGCGTACCCGGTCGAGCAAAAGGACCAGACCTTCATGGCCGAACGAGTGTCGCGTAATACGGTCAGTAACACGCCGGGATCCGACAGCAAGATAATCGCGATCGCGCCATTGCTGCTTGGCATGGCGGTGGTGGTGCTGTTGGTGGCATGCCTTAACCTGGCAAACATGCTGCTGGCGCGCAGCGCCGCACGACGCAAGGAAATCGCAATCCGTCTCGCGCTTGGTTGCAGCCGTTGGCGCATTGTTCGCCAACTTCTCACTGAAGGTTTTGTGCTGGCGCTCCTCGGAGGCATGGGCGGACTCATTCTCGGATTGTGGTCGTCCGATCTGCTTGTGGGCTCAATGCGCAAGTTGATGCCGCTCGACATTGTGTGGTTGACTGGCCCGAATCCGGCAATTTTGGCGGCGACTTTTGGATTTTGTCTGCTCGGCACGCTCATGTTCGCGCTCGGCCCGGCCTTGAAAATTTCGCGTAGCGCAGTGGTGACCGATTTGAAGGAGCACGCCGGAGAGGATGTAATGCGCCGAAGCTGGAAATTTTTGCCGCGTCATCCCTTGGTGATCGTCCAAATCGCGTTCTCGCTGGCGCTCATTACTGCTGCGGCCTTGTTCATTCGAGGTGCAGGTAAAGCCGCGTCCATTGATACCGGATTAAGACCGGGAGCAAGCTACATTCTCGAAGTCGATGCGAGCCTGGCGGGTTACGAACCAAAACGCTCTCAGGAACTTTATCGCAACTTGAACGAGAGACTGGCGGCACTCCCGGGCGTGGAGCGCGCGAGCATCTCTTCATTCGTTCCGTTCGGAATGTTTGAATTAAGCAGGAAAGTCCAACGCGCGGGTGTCCATTCCACTTCAGGCGCGAAGCCGGCGACCGTGGCCGAAGGCCTTGCCTTCGAGGTGGCTTGGAACAGCGTCGGCGCGGATTATTTTTCAACCGTTGGATTGCCGCTGACTCGGGGTCGGGGGTTCACTGAAGCGGAGGCGACCCAACCCGGCCCAAAGGTCGCGATAATTGACGAGATTCTGGCAAAAAAACTCTGGCCGGATGGTGATGCGGTTGGACAACGCATCCAATATGCGGACCAAAATGGTGGAACGAGCGCCGATTTGAACAGCGCAGAGAAAAAGAGCATGGAAATAGTCGGTATCGTTCCGGCAACGCGCCACGCGCTGTTTGAAACGGAGGAACCGGTCGGCGGGATTTACTTGCCGTTCGCGCGCGGATTTCAAAGCGACATTTCCTATTTCGTTCGGTTTCGTTCGCTCGCCCCCGGAGGCGAAGCCGCCGCGGCCGATTTGCTACGGCGCGCCGTGCGCGATATCGATCCTTCAATCCCGATCATTTCGCTGCGAACATTCGCGCAATATCTTGATTCGAACCTGGATCTCTGGCTTGTTCGCGCTGGCGCGGCGCTCTTCTCTATTTTTGGGGCGCTCGCGCTTGGTCTGGCTGTAGTGGGTCTCTACGGAGTCAAGGCTTACTCGGTCGCGCGCCGCACGCGCGAGATTGGCATCCGAATGGCGCTCGGCGCTCAGGCCGGAGCGGTGTTGCGAATGATTATGTGGGAGGGCTCCATCATGTTGATCACTGGAGTCATCATTGGCCTCCTGCTTGCGATCGCCACCGCAAAAGTTCTGAGCGGAATTCTTTACGGAGTTCGAGCGCTTGATCCGATCGCATTCACCGTCGCTGGATTGGTAATGACTTCCGCCGCGCTTATTGCCACATGGTTGCCCGCGAGACGCGCAACGCGCGTCAATCCAGTCCAGGCTTTACGGAGCGAGTAAACCTATGATCAAACTCAAAAATCTCGAACGCCGTTATCCTCTCGGGAAGGAGAAGTTTTTCTACGTCCTGCGCGATATCAATCTGGATATCGCCCAAGGCGAATTTGTTTCCATCATGGGTCCGTCTGGCGCAGGCAAATCGACGCTGTTGCACATCCTCGGGATGCACGACCACGGCTGGGAGGGCGAATATTCGTTGAACGAAACGCCCGTGCATCATTTGAAGCCGAAAGAGCGGGCCACGCTCCGGAACGAGCAGATCGGTTTCGTGTTTCAGCAGTACCATCTGCTCGACGATCTCACGGTTTACGAGAACCTCGACATCCCGCTGTCGTATCGCCATTACAGCAAAAGCGAGCGCGCCGCATTAGTGGCGGACACGCTCGATCGGTTTCAGATCGTTGGGAAAAAGGATTTGTATCCGCGTCAGCTATCTGGTGGACAACAACAACTCGTAGGTGTTGCCAGGGCGATTATCGCTGAGCCCAAGATTCTGCTCGCTGACGAGCCGACCGGAAACCTGCACTCGAGTCAGGGCGAAGAAATCATGGAGCTGTTTCGCAGGCTCAATGGTGAAGGCATGACCATCGTGCAGGTCACACACTCGGACAAAAATGCTTCGTATGGGAAACGCGTCATTCAATTGCGCGATGGGTGGATCGTTAACAAATAGCGGGAGAACTTTACCATGATTTTAGATTCATTTCGGCAGGACTTTCGAGTCGGACTGCGTGTTTTGTTCAAAGACAAAACGTTTTGTTTTCTAGCAGTGCTTGTTCTCGGACTCGGTATAGGCGGCGCGACCACTCAATTCGCCGTCGTCAATGCAGTCGTGTTGCGCGGATTCTCTTTTCCCCATCCGGAGCAGTTGGTGACCATTGGGTTGATTGATCCGAAAGCGACGGATCAAAACAACAACTTCGGGTTCGGCGTAATTCCGACGGCACAGGATTACGAAGATTTGAAAGCGACCCAGAAGTCGTGCTCGTTGATGGCCGGCTATCTCAGTGGGTCGACAATAAACGTTACCTACAAGAACAATCCGCAACGTTACACCGGTGGTTACGTCACCGAGGATTTTTTCAAAATCATTGGTGTATCGCCGATTCTTGGACGCGATTTCACCGCCGCGGACAACAAACCGGGCGCGGAAAGGACCATCATTCTCGGTTACGAAATTTGGAAACGCGATTTCAACGGCGATCCCAACATCGTCGGACAAGACGTTCGAGTTAATAGCAAGCCTGCAACGATCATCGGCGTTATGCCGCAGAATTTTAAGTTCCCAAATTTAGAGGAACTCTGGACGCCGCTTTACAATCAATTTCCGCCGATACCGCGCGGCCAGCTCGTAATCGGTCCGAACAACGCCGCACCGTCCATTATGGGTCGGCTCAAACCGGGACTTACTCTCGATCAGGCGAACGCAGAATTTATCAATGTTGCGCGCCAGTTGGCGCGGGAATATCCAAAAACCAACCAGAATTTCACATCGGCGACGGTGCAGCCGCTCGCGAATTCGCTCATCGGCGTGCAATTCAGGCAAACGGTTTGGGCGATGTTGGCCGCGGTAATTCTCGTTTTACTGATCGCATGCGTGAACATCATGAACATGCAGTTCGGCCGGGCTGCATTGCGAGCAAAAGAACTCGCGATTCGAGGCGCGCTCGGGGCGACGCGTTGGCGGCTCGTTAGGCAGATGCTGACCGAAAGTTTGGTGGTCGCAGTATTCGGAGCAGTCGCTGGAGTTCTTTTGGCCTATTGGAGCGTGGACTTGCTGACCCGGGCCATGGACGGCCTGCCATCTGGGGCCGGATTGCCGTATTGGGTTCGATTTACAATCGACGCGCCTGTGTTGGCATTCATCGTCGGGATAACCTTCGTCACGACGATCGTCTCCGGCTTGGTCCCGGCACTGATCAGTGCGCACAGCAACGCAGCCGAGATGATGAAAGAAGGCGGTCGCGGCAATAGCAGTCGGTTGGTCAACGTGATCACACGGCTGCTCGTAATCGGGCAGATCGCGCTCACGGCGGTGCTTTTGATCGCCGCAACACTCGAGATCCGGTCGATCAGAAACCAGCTCAAGCTAGATTATGGTTACGACGAGAACGCGATTTACAGCGCTCGGATAGCGTTGATGGAAGGCGCCTACACAGAAGATGGACGCCGCGAGTTTTTCAAGCGCGCCATTCGAGAATTGCGCACCAATCCGCAGTTTGATTCGGCCGCACTAAGTGATCGCTTGCAAATGACGTTTGCCGGCGGCGGTCAGTATGAAGTTGACGGTCAAAATTATCTAGCGGACCACGATCGGCCGCGCGGAAATTTCGAATCGGTGTCGGACAATTATTTTTCGACACTCGGACTAAAGATTTTGGAAGGGCGCGATTTTACGCTTGATGATGCCGACACGAAACAACCGGTTGCGATAGTGAACGCGACTTTTGCGCGAAAGCATTGGGCCAATCAAAGCGCGCTCGGACATCAGGTCCGCATTTTCAACCCGGGTGAGCCGCTAGCGTGGCGAACCATCGTTGGCGTTGTTCCCGACACTTTGATGCAGGGACCGTTCAATCAGCAGACGGATTCTGCCGGCTTCTACATGCCGATTCTGGGCGCATCGCCCGCCACTCAATTTTGTACGGTTCTCGTTCGGCCACGCGCAGGTCAGCGCGCGGAAACCCTCGGTCCTGCGCTGACAAAAGCGGTCACTCAGCTTGATTCGGACGTGCCGATTTATTTCCCGGGCACAGCCGCCCGATTGCATGAAGAAAATCTTTCCGGCAATCGCATAGTGGTGAGTCTGTTCGCGATTTTCGGTGGTGTCGCCTTCGTTCTCTCCGCGGTCGGCCTTTACGGCGTGATGAGTTTTTCCGTGAGCCAGCGCACGCAGGAATTTGGAATCCGAATGGCGCTTGGAGCGGATGCGCGCCGGATTTTCCGAATGGTCATGACGCAGGGCGCGTGGCAGTTGGTCATCGGCCTTGTGCTCGGCGCCGGCGGCGCCGCGCTATTGCTGGGGGTGCTGGTTGCGGCTGCGTTGCGAAACATTCTCTTCAAAGTGGATGCGCTTGATCCCTCCATTTATTTGGCCGTCGCCGGTCTGCTGACCGTTGTTGCCGCGCTTTCCTGTTTTATTCCTGCGCGGCGCGCTACGCGCGTCGATCCGGTCGCGGCGCTGCGCTACGAATAACCCGCGGAGATCAATCAGATGCTAGACGACTTTCGTTTCGCGGTTCGACAGCTTGTGAAAAATCCGAGCTTTACTGTCATTGCCGTATTCGCGCTCGCACTCGGCATTGGCGCAAACACTGCGATCTTCAGCGTGGTTAACGCAGTGTTGTTGCGACCGCTGCCGTACCATGATGCCGACAAACTGATCGTACTCCGCGAACGCTCGCATATTTTTGACAACGGCTCGGTTGGCTACATGAATTGGCGCGATTGGCACGCGGCTCAGCAAAGCTTTACTGACATCGTGCTTGTCAGACGCGAATCGGTTAATTTTTCGGCCGGTGCCGGGCTCGGATCGCCCGAGCGTGTCCGCGGCGTCCGCGCCAGCTCCGGATTCCTTTCCGTGCTTGGGTTAAAGCCGAAGATCGGTCGTGATTTGAGTGCGATAGACGATGTAGCGGGAGCGTCGAACGTCGCACTGATTAGCGAGAATCTCTGGCGGCATGATTTCGGTGCGTCGCCATCGGTCCTGGGCCGGCGTGTGCTGATAGACGGGCTGCAGCGTGAGATCGTAGGGGTATTCCCAGCTGAACTTCAGTTCGGCCGCAATCCTGACTTGCTAGTGCCGCTCAGCGAAATTGCAAAAGAACCATGGATGCTAAAGCGCGACTATCACCAGGGTTGGTCGGGACTTGGCCGACTCAAACCCGGTGTGACGATCTCGCAGGCGGCGAGCGATCTCAATGCGATCGCCATCGATCTGGAAAAAAAATATCCGCAAAGCAACGCGGGGCGGCGAGTGAGAATGCGGCCGCTGTTGGAAACAACAGTCGGCGATTATCGCGCCAGCTTGAATCTTCTCGTTGCCGCTGTGGTATGCGTGCTCTTAATCGCCTGTGCGAATGTTGCAAACCTGCAATTCGCCCGCGCGCTGGCTCGCTCCCGAGAAATCGCGGTGCGCGCGGCGCTCGGCGCCAGCCGCTGGAGTATCGCGCGGCAACTGCTTGTCGAAAGCACATTGCTCGCGGTCATCGGCGCGGTTGCCGGAGTTTTGCTGACGGTATGGTGCATGGATGCGATTCTCGCACTAACACCGCCGAACGTGCCGCGGTTTCATGAGACGAAGATCGATTTGCACGTGCTCGCCTTTACTACATTCGCCGCTGTGCTGGCCGGAGTCCTTGTTGGTGTCTGGCCGGCCTGGCGAATCTCCCACTCTGAATCCATCTCACTCGCGCTGCACGAAGCAGGCGGTCGCAGTTCAAGCGATGGCTTAAACAGGCAACGCATGCGGTCCGGTTTGGTGATCATGCAGGCCGCGCTTGCGATTGTTCTGCTCGCCGGCGCAGGATTAACGTTAAAAAGCTTCTGGCACGCGCAGAACGCGCCGCTCGGTTTCGAGCCGCACGGCGTTGTAAATTTCGAAATCTCATTGCCACTCGCGAAGTACAAAACAGGCGAGCAGAAGAACGCGTTTTGGACGCAATTGCTGCAGCGCATGCAAAGTATTCCCGGAGTCGAAGCCGCGGCCATAGGTTCGAACAGCCCGTTCGACGACACTGAGAATGACAATTTCTTCCATGTAACCGGGACTCCGCCGGTTCCGGCCGACTAAAGGCCGACGGCGGAAACTAGTGTGGTTTCGCCCGATTACTTCCGCGTCATGCGAATGCCGATTCTTCGTGGTCGCGGATTTGGTTCGGAAGATTTGCCCGGCGAAAAAGGGCACTCGCGCTCGATCATCATCGACGAGTCATTCGCACGAAAATATTTTACAGGAAAAGACCCGATCGGACAGCACATCGATGACAACGATACACTAGACGAACACGCGCCGCCGATGACGATCGTTGGCGTTGTCCCTCGAACGCGCAATGAAGCTCCGGGCGAATTGAATGTGGAGTCGCTGCATCTCGTACAGGAGTATTTGTTGGCATCGCAGGACCCGCAGCCGGAAAACCAGCTGCATGTTCGCACGAACTTGCGCGACATCGCTCCCATCGTGGCTGCGGTGAAGCGGGAAGTGGAATCGCTCGATCCAGATCAACCGATCGGACAGATCACGACCATGGACGAGGCCATCGCTTCGAGTTTGGCGACACGCCGTTTAACCATGGTGTTGTTAGGCGCGTTTGCCTTGCTCGCGCTGGTGCTCGCCAGCGTTGGACTTTACGGCGTAATGGCGCTCACGGTCACCCAACGCACTCGCGAGCTCGGTATTCGCATGGCGCTCGGCGCGGAGCGCACAAACATTTTCAAGCTCGTGCTCGGCCAGGGCATGACGCTAATGGCCATCGGCATCGGAATTGGGCTGATCGGAGCGATTGCTGCCGGTCGGGCCCTGATGTCGTTGCTTTACAACGTGGGTGCTATCGATGCCGGAGCTGTGATGACCGCCGTATTTTCGCTGTTGGTCGTCGCATTGATTGCCTGCTGCGTGCCGGCCCGCCGCGCCACGCGTGTCGATCCGATCATCGCGCTGCGAACCGAGTGACGCATGAATGATTTAAAGCTCGCTTTTCGTCAGCTTCGCAAATCGCCCGGGTTTACTCTCGTCGCGATCCTAACACTCGGGCTCGGGATTGGTGCGAACACCGCGATCTTCAGCATCATCAACGCCGTCTTGCTCCGGCCGCTGCCTTATGCTGATGCCGACCGGATCATGGTCCTGAATGAATCGTCAGGGCCGGGACAGGATTATTCGGTCGCGTTGCCGGATTATTTTGATTGGCAAAAGGACAACACCGTCTTTGAACATCTCGCCGCGACTCATAAGGAATCGCGCAATCTCAGCGGAATTCCCGGACGCGACCCGGAGCGCGTTTCATGCGCGGCGGTCACGCGAAACTTTTTCAACATCATCGGACTGCCGCCGCAGATCGGGCGAACGTTTAGCGAAGAGGAAGATAAAGTTGGGGCACCACCGGTGGTCGTCATTAGCGATCGCCTTTGGCAGCGGGCGTTCAATCGCGACCCAAACATTCTCAGACAGGTAATCACGCTTCACGATCAGAGTTACACCGTGATCGGCGTCATGCCGCGGCAAGCGACGTCACCGCAGGATACAGACGTGTGGTTGTCGATGATGCGACGCAGCAACAACTCGGTTTGGATGTCGCGAATGGTCCATCCAATGATTTACGTTTGGGGCAAGCTCAAGCCCGGCGTGACGGTTGAGCGAGCACGAACGGAAATGAAGGGAATCGCGGCACGTCTGGAGAAAACGTATCCGGACACAAACCGCGGAGAAACAGCCGTCGTTACGCCGTTGCTTGATAATCTGGTCGGCAAGTACCGGACAAATCTCGGACTGCTGCTCGGAGCTGTCGGTCTCGTTCTGTTAATTGCTTGCGCCAATCTAGCTAACCTGTTCGCCGCTCGAGGTGCGGCGCGAGCCCGAGAATTCGCGATCCACGCCGCGGTCGGAGCGACCCGCGGCCAAATCGTCAAAAAGCTGTTGATCGAAAGTTTTTTAGTAGCGCTTCTTGGCGCAGCGCTCGGCTTTTTGTTTGCGGTTTGGGTTCGCAACGGATTGATCGCGCTGAGTCCGGGGAACGTTTCTCGCTTTCAAGAAGTTTCCTTTGATCTGCGTGTGCTGGGATTCACCTTTTTGGTCGCATCGGCGACAACGGTGCTTTTCGGATTATGGCCGGCATGGCAGGCCTCGCATGCGGACGTCCAGGTTGCATTGAAAGAAGGGTCTTCAGGGAGTGGCGACCCGCCATCGGCTAAACGTGCTCGGGATTGGCTGGTGATTAGCGAAATTGCACTCACCCTCACTTTACTGGTTGCGGCAGGCTTGGTTCTGAAAAGCTTTTCGCGGCTGCAATCGCTCTCGTTAGGTTACGAGCCGCGCGCTCTTTTCAGCGCACGTTTCGAGTTGCCGTGGCGTGTTTACAACAATCGCGACAAAATCGACACATTCGCCAGGGCACTTCTGGACAAAGTGCGCACGATTCACGGGGTGCAAAACGTGGCGATCAGTTCGAACGGGCCGCTCATGGACGGCTGGCAAAGTGGCTTTTGGCGCGAAGAAAACCCGCGCCCGCAACCTTCAGATATGTTGAACAGCGATCTTGAAGTGGTCGGCGGCGATTACTTTCAGACGCTCAAAGTGCCGCTGCTTCGCGGCCTGTACGTTCAACGAGCGCGACACAAAAGACTCGCCGCGGGTCATCATTATCGATCAAGCGATGGCCGAACAACATTTTCCCGGCGAAGATCCAATCGGCAAACGTCTCGGAGTTGACGCCGGCAACGACAATGAGGGCTGGGTCATGAGTGAGATCGTCGGCGTCGTCGCGAAAATGCGTTTTCACGCGATTGATGAAATGGCCCCGCTGCCGGTGATCTACTGTTCGTTAGGGCAGGCCCAGCGAACGGGCCTCACGCTCTTAATAAGATCGACAATGGGCTCCGCGTCGCTCGAACGGGCGATTCACGACGCCGCAACGTCGATCGATCCCTCGCTACCGCTGTTCGATGAGCGTCCGATGAACGATCGTGTGCGCGAAACCTGGGGAAGCCAACGTCTGCTCAGTTTTCTTTTCTCCGTCTTCGCTGGACTCGCGCTTACGCTCGCGACCATCGGTCTTTACGGGCTTCTCGCTTATACCACGTTCAAACGGGTCCGTGAAATCGGCATTCGACTGGCACTTGGCGCTCGCCCGGTTCAGATTCGCGCGCTCGTTCTTTCGCACGGTCTTAAATTGCTGTTGATCGGTTCAGTGTTTGGTTTGGTTGCAGCTGTTGCCCTGTCGCGTGCATTGCAAAGCGTGCTTTTCGAAGTGAGAGGGATCGATCCGCGAATTTATCTGGGCGTCGGTGCGCTTCTCTTCACCGCGACGTTTTTCGCCTCATGGATCCCGGCCCGCCGCGCGTCACGCGTCGATCCGATTATCGCTCTGCGAGCAGAATGATATGAACGATCTAAGACTCGCTTTTCGCCAGCTTCGCAAATCGCCCGGCTTCACTCTGGTCGCTGTCCTCACGCTGGCGCTTGGTATCGGGGCGAACACCGCCATTTTCAGCGTGGTCAACGCGGTGTTGTTAAAGCCACTGCCGTTTCCGTCGCCGGATCGGCTTGTTGCTGTTGGCAGCACAAATCTGAAGGACCCGGACAGATCCCACCAGTTCAACTCGATGTCTTACCCGGATTTCTTCGATTTCCGAAATCAAAACCGGACCTTCGCCTGCATGTCGAGCTATCGCGGGGGCAGTTATGCGCTCGTTAACGAACAAGGCGCGCAAAACGTTCAGGGATTAAGAGTCAGTTCGGAGTTTTCGACGTCCTCGGCGTGAAACCGGTGATCGGTCGCGCATTTGTGCGCGAGGATGAACAAGCCGGAGGTGGACCGGGAGGATTCAAGGTTATTCTCACTCACGATTTGTGGATGCGGCTCTTTAATGGAGATAAGGCCGCGATCGGTCGCACACTGCGCATCCAGGGCCATTCCTACACCGTCATCGGAATCATGCCGCGCGGATTTCAATTTCCTTTCGAAACGCCGGCCACCGAAATGTACGTCACGTTTGCGGAGGACGCAGCGACCACGGACGGAACGAAGCCGAACACAGAACAGCGCGGCAATCACATGTTTCTCGCATTTGGCCGGCTCAAACCGGGTGTGAACGTGGCGCAGGCCGACGCCGATCTGCGAACGATCGCGGCTGCGTTGGAAAAACAATATCCGGACACGAACACGCAATTTGGTGCCGTCGTCGCCCCGCTTCGCGATGAGCTGATCGGGGACGTGCGCACCGCGCTTTACGTGCTCTTCGGTGCGGTTGTTTGCGTGTTGCTCATCGCCAATGCCAATGTTGCGAATCTGATGCTCGCGCGCGCGTCCGTGCGCGGAAAGGAGATCGCTTTGCGGGCGGCGCTGGGCGCGAGTCGCAAGCGAATCATTCGTCAATTACTCACGGAAAGTTTGTTGCTTGCCGGAATCGGCGGCTTGCTCGGTCTGTTCATGGCGAAGTGGGGAACTGAGGCGCTCATTGTGACCGTGCCTCAAAATATTCCGCGCATCGGCGCGATCCAACTTGACGGCGTCGTGCTCGCCTTCACTCTGCTCATTTCCATCGCCACCGGCGTTATTTTCGGATTGGTACCGGCGTGGCAGGCGTCCCATGTCGATCTTAACAGCGCACTCAAGACAGGTGGGCGAATCGGTGCCGGAGGCGAACATAAGCATCGTCTCCGCAATGGACTCGTCATGGGGGAGATCGCGCTCGCACTGATTCTGCTGGTTTGTGCCGGTTTATTGATTCAAACGTTCGCCCGGCTTGGTCGCGTCCAGACCGGTCTGCGCACCGAAAATCTTTTCACCGCGCGCGTTAATTTGCCGGACACATCCTATCCGCGACCGGCGAACGTGAACGCATTTTTCGATCAATTACTTGCGAAGCTACGAGCCATTCCAGGTGTCAATTCCGCCAGCATCATTGTGCCTTTGCCGCTGACTGGAAGTAATATAACGACTGATTTCGACATGGAAGAGCATCCGTTGCCGGAAGGAAAACGGAGCGATGCTCCCATGCGCATCACCGGGGTGGATTATTTCGAGACAATGGGCATCCCACTCTTGCAGGGCAGAGTTTTCAAGGAAACGGACAAATTTGATTCGCTTCCGGTCGTCATAGTGAATGAGCGCTTCGCGCAGAAATTTTCCCGGGACAAAATGTGGTCGGCAAACGTATCCAGCCCGGCTGGGGCGTCGGCGATGACAAGCCAAGGATGCGCGAGATCGTCGGCGTTGTTGGAAACGTGAAACATCTTTCGCTCCAGAAAGATTTCACGCCGGAAATGTACGTGCCGGCCAGGCAAATTCCGATTAATCTCATCTGGATCGTAGCGCGAACGAGCCTTTCCGATCCCGCCAGCCTTACCGCCGCCGTGCGTGATCAGCTCGCGTTGCTTGATCGCGATGTTCCGCTCACTCACGTTCGCGTTTTTGACGAATACATATCGCGAACGCTGGCCAAGCCGCGCTTCAACGCCTTGCTATTATCGATCTTCGCAGGAACTGCGCTGCTTCTCACGGCGATTGGAATTTACGGCGTGCTTGCTTATTCGGTCTCGCAACGCACAAACGAAATCGGAATCCGGATAGCACTCGGTGCCGCGCAATCGAACATTTTCCGGTTGATAGTTGGCCAGGCGATGCTGCTGGTCGCAATCAGCATGGCGATCGGGCTGCTCGGCGCATTTATGGCAACGCGTTTTTTGAGCAGCCTGCTTTACGGCGTCGCTGCGTGGGATCCGATCACTTTCGCTTCAATTGCGACGCTTATTGCCGCAGTTGCGTTTCTCGCTTGCTGGCTCCCAGCCCGTCGAGCCGCGCGCGTTGATCCTGTTATTGCCCTTCGTGCTGAATGAGGACTATAACCACATGAACGACCTCAAGTTCGCTTTTCGCCAACTTCGCAAATCGCCAGGGTTCACGCTCGTTGCTGTTCTGACACTCGCGCTCGGTATCGGAGCGAACACTGCAATTTTCTCCGTCGTGCAAGGTGCGCTGCTGAGGCCGTTACCCTTTTCACACCCGGAACGACTGGTCAGAATCTTTGAGGCGCTCGATGAAAATGGAGCACGTTCAGCGTCTTTGAATTTGAGCGACCGCACCCTGTCGCGTTTTCGCGAGTTCGGGCGTCACATTTTCGAAGATGTAGCCGGCGGAACTGGCAGCGCCGCAGTCGTTAGTCTAAAAGGCGGTTCCCCCGCACAGACTGTCCCCGCAGGGCGGATCACTTCGAACTTTTTCGATGTCATTGGATTAGCGCCATCGCAGGGCCGCAGCTTCACGAAAGAGGAAGGACTCGATCAAGCGGCGAACGTCGCCATCATCAGCGACGACTTCTGGCGCAACACGCTCAATTCACGCCGCGACGTGCTTGGCAGCACGATCGTGATCGATGGAACACTACGGACGATCATCGGCGTGATGCCGAAAGCATTCCGGCATCCGTATCGCGCGAGTTTGTGGCTGCCGCTCGCACTTGAGCCTGATAATCCGGCGACGATCAACAACCATTATCTATATGGCGTGGCGCGACTCCGTCCCGGCGTCACGCCGGCGAAAGCGGAGGAGGCCGTCAAAAGCATGTGTGCCACAATCAATCGCGACGATCCGAATCCGGCGAACGTGCGCGCCGCGTACATCCCACCGTTGCGCGAGAGTTTTGTGATGGATTTGCGGCCGAAAATTCTGGTCATTTTGGGTGCCGCGGCCTGCGCGTTGTTGATTGCGGCGACAAATTTTGCCGATCTGCTGCTGGCCCGCGTGATCGAACGGGAGGGGGAATTCGCCTTGCGCGCGGCACTCGGGGCAAGCAGACGACAACTTGTCAGGCAGCAACTCATTCAGGCGCTTTTGCTGGCTTTGGCCGGAACCGCGCTTGGTCTGCTCCTGGCATTCTGGATCACGCCGATGCTTTTCGCGCTTAGCCCGGAAGGCGCGGACGCGACCGGCAGCGCGATGCGCGAATTCGATTATGCGGCCCGGCTCGATCTACCGGTGTTCGCTTTCGCCGCCGGTGTAATGGCGCTGGTCGGTTTGGGGTTTGGTTTACTCCCCGCCGTCCGCGCAGCGCGCACAGATTTGCGCGGCGCAATGAGCGTTACGTCACGCGGTGCAACACTCGACCGCAGTTCGCGCAGATTGCTCGGCTCATTCGTCGTGATCGAGCTCGCGATTGCCGCTGCGCTTCTGACGGCGAGCGTCACTGCGACGCAATATTTCCGGAAGCTGATCGAGGAGCCATGGGGTTTCCAGACGAAGGATCGTCTCGATTTCAACGTCACTGTTCCCGATCGATTCTTTCCGACCGCTGCGGCGAAACAAAACGCACTCGAAGGCTCGCTCGCGCAACTGCGCACATTGCCCGGCGTGAAATCTGCAACAGTCGTTTCGCCTTCGCCGATGGACGCCCCCTGGACGTTGATGCTTTTCAACGCCGAAGGCGCGCCGGCACCCGAACCGCGCGGCGTGTACACGGCTTACTCGCGCATCCCTGTGCCCGGCTACTTCCAAAGCATGGGACAGCCGATCCTGCAGGGTCGTGATTTCAATGCCAGCGATACTGCCGATGCCCCGCTCGTCTGCATCGTCAGCCAGAGCATCGCAAAACGTTTTTGGCCTAACGATTCTGCCATCGGCAAACGGATCCGCGGCGGGCGACTTGATGGAACTCGGCCTTGGGTCACGATCGTTGGTGTTGCCGGCGACATGAAAGCCATCGCCGATCCGCGGGACGGTGAAGTGCTCGGCATGATCGCGCGCCCGCTCGCGCAAATGCTAGTGCACGCGACCACCTCGCTCGACGACATCACCTTTGTTCTGCATACCGATGGCCGCTCCGTGAACGAGCCATCGATCCGCGCCGCGTTGGCCCGCGTGAATGGCAATCTCGCAGCGTACAACTTTATCTCGCTCGCAGATGCCGCCGCGCTTTCTCGCACCACCGAGCGTTTCATCTTCGTCCTCGTTTCGTCGTTCGGATTCGTCGGGCTCCTGCTTGCCGCAGTCGGTCTATACGGTGTGCTGGCGCTGCAGGTTGCCCGACGCGAACGCGAATTCGGCATTCGCAGCGCGCTCGGCGCCAGCGCCCGCCAGATCATGCAGCTCGTCGCCCGGCAAGGCTCAGCGTTGCTCTTTATAGGCTTCACCGCCGGCACGCTCGTGACTTACGGAGTCGTGCGCCTGGTGCGAAACCAATGGGCCGAAATGCCGGCGCCGAATCTGATCGCATGCATCTGGGCTGCAATCGTGCTCGGCATCGCGGCGATAATCGCCTGTTGGCTACCCGCGCGCCGCGCCGGGCGTGTTGATCCTGTTATTGCACTTCGCGCCGAATGATCACGTACATGCAATGAATTCGCGATAAATCGTTATGATCTCTGACTTCAAATACGCGGTCCGCACTCTGGGTAAAACGCCAGGGTTCACCATCATCGCCGTCTTTACACTTGCGCTTGCTATCGGCGCGAACACCGCAATTTTCAGTTTGATCAACGATTTGTTTCTGCGCGGTCTTTCGTTTAAAGAACCGCGGCGCGTTGTGCACTTCTTTTCCAACATGCCAGACGGCAAGCTGGTCGACCTTCCCCTGTCGCTACCGCGGTTTCAGCATTATCGTGCTGGCCAGACAATTTGCGACGACCTCGCTGCCGAAAACGCGTTTGCGTTCACGTTGACGGGACTTGGCGACGCCGTGCAACTGTTCGGTGGCAGAGTGACGTCGAACTATTTCGACATGCTCGGTATGCGTCCGACTCGTGGCCGCAACTTTTTGCCTAACGAAGAGGAAGGCGCCGATGTGGCAATGGTCACGGAAAATTTCTGGCAGAAGCGACTCGGTGGCGATCCGAACGTAGTCGGACGCAGCATTACGCTGGACGGAACGCCGCACACGATTGTTGGCGTCTTGCCGAACCTGCCGTTTGCCTGGGTCGGTCCGAACGCGGAGGTCTGGACAACCAAGCCCTACGTGATTCCCGGTTTTACGTACGAGCGAATGATGCGCGGCACTACCTTCTTGCGCGTCGTAGGGCGGTTGAAGCCGGGAATGGCCGTAGAACAAGCGCGAGCCGCATTACCTGCGCTGGATAAGAGCTATCGCGGTGAATTTCCGGGCAAGATCGATAGCGGGTTAACTACGACGTTAAAGACGATTCCGGAGGACGTGAGCGGAAATTTGCGCCCCGCGTTTGCGACGCTGTTCGCCGCGGTGGCTTTCGTCTTGCTCATCGCCTGCAGCAATGTTGCAAATCTGCTGTTGGTCCGGTTCAGCGGCCGCCGCCGTGAGATCGCGTTGCGAATGGCGATTGGCGCGTCCCGCACGGGCATCGTCCGGCTGTTCGTATTTGAGAGTTTGCTGGTGAGTCTTCTCGCCGGAATCGTCGGCGCCGTGCTGGCCTGGCAATTGGTCCCGCTCGTTCCGAAAATGGCTGCGAATTTTTTGCCGTTCGATCCCAACACACGCGTTAACCTCTCTTTTCCAGTGCTCGGCTTCACAGTTGCGCTGTCGATTTTGACCGGGCTGTTGATGGGAATTTATCCTGCGCTTCAAAGCTCGCACAGCGACCTGGTAGATGCGCTGAAGGAAGGTGGCCGCGGGGTGAGCGGCAGCGTGAGACAACAGCGCTTCCGAAAAATCCTCGTGGGCGCGCAGGTCGCGCTCTCGGTGACGTTGCTTGCCGGTGCCGCATTGTTGATCGCGAGTTTTGTGCGTCTGAATCAACAAAACGTCGGCTACCACTACAGAAATGTTTGGGTTGGTTTCGTCACTTTGCCGACGGCACAGTATTCTGATATCGGGACGCGTCAGCGTTTCGTAGAACGATTGCTCGGCTCGTTGCGAGCGATTCCAGGTTTTGAGAGTGTCACTGTTAGCGGCGATATTCCGCTGCTTGTTGGCGGCGGCAACGCGACGCTTTATTCGCGCGCCGATGGCGAGGTGTTGCCGGTGGACAAGCGGGCGACGGCCCCAAGCCACGACGTTTCGCCCGGTTATTTCAAGACCTGGGGCGTTCCTGTTCTGGCAGGACGCGATTTCGATGAGCACGATACCGCCAATAATCAGAACATCGTTCTCATCAGTCAGTCAGGGGCGAAGAAGGTTTTCGGCAACGAAAATCCGATTGGCAAAACGCTCTTGGTCACGAGTCCCGGAACACCGTGCGAGATCGTCGGCATCGTCGGCGACGTTCGCTCGCGAAAGGTCAACGAGGCTGACGATATGGAATTTTATCGTCCGTGGGCGCAGGAAAACTTTCCATTCCCGACGATTGTGGTGCGCAGCAATTTAAGGGAGAACGCCGTCACAAAATTGGTGCGCTCAACGCTGGCGACTGTTGATCCCGGTCTTGCGATCGCACTGCCGCAATCGATGGACAAAATCATCGCACAAGCTCTCGGCCAGACGCGACTGATGACCTGGCTATTAGGAATTTTTGCCGGCGTCGCTTTGTTGCTCGCAGCAATCGGGATCTATGCTGCGGTGGCATACACAGTCGATCAGCGCACGGGCGAGATCGGTGTACGCATGGCGCTCGGGGCACAGACCCGCGATGTGCTGCGCATGGTTGTGAACCAGGGAATGAAGCCGGTCTTCATCGGGCTGGCGATCGGAATTGCTTCGGCCTTCGTGCTCGGCCGTTTGATTACGTCACAGCTTTACGAGGTTTCCGCGAACAATCCGGCGCTGCTTGCCGGCTCGACGGCTTTGCTCGCGGCGATCGCTCTGATTGCGTGTTTGATCCCGGCGCGACGCGCAACATATGTTGATCCGATTCAAGCGCTACGTGCCGAGTGATTGGTTAAATGATTTTTGAATCCAAATCGGACTTTGGGTGCATCTCTCTTCCAAAGATGTTTTGGAGAACGTTGTTTGCCCGTTTCTTTGAATATTCGTTACGCTGTGATGTCTCACGTTGATCTGGAAAAATTGATATGTCTCTAAATTTTTTAATCACTTTCATTTCCGTTGCGCTTTTCGCATCGACACTGTTCGCACAGGATAAAGGCCAGCCGACCGTGGACGAATTGGTCGCCAAAAATATCGAAGCGAAGGGCGGCGCAACCGCGTTAAATAATCTCCAAACGCTGAGGGCAACCGGTAAGTTGCTGGTGCCGGTACAGGGGCAGATCGAACTTGGCTACATGCAGGTTAGGAAGCAGCCGGACGAAGTGCGCACCGAGGCTTCCCTTCAGGGAATGACACAGATCCAGGCGTATGATGGCAAGGAGGGCTGGAAGGTTTCGCCATTTTTCGGACGCAAAGATCCAGAGCGAATGTCTGCCGATGATGTTAAGGCACTTGTTGAAGATACCGAGCTTGGTGGTCCGTTGGTCGATTGGAAGGCGAAAGGGAGCACGGTTGAGTATCTCGGGACTGAGGACGTAGATGGGACGCCAGCCCACAAATTGAAAGTCGTGCGGAAGAATGGTGACGTTAGCTTCGTCTATTTGGATCCCGACCATTTTCTTGAGATCCGGATTGTTACGCAACGAATCCTGCATGGTGCGCACGAAGAAGTAGAGACGGACCTTGGCGATTACGAAAAAGCTGGCGGCGTATTTGTTCCAACTTCAATCGAGGTCGGACGCAAGGGCGCGTCGGACAAGCAGGTGATCGTCGTCGATAAAGTCGAAGCCAACATGCCGGTGGATGACACGATATTTCATTTCCCTGGCCAAATAAGTCTTCCCCAACCACAGCGCTGATCAATCGATGAAGATATTTAATCACCAAAAGCGACGCGAGGACGTTTGTACACTGCCAAAGATTCCGCAAAACCGAATTAGCATGTCTATGAATTTGGCACGCAGCGCTGGATTCGCGAAAAGTTTCGGAGTTGAAATGCGATGCGTTCTCGTATCGCTTTTTCTTTGCGCTATTTCTGTCTACGCAGCTGACGCTCCATTTAGTTCGGCGAGGATTTCCGGCCTTGGCGTGCGCAATATCGGGTCAGCGGCGATGAGCGGCCGCATCTCGTCAATCGCTGGTGTGCGCGAACCATCGGGCAAGATCACGCTGTTTGTCGGGTCGGCCAGCGGCGGTGTTTGGAAGTCAGACGATAGCGGCACTCGGTATCGGTCCGTCTTTGACGAGCAACCTGTGCAATCGATCGGCGCCATTGCACTCGATCCCAAAAGTTCCAAGAACGTTTGGGTCGGCACTGGTGAAGCGTGGACGCGCAACACGGTCTCGATCGGCGACGGCATCTACAAATCGACCGATGGCGGCGAAACGTGGTCGCACGTCGGCTTGGAGAAATCGGAACGTATTTCGCGGATCGTGGTTGATCCGCGAAACAGCGACACGATTTTCGTTGCGGTTCCCGGTGCGTTGTGGAGCGATTCGCCTGATCGCGGTCTCTACAAGACGACCGATGGCGGTAAGACGTGGCAGCAAGTTCTCAAGGGCGCGAATCTTTCCACCGGCTGTACCGATGTTAAAATCGATCCGAACAATCCCGATATCATGTTTGCCGCCATGTGGGATTTCCGGCGCAAGGGCTGGGAGTACCGCTCGGGCGGCGATAGTCCCACCGCGCCTTCCGCCAGCGGATTATTCCGTTCCACCGACGGCGGGAACACTTGGACAGAGATCACACCGGACGCCAACAAAGGTTTCCCGAAGAAACCGTATGGCCGGCTGGCGGTGGCGATTGCGCCTTCGAACTCCAAACGGGTTTATGCCTTCGTCGAATCGCCGGACAGCGCATTATTTGTTTCCG
>CAVSMG010000017.1:0-5601 GCA_963728955.1 uncultured Verrucomicrobiae bacterium
CTTCTACATCTCCACGGGTTCGACGATCAAACGCCAACCAAAGCGCGCAAGATGAAGACGGCACAGGAGAGAATTCTTCGCCATGTGCAGTCATGTTGAGCCAAGCCAAACATCGTGATTTTTGCCTCGTGGGTTGGGAAACATTTCAGAGATCCTTCGCTCGGCTCAGGATAACAATTTCATCACGCGCCGTTAGCGCTAGGAGTCCGGCGCTTCCCACGGTTTGAACTGGGGGCCGCGTATGTTAGCGTTTTTCCTATGATCATAGAGCCACGGAGGGAAGTGGCGGGCCCTCTGATCGCCGGAACCGCAATCCTTCCCAAGGATGCCATGCCATCGACTGTTGGCGTGCCGACGATCGAAAAAGAAACGGATGCGGAAGAAGCGCTCGATCTTCCGTGGCAGGTGGTGGTGCACAATGATCCGGTTAATTTGATGAGTTACGTAACCATGGTTTTTCAACGCGTCTTCGGGTATCCGCGAGACAAAGCGGAAAAACATATGTTGGAAGTGCATCAAAAAGGGCGTTCCATTTTGTGGAGCGGCATGCGGGAGCCGGCCGAACTTTATGTCCAGCAACTGCACGGATATCTGTTGCTCGCCACACTGGAGAAGGCTTGTTAGTCATGGAGATTCGACGTCGCAAAAACCAGATCGAAATCTCCGAAATCGACCCGTTTCTTGCCGAACTGTTCCGGCAGATCCCTGCAAGCGCCAATCCCGACGGCGCGTCGGTTGCCGAAGAACGCATCTACAGTCCACCATCGAATGGAACAGACACGGAACTTTGCGCCGAGTGGAAAATCTACGTCGAACCTGAATTACGCCGCCTGTTTCAAACCGCCACGCAGACTGTGGCGACCGATCTCGAGCAGCTAAACGGGAACGAAAAAAGTCTCGCAAATCGCACGCTGCGTATCCCTGGCAAACACGCCGACGCGTGGCTGAGTGCGCTAAACCAGGCCCGGCTCGTCATCGCCGCAAAAAACAATTTTACCGAAAGCGAATTAAGCGATCACTTTCGCTCCCCCATCGGCTCGCGGAGGGACCTGAGTTTGTTCCAAGTAAACTTGTACGGATTTCTGCAGGAATTTATCCTCCGCGAATTCGAGGGGTGAGAGAACAAACGGCAGCGATCAGGATTCCTTCTTCGCTTTTACCATCGCCATGAGCCGATCCTTGATCGCGGCGGAGGACTTTGCCGGACGCAGGCTTAGAGCAAATGCTTCGTGCAAGTCGTAGCATTTGGCGATGAAATCTTCGGCTTTTTTTCCGAATTTTTTTCGAGCTTTCTCGAACTCTTCCGCTTCCTCCGGCTCCAGTGCGCCGATGACGTACAATCGCGACTGATTTTGAAACTGCTCAAAGTTCATCTCTTAGATCCTTGAGGCCGTCATATATTTTTTTAAGTCCCAATTCAAGCCGCGTTTTTACCGTCCCCAATGGTGTATTCGTTTTGGCAGCGATTTCGCGCTGGCTCATGCCCCTGAAAAATGCGAGGTCGATTGCCTGTTGCTGGGCCGGGGGCAGGCGGCTGATGACCTTTCGGATGAGCGTACGTGTGTCGCTCAAAACGATCTGCTCTTCGGTCGCATTGTGCACCCATGC
This sequence comes from uncultured Verrucomicrobiae bacterium, assembly GCA_963728955.1. Taxonomy (GTDB): domain Bacteria; phylum Verrucomicrobiota; class Verrucomicrobiia; order Chthoniobacterales; family UBA10450; genus Udaeobacter. The sequence continues at coordinate 1,609 of CAVSMG010000017.1, forward strand.
GTCAGGCTGTTGTTCCGTCTCATTTTGCAGGCGTTCCTCCGCGCGCGCGTAAGCCTGCTTTTTTCGCAACCCATCGATCGCCCGTCGCCGGGCCAGTGTAACCATCCAGCCGAGCGGCTTGCCCTTTTGGGCGGAGAAATTTTTCGCCTGTTTCCAAATCTCCATAAAAATCTCCTGCAGCAGGTCGTCGGCCTCAGCTTCATTATGAATTACTCGCAGGATCAGCGCCTTCAGAATGCCGCTGTAACGGTCATAGAGTTGAGACAGCGCATCAGGGTCACGCTCCTGGATGCGCTTCATCAATTCGAAGTCATCTGGAGCGCCGGGTTCCAGTGGCGGGGCAATCGTGAGCGATCTCCCGCGTGGCTTTCTCGCGCCGACGCGTTCTTTTGATTTGCGTGGCGTTAAAGAAATTGATTTCGAACGTCCCATGCGATTAGCAAAATTAGTTAAACACAAATCGAGCGCGAAGACATGACCGGCTGTCTTAGGCGAGGTAAGGGGGCGCGTCCAGCGATTTCCACGGGAGAACGAGCGTAATTGCGCGCCACGTTCTATGCGTCAAGAGTTAATCTTATGGCAGAGGGATCCAACAATGCATCGGTCGACCCGCTTTGGTACAAGGACGCCATCATTTACTAGCTGCACGTTAAGACGTTTTGCGACAGCGACGGCAACGGCATGGGCGACTTTCGCGGTCTCATGGAGAAGCTCGATTATCTGCAGGAACTCGGCGTCACCGCCCTCTGGTTGCTTCCGTTCTATCCCTCGCCGATGCGAGACGACGGGTACGACATTGCCGATTATTTCGACGTCAATCCGAACTTCGGCACGCTCGATGATTTCCGCGCGTTTCTAGATGCCGCGCATGAACGCAATCTGCGCGTTATTACCGAACTCGTAATCAATCACACGTCGGATCAAAATCCCTGGTTCCAGAGGTCCCGACGCGCAGTGCGCGACACGGGCTTGTAGCCGCGGGCGATGACCGCGGCCGCGCCAGGGACACCGGGGTCAACGGCCCCGGCTCCAGTGATGACCTCGCCTACAAGGACTTCTACGTCTGGAGCGATACGCCGGAAAAATACGCGGACGCCCGAATCATTTTCAAAGATTTCGAGACATCGAACTGGGCGTGGGATCCGGTGGCGAAAGCCTATTATTGGCATCGGTTTTATTCGCATCAGCCGGACCTGAATTTCGATAATCCAGCCGTGCACGATGCCGTGAAGAAAGTGTGCGATTTCTGGCTGTCGATGGGTGTGGATGGACTTCGGCTCGATGCGGTGCCCTATCTATACGAACGCGAAGAGACGAACTGCGAGAATTTGCCCGAAACACATGAATTTCTTCGCGATCTGCGGGCTCACGTCGACACGAAGTTCCCAAATCGCATGCTGCTTTCAGAGGCAAATCAATGGCCGGAGGACGCCGCTGCCTATTTCGGCGAGGGAAACGAGACCCACATGAGTTTTCATTTCCCACTTATGCCGCGCATGTTCATGGCGCTCCAGATGGAGGACCGGTTCCCGATCATCGACATCATGGAGCAGACTCCGGCCATCCCGGACAATTGCCAGTGGGCCATGTTTCTCCGTAATCACGATGAGCTCACGCTGGAAATGGTGACCGATGAGGAGCGCGACTACATGTATCGAGTTTACGCGACGGATCCGCAAGCGCGCATCAACCTCGGCATCCGCCGTCGGCTCTCGCCGCTCCTCGCGAATAACCGTCGCAAAATCGAGTTGCTCAACACACTGCTGTTATCCATGCCGGGCACGCCCATCATCTACTACGGCGATGAAATCGGGATGGGAGACAATTTTTATCTTGGCGACCGCAACGGTTGCCGCACGCCGATGCAGTGGAGCCCGGACCGCAACGCGGGATTTTCAAGAGCAAATCCACAACAGCTTTATCTGCCTGTCACCATCGATCCCGAATATCACTACGAAGCCATTAACGTGGAGAACCAGCAGAAAAATCTTTCCTCTCTGCTCTGGTGGACACGTCGCGTGATCGCGATGCGAAAGAATTTCAAGGCATTCTCGCGCGGCTCCCTTGAATTCCTGAACCCGGACAACCCGAAGGTGCTGGCATTCCTTCGCCGCTGGGAAAACGAGACCATCGTGGTGGTGGCAAATCTTTCGCGGTTCTCGCAATCGGCCGAGTTGGATCTTTCGCGGTTTTCAGGGTACGTGCCGATGGAGGTTTTCAGCCGGAATCTGTTTCGCCCGATCAGGAAATCGAATTACGTCATTACACTCGGCCCGCACGCCTATTACTGGTTCGCCTTGCACGCCCCAACCGATAACCGCCGCGCATCGAAGAAACGCATTGTGCCAAGCATCAATGCGCCAGCTCAATTGGACATCCTGCTTGGTAATAACGAGCGAGACCACATCGAGCGCGAGGTTCTTCCCAATCACATCCGCAATTCCCGTTGGTTTGGTTCGAAAGCCCGGACTTTCCGAAATCTCAAAGTGATCGAGCAAGTTGATTTTTCCTCCGATGCCGATGGCGCACGACTTTGGTTCATTGAGGTCAACTACCTGGACGCTGCGACCGAGACGTACGCGGTTCCGGTAAAGATTGCCTCCTCCGAAATGGCACATTCAATCAGGCAGAACGCGCCGCAGGCGGTTATCGCGCATTTTTCCGGCAGCGACGGCGCCATTCTGTGCGATGCCATTTGGGACGCGACGTTTCGTTCAGAGTTGTTCGATATCATCGTAAAGCATCGCACGCTCCGGGCGCGGTCAGGACAATTTGCAGGTTTCGCGACTGCGGAACCGGGATCGCAGGAGTTTGATTTCTCCGCCAAATCACAGGTTTTGAGCGCGGAACAGAGCAACTCTTCGATGCTCTTCGGCAATAAATTTTTCCTGAAACTATATCGCAAACTCGAATACGGGATAAACCCTGACGTGGAAATCACGCGCTTCCTTACCGAGCAAACCGATTTTCCGAACGTGCCGGCCTTTATCGGAGCGCTCGAATACCACCGGGCAAAGGCAGAGCCGACTGTTGTCTGCCTCTTGCAACAGGCAGTGGCGAATGAAGGCGACAGTTGGACGCTGACTGTGGATGCGATCGGCCGTTATTACGATCGCGTGCTGGAGCGCAAGGCAGATCTTCAGGATGAAACAGCTCCGCCCAGTGCTCTTCTCGAAGAGCTGATCGGCGGCGTATACCCCGAAAAAGTTAAGCTAATGGCACAGCGCACTGGCGAACTGCACCTTGCGCTCGCGTCGAGAAACGACAACCCCGCGTTCGCGCCGGAGCCATTCAATGCCATGGCACAACGCTCCGTTTACCAAAGCATGCGCACATCATTGCGCCGCGCCTTTACATCTTGGAGAAGAAGTTGCACGACGTCCCTGCAGAATTTCGAAATGAAGCGAAGGAAGTGCTCGCAGCGGAAAAGGAAATTCTAGCGCGCGAAAAACGATTGCTCGACCGACGCACTAACGGCGCAAAAATTCGGATTCACGGCGACTACCACCTGGGGCAATTGCTTTATACCGGGAAAGATTTTGTCATCCTCGATTTCGAAGGCGAACCGGCGCGTCCATTGAGCGATCGGAAAATGAAACGCTCCCCGCTGCGCGACGTCGCAGGCATGATGCGCTCGTTCCAATATGCCGCTTACGCCGCACTGTGGCAGCGGTCCATGCGCCAGCAAGACATGCCTTTTCTGGAGCGTTGGGCCGACCTTTGGTATCGCCAGATGAGCAGCGTCTTTCTCCAAAGCTATCTCGACACCACTGCCAATGCGGTTTTCATCCCCAAAAACAGCAACGACCTTCAAGTTATAGTGGAATCCTATTTGCTTGATAAAGCTGTGTACGAAATTGGCTACGAATTGAACTATCGCCCAAGCTGGGTGCTCATCCCCGTGCGCGGGATCAAACAAATTTTGCAAGCGGCGTGAATTTTTTTCAGCCACAGATGCACGGATGACCACAGATAAAATTTCTGCTTCTTAAT
>CAVSMG010000018.1:0-31379 GCA_963728955.1 uncultured Verrucomicrobiae bacterium
GATTCTTCAATAACCGTTTCGGTGCGGTATTGCTGCCACGCAGCAGCGAGCGCTTTCCGTACAATCTCGACGTTCGCAGCCGGGATATAAATGTTCGTGCTGCCTTGTCGGCCCCAGGCGCCTTTGACCGGTTTGAAGACGCCAGGATTGCGGCGAACAAATTCTGTTTGCGCGTCTCTCGTCCAACTTCACCATCGCCCAGTCCTCATCGGGATATCCGAGCGTTGCGAAAATTCTTCCACCGACACGAAAATCTGGATGACGCATGTGGGCGGATTCGACCACTTCCGACAAGCTCAGCGCCAGTTCGCGAAAATCATTCGGTGTCATCGGTCGCGCCATGTTTAGGCTTGCAGTAGTTCGTCCAACAGCAACTGCCTGAGAAAAAGAAATAGCGGCAGTCCAAACGAAACACCGACAATTAATGTTCCAATTGTCGGCAACCAAAGAAGCTGCATTCGCAAACGTTTGCCTTCACTATGAATAAACAAGACCAGCACAATTGCAGAGACGATCACATCCACTGCGAAAAATGCGCTAATCCGATTGTGGAACAGTTCACGAAAGAACAACGTCAGATTAGAAACCGTGCTCCAAAAGCCACGGCGCGAATTGTGAGCATGGCAGGATAATCCCGAGCACACAGAAAAATCAAATAGAAATGCCGCGCCTTCATGGACGTATATTGTCACACAAAGTGTCAAAATCCGTCGAGTAGGTTAATTTCTGTTCTGATACGATGGGCTGAATGTCAATTCTGCACGTTCACGTTGCTCCGAATGCGAAAGTAGACAGTGTCGCCGGTGAATATGGCGGCGAGTTCAAAAACAAGCTGCGCGCCGCCGCAGTTAAAGGAAAAGCGAACGCGGCGCTGATCCGTTTTCTCGCCGAGCAATTAAAGCTCCCCCCGGCATACCATCGTGTTGGAACGCGGTCAGAGATCTCGCGACAAACTGATGCGCATAAATGGGTTGCCGGAGGAAGAGGTGCGCAAACAGTTCCGCGTGCAACATTCGATACGATGAAATATTCGCCGCAGTTCCGTTCATCGAAAGCGTCACAAACACGCGTCCGACTCCGAAAATTACTTCGTCTAAAATTCTCGAGATGCCGTCTCAGTTTCGCTACAACCTTTGAAATGCGCCGCGCACCGCACCGCATTAATATTGCATCGCGACCGGTCTACTTACCTCAGCGGCTTCGAGATCTTCGGGACGGCGTGGCTTGCGGCGGCAGGGTGCTCTGACGGGTCGCGGCGCTGTCGCGATAGAACAACACGCCGTGCGCGCGCAGATTGCTGATGAGCGCGTGCAGGTCGTTCGCTAGCTGTTGATCATTCAACAGCGTCGCCACCAGACCTTTGCCCTGGGTTGCGCTGCGCAAAATTTTAGGTGTGTCGGCGATCGCGTTCTGCAAATCGTCGGCAGCTTTCTTTGCCGAAGCCATCGCGGAATCCGCCTGCTCGACCACTCCATCCAGCTTCTTGGACGATTCGCCAGCGCGCCAGTAGCTTGGTTCAAATGTTCCATGCTTGACTTGAGATTTTCCATGTTCGCCGGGGAAAGCGTGTCTTGATTCAGACGGTTCACAGTTGTATCGATCTTTTGCACAGTACCACGGAGGTCGTTTACAAGCGCACCGCCTGAGCGTGTGAGATCGTCGATGCCAGTCTCGCGTGCACCATTGACATCGGCATTAGGCGGCAGATACGCCTTCGGCAGTTTGGGCGGTATCGTTACATTCACGAAGCGATCGCCAAGCAAACCCGAACTTCCGACCGTGAACTTCGTACCCTCAGGGATCTTGACGTAATCATAGATTTTCAGAGGTACAGCCACGCCCCCGCCCTCACGAACAAGCTTCGGGCCACCCGCGACTTTTCCGATTCTCGCTCCGGCGAGCAACACATCGGTGCCTTTCAATAGTCCGCCCGCATCATCGAAGCGAACGGTGATCGTGTAATACGCCTTGAAACCCTCTCCGAGCCTGCCAATTGCACGACCAGCGCGCCTAACATCGCCAACCCTACAAAAACAAAAATACCGACTTTGAATTCCAAACCTCGCTCGTGCCTGTTCACTTTGGATGTTTATTGTCGATCTTGATGCAGATTTTCGCAAGGTAAGCGACGGCTCACTCGAGCACGTTTTGCCCGCGAGACTGCAAGCAATTGAGGTCAATCGCCTCTACCGTCAGATCGGCCGAGGAGGAAATCCTGAATGAGTGGATCGCTCGATTGCTGAAGCTGACTCGCCGTTCCATTAAAATAAATCCGGCCTTCGTGCAGGTAGGCGATTCGGTCGGCTACATCAAATGCGCTTTTCATATCGTGGGTAACTACGACGCTGGTCATTCCAAAGCGCCGTTGCAGCCGGCGAATCAATCGATTGATGCTATCGGCGACCACAGGATCAAGACCGGCTGTCGGCTCATCGTATAATACACACGAGGGGCGTCGAATGATGGCGCGCGCCAGCCCGACGCGTTTTTTCATCCCGCCGCTCAAACTTTCCGGCATCTTATCTTCCTGGCCTTCCATTTCCATCACCTCAAGCATCTCACTAACTTTTGAGCGCAGAATTTTCCGATCGCGCTCGCCGGCTTCGCGCAAAGGAAAGGCAATGTTCCCTTCAACCGTCATGGAATCAAAAAGCGCACCACCTTGAAATAGAATGCCGACTTTTTTGCGGATCGCTCCGAGCTGGCGCTCGTTCATTCCAATGATGTTTTGGCCCTGGATCCAAATTTCCCCGGAGTCGGGCTCCATCAAACCAACCATGTGTTTTAGCAAAACGCTCTTACCACCACCGCTGCGCCCAATGATGGCCAGCGTCTCGCCGCTCCTGATCTTAAGATCGACGCCGCGCAAAATTTCCTGTTGCCCGATTTTCTTTTGCAACGAGCGCACGGCAATCATGGGCGACGAATTATCCGAGCCCAGAGGAGGTTCCGCTGACATCTTCGGAGATGGAGGCGCTTCGATCATCGTAGCTCGAACCTTCGACCCCGAACGCTTTCGGGGTCAACTCTCAAACTGCAGGTCTCAACTGTGCAGCATTACTGATATCCCGCCGGATAAATAATGTTGAACATCATGGTGAGAAAAAAATTGCAAATCAGGACTGCGAGCGAGGCGTTCACCACCGCCTCGGTGGTGGCCCGACCGACGCCAACTGCTCCCTCGCGTGTGGTCAATCCTTTCTGGCAACTGATGAATACGATGAGTATCCCGAAACAGAACGCTTTTGACAGGCCCATGATGATATCGCGACTGCGCGTCCAACGCACCATGTTCGCCATGTAGTAAGTGCCGTTAATGTCGAGCATGAAAATCGCTACGAGATAACCGGCTGCGATGCCCACAGCGATGCACTCCGCCACCAGAAGTGGCATCGAGACCATCATGGCCAGTACCCGCGGCACCACCAGGTAATCAACCGGATAAACAGCAAGCGCGCGCAAGGCGTCGATTTGCTCTGTGACTTTCATTGTGCCGATCTCGGCTGACATCGCTGCGCCCACGCGTCCGGCTACCATCAGAGCGGTCAGCACCGGCGCGAGCTCGCGGCAGAGCGAGACCGAAACGACCGCGCCTACGGCTGAGCCCATTCCCAGCTTGTTAAATTGGAAAAATGTTTGTGCCGAGAACACCGCACCAGTGAACGCGCCGGTGATTATGACGACGAGCTGCGAAAGCAACCCCACTTCGACAACCTGGTTGAGAAACAATTTCCAACGGAGCTTGTGGGTGAAAATAGAACGAAACGTGTCTGCAGCCAGCAGGACGAGTTCGCCGAGATATTGGACGAACGCCAGCAGCGGCGCACCGAAGGCGCTAAAGAAGCGGACCATTATGGAATAGGTGATAGTGATCAGTGAATGGAAATGAGCGCGTCCGCAACGTTTTGTTCTGAATTTCTGATCAATCGTCACCGATCAGATGTCTATGCTTTCAGCGGCTCGGTTTTCGTTCGGGACTGAAGCTGCGGCGGAATCGCGCCGATGAAAAGCGCTTGCAATCCGAGCTTGATGAAAATTGCGCGGATTTCGTGGACGCTCAACGTCGGTTCATCGAACTCGAGGTAAACGATATCGTGATTTGTGTCCAACTTGCAACGCAGCCGTCGATCTCGACCAGTTGGCGATCCAGTTCGAGAATGTTCCATTGCGCACAAACCACGCGCGTAAATCTCGAGTTCGATCATTTGCTGGAATTTTAGCGACCCCGTTGCGGCGATGCAATTCTTCTCGTAACACCGCACTGATTGCGAAATTCATTTTTTGAGCTTGCAATTGCGCCTGGCGCAAAGCTGCGTAAAGGATGGCGTTTGAACGAATGAGACGCGCCGCTCAGTATTTGTTCGCTACCAATCTGGTCCTCAGCGCTCTGTTCTTCGCCGGATGTCAAACCGTCCCGCAGGGCATTCAGCAGGCGAGAATCGAGATGGCGCAACGGATCGCAACGGAACCGACCGGCGATTATTTTATAGGTCGGCGATACTACAAACCCGATTACAAGTTCTGGGGTTACGTTCGCAAGCCGGGTCAGCCGTGGAGCACAGCGGAGCTGGTCATGCTCAACGAAAAGGAGAAGCTTGCGCCGGACCGCGAACGCCTCGAATTCGGTAGTGATAACAATTACGAATACAAGCTGTACGGTTACTTCAGCGGCGACAAAGTGTATGAGCCTGCCAGCAACGGAATTTATCCCGAGTTCGTTTTGAAAGGCTATGAACTGATTTCCACCAATCCGCCGCCAATCTTCAAAAGCCAGTTCCGGGGTAACGCCGGTGCGTCGGACCTCCGCTACGTTGTAGAAAAACCCGAATGAACATTCGCACAGTTAACCATTGAAGGGTTGAACCGTTGGATCGATCAGTCGTAACGCTGTACCGTTTTAGCCAATCATCTTTCGCATGACAGACGCCGCGAGCGTTCCCGACAAACGCGATCCTCTTGTCGAGGAATTTCTGCGCTATCTTGCGAATGAGCGAAATGCTTCTCCGCGCACGCTCAAGGCATATCGCCAGGCGTTGGTTGGTTTTCGCGGCGAGAACCACACACCTTGGAAAAGGTGTACGAGCGACGATTTCCGCGATCATCTCTTCGCGCTGATGAAACACGGACAGGCGCGTTCGTACGTGCGCCTGCAATTTTCTGCACTACGCACTTTCTATCAATTTCTTTCCGCCCGGAAACGGCTGCAGCGTAACCCGGTCCGGGAAGTGCAACTGCCGAAAATGGAGAAGAAGCTTCCGCTGATCCTCACACGACTACAGGTCGACGAGCTTCTCACAGCGCCTATTCGCGAACCGAAAAGCCGATCGGCGCCGTCGTGGATGCCCCTGCGCGACGTTGCGGTCATGGAATTGTTTTATAGCAGCGGGTTGCGACTGAGCGAATTGGCTGCACTTGATGTAGGCGATGTCGATCCCTACACGGAGTCGGTGCGCGTATTTGGAAAGGGTCGCAAGGAACGCGTGTGCCCGGTAGGTCTGCCTGCGCTCGAAGCAATGCAAAAATACCGGGTGGCGGCCAACGTGCACGCGGGCCCGCTCTTCATCAATAAAGCGCGAAGACGAATGTCCGTGCGCTCCGTCTGGCTGGTATTGAAACGTTACGTGCGGTACACCTCCATTCCGATTTCAATCAGCCCACACAAATTGCGGCATAGTTTCGCGACCCATATGCTCGATCGCGGCGCTGACCTGCGTAGCGTTCAGGCGCTACTCGGGCACGCGAGCCTATCCACGACGCAGATCTACACGCACGTCACCGTGGAACGCCTGAAGAAAGCCTACGCGGATGCACATCCGCGGGCGTAATCAAGGAATCAAGCGTTAGCTCGGCGTCGGCGCAGCAGCACTGCTCTGCGCTTGTGATTCCGGAACCCGGAATGACAACTTTCCCTCGCCGGCGATGACCTCGACGTGGTCGCCAGGTTTGACGTTGCCGCGGAGTAACTCTTCCGCGAGCGGGTCTTCGAGAAAACGCTCGACGGCGCGGCGCATCGGGCGCGCCCCGTACTGCGGATCGAACCCTTTGTCGATGAGAAATTCCTTCGCGCTTTGGTTCAGATCGATATGGACTTCCTTGGCTTTGATGCGCGTAAGCACTTTGTCCACTTCCAAATCGACGATGCGCAAAAGCTCGGGTTTACCCAGCGAATGAAACACGATGATCTCGTCAAGCCGGTTAAGGAACTCGGGCTTAAAAACGCGCTTCGTTTCGTCGAGAATTTTCTCGCGCATGGAATCGTAATCGTGTCCTTCACTCGGCGCGCCGAAGCCCATCACCGTCTGCTTCTTCAGCAAGTCAGCCCCAACGTTGGAGGTCATGATGATGATCGTGTTCCGGAAATCGATCTTGCGGCCTAACGAGTCGGTAATTTTGCCGTCTTCGAGGATCTGCAAAAGCAAATGCATTACATCGGGGTGCGCTTTTTCGATCTCATCAAACAACACGACCGAATACGGCCGGCGCCGCACGGCCTCCGAAAGTTGTCCGCCTTCCTCGTATCCGACGTACCCTGGCGGCGATCCGATCAAACGCGACGCGGTAAATTTTTCCATGTACTCCGACATGTCGATTTGAATCAACGCGTCGGCATCGCCGAACATGAACTCTGCCAGCGTGCGGGCGAGATACGTCTTGCCTACACCGGTCGGACCGAGAAACACAAACGAACCAATCGGGCGCTTCGGGTCTTTCAAATCCGCTCGCGAGCGTCGCAATGCCTTACTGATTGCTGTGACCGCTTCCTCCTGGCCAATGACACGCTTTTTCAGCTCCGCCTCCATTCTGAGCAGTTTTTGTGTCTCCTGCTCCTCCATACGCTGAAGCGGAACGCCAGTGACCTTCGAGATGATGTGCATCATGTCGTCGCCCGTCACGATGACATCTTTCTCTTCACGCTCTTCGCGCCACTTATTCAAAATGCCGTCGAGCTTTTCCTTTGTTTGCTTCTCCTTGTCGCGAAGCGCGGCAGCTTTTTCAAAATCCTGTGCCTTAATCGCTCCTTCTTTTTCAAGGCGGATCCCTTCGATTTCCTTCTCGATGTCCTTAACATCAGGCGGCCGCGTCATCGCGTTAATGCGAGCGCGAGCGCCGGCCTCATCCATGACGTCGATGGCCTTATCCGGAAGAAAGCGCCCCGTGATGTAACGATCCGAAAATCTGACGGCCGTCTTGAGCGCTTCGTCGGTGAGTTTGGCCTTGTGGTGGGCTTCGTATTTCGGACGCAAGCCCTTCAAGATTTGAATAGCCTCATCAACCGTGGGCGCATCTACTTTTATGGTCTGAAACCGGCGTTCCAAGGCTGCGTCTTTCTCGATGTACTTTCGATATTCGTTCATCGTAGTCGCGCCGACGCATTGCAGTTCGCCGCGGCTCAGGGCGGGTTTAATGATGTTCGATGCATCCATCGCGCCTTCCGCTGATCCCGCCCCGACTATTGTGTGCAACTCGTCGATGAAAAGAATCACGTTCTTGGAACGACGGATCTCGTCCATCACAGCTTTAATGCGTTCCTCGAACTGCCCACGATATTTTGTGCCGGCAACCATTAATGCCAGGTCAAGCGTGATCACACGCTTGTCTCGCAATAGTTCCGGCACATTGCCATTTGCGATCTCCTGCGCTAGCCCTTCGGCGATGGCTGTCTTGCCAACGCCAGCTTCGCCTATTAACACCGGATTGTTTTTCGTGCGCCGGCAAAGCACTTGAATCACGCGCTCAATCTCGTTGCGGCGGCCAATCACCGGATCGAGTTCGCCTTTTCGCGCCAATTCGGTCAGGTCGCGACCAAACGCGCGAAGGGCTGGAGTCTTGACGTCTTTCTTCGCCGGTTCACCTTCCTGCTCCGATTCGGACGGCGTAAAGTTTGGATCGAGCTCCTTGAGAATTTCGTTACGCGTGCGCTCGATATCGAGTTCGAGACTCTTCAGCACTCTCGCGGCGACGCCTTCGCCTTCGCGCAAGAGGCCCAGCAAAATGTGCTCGGTACCAACATAAGAATGATTGAGTGCCTTGGCTTCCTTGCCCGCGAGCGCCAGCACTTTCTTTACGCGAGGCGTGTACGGGACGTTGCCTACCATCTTCGTCTCCGGTCCGGAGCCGACCTGTTTCTCCACTTCCATCCGCACCGTCTCGAGATCGAGACCCATCTTTTGCAAGACGTTAACCGCCACGCCCTGGCCCAGCTTGATGAGTCCCAAAAGGAGGTGCTCAGTACCGACGTAATTATGGTTGAATCGGTCGGCTTCCTTGCGAGCAAGCGCCAAAACCTGTTGAGCCCTCGGTGTGAAATTATTCATTATTTGATGGTCCGTTCGTCAAGCCATTGCCTGACTCGCTCACCATCTTACTAATATCAGGTTTGGGGAAAACTTTCAAACGGTCGCGGATAATTCGAGCACGCAAATAGTCGCGTTCTTCCGCATTTAGCTTTTGCTGTGAGCTTTTCTGCAAATGCGCCGGCTGCGTTTCGATGAACAATTCGTCGATCTGGAGCCGCTGAATTTCCGGGAAGGCACCCAGGTCCATTCCAAGCTTCATAACTGAGAGCAGATTGAGCGCTTCCTTTGATGGCATGGCATGCGCGTACGTCAGAATGCCATAAGCGCGCCCGATCTGGTCGCAAAGTGTGCTCGGCTTTCTCTGTAGCAAAGTCTGCCGGGCGTCATGTTCCTTATCGATGATAGTCTCAATGACTTTGCTCAGACGATTGATGATGTCTTCCTCCTTTTCGCCGAGCGTGGTCTGATTCGAGATTTGGAAAAGGTTGCCCATTGCCTCAGTTCCTTCGCCGTAAAGACCGCGGACCGCGAGACCAATTTTGCTGACGGCCTGAATTACCTGGTTGATCAGCTCGCTCAGGACGAGGCCCGGCAAGTGCAGCATGGCGGATGCACGCATACCTGTGCCGACGTTCGTGGGGCAAGCGGTTAAATATCCCAGTCGCGGATCGAAAGCAAAGTCCAGTTTGCTTTCGAGCGCGGTATCAATTTTATCGACCAGCTTGAACGCCTGTTTCAACTGCAGACCGGATCGAATCGATTGCATCCGCAGATGATCTTCTTCATTGATCATTATGCTGAGCGTTTGCCGTCGGTTCACTACCACGGCACTGCCCGCGCCTTTGGCGGCATGTTCACGACTAATCAGATGACGCTCGACGAGCACTTGTTTCTCCAATGCGGCCAGATCCTGCAAACTTTCCGAGAACGCGTCCTGCATTTCCGGAAGCGCTTCCACGCAGGACCGGATCTGTTCGAGGATTGAGGTGCGGTCTGCTTTTTTGGCCCAACCTGGAAAAGCGCGGTGACGCAGATTCCGTGCGAGGCGAACCCGGCTGCTGATGACAACCTGGTGATGCGGACCTTCGCCGCGCAGCCATTCTCCACCAGTGGACAGCATGTTCGAAAATTTCATGGCGAATTGGTGAGCTCGCTTTCGAGCTGTTTAATTTCATCACGCAATGACGCAGCCGTCTCGTAGTTCTCATCTGCGACGGCCTTTTGCAGGTTTTCTGTCAGTGCCCTCACCCGTTGGCTCAGCGCCATCGTGCGCTGTGCTCGTTCCGGCAATTTCCCCACGTGTTCTGTGCCTTTGTGCATCGCTTTCAATAGCGAACCCAAACCCTCCGCAAATGTAAGGTAACATTCGCTACAACCCAAGCGGCCGGTTTTCTTAAAGTCCGCCTGACTAAAACCACAGACAGGGCACTTTTTGGTAGGCGCACCCTTTTCAATCTCTTCTGCTGCTCCGATGCCCAGCAGCAGATCGGCGAGTGCGAAACTGGTCGGATCCTGAACACCCTTTTCTTTCGAGCAAGCTTCGCACAGGTTTACTTTATGCATCTTGCCCTCCAGAATCTGTGTCAGGAAGACTGTCGCATCGTTACATTTACAAACGTCGCACAACATTCTGTTAGTTAGACCGTGATGTCTTGCAAACATTCAACCGCACGCTTAGCCCCCGACATCCTAACTTTCGGCAATCGCTCTTGCTAAGCTCGATTGAAGATCGGTGTGCCGGTCTCGCGTGTCATCTCTCGGAAGCGTGCGATGATGCGGGTCGTGATCGGGCCGGGTTTTCCGTTTCCGATGACGCGGCCATCGGCTTTGACCACAGGAATGATTTCCGCAGCCGTTCCCGTGAGGAAGCATTCGTCGGCCACGAAAACATCGTGTCTCGTGAAATCTGCTTCGACCACTTTGATGCCGAACTCGCCGGCAATATCAAACACCACGGCTCGTGTGATCCCGCGCAAAGCTCCCGCCGTGATCGGCGGCGTGAAGATCTGGCCGTGCTTGATGATGAAAACGTTGTCGGCTGTGCATTCCGCGATGTTTCCGGAATCATTCAACATCAACGCCTCATCCGCACCGGCCAGATTCGCTTCAATGCGAGCCATGACATTGTTCAAGTAGTTTAATGATTTCACCGCCGGATTAAGCGACGCCGGGTTGCTCCGGCGCGTCGCGACCGTGACAATGCTTAATCCTTTCCGATAAAAATCCTCGTGATAAAGCGCGATAGTCGCTGCGATAATGATCACGCTTGGATTTTTACACTGCTGTGGATTCAAACCGAGATTGCCAACACCGCGGGTCACGAGCAACCGGATGTACCCATCATGCAAATGATTTTGCCGGATTGTCTCAAGCAGCGCCTCGGTGATTTCTCGCCGCTTCATCGGGATTCCGAGACAAATCGAACGCGCTGAGTCCCAAAGCCGTTCCAAGTGCTCTTCGAGACGAAAAACCCGGCCATTGTAGAAGCGTATGCCCTCAAAAATCCCGTCGCCGTAAAGAAGCCCGTGGTCGAAGACGGAAACCTTCGCATCCCCTTCTGAATAAAACTTTCCGTCGATGTAAATCTTCGCTTCCCTGACGCCCGTCGTCGGGCGCGGCCGGCTTTCTATGGCAGGCTCAATTGCTTCGTCCGGCGCACGCTTGTGAGTCTTTGGTTCCTCCAACACCGCAGCATCAGTGGTTTTCATAATGGCAACAAAACCTCAAATGTTCAGTCGCGCAATTCAAGCCGCAAAAATGTAAAGGGTTACATTGTTAAAACGTTACATGATTATATCGGCTAACGCAGCCCCATTTTAACCATGTAACTTAGTAACGATTGATTTTCCTTACTGCAGTACTCCATCGTTCATGTGCAACTGACGGTCGCCGCGAGCCGCCAGACGCGCGTCATGTGTTACAACCAGCAGGGTTTTGTTGCGGTCGCGCGCGAGTTTTAGCAACAAATCCATGATCGCGTCACCGGTTTTTGAATCGAGATTTCCAGTTGGCTCATCAGCAAAAATGATGTCCGGGTTATTCGTCAACGCTCGTGCGATGGCAACGCGCTGCTGTTCTCCGCCCGAAAGTTCCGCCGGTAAATGATGCAGGCGGTCGGCAAGACCGACCGATGCAAGGCTCGCTTCAGCCTCGTCTGTTCGTGAGCGACGGCCAATCAGTGCCGGCAACATCACATTCTCCAACGCCGTCAGCTCCGGTAACAGAAAATAACCCTGGAACACAAACCCCATCTTTGCATTTCGCAGCCGTGCCTCTGCAGAGCTGCTGGAGAAAAGGCGCTGTCCCTCAAATTCCACGGTTCCAGATTCAGGACGCTCCAGCCCTGCCAATGTATAAAGTAGCGTCGTCTTGCCCGCCCCGGACGCTCCGGAAAGAAAAACCGTTTCGGCATAGGCAACCTCCATTGAGATGCCACGCAGGACTTCGATCCGGCGAGATCCCAATCGAAAAGACTTGTGAACATCGCGAGCGATCAGTTGAGGGCGCTGCACGAGCTAGTATCTGCGTTAATAGGGCCAACGTGCAAGAGCCGCGAACCAAAAAGCCGCCGCGAATGCAAGCTCGCGAGGGCTTTGCAAAACTAAAGCGCGTTCCTTGCTACACCATCCCCAGGGATTGGAGCGTCGGCTGATCGATTGCTGACGTAATATAGAGGCCGTGATCGCGCTGGTAATCTGAGATCGCGTCCCGCGTAAGTGGTCCGACGAGACCATCCACTTCGCCGCGGTAATAGCCCTGTTGCTGCAGCTCCGCTTGCACATTGGCGATCACCTGGTCTGGCGGTAGATGGTTGTAAGAGTAGATCGGCCCATCCCATGCGTAATACGCGTTCGGATAGTAGCCCCACGCAGGGAACCAATACCCGGCATTCCAGTAGTACGGGGCACCAAAGGCAAATACGATATTGTTATGGTAATGGCTGTGCCACCAGTTTTGGTCGTGCCACTGTGATCTGTAGTTGCGGAAAACAGTGTATTGTTGGCCATGCCAGTTTTGACTCCCTTGAATTTGCCTTCCTTGCTGGAACCTCACGGGCGGGGCTTTTGCAATGTTTGGCTGCTTTGCCACGTTGAAGTGCTGAGGCTTAAACGGTTTGCCCTGTGCTGTCTTCACTTTAGCGGTTTTTCCCACAGTCGTCGCAGTAGTGGCCCGGGTCGCTTTATTTCCACGCGTTACTTGTCCACCCCTGGCCGCTTTGCCGGTTTGTCTTTCGGCTTGGATTCGATTCTTCTTGGCCTTCTGGCCTTCGTAAGTTGCCGTTGTCGTTTGCCGCTGCTTGGCTTTTTGCCTTTCGTAACCTTGCGTGGAGGCTTGGTTCTTCTTTGCCTTTTGCGCGTCGTGAGCTGCTATCGGTGGTTGGCGTTTTCGAGCGTTTTGCCCCTGATAGCCCGCATTCGGAGCCTTCTTCCCGGCGCCTCCAGCGCCTGTCGGACGGCCCGTGGGTTGAGCTGCATGCTGGCCCGTTTGCGCCTGCTTTTTCTGGTGTGATTTCTTTTCTTCTTGCTGCGCACCGTATGCGGTGACGAGAGCAAAACTACAAATCAAAATAACAAGTGTTCTCATAACATTCTTTGGTTTCGGTTGTTGGACCTTTCCAGGTTTGCATTTATTCAACGTGACAGCGTCATTTTTCGGATGCCTCTCTCGCCCAAAACGAAAATGACGCTTTGCTTACCAGCAACAATATCGGCCAGCAACACAGAGCCGCACACGTTATTGTGCGGCTCTTCCGGGCTCAGATGTATTCGCGTTACGCGAGATCAAGCCGTTGCGAGCGTCGGGCTGTTATTTCCTTTAAAAATTAAACCCCGACGGCGTCCGGGCCGTTGCGGTATTTTGGATCAGGCTTGTTGCTGCCGCACAGCCTCAAACAACACAATTGCAACCGCTGTAGCCAGATTCAGGCTGCGCACCCCATGCATTGGAATAGTGATGCAACTTTCCACATTGTCCGCGAGCAGATGCGCCGGGAGCCCTTTCGTTTCGCGGCCAAAAACAAGGAAATCGTCTTCGTGAAACTTCACCTTGTAATAAGGATACTGGCTTTTTGTGGTCACAAAGAAATAGCGCGTCTCAGGCGTCTGCGCGCGCTGCAACGCGTCGAAAGAATCCCACTGTTGCAGGGATACTTCCTCCCAATAATCGAGCCCTGCGCGCCGCAATTCACGATTATCGAGCGAGAACCC
Organism: uncultured Verrucomicrobiae bacterium; assembly: GCA_963728955.1. Taxonomy (GTDB): domain Bacteria; phylum Verrucomicrobiota; class Verrucomicrobiia; order Chthoniobacterales; family UBA10450; genus Udaeobacter. The sequence continues at coordinate 13,505 of CAVSMG010000018.1, forward strand.
GAGCGGCTTCACAAGATGCAGAGTCGATCCCGTTGCGAGACAAAGTCGCCGATATTGCCTGTATTCGGCGGAATCTCTGGCTCGACCAGGATGACATTAAACATACTGTAGTCGCGTCGCTGCGCGACGCGCACACGCGGCCCACAGGGCCGCGGCTACAGTTTCGACGCGACGAATTTCTCCAGCTTCACGACGTCTGCCGCGAATTTGCGAATTCCCTCGCCGGTTTCTCGTACGCCATTGCATCTTCGTTTAGCAACCAGCGGAATTTCTTTTCGTCCAGCTCCAGCTTTTCAATCTTCGCCGACTTGGCTTTTTCTGGATTGAGTTTGCATTCGAGCGGTTCCGTCGATCCGGAAAGTTCCTTCATCAACTCGGGGCTGATCGTCAGGCAATCACATCCCGCCAATTCCCGAATCTGGTCAATGTTGCGGAAACTCGCGCCCATCACTTCGGTCGCGATGTCAAATTTTTTGTAATAATCATAGATCTCGGTCACCGATTGCACGCCCGGATCTTCCGCACCGTGATAGTCACGTTTGTTTTCCTTTTTGTACCAATCGTAAATCCGCCCGACAAACGGTGAGATCAGCTCGCACTTTCGCCTCGGCAGCCCGCACCGCCTGCGGCAGCGAAAACATGAGCGTCAAATTGCAGCGGATGCCTTCCCTTTGAAGTTGCTCGGCGGCGTTCAATCCTTCCCAAGTCGACGCGATTTTAATCAACACGCGTTCCCGCGGAATTCTACGTTCCTCGTAAAGCTGGATTAGTCGTCGCGCTTTGTTAATCGAGCCTTCCACATCGAACGACAACCGCGCATCCGTCTCGGTCGAAACCCGACCCGGCACGATCCCAAGAATATCGGTGCCGAATTGTACCAGTAGATGATCACAGATGTCTTCGATCTGCTCGTGTCCGCTCAGACCGGATTTCTTTCGATCAGCCAACACCTCGTCGACCAGATGGGAGTATTGTTGTTTTTGAGTGGCGGCGTAAACCAGGCTCGGGTTCGTCGTCGCGTCCTGTGGCTTGAAATCCTTTATCGATTCGAAGTCGGCCGTGTCGGCTACGACTTTCGTGAATTTCTTTAATTGCTCGAGCTGATCCAGTTTCGTTTCAGTCTCTCGCTCTTCCGCAACGGTAGTGCTCATAATTCTATCTTCTTTCTTTGGTAGAACTGTACGCCCGAACAAAAATATCGACAATTAGAAACTGATGGATGCTGAAATGGTCATCTCGCGCGCCAAAGGGAAGCGTCTCTCGTTGAAACTATCGAAGTTAAACCGTTGATTACTCGCCACGCCAGACAGGTTGCGGATTTGGACTGATCCGCCAGAATCTCTACCGTCGCTCATCCGCGTTATCTGCGTTATCCGCGGGTAAAGAAATCTCTTAAGCAGAAACCGTCCTCGGCGGCATAGAAACTGGACGCTTCGAGCCGAGCGTGGCTTTGACGAAATTGTTTCCGAGTTCCCACATTGGGCCGGGAAATTTGCGGCATTCGGTCAACACGTCGTCAAGCGCGTTGACAAACATGTCCACTTCTTTTTCGCCAATGATTAATGGGGGCAGGATTCTTATCACGTCCAAGTTATGTCCGGCGACTTGTGTAAGGATTCGGTGCTTGCTCAACATTTGGCTCACGACCATTTGAGCAAAGAGCGCCTTATCTATCTTGTGCAGAAGTTTCCACGCCATCTTGAGTTTGAGTTCCTGGGGCTCCTGAAATTCGATCCCGATCATCAGTCCCTTCCCACGCACTTCCTTGAGGAAGGAATGCTTTGTGCGCAGCGCATCGATTTTTTCCATTAGGAGCGCGCCTATCTTTGCAGCGTTCCCAACTAGATTTTCGGTGTCGATAATCTCCAGCGCAGCCAGTCCACAGGCCATCGCCAGGTTGTTGCGTCCGAAGGTGCTGGAATGCACCACGCATCGGTCCATGCGTGAAAACGTTTTCTGATAAATATCGCGCCGAGTGATGATGGCGCCGCACGGGACATAGCCGCCGCTCAAACTTTTCGCAATCGTAATGATGTCGGGCTCCAAATTCCAATGCTGAAACCCAAACATCTCGCCAGTGCGTCCGAGGCCGGTCTGCACTTCATCCGAAATCAACAGCGTTCCGTACTTACGGCAAAGCTCCTGCGCGTGGATGAAGAAATCCGTCTTAGGTGTTTGACAGCCTTTTCCCTGAACAGTCTCGATGACAAACGCCGCCACATCGCGCAACCTTAATTGCCGATCTAATTCATCGATGTCGTCGAGCGACACGCGTGCGTCGAATCCTTCCATCAATGGTCCGAAACCTTCGGTGAAACTTTCGCAACCCATCAACGACAACGAACCGAGACTCAGTCCATGAAACGCGCTCGTGAGCGACACCGCACGTTTTCGCCCGGTTGCTGCGCGGGCAAACTTCAAAGCTCCTTCCATCCCTTCTGTTCCGGAGTTGCAGAAAAAGACGGCATCCAAATGCGGCGGCGTGCGTTTAACCAATGCTTCAGCCAGCAATCCGCTCAAAAGCGAGCAATCCAACTGAACCATATTTGGCAGGTCGAGATCGAGCACGTCCCGGATCACCTGTTTAACGACCGGGTGACTCCGTCCAAAATTGAAGACACTGTAGCCGCTTAAAAAATCGAGGTACGGCTGATCGTCCATGTCGTAGAGATACGCGCCCTCGGCCCGCGCGTAGACTTTGTCGAAACCGATCACCCGCTGCGCCTGTACCAGCGTCGGATTCACATGGCGCTCGTGGAGTTGGTAATTTTCACCCAGTCGGGCTGCAATAATTTCCTTCAGATCAAGAGCCATCCAGCGATTTTCTGCGATTTGCAACCGAAACGCAAATGATGCCGCCTCGCCTTGTCGGGGGTCTCCAAATCCCCCGGGGCGATAAAGTTGTAATTACGGCTTCCAGTCGCGAAACGCCTTGTGCGCGCCAAGCTTCATGCTTGTCTTAGCCCGATCGTATTTTTCCAGTTGTTCGGCGAGCCATTGAAACCATTCGAACGTCTTCTGCGACCCGGTTCGCGCCCGCTTGTACTAACATATGGGCGAACTTTTCGCCAAATCACACGGATGTTACCACCGACCAGATTATCGACATTCCGCAACGGCACGATCCGCTCAAAAGCGGAATACCCCAAAGCCTCAATGACAACCCCACCGATCTCGCTGCTCCAAGCATGGCGGGATTCGACTCATCTCTTTCGCAGTGGCATCGTCGCGGATTGTTTGCACAACGAGAAACGAATCCATGTATGCCGATGTTAACATGGCGTGTACAGCTTCGAGCGCTGCGCGTTCTTCGCGATCACGGCGAAGCCTCCGTGCTTCGACTAACGCGAAAATTACCCCGATGATTACAGTGAGTGCGGTTGCGACATTAGCCAGCGTCGAAAGGTTTACTGAGAAAAATTATCTCTGGCAGCTGCGTTGCCGCCACAAAAAAGCCGCAGAATCGATATGCGACCCTGCGGCTTCAAGTTCTGGCAGGAATCCTGCCGTTATTCTTTGCTTTAGCGCTGATGCTTTGCGATTTGCACGATTGAGCGGGCTCGCGAATTCAGTAACATTGATCGCCGATGATTCACATAGCGCCGGAGGCCGATCCAGCGGTTACACCCGAACTCGTCAAGCAGCACGGCCTGACGCCGGGAGAATTTGAGCGGATAAAGAAAATTCTCGGGCGAGAGCCAAACTTTACCGAATTGGGAATTTTCTCCGTCATGTGGAGCGAGCATTGCTCATATAAAAATTCGCGGCGAGAACTCAGGAAATTTCCGACGACTGGTCCCAAGATTCTGGTCAAAGCCGGAGAAGAAAATGCGGGCGTGGTTGATATCGGCAACGGATGGGCAGTTGCATTCAAGATCGAAAGCCATAATCACCCCAGCGCGATTGAGCCGTTTCAGGGTGCGGCGACCGGCGTCGGAGGCATCATTCGCGACATCTTTACAATGGGAGCGCGCCCGGAGTTTTGTCTAAATTCGCTCCGGTTTGGGCCCATCACCGATGAGCATTCGAAATCCGACAATCAAAATTCGAAAATCGCTGCGAACCGCCGCCTTTTCACGGGCGTCGTGTCCGGGATCGCGCATTACGGCAATTGCGTCGGCATTCCAACGATCGGCGGCGAGATCTATTTCGACGAAAGTTTCGAGGCCAATCCGCTGGTAAACGTTTTTTGTCTTGGCGTACTGCGCCACGAAGAACTCGCTCGCGGCAAGGCGGAGGGCAGCGGCAATCCTGTCTTTTACGTCGGCGCTGAAACAGGACGGGACGGTCTCGCCGGCGCAGCGTTCGCCTCACGCGAATTGACCGAGCAATCGCGCGAAGATCGTCCGGCGGTGCAAGTAGGCGATCCCTTTAAGGAAAAATTGCTGCTCGAAGCTTGCCTCGAATTGATCGCCACGGACGCGGTTGCGGGAATTCAAGATATGGGCGCAGCAGGACTCACTTGCTCAACGTGTGAAACAGCCAGCCGCGGCGGTAGCGGAATCGAAATTGACCTGGCCAAAGTTCCAAAACGGGAACCCGGCATGACGCCGTACAAATCATGTTGAGCGAATCGCAAGAGCGAATGCTCATCATCGCCAAGCGCGGCCAGGAAGATGTTGTTCGTAATGTGTTCGATAAGTGGGACGTGCCGTGCGCAGAAATTGGCCGCGTAACCGACGATGGCATCATGCGCGTCCGAAACGACGGCGCGATCGCGGCGGAAATTCCAGCGAAAGCGCTAGCCGATGAAGCACCGCTATATTCGCGCGAAGCGCAGAAATTAACCGCGGTCGCGGACATTAGACGCAGAGTTAGTCAAGGAAATCATCGCGAATTCCGCGTCCTCTGCGGTCGAGTCCTTGCGACAGCTTCTTAGGGATCCCACGATTGCATCGAAAAACTGGGTTTATCGTCAGTATGACCACACGGTTCGCACGGGAACAATTGTTAAGCCCGGATCGGATGCCGCAGTGTTTTTAGTTCGTTACGCAAACAAGATTCTCGCCGCGGCCACCGATTGCAATTCACTGTATTGCATGCTCGACCCACGCGAGGGCGGCAAAATCGCCGTGGCCGAAGCTGCCCGCAACCTCACCTGTTCGGGCGCACGGCCACTGGCGGTAACTGATTGCCTGAATTTCGGCAATCCGTATAAGCCGGAAAATTTCTGGCAATTGCGCGAAGCCGTTGAAGGCGTGGCTGAAGCCTGTCGCGTATTTGGCACGCCTGTCACAGGCGGAAACGTTTCGCTATACAATGAAAGCCCGAGCGGCGTAATCGATCCGACACCCACGATTGCGATGGTCGGTTTGATTGACGACGAAAAACACATCACCACGCAGTGGTTCAAGGACGAAGACGACGTGATTGTTTTGGTCGGCACTGTAGCCGGGGGCGTTAATCCCGGCGGAGAAGAGCCTGGTCATACGAAAAGAGCCGAGGTCAGTGCCTTCGGCTACAGACTCGGCGGCTCGCGGTATCTGAAAGTCTGCCACGGATTGAAAGTGGGTCCACCACCACAAATCGATCTCGTACACGAAATCAAAGTGCAAAACGCCGTGCGCGATCTAATCCAGGCGGGCCTCGTGAAAAGCGCGCATGATTGCTCCGAAGGCGGACTCGCCATCGCGCTGGCTGAATGCTGTTTTAATCCGGAAAGGCTCTTTGGAGCGGAGATCGAATTGAAAGCAGACGACACGCCTGCCGCTACAGCGCTGTTTAACGAATCGCAGTCGCGCATCATTATTTCTATGGCGCCGGAAAACCTTCAAAAGATACTTTCAATTCTGCAGACCCGACAGATCCCATTCCAGCAATTCGGTAAAACCGGCGGCGACCAACTTCGCATTTGTGTCGGCAGCCAAAAGTGCACCTGGCCAATTGCCGATCTTTACGACGATTGGTGGAACGCGATCCGCCGCGCAGTGGAGAGCGACACCCGCGCTGAAGGCATTCCCAGTTTGTGATTTTCTTGAATGGTTAACGGGAAAGACCAAGACGCGCGACCAAGTCCTGAAATTTTGGGTGCGACCGAAGCGGTTCGAATTGCGGCGATACATTCAGCTGCACCAGATGGAATGAGTGCTCGTTGTATGCCTGCTCCAACAAACGAAGAGCCTGGTCATGATCACCAAGCGCCACATGGATGGCCGCGACCGTGTAGGGAGACACATACTGCTGCGTTGCAAGCTCATTCAACTGCTCGATGATCTTGTGCGCCTCCTGTTTTCGTTGCGACGTGGCATACGCATAACCAAGCGCGGCTTTCATTAACGGGCTGCCGCCGGACAAGGAGACCGCCTTTTGGCATTCGTCGATCGCCGCTTCAAACATCTGCTTTTGCTCGTAGCTGAGGGCAAGATGCCAATGGGCGACGGCAAAGTTTGGGTCCATCGCTATGGTTCGCCGACATTGATCGATGGCTTCATCGTACCGGCGCGCGTACCACAGCGTCGCTCCCATAAACGAATTCATGACAAGCGATGCCGGCTCGATTTCCACCGCTTTTTTCATTTCATTTATCGCCTCTTCCAATCGACCGGTAGCAGTCAAATAATGCATCGCGTACCACTGATGGGCCGTCGCATAATCCGGCCTGAGTTCAATGCCGCGCTTGAACTCCTTTTCGGCCTCCGCCCAATTCCAATCGTAATTCACGAGGATATTGCCGAGTGAGGTGTGTGCTTCGGCCAGGCTATTGTCCAATGCCAGCGTCTTGAGCGCTGATTGTTTCGCCTTCGGCATGGTTTCGTGCGGCGCGGCAAAATTGTAAAAAGTCAGCGCGATGTAGCAGTCCGCCAACCCGGCGTAACTGAGCGCGAAATTAGGATCGTGTTCTGTGGCCCGCTGGAATTGGTCGATCGCGTTTCGGATTCCATCCGCACTCCGCTTGTTCAAAAAATAGCGGCCGCGCAAATAATATTGATACGCCTCTGGGTTCGAACTATCGCGCTTGACCAGGCGCTGCCGCTCTTCGCTGGTTAATTTTACTCTTAGTTTTTCTGCGACCTCTTTCGCAATCGCTTCTTTGACCGCAACGAGATCAGCCCTCTTTCGGTCGTAACCCGCGCCCCAAAGCTGAGCGCCGGTGGCCGCATCCACCAGATCCACCTGAACATTAAGAGCGTCGCTAACCTGGCGAATCTTTCCAGTGAGCACTTCGGTGACATCCAACTCGCGTCCAACCCGGCGGGCGTCGACATCCTTGCCCTTGTAGCGAAATGCCGATGCGCGCGCGACGACTCGCAGTTGCTTTAACTCCGCCAGACTGTTGATCAAGGCCTCGGAAATTCCTTCCGCCAGATATTCCGTGTTTGGATCGCTGCTCGCATTTTCAAAAGGCAAAACTGCGATGGCGTGTTTGATTGTCTGCTGCTGTCTCGAGAAAAACAAGACAGCGAGAGCCAGCGCGGTCAGCAGAACCGCGCCGACGACTATCGCGACACGCTTTTGCACAGAAAATCTCTGCGCGGCAATTGTCGAAATTGCCAGCGACTGGGATTCGCACTTCCTGGGTCGTGCCGGGTTTCCGATTTCGCGAGTAAAAAAGTTGATCAACGAAATTCTGCGACCGTGTTTGACCTCGCATTCGCCAAGCTCGTGCAGACAAACATTCCAACGAGGAAATGGGGCAAAATCTTCGGCAACACGTTTCGAAAGCAGAATGTGCCCGGCATCGCCGCAATCCATCACTCGCTGCGCAATATCAATTCCGGCGCCGGCGATACTGGATCGATCGTTTACATCGAGGACATGGTTGACCGGTCCACTGTGAATACCGATACGCAGACGAATGTGTGGATGCGATTTGATTGCCGTCGCGATCTCCACGGCGCATTCAATTGGCCCCTGAGGATCATCAAAAAACACGAGCGACATCCCATCGCCGGTAGCAATCCGAAGGAGTTTCCCATCAGCATCGGCCTGACGAAACCGCGGCGTCTCTTTCACGATATGGGTCAGCTCGCTTAGCACCGCGGTCTGTTCGGTGATGAGCAACTTCGAATACTCCACCAGGTCCATGCTCAGGACGTGCGCGATTTCCAATCGAGGACTTGGCTCATTGTCGGAGTTCATTTGGAAGGAGGCGTCCGAAATTACCACGGCTCGTTTAGAAGATCGACATCTCACATTCACAGGCGATACAGAAACAAAGGCCAGAAAGAATGTAGGCCGAGCGGAATTGATTGAACCGCGACGGCTACGCGGTTCAAATCGAGCAATTGAACAGGACGCAATTTGGTGGATTATTCAGTGTGACCCTGGACAACTCCGAAAACCTATCGCGAGTGGAGATCGACATTCCCGAACCTACCGAGCACGAGTCCTACCCGCACCACGAGTGCGGTCTTTTCGGCGTGTTCGGCCACCCGAACGCCGCTGTGCTGACGTATTACGGCCTGTTCGCCTTGCAACACCGCGGCCAGGAGAGCGCCGGAATCGTGACAAGCAACGGTCCTGGCACGAGTTTTCTCATGCACAAGGACATGGGTCTGGTGTCGCAGGTTTTTGGTCAACAAGAATTGGCGAGGCTAAAGGGGACGCGCGCGCTCGGGCACACTCGCTATTCGACAACGGGCACGAGCACCATCAAAAACGCGCAACCTTTCGTAGTCGACTGTATTCGCGGTCAGATGGCCATCGCGCATAACGGTAACCTGATTAATGCCGATCTGCTGCGGGACGAACTGGAACGCAAGGGTTCAATCTTCCAAACGACGGCGGACAGCGAAATCATTTTACACCTTCTTGCACAACCGCTGGATAACGGCAGCAGCGCGCTTGGGCCTCTGCGGCGAATTGAAGGCGCATTTTCTCTTCTCATCATGAGCGAACGCGAATTGATTGCCGTGCGTGATCCATTCGGCTGGCGACCGCTTTCACTCGGAAAACTGGACGGCGCCTACGTGCTGGCGTCAGAGACATGCGCGTTTGATTTGATTCATGCGGAATTCATTCGCGACGTCGAGCCGGGCGAAGTGTTAATTATCGATGAGAGCGGAATGCGCTCTGAATTTCCATTCCAGCCGCAACAGCCTGCTTTCTGCATGTTCGAGTACGTCTATTTCGCGCGACCAGACAGTAAACTCGCTGGTGTGAACGTCGGGAAAATCCGCACTGAAATGGGACGCGAACTGGCGCGCAGATTTCCAGTTGAAGCGGATATTGTCGTGCCAGTGCCGGATTCCGGAAACTACGCCGCACTCGGATTCGCGCAGGAACTCAACATTCCCTTTGCGCATGCGTTCGTCCGGAACCACTACATCGGGCGCACATTCCTGCAGCCCAGCCAGCTTATCCGCGACTTTGACGTGCGCGTGAAATTGAATTTGATCAAGGAAATGGTGGCCGGAAAACGCGTGGTCGTCGTGGACGACTCGATCGTGCGCGGCACCACCGCGCGTGCGCGCGTAGTGAACCTGCGAGAGGCTGGCGCCAAGGAAGTGCACATGCGCGTCAGTTGTCCGCCACATCGGTTTGCCTGCCACTACGGCATCGATTTTCCCGATCCCGAAAAACTGATCGCAAACCAAATGTCCATCGAAGACATCTGCAAATATCTGGGTGTGGACAGTCTCGGTTATCTCGACGTCGAAGGAATGGTGCGCGCGACAGGAAAACCGTTAAACAGTTTTTGTCTGGCCTGCTTCAACGGCGACTATCCCCTGCCCGTCGATCCTGCACTCGACAAGTTCATCATGGAACGACGCGAGCAGCGCGCCAAAGCTCTGGCCGATCAGGAAGCGCAACCGACGTTGTTCACCGATCTGAAGTGATCCACGAATTACCGCAGATTTACACAGATTAATTCTCGAATAATCTGCGAAAATCGGTGAAATCTGCCGACAAACAAACAAAAGCCTACGCATCTGCGGGTGTTGATGTCGATTGTGCGAACCGGCTAAAGCGCGAGATTGCCTCGATCGTTAGGCCAACCCACGGTCCGCAGGTCCTTGGAAAAATGGGCGGGTTCGGCGGGTTATTTCGCGCCAGCTTTCCCGGGATGCGCGAGCCCGTCCTGGTTGCCAGCATCGATGGCGTCGGCACGAAATTGAAAGTCGCGTTCGCTTTGGACAAGCATGACACAGTCGGCGCGGATCTGGTGAATCATTGTGTGAACGATATCGCCGTGCTCGGCGCGCGGCCACTTTTCTTCCTCGATTACATCGGCTGCGAAAAACTCGAACCCCGTGTTTTCCAACAATTACTTCGCGGTTTTTCTCGTGCTTGTTTGGCAGCTGGCTGCGCATTACTCGGCGGTGAAACTGCGCAAATGCCGAGAATGTATCGCAAAGGCGAATACGATCTGGCCGGTTGCGTCGTTGGGGTCGTCGAGCGGAATAAGATCATCGATGGAAAAAAAATCCGGCCCGGTGACGTGATTCTCGGTCTCGCTTCAAACGGCTTGCACACAAACGGGTACTCGCTGGCGCGAAAAATTCTGTTCGAGACAATGCGGCTCAAACCAGGTTCGCGTTTGCCCGAATCGACAAGCAGCATCGGAGAAGCGCTGTTGCGCGTGCATAAGAATTATCAGCCGCTGTTGGCAAAAATTCCAAGCGGCGTGATCAAAGGCTTAGCTCATATCACCGGCGGCGGTTTAATTGATAATCTGCCGCGCATCTTGCCTTCAAACTGTGATGCAGTGATCGCCGAGGAAACATGGCGTGTCCCGCGTATCTTCCAAATCCTGCAGCATAATGGAAACGTCGATCGTCAGGAGATGTACCAGGTTTTCAATATGGGTATCGGGATGGTGGCGATCGTCGCAGAACGAAATGCAAACCGCGCAATCTCGATATTGCGAGCGAAACGAATTGGTCGCATCGTGCGCGGAAAAGGCAGAGTGCGTTTGAAATTATGATGCGGCGTAGCATACGCGTCGCCTGTGTCTGAGTGCAGGCTGTCAACCAGTAGTGTTCGGCAAGTTTTCTGCTCAGATTCTACTTGTACTCTAGCGGCAGTGATGCTTGGATTGGCTCGTTATGGGTGCCAGAGCCAAGGGGCAAATCAGCCAAGAGGAATTGTCTCGCTGGCGCTTGATCGAAGAATTTGAGGGGCGCTTGGAGCGAGCGGCTGCAGTGGGCAAAGAGCCGCGCACCTTTAGTGATCCGCGGCGCAAGCTGGGGCAAAAGGATTATCTCAGTCTGTTGCTTTTGGGGCTGTTCAATCCGGTAGTGGATTCGATGCGGGGATTGTGCGCGGCGAGTCGCTTGCAGCGGGTGCAAGAAGAAATTTGCTCAGCCCCGGTGAGCCTGGGCAGCTTTTCGGAGGCACAAGCGGTGGTCGATCCAGAGTTGTTGCAGAGAGTGTTTGCAGAGTTGCGGCCGAGCAGCAGAGGGAAGACTTGCAGGGCGCCGACAAGCGGCTGGAGCCGTATCGGGCGCAGCTTTTGGTGGTTGACGGCACCTTGTGGCGGGCGTTGCCGCGGATGGCGTGGGCATTGTGGCGCTATCAGCACGGCAGGGAGAGCGCACTCAGGCTGCATCTGAAATTTAATTTATGGGAAGAGAAACCGGTGGGAGCGGTGGTAACGAGTGCGCGGTGTTGTGAGCGGGCAGTGTTGCGCAGGCATTTGACGGCTGGGGAGTTTTACGTGGGTGATCGCTATTACGGAGAAGATTACGCGCTGTTTAGTGAGCTGGAGCGGGCGGGTTGTTCTTATCTGCTGCGGTTGCGCCAGGAGGCATGTTTCGAGGTCATGGAAGAGTGGCCCCTGAGTGCGGCTGAAAAAGCTGCCAGCGTTACCTTTGATGGATTAGTGCGGCTGGGAGCGGGCCGGTGGCGTCAGGAAACGCCGATATAATCTATCTTCGAAAACTGACACTTTTATATTTTATTCAGTTTCTCATTCGAATTCCAGTGGTGATTGGTATCCGAGACTACTGTGAAGTCGACGGCGGTTGTAGAAGGTTTCGATGTAATCGAATAAGATCAATTTGGCCTCACGGCGACTTTTTGGGATTTGGTTTTGGAAGCATTCAGTTTTGAGGGTGGCAAAGAAGCTTTCCATCATGGCGTTGTTGTACGGATTGCCTTTGCGGCTCATGGAAGCGGCTGCACCGCAAGAGCGCAGTAGAGTTTGAAACTGAGTGCTGGCATATTGGACGCCGCGATCCGAATGGTGGAGGAGTCCGGGCTCGAGCTGCTGGTCACGGCAGGCTTTTTCGAAGGTTGTTGCTACGAGCGAGCTCTCCAGGGACTCGTCGGCATGCCAAGCGACACAGCGCCTTGAGCAATGGTCCAGGATCCCGGAAAGATAAAGCCAACCCTCCTGGGTTTGGATGTAGGTGATATCGGCTAACCAAACCCGGCCGGGACGATCCGGGTTGGGGATTTTGTCCAGCCAGTTTGGCGCTACGGGCAACTTATGAGCGCTCTGAGTTGTTTTGGGCCTGAATCGACGTTTTTGCCTGGCGCGGAAACCGCCTGAGCGCATCAGCCGAGCGATGCGATTTTTGCCGCAGCGCCGCCCGGTTTTGCGCAGAGCGTGCATGATGCGCGGGCTGCCGTAGGTCCTGCGACTGGCCACAAAGATTGACTCGATTGCATTGGATAATTGGCTGTCCTGCTGAGCACGGGGGCGCTCTTCTTTACGTTGATGAGCGAAAAAACCGCTCTTGGAAATCTCCAGAGCGTCGGCCATTTCGGTGAGGCAATGAGACTGTTCCATGTGCTCCATCACCGTAAATCGCTGGGCTGCACCTCGGCCGACAAGATGCTGCAGGCTTTTTTTAAAATGTCGCGCTGCCGGCGCAGATAGTCGTTCTCCTGGCGCAGCCGACGCAGCTCGCGCTGCTCCGGCGTCTCGGCTGAAAGGGTTTTAGGTTCGCTGAAAGAGAGACCGCATTGAGCGTCTTTGAGCCACCGGCTCAAAGACCAATGCGATACGCCAAGATCACGCGACACCTCGGTAATGGAGCGGCCGCTTTGGATCAGAGCGACCGCGTTCTCTTTAAACTCCCGGTCATAACGCCGGGCGAACTTGCTGCTGTTGGATTGCATAGGGACTCTTCCTTTCTATTTCCAAAAGCCCCTGACCGCAAAACCGAAGAAACCTCATACGTCTGGTGCGGGTGCAGAGCGAAGGGGGCGAGTTATTGCTGGTAAGCAACAAAGCGCGGGAAGACTTGAGTGCCGAATTGCTGGCCCTGATCTATCGCAGCCGCTGGCGAGTGGAACTCTTTTTCAAATGGCTCAAATGCATCTTGGGCTGTCGTCACTGGCTGGCAGAGAGCGAGCGCGGCGTGGCCTTGCAAGTTTACTGCGCGCTGATTGCCGCACTGCTGTTGCTGCGCCGGAGCGGACGCCGCCCCGGCAAACGCGCCATGGAAATGATCCGCTTTTATCTGCTGGGCTATGCGACGCTGGATGAACTCAGCGCCGCGTTGGCGTTAAAAGCAAAAAGGATTTAAGCACGCATCAGGTTTTTTCAGCCCGATGCCGCGCCGGGGCGAAGCTTACCCTCAACGCGCAGTCCATCGCCTAACAACTACGCCGTGCCCAATCTCTTTGTGTCGCACAACTCCCGCTAACACTCTACCTTCATTGCAAAAGCACATCGCCTGCCGAACACTATTGGCTGTCAACCTGCCCTCGCCGGAAACCCGCCCGCACTACCCCGGCAACTGCGACGATGCAGGGTCGGTGACGTTCACCTGTACCTGAAGCTCAGGTTCCGCTTTTGCAGCGATGTTTTTCCCTTTACGTCCCACCCGCTGCAGACCCGCTCGCAAGCCAGCAAGCTCAACGAGTTCGGCTACTCGCGATTTTAACGCACGCGCTCGTGTCGCCAGAAAAACCAGAAAAAGCCCATAACCAACGATGAACCAGAGGTCGAGGTGGGAAACGTTGAGCTGACGGTAGATCAATAAGCTGATCGCCATCAGATTAAAAATGATCGCTGTGATCACCATCCGATTGCGAAGCCGCACGCGAGTCAAACATTTTCCGCCTCCGTGATATTCTGTGACGGTTTGCAGGGCTATGCTCCACCAGAAGTTGCCGTAGATTTGAATATCCCAATCGTTCCACCCGCTGTCGGTGGAATAGCGCCAGCCTTCTTCCTCCAGTAGTTCAAACAGCGCACCCAGCAAATAGTGCCGGTCCCTTCCCTGCTCGCTCCAAAACGTCTGGCGACTCAGGTTGCCTCCCGCGCGTATGCGTTCGGGCAAATGTTCGTGTTTTCGAATCACGCTTGCCGGTGTGCGTTTGAATCGGAGCCATGTGAAATAGCGAGAAAATCCGCGCACCAGTGGTTGTACGAATGCCAGAATCATCACCAGCAGACGTGCATGCACAGTGTCGAATTTCGGTTCAATGCGCGCACGCACCATGTATGAGAGCGCTACGCAAAAGGTGCCACCCAGCATGAGGTAAGGAACAATGCGTAGCGCAGGCAGAAAAATGCCGAGACCGAAGAGAAAGATCGTCAGCGCAACCCATTCAATGCTGCTCAATAACGCAGCAATCTCCGATTGCGGGACCGGATAAATCGATTGGAAAAATCCTTCACCAAAAGCTCCGTGGTAAATCACGGGCCGGTTAATAAACCAACTGAACCGTGTAGCGCCGTAGATTTGGCCGCGCCATTTCGCAGTGCCGGTGGGCCCAAAGAAGATCAGATGTTTAAAACGCAACAGCGATTCGGCTTCGCCGTAGCCATCCTGTTGTTTCAGAAAAGCGCGAAGCGTGAACCGTCGATGGTGCCAAACGAGCGCGGTTGGACTGAAAGCAATGACCCATCCAGTCTGTTGAATTCGCCAGCAGAAGTCGACGTCATCACCGGCCTTGCGATATTCGGGATCGAAGCCGCCAACCCCTTCAAACGCCCAGCGGTAAAACGCCATGTTACAGCCAGGAATATGCTCTGCGACTGTGTCCGTAAGGAGAACATGATTTGGCCCGCCCGGCGCCCCTGCAACGCATGCCTGAATCCAATTTTCCGCCGGCGGCGTGATGTTAGGCCCGCCCACTCCGGCGTAATCGCCGCTAACAAGCGTGCCAACGAGATAGTACAGCCAATCGGCGTCCGCCATGCAGTCCGAATCGGTGTACGCCAATACTTCACCTTTGGCTGCGGCCGCCCCGGTGTTGCGAGCGTGACTCAATCCATGATTACTCTGATGAATGTAATGCACCTGAGGAAACTGTGCGGCGACATAGGCCGTGTCGTCGGTGGAGCCATCGTCCACAAGAATGACTTCGTAGGCGGGATAATTTAGTTTACCTAACGAATCGAGGCAGGCAGTAAGAGTGCGGGCACCGTTGTAGGAACACACAATCACCGACACCAAGGGTGTGCGCGGCAACGGAAGGTGAGGCAAAGTCGAATCGTTTCGCCCGAGCTTCCCCTGAATAGTGTGGAACGCCTTCTTCGGCACGCGCTCACGCGTGACGAGGCCAAACGCCCAGTCCGTCACTTCCTGGCCGCCAGTGAACCATTCGTCCGTCCACGTGAAAAGAATCGTGCCGGCCAAACCGCATTTTACGATGCTGTCGATGTGCCACCCAAGGACTTCCGCCTGTTCCTCCTGGGAGTGCCGGATGGTGTCCATGCCGAATTCACCGAGGATGAGCGGATGCTCACCGGTGAGATTTTGCAGCCGCAGCAAGTAGCCTTCGAAATCGCGCTGGTTATGAAGATAAACATTGAAACAGGAAAAATCGGCGTTCTGCGGAAGGAGATATTCGGTCGGCGGGTACGTGGCATACGAAAAGAGCGCTTCCGGATCGCTGGCGCGGCCGATCTGAATCAATTCCTCAACAAATTCAATTACCCGTGCGGTACCGAGCCAGCGCACCATCGTGCTGGAAATTTCGTTACCCACCAGATAGCCAAAAATTGCTGGATGACCGGCATGCACTTTCACGGAAGCGCGAACGTTTTCGGAAATCTGTCTACGTGTGGATCGCTCGCGTAGAAACTCGATGTGCTTTTCCCAGGGAAGCGTGACCAGCACCCGGATGCCGGCCACAGTGCAGCGATCAAGAAACCATCGTGGCGGCGAGTGATAAATCCGCACAACGTTCAAGCCCGCCGTAGCCATCAACGCGAGATCGATGTCCACTTGCTCAGGCCGACCTAGATAGTTTCCGTTCGCGTCCGGCTTGAACGGACCATAGGTCACGCCTTTGACAAAGAACTTCCTGTCGCCATCGAAAAAAAACTTCGCCGCGGGACGGATTCGTGAGTTTGTCGCCATGGTCATGTTTATCGAAGTGGAGACATGTTTGAAGTCTCGGCTCAAATCAAAATCCCTCCAGCCTTCGCATAAAGCTGCAGCCGGGCAACCCGAATGATCCGGAGTCGAGGTTACAAAGGAAAACGGCGCCCATCATTTCCTCGCTCCGGCAATTATGCGCGTATAGGGAGAAAGCTGATCGTTTCCCTACAAACTGGCCAGCGTTTCACGCACAACAGCGCCGGTACGCTCAAGGTCTTTCAGCGCGTGCGCAACGGAGATAAATCCGGTCTCAAATTGAGATGGCGCGAAATAAACTCCCCGTTTCACACAACCATGAAAAAATCTGCCGAACATCTTCAGGTCGCTTCGCTGCGCGCCTGCGAGATCGACAATCGGCTCCGGGGCAAAGAACAGACAAAACATCGAACCAAGCCGGTGAAACGTGATGTCGGTTTTTGCGCTGTTGACCGCCTCACGCGCGAGCTCTTCAAATTGCGCACCCAATTGTTCGAGCAATTTCCAAGCATTGATCCGTTCGAGCTCGCGCAGTTGCGCCAAACCGGCCGCAAGCGCGAGCGGATTGCCCGATAATGTGCCTGCCTGATATACCGCGCCATCCGGCGAAAGCTGGTCCATGATCTCAGCGCGTCCGCCAAATGCGCCAACGGGTAATCCTCCGCCGATTATTTTTCCTAAAGCGGTCAGATCAGGTTTAACTCCGAAGAATTCCTGTGCCCCCCCACGCGCAACTCGAAACCCGGTGATCACTTCATCAAAAATCAAAAGTGCGCCGTTTTTCGCGCATTCATCGCGCAAGACGGCCAGAAACTTCTCGTCAGGAAAATAAAGACCAGCATTGGCTGGTATCGGCTCGACTATTAACGCCGCGACTTCGCCTTCGTTTTCGTGAAACGCTTTCCGCACTAATACAGCATTATTGAACGGTAGCGAGATTGTTAGATTAGAAAATGCCTTCGGAACACCAGCGCTGCTCGGCTGGCCGTGAGTTAGCGCGCCACTACCGGTTTTCACCAAAAGCGGATCCGCATGTCCGTGGTAGCAACCATCGAACTTGATGATCTTGTCTCGCCCGGTGAATGCCCGCGCGAGGCGGATACACGACATGGTGGCTTCCGTGCCACTGTTCACCATCCGCACTTTCTCTATCGACGGCATCCATCGGCAGATTAATTCCGCCATCTCAACTTCAAGCGGGTTTGGAATTCCAAAGCTCAGTCCCCGCGTCGCTGCATCGCGCACCGCATCCACAACCGCCTTCGGCGCGTGCCCAAGAATCGCCGGGCCCCAACTCCCGACGTAATCGATGTACTCAGTTCCATCGACATCCCAAATCCGCGCGCCTTGTCCCCGCGCAACGAAGAACGGCTCACCGCCGACATTGCGGAACGCGCGCACCGGCGAATTGACGCCGCCGGGAATGCGCTTCTGCGCACGCGCAAAAAGCTCCAACGACTTAGTCACGCGGTCAGAATAACCGGGTTCGTTGAAGCGTTAAAGTGTTGAAGGCTTGAAGGGGAAAGATTGTAGGGCGTTTGTGTCAAACGCCGGGCGCTTGACTCCGAAAGCGTTCGCGAGTTGATACAAGCGCCGCTACAACGATATTGTCCGCTCTCACGAATGCCCGGCGGGGTAGCCAAGTGGTAAGGTCGCGGTCTGCAAAACCG
>CAVSMG010000019.1:0-257394 GCA_963728955.1 uncultured Verrucomicrobiae bacterium
CGAGGCAGGCGCAGAAGGCATCAACCTTCAATTTTGTTCGCTCGTAGTGAACTACGACCTGCCGTGGAACCCGCAACGAATCGAGCAACGGATCGGACGCTGCCATCGATACGGACAGAAGCACGACGTGGTTGTAGTTAATTTCCTCAACCGCAAGAACGCGGCTGACCAAGCGTGTTTATCAACTCCTCTCTGAGAAGTTTCATTTGTTCGAAGGCATTTTCGGGCAAGCGACGAGGTGTTAGGCGCGATCGAATCCGGCGTCGATTTCGAGAAGCGGATCAACGACATCTATCAGCGCTGCCGCAAACACGAGGAGATCAAGACCGCGTTCGATCAACTTCAGATGGAGTTGAGCTTCGAGATCAACGAAGCAATCACCAAGACGCGGCAAAAGCTTCTGGAAAATTTTGATGACGAAGTTCGCGAAAAACTTCGGGAACAAGCTGACAAGTCTGAAACCGCACTCGGAAAGTTCGAGCAGATGTTAATGCGGACCACGCGGCATGAATTGGATGGCCATGCTGAGTTCATTGATGATTCTTCATTCCGATTGAACTCCGCTCCGTTTCCCGAAAGGGATGGCGAAATTCCACTAGGCCTGTACGAACTTCCCAGGCGATCTGGAGAAGCACATCTCTATCGCTTGAATCATCCTCTCGCCGAATGTTTGCTTGCGCGCGCGAAGGAACGCGAGCTTGCACCCGCGGAGGTGCATTTCGATTACGGCGCACGTGCGGGAAAGGTTTCCATTCTACAACCGCTGATCGGGCAGAGCGGATGGGTCACATTAACAATGCTAACTGTTGAGGCTTTGAACCAAGCCGAGGATTATCTGATTTTCGCTGGATTCAGCGACGCGGGCAATGCGACCGACCAGGAACAAGCCGCGCGGCTCTTACAACTTCCCGCGACTGTGGCGGCGATTTCGGAGCTTGGCCTCGATGTCGATAAGCTGGAACGGCAGCGCGTGGCTACCCAGGAAGTGCTCCTGAGAACTATTTCCGAACGAAACTCCCGCTTCTTTGAAGCGGAGCTAGCCAAGCTCGATGGCTGGGCTGATGATCAAGTGGCGAGCTCTGAGAAAGCGTTGAAAGACACGAAGAAACGCATTCGCGAACTGCGCCATGAAGCAAACAAAACTGTCGATCTAACAGAACAGGCGCGGTTGCAGAGCGAGATATCTGAAGTGGAACGCCGCCAGCGCAAATTGCGGCAGGAAATCTTTGAGGTCGAAGATCGCATTCTTTCCCAGCGGGATGATCTGGTCGCCGCCATTCGCGGCAAGCTCCACCAGAATATTCAGCACAAACCACTTTTCACTATCCGTTGGTCATTGATCGACAGCAGCAGCCAGCAATTGTAAACCCTCCGTCATGTCAGAAGCCGTCCAAACTATGGTCTCAGCTAATTTCGAGAAGCTCAAAGGCAAGCTTCGCGAGTTGTTCGAGCTGGATAAAGCTGATCTCGATTTCGGCATCTACCGCGTGCTTCGGCAGCGGCACGCAGAGATCACGGAGTTTCTCGATCAACACCTGGAAAAGACAGTGCGCGAGGCGCTGCAAAGTCATCAAACGCTGCACACCGCGAACATCGAAGAAGAGTTAGGCAAAGCGGAGAAGGCAGCGCAGGCTGCCGGCATTTCTCCGGAGCAATCGCCGCGCGTCATGGAATTGCGGGCAAAGCTAAAGGGCGAAGGTGATCTCGCTGCGCTTGCTGACGAAGTTTATTCCCATCTGCTTACCTTTTTCTCCCGCTACTATGAAGGCGGCGACTTTCTCGGCTTGCATCGATCCACGGTGCAGGGGCGCGAGAAATACATGATCCCCTACAATGGAGAGGAGGTGAAGCTGATCTGGGCCAACATGGATCAGTATTACATCAAATCTTCCGAGCTATTACGCGACTACACCTTTCACATCCGCAAAGACGATCTCGGCCCGAGTGAGTTGAACCTTGGCGACTTGCCAGGCGAAGCCACCATTCAGTTCAAGCTCATTGAAGGCGACACAGAGAAAGACAACCGCAAGCCGGATGGCAAAACTACGCGCGCCTTTACTCTCGACGCCGAACAGCCGTGGGAAGAAGAGGGAAACAATCTCCGGCTCCGCTTCCGCTACCGCGAACATGTTAGTGAACGCAATCTCCAGGACAAGCTCAACGCCGACACGGTAAAGACCATCGCCGATAACTTACCGCAGAAGTGGAAGACGTTTCTCTTCGCGCAGGACAACACTTACAAGAGCAAGGACAAGAAGGAGACCCGCACAATCTTGCAGAAACAGCTGCGCGCTTACACCGCGAAATATTTTTTCGATTATTTCATCCACAAAGATCTTGGCGGGTTCCTAAAGCGCGAGCTGGATTTTTACATCAAGAACGAAGTGATGCATCTCGACGACATCGAGAACAGCACCGCGCCGAAAGCCGAGGAGTATCTATCCAAGGTTCGCGCTATTCGTCGATGCGCCATGCCGATCATTCGCATGCTGGCGCAGCTCGAAGACTTTCAGAAGAAGCTTTGGCTTAAAAAGAAGTTTGTCGTTGAAACGCGCTACTGCCTCACACTCGACCGCGTGTTCGAAGCGCTTTATCCCGACATCTGCGCTTGTGACGCACAGTGGGAGGAGTGGAATGACTTGTTTGCGCTTTCGGAAGTTAATCCTCAACGCACAGCGGACTTCCTGCAGGCAAATCCGCAGCTAATCGTGGACACGCGTCACTTCGACCGCGTGTTCACTCTTAAGTTGCTCGGAACTATCGAAGACTTGGACACGACCCTAGACGGTGTCTGTTTCCATTCGGAAAACTTCCAGGCGCTTCAATTCATGCGGGAGCGATATCGAGAGGAGGTGAAGTGTGTCTATATCGATCCACCTTATAACACAGCGGCTTCGGAAATTTTATACAAGAATAATTACAAGTCTTCATCGTGGCTGACGATGGTTGGGCAGTCTTTGCCCCACGGGCGACAATTGCTGACTGAAGACGGAATTTTTTGTGCAACGATTGATGACGAACAACAAAAGGAGTTCACAACGCTTCTCAGTTATCATTTTGGTTCCGAGAATGCTCTCGGTGTTGTTTGCATCCGAATAAATCCTTCGGGTAGGATTACCTTGCGCGGTTTCGCTCAAGCACACGAGTACGCGATCTTCTTAGGTGCATCTGACGAAGCAGTCATCGCTAAACTTCCGCGTACGGAAGAACAACAAGCGCGTTTCAACCGCGAAGACGAGGGCGGGGATTTTGAATGGAGAAATTTCCGGCGAGAAGGATCGAGTTCAGAAAGGGTTGCTCGCCCGAGACGTTTCTTTCCGCTTTATGTAAAGGGATCAAGTATTCGGATCCCTAAATTGCAGTGGGTCGAATCCAAGCGCGCTTACGATGTGCTAGAAGAACCCCAATCCGAAGAGGAGGTGATTTATCCTATCGATTCTAAGGGCGCAGACCGAGTTTGGCGATGGGGCTTAGAGAGAATCAGCGCACAGGGTCAGGAGATTGTTCCGAAGCGAAAAGCCAACGGAGACCTTCAAGTCTATTATAAGTATAGACCGAATACTGCCGGCGTGCTCCCGCTCACCGTGTGGATAGACAAGAAGTATTCGGCGACGGAGTACGGCACGGCGATGCTTAAAAGTCTTTTCGGGGACCGAAACGTCTTCGACTTCCCTAAATCGATCTTCGCAGTCACCGGCTGTGTCCGCGTAGGAGGTGCAGTGCAGAGTGACGCGACCGTTTTGGATTACTTTGGAGGTTCTGGCACTACCGGTCATGCCGTAATCAATCTCAACAGGGACGACGACGGTAATCGAAGATATCTACTTGTTGAGATAGATGAGCACTTCGACTCCGTGCTCGTGCCGCGCCTGAAGAAGGTCGCCTATTCAACTGACTGGAAAGAAGGCAAACCGCAAACACGAAATACCGGCATTTCGCATGCTTTCAAGATCGTTAGGCTAGAAAGCTACGAAGATGCGCTGAACAATCTTTATCTGCGCCGCACGCCGGAACAGGAGGCTGCATTGCAACGCGCGGATGACCGTCAGCGCAAAGAATATTGGCTTGGCTATTTCCTCGACGTCGAAAGCGCCGGAAACAAGAGCCTGCTTGATCTAACAGAGTTTCGCGATCCGTTTGGTTACAAACTCCAAGTTGCTACCTCCAGCGCGGGCGAGACGAAGGAGACGGAAGTGGATTTGGTCGAGACCTTCAACTGGCTCATCGGTCTCAAGGTCAAACACATCGATCATCAGAAAGGCTTCCTCACTGTTACTGGCGAAAAGCGCGCGGGCGGACGCACGCTGATCCTCTGGCGGACGCTGAGTGACGAGGCAAGGACCGATAACATCGCGCTGGAGAAATTTCTCGCCAAACTCCAGGTCAATCCCGCCGACACCGAGTTCGATTTTATCTACCTCAACGGCTCTTACACGCTAAACGATCCGCACAACAAGGTGCACCTGATCGAGGAAGAATTTCAGCGCCGAATGTTTGAGAGCGAAACTTTCGAGAGCTTGAGCTAATGCCGGCTACGCATCTTGCCGACAAGCTCGTCTTGGCGCAGTGGGCTTTAAACCAGCTCGGGATCGATGACTTTGCGCGGTTGTCGGAAATGCTGCGTGCGCCGGAGTTTGAAGGCTGGGCCGAGGACGGCGGCTCCAAGTTCGTGCAGCAACTCGTGGCGCGCTTGCCGAAGTAGCCGCGCAATCTCGGATGAGATGCTGCGCAGTTATGACAGCAACGTTGTCGGCCATTGGAAGCACATCACGAGCAAACGCAATCTACAAGGGCAGACGATTTATCCACTTTACTTTCAGTATCTCGGATTGCTCTTCACCGAGCATTATCTGGAAAGATATTTCCGGGATGCGGAAGAGCTGCTGAATTCACTGAATGGCACAGCTACTCTCTTTAACCGTGAGCTAGGCGGACGCGAGCAGATCGAGCCGTTTACGCCTGGCGACTTAAACAAGCTGGCGTTCTGGATGGCGACCGGGAGCGGTAAGACGCTGCTCATGCACTGTCACATCCGTCAATTTCTCCATTACCTTGGCAAAGCGGGTAAGCGGAAGGATCTGAACCGCATCATCCTGCTTACGCCCAACGAAGGACTTTCGCGTCAGCATAAGGAGGAGTTCGAACTTTCCGGAATCGAGGCTGAGTTCTACGACCGCGAAGGCGCGACGCTCTTCACCGGGCGCGGCGTGGACATTATCGATATCCACAAACTGCGAGAAACCTCGGGTGAGAAGACGGTGGCGGTTGATACCTTCGAGGGTAGCAACCTTGTCCTCGTCGATGAAGGACATCGCGGAGCGGGCGGCGAGGAATGGATGGAAAAACGGGAACGGCTCTGCGCGAAAGGGTTTTCCTTTGAGTATTCCGCTACTTTCGGTCAGGCGATCAAGGCAGTTTCCGGCGCGAAACAAAAGGCGCTCACACAAACCTATGCCAAGTGCATTCTCTTCGATTACTCCTACAAGTTTTTCTACAACGACGGTTACGGAAAAGATTTCAACATTCTGAATCTGGCTGAGGAACGCGAGGATGAAACGCGGCCGCTCTACCTCACGGCGTGTCTGCTCTCCTTTTATCAACAATGCCGGCGGTTCGCCGATGGCGGGCCCGCTCTCATCCCGTATCTCCTGGAAGCGCCGCTCATGGTCTTTGTCGGCGGGTCAGTAACAGGGCAGCGCCAGTCTCAGGAAGATACCGACCTGGTGCTGATCCTGAAGTTTCTCGCGTCATTCATTTCAGATCGGGCCGAATCGGAGCGTCGGCTTACGAAGCTGCTACAACGGAAGGATGGGTTGGTAGCAGGTGGTCGCCGGATTTTTAACCGGTTCTTTCCTTATGTCGAAGCTCTGCACACGCCGGAGAAATCCGCCGAGCTATTTCGCGATATTCTCAAGCACGTCTTTAACGCGGCGGGCGGCGGGCAACTTCACATCGTGCGCCTGCAAGGGACCGAAGGAGAGATTGGGCTGCGGGTTGGTGAGAACGAATGGTTTGGAGTAGTGAATGTCGGCGACGCAAAAAAGCTTTGCGACCTTTGCGCGGAACGGCGCGGACCTGACGAGCACTACATCGTCGAAGATCTCGCATTCACCGGTTCCTTGTTTGACGATATAAAACGAAAAGGTAGCCCGATCCGAATGCTAGCGGGCGCGAAGAAATTCACTGAGGGCTGGAGTTCATGGCGCGTGTCGTCGATGGGCCTGATGAATGTCGGCAAGAAAGAAGGCAGTGAGATTATCCAACTGTTCGGCCGCGGAGTGCGGCTGAAAGGATTTCGGTTCAAGCTCAAGCGGACGCGAGCGTTGGATGCGCTTGATCTGCAGGGCGATGACGTACCCGCGAAGCACCCCGACTACATCGAGCTTGTGGAGACGCTGAACATCTTCGGCATCCGCAGCGATTACATGAAGGAATTCGAGGAATACCTCGAAGAAGAAGGAGTTGG
Source organism: uncultured Verrucomicrobiae bacterium (assembly GCA_963728955.1). GTDB lineage: Bacteria > Verrucomicrobiota > Verrucomicrobiia > Chthoniobacterales > UBA10450 > Udaeobacter. Next base: position 6,467 of record CAVSMG010000019.1, read on the forward strand.
CGAAGACGAGCGTCGCGAGATTATCTTTCTCCCCACCATTCAACTTCCTGAATTCGCGCAGGAAAAAATACGGCTCAACGTCATTCGCCCGAGAGCCGACATGCCCGACTTCAAGAAAGAAGTCCGGTTAACTCTCGAAAGCTTGGAAGGGCGGCTGAACGGAAAAGTAGTGGCTGATTGGTATCCGCGCCTAGAGAAACAGTCATCCAGACCCTCGGGTTCTGGATCAGTTGCCAAGCTCAATCAGGAGCCGTTGCGAACAGATCATCTGGCATTCCTCAAATGGGACGCTGTTTGGTTCGAGATCGAGCGCCACAAACGCGAAAACGCGTATTACAATGTGCTTTTCTCGCCAACAGAGCTTCGCAGCTTGATGAGCAGCGCCTGGTGGTACGAGTTGTTTATCCCTCCAGGTTATCTCGATTTTCGATTTGACCGATTGCCCTTGTGGCAGGAGATCGCAACCGCGTTACTCAAGAGCTATCTTGATCGGTTTTACGCCTTCCATAAGCGAGAATTCGAAGCGCCGTATCTGGAATATCAAGTTCTGCGTCCCGATGACGAGCTTCTGCTCAAGGAATATCAATTCCTCGTAAAGAAATCTGAGACGCAACTCATCAAGCGTTTGAAGGAGCTCAGCGAGAAATTCAAAGCGGGCGATTTCGAGGCGTTAAGTTTCGACAAACTAGAGCTATTCCAGGCGAATCATCATCTCTATCAGCCCCTCGTTCACCTCACGCACGGCGCGGGAAAGGAGTCGATCATTAAGGTAGTGCCGACGCACCTGAACGAAGGAGAGAAACGATTCGTCGATGATTTAGAAGCGTTCTGCAAAGCTGAGGCTACGGGAATGCTTTCGGACATCGAACTTTACCTTCTGCGCAATCACAATTCCGAAAAGGCCGTAAGCTTCTTCACGGAAAGCGGCTTCCGTCCTGACTTCATCCTTTGGCTGCTGAAGGATGAGCATCAGACGATTTGCTTTCTTGATCCGAAAGGCCTGCGCAATTTCACAGACAACTTCAGCAACCCAAAAATCCAACTGGCGCATCGAATCAAGGAATTGGAAAGCAATCTCAAGCGCACTGATATCCAACTCGAATCATTCCTGATTTCTCAGACATTCCGCCATCATCTTCGTTGGCCGAGCCCTAGCGATACCACCCGCGACGCGAACGTCGAAGATTTTTCGCAACATCACATCCTCTGTGCCAAAGATGAGCCAGACACTTATATCGGGACTCTTCTCTGCAATCTCACCTCAACGCCAGCGCTGACGTAGCCAAGTGCCCATCGATCCAAGTTGAGTTCAGCGACGCTCGCACACGAGAATTGGAAAAGGTAATGAACGGACTGTCGCAAAAAATATTAACGATTTCCGCCTTATCGATTGCGGGTGGATAAAGGAGTTTCAAGCTGCCTCTAAACTGAAAACCGACGAACTGTTCATTATATCACCATTCATCAAGCTGCCGTCGGTAAAAAGGCTAACAGCCGGGAAGAAGAAGATCCAAATACTAACCAGGTTCGCAATCGCGCGGTGCGATTCGCCGACACGCGTGGGCGCCCATTGAAACTCGCTCGTTGCCCGCATTGACTCATGTGCTCCCGCCCATGTCGGCCGCTCCCGCAAACTTCGTTGTCGAAGCCCTGCAAGTCGCGCTCGCCCCAGCTGAGCCGGGCGGAATCTCCTAACGAACCAAGGTTGCTGCTTGGCAGCGTCGTTACTTCTTTCTCGGCGCCGCCTTGGCGGCTGAGGCCTGTTGCTCTTTCTTCTGAGTCGCGCTTTTGGCTTTCGCCTGTTGCTGTGCCTTGTGCTTCTGATTCGCTTTCGGAGATTTGTCGCCCATGATGAGAAAGGCTCGTCTTGCAATCCGCAAAGTCAACGCGGAGTTGGACGGCCCAGGCTGTTACTTGGTACCGGTCGCAGACTGATTTGCTCTCTTCGCACCCGCTCAATCGGTCTCTGGACCTTTCCGTCCGTCTCGCTCGCTCCGGCGGCTCGGATCTGGCTCAAAGACGAATCGCCCGAAGACAGCGCAACGATCCCGATATCATCGCGCATAAGGACGAACTTGGTTTTGAACCTCCGATCATTAAAGTGCAGGTGAAAAGCACTGAAGGCAGCATCGGCGATCTCGTAGTTTCCGCGTTATACGGGAAAGTGGCGACAAGCGAGTTCGGTTTACTGGTAACGCTGGGGTCGTTTACACATCAAGCGATTACATTCGGTAAGAGTAAGAACAATCTTCGACTGGTCGACGGCAACGAACTAGTTAACCTCGTTCTAGAACACTACGAGCAATTTGATTCTCGTTACAAAGGGCTGCTGCCGCTGCGAAAAGCTTACGTCCCCGAGGCCCTGAACGAAGAGTAATCGACGTGCCGGGTCGTGAAATCTTATTTACTTAAACTCCTTGGCCGCGAAGAGGGGCCATACGGAGAACCCGGGGGGGAAGGAAATGGGGTCGCGTCTAACATTTAACATTGAGCCTCGTTAGGCCGTATCGTTTTGGTTGAAACTCGCTCAGCGACCAGTCAAAGATTGTCAGGCTGATGACTTTCGCCTGCACGGCCTGCGGCGCCGTGGCAGGCACTCAGCCGCAGTCAGCGACAGCGGCTACAGTCAGATCGCAGGCGACACGCCTGCCACTACAGGTCTTCAGCTCATGCGATCGGATGTTTTACCAACTGGCACAGCCGCCACTGCAGCGCGCAGCTCGTGAGTGGCGTTGGTCATGAATGTCGAGGCCAAACTCATTCTGTCTTGACGGTTCGGCGACTGGGCCGCACTCTTCGGGTATCGACATGCGCGTCTGAGCGCGCTGACATCGTTGTAGCTCGCCCTGAAAGGGTTTCCGGTTCGAGACGAGTTGCCCTAAATTCAACCTGAAAAACATTATTATGAAATTATTCTCGTCAGTTCTGGTAATCGCACTTCTCGGCTTAGCGGCCGCGCCCTTCGGGCACGCTCAGGAAAACTCCGCCGACTCCAGCGCAGTCCAAGCCAATCTCAAGGGGATGGAAGACGCCTGGGTCAAGGCGCTGGTAGCCAAGGATTCGGCCGCCGTCGGAAACATGATAGCGGACGACTTTGCCGGATTTAATCCCGACGGAAAACATGTTGGGAAGTCGCAGCTCCTTGATGAGATGAAGAACGAACCCAACACCGTGAGCTCGGCAACGAACGACAACATGGATGTTCATGTCTACGGGCCGAGCCTGGCCACCGTGTGCGGCACTACCACGGAGAAGGGCAAGACCAAGGAGGGTAAACAGTTTAGCCACACCTACGTTTGGGTGGATACCTGGATGGAGCGCAATGGCAAATGGGAGTGCATCGCCGAAGGGGTCATGAAGTCGTCCAAAAAGAAGTAAAACAGGAGAGCCGGCTCGGCAACGCTTGCGGCTGACACAGCCGCCACTACAGCCAATTGCTTATTCATCGTAAGTTGTACCAAGCGTAAGCCCAATTCCAAGATATAAGCCGCTTATGATGGATGACTGCCGGGAGGCTGATGCAGGTGCTACTGGCGTCTTTACACGCGCGCGGTCTTTCGCCTCTATCGACAGATTCCGCCGTTTGGATTGACGCTTATCGGAGAAAATGCTCACATCGCGCGGTGAAAACGAATCGCACTACGCTAGCGGCAGTGGCGCTGTTGTTAATAGCAACCGCAACAACCTTTGCTGCCAATCCGTTGATGGGCACCTGGAAGCTCAACGAAGGCAAATCGAAGTTTCCGGCCGGCGCAACCAAAAATACCACGGTCACCTACACGTCAGCCAAACGTGACATGATAAAGTGCGCGGTGGATGGGGTGGATAAGGATGGTAAGCCGATTCACTGGACCTGGGTGGGGAAATTCGATGGCAAACCGTACCAAATTAAGGGGAGCCCATCCTTCGACACGCTGACCTATAAGCCAGTCAATGATCGCACTAATGAAACGACGGCTACGAAAGCCGGCAGGGTGGTGATGACAGGGAATATCACCGTAGCAAAAGACGGGAAGTCGCGCGTGGTCACGCTCACGGGGACGGGTGCGAACGGACAGAAGTTCACTGAAACGACTTACTACGACAAGCAGCAGTAGGCCGCGATGTCTGAGTTAAGAGTCATATCATCGCGTCCTCCCGCAAACGGCGTTGCTAGTTGAGCGTTAACTCGCTCGCCGCGGCGAGTAAACTCCCCAAACGGGAGATGATCTGACACCAGACGCACAAGCAGCGTGCGGCGTCTCAGGAAATCCGTACAGCTCGCCCCCACGGCGGCCGGGCTGCGCTATGGCTACAGGATCTTGTGCACCGCTCATCCGTCGTAAGCGTCACGCTTGAGGGTCAGCTCGCAAACCAGCGGGAAGTGATCTGACGCCAGACGCGCGAGCGGCGTGCGATGGACGTTGAGCTGCGTGGGACATAGGGCGGCGTTCACGAAAATGTGATCGACCGCGAGGGACGGAAAACGGGTGGGAAAAGTGCGGAATGCCCCGGGCGGCCTAACGAGCGTGCGCACGTCGCGCAGATGCGCCCCGATTAGCTGGTAGGCGCGCGAGGTCCGGACGCTGTTGAAATCTCCGAGTAGAATTGCCGGTTGGTCCGGTGGCACAGAGCCGAGCCAGACCGGTCCAATTAGTAGTTGCGCCTGTAACCTGCGCTCGCTGCGGCCGAGACCGAAATGACTGTTGATAATGTGCACCGGGCCGAGATCGGTTTCCGCTTGGATCCAGATCGCGATCCGCTGCTCGCGGCAATACCAGGGGGGCGAACCCGGCATCTCGGCGGCGCGTTTCAGTTCAATTGGGAAACGGCTTACGATCGCATTGCCATATTGCTCCTCCCCGCTGCGCATTGCCGGATGGAAGTGATGTTTCCAACCAAGCTTATTGGCGATCAGCGCCGCCTGGTCGGCATGTGCGGAACGTGCCCGGCCGAGATCCAGTTCTTGCAAGCCCACGATGTCAGCCGACATGCTCGCGATCACTTCCGCGATGCGGCCTTCCGAGCGTTGCCCATCCATCCCGACACAACCGTGGACGTTGTATGTGGCGACACGTAATCCGCGCCGGGTGGGTTCGCTTGTCATTTCCGCTTCGGCATGCGTTTGGCGTTACATCTGCGAAGCGAGCAACGATCCGATCCGCCCCCTGATCTTCTCTCCCCAGGGCCTGCGCAGCCAATCGCCCAGCGTCACTTCGCGGGAGTGACCCTTGTCCTCTTCGAAGACTCGCGTGTGCGTGGCGACAAATTTTTCATCGAGCACGTTTAAATTCGCTTCCTCGTTCAGAGACAGGGAACGGTTGTCGAGATTCGCCGAACCGACAGACGCCCAGCAATCATCTACGAGGAGATATTTGCAGTGAAAACGCGCGGGCTGGTATTCATAAAAGCGAGCGCCCGCTTCCAGCAATCGTCCCCAACGCATCTTGCCCACGGCCCGAACCACGCGCGCATCAATGTCGGGGCCAGGCGTGATGATTTCGACTTTCACGCCGCGCCGCATCGCGTCGAGCAGGGTTTGCGTGCAGAGTCTGTCTGGAATGAAGTAAGCGTTTGCGATCCGAATGTGGCGACGGGCGGCAGCGATTGAGATCAGTAACATCAGGCGCGCGCTGTCCGAGCCTTCGCCGGCGGAACTTTTGAAGACCTGACACACGTCGTTACCCGCAGGTTCCAGTTTTGGAAAATACTCGTCACCGTGGAGCAACTCCGCGCGCGTTTGGAGCCAGTTATCCATGAACGCCTGCTGCATCTGCGCGACGGCGGGGCCTTCCAAACGATAATGCGAATCACGCCAGTGGCCATGGGTGCGCCCGTCGCCCTTCCAGTCGTCCGCGATCCCCGTCCCACCGAGATAACCAATCCGTCCGTCAATAACGAGAAGTTTGCGGTGCGTGCGGAAATTGACTGTCACATTGAGGAACCGAAAGACTTCCAACTGCACGCCGGCCTGGCGCACGAGGTTCAGGGCGCGTCCATGAAGCGAATCGCAACCCATGGCATCTTGAAGAAAATGCACTTTCACTCCAGCCCGGGCGCGCTCCGCCAGCGCTTCGGCAAATGCATCGGACACTTCGCCTTCTTTGAAAAGGAAATTCTCGAAGTTGATTGTCCGCTGCGCGGAACGGATCGCCTCGAGCAGAGCGGGAAAGATCTGATCGCCATTTTCCAGCGCGGTCACTTTATTGCCTTTCAGCAACGGTGGCCCGAGCAGATTCCCCATCGTCCGCACGAACACGTCATCGCCGGCTGCGTAATCGGCGAAGATTTCGTGATGAATTTTCTTTTCTGAAGGAAAGAAATTGCGGGCGAGAAAGAGCGTGGCTGCTCCGCCAACAGCAGCCGCGCCCAGCACCTTCGGCCATTGTGGTGGGCAGGAGCGACGAAAAGGACTCTTCACGCATGAATATCGGATGGCTCGTCGAATTGGTTCCCTGCCCGGCGTGATTCTGCGAATACGGACCAGGTGTGCCTCGTTAGGGATCCGCAGCCATTCAGGTGTGCGCAGGTTTGGACAAATTGGGGTTAGATAATCTTGCCTGGTCTGTCAGAATCGCGTCTGATCATCGCCGAAAGACTGGGCGGAACATGAAATCGTACATCGTAAAGTTTTCCGATCGCGAAGAAGGGCCATACGACGAAACACAAATGGCGCAGACGTATGCGGACCGGCGGATCGATCGAAATACGCCATGTAAACCGGTCATCGGCGGTGACTGGAAAACGGTCGATGATTATCTGCCGATGCTGAAATACGGGACACAGCTGCCGCCGCCTACTAAAGTCCCTGCCGTTCCTCCAACGCCGCCGCCCGTGTTGGTATCAGCGCAACGCGTGTCGGTAGTAGATTTCGATATTCCGTTCGGGTCGGTTCTGAAGATCATGTTCAAATGGATGGCCGCAGGATTCGTTGTCTTTTGCTGCTTCCTGCCGGTGATTTTTGCTCTTTGGCTAATTGTGGCGGCGATATTCGCCGCGCTATTTAGCGGGCTCGTATCCAGTTTGCATCATCCGTGACGGCCAAGGGCGAAAACGGAGACCCGTTTTAGCCGGCGATGGCGTTCAATTGAAGTTGATTCATGTGCTCCCGCCCATTTGAAACTCATTCGCTCCCGCTCGGCTCGACCGCTACCTTCGCGGTCCCGCGGCTGCGGGATCGCTCAGCCCAGTCGCTCCATTTCTCTCAGGTGTTCCACGGATGATGTTCCGGGAATGAGCGGAATGTGCGGTGAATGCGAACTTCGAGCTTTTGAACAGAAGGCCGTAGTCAACGACAGCGGCTACAGATGCGGCTGACACAGCCGCCACTACAACTGTTAAACTCATGCATCGTAACCTCCTCCGCCGAAGCTACGGCGGGTCAGGAGCGGTTTATGATAGATCGAAATAGCGGTTATTGAGTTAGCGCAGGAGAAGATCGCTTTTCCGCAACGGCTGTTTGCAAAGCTTGGTACGCTCGTTGATAGCCAAAGATTCAATCATGGCTCTTAGATTTGAATGGGATGCGAACAAGGCGAAAGCCAATTTGGCCAAACACGGCATCAGTTTCAAAGAAGCTTCGACGGTTTTCGGAGATCCAGGTTCGTTAACCGTCCTGCACGGCTCAACGATTAAGGAGTCGCGCTGATAGAAGAAATGTAGAGATGAAGCTGATTTTTAGTGATCACGCAATCGGCCGAATGGCGAAACGTCAGCTCAAACGAAGTTGGGTGGAAACGTCATCAATACTCCTCTGCGCATCGAAGCAGACAAAAACGATCCAGACTTAGAGCACCGGCTTGGCATTGTGCCTGAACTTGCCGACCGCGCGTTGCGAGTGATAGTTTCCAAAGCGAAGCCTAAACGGGTAATCACCGTTCATCTCGATCGCAAAATGAAAGGCAAACTATGAAGCTCACCGTAGATCGCGAAGCTGACGCACTTTATCTCGACTTGGATGAATCGCCCGCAGCAGATAGCGAAGAAATTTCGCCTGGCGTAATTCTCGATTACAATGCAGAAGGCAAAGTAGTTGGCATAGAATTGCTGTATCTCTCCAAACGCGTCGGCGCCGATAAGCTCGATCACCTGCAAATGGAGGCCGTAGGAATCGCAAAGCGCTGATTCAGCGCCCGACGGGCGAGCAGACGAGAACGACGGAGTTATGAAAAAGGTACCTGAAAAAACAATCCGATGCTACGAGAGTACGATTTTTCGCAAGGCGTCCGAGGAAAATACACGCGACGCTATGGACGCGGAACTAACGTGGTTGTGTTGGAGCCGGATGTTGCGAAAGCGTTTCCGAATGCGGAGGCCGTGAACAGTTCGCTGCGGAGCCTGGCGGAGATTATTAGTCGACGCAAATCGCTCGCATCGAAATAGAAATGCCCTGGCTGATCTTTGCCGTCAGCATGAATTCCACCGCCGAGTGAGGCAAAGAGGGTCTCTCCGGCATTTTAGCCAGCAACATTCTCTCTGGTTCGCTCCCGCCCGGCTCGACCGCTTCCCTCGCGGTCCCGCGGCTGCGGGATCGCTCAGCCCAGTCGCTCCATTGTATCTCAGGTATTCCACTGATGATGTTCCGGGAATGAACAGAATGTTCGGCGAACGCGAACTTCGAGCTTTTGAACAGAAGGCCGCAGTCAACGACAGCGGCTACAGCACAAAGGGTTGAACTCCGGTGCCGCTTCGCGTTAAGTCTGAGCGATGTCGCTCGTTTTTAAAACCATTCAGACCGAAGGAATCGCTGAGCTTTCGTATCTCGTCGGCGACGACGACGAAGGCGTGGCTGCGGTCTTTGATCCACGAGCCGATTGCGACGTTTATACCGAAGCCGCGCGGGAGGCCGGCGTCACGATCACCCACATTTTTGAAACCCATATTCATGCGGATCTGGTGAGCGGCTCTCGCGAGCTGTGCGCGCGATTGGAAACGGCAAAAATCTACGCTAGCGCAGAAGGGGGCGCGGAGTACGGGTTTGCCCCCGAGAAGATCAAAGATGGAGACCGATTCACGTTTGGCGAAGTGATCGTAACGGCGCGCCACACGCCGGGGCATACACCGGAGCACATGTCGTATTTGCTGTCTGAGGCAGATCATCCTGATGAGCCGTGGGCAGTGCTCACGGGTGATTCGCTTTTTGTCTCTTCCGCGGGACGCCCAGACTTGTTAGGCGAGAAATTCACCAGGCAACTGGCAGAACAACAATTCCACACACTTCACGATTTCTATCTCAACCTTCCGGATCACGTGATGATTTATCCCAACCACGGCGCCGGCTCCCCGTGCGGCGCAGACATTGGCGCACGATTGAGCAGCACAATCGGCTATGAAAGAAAATTTAATAACTTTTTGCAGTTCACTGACGCAAAGAGCTTCACCGATTTCGCAATCCAAACCGCGCCGCCGGTTCCGCGTTACTATCCAGTCATGAAAAAAATAAACGCGGAAGGTCCCAAAGTACTCGGGAGTCTTCCACGCGTTTTCGGTCTTTCTCCCAAGGCGTTCAAAGATGCGATCGAGAAAAAGGCTGGCGTTCTTGTTGATGTGCGCAACATGCTCGCGTTTGGCGGCGGCCATATTCCCGGCGCCCTCAACATAGGCGGCACACCCATCCTCTCGATTTGGGCGGGGTGGATGCTCGATCCAGAACAGCCAATCCTTCTCGTTCTCGAGGAGGATAACGATCTTGAAGGGATCCTTCGTTTGTTCGTTCGCACCGGGTACACCAAGTTTGCAGGTTATTTGATCGGTGGAATGAAAGCGTGGGACGCAGCGGGGTTTCCGCTGGAACGAATCGGGCAGATGACTGTGCACGAACTCAATGAGCGCAAGGCGTCGTTGCAGGTAATCGATGTGCGGTCGCCCGGTGAATGGAAAAAAGGGCATGTCCCCGGTGCGCAGCACATTTTTGTTCCGGAATTGCGCAAACGAATGAACGAGCTCGACCGCAAAAAGCCGACCGCAATTTATTGCGGCAGCGGTTATCGCGCCAGCATTGCCACCAGCATATTGAAACCGGCAGGGTTCGATGACCTGTGGAATGTCCCCGGTAGTTGGGAAGCATGGAAGAAAGCCAAACTGCCTGTAGAGGGAGCGGACGGCAAATGAACGGAACGGCAACTCTTCCGCGTCGCTCGTTTGGTGAAACGGCGCGCAGCGATATGTGGTGGATTCACTCTCTGCTCGTGTTTGTCGGATTATCGACTTTCATCGTTTATTCCACCTGGGCGGCGTTTCAGGGAAGAAATTATTTTTTTGGCAATTACGTCTCGCCGTTTTATTCGCCGGAGCTGTTCGGCGACTCACCCCACAGCTGGTTCGGACCAAAGCCGACGTGGTGGCCTGTTTGGCTCATCTTTTCGCCGGCCCTTTTCATCCTATGGGCGCCGGGCGGGTTCCGGCTCACTTGTTATTACTATCGTGGCGCGGACTACAAAGCGTTCTGGGCAGATCCCCCGGCATGCACGGTGGGAGAGCCGCGCAAGACCTACTGGGGCGAACGTTCATTCCCGCTCATCATGCAAAACATCCATCGGTATTTTCTTTATATCGCGCTTTTGTTCATTTTGATCCTTGCATATGACGTTTGGAAAGCTCTCTGGTTTGTCGATCCGGGGACCGGCAAGAACTCGTTCGGCATCGGTGTCGGCACGATTGTGCTTGCGATTAACGTATATTTGCTGAGCGGCTACACATTCGGCTGTCACTCCTTGCGACATTTGATCGGTGGTTTTCGCGATCGACTTGCAAACTCGCCACGCTGTTATCGCGCTTACGCCTGCGTGAGCTGTTTGAATCGCCGCCACATGCTTTGGGCCTGGATGAGTCTGTTCTGGGTCGGCTTTACCGATCTTTATGTGCGCCTCTGCTCAATGGGGATCTGGCACGATTGGCGAATCGTTTAACGGCTAAGGATGCAACATAAAAAAAAGCAAGAACAGCCGTAACTCGGTTTTCGACATTTTGAGATTCTGCCATAAATGCGCCATACTTGTGGCATGACGACAACAATTCGGATTGATGGATCGAATCGTGTGGTTCTCTCACGCGACCTGCGCCGAGCCGCTGGCGTAGCTACGGGACAAATGCTTAAGGTCTCAGCAGTGCCCGGCCGCATTCTCTTAGAGGTAAAACCAAATTCGCGTGGCAAGCTAATTAGGCGTGGAAAGCTCAAGGTATGGACTGGCCCGGTGCCGGCCACGCCTTTAGCCGAGGCGGTCGAACAAGCCCGGCGGCATCAGCGATGACGTTTCTCGATACTGGAATTTTGGTGGGTGCGGTGCTTCAGAACCACCCTGAGCACAAGCGTTGCCTCGCTGCCTTTGCGCAATATCGGAACTGTTTCAGCGATGCACATGCTTTGGCGGAGACCTTTGCCACTCTCACGGGTTTCTACAAAGTGCCAACGGAGATCGCCACAGAATTAACGCTCGATTTGCGGCAGAGACTTATGATTCAGGTGTTCACCCTTTCTGACTATGAGACCGCAATCGCAGAAGCAGAGCGTCGCGGCGTGATGGGTGGAGGCATTTACGACTCGCTGCACGCGACGTTCGCCCGTCGCAAGAAAGTCCAACGCATCGTGACTTGTAACCCATCTCATTTTGCGCACGTCGCCCCCGGTATAGAAATTTTGACGCCGTAAGCTTGGGCATATATGCGGCTCGTGCAGCAAAATGTGGTTCGTTAAAAAGATTTGGAAAGTTCAAGAGTTCTTGCGTTGTAACCCCATAACTTCTTTAACACTGCTCCCATGCCCGATTACGAAACCTTTACGCACGACGTTTTGATCATCGGTTCCGGCGGCGCTGGACTGCGTGCAGCGATCGAAGCCTCCGCGGCTGGCGTTTCGGTAGGCATGGTCTGCAAGTGTCTTCTCGGCAAGGCGCACACGGTAATGGCGGAAGGTGGCATCGCCGCCGCGCTGGCGAATGTCGATGACCGCGACAACTGGAAAGTGCATTTCGCAGATACGATGCGCGGCGGGCAATACGTGAACAACTGGCGCATGGCCGAGCTGCACGCCAGGGAAGCGCCGGCTCGTGTGCGTGAACTCGAAGCGTGGGGCGCTGTGTTCGATCGCACCAAAGACGGGCGCATTCTGCAGAGGAACTTCGGCGGCCACAAATATCCGCGCCTCGCGCACGTGGGCGATCGTACTGGCCTCGAAATGATCCGGACCCTGCAAGATCACGGCATCCATCAGGGGATAGACGTGCACATGGAGGTTTGCATCGTCGCATTAGTAAAGGATGAGGAGCGAGTGGTTGGCGCGTTCGGATACGATCGCGAGCGAGGCCACTTCAAAATCTTTCGCGCCAAGGCAGTCGTGCTTGCGACTGGTGGAATTGGCAAAGCTTACAAGATCACGAGTAACAGTTGGGATTGCACCGGTGCTGGACATTCGCTCGCGTATCATGCCGGCGCGGCATTGATCGATATGGAATACGTGCAGTTCCATCCCACCGGCATGGTTTGGCCACCAAGCGTCGCGGGCATGCTTGTGACGGAGGGAGTTCGCGGCGAAGGCGGAATTCTTACCAACGCCGACGGCAAACGTTTCATGTTCGACTTTATCCCGGACAACTACAAAGCGCAGACGGCCGACAACGAGGAAGAAGGCTGGCGTTACACTCAGGGCGACAAGCAGGCGCGGCGCCCACCTGAGTTATTAACTCGCGATCACGTCGCGCGCTGCATCGTGCGCGAGATCAAGGAAGGGCGGGGGACACCGCACGGCGGTGTATATCTCGACATCTCGTGGATCAGGAGAAAACTCGCAAACGCGGAGGAGCACATCAAACGCAAACTGCCCAGCATGCACCACCAGTTCAAGGCGCTTGGCGACATCGACATCACCAGGGAACCGATGGAAGTCGGACCGACTACGCATTACATCATGGGCGGCGTGCACGTGGACGCCGACACCCAGATGTCCGATGTGCCGGGCTTATTCGCCGCAGGCGAATGCGCTGCCGGGATTAATGGCGCCAACCGGCTTGGCGGTAACTCACTCTCCGACCTTTTGGTCTTCGGGAAACGAGCAGGAGAATTTGCCGCGCAATTCGCGAAAGAGAATCCGCACGGCACCATCGACACGGATCAAGTCGAAACGTACGCCCGCGAAGCACTAAAGCCGTTCGAGAACAGTCACGGCGAAAATCCATACTCGGTTCAGCGCGATTTGCAGGAAGTAATGCAGCACAACGTCGGCATCGTGCGGGATGAGATCGAAATGCGCTCAGCGCTCGATCACTTGAAAACCTTTTGGGAACGGGCCGGACATGTTGGCGTTACCGGCAACCGAGATTTCAATCCCGGTTGGCACACCGCGCTTGATTTGAAAAATCTGCTTACCGTTGCCGAAGCGATCGCCATCGCAGCGCTCGAGCGAAAGGAAAGCCGCGGCGCGCAATTCCGCGAGGATTATCCCGAGAAAGACGAACGCTTCGCAAAAGTAAGCACCGTTATTCGAAAGGCCGAGGACGGCAGCATGGAAGTTCGATTGGAACCGTTGCCGGAATTGCCGGATTATTTGAAGCAAGTGATTGAAGAGAATCGTTAAAGCGATGAAGGGTTTAAGCGATGAAGCGATGAAGCGAGGCGAAAAGGAAGAGAAACATTATCAGACGTTCGAAGACTTGGAGGTTTATCAGGTCGCGCGCGAATTTCGAAAAGCGAGGTATCGCGTGACGAAACGATTGCCAGAAATCGAGAAGTTTGGATTAGTCAGTCAAGTCCGCCGAGCCGCAGTCTCGCTAACCAATAATATCGCGGAAGGGCATGGCCGCTTCCATTTTCTCGAACAAATCAAGTTCATGTTTCAATCGCGTGGTTCGCTCGAAGAATTGATAGATGATCTGAATGTTTGCCAAGACGAGGTCTATTTGCCCGTTGCTGAAATCAACACATTAAAGCAAGAGGCATGGCGTGTTCATAAACTGATTAATGGCTATGTTCGTTTTCTACGTAGTCGGACCGCCGGACCTCCTTCGCGCGTTCAAGAAACTCCTGATGCGAGCTTAACCGAAGACGAACTGAGCGACGTGTTTTCTGGCCGATTCAACTCTTCATCGCTTCAACCCTTCAACGAATGAACGTCCAGTTCAAAATCTGGCGGGGCAATCCGGCCGGCGGCGAGTTTCGGGATTACACAACGAGCGTTTCCGAGGGAATGGTGGTGCTTGACGCGGTGAATCACATTCAGGCGACGCAAGCGAATGATCTCGCTTATCGGTGGAACTGCAAAGCTGGCAAGTGTGGCTCGTGCTCGGCAGAGATCAATGGCATGCCCAGGTTGATGTGCATGACCCGCCTGAGCGATCTGTCCCTTGAAAGACCGGTGACAGTTCAGCCGATGAAAACGTTTCCGCTAATAAAGGATTTGATAACCGATGTGTCGTGGAATTTTCGGGTGAAGAAAAGAATCAAACCGTTCAAGCCGCGACCACCCGATGCGCCGGATGGCACATGGCGCATGCAGCAGGAGGACATCGATCGTGTGCAGGAATTTCGAAAATGCATCGAATGCTTTCTTTGCCAGGATGTCTGTCACGTGCTGCGCGATCACGGAATGCACGAAAAGTTTATTGGCCCGCGCTTTCTGATTCACGTCGCCGCTCTGGAGATGCATCCGCTCGATACGGAGGATCGGATTAAGGAGCTGCGGAATGCTTACGGGATCGGTTACTGCAATATCACCAAGTGTTGTACGAAGGTTTGTCCCGAAAACATTGAAATCACGGACAACGGAATCATTCCGTTAAAGGAACGCGTCGTGGATCAGTTTTATGATCCGCTGGGATGGCTCTGGGGTCGGTTGAAGAAGAAGAGCGAACCGAAAATCGAGAACCGTAAATCGTGAATCGTGAACTGGAGATCGTGGGTTGTCTTTGCCGATGTAACGATTTAACGATGTAAGGAATCACGGGACGAAGCCATGCCCGAACTGAAACAACTGCACAAAGATGCCATTCCCGCCGCGTTGGAAAAAGCTGAGCGGTACCGTTTGCTTAACGAACCCGGCGAAGCGGAGAGCATTTGCCTCGACATTCTTGCGGTCGATCCAGATAACCAGCGGGCCATCATCACGCTTTTGCTCGCATTCACCGATCGCTTCGAAAAAGCGTATGGCGTCAGCGAGACGCAAACGAAGGAATTGCTGAGCCGCGTGAAATCGGAATATGAACGCGCGTATTATTCCGGAATCATCGCCGAACGCCGGGCAAAGACGAAACTGCGACAGCACACACCCGGCTGCCGCTTCCAGGCTTACGATCTTTTGCGCGAAGCAATGCATTGGTTCGAAAGAGCTGAACCGCTCAGCCCGCCCGGTTACGACGATGCGATTCTGCGCTGGAACACCTGCGCCCGCATCATTGAGCGAAACAAACTCGTAGCTCGCGAAGAAGAAGAACGAATCGAATTTCCTCTCGAGTAACTGTAGGGCAACCGCTTCGATTGCCGTGGACATTGGCAGGCGAGAGCGCCTGCCCCACAATTGACGTCAGAAATGGACGACGAATTCACTCGGTTCGAAGACGAGAGCTGGCAACGCGTGGCGACAAATACCATTCCGTGTGGTCGTCGCTGACGCGGCAATTCATTCCCTCGCTTTTGGCAGACGCCAGCGTTTGGGCGGGGGATGTTGGTTTTGGATATCGCGTGTGGCCCCGGCTACGTATCCGCGGCAGCGAGACAATTGAGCGCGGTTCCCACCGGAATTGATTTCGCCGAAAACATGGTCGCGATTGCGAAGTGAATGTTTCCAGAGATTCGATTCAGGCAGGGTGACGCTCAGGAACTCCCATTTAAAGACGGCAGTTTCGATCGTGTGCTTATGAATTTCGGATTGTTGCATGTCTCAGATCCCGAAAAAGCATGCGCCGAAGCGTGTCGCGTTTAAAGCGGGAGGCAAGTTTGGTTTTACCATTTGGGCCGTACCAGAGCAGAACCCGGGCGCAAAGATCGTTAATGACTCGATCGAAGCTTCCTCGAATTTGAATGTCGGTTTGCCGGAAGGACCGCCGAAATATTTGTCCGGCGAACGAGAGGAATGCCGGCAAGTGCTGAAACGAGCCGGGTTCGACGACGCTTCGATGAGCTATGACACACGAAGGGTTGAATGGCATCTGCCGGACGCGGGTTGTTATTTCGAAGCGGAACGGAACGCTGGTGTTCGCGCCGCGGGTATCCTGGCGCGGCAGTCGCCGGAAACGTTGGGAGCAATTCGCATCACCATTGAAAACGGAATCAAACAATACGCACGAGGCAACGAATTCGTTTTACCGATGGCGGCCCACATCATTGTTGTGTCCAAGAAGTAGTTCTTCAACCGATTGTCGTCACCCGCGTGTGTGAGCGAGACGCCTGGCGCATTCGCCTGCAATCCGAACAGATTTCAAGCCCCAGTTGTAACCATCAGCTTGGAAGCTAGTGATCGTTGATTGTCAGTTTGGGCTAGAGGAGGGCAAAATGAAAGGCTCAACCAAACCGGAAAGAATGGATGAGCCCTTCAGCTTTAAACCAGACGACCGAAGTCATCAAAGTTGTATGCTCCATGAGCTTGGAAGAAATGCCCCAAGATGTCAAAGCTCTTGAGGAGCGGATCATCGAAAAAGTGCAAGAAAGCGGGCGGGAGTTTTACGCGGCAGTCTTTGGCGCTTTTCAGCAACGCTGGTTGCAAGAGCGGCGCGGTGATTACACAGCGGTGCGCTGGCGCACGATCGATCAGCTGACTCCCTTTGGTCTGATTCGACTGCCGGTGCGGGTGGTGCGAGAGCGGGGGCGGCCTCGGGGCGGTTATCGCACTTTAAGCAAAGCCCTGCTCTCACCCAAAGCCACACGGCTGCTTTCGCCCTGGGTGGAGAAGCGGGCGTTGGAAGCCGCCACGGGCCTGAACTATCGTCCGGCGGCCGCCGAGCTCTTGCGCTGGCTGCGGGTGCGGGTGAGCGCGTGGTTGATCTGGAAGTGCGTGCAGTTTCATGGAGCGCGCCTATGCGAGCAACTCGAGAGGCAGTGGTGGCCCGATCGAACGCAACCGCGCAAGACAGAAGTGGTGGTCACTGAGATTGATTCCACCTATCTCAAAGGCCAACAGCACGGACCAGGACGTGGTCGGCCAAGGGCGCACTTTCCGATTCACTTGGGCTTACACTACAGCGGGCGAGAGCGGCGGTATCAAAAGCGGGGTTCCACTTCGGTGCGCCTGAAGAATAAGCGCTGGATCGTAAGCACTGAATCACTCTCGATCTTCGGGCGGCGGCTGGCTTGGCAGCGCTTACGTCATTTTGGGAGCGGCGCTTGTGAAGTGCTCTTAAGTGATGGGGACGAAGGACTCAAATGGATGCGGGAAAGGGAATTTGCTCAAAGCACTTGGTTATTGGATCGCTGGCACATCGCGCAGAACGTGCGCACGCTCTGTCGCGATGATGAGCGGGAACATCGTCGCATTATGGCCGCTGTATGGAGGAGCGACAGTGAAGCGGTCTTGGAAGCATTGCGTACCAGTCCCTATCGCGATACGCGTCCCTTGGAGTTTAACGCGCTCTTTGGCTACATCCTGGGCAACCGCGACGGGATCGACAACTGGCACTCGATCCCCGGCTCGCTTCGTCGCTCCTTTGGACGCAAACTCGCCCCGGTGCGAAGTGGCAGCGGAGTGATCGAAAAGAACATCGAAGTGCGCATCGGCCGCCGCTTCAAACGCCAGGGCCGCAGCTGGAGTCGGCGAGGCGCCGAACATCTGGCCCAACTGCTTTGGCTTCAAACGCATCCCGCCGATTGGACCCATTGGTGGAGCAAAACCGCTTTAGCTAAAACCAAAGTAAACCCAGGTTGGCCTTCATGCGCCCCACCGCCTAACTGACAATTGACCACCACTACCAGCTTGGAAACATCTACAAAAAATGACCTTGACAAGCTTGCGTAGGTGGTGTCCAATTCGGTTTGAAACACCAAATTCTCTATGGGATTGCACCCTGCTCCTCCGCTTAATTTCAGGGGCGGTGTGCCATTCGGTAAAACTGTATACAAAATCGAGCAAATCCGAAGCGACATCGAAACACTGCGCAAGCAGTCGCGTAAGGACGACGGGCAATTCGAGCACAAGTTGCTCAAGCTTGAGGACAAGCTCCGCACTGCCTACGCTGAACTGTCCGCGCTGGCAGCAGCTAAAGTGGCCAAGTGGCGACCCGGGCCAAAGCTGAAGAAATAAATAGGTTTCTCTGCGAGATCCTCGACGAAGGTGCGACGGGGTATTGCCCAACTCTTGACGGCCTCGTTCCAAGGTTGGTTGTATGATTTCCACATTGATGAAGGGATTCACGCCTACGTCCATCTTCCCATGGTGTATGCCAGCCGCGTGCGAGCCCAACTCGAGCTTTACGCGGCGGCAATGCGGCGGTTTCCGCGCCTGCTCAGAGTATCGACGTCGTTTCAGCCGGAGATTATCGATGGAGTCGTGGTGCGATTCCCGACTAGGGCCCTAGTTCGATTCAAAATTGCGGCGGTGGACTTGCTGGCCCAGAATCCCCGCAACTTTATCCCTCTTGCTCGCGCTGCATGGAGGATTTGGTCTGAACTGCCGGCCTTGTGCTGTCAGGCGGAAACCGCATGGCTCTCACGAGGACTTGACCAGAGTATGTTTCGCCGGATGTGGCGAAGTTTGGTTGCAGCAGCTTCTATTAGCTTAGGCAATCCTTTTGTCGAACTCGCGTACCACCAAGCACGCTCTCTATTTGGTAGCGAGTCGAATTTTCGTAGCATGCTGAGCCGAGAAATCTACCAACCTACATATTCACACATCATGCATTATGAGGCGAGGTGGAGGCGACTTCGATCAATTGAAGGTTCGGGCATCACGATCGGCGAGGAAATCGTCGATTTCGCATGGCATGAAGGTTTTCTGGCGGAAGCCACCGGGGATGGAGCACCCGAAGAGAGCCCGTGGCATGTCGCGTCTGTGCTGGGAGTTCCCTTGTCCACAAACCTTTCGCCCAAGCCTCGTTTAGATTTGGTCTGCCCGCATGCCCGCCACTACGAAGTCGATCCCGTGGGATTGGCGTACACGCTGCCAAATAACAATAACGCATTGTCTTTGGTTTTACGCCTTTTTCGCATTCAACAAGCGCACGAAGAGTTTCGACATTACTGGCAAGCGCGTGCGGTACGCTTGCTTCGACTTGTTGCCCAAACGCCCGAGAACATCGAGAGTTGGACCCGTTTGGATTATGAACGGCAACTGCCGGCCTCCTAAGCTGCGCGGCTTAGAAAAGTTGCGCGCCATGGGAGTATCGGTGCCTCCTTTTTGCGTCGTACCCCTTTGGCGCGCTAAGGCACGCAAGATGAGTTGCAAACTCGAAGCGGCGTTGAACAGCTTGGGAGAAACACCTTGTGGCGTTAGCGTTCGTTCCGCGGCACTCCAAGAGGATCAGCAGCACAACAGTCAAGCTGGCAGGTTTGTGAGTTTCAACGGCATCATAGGTGAGCAAGCGATTCTCCATTCAGTGCAAAACCTAATTCGCAGCTTCGATCGGGCCTGTATCCCAGAAACGGAGCGTTTTGTAATTCTTCAGACGACCCATCCGGCGTATTTCGGAGGCGTTGCCTTTCGAGAAGGATGCGGAAGGCGGGAGAAAGCAGTAGTTGAAGGGTTTTACGGATCTTGTCGCTCCATCGTGGACGGCATGGTTCGTCCGTATCGAGCAGTGTTTAGGAATCGCGAATGGCACTACGATTTCGGAGAGGCATGTCGACACTGCGCCTGTTTCATCAGTCATCGGAAAAACTTCATTGTTCCACGCCACAAACTAGTTCCGGGCCTGCGTTTGCAGCCGCTACGCGAACCTTTTCCCAGTCAGAGCCGTCTTCTGCTTTTACCCCGTTCAGAGGAATGGTCAGTTTACGGTTACCCTCCCAAGATTCCGCCCTCCGCCCTGTTCGCTTCCCTCTGCGACGACATTCTTGTCGTGAGCCGGGAATTAGATGACGGTGCCGGAGTTGATCTCGAATGGGGTGCATCTGTCGATGAACGATTAACGTTTTATCAATATCGGCCCCTCACGCGTCCCATCGCACACTTTTTGAATCGCAACAGAACACGTCCGCCACGTCTGCGAAAAGGGTCGTGGCTCTCTGGTGTTTGTACCTGCAGAAGGAATGGTTGTTGGCAAGGTGACATCGAATCCAGAGAAGGTAACGCCGAAGCATATTCTCCTGCTCACCGAAGCGAAACTCTCAGATCTTCAAGCGATTCAGCGCTGTGCTGGCGTGGTAACGCTTTTCGGTGGAATGCTTGCTCACATCGGTATCGTTTGTCGTGAGCTGAATAAGCCATGCGTTGTTGGGCTTGAAATTCAACTCCAAGAAGGATGCATCGTCCGGCTCGACGGAACGAGAGGGCGAGTGAAAATCCTCAAAAGTGAATAGCATCGTTGCTGCTCGTCGTGTTTCTTCGTTCGATACGTATGTCGTCGAGCCGGAAATCACCCGGAGTGAGTCTCAAGCGCGTTAACTAATTGAGAACGGGTTTGTCGTTCCTGCACAAACACGTCACACAATCGCGCCGCCACATGTGGAGCCCGCGCCAGCGGTGCAACCAAAACAGTGATCCTCGGTCATGATCTCCCCATTTTCGAGCGACTCGGGGTTAACGTCCCACAAAAAAATCGGCTGCCCATTGTTCCATTGCATCCCGAGCTGCTGATTAAAATCGCAGTCGTAAACTTCACCACGCCACCCGACGCTGATCGTGTTGCGGCACATGAGACCTTCGATAGTCGCTGGGTTGAATGCCTCGATCAGAAGCTGCATGTACTCATCGAGCCGATTGCTGTGGCGCAGGTAAGCGGCAAACCGGCCGATCGGAAGATTCGTAAGCGTGTAAAGGCTGTTGAACACAATCCCGAAATGCTTTTGCAGCTCTCGTTTGTAATCGGCCTCAAGCTCCTCTTGCGGCGATGGCAAAAACGCGCCGACCGGATTGTAAACGAGATGCAACGGCAACGCTGGATCGATTCCGTAACCTAACGAGTTCAGAACTTGCAGCGCCGCGATGCTGCCTTCGAATACGCCATCCCCGCGTTGCGCGTTCACATTTTCCGCTGAGTAACACGGCATCGACGCGATGATTTCCACCTGCTTACCGGCGAGAAACCCGGCGAGATCTTCGTAACCCTTCTCCACCAGGATCGTCAGGTTGCAGCGATCGATTACATGACGAGGCGCCGTTAGCTCTTTCATGCGCTCGACGAAATAGCGAAAATCGGGAATCATTTCCGGCGCGCCGCCGGTGAGATCAACCGTCGGAATGTCCGTCTCGTCCAACCAATCGATGATCCGATCAACTGTCTCGCGCGTCATGATCTCCTTGCGCTTGGGTCCGGCGTTCACATGGCAATGCACGCACGTGAGATTGCAAAGCTTGCCGACGTTGACCTGAAGAATTTCGGGGCGTCCGCGGCGCAGCGAGATTGATTGTTCGGCTAGCTTTTGCGCGAAACGGTTCATGCCAAAATCAGCAGCGACTACCGGCATTGCAACATCTACCACTCGGTGCCCCCGCGCTATGGCTGTAATTTTGGCACTTCGCTTCCCTGGGATCCCGCATGGAGACATTTTTGCACGGGATTTGGCCGCTTCCATCGCTTTCGTCTCCGGATTCCATTGACGGCCGGTGCGTTGGATTTCAACTTTCTTCGATGTCATCAGTGCGAATCTTCTTCAACGAACTTCATTCGTTAGAATGGTTGGGAATTCTCCTGGCGCGTGTGGCTATCGGTCTGCTCTTTTTCTGTCAGGCCGCGGCAAACTCTTTGTCCCCGAGCGGAGAAAGCAGATGCGCCAGACATTGATCGAAGCGCATGTTCCTTTTCCAGATATCAGCGCGGTCTTCGTTTCGATCATGGAATTTGTGTGCGGATAGCTGCTCGTGGTCGGGGCTCTAACGCCGTTTGCATCCGCGATGCTAGGATGCGTCATGATCGTCGCGATTGCGACGGAGGGGATTCGAAACATCAATGCGCCGTCGCCGCTTGGTTGGCTCGCGGAATTTTTATACCAGCCGGAGGTCCTCTATCTGCTGATTCTCATTTGGCTTTTTTTCGCGGGTCCCGGGTGGCTCAGTGTCGATGGCATAGTCCTCTTGGAAGTGCGCTTCTGGCCTGCGGCCCCATCGCCCGGTTCCTGAATCATTCCAAAAATGCTTCCTTGTTAGGCCGCAGGTCGATTTCCAAACTCCATGCGCTGCGATCTTGCTGAATGAGGTTCCAGTAGGCATCGGCCATCGCTTCCGGTTTCAGCAGCGGCTCATTGGCGATTGATTTGTATTTCTTGCGCATTTTTGGCGCTTCGATCACGCCATCAACGATGACGTGCGCAACGTGAATGCCGTTGGGCCACAACTCAACTGCGAGTGATTGGGCCAGCCCGCGCACCGCAAACTTCGCGCTACTAAATGCGATTGCGCCGCCGCGTCCGCGCACTGAAGAAGTTGCGCCGGTAAAGATGATCGCGCCTCCGCGGCCCTCGAGCATGTCGAGCACGGATTCGCGTACGCACAGGAATGCGCCATAAACACCGACGCGCCAGGATCGTTCGAATTGCTCCGGCGTCGTCTCCATTAATCCCGCGCCAACAGAACCACTTGCGTTCGCGATGAGGATCTCCACGGGGCCGAGCTGCTGCCGGACTGTGAGAAAAGCGGCTGCAACTTGTTTTGGATTGGAAATATTTGTAGGGATTGCCAACGCGGCCCTCCCAATTTCGGCAGCGAGCTTGCCGATGAATTCAGGTGAACGGGCGAACATTCCAACGCTACAGCCTTCGCTGGTGAGCTTGCGCACTAGCGCAGCCCCCAAGCCTGGTCCAACGCCCGCCACGATTGCTACAGACTTATTTTCCGCATTGCCCACTAATATTTGATCGGAATTGTGGCGCTGCTTAGCCGTGCAAAACCAGTCCGGCGACGCTCACCCCCGCCGTGCTTGGCAGGAGCGCCTTGCCCAATTCGACTAGTCGGCCAGCTTTTCCGCAGGTTGCGGCTCGCGTTCGGGGATCTCGCCATTTGGCAGTCGCCACTCGCGTTGCCGGTGAAATGGCAAGGCCAGGAGTTTGCCGATCGTAAGCTCATTGTCCTCCCGATAGGCAGCGACACCTATCGTGATTGCGTCCTGGGGCACGTCTCGCCTCAACGTGCCGTGCACCTTGTCCCACCAGCAGAACATCGTGCCCCAGTTCGAATTCGTCTCGCGCTGGACGATGGAATGATGAATGCCGTGCATCCGCGGTGTGACCAGAATCAGATTTAAAAACCGCTCAACGCCGATTGGCAGGCGCCAGTTCGAATGATGAAACAAAGTGGCAACTTCAAATGTGATGAAAAAGACGATCAACATGATTGGACCAATACCGAAAAGCATCACAGCCAATGAGAGAAAACCGGTCGAAAGAATCATTTCACCGAAGTGAAACCGCGCGGCGGTGCTCACATCCATGTCGAGATCGGTGTGATGGACGTTATGAAATCGCCAGAAAAACGGAACCATGTGCAACGCCCAATGCCACCACCAGTAGGCATAATCCATCAAGAGGAAGGTTACGATTACAACAATCCAAGTCGGCAGATAAATCCAGTTCAACAAGCCGATATGTCGCTCTTGCGCCCAGATCGCGATTGCTATCGGAATGGGTAACATCGCCAGACGAGCGATGGCGAAGCCGGGAATCGAAAGCACAAAGTTCCGGATGAGCCGGTGGAGCACACGAAAATGCCGCTGTCGCAATGGGAATCGCCACTGCAGCAAAAGCAGCACAACGAACATGCCAGCCAGTAATGGCCTGCCGACATAGTCCAGCAAAGGAATTTTTGGCATCTTCAGCGCGTTGGTCTGCATCCTATCATCAGTTCGTTCGCAAGCGCAATTGACCAAAGAGTTGGAGCGACGGGGCAATCCAGAACGCAAGCGTGAACAGAGCGCAGAATTGCGGTCACGTTTTCGAGTGCGGCACTGCTGCGCCGCCTTTCATTCTGCGCTTTACGCGCCGATCCGCCGGAACTCGAAGGTAGTCTCGGGTTTTATGACCTCGCCGTTCATCTCCAGCAGCGGATAGACGAGAAAATTGATCGGCCCGCTTTCAGGCTCTGGATCGACGACCAAATCGCGGCCCTTCGTCAGCTCAAACCGATTGGCCGGATTATGACCAAAATAGTAATCGGCTAGCTTGGGGTTCTTCCATGCTTCGCTAATGTCCACCGGTACCCATTTACCGTCTGCGAGAAATTCGGCCCAGCAATGGTAGCCCTCGATTTTGCCTTCATTTTTATCGGCTGGAATCGTCGCACCGATGGCGAAACGCGCGGGTATGTTGATGCTTCGGGCCAGGGCAATGAAATACGCGTGGAAATCACTACAGTTTCCCGTGCGCGCGTCGCACGCATATACTGCGTCTCCGCGGCCCCAGCCAGTGCCCGATTTGTCATAGCGCATTCGGCTGATAACATGATCATATAGCGCTTTCGCCCGTTCGAGATCGTCGGTCTTTCCCGCTGTCGCCTTCTCGGCAAGTGTTTTGAACGTTTCATTGACCGGCACCAATTTCTCCGGACGCAGATACCGCGCCGCTTCCGCATTGCCTGCGGGATAAGCGGCCTTCTCCTTGCGCACTACGCGATATCGCACTTCGATATTTTTGCCGCTGTCCTGAGGCTGCGCATTGATGACGCAAATGTCATTGCCGTACTCGTGGTCCTGAATCTTGTCCCATTTCAATGGGATCTGCAGTTCTTGCACCGTCACCGTTTGGAAAGAATCGGTCTTCGCCAATGGTATCCAGACACGAGCCGTGCCGGTGATTTCGGGCAGTTTGACGCGATAGACGAACTCAAACTCGTCCGCGCCTTTGATGATGCCGGGCTCGCCGGAGGCATGCAGCATCAGCGCGCCAGCGAGGCATAATGCCAGGCGAACGGCCAAGCGCATTGTTAATTTGAGCATTCTGTTCTTAACTCACCGGCACCTTGTTCCACTTGCCGTTCTCTTCCTTCCAATTGTAGAGTGGTTTGCCATCGATCTTGTGAACAGAAGTGTCGTTGACCTTCATTTGGCCAGGTTGTCCGGTCAGAAAGAAATCGATGTCGTAAGTTTTTCCATCAGTCCCTTTCATATCTACGCAGGCGAAATATTTCCCGCCGCCGAGGTCCTGCAATCGATCGTCATGAACCTTTATTAAAGTGAGAGCGAGATCCTGGCCCAGGTATTTAACAGGAAACTTTCCGTCGCTCTTATTCGTCTCGGCGTTGATATGTTTCTTTATGCCCGCAGAAATGTCAGCCGTGCTGACTTGCTTTGTAGCCCCACCCGCTTTCGGATGCTCAGGGTGTTCCTGTGAAAAAATTGCCAATGCCGGCGACAAGAATAATGCAATGGCTGCTGCCATGGTGATTCTTTTAATCATATGAGTGCCTCCGTTCAGATTTGTTAAATCCTATTCGTCGAATAAACGCATCGAGCAAACATTTTATTTTAACAAAATTGTTGGCCAATCATCCGCGAGCGAAAATCTAAATGATCAACAGAACTTCCGGCAACCCTCACTAAATGCAGGTCTCGATTATTGTTCCGGTTTTTAATGAGGCATCGTTGATACAGCCATTTCTCGCGCATCTGCGCGAGCGGGCGCCCGGAGCCGAAATCATTGTCGCCGATGGTGGAAGCACCGACGGCACCGACCGACTCGCACTAGGGTTCTGCGATCAACTTGTCCGCAGCAGCGAATGCTGCCGTGCGGCCCAAATGAACGCCGGCGCCCGCACGGCAGATGGAGACATTTTCTGGTTCCTGCATGTAGACGCCGAAGTGCCGTGGGACTGTTTGACTGAGATCAGCTGTCTAATGCGGGATCCGAAAGTCGGCGGTGGTTTCTTTCGCATTCGTCTGCCGGAACCTGCCGTGTATCGATTAACCGACAGTTTTGCGCATTACGCGGGGCTCTTGTTCGGGATGCGATGTGGCGATCACGGAATTTTCTGCAGGCAAACAGCCTTCCTGGATGCTGGGGGATTTCCCAGTGTACCGTTGATGGAAGATGTGGAATTTTTTCGACGGCTTCGTCGCCGCGCTCGCGTGGTGCACAGCAAAAAGCGCATCAAAATAAGCTCGCGTCGGTATGAAGCAGTTGGGCGCGTACGTCTGACATTTGCATATGGATTGATCGCGAGCCTTTATTTTTTCGGCGTCTCTCTATCTACGCTTGCCCGAATCTATCAACACACATGTCGTGTTGTGCGCGACCAGTCCAATCTATCAAAAGCGCGGATAGTCGGCAAGTTGAACTGACGCAATACCTGTGCACGCGAGTGTCGTTCCTGATCGGATCCCATATCGTGGGGAGTAATTATTGGGAAGAGAATATGAAAATTATAAGTTTGGCTGCTGCTTTATTTGCAACCGCAATGCTGACCTCGCCTGGGCAGGAGGGCGTAATTCAAGATGTAAAGCACGGCGCGAAAAAGACGGGGAAACAATTAAGGACGGACTAGAGACGGTTGGTGAGAAAACGAAGGAAACGGCCAAAACCGTTGCGAAGAAAACAAAAGAGACTGCCCAAACCGTTGGAGAGAGAACTAAGGAGACTGGCGAGACCGTAGCCAGAAAGACAAAGGAAACCGCCGAAGGTACGAGGGAGAAGGCGACGGAGACCGGGAGAAACATCCACCGGAAAACCACAAAAGAGTCCATTAACACCAGGACAGGAACTCCTGAAGAGCAGTCGGCAAATCGCAAATCACCAGTGCCTAGTCCGAACAACCGCTGATGTTGAATCAACCCAGGCCGGGATGACGAGATCTTCTCTTATCGCCATCCTGCATGATGAGCAGAGCCTTGATCGGATTCACGTGCGTCATGCTGTTATCAAGTTCCCAGGAACCCGACCTGATTGGAAGCGATGTTTAAGATTTTGATGCTTCCAACTTGCTCAGATTGATCGAGTGAGTCCTATTTGGGGCGCGATGAGCAGTTTGCGTCTTGGAGTGAACATCGACCACGTGGCGACATTGCGGCAGGCGCGATATGCCACAATGCCGGAGTCCAAAAATGCAGAGCCCGACACACTTATCGCCGCGCGGGTTTGTGAGCGGGCAGGGGCAGGTGGGATCGTTGCGCATCTTCGCGCCGATCGCCGCCACATTCAGGACCGCGATATCGAGCGCCTTCGTCAGAACATCATGACAAAATTGAATCTTGAAATGGGCAATACCGAAGAAATTATTGATGTCGCGCTACGTATTTTGCCCGACGAGGTCTGCCTGGTTCCCGAGAAACGTGAAGAAGTTACTACCGAAGGCGGCCTCGATGTCGTTGCACAGCGCAAGGAACTCGAAACAACCGTCAAACGGCTGCAAGTTGCGGGGATACGTGTCAGTCTGTTCATCGATCCCACATTGGAACAGGTGGATGCCGCGGCCGAACTCGGTGTCGAAATGGTCGAGTTGCACACTGGCAGCCTTGCGAACGCATTTACGGAAAAGATCCAAAAAGAAGAACTGGAACAACTGCGAGCGGCTGCCCGCGCCGCATCAGAATCCCATGTGCAGGTCAACGCTGGTCACGGCATCAATTACAAAAATATCGCGCTCATCAACCAAATTCCATGTTTGACCGAACTCAACATCGGTCATGCCATCATCGCGCGCGCGACGTGGGTCGGATTGGAAACCGCGGTGAAAGAAATGCTCGCTGCAATGGCGGATTATCCCGAATGAGGTCAAGCCGATTTGTAGGCGGTCTGTGTCAGACGCCAACCCCCTGCGATTCACAGAATGAAGCCGCGGGGACGCGAGCCACATCGACCGGCAGCTCGTTAGAGCGAGTGAGAGGGCGCGAACGAATCAAACGCCCTGCAGTTCTCATCCGATGAGCGTGATCGGGATCGGCGTCGACGTTATCGAGTGCGCGCGGATCCAGAGCTCCATGGAGCGTTTTGGAGATCGTTTCCTGCGTCGTGTTTTTACCGATGGCGAGATTGAATATTCCATGTCGATGAAGTTCCCGGAGCGCCATCTGGCTGCGCGTTTTGCAGGGAAAGAAGCTGTGTCAAAAGCATTCGGCACCGGGATCGGCAAGGCGATGGGTTGGCGCAACATCGATATCCGAAAAAAAGAGACCGGCGAACCCTTCCTTGTTTTGTCGGGTCCAGCCGAAATACTTGCCGCAAAACGAGGCGTAACTTCGGCCTTGATCACTCTCAGTCACACCGAACATCAAGCGATCGCCTGCGTTGTGCTTGAGGGCTAAGCGCGAAGTTGGACGGTCGCCGCGGCGACTTCTCAACGCGTTGCCTTCAAACAGCATTGAAACGCGGCACGCTTTCCGGCATTTTAAAGTGTTGATGGAAAATTTTCGTCGACTCATGGAAATCGTTGGCACGGCCGTGGATGGCGTGGGCGTCTTTATTGTGGCTGGCGGCGCGCTTCTTGCCACGGCGCGTCTTCTGATTCACCGCGCACACAACACAGGCAACTACTATTCTCTATACCGGAAGGACATCGGACGCGCGATTTTGCTCGGGTTGGAATTTCTGATTGCCGGCGATATCATCCGAACCGTTGTCGTCGCGCCCACAATCCAAAACGTGCTTGTCCTAGGCTTGATTGTGCTCATCCGCACGTTCCTCAGTTTGTCACTCCAATTGGAGATCGAGGGGAAATTGCCATGGCGGCGCGAAGCGCCGCGCCCGGACTAGGATCACTGAAGTTGCACAGGGCGGTAAACAGATTTGCCTACTGAATTACTTAGTCCGGCAGCAAGACTCACCGCGAATTGCTGCACCCGCCTCTTTGATAAGGAATGGGATCAACCCGAGAGCGGCGACACTGTCCAACCACCACCAACCGAGCAACCAGTTCGCCGCCAAACCGATCATCAACACGATCGACAGGTAGCCACACGTGATCGATTCGACGGCGTCCGCTCTTAACGCGCGGGAGTTTAAACGAGCTGCGACTTTCAATTTGTAAGCCGCGAGGATCGGCATTCCAATTTTAGCGACAAGCCCGATGAGAATGCCCCAGACGCTTTCGTGCGTGTCGGTGATGCGTTTGGCAATGAACAATCCATAGCCGGAATTGAGAACCACGTAAATAACCAAGGCGTACAGCGAGTAGCCGATCAAACGCGCTGCGCGACGCTCAACAAGATTCACATGTTCGGATGTCGCGGTGCCGCTTGATTCAACTCGCAATCGCCACAACAAGACTGCCGCGCTGAAAAGTTCGATTACGCTGTCGATACCAAATGCCTCAAGCAACAGACTCTTCGACGCCCAGCCGAGCAGGAGCGATGCAGCTCCTTCGATCGTCATCCAGCCGAGGGTGATGTACGTCAGCAGGAGCGCCAGTCGCACGGCATCGGCGCGCGAAGCCCCTGAGCTCGTTTCCCTCTGCAGATTCGCTTCATGTCGAAGGAGAATTTTTTCCTTCATGGCATTCCTTGTCACTAATCACGCCCGACCTGGCTGCGTGTTCAAACGCTGCGCTCAGGTGCCAAGGACCACGATTTCGGGTTCTGCGCGATTTGAATTGTTGAATGCTGTTTTGATCCGTTGATTGACACGATGCCGCATGCTCATTAGCCTCGCAATCGTGTTCCGCTGCGCCGGCCGAATCGCAACAATCGTCGCGCTCTGTTGCGCAGTCGGTCTGCAATGGTTCGCGCTCCAATCGATCGCATGGACGACGATGATTGTGGATTATTCAAAACGCGGCTCGTTGTGCGTGGCGATTGCGCAAACGTTCGACGGCGCGCATCCCTGTTCTCTCTGTCACATCGTTAACAGAGGAAAAGCGACGGAAAAGAAATCGGACCTGCAACTTCTCACGCCAAAGATCGACATCATCTGCACAAAACGCGTAATGACTTTCGTCCACCCGTTTGTCCGTTTCAATTATGAGATGAGCGGTTTTTCCGTTTGTGAAATCTACCAGTCTCCGCCAGTTCCGCCGCCGCGGAACTCCTTTGTCGCGTGACCGCGAAGTAGGGCATCAGCATTAAAACTGCACCGTGCGAATGCGCGGACCGCAGTCCGTTCGCGTGCCAAACCGGTGAGGAAACCGTCGCGCCCTATTGGCGTGTTCCTTCCCACAAACAAGGAGTTCTGCATTGAAACACATTTTTTCTTACAAATCTCTGAAGTCAGGAGCGGCGGCGATCGCTGCCTGTTTGGCTGCTTTCTTTGTGATACCTGAAAGCGTCTGGGCGCATGGCTTTGCCGGAAGCAGATTTTTTCCAGCGACGCTCGTAACCGACGACCCCTTCGTTAACGACGAGCTTTCATTGCCAACCGTCTCGAGCATTGTCACACCTGATGAAGGGGGCACCCGCGAAACTGAAATTGCCGTGGACATTGCCAAGCGCATCACGCCGAACTTTGGTGTCGAGGTGGGCGAAAGCATTGTCAATCTCAGGCCACCTAACGACTCCTCGCAAACCGGATTCGGCAATCTCGAACTCGCTGCAAAATACGAGTTCTTTGAAAGCGATGAGCACGAAACGATTCTTTCGGTGGGCGCCGGGGTCGAAATCGGCGGCACAGGCAACAAGCGGGTTGACGCCGATTCATTCACGACATGGGCGCCGGGGCTTTTTTGCGGCAAAGGATTTGGCGATTTGCCGGACGCGCTTTCATTTCTAAGGCCGCTTGCCGTGACAGGTCAGGTTGGTGTCGCCATTCCAACCAGCGCAAGCACGCGAGCGGTGACGCGAAACGAGACGACGGGCGAGCGTGATATCGATATCGAGCGTCATCCAGACGTGCTCGTGTGGGGGTTCGCGCTGGAATACAGCGTCATTTATTTGCAGGAGCAGGTAAAGGACATCGGATTGCGAGCACCCTTCGATCGACTAATCCCCCTGATCGAATTTGCGTTTGAAACGCCGCTTAACCGGGGTCAGCAGGGGCTGACGACTGGCACGGTCAACCCCGGCGTCATCTGGTCGGGAAAGTATTTCCAGGTCGGCGCGGAGGCGATGATCCCGGTTAACTCACGCACAGGCAGCGATGTCGGCTTCATCGCGCAATTGCATTTTTATCTGGACGACCTTTTCCCTCACAGTCTGGGCCGCCCGCTTTTTGTTGGAAAGAAATGAAACGTGTCATTCTAGGGCTCTTGCTGGTCATGGTCGCCGACTCAGCCCGGCTTGAAGCGCATGCTTTTCTCGAGCGTGCGGAACCGGCCGTTGGCAGCACGCTGCAAGGACCGCCTCGCGAAGTTCGGGTTTTATTTACTGAAAAGATCGAACCCGCCTTGAGCACGATCCAAGTGTTCGATGCGTCCGGCAAAGAAGTGGATAAACAGGATGCGCACCTGGATCGCTCGAATCATGCGCTGCTGCACGTTTCTCTGCCTCGACTTGAGGCTGGAACCTACAAGGTTGTATGGCGCGTGGTTTCTGTTGATACACACGTCACCAATGGAAGCTTCAGCTTTCGACTTGTTCGTTAGTCATCGCTGACAACAAAGGAATTGATGCTTATCGCGCTGCTCATCGTTGCTCGCGCGGTTCATATAGCTGCGTCAATTCTCATTGCGGGAAGCTTTACTTTCGAGGTCGTCGCGCTTGGCTTCATTCGCCGACCAGTGAACGACGATTTGCGCGATGTCGAAAGGAGCTTGGTTCGATTGGCTGTTTGGACTCTGGTTGCAGCGCTTGTTTCCTGTGTGCTCTGGTTTTGGCTGGAAGTTGTTAGCATGACTGGCTTGTCTTTAGCGGATTCTTTCTCTGCCAGCGCGTGGAAGACTGTCTTGCTTGAAACTGTCTTTGGTCATGTCTGGCAGTTTCGCCTGGGCGTTATTGCAGCGGCTTTGCTGTTGGCCGTTTTATCGTTGACTCGAAATGAACCACAGCGCCCAATTGTTCTGACCCTCTGGCTCCTGAGCATTGTTCTTCTCGTGTCACTCGCCTGGATCAGCCATGCCGCCGCTGCCCGAGTGCAGCCAATCGGTCTGATAGGTGACGCGTTCCATCTTTGCGCTGCTGGCGCGTGGATTGGCGGGTTGGTCCCGTTGGCAATTTGTCTCACGCGGGCCCGAGTATCATCCGCGGTGGCTACAATCGTCGCACAGGTGCTCGGCCGATTTTCCACGCTCAGCATGTGTTGTGTAAGTGTTTTGATTGCCAGCGGTATTTCCAATAGCTGGTTCCTCGTCGGTTCTATTCACGCGCTTGTCACGACGCGTTATGGTTGCCTTCTCCTTTTTAAACTCGCGCTGTTCGGCATGTTGATCGGCTTCGGCGCCCGAAATAAGCTGGCGATCAAGGCGACCGCGTCAACAGCTCACACTCGCTCCGTTTTTCTGCAGCAGCTCCGCCGCAATGTCATTAATGAAATCTGCCTAGGCGCTGCAGTGGTCGTGATCGTTGCGTGTTTAGGCGTGACACCGCCTGCACGGCACCCATGACACTAAAACGAACCGAGCCGCAGAAATCTAACGAATAAACGCCATCACGAAAATGGTCGAATCAGGTCCAATCCATTCATGGCGCCTAATGCCAAGACGTCCAATCCGCATTACGCTGATGATCATCGGTCTCGCGGCCGTGACTGCCGTCGTGATTGGCGGCCTCACGCACCGCGCGGCCCGGCACAAGCTGCGCGAAACGATCCTTGCGGAACTTCAGCCTGTCGTCTTGAATAATTGCACGTTTGAGCGCTTCGGCAGCGCCAATGACGGCGGGTATCTGATGTGCGAGAATCTGATTGAGCCGCTTGATTCAGCGTACCTGGTACGGCGTCGGCACAAACGATGATTGGGGATGCGACGTATCGCGTCGGTTTCACGTCCCTGTGTATGAGTACGACTGTTTTGATCCTGCGAAGCCAACCTGCAACGGCGGCGTCTTCGTGTTTCATAACGAATGCGTCGGCAATCGGACCGGCTACAGGGATTCGCATTTCTTCGACACGCTGGAAAACCAGATCACGAAAAACGGCGATATCGGCCGGCGCCTGGTCATCAAGATGGACATCGAAGGCGCGGAATGGGATTCGCTCCTCGCAGCGCCCGACGAACTGCTGGCCTCGATTTCGCAAATCGCCATGGAGATGCACGGCTTCGACAATCCGAAGATTCTTGAGGTGCTCCGCAAACTGAAGCGGAACTTTTATCTCGTGAACCTTCACTTCAACAACTGGTCGTGCACGCCAAAGGCTGCGCCGCTCCCGGCATGGGCCTACCAGGTGCTTTGGGTAAACAAACGCACCGGCATCGTGGATGCGGCAGCGCCGGTCCCCGCGCCAATGAGCCCGCTGAACGCGCCCGACTCGCCGACTTGGCCCGACTGTCAGTTGGGCGCACAGCGCTCGAAGCCCTGACCTCCCCTTGGCGTTTTTTGTCGAAGACTGTGTGTTTGTTGTGGTACAGTCTTAAAATTGAACGCCGGCCTCGACGGGGGGTCTCAGACGTGGTAGAAGGCAACTGATGCTAGGCAGGATTGCAGTTTCACTGACACTCGTAACCGCAATACTTTTTGCGGAGGGTTCGGTGTCATCGACGTGCGTGTTGCTGAACGCGCCGAATCAAAAGGCGTGTGTATCTTCCTGCTGCGCAACCAAGGCGTGCTGCGCGACATCTGGAAAGCGGGACACCGAGTCAGTACCGCCGTTCACTGCATCGACTTCTCCTCAACAGGGGTTTGTCGCTTCCGCGCCTGCTGTTGCAGATGTTCTACTCGCGCCGCCGCCGGCGGCAGACAAGTCACCGTTTCCTGCAGCGGACGTTCAGTGGCATTCGCCTAAAACGCTCGCGCTTCTCTGCATTCGACTCATCTGATCAGAAGGGTCTGACACTCGAGGTGTGCCTTTTTAACGGCATGTCACGCGTTCAACAACTCTTTCAACCAGATGAAAACAATTTACCAACTACCCTTATATCTATTCTTAATTTCAATCGCCGGAGTTGAACAAAGCGCTGGAGACAATCCGCGTCTTTCCAGCGGGCGCTTCTCGCAACGCGAGTTGATCTCGGTTGTGTTAAGGGAAAACCAGACGCTCAAAGCGACGGTGGCAAAGTGGGAAATAATGAAAGCACGCGTGCCGCAGGCAAGAGCGTGGGAGGATTTGCGCGCCGGCGTGGATTGGACAGCAGAACGTTCCGTTAACATCCCGCCTAACTCATTCATGGACCAAACCGCGGGGTTAGAGCAGGAGGTACCGGTCTCTGGGAAAAATCGAAGTCGTTCACGTGCTGCCACTGCCGAAGCACGCGCGGCGTTCGAAGATCTTCGCCGCATGGAACTCGATCTCATCAAGCGCGCGCGTTCTGCCTACGCGCGTCTCGCAAACGGTTACGCCCAGCTCGAGGTTAATCGCCGTAACACCGAGTTGCTCGACCAATTTGTGCAAATCAGCCGCAGCCGATACGAGGCCGGCGTGGCGACGCAATCGGATGTCCTTCTTGCGCAGACCGACGCAGCAAAGCTACTCGAGATGCAAGCTGACATTGAGCGTCAGATTTCGGAAGAGCAATCTGCGCTAAACGTGTTGATGAACCGGCAAGCGCAAGCATCTCTCGGCCGGCCTTCTGAACTTGTCTTTACACCGCAATCGCTTTCTTTGGAAAGGCTCCAGGCAAGCGGCATCGCCTTGCGACCGGAATTGCGACGAGCGCAAAATCGGATCGACGCAGAGAAGTTCCGGCTGGAGTTGGCGAACCGGCAGTGGTTTCCCGATCCGGCACTGAATCTCAAAGCGCAACGGTATAATTCGGCGGCCCAGGCAGTGAGTGAAGTAGACGTGGGAATTTCTATTCCTGTTCCGTGGCTTAACTGGAACAAGTATTCGTCAGGCGTTCTGGAAGCGCGGAAAAGCGTAGAAGATGCCGAACGGGAATTCGGCGCCGCACGCACCGAGACGCTTGGCCTTGTACGTGATCAGCTCAAAAAGATCCAGACGTCGGCAGATCAATACAAGCTTTACCAAGACAACATTCTGCCTCTTGCGCGACAGAGCGTTGATGCGACCCGCGCCGCGTATGAAGCCAGCACGGGCGGATTTCTGGATCTGATTACGGCGCGCCGGACATTGCAAGATGCAGAGTCTGCCGCGCTAAATCGCCTCGTCGAATACGAAGTCGCCATCGCGGAACTGGACGCAATCATCGGACGAGCCAGCCCGCTCATCGAACAAGGAGGTACACGTTGAATTCACGTTTCATTTATCTCATTTGCGTTTTGTTGATGGCGACATGCGCGCCGTCATGTTCGAGACACGAACAGTCCAAGCCTGCGGAAAGAACGCTCTACACATGCAGCATGCACCCACAGGTGGTCCAGGACCATCCTGGTGATTGTCCTGTTTGCGGCATGAAGCTCGTCCCACTACGCAAGCAGACAGCTCCGCTTGCGAAAGACGAACAGTCGACCGGTGGCGCTCGCAAAATCAAATATTACAAATCAACTATGCTGCTAGGCGAGATCAGCCAGACCCCACGGAAAGACAGCATGGGGATGGACATGGTCCCGGTGTACGAAGGCGAGGAAGAGACGAGTGCGATCACTGTCGACCCGTCGACCGTGCAAAAAATGGGGGTGCGCACCACGGTCGTGAGAAAGGGTCCGCTGCGGCGTGTAATCCGCACTGTCGGCGTAGTCGATTACAATGAAACCGCGCTCGCAGACGTGACGACAAAGTTCCGCGGCTGGATCGAGAAGCTTTATGTCGATTCGACCGGTAAGCAGGTGCAAAAAGGTGAGCCGCTTTTCGACATTTATTCGCCGGAACTTTACAGCGCGCAAAGCGAGTATGTGCTTGCTCTGAATCAAGGCGCCGCTGGGCTTAAGGTCAGCGCCCGGCAAAAGCTAAAGCTTTTTGACGTTTCTGAAGATCAGATAGCCGAACTCGAAAAGAGCCGGCAGGCGGAGCGAACATTGCGGGTAGATGCGCCGATCGATGGCATCGTGGTGGAGAAGATGGCGGTCCAGGGCCAGATGGTTGAGGCCGGGATGAAGTTGTACCGGCTGGCAGATCTCGGAATCGTCTGGGTGCAATCACAGATTTACGAACAGGATCTGGCGCTGCTCAAGCTCGGCCAGGAGGCGGAAGTCAGCCTCTCTTATCTGCCCGACCGGAAGTTTAGCGGCCGTGTCACTTACATCTATCCGACCGTCGATGAGAAGACACGCACTGCCCAGGTGCGGATGGAGTTTCACAATCCAGGGTTCTTCTTAAAGCCGGGGATGTTTGTAACGGTGGAGTTGTTTGCTGAACTTAAACCCGCTGCACTGCTCGTTCCCGATTCGGCCGTGCTTCGAAGCGGGGAGAAAAATACCGTGTTTGTCGCTCTCGACGGCGGTCATTTTGAACCACGGGAGGTAAGACTCGGTCCTCGTGCGGACAACGATTCGTATGAGGTCCTCAGCGGACTCACGGAAGGCGAACGGGTGGTGACATCGGGGCAGTTCATGCTCGATTCCGAAAGCCAGCTTCGGGAAGCCATTCAGAAGATGCTGAATCCGAATGCGACTCCTGCGCCTTCTTTGCCGCCAGATCATTTGGCGCATCAAACATCACAACCAACGACTCCACCGACACAAGCCGAAGCTGCACCGGGCAGTTACGTCTGCCCGATGCCCGAGCACATTTCGATCAAATACAATCATCCCGGCAAATGCCCGATTTGCGGCATGACGCTCATTCCTGCTCCGGAAGAGGAAGGCGCTTCGCCGGCACCTTCGCCGACTGCTATGCCCTCGCCGCCGGAACATCAACACTAAGAATCTATGCTTCGGGCTATCATCGATTTTTCACTGCGAAACAGATTCGTTGTTCTCCTGGCGACGCTGGCGCTCACGCTTGCCGGCATTTTTGCTCTTCGCAACATCCCGCTCGATGCGATTCCCGACCTCTCTGACACACAGGTGATCATCTACACGGAGTGGCAGGGACAGGCGCCGCAGATCGTGCAGGATCAGGTCACCTATCCAATCGCGACCAAGATGTTGTCCGTCCCCCGCGCGAAAGTGGTGCGCGGCTATTCGTTCTACGGTTTCTCGTTCGTTTATGTCATCTTCGACGACGGCACGGATCCGTACTGGGCACGGAGCCGCGTTCTGGAATACCTCAGCTCTCTCAGCGGCAATCTGCCAAAGAATGTCACGCCCTCGCTCGGTCCGGATGCAACCGGAGTGGGCTGGGCGTTCATGTATTCGCTTAACTCCAAGCAGCGCAGCCTCGCCGAACTGCGATCGATGCAGGATTGGTACCTGAAATACCAACTGACTGCCGTGGAGGGTGTGTCCGAAGTCGCCTCAATCGGCGGCTTCGTGAAGCAGTACCAAGTGACGGTCGATCCGACCAAGCTCCGCGCTTATAACCTCTCGATTGCCGATGTCAGCATGGCGATCAAAAAGAGTAATGGGGAAGTCGGAGGCCGTTCCATCGAGATGGCCGAAAAAGAATTCATCCTCCGTGTGCGCGGCTACGTTGAAAACGTCGATGATTTGCGAAAGGTCGCGCTCGGAGTAGGCGCGAACGGCGTTCCAATTTTGCTCGATCAGGTCGCGAACGTGCAACTTGGGCCCGACATGCGGCGTGGCATTGCCGAGCTCAACGGAGATGGCGAAACCGTGGGAGGCATTGTCGTCGTACGCTACGGCGCGAATGCGCGTCATGTCATTCAGGACGTGAAGAAACGGCTCGATCAGGCGATGAAAGCATTGCCGCCGGATGTGAGCTGCACAGTCGCTTACGACCGCACTGCCTTGATTGATCGCGCGGTGGCTACGCTCGAAGGGAAGCTGGTCGAGGAGAGTATCGTGGTCGCGCTGGTGTGCATCGCGTTCCTTCTGCATTTCCGTAGTGCCCTGGTCGCGATCATCATTTTGCCGGTCGCGGTCTTGATCGCGTTCGCGGTAATGTACCAGCAGGGGATCAGCTCAAATATCATGTCGCTCGGCGGCATCGCGATCGCGATCGGCGCGATGGTCGATGCCGTAATCATCATGATCGAGAACGCACACAAGCACATCGAGCGCGATGGCGGCAAGAAACCGCATTGGCAGATCATTCGCAACGCTTCGATCGAAGTTGGGCCGACGCTTTTTTATTCGCTGCTGGTTATCACCGTTTCGTTCATCCCGGTTTTCGCCCTGCAGGCGCAGGAAGGCCGGTTGTTCAAACCCCTGGCCTTTACGAAAACTTACTCAATGGCAGCAGCGGCGCTGCTCTCAGTAACGCTCGCGCCGATCCTGATGGGTTACTTCATTCGCGGACGGATCCCCGCAGAAGAGCGCAACCCGATCAATCGATTTCTCATCTGGCTTTATCATCCAGTGATTGATTTCGTGATTCGCCGGCGCTGGATCGTCATAGCGAGTGCCGCCTTGATCGTGGCGTGGGTTTTTCTGCCGTGGAATCGGTTCGTCACCAACTATCTGCCGCAGGGACCGCTTCGCACGGCTTCACTTGCTGTTGGAAAATTATTCCCATTCCAGAATCTCGGCTCCGAGTTCATGCCGCCGCTTTACGAAGGCGACTTGCTCTACATGCCGACCACGTTTCCTGGAATTTCGACTACGAAAGCGCGCGAGGTTCTCCAGCAGACGGACAAAATCATCAAAAGCTTTCCAGAAGTGCATCATGTATTCGGCAAAATCGGCCGAGCTGAGACTGCCACCGATCCCGCACCGATGGACATGATTGAAACCACCATCATGCTGAACGACGAGAAAGACTGGCCTGCGGTCGATATCAAAGATCAAAACGGCAAGACCATCGCGCATCGCAAACGCACCGTGGACGAACTGACTGACGCGATGAACGCCGCAATTCAATTCCCTGGTTTGAACAACGCCTGGACGATGCCGATCAAGACGAGGATCGACATGTTGGCCACGGGGATCAAGACACCGGTCGGCATCAAAGTCGCCGGACCCGATCTCGCACAACTGGAACGCATCGCCGCAGAAATTGAAACCGTAGTCCGTCAGGTGCCAGGGACTTCGAGCGTTTTCGCGGAACGCGTGATGGGCGGCAATTACATCGAGTTCAACATCAATCGCGATGAGATCGCGCGCTACGGTCTTGCGTTAGGTGACGTGCAGGAAGTGCTGGAGGTTGCGCTCGGCGGAATGCCCCTGACGACCACAGTGGAAGGTCTCGAGCGCTACAGCATCAATCTTCGGTACGATCGCGACTTCCGCGAAAATATCGAGGCGCTGAAGGAGATCATCATCCCGACCCCGAGTGGTGCGCAGATTCCACTCGGCCAGATCGCGACGCTCAATGTTGTCCGTGCGCCGATGGGTGTGAAGAGTGAAGGGGCCATCCCGAACGCGTGGATTTACGTCGACGTCAAAGGCATTGACGTCGGCACCTACGTGCAAATGGCGCAGCGGGCATTGAATGAGGCGGTCGCCCGAAAGCAGGTTGTGTTGCCCAGTGGATACAATGTTTTTTGGAGCGGCCAGTATGAATACATGCAGCGCGCCCAGCAGCGACTCATGATCGTCGTTCCAATCACGCTGCTCATCATCGTCCTCATTATTTATCTCAACACGCGCTCGTTTGTCGGCACAGCCATTATCATGCTTTCGGTGCCGCTGGCGCTGGTTGGCTCGTTTTGGACGCTCTACCTGCTTGGCTACAACTTGAGCGTAGCCGTGTGGATAGGATTGATCGCCCTCGCCGGCGTGAGTGCCGAGACCGGCGTGGTCATGCTTCTTTATCTCGAGATAGCCTACGATCAATGGGTTCGTGAGGGAAAAATGCGAAGCGCCGCCGACCTCCGCGACGCGATTTACCAGGGCGCGGTGAAGCGAGTGCGCCCAAAGGCGATGACTGCGGCTGTCATCATCGGCGGTTTGATTCCGATCATGTGGAGCCACGGCGCCGGCGCCGATGTGATGAAACGCATCGCCACACCAATGATCGGCGGCGTCATCACTTCGGTGATCATGGAGCTCGTGCTCTATCCGGCAATTTTCTTTGTCTGGCGCTTACGCTGGCTGAGAAGTTCAGCGCCGGATCATTTGGATGCCGCGGCTCCGGCAGCGCTTCAAAAGGCCACGTAGCCATGCATGCTTAATCACTGCATGTGATCCGCCAGCCGGTTTTCGTTTGCATTTTTGCGAGCATTTCGCGAGGGAGAAGTTATCATTTCGTT
Source organism: uncultured Verrucomicrobiae bacterium (assembly GCA_963728955.1). Classification (GTDB taxonomy): domain Bacteria; phylum Verrucomicrobiota; class Verrucomicrobiia; order Chthoniobacterales; family UBA10450; genus Udaeobacter. Next base: position 46,605 of record CAVSMG010000019.1, read on the forward strand.
CGCATTTCGGAGAAAACAACCATGAAAACTGAAAGTTTAGAATCTGTAGCAAAAAAATTGGTCGCACCGGGCAAGGGGATTCTGGCCGCTGACGAAAGTTCGGGGACAATCGAGAAGCGATTAAAAAGCATCAATCTCCCCTCAACAGAGGAGAACCGTCGCGCCTATCGCGAACTTTTATTTACCACGAAAGGCGCGGGCGAATTTATCAGTGGCGTGATTCTGTTTGACGAAACAATTCGGCAGAAGGCTCATGACGGTCGCAGTTTTGTCGACACGCTGGAGCGGCAGGGAATCGTTCCCGGGATCAAGGTGGACAAAGGCGCAAAGGCGATGGCGAATTTTCCCGGAGAAAAGATCACGGAAGGACTTGATGGATTACGCGAGCGGTTGGCCGAATACAGAAAACTCGGTGCGCGGTTTGCGAAGTGGCGCGCCGTAATCACGATCGGGGAAGGAATTCCAACCCGCACATGCATCGACTCGAACGCCGAGGCGTTGGCCCGTTACGCGGCGCTCTGCCAGGAAGGCGACCTCGTGCCAATCGTCGAACCAGAAGTGCTCATGGACGGCGCGCACACGATTGAAAAGGATTACGAGGTCACCGAGCAGACATTGCGGAGCGTTTTCAATTATCTCGCTGATCATCGCGTTGTGCTTGAGGGGATATTGTTGAAGCCGAACATGGTGCTTTCGGGGAAAGAATGTTCAAAGCAAGCGTCGGTGCAGGAAGTCGCTGAAGCCACGGTGCGTTGCATGAAACGCGTTGTGCCTGCGGCGGTGCCCGGTCTGGTGTTTCTCTCGGGTGGCCAGACCGATCAACAAGCGACCGAACATCTCAATGCCATGAATCGCATGCAGGATCTTCCATGGCAGCTCAGCTTTTCGTACGGGCGAGCTTTACAAGCTCCAGTGCTTAAAACCTGGAAAGGCGATGCAGGAAATGTAGCTGCAGCTCAAGCGGCGTTTTATCATCGCGCCTGGTGCAACAGCAAGGCGCGGTTTGGCAAGTACACCGAAGAGATGGAAACCGCCAAAGCCGCATGATATCTGCCGCAGGAGCCATCCGCCGATCTTTGTTAGGCGCACTATCTTTGCTGATGCCCGCAGGGACATCGGGGCACTCAGCGTCAGTGGTTACGCCGACCGGCTTCCTGGTGAAATTCGATGTAAGCGTCAACGCGCCCCTGGCAAAAGTGTACGACGCGCTGGTTGGCCAGATTGGTTCGTGGTGGGACTCAGGGCATACGTATTCAGGGGACGCGAAGAATCTCTCGATTGACGCTCGTCCGGGAGGCTGTTTCTGCGAAAAATTGCCCAATGGCGGTGCAATCGAGCACTTGCGAGTCATCTATGTCGCTCCGCGCGAAGTCCTGCGCCTGTCCGGATCGCTCGGACCGCTCCAGGCATCCGGTGTTGCCGGAAGCATGACATGGAAGCTGACTGGCGGCAGCGACAACACCCGCGTCCAGGTCTCCTACAGCGTCGGTGGATTTATCGAAGGCGGCTTCGAGAAGGTCGCGCCCGCGGTAAAAAGCGTCCTTCGCGAACAGTTCGATCGACTGAAGCTGTTTGTCGAGACTGGGAAGCCAACCAAAAACCAGTAAGCCGCGCCTTTGGTCGGGCGAGTTTTACTGCGGCTGTCGTGATTCGCGACAGCGTATCTCACAGCGTACAGTGCTTGGATGAAAAGTGATGCCCCACTTGATTCCACCGCGCATTCCTGTTGCGGTGGCCAGCATCACGATCGCGCGAGCCCTATTCCAACCGCCGGTGAGCGTCAGCCAGCAAAGAAGTACTTTTGCACGATGTGCGAAGGCGTAGAGAGCGACACGCCGGACAGTTGTCCGAACTGCGGCATGTCGCTGGAGCGTAACCCTGTCTTCCGCGAACCGAAGAAGATTATTTATACCTGCCCGATGCACCCGCAGATCGAGCAGGATCATCCCGGGAATTGCCCGATCTGCGGGATGACGTTGGAGCCGAAAAACGTTGTCCCTAGCGAAGAGGAGAACGCGGAACTGCGCGACATGACGCGTCGCTTCTGGATTGGCGTGGCGCTTGGTGTGCCAGTGTTTCTGCTGGCGATGGCGCATCTCTTCCCCGGGGCGCCGCATTGGCTGGAGGGCGACATTTCGCGTTGGGCGCAGTTCATTTTGAGCACCCCAGTTGTCCTTTGGTGCGGCTGGCCATTCTTCGGGCGCGGCTGGCAGTCTATCCGCAATCGCTCGCTCAACATGTTTACGCTGATCTCGATCGGGGTCGGGGCGGCTTATTTCTACAGCGCTGTCGTTATGCTCTTGCCGCAGATCTTTCCGCCCTCCTTCGGGATGCATGCCAGGATCGGCATCTACTTCGAAGCGGCTGCGATCATCACCGTTTTGGTGCTGCTCGGGCAAGTGCTGGAACTACGCGCCCGCAGCCGTACCGGGAGTGCGATTCGCGCACTACTCGGGTTGGCGCCAACCACTGCCCGCATCATTCACAACGGCGAAGAACGCGATGTTCCGCTCGATGAAGTTCGCAAAGGCGATCACCTCCGCATTCGTCCGGGCGACAAAGTTCCAGTGGACGGCCGGGTGCTCGAAGGCAGAACCAGCATCGATGAGGCCATGATCACCGGCGAGCCAATGCCGATCGAGAAGAGCAGCGGCGATCGCGTCACCGGCGGCACCGTCAATCAAACTGGCAGTATTGTTATCGAGGCGGAGCGCGTGGGCAGCGAAACTGTCCTGTCGCAAATCGTCGAGATGGTCGTGCAAGCGCAGCGCAGCCGCGCCCCGATTCAAGGCCTGGCTGACAAAGTGGCCGGCTGGTTCGTCCCCGCCGTGATCCTTGCTGCCGTGATCACGTTTTTCATCTGGTGGTTCGTCGGCCCTGAACCACGGCTCGCCTACGCGATCGTGAATGCTGTCGCTGTCCTGATCATCGCGTGTCCCTGTGCGCTGGGACTGGCGACACCGATGTCGGTCATGGTTGGCGTGGGACGCGGAGCGCAAGCCGGCGTGTTGATCAAAAAGGCGGAAGCGATGGAGCTGATGGAAAAAGTGCGGACGCTGATGGTGGATAAGACCGGCACACTCACCGAAGGCAGGCCGCGCCTAACGACAGTGATTCCTGCCGGGGCCATTATTGAACAGGAGCTGCTAGCTGCGGCGGCGTCGGTCGAACAGAACAGCGAGCATCCCTTGGCGGCCGCGATTGTGAAGGGCGCGAAAGAGCGCGGCGTGAAACTTGCCGCGATGAGCGACTTCCAATCGGCCACCGGCGGCGGCGTGATCGGAAACGTTAAGGGCCGGCGTGTCCTTGTGGGCAAAGCGCAATTCCTGCGCTCGCAAGGCATCATCGATCTCGAGGCCCTCGAGGCGAAAGCCGCACTCCTTCAACAAGAAGGCCAGGGCGCAATGTTCGTCGCGATCGATGGACAGGCCGCCGGCGTTCTCGCCGTTTCCGATCCGATCAAGGGGTCCACGCCCGCTGCAATCGAGGATCTTCATAAGCTCGGCATCAAGATTATCATGCTGACCGGCGACAACGAACGCACGGCTCGCGCCGTTGCCGGCAAGCTTGGCCTCGATGAAGTCGAAGCCGCCGTCGAACCACACCATAAAAACGAACGCGTTCGTAAACTGCGCGAGCAAGGACAGATCGTGGCCATGGCCGGCGACGGCATCAACGACGCGCCAGCTCTTGCGGCAGCGGACGTTGGGATCGCCATGGGGACCGGGACCGATGTCGCAATGGAAAGTGCCGGCATCACATTGATGAAAGGCGATCTGCGCGGCATCGAGAAAGCAATTCGCCTAAGCCGCGCGATGATGCGGAATATCCGGCAGAATTTGTTCTTTGCGTTTATTTACAATTCGTTAGGCATTCCGATCGCAGCGGGCGTGCTTTATCCGTTTTTTGGCATCCTTCTCAGTCCAATGATCGCCGGCGCCGCCATGAGTTTCAGCTCGGTTTCAGTGATCGCGAACGCGCTCCGTCTGCGATCAGTCAGATTGTGAATCAGGATATCGAAGGCTGCATTCCTGGTCCGCGAGTCCCGCGCACGGCTACCAATTAGCAATCTTTATTGCGAAAATCGCTGTTCGTCTTATTGAGTCCGAGAAACTTCAACATGTAATTGTATGACTACACAACTTCAGGTCCGGCTGTTTTTTGCACTTCTACTTGCGCCCGTTGCGCTGCTCGTTGCGCAGGACCATCCGCGGGCCCCGCAGCAATCCCAGGGGCAACAACTGCCGCAAACAAGAACCGGCGCTCCTCAAGCTGCGATGACCGAAGCGACTATGTCGGATGCTTCAGACGGACTAAAGAGATTCATTAGCGGCTACGCAGCGAAATCACCCGACAACAAGTTTCATATTCCATATCAGCGCAAAAATCTCGCGCTGGACTTGATCAAAGTTCATAATGATCGGTTCTCAAGTCTTGGCGGAGACAAATATTTCGCCTGTGTTGATATGAGAGGCACCGATGGCAAAGTCTACGACATCGATTTCTTCATGGTCCTGCAGCCCGGGAAGCTGACCGTCACCGAAACTTCCGTACACAAAATCAACGGCAAACCGCTTTACAACTGGAAGCAACAGGGCGGCGTTTGGAAGAAAGTGCCAGTTTCTTAAAATGTAGGCGCCTGTGTCAGACGCCAAAACCGAATGAAATCGGCGTTTCGCAGAAACGCTTTACAAAAGCGGATGTTGTGGGCACGGGCCTGTGGCCCGTTGCAACAACGATACGCCATAGGCGCGTGGCTACAGTTGCACCTATTGTGGCGGCGGTGTCTCACCGAAGTTTGCGACAGTCGCAGACTGCCGCTACAGATGATGCACGAAATGCCGAAGACGTTTTTCATCACCACGGCGATCTATTACACCAACTCGTCGCCACATGTCGGGCACGCTTATGAGATGGTTTTGGCCGATGTGCTTGCGCGGTATCATCGGCTCAAAGGTGAAGATGTGTTTTTCCTGACCGGCGTCGACCAACACGGCCAGAAGGTGCAGCAGTCCGCGGCAAAGGCCGGCGTTCCTCCAGCTGAATTCGTCAAAGGGATTACGCAACAATTCATCGACCTCTCGAAGAAACTGAATGTGCAATACGACGAATGGGCAGAGACGATCAGCGATCGTCACAAAAAAGTCGTTCAAGGAATTTTGCAGCGCTTGTTCGAGGAGCATCAGATCTACAAAGACAAACAAGCCGGCTATTACTCAGTCCGCCAGGAACAGTTCCTGACCGACAAAGAGCGCGGCCCTGATGGCCAATTCGGGCCGGAGTGGGGAGAGATCGAGTTTCGCGAGGAAGAAAATTATTACTTCAAGCTTAGCCAGCACAAGGAATGGCTGCTTCGATACATCGAAGATCGCAAGGATGCAGTCATTCCCGATTTTCGGCAGACCGAATTGCGCAATGCAGTTCAAAAGCTCAGCGGCGACCTTTGCATCTCACGTCCAAAATCGCGTCTAGACTGGGGAATAGAGCTTCCGTTCGATAAAGACTTCGTCACCTACGTGTGGTTTGACGCGTTAACGAACTACATCAGCTTCGTGGGCTACGACCCGTCTCAATCAACTTTCAACTCTCAACCCTCAACCTTCCGCGACAAATGGCCAGCACTGCAAATCATCGGCAAAGATATTCTCGTTCCAGCGCACGGTATTTACTGGCTGATCATGCTGCACGCGATCGGCTTCCCAGACGATCAAATGCCGCAGTTGCTCGTCCACGGCTGGTGGAACCTCGGCGGCGCGAAGATGAGTAAGAGCGTCGGCAACATCGTCGACCCATTTGTTCTCATCGATAAATACGGCGCCGACGCGCTCCGGTATTACTTGATGAGCGACATGGTTACCGGACGAGATGCTGATTTCTCCGAGGAACGCCTTGTGGAACGCTACAATGCTGGTCTCGCCAATTCGTTGGGCAACCTGCTGAATCGATCTTTGACAATGATAGAGAAGTATCGCGTCGGAAAGCTAACGCGCGCCAAAAGCGTGGAGTCGCATCCTGTCGAAGAGTACCGGTCTCCAAGTCTCTCCGAGGTTAGGGATGATTGAATACGTCAATGCTATGACGGGCCCCACTCCACATCTAGCATGTCAGGTCGCCCTTAATTTGACTTTGCAGTGCAATCAGATTGTTGATGCTGCGAGACCTTGGGTGCTGGCAAAGGATTCTGCAGAACGGGGACATCTTGATCAAGTGCTCTACACCCTCGGCGAAACGCTCCGCATCATCGCAATTCTAATTTCGCCGGTGTTGCCGCAAGCGGCGCATGGAATTTTCGATCAACTGAATTGGAAAATGGAGTTGAGAGGAAAGGAAGAACGGTTTTCGTTCGCAGACGCGGAGTGGGGAAGGTTGCCGGATGGACATGTCGTGGCCAAACCCGTGCCGTTGTTCCCGCGAATTGAGCTGTAGCGGCGGTTGTGTCGGCCGAAAATCTGGACGAGCCGCGAGTTTACTCCCACTACTCCGCACTACCCGCTAAAAGAATTTCTTGTGACTCCGCTTTCACCGGGCAATCGCGAGCGACAAGAATGGACCAGATGGATAAGTCCCTAAGACTATGCCCCGGCAATTTCAGCCATTTCTCGTTAGACCATCGGGGAATAGAGGGATGACAGACCCAACTCTGCTTCAAAAGAAGGAACGCCACGGATGCCTTACTGCGTATCTCGTGCTTGCGATCATCGCCAATTCTGCAACAGCGTTACTCTATCTTTTTGGAGCGGAAGCAATCAAACGCAGCACTCCGACGGTACCCGACTGGGCGTTCCCGGTCCTGATCGTGCTCGTTCTGTTCAACTTGGTATGTGCCATAGCCCTTTTCCGGTGGAAGAAGTGGGGCTTTGGGGGACTCGTCGCCTCGGCGGTTGTTACACTCGGTGTTAATCTGACAATCGGTTTGGGCGTTTCGTCTGCTATCGTTGGCCTTTCCGGCGTACTGCTCCTGTACGGCGTGCTTCACATAGGAAAAGATAACAAAGGATGGCCACAGCTTGAGTGAAGTCCAAAAGAGCAATTCAATCACAACGTCGAGGCGCTCGCAGAGTGGATAGAAGGCGCAATTCTACAGTTCCGCTCGGGCGTGAAGAACTCGCGGGTCATCGAGATGCATAACGCCAACCACTACGTGTTCATTGTGGACGAAGCGTTGGTCGTTCGAGAAATGCGCAAGTTCTTGCTTGATGAATGAAGGTCACCACTCTTTTTCATAGGCATGATGAGCCCTGTCGCGCCTGCTTAACTTGCCAGCGTCAACATCGCCGACCGATGCTGGGGGCGCTAGTGTTCGATGATTGTCAGTTGACCAGAGAGAGGGGCAAAATGAAAGGCTCAACCAAATCGCGAAAAATGGATGAGCCCTTCAGCATGTAAGAAGAAGACCGAAGTCATCTCCGTAGTGTGCTCCCTGAGCCTGAAACAACTGCCGCAGGATGTCAAAGCTCTAGAGAAGAAAATTGTGGAAGTTGTGAACCAATCAGGGCGCGACTTTTACGGGGCGGTAATTGCCGCTTATCAGCAACAGTGGCTGGATCAGCGTCGGGGAGAATATCGAGCGGAGCGTTGGCGAGAGATCAATCAGCTGACGCCCTTTGGCTTGGTTCGATTGCCTGTGCGAGTGGTGCGCTCTCGAAGTGATGGTCATTATCTCACCTTAAGCAGGTTGCTACAGCCTAAAGCGACGCGATTGCTTTCGCCTTGGGTGGAGAAGCGAGCCCTGGAAGCAGCCACATCGAACAATTATCGGCCGGCAGCGGCGGAGCTGTGGCGTTGGATGCGGGTGCGAGTGAGTGCGTGGCTGATCTGGCGAAGTGTGCAATATCACGGAGCGAAATTAAGCGAGCAGCTTGATCGGCAATGGTGGCCAGATCGCGCCCTGCCCAGTAGGGCGAGCGTGGTGGTAAGCGAGATGGACTCCACCTACCTCAAAGGCCAGCGGCGCCGGCGAAGAGCGAACCAGCCAACGATGCATTTTCCGATTCATTTGGGAATCCATTACAGTGGACGAGCACGACGGTATCGAAAGCGCGGATCCCTCTCGGTCGCACTGCAAAACAAGCGCTGGATAATGAGCACGCATCCGCTGTCGGTTTTTGGTCGTCGCTTTGCCTGGCAACAAGAACGCCATTTTGGGCACGGCATGCCGCAGGTGGTTTTAAGCGACGGAGACGAAGGACTCAAATGGGTCAGGGAAAGAGAATTTGCTCAGGCTCATTGGCTCTTGGACCGCTGGCACATTGCACAGAGGGTGCGTGGGTTGGTCGGCGAAGATCAAGCCGAGCATCGCCGCATCATGAGTGCAGTCTGGAAAGCTGACAGCGAAGCGGTCTTGGAAGCGTTACGAACCAGCCGCTATCGCCAGACTAATCCAGAACCATTCCACCAGCTTTTTGGCTACATCCTGGGTAATCGTGACGGGATCGACAACTGGCATGTTATTCCTAAACGACTGCGCCGATCTATGGGACGCCAACTGGCACCGGTACGTAGCGGCAGTGGTGTGATCGAAAAAAATATCGAGGTCCACATCAACCGGCGCTTCAAACGTCAAGGACGCAGCTGGACACGACGCGGCGCTGAACATCTGGCTCAACTCCTCTGGCTGCAGAGCCATCCAGTCGATTGGAACCACTGGTGGAACAAAACCGCTTTAGCTAAAACCAAAGTAAACCCCGGTTGGCCTTCATCTGCTCCACCCTCCAACTGACAATTGACCAACACTACCGCTGGGGCAGGTCTCGTTCTTTTTGTCTTGACGGGAAATCCCGGTCGGGTGTAGACGATACGTTGATTACGTCGTCCGACGTTTCAACGCATCTTCGACCAAGCTGAAAAAGCCCAAGGGGGCCGGACCTTCGCTGGAACACCGCGTAGCGCGATCGAAGCAGGAGGATAGGAATTATATGCTGGCATATGCGGCGCTGTCGAGGCGGGAAGGGACTCCAATTTCGCGTTCGCCCGATTTTAGCCAGGAAACGAGGGCGTCGAATGTTTTGGATTTGGTCAACCTCACTCCGTTAGTGGAGCTTACGGGTGGCAGACCCGAGATTGTTATCGGCTTGGTTGACGGGCCTGTCGTTATTGGCCATCCTGATCTCGCAGGTGAAAACGTTCGCGAGATTCCCGGCAGGATCGGCGGCACATGTGCTCGAGCCAGCAGCCTCGCGTGCATGCACGGAACCTTTGTCGCCGGGATCCTGTGCGCGAAGAGAAGCTCCGCCGCGCCGGCTATTTGTCCAGGCTGCACCTTGCTCGTGCGTCCGATTTTTTCCGAGACGCCAGCGGCTAACGAGTTGATCCCGAGCGCGACGCCGGAGGAGCTCGCGGCTGCTATCATCGAATGTATTGATGCTGGCGTTCGTCTCGTGAATTTGAGCGCGGCTCTCGCCCAGGTGCCATCGGCTAAAGGCGAACGCGCATTGGTACAGGCGCTCGATCATGCCGCAAATCGCGGCGTCATTGTCGTGGCGGCGGCTGGCAACCAGGGAACGGTCGGCAGCACGGCTATCACGCGGCATCCGTGGGCCATCGCGGTCATCGCTTGCGACGGACGCGGCAGACCACTCAACGAATCCAACCTTGGGAATTCCATCGGCCGCCGGGGTTTGAGCGCGCCGGGCGAAGGTATCACTAGTCTTGGCACGGAGAGCAAGGCGGTTCCCTCAGGAGGCACCAGTGTTGCGGCTCCTTTTGTGACTGGGGCGATCGCGTTGGTGTGGTCGGAGTTTCCCGATGCCGGCGCAGGCCAGGTAAGATTGGCCGTAACTCAGGCTCATGCGCAGCGCCGACCCACGGTTGTCCCGGCTTTGCTGAACGCGTGGGCGATTTATACGGCTATGCGGGAATTTCGTTCGATGTGATTAATGAGATGAAGACGAAACAGGCGACCAAGGAGACACGCGAACGCCAGCCTCGCCGAATTCGCCTTCCAGGTTTCGTCACCGAGAAGGAAGTTGGCCTTGGTGATGTCATCAAGCGCGCAACTAACGCGGTTGGGATCAGGGCCTGCGCGGGGTGCGAACGTCGCGCCGCGGCGCTCAACCGTTTGTTTGTCTTCACCGGATGGCACTCAAGATAACGCTGCAAACCAGAATCAAACACAACAAGAAAACAAAATGGAACCAACAACCGAAACATCAACAGACCAACCCGGCAGCGCCACTGGCGCGCCAACCCCCGTGCCGTCGTCGGAAAACACTCGCCCGACCGCGAGCCTCGCTCCACAGCAGTTGGCGGCCGCCCCGTGTCCAACCTGCGCACCTGTTCCAGCTTCTCAAGCACGCTCTTATGTCTATGCGCTCGGGCGAATCGAGCCGCGCTTTCCCAGCCCGGCGGTGGAAAAGGAATTCGCACAGGTAACCGGACGAACACACACAAAAGGAAAGACAGACCGGGAGGCGATGCACGCCGTTTTATCCGCGCGCGAGAACCGCTACCTGGCGCGGCAACTTTGTTGGGTTCTGACCCTCCAGGGGTTGGAGACTTATCTGCTGACGCCGCGCGATTCGGCGGACTTCGATCTTTTGGTGGAAGCGGTGCGGCCAGCTCCGCGCCCGACTGATCTCGATGTCGTCATCGGCTTACGCGGACCGATCGCTCCTCCGGAAATGTGTAACGGGCTGATGGTTCCTATTGTCTTCTTTGACCAGATTTACTCGTTCGACCGTGATGCACTTATAGAGTCCATCCCGCGCCCGGAGAAGGCTGCGGCCAAGCGATTTCACCCAGCGGCTGAGGAGCTTTTCGATAGGATCATGCAAATGACAGATAATGCAGGCGCGACAGACGAGAATCGCGCCCTGAACTATCTCGCTGTCCGCTATCCGGCAATCTATGCAAAGGTCGCCGAACAATTCGCGGCAAATGCTTCGCTGAGCGCAGTAGAAGTCCGTCCATCGCCCCTGAGCACCGTGCGAAAGATAGTGGATGTAATCTTCGCTTTCACTAATCGAGCAACGGACGTCACGGAAAAATTTTTCGTCCGCGTCGATGTGACCGAGGAGTTTCCCTTCCTGGCCACTAGGATGTCACCTTACTATGATCGGTGAAGTGAAAACCTAAATAACAGGAGATAAATGAAATGAACATTCCAGGATTCAACGCAGACACCTCCCTCTACACGACGAGTGAGCGCTACGCTGCAGTCACACCTTTCGCGCAAACCGAAAAAGCTATTCACCCGCAAGTAGGCCCAAAGGGTGTTAACAAGAAGTGCTACTGGGATTGCTACTACGGTTGCCTAGACCCTTGCACAAAGAAATGCAAGGACGCCGAGCAAAAGCAAGGAGGTAACTAAAATGCGCATGCCAGGATTTTCAGCAGAAAATTCACATTATCGAACAAGCTGGTACTACTTTCGAGAGGGCGGTGATATTCCCGGACTTAGAGCAGGTGCGGTGACACCCCAACGCTGCGAGGAGGCTTGCGTCGAGTATTGTGACGAGACGTGTAACGACAGATGTCGTGAAACACCGCCGCCGGGTGGCGGTACGCCACCGCCAACGCCGTCTTGTCGGAAGATCTGTTGTGTCGATGGCCAGCCACAACTGGCGTAGAAACAGCCCCGTCTTATGTTGTTTAAGTCGAAAACTGAAATAAGGAGATAAGCAAAATGACCATTCCAAAATTCACAGCCGAGCAGGCACTCTATAAAAGCAGCGGTTATTACCGTCATGGGCAACCCGCCGGTTCGCATGCCGACACTGTTGTTCCTGCAATCCCTTTTTGCGGGAACTGTGATTATATTCTCGATCGATGCGCACGGAATGGCTTTCGTCCCCGGGCGTTGTGTTGGGCCTGTTTGACTGGCAACTGTTTTAGCGGAGTAGAGAATCCGCCGCCGGTGCTGCAGAATCCGGTCGCTCCGTTTCCCTTGCAGTTGTAGCGTTGAGACCATTAACCTGAAACGATTAGGAGATATGAAATGAACACCATGAATATGCCAGGATTTACCGCACAAGCCTCGCTCTACAAGAGGAGAGGGCGCTACGGCATGATCGCCTCAGGGGACGCTGCTCTCGCCAAACAGGCTGTAGCTCCAGCTCTGATTATCGATACTATTGGGCGAGCGGCCCGTTGTGTAGCTGCATGCACCGCGTGCGCTCTTGCCGGAGGGGGCCCCGATTGCTGGGATTGTCGGATTTGTTTTATTATCTTAACAAGCGTTAGTGCGCGCTGAGATGAGAATTCCCACGCTTGGTCGCGACTCAGCCGACCTGAAGCGGGGCAACGATTTTAAGAAACTGGGTAGTTTCTTAGAAGCAAGCTATAACCGTTCTGTGAACGTTAAACTTAATTAGCCGAAAGGAGATATGAAATGAACACCATGAATATGCCAGCATTTAACGCAGAATCTGCTCTATCTGTGAGCGGTCGAGGCTATCGGATGCCCCGAATGCCTCGAAGGAGGCGAATCACGGCGGCATCGGGTGTCCAGGCTGCCTTGATCAATCAGGGTGGCGGCGGAACGAATTTCTGGTGCGACCCTGACGGAACTTGCAGCTGTCTTGGCGGAAGCTTGTCGCAGGATTGCTGGCTAATGCAGCAGTACTGCACCAGTCCACTGTACTGCAGCCCGTACTTCCCCTATAAGTGCAGCTGTTACTACACGCTTACGCGGCCTCCGCAAATTGGCCGAGACAACATAGGCACCATAGGAACACGGATAAAGCAAAGTAACTGAAAGGAGATAAATGAAATGAACTTTCCAGAATTTACCGCAGAAGATTCTCTCTATAACACGTCGGGGCATCATATACATCCGGTGCCTACTCGTTTCGGAACATACCAAGCCGGTAATGTGATGCCACAAACGCCATCGAGTGGTGGTAGTGTTTTCTGTCACGCAAGAGGTTGTCATTGTAATAGCGACGAGGTTGCAACAACATGTTTAGTGAACCAGGTCTATGTGGAGCCGATGCGTCTTGTAACGAACACGGTTGCCGTTGCTCCTTTTAAGCCACGGCTTAAAATGGTAGGTGGCAAACTGAAATGAAGAGAGGTGACTAAAATGAATATTACGAGAATGCCGGGCTTTTCAGCAGCAGCTTCGTTCTATCGAAGTAGCGCATACCACCAAGTGGGTGCCATGTTGGCTGGTCTTAGGCATGGAGGGAAAGGAATAATACAACCCGCCCTGCCAACGATGGGTTGTTTTTGCTCGGACACGATGGGAGGCGGACATTGTTGCTGCGATTTCAGATATGGGGATTCCTTTGTTTCTAGCTGCTGCTTTAGGGAGGGACAATGTTATACCCGTTCTTCCTTCTGATCTGATGGGGATGGATAGACGGCCCCTGAAGCAGTATCTGCGGACCAGGCTTTTGGCCTCGAACGGCTTCCCACGCTCGCGCGCGGCGATGCGTGGTAGGGATCACGAATATCCCATTCCAAATCGATGGGGCCGCACTCGATTGATTTCAGCCCGCGTAGCCTCGATGGAGCGCTGCGGAGTACGGAGGCCAGCGGATATAGTACGTTAAATCTGAAATAGGAGATGTGAAATGAACACCATGAATATGCCGGGCTTTTCAGCGGAAGCTTCGTTGTGTCGGAGTAGTGCAAGCTACCAAGTGGTCCGATGTCGGCTGGCCTCAGGCAAGGAGGGAAAGGAATAATACAACGCGCCCTGCCAACCACGCCAACCGTGGATTGTAATTGCTTCGGATCCGTGCAGAGCGGATATTGTTGCTGCGTTTGGGATTATGGGAATTACATGACTATGAGCTGCTGCTATGCTGAGGGGGGGATGTCGGTCCTCGGGCCCAACCGTGGTCGACCTGCTGACAAAGGCTATCAAGCTTGCCACGCCCGTGGCCCGTGATCCTCTTAGCCGTGTATCGTGAGGAATTTCCGTTTCTCGTAGCAAAAATGTCGCCCTAGCTAACTTTAACTAACTAAAAGGAGATTTGAATGAACAAGATGAATACTGTACCAGGATTTACCGCTGAAGCCTCACTCTACAAGACGAGCGGGCACTATCAACCTGTAGGGGCGCAAGGATACAGCGATGGAGAACCAGGAGTTATCTCCCAGCTTGGCGGTGGTAGATTTCCCGGATCACACGGTCCCGGAACATTTGGCGATTTGGGGGGCTGGCTTTGTAGATTTTGGTGCGAAATCACCTATTCCTCGTGCTTAGATGGCTGCGAAGGCGGTCCGGGCGGTCCAATGGGATCTATGCACTGCACCATTTGCGATCAAACTTACAGGGCATGTGTGCAAGGCTGCGGTTGAACGCGGATGTTACGCATCAGGCCCGAAAGCGAGAATATTTGCCCTTTGAATCGACGTGTAAATCTGGGGGCAGTCCATGAATTGGGAGTGTGCTCGGCTCGGGCACTGCCGTGCGCGATGAGGACGCAGTCTGTCTCTGATCGCGGACATCACTTCCAATGGCGGCACTTTCCTTGGAAAAGAGAATCGAATACACCTGCAGACTGCGCGCGCGAAATGCGCCCGCGCAACTGAGCAGATAAAATCGCCACATTCGCCGGAAACGTTCGCCGTAACGATCTGCAAAGCGGGGCCAGGCGCGGCGGAAGTTTTCCTCCCACGCGAGCAGTGTCGGATCGTAATTCGGCCGATGTTCCTGACGTCTTCAACGATGAAAACGCCTTCCGCAGCGCGCGCCAGACGGGCGAGGGAAGGAAGCACGGAATTTGGGAAAATGTAGCGCTCGATCCAGGGATCGGAGTGGACGCGCGAAACGTTTCCGCAGATTCCCTGGCAACGAAACAATCCATCCTCGCCTAGCGCACGAGCGGTCGCTTGCATATAGGTGCGATAATTTTTGTAACCGGACGTGCTCGACCATGCCTACGCTCACCACCCGATCAAAGCGTCCGGTGACTTCACGATAGTCGCGCAGCTGGATTTCCACGTCCAATCCGCGACACCAACGTTGCGCGTAATCGAATTGCTCCCGCGAAATTGTGATTCCGACTACGTCGCAACCGTAGCGGAGAGCGGCGTGGCGGGCCAATCCGCCCCAGCCGCAGCCGATGTCCAGCAGGCGAAGGCCGGGTCGCAGACGCAGTCTCTCGCAAATCCAATCCAGCTTTCGTAGTTGCGCAGCGGCGAGATCCTCCCCTTCGGCGAAGAGCGCACAGGAATATTGCATATTCGGATCGAGCATTGCCTCGAAAAAGTCAGTGCTCAGATCGTAATGCATCCGGCCGACGTTTCGGGAGCGTTGGGAAGTTTGCTGATTCGCGAGAAGCGCAGTGAGAAATTTCCAGCCATTGGGAAGTTTAAATTCGAAACGTTTCTCGAGTTCGGCACGAATGGCGCGGCAACACATCCCATCCAGCGCGTCGCAGTCCCACCAGCCGTCCATGTAGGATTCTCCGAAACCGAGCGTTCCCGGAAGCGAAGACTCGGCTAAAGAAGCGCCGGTCATGCACCTGTATGTCCCAGGGACGCGTGCCGTCGATGCGAATGTCCGCGGAAGCGAGGAGATTGGTCATCACATCCTGGGCTCTCGACATATGATTTGGCTGATCGCAGGGAGCGCTTGGTCCCAGTCTAGAGAATCCCGCCCTGGGTGGCGATTAGTTTGATCGAGCGAAAAAGGGCAGATGTTTAATCATTAGCCAATCGCAGTTGCGGCTGTATCGTCGGGTTAATAGCGCAGCGTCGATCGATCGCGCAGGTGTGCGGCCCCTTCTCTCTGCACACAAACAGCATCATGAATGCTATCGCTGCTCACAAAGATGAGCTTAGGCAATTGCTCGAGCAATTGTCGGGCGATATTGCGGTCTCGGGGATAACTTTCGGGGCACTGGTGAATGCTTATATCACGCGACTCGACGCAAATTGCCGGCACATCAGCGCAGGCGGCAATCCCCCGCCAGTGCAAGTAAACCGAAGAAGTAACACGAAACCAACATTGACTCAGAACTGCGCGCTTTATTACGCGCAACATAAAACTTCAGAATATAGTGCCACGTTTTTCCGAAAATTTCGCGCGGCGGCCCGCAAGCGAGCGCTACTCAGTCACAGCCGACACGCGACGAACTTTTCAGACGTCTACAGGCACCATCGCGACAACTCACGCTGACCGATTTCGGCCAGGTCTCAAATCCGCAGACATGATTGAGGAAATCAGCAACGAGGAAAAACGCATTGCGAAATGATCGTTTGTATTTCGCCCGATCTGGACGATGGTCTGCGCTTATTGGATTACTCTGTTTAACTTCACTGCACGGAAGATCGTCAGGTGAGCGTCGCTCATTGGTGGTTTGAAACCCGATTCCCGGGAACGGCTCTGTAGGTCGGTAGTTTTTCCAAATTCAAACACAATGAAAATGTATGTAGGGAATCTCTCATTTGAGAGCACCGAGAACGATCTTCAGGATCTGTTCGAACAACACGGCACCGTCAACGAAGTCCATCTGATGATGGATCGAATGACGGGCAAATCGCGTGGGTTTGCATTCGTCACGATGAACGATGGTGCACAAGCCAACGCCGCGATGAGTGCGCTTAACGGCCACGAACTTAATGGCCGCACCTTAACTGTTAACGAAGCGCGTCCGCGTGAGGAGCGGCGACCGGGTCCTCAAGGCGAGAAGCGTCGCTTTGCAGGCTTTCGCCGATAGGGCGGTTTAGGATTGTAGGGCGACTGTACTAGTCGCCGGCTCGTTAAATCGGCGTCTCACAGAGACGCCCTACAAATCCACCACAAGATGAATTCTGAAAAAGCCATCGAACTGGAGGGCACCATCATGATGGTGCTTCCCGGGACGATGTTTCGCGTCGCGCTCGCGAACAAGCATCTTGTTCTCGCACACATCTCCGGAAAGATGCGCAAACGATTCATTCGCCTTACAATCGGTGATCGAGTAAGAATGCAGATGTCTCCATACGACACCGGCAAAGCTCGCATCGTTTATCGACTCTAACATGGCGACCCGGTTTTTTTTCGATCCACCACGACGGCCAAAAGCAAAGGCTGGTCTCAACATCAAAAGCTTGCTCGTGCGCTGTCCGTCCACGTCAAAGCTGACCGACACGGGACGTACAATCGAAGCGGAGCGCTGGCCGATGGCGAAGGTAAAAACACAAAAATTCACGTGCGCGCATTGTGGTAGCGTTCACACCTGGACAAAGAAGGATGTCATCCTCGGTCGATACCAGTGAGCCCGTGATCCGACACAAATTCGCGCCCTTGTTTTCCCGTATTCCGGCCAGCCGCATTAATTGGACGACGAGTTCGTTCTTGATCGGCACATTTGTTCTCACACTTACCGCAGTGCCGCTTTACCTGTGGTATTTCGGTATTGATTGGTTCTATCTCGCCCTGTTCGCTGTGTTGCTGGCCGCAACCGGCTTCAGCATCACGCTCGGTTATCACCGTCTGTTTTCGCACATGACTTTCCGGGCCAAACTGCCCGTGCGGCTCTTAACGATCATCTTTGGCGCCGGTGCGTTTGAGAATTCTGTCCTCATGTGGGCAAGCGAACATCGCCGTCATCATAAACATGTGGATCACGATGAAGACCCATACGACATCACCAAAGGTTTTTTCCACGCTCATATTGGCTGGCTGTTGTTCAAGCTTTGGCCGCAACCGCCGTTTGATAATGTCGCAGATCTGAAAAAAGATCCGCTGGTGATGTGGCAACATCGACATATTCACTCGCTCGCAGTGCTGATCGGCTTTGGTCTGCCGACGCTGGCTGGTTTTCTTTGGGATGGCTGGCTCGGCGCGCTTGGAGGTTTTCTCATCGGTGGCGTGGCAAGAGTCGTCGTGCTTCAACATTGCACATTTCTGATCAACTCGGCCTGCCATTCCATCGGGCGTCAGCCGTATTCAACGCGGTGCAGCGCGCGCGACTCGTTTCTCCTGGCCTTGTTTACGTTTGGCGAGGGCTATCACAATTATCATCACGAATTTCAACACGACTATCGCAACGGCGTAAAGCCGTGGCAATGGGACCCGACGAAATGGTTGATCTGGATTTTATCGAAGCTCGGCTTGACGAGCGGTTTGCGGCGCGTGCCGCAGGAAGCAATCTACTCCAGGCAAGCAGGAGTTCGGGACTTACGAATAGACAGTCACGAGCGGGAAATGCGTAAGGCATAACTCGAAAGTTCTGACTCACCGGCCACGCTCATCTTAGGCGATTTACGTTGCTCCCACCTTACGCCTCCAGCGGACAGGCGATTGATGTTTTGATGTTCAGGTTCAGGGAGGAAGAAATTTGCGCTTTTGCCGGGAAAGAAACACCATCCTTTTGCGGTCATGCAAAAGGATGGTTTTCTGAATAATCAGGCAGATCGATGCGATCGAGGAGGCTTCGGCCCATCACCAGTTTTGCGACAAACGGGATGGTGAATGCCTTTGTAATCTGATTACGCAGGAAAAGTCCCCATCGTGTTTTAGGCGTAAAGGAGCTGGCAAATTTCTCCGCGGCTTGTTGCTTACCGAGCATAAAGGAATACAACAGCTCCTGATAGCGTGTCAGCGCTCGCTCCGGCGAGTTGGGCGCCCGGTGGAGCTCACCCGCGAGCACATATGCGGCGATCATGGCAAGCGCGGAACCTTGACCCGCGAGTAATGACGGACAAAACGCGGCGTCGCCGATAAGTCCAACGCGTCCTTTGGACCATGTGTCCATCCGAATCTGGCTGACACGATCGAAGTACAATTCCGGGCACGATTCCATCGCGGCAAGAATCTGCGGGCACTCCCAGCCGAGGTTACCAAATTGCGTACGCAGTTCTTCCCTTTGCGATTCGATGTCATCGGAGTCAATCACGTCTCCGCGTTCATCCGCGAAAACAAACAGGAACAATGTAAGATCGTTCCGCAGCGAAAGTCGGCCAACCTGTTTCCCCGGAATGCTGTAATTTATGTAGATGTCCTCGTCTCTTGGCCGATAACCAGTCACCTCAAAGGCGGCAACGGAGTAACCAAGAAACTTCTCGAAGCGATTCTCCTCCCCGAACGTCAGTTTCCTGACGATAGAATGGAGACCGTCTGCGCCAATGACCACATTAAAACGGCGGGATGCTGTCCGTTCAAAAGTAACGTCCACGCCATGGGTGTCTTGCTCAATCCCGGCGATGCTGTCGCCGAATATGGTTTCACAACGCTCTTCGACGTTGCGGTAGATATTTTTCGCCAGATCACCGCGAGGAATCGTTACATACCGGCCATGGGCGGCCTGCCGGATGATATCGACATTGAACCCTCCGGTCCGTTGTCCCTTAGCATTTACGATTCGCAATTCCTTGATGTTGTACCCATCGCGCTTGAGGTCCGGAAGAATCCCCATTCGTTCCGCGATATCGAAGCCCAACCCCCAAAAATCGATGGCGTAACCGCCGGTGCGCAGCTGTGGTGCCCGTTCGATAAGGGTCGATCTCACCCCATAAACAGAAAGCCAATACGCCAGGGTCGGGCCAGCGATGCCGGCCCCGGAAATGAGGACAGACATTACACAATGAGTATACCAAAATTAGAACGCCGTCATGGAGACACTCGATTACCGACTGTCCCTGTGCACTCCCAGGGGAACGCCTCCTTCCTCCCGCAGGCGCGTGGCTATAGAGCGCCGAGGAAAGCGACTTGGCTGCGCAAAGAGAAGAGACGATTGACAAGCGTTGGGCGTAAAATTCTCGGGCGCCTTTGGATCGAAGATGGAGCGTGACATTAGCGAGATTTTGTCATTAACTGAAAAAACCAATCGTTACATTCGCCGTCGGCGAGATGAGGAGAACAATTATGAAGGTGAAGAAATTAAAGAAAAAGATCTGGCTACTCGAGAAGCGTCTGCGAGATGGTGCACCGAAGCTCGCGAAGTTAAAACGGAAACTGCAAGAGGTGGAAGCGGCGAAGGCGTTGAAGGCCGCGAGGAAATCGGCTAAGCGCGCTACTTCCGCGCGGTCGGCTGCGAAATCGTCGTCTACGAAGAAACCGAAGAGAAAACTGAATCTTTCACCGGAACGCCGCGCGCAACTTTCGGCGACGATGAAAGCCAGGTGGGCTGCGAAGCGAGCTGCCGAGGGGAATAGCGCAACGTCGTCGAACCAAAATTCCCCACCTCCGCCAACGCAGTCACCGGACAACAGGGCCTAATTCGTCACGGGGTCGCGCGCCGGTCTCTAGGATGCCGAGGCTTCCTCGCCTCAATCCTCCCGGTGATTAGAAGAGACGAACGCGAAGCGTTCGTGCCGTCGATCGATGGTTATGTTAATACGGCTATGATGACGGCGAGTTTCCCGTGTCGCATATTCTGCGAGGTGATCCATCGTTAGATCGTGATTCCCATGATGGCAAACCTGGGCTGGTTTGATCTGGCGGGATTTATCGGCGTTCTGCTGATCATAATTGCGTATTTACTGCTGCAACTGGATAAACTCACGAGCTCATCACCGAGCTATTCACTGCTGAACGCAGGCGGGGCGCTGCTGATAATTGTCTCCCTGATCTTTAATTTCAATTTGCCAGCGTTTGTCATCGAGGCGTTTTGGTTTTCGATCAGCTTGTTCGGCCTAACGAGATCGCTCCGTTCCAAAAAAGATTTGGAGCGAAGTGGCCGGCATCACCCTGGCGTCCGGCAATAAGATGCGCGCCGTAATAGCAGGCATTACCGTCTGCGTCGGTCGGATGTCGGATCGCGGGGATCGTATTGCCATAGACGCGACGGATCGCCGAAGACCGCGCCGAGCGCGCGCTCGGGCCAGATCTCGAGATAACTTAGCAGCAGCGCCATCAGCGGCACCAGAATAAAGTAAAGGCCGTGAGCGGCCATGATGAACATCGCTATCGCCCGCAGTATCAGAAGATAAATATCCCAGCGTGCCCGCTGCTTCAGATCTTTCTCTAGCATCGTGTCGTAGCCCATCCGAAACGCTTTCCAGAAATGACTCGCTGCGAGCGAGCCGAAGGTGAACCAGAGCGCCGGGGATTGCGCGAGCTCGCGGCGCAGCTGGTCGCCAAGCAACAGATCGTTCAGCGGAATCAGCACCCTCAAGACGGCAACTGACAATGCGCGGGCGCCGGGCCCGCGCCGCCAACAGTTGCGCGCAGGATGCCGGTTTACTGGCCCGTGACAACTTGAGCCAGGAACCCATGGAGCAGGCCGGAACCATCGTCGTAACGTCCACAAATTAACCCGGCGTTGTTGATTCCGCCGAAGGACGTGAAGGTCGCGCCCGGATAATCGAAGACCAGGAAACGATCGGTCCCTAATCGGTAAAGAAAACCGTGCCCATCTGCTGCGTTACGCGAAAATCTTCCCACGACCCAACCCTGGTCATTGACGCCGAAGGGCAGCGTCCCCACGGAATGGGGAGGATCAAACGGGGCGTACACCGTGCCGTCCGAATCCTGCCACCAACCGTGAATGGTACCGCGCAATTGATAACCACCGGTAATCTGTCGTGATCGGTTGATCGCATAGGCGAAGCTATTTCCCCTGTCGCCCGGGATGATAATCGGGTTGGTCATTCCCCCGATGTTCGAGAAGGCCGCGGCAAACACCGTGTCGGTGGAATAGTTGCCGACGAAGTCGCCCGCATCATTCAGGCCATCGACGATCGTATCATTCGCGCCGTCCACATCGAATTCCGTGAAGACGCCGCGCTTCCGGAAAAAGCCGTGAGCAAATTCATCGCTCCCGATATACCAACCGCAAATCATCCGCCGGTCAGTGATGCCCCTTCCCTCGGTGTGACCCATAGTATCGTTAGGCTCAACGATCGGTGGGCTAAATGTGCCGTCGGCAAAGCGGACAAAGCCGCGGTAGACGCCGCTCGAGTCGATAATAATTCCAGTAATGTCGCCGCGGTCATTAATTCCCTCTGGGATCGTTTGGGTTACGTCGCCGCCGGGATAATCAAAAGTCGTGATGACCTGGATTGAGATTGAGTCTGATGCTTCCTGGGCGAATGCCCGAGGCAATGGAAATGCGAACAGAACTCCCAGAATGCTGATGATGAGGTGTTTTGTTTTCATAATGTTTCATCCTCTTCTCCGGAGATTTTTCGCGCATGCTGCAAAAAACTTGCAGGTCTAACGATTTCGTGGGGAACTAGAGAGCGATCATCGCGCACGATTTGCCTTCATAGTGCTGCTGGGCAGACAAACGTGCCGGTCGCGCAAACTGGCGCTCGCATGGCGACGAGGGGTGGCGCGCAGGCCAGCAACGCGCGTCCAAACGGACCGACCTCACGGAACGTCGGTCGCGGCGCAGTCGGCACCAGCGCTCGAGCAGCCTATTTGCGTCCGACCGCATCGCCAAGCGTAGAGACGCGAGCGGCACTTGCTAACTACCAGCGCGACCAGGGATCGATCATTACCGGCGCGATCGATCAGCCGACAATCGAGTCGCTGGGGTTGTATTGACCGCACTCGGGGCGTTTCAATCAAAGAGGCTGTTCGTTCAATCGCAAGCTTGTGGCGTTTCAGCTCGGAGAAAAAGCGCCGGAAGTTCACGGCTGCTTTTCCTCGCAGAGTTGTTGGAAACGCGGATCGGACCGGAGCGGATCGAACATCGGATCGAGCCGGAGCAGCGCAGGAGTGAGGGGTGGTACGGTTTTACCAAAGCTATAAGGTATCGACAGAAGTTTCCGTAAAGCAGCGATGGCGCGGTCGGGCTCATCCATCTTCGCTGCCACGCGAGCAAGGATCTCGATCTGAATAGGACCGTCCATTGCGTCTTTCTCGATCGGGAGGACGGCCATCGCCTGCTCGGTCAGAGCGAACGCTGCGGCTTTGTCACCAAGGTCCATATTGGTCAGCGCGAGATAACCAATCAGCTGCCAGTCTTCCGGCTGTTCTTTGAGGAAAGCTTCCAGCTCACTACGCGCCTGCCGCCAACTTTCCTGGGCTGCGGTGTGGTCGCCAAAGACTTCTTGCGCCCAGCCCAACCAAAAGCGCAGTCTGCCATTGAAAAAGCCCAAACTCGGATCAGGCTTGGAAAGTGTTTCCTTTAGCCGAGAAATGGCCGGTGCAGGCCGGCGCTCCAGGATCGCTTGGTAAACTTGTGCCTCCAAGGCTACGGGGTCGTCAGCGTTTGGACGTAGCGGAGCGAGGAGCGCCGAGGCTCGCGGCAGATCGCCCTCGGCTTGAGCGATCGTCGCCTTGTACGTGAGGATATCCACGTCGTCCGGCGTAATATTGAGAATCTGATCAAGCTTTCGCAACGCTTCGGGGAAACGACGAAGGCTGATATAGGAAAACGCGCGCTGCGTGAGTGTGTCCACGTCGCGTGGGTCGAGCCGTTCCGCTTCGTTGAAGTACAGACTCACTCCGGTCCCACTGGCCTTGCCTGCGCGTGACTGCACCCAGCGCTTGAAAAATGCGACTGTTATTGGGCAGGAATTGACGTGCTTGCTCATAGTAACGCACAGCGGTGTCGTAATCCTTCAGACAGCCGTAGTAATAATACCCTTTGGCCAAGATGGCCTCCCCGAGATTGGGTTGAAGAGTGAGCGCGCTTTCGGCTGCCTGCCGTGCCTCTTCGCGCACAGCGATCGTTGCTGGAAGAAGATATCCATTTTGGTAGCCGGCCGCATCAACGATCGACAGCAGCGCCCAGGCAAGAGCAAACTTCGGATCCAGCCGCACCGCTTCTCTGAGATATTTCTGCGCGCCTTGGTAGTTGGCGGCTGTGGTAGTTTTGATCGTATAAGCCAGCCCGCGCAGATAGGCATCGTAAGCCTCCGGATTGTTTGTTGGTTTCACTGCCCACGCCTGCGCTTCGCGACCAGTTATCTTCACTTGCAATGACTCTGCTATTCGTTTGGCGATCTCGCTCTCGACGCCTAAGATGTCAGTCAACTTCCGGTCGTAGGTGTCTGCCCAGAGGTGGGAATCGGTTTGCGCGTTGATCAACTGCACATTAACCCTCACCTGGTCGGCCGCTTTTTGCACGCTCCCCTCAAGAATGTTCGCTACGCCTAGCTGCTTCGCGATCTCGCGCAGATTCCTAGGTTTGCTCTGATAGCGCTGCGTCGAAGTGCGCGAGATCACCTTCAGATCGGCGATCTTGGAAAGGCGCGTCAAAATCTCGTCTTGAATGCCGTCGACAAAGTAGGCGCTGGCCTGATCTGCACTGCGGTTCTCGAAGGGTAACACCGCGATCGATTTCTCAGGCGGAATGACAGGGGCCGGTGGGCGATGGCGTAGATAGCTCGTTAGGCCAACGGCGCCGATGGCCAGAAATCCATAGAGGAGCGCCGCTCTGCGTCGCCGCGGCGCTGCTGCCATCTTTGCCCGGCAAAGCTCAAGTGCGCCTAGCAATGCCCGCGCGGACTGCGGTCGCTCGACCGGGCTGATGGCGAGGGTATGGCGCAGAAGCTTGATCACAGGCGCGGGGACCTTGCGCGCGCTTAACTGTTGCACCGGCAGCGAGACCTCCTTCTGCGCGGCGCGAATTTCGTCAATCGTCTTGCCGCGATAGGGGACTTCTTCGGTCAACGCGTACCAAAGCGTCACGCCTAACGAATAAATGTCCGATCGCGCATCCGCCGCGTTGCCGGCAAACTGCTCTGGACTGGCGAAGGTAGGCGTGCCGACAAATGCGCCATGAGTTATGTCCATCTCGTCCGCGGCCCCGGCGGTCGCCTTGGCGAGTCCAAAATCGATCACTTTCGCTTCCAACGCGGCTGGCGCGGCGTCGTTAGGCGTGAGCATGATGTTCGCCGGCTTCAGATCGCGATGGATTAAGCCGTGCGCCGCCGCGGCGACCAAGGCGTGTGTCACCTGGATCGCGATGTCGAGCGCTGCTGCGACTGGCAGGGGGCCGTCGCGCCGCACGAGCGTGGCGAGGGTTTCGCCCTCCACGAAGCTCCATCGCGTAATAACAGCGACCGGTTTCTGCCGGCGCGCCGAATTGAAAGACACTTGCGACGTTGGCATGCCGCAAGGCCGCGGCTGCGCGGGCCTCGCGCAGGAATCGCTCCCGGGTGGCGTGGGCACCCTCCGCTTTCGTCGGCACCTCGATCACCTTGAGCGCGACTTCGCGGTGCAGCATCCTGTCCCGGGCACGATAGGTCACTCCCATCGCGCCCCGCCCAAGTTCCCAGAAAGAACCGTCGTCTCGTCGCTCGACCTCAAAATCGCCGAAGACTAACGAGTTTGAGGGAAGCGGTTCTTTCTCGCTCTCATCGAGGCCGCCAAGCAAAAGACAGGCCAGACAGGCGCCTTCTCTTTCGAGCGTCTGGCCGCAGAGGGAGCAGACGGAGGTGGAAGTGGCGGGCATCGCAACGCCTCCTTCAGTCGCTCGGCTTCACAGGAGCGGTCTATCCGATTCGCGCGCAGAAAACAAGTCTCGAAAATAACAATTCGCGGCCAAAAAACTTCCGGAGGAGAAGAAAACACACCGCTGGCCACTCCGATGAATGACTCAACACATTTACGAAGTCAGGACCCCGCCGTGATCGGCGCGGATTTGATCTAATCTCCGACTCGCTGCCATTCGGTCGCCTGTGGTACGGCGAACCAAACGCAGTGAGCAATGCAATCGGCTACGCGATGTTTCGCAGGCGGTCCCATGATGCCGTCATACGCGTCTACGATGAAGCTGGCAACGTGATCGAGACGTATGAACACCAGGGCGATTTCAAAGTGTGGTGAACAAAAAGCCACCACGCGGCGAATGTGCCCGCGGCTTATTTCGGTCTCGCCGCGTTGATAGAGAAGTGGCCTGATTGTTCCCTTACTGCCGGAACCTTACTCTCACCTCGTTGGAGCAGGTTGTAGCTTCAGCACACACCATATACTTGTAGCTAGCCGGGCCGGTGTCGCCGGTGGAGTCAGTATAGACGCCCGTGTTGGGTACTGTTGCGATTACAGCTCCATCGCGCCAGACGTCGATGTCGGGTGAGGTCGCCCCGCTCCAGGTCAGACGCACCGTATTTATCCCTCCCACCTTGCGTTTCGTGGCGCTGAGCGTGATCGGGTCAGGTGTAGGCGTTGGAGTTGGGGTTGCCGTAGGTGTTGGTGTCGCAGTTGGTGTTGCCGTTGGGGTCGGCGTCGGCGTGGACGAGGGTGGCACCATGTCGAAGAAAACATCCGGCTGGGATGCGCCAGCGATGGTCACGCGCCCGTCCACCCATGAAGAGAGGTGCTTGGTGGACAACGCGGAGGACAACGCGGAGCCGTAGTCGTAGTCGCCCGCGTAGGCCGAGTTGACGTTAGGATCGGATTGCGCCGGTAGTGGGCTGACCACGTCCGAGAACCTATCGTCAGGCAACCACGTCACGCCGTTGTCGTTGGACTTGCGGGCCCACATCCTGTAGCAGGGAACGGCCGGGTTACCCTTCGTGCAGCTAGCGGTCTCGCGCTCGTCGTACCAGACGGAGAAGAGAGTGCCTGTACGAAGAATTCCACGGTCACTAACCGAAAGATTGGGCTGCCACTGAGCGCGAGTAGTGGTATCGGTATTCAACTTAAGTGGCGCGCTAAAGGTCACCCCGCTGTCGGTGGAGCGGATGTACATGACGTCGGCGGGGTCGGCGCCGGCGCCGTGTTGGGCATAGACGTAGCTAACCACGTGATTGTAGGCGGCAGGCTCGCCCCCGCCCATGTGTCGCCAGTAGCCACCGCCATCGGGATACATGCAGGCGAAGTAGCCGCAAGTGACCCGACCGGGGGCTGGGAAGGTGGGACCGCTGTAGGTATTGCTCCAGGTGTTGCCGCCGTCGGTGGAGCGATAGATTTTGTTGGACCGGTTGCCGAGGCCCCCGCCCATCTCGTCCATGCCGGCGATGTACACGTCGCCCGTGACTTTGTCGCCGGTGATCTGAACGTTGCGGATGAAACTACCCAAGAGGACGGTAACCGGCGCACTCCAAGTAACACCGTTGTCAGTGGATCTCACGACTTGGAGCGCACCCCCACCCACAGCAAAGTTATTCCAGGAAACGTACATTCGCCCGAAGAACGGAGAGGATGGGTTGTTGTCGGCCCAGCCGGACGCAGGGTCGTCGACCGTACCGGTGTGAACGCAGAAATGGGTCCAGCTATTGGCGTCCCATGGAGTGGTGGACTTGAATCCGCCGAGGCCCTGACTGCCGCAGGCGAAGTCTATCCAGACGGTGTACCAGGTGGCGGTTGGTTTGTTGTACAGAACAACGTGGCCACCAAAGGTATTGGGGAAGGGGCTTTGACCGCTGGCGGCGGTGAGGCGCGTAAAGGTGGTGCCGCCGTCGGTGGAGACCGATGCGCCGCCGAAGTTGGCGCCGCCAACACCTCGTGAGTCGTTATAGGCGACGACTATCTGAGCGGGGTTATCTGGGTTAGCCGTGGTGTATGTCCCCGCCTGGAATGTGTGGGGAGACGTATCGGCGCCGGTGATCAGGTTGACGTCGGCGGCGCCATTCGCCAACGGCGCCGGCAACAGCTCTTGGATATGCTGGGAGAAGGCGCCATCACGGGAAGGTGAACCTCCCTGCGCCTCGCCGCAGGCAATCATGATGAGGCCAGCCCGGAAGTTTTCCTGTTTATCGATGCCCTTCTCGTGAATCGTGGAACAGTCAAACCCAGGTGGAAGGCCTTGGATGTTGATAATTTTGTGCTTTTGCTGCGCTTGTGCGGAGCTGGCAGTAATTGCGGACAGCCTGCCCATGCCCATCAGCGCCAGAAAGACGCTGGCCAGGACCAAAAACAGGCCCGTTAGGACACGCAGATTAAAGAAGGCGGATTGTGAAGCGGACTTTTTTTTCATAGAACCTCAAGTTGTGCGAGCGACGTGTTTCCCTTTTCTTCCGGAAATTTTTCGCGCGCGCTGCAAAAAACTTGGAGCTCAAACGATTTCCCGGGGCCCGTGGGGCAGCGATCATCCGAGTCGCTTTGCAAGATGCGGGTTACTATTTCGGGCCAGTAACCGGATCGCTAAGCGTAGAGACGCGAGCGGCACTTACGAACTACCAGCGCGCCTAGAGATTGATTATTACCGGCGCGATCGATCAGCCGAAAACCGAGTCGCTGGGGGTTGTATTAACCGCACTCGGGGCGTTTCAATCAAAGAGGCTGTTCGTTTAATCGCAAGCTTGTAAACGTTGCGGCGTTTCAGCTCGGAGAAACAGCGCCGGAAGGTCATGGCTTCTTTTCCTCGCAAAGCTTTTGAAATGCTGGATCGGCACGCAAAGGGTCCCAGACTGGATCGAGCCTTAGAAGGGCCGGCGTAATGGGCGCTGGGCCATAATGCAAGCTATAATACGGCGTTTGCAACAGCTGGGTGAGAGCTGCGATCGCGCGGCTGTTCTCGCCGAAGATCGTCTGAATTATCGCCAGGTTCTCGTCGCCGCTAGGTCCGGACACCGGATCTGTAACAACGGGATAAAGCCTGGTTGCACGCTCCGCTGCCTCCAGCGCCAAGTCCTTCTCCCCCTTCGCAGCATAAACTCCAGACAGCGATATCGCACACAAGGCATTGTCTGGTTGATCTCTGTAGAGCCGTTCGAGTGTATTGCGCGCCTGTTCAGCGGTAACCTTTGCGCCAGCCGTATCGCCAGCAAGGCGCTGGCAGAAAGCAAGCACGATCTGTTCATTAGCCTTCTCGGGAGCAGAAGCAAAATGGAATTCAGCCTGTCGGGCTTGCAGCAATCGAACGGCCTCACCAACATGCCGCTCAAGTGTCAATTGAGTGATCTTTATTCTGAAAGGGTGACTTGGAGCCTTCGGGTCTATTTCTGATACAAATTTAGCGGCTTGCTCCAAGTCCCCCCGGGCCTGATAAATGCTGGCCTTCGCTGCCATCAGATCCGGATCGTTTGGCGTGATGTCCAGCGCTCGATCATAAAGCTTTAGCGCGGCCCGAAATTGTCGAAGCATGGTGTAAGTCCATGCCACGCTCGTGACTAACTCCACATTACGTGGGTCCAGGGCGAGGGCTTGCTCGAAGTAGGCAATGCTTTCATTCCAGTTTCCCTGGCGTCGGGTAACTAAGCCGAGAGCAAATGGGGCCTCGCTGCTACCCGGTAACATTTTGCTGCCGCGCTCGAATGTGATTTTCGCGGGCCCGTGATCACGCAGTCCCCAGTATTGATAATAACCCAAGGCGAGCAGGGTTTCAGGCGAGTTCGGCGCCAGTTTCTGCGCATTCTCCAACGCACGTTTCGCACCGTGGCCCCGAGCGGCGTAATGAGGGTCCTCCACGCGGGCAGCGTAGAGATAGGAGTTCACGCGAGAAAGCCGCGCCCAAGCAAGCGCAAAATTCGGGTCAAGCTGAACCGCCCGCTCATAAAAGCCGGTGGCTTTCCATGCGAGAGGCAAGGACCACCGGGAAGAGTGGCCCCGTGCTTCAAAAGCCAGGCCG
Source organism: uncultured Verrucomicrobiae bacterium (assembly GCA_963728955.1). GTDB lineage: Bacteria > Verrucomicrobiota > Verrucomicrobiia > Chthoniobacterales > UBA10450 > Udaeobacter. The sequence continues at coordinate 75,893 of CAVSMG010000019.1, forward strand.
CGAAGATAGGCATCGTAAGCCTCCGGGTTATTTGTCGGTTTAACAGCTAAGGCTCGCGCCTCCTGCCCGGTCAGCTTCGCTTGCAATGACTCCGCGATTCCTTGGGCGATTTCGCTCTCAACGGCAAAGATGTCAGTCAGCTTGCGATCATAGGTCTCAGCCCAAAGATGGGAATTATTGGCCGCTTTGATTAGCTGCACGTTCACCCGCACAGAGTCGCCGCTCTTCTGCACGCTTCCCTCAAGGATGTGGGCGACACCGAGTTCTTGCCCGATCTTGGGCAAATTCCCCGCGACCCCGCTCCTGGTACTGCATCACCGAGGCGCGGCTGATCACTTTCAGGTCGGCGATCTTGGATAAACGCGTCAGAATCTCGTCCTGGATGCCGTCGGACAAGTAAGCGTTCGCCTGATCCGCACTGCGGTTCTCGAAGGGTAAGACCGCGATCGATTTCCCAGGAGTGAAGTCACCCGCGCCTTGCCGATGAATCAGGAAAATCGTTAGGCCGAGAGCGCCGATCGCGCAAAGCCCGAGGGCGAAACTCACTTGGCGCAAAAGGCGACGGCGGCGCGGCGCGGCCTCCACCGCCATTCGGCACTCTTCCAAGCCGTCGAGCAACACGCGGGCGGATGCTGGTCGCTCGACTGGATTGATGGCGAGGGTATGGCGCAGAAGCTTGATCAAAGGCGCGGGAACTTTGCGTGCGCTTAGCTGTTGCACCGGTAGAGCGACCTCTTTCTGAGAGGCGCGGATTTCCTCGATTGTCTTGCCCGGATACGGAACTTCCCCCGTCAACGCGTACCAAAGCGTCACGCCTAACGAATAAATGTCCGATCGCGCATCCGCGGCTTTGCCGGCGAACTGTTCCGGGCTGGCGAAGGTAGGTGTGCCGACAAATGCGCCGTGGGTCAGGTCCATCTCGTCCGCGGCCCCGGCGGTCGCCTTGGCGAGTCCGAAATCGATCACTTTCGCTTCCAGCACGGCTGGCCGCGCGTCGTTACGCGCGAGCATGATGTTCGCCGGCTTCAGGTCGCGATGAATCAAGCCGTGCGCCGCCGCGGCGACCAAGGCGTGTGTCACTTGGATTGCGATGTCGAGTGCCGCTGCGACTGGCAGGGGGCCGTCGCGCCGCACGAGCGTCGCGAGCGTTTCGCCCTCCACCAGCTCCATCGCGTAATAACAGCGACCGGTTTCGGTCGGCGCGCCGAATTGAAATACGCTCGCGACATTGGCATGCCGCAAGGCCGCGGCCGCGCGCGCTTCACGCAGGAAACGATCGCGGGTAGCGTGCGCGCCCTTTGCCATCGCTGGCACCTCGATCACCTTGAGCGCGACCTCGCGGTGCAGCATCTTGTCCCGGGCACGATAGGTCACTCCCATCGCGCCCCGTCCAAGTTCCCAAAAAGAACCGTCGTCTCGTCGCTCGACCTCGAAATCGCCGAAACCTAACGAGTGTGGGAGAAGCGGTTCTTTCTCGCTCTCATCGAGGCCGCCACTCAAGAGACAGGCCAGACAGGCCCCCTCTCTTTCGAGCATCTGGCCGCAGAGAGAGCAGACGGTCGAGGAAACGGGTGCAGCCATCGCAACTCCCTCTCAGCCGCTAATCAACACGTGCAAAAGCTCGCGCAATTCGCCGGCCACCTCTGCCTCGCTTTCGACGGTCTGGCGGACTTCGGCCCGCAACCCTTCGCGGTAGCGCGCGCGCAGACGGGTGACCTCGCTACGCAAAGTGGACGCCGGTACGCTGAGACGCTCGGCCAGATCGGAATAAGTCGGTAGCGGACTAGTGCCGCCGGTGACGAATACCTTCAGTTCCTCGAAAAGCTTTTTTTTGTCCTCATTCTGGTAGTGCGCAGACGTGCGGTTTAACGCGGCTGCGACGAGCGTCTCTGCCCAGGTCCGCTCAAACAAGCGATCTTCGTTAGGCGAAACCTCCGACGCGCCGTGAGTTTGAAAAAGCGACTCTGCCTCCTCCACCTGCGCTTCATTCAGCGGCAGCAAGTCCCTGCCACCGCCGCGTTTGAGTGCTTGTTTATGATCGCAGGCGTCCGCCAGCCGGTCTTTCAGGCAGCTGAGAAGAAAAGAGCGGAACTTTCCCTTCCCAGAATTGGCCCGCAGGTAAATTTTATCCTCCAACAGGTTAACGAAAAAACTCTGGGTAAGATCTTCGGCATCGTCCGGCGAATACCCGCGTCGGCGGACGAAAGTGTAGAGCGGCGCCCAATAGGTCTGGCAAAGTTGCGCCAGCGCAGCTTGGGCGGCCTCTGGTTCCGACTCCTCCTGGCCCGCAGCTAAGATCACGCTCCAATGGGTGGAAGCGAACGGATCGCCTGGCCCGTGGATGGTGCGGGACTGGGAGTTCACGTGAGCGGTTTATCCGATTCCCGCGAAGAAAACAAGTCTCGAAGATAATTCACATTATTTGCAGCGCGGCCGAAAAAATTCCGGAGGGATGGGAAAGGACAATTATATGAAAACAATATCACGCTCGATCATCCCGCCTCGCATTCTGCTTCGCCCGTTTGAAACGCAATCGTTCTTGTTTGGCGCGGCAGCCTTATTTTTGGCGCTGTTATGGGGCTCATCAGCGCTTGCCGACACCGTCTTCGTCGGTGACACCAACCAGGCCAACGAGACGACACATCACGTCCTCCTCGTCGATGACGACCAACAGGAATGCCCGAACGCGGCGTTTACAATGATTCAAACAGCGGTCAATGCCGCCGCGCCTGGGGACAGCATCCAAGTCTGCCCCGGGACCTATAACGAGCAGGTGGAGATCGCCAAACGGCTGACTCTTGTGGGGGTGGAACGCAACGGGAAAAAGGCGTCGGTGGTGCAACCCTCTAACATTGTCGTCAACACGGATTTCGCAGGAATTCCCACGGCTTCAATCATTCTGGTGCGCGACACCTCTGACGTGACCATCAGGAACATCACCATCGATGGCATCAACAATGGGCTGGTGTGCGATGCAACTTTCCCAACTATGGACGGGATCTTTTTTCGTAACGCATCGGGAGAGATCGACTCCGTGGCGATCAAGAACATGCTCAGCCCGCAGGGATGCGCGTTCGCCGATGCCATCGATGTCTTCAGCACTGGAGAACGAGCGCAGCGGCTTACCATCAGGGACAGCAGCCTTCACGATAATGACATAGGAGGTATTATTTGCATCGGTCCGGGGATCGACCTCAATGTGTTAAGGAACGTGGTAACCGGAAACGACCGCAGTGATATAGGGCAGGCCGGTATCCAGTTTATCGGCGGTGCCTCGGGCTTGGCTGAGGGTAACACGGTGATGAACATGATCGATGGGTCGTGCCCCACACCTTCCGATTGCGGGTTCGTGTCATCTGGTATCGGTGCCTTCTCGACGGAGAACGTGAGAATTGTCGGCAACACTATCGGCAGGACCAATACGGGGATCTTCGCCGGGTCAGGTGGTGATCCAGCAAACGGAATCCGTGTTCTTGAGAACAGAGTGTTTGATATCGACGTCTTTCACGGAATCTCTGTGACTGGCGAGAACAGCCTCGTGAAGGACAACCTTATCACCAACTGTGAACTGGCTGGGGTGAGACTGAGGACTGGAACGCACAGGGTCCAAAAGAATACGATTAACGAAGCCGCCATCGGCTTGCTCGTGCAAACGGCGATCAACCCTTCAGGCAATCAGTTCTTTAATACTCCTGTGATTCAAGAGGTGTTTGTTCCTGGAGCGCCAGCGGCCAGTAATCAGGATTCTCTGAGTCCGGCTGTCAATCCTCGTTCAGTATTGAGGAGAGGATTGCACCGCTAACGGCTCCGGAAAAAATGCGACCCCGCTTTCCCCCCAATGGGTGGAAGCGAACGAATCGCCCGGCCCGTGGATGGTGCGGGACTGGGAGTTCACGTGAGCGGTTTATCCGATTCCCGCGAAGAAAACAAGTCTCGAAGATAATTCACATTATTTGCAGCGCGGCCGAAAAAATTCCGGAGAAATGGAAAAGGACAATCATATGAAAGGAAAAAATTAAAATCATGAATAAACCAAAGATTGTAAGACTTACGTTCGCACTTGCCTCACTCTTTGCGGTAACACTCGCGTCCGGGCAGAGCATGCAGTCTGCGGTGGATGCACCACAGGCGTCGCCGCCGTTGAGATATATCGTGATTGACCTTGGCCCCCGTGTGGCAAATGCGATAAGTGAATCAGGCCGGATTGTCGGCGCGACGCTTTTTGGAGCGGAGAGACATGCCGCATATTGGCCCAACAGCCGGAGCGCAGCGATTGATCTCGGCACATTGCCGGGTTTCACCTTAAGCTCCGCGACAGATATTAATCCACGCCGCGAAATCGTGGGATTTGCATTTAACGAAGACTTCTCTGTTGAGCTGCCCTTGTTTTGGGCAAGCCATAACAGTGCGCCGGTAGAACTCCCCGGTGTACCGGTTGGGCTTTTGGGTATAGCAATTCACATCAATCCAGTCGGGCAGATTGTCGGTTGGTTTTTTAGCGAGGACTCTTCAGTGCAGCGGGCGGTGTTTTGGCCGAACAGCAACGCAGCGCCCATTTACCTTGCCGAGTTGAGCAATGAGCTTCCGCACAGCATAACGTCATGCCGCATTCTGGGCCAGTAGCACGAGCACCCCGGTGGCGCTGGCATCGCCCGGAGGCCAATTCATTTACACCGATCTCGGCCTTTCGGGCGGCATTGGCTCTGAGCTGAACAACGCGGGCAAAATGGTTGGTTTCGCGTACAACGCGGACTTCTCTGAAACCCGCGCGGTGTTCTGGGCCAGCAGCACTAGCCCCGCAGTTATTCTGAGCACGGCTGGCGAGTTCATCAACGGGGGCGCGGAGGCCATCAGCTATAGAGGCCAGATCGTGGGCAATGCGTACAATAGTGACTTTTCGGTTTTGCACGCCTTTATATGGCCGAGTTCTACCAGTCAGGGGATCGATCTGAACACGGTAATCCCATCTTGCTCAGGCTGGGAGTTACAGCACGCCAGCGACGTTAATAATCGCGGCGAGATCACCGGCTTCGGGGTTCTCAATGGAGCACGACATGCCTTTGTGCTGATCCCGGTACATAGGTCTTCAAACTGACGATTAACGAAGCCGCCCTTGGCTTGCTCATGGACGCGGAGATTAACATTGCAGGCAATCAGTTCTTTAACATTCCTCTGATTCAAGAGGTATTTGTTCCTGGAGCGCCCGCGGCCAGTAACCAGGGTTCTCTGAATCCATCTGACATTCCCCGTTCAGTATTGAGGAGGGGATTGCCTCGCTAACGGAACGTTGGAGCCGACGATGGCTCATCGAGATTGTAGAAGTCAACCGTATCGAACGGCCGGAAAAGTTCTGGAGCAACATTTCGCGCGTGGCTTACGGGCGGTCGTAAGGAAGCCAAAGAAAGGCAGGAATTAAAATTTAAGAAACGAAGAAGTTGGCGGAGGAGTGGACTGGAAAAACGTGAGAGGTCACCTTGTCGCACTGATCAATCATGTTTGCTCGCCTCCAGGAAGCGTTCCCCGCGAGCCGCAGCCGCCGTCAGCGTCGGCGCCTGCTCGCCGCAGGGTCGTCCGGATCGTATTCGTACAGCCGCGACGGATCGCCGAAGACCGCGCCGAGCGCGCGCTCGGGCCAGATCTCGAGATAACTTAGCAGCAGCGCCATCAGCGGCACCAGAATAAAGTAAAGGCCGTGAGCGGCCATGATGAACATCGCTATCGCGCGCAGTATCAGAAGATAAATATCCGAGCGCGCACGTTGCTTTAGTTCTTTGTCCGGCATCGTGTCGTAGCCCACGCGAAACGCTTTCCAGAAATGACTCGCTGCGAGCGAGCCGAAGGTGAACCAAAGTGCCGGGGATTGGGCAAGCTGTCGGCGCAGTTCGTCCCCGAGAAGCAAATCGTGGAGCGGAATCAGCACGATCCAGTACGGAAGACCGACGATGCCGAAGAGAAAAATCCACGTGACCAAGCCACCCACAAGATTCCTCACTATCCCGGCTGATTTCGGCTGCGTCTCGCGCAGCGCGCGAGGAATCAGCGCGGCAACGATTGCAGCTAACGCGGTCAACCCGTCGAACCAGTAGTTAAATACGCTGAGTGCGGCGGACCAACCGAAAGCATAGATGCCAACGACCGGAATCAGATTGCGCGCGATCACAGCCCATGCGGCGGGACGCGACACCAGCTCGCGCAGATGCTGCGAGAGGGGCGGCGGCGCGATCTGTCGCACTGCGTTCGGGCGGATTCTTTCCGGGGGCTTCGCCATCCCGACAGATTAATAGAAAGATCATTCCGGAATCCACACCTTCGTAGTGACAGCTTGCATGCTGCTTGCTCCGCCTTGCTTGCAAGGGCGCCGCAAATTCTTTGTCTTCAAACTCTGGGCGCCGACTGCTGCCGGGGCGTTTCTGGCCGCGCACCTCAAGACTCTGTGCACCTTCCGTCCGGTGAGAGCAGTGCCACTGACCATGAAGGAGAGGATTGAAGGAGGGATGAAAGAATTGGAGAATCGTTCAACGCTAACGGGAGCAGCCAGCATGAAATCAATCGCGCTCTTTCTCCTCACGAACTAGGATATTACAATGGAGTTGCCGCCTGACGTCGAGTTTCACGAAGACATTCGTCTTCTTATCTGGAGACCACGCGGCGTACTGGACGAGTCGGCTATCGATAAAGTCGTAGCTGTTCTCAGCGATCTCGAAGCCAAGTTGGAGGCCCCGTTTAACCGATTCTCGGATACGCTGGCAGCCGATGAAGTTGAGCTCAACTTCAAATACGTTATTCAGGTGTCTCTCCATCGACGCCTTTCTTACGCCGGTCACCCGGCAGTGAAATCAGCGATTCTCGCCGCCGATTCTACGATTCTTCACTATGCTCGACTACACGCCGTCCTGACTCAGGGTTCCCCAATAAACGTCCGCGTCTTTCAGGATCGTCAAAAGGCCGCCGCGTGGCTCGGCGTGTCTACCGAAGTGCTAATAGGCGATGCCGTTCGTGGTGAAACGGGATGACCTTCATCGGGCGCAAAGTTCACTGCTTCTTACTCCGAAATTGAGAACAGGTGACGATGACTGGAAACCGTCAGTTTCTCCAGCTGCTTCAGGAGTCACCATCGCTGCAAAAATTTGGCTCGCATCGATGCCTCGAGTGATGCTATTCGACTGGTCGCTAAAGGGAAATGGGAGAACTCAACTCCAACCAACTATGAAAAATAAAGCAGTCAGATTATTCACAGTATTGATTTGCTGTCTGGCAATTCCACTGGTCGCTTCTGCAGCCCAGGATAATGATAAGAAGAAAAAGCAGGGGCAGCCGCAACACCAGCAAGCCGCGCATCCGGTCCAACCAGGAGCGAAACATCAGAACGCGGGCAACCAAAACATGATGAATAAGGGTAACAAGGGCTTCAACAATCCCAACAGACCCGGCAATCCAAACATCGCGAACCAGGGTAACAAGCCGAAAAAGAACTTCAATAATCCCAACAACCCGAATAATCCAAACATTGCGAAGAAGGGGAATAAGGGCATCAATAATCCTAACAAGCCCAACATTGCGAACAAGGGAAAGAACCTGCCGAACAACCCCAACAAGATCGCCAGCGGGCAAGCGAATAAAGCAAGGTGGCAAACCAAGCACTTCGACAACATTGCCAAGGGACCCACAGCAAACGTTAAGAGCGTAACGTTTCAAAATAATTACAAGATCACTGGCGCCGAGAATTGGCAAGGCGCGCACTATGCCGCTTTCCGGGATTATCACAGCGAATGGCACGACCACGACTGGTGGCACAATCATTATGGCAGCAATGTCGTGCTCATTTCCGGTGGCTGGTATTTTCTGAACCCTCTCGGTTATTGGGCGCCAGCGTGGGGTTACAATCCGTCCCAGGCCTATTACCCCTACAATGGCCCCATTTACGCCTATCGTAATTTGCCTCCGGACCAGGTGATCGCCAATGTTCAGGCAAGCTTGCAAGAGCAGGGCTTTTACGCGGGAGAGGTGGATGGTTTGCTAGGCCCGCTCACACAAGAGGCATTAGTTAATTTTCAAAACTCCAACGACCTGGCTCCGACGGGTTCGATCGATGAGCCGACGTTGGACGCGCTGGGAATGTCTTAAGCAGAACAATTACAAGAAGCCGCCGTGAGACAGTTCGCGGCGGCTTTTTTGTCTGGTTGAAGCGGGGGCCGAGAGCGCGCGTACTCGATGGATCGCCGAAACCCCCGGTGAAAAGGATCAACCAAGCTGCCCCGCTAAGCCGATTTCGTCCTCGCCGTTGCCTGCTGCCGACGTCGCTCTCAAATACGAGCACGGGCGGGAGCACGATCTTGCATTCGAAAACAATCGATGTGTTCATTTGGAAAACGGAGAATAAAAAAGTCTTGATTCCGAAACTGAGCTACGAAGGAAATCGAATGAAGGTAAGAGCTCGATTAAACTAATAAAGGAACACGAGACTAACCAAACCAAGTCCTGCCTGCGAAACCGAGTCTGCACGATGATCGACGAAGTCCTGGTTCATATTTTTACAAGCGAATGGCTGGTTCTTTTTATCGTGTCGGTGCGCCTCCTGGTCCTGGCGGAAACGGGTTTTCGGGTGGCTCAACTACAACATCGTGAGACGCCGAGGACCACAAAAGTCAGGTAACAGGAATTCAAAATGCGGTTCTCGGACTGCTGGCTCTGCTTTCAGGTTTCACTTTTGCGATGGCTGGGGCGCTACGATTCGCGGCACAATTTGGTCCTGCAAGAGGCGAACGCGATCGGAACCACTTTCTCCGAGCCTCGTTTCTGCCAGATACGCACAAGACCGCGGCGGAAGGTTTACTCCGGCGCTACATCGAACTGCGAATTCCCTTGTACGATCGCGATACCAGGCCGGAAAGACTGAGATCGCTCGAGGAACAGTCCTCCAATTTGCAACATGAGCTTTGGGAACATTTAGTCGCTTCCGGTGAAGAATCTCCTCCTGTCACTGCGACTTTCATCGGTGCGCTGCATGAGATGATCTTTTTGGACGCAGCGCGTCTCCACGCGCTGAGGTCGCATGTGCCTGGCGCAGCGTGGCTGCTTGTGCTCTTCGTTGCGGGAGTAGGTTGTTACGTCAGCGGTTAGGCTGCTGGCGTCAGCAGAGCGCGGAGCGCCTTCTCGATCATTCTTTACCTCTTTTGATAGCTGTAGTGTTACCCTGATCTCGGACCTCGACACACCACGACAGGGGCTTATTGGCATAAGCAAACAACCGCTTCTCGATTTGAAGCACTCCCTGGAAGGCCAATCAGGATGGTTTCAGGTAGCATTGGGGCGATCACTTTGCCGGCGCGGAAATAGTTAGACGCCTGAAACGAGATCTATTTTGCGGCTCAATCTTCGATGCGGACAAATGGATTCGGTAACAAGGTTTACGCGCTGAACGATAGAGGTTGCCAACTCCGTCGCCGACTAGCGTTGGAATCACGTCGGCTGCCGTCTTTCAATTACAACGAGTGAGATTCCGCCCAGAACAGCGAGCGATGCCAACACGTACCGCACCGTGATCGATTCGTGGAGAAAGAGAATTCCGCCGCTGGCGGCGAGCACGGGCACGCTCAACTGAACGGTTGCAGCGCGGGTGGCTTTCAGTCCGGGCAAAGCGCTGTACCAAATCACGTAACCGAGGCCGGAAGTAACCGCTCCTGAGGTGACAGCGTAAATAAGGCCTAACGAATCGAGATGTGTCCATCTTATCGCGATTAAACTGGTAAGGATCGCGAAAGGAATGGCGCGTAGAAAATTTCCCGCCGTGGCGGCAATGGCATCGCCGGCAGTTACTCCGCGCAACGAGTAAACGCCCCACGCCACGCCGGCGCCAAGCATGAGGGTAGAACCAATTAACGGCGGCGCGGAAAGACCCGGCAACAAGAGTACGATCAGTCCTGTCATCGCGACAAGAGCACCAGCGATTTGGACTGCGTCGAGGTGTTCGCCTCTGCGCAAGCCCCAGAGAATCATTGTCGCTTGGACCGCGCCGAAAAGAAGCAAAGCTCCCGTTCCCGCGGACAGTGTATCGTACGCGAACGAGAAAAACGCGGCATAAACGAAGAGAGCGAACGCAGAGGTCCAGTTTCCGGGTTCGGTCCACGCCGTCTGCACCGATCTTTGGGCGGCAACTGGGTCGTGTCGATTGACCATGAATCTTCGCCGCGCCTCCACGATGATCCAAAGAGCGGCTGCTCCAGAGAAAATGCGGACAAAAGTAAAACTCGCGGCGTCGATGCGAATCTGCTTTAGCGCCGCGCGGCAAAGGAGCGAGTTGCTCGCGAATGCGATCATCGTGAGCAACGTCAGGATGAAAATCCTAGGGGATTTCAAGGGTTCGAGCCGGAAATTATGGGAACAACGTGGAAGATCGGAGCCATCATTCGAGTGCTTCGCGTCTTCTTACAATCAAAATAAGCGATCGCGTGCAGACCTGAGTTCGCAACGAAAAGTCATGTCTGAGTCAGCGAAAGACGAAGAAAAAAGCTAGACCGATCGCAACCAAATCTTCGCAGATCGCTACGAAGAAATCCTTGATATGAAGTCTATTCACGAGACGCCTCCGGATTTCGTAACCGACGAACGCTCCGATCACACCGCCTGTTCCACCGAGAAGCGTCCCGGCGATTAATGATTTTCCTGCTGCCGCGCAAAGACTCGCGCCGCTAAGACCGCCCAGCATGATACGCGCTAATAACGGCGCTAGCCCAGTGCGCTTCGAGGTCTGAGGCAGTTTGTCTGCGACTAACTCACCGATCGCGAGCACGCAAAATATCCCGACGGCGACTCTTGATCCCATGAAGGCGAGCGGTGAATCGTGCAGATTTAGCCAGCCGAAGTGGACGGCCCATGCCACGACGGCTGGCGCGGTTAACGAACGCAGTCCAGCGACGATTCCGATGCCAATTGCGAAAAGGAAAACGTAGTTCACGACAATGCTCCATGCTTTGCCTTGCGCCTTGAGAAAGCCCTGAAGAGCGGCGCGAGAATGGCTAGGGAAAAATAAATCCAGCCGCTCCACTCAATCCGGTCTCTCGGGAGTGATAGCGCCAAAATCAGCGACAGAATTCCGACAGTGACAGGAATAGTCCATCCGGTCACTTCCCGAAAGGCCATCGCTCGTTCTCGTGCATCCAACCGCAACGGCTCGCGCAATTTCCACGCATGCAGGTTCAGGAGCACCATCTCGAGGGCAATAGCGATGAACCCGAGGGCAAATACCGCAAACAGAGCGCGCTCTTCTGTTTCGGAATGAGGCCCAAGCATGTGACCGACCCGACCGCCGCTCAGGAGAAACCACATTGCACCAAAAATTGCTTTCAGCGGGTAGATGTAGATCAGAATCGTAACAATCATCGCCCAGCTAATGAAGATCGATATGCCATCCTCCAGGCCGTAACGCCGGCTCCACAACCAATGGCCACGCCAAAAGATTCCAAGCACAACAATGCTGGCAACGAACGCAGGCACATTCTTGAACGCAGCCAGCAGAGTTTCGATGTCGTCGGGGATTTGCTGCGCAGCGATCACGAGCATTGTGATCGCAAAGGCAAACGCTGCGTCGATGAAAGTTTCCAGCCGCGTCATTGCGATGCCGCGCAACCGAAATCCGCCAAGTCGCGGCAGCGAATCCAAATCAGATGGCAAACCGGAAGTGATTTCCTGTGCGCGTTGGTTCATCCGTTTGGCGATACTACCGCAATGACGAGCTGAGCCTGTAGAGTAATTTTCTGGGTTAGTTGTAGCCACGGTCCTGTGGACCGTCCTGGCATAAATGCACATCTCTGAACCGGGCGCGGTCCGGTGGCTACAGGCATATTTCTGGCATCTTTCAGTCTCGACAATGTGGTCAATTCGGTCACAATGGGGACATGTTGAGTTCCCCCGTCAACCGACGAAGCATGTCGTGGTTTCTTGTGGGCGCGCTCCTGTTCCCATTTCTTGAGCTGCATTCTTTCGCCGCGACCTTGGATGATCTAAAGCAATTAGAGATCACTTGTTATGTTCCGTCGTATCTGCCCCAGGGATTTCGAGTGAAAAATGTCGAGGTCACCTACGACGAGATCCAGGATTACGAAGATAAGAATCATCCATTGCCACTCTACTCTGTGGAATATGGAAACGGGTGGAACGCAACGTTCACCATCGAGTCGGCGCGGGAAGGTGTGGGCGACCGCAACGTCATGTCGGATGAGGAGAACGCAGAAGAGACTGAGATCAAGTCGCCTTTGGGGCCGATGTATTTGATTTACCGGCCGAAGGGCAAAGACGGCCGGAAAGACGAGATCATTGCAAACTGGGTGAACGACGCGAACATGAACGCAGAAACAGCGAAAGGCCCGGGTTCGCATCCCGTGCTCGGGAGGTTTCATGGATTTTCAGCAACCGGAATTACGCTCGCGGAGTTCGCGAAGATCGTTCAATCACTTCACCCGATTGGTGGCAATAAGGCTCCTGAGCCCGCTTCGACTCCCGCCGACGTGCTTGCAGCGGCAACGTCTGCGCTGAAGATCCATCCGAAAGTTTTCACCATGATTGAGTGCTGGATCTCGGATTCCGAGAGTCCGGTCGTCACTGAAATCAATCTGGATGCGGTGGAGGCAAATGCGAATCAGTTCAATGAAGACGGGCTGAAGCAAGACGGCGACTGGTTAAGTTATCCGACGCCGGATACCAGCGGATTCATGCGTTACCGAGTGCTCGACTCGAAGGGCAATCATTACAAGGTCGAGTATCAGGAAAATGGCGGTGGCACGCTAACGACAGCATCCACGATCGAGTTCGATATTGAAAAACGGAACATTCATCGCAACGGCAGCCCGGCGACCATTCGCGTCCTTCGTGTATCGTCGTACAACCAGAAATAGCCGCGCTGTCAGCCCCACAATTCACACGCCGGAGTTCCGATTCTTCCGTTTCGATAGCAGAGTCCATGCTCGCGATCGCGGGCGAGGAGTAAGGGACCGTCGAGGTCGACCCAGTTGGCGTTGCCCGCGAGGAGGCGCGCAGGAGCGATGCTTAGCGAAGTGCAGACCATGCAACCGATCAATAATTTGAAGCCGTTTTCACGACCACCCTCGCACAAATGGAGGGCTTCGGTTAGACCACCGGTTTTGTCGAGCTTCACGTTTATTGCTTCGTAGCGATTCTCCACGCGCCGAAGATCGCCAGTCGTGTGACAACTTTCATCGGCGCAGACCGGGATCGGATGATCCAAAGTTTGAAGCACGTCGTCATTTGCGGCGCGAAATGGTTGCTCAATCATCTCGACGCCAAGGTCGCTCAATGCTGGAACGATACTTTGGTAATGCCGCGGAGACCAAGATTCGTTGGCGTCGATAAGCAGACGCGCCTTTGGCGCGGCCGCCCTGACAGATTCGACACGCGTAAGGTCCGATTGGTCGCCGTTGAGTTTCAACTTGAGAATTGGCAATTCGGCTGCTGCCGCGGCGGCGTCTGCCATTCTCTCCGGCGTGTCGAGACTGATCGTGAACGAGGTCGCGACTTGCTCGACAATTTGAAGGTTCGCCAGTTCCCAAACTCGTTTGCCGGAGCGTTTTGCTTCCAAGTCCCAAAGCGCACAGTCCAGCGCATTCCGTGCCGCGCCTGGCGGAAGTAACTGCTGCAATTTACCGCAATCCAACTGGCTGACGTCCCGGATTGATTCGATCTGCGCCAAAACGGAAGCAACGCTTTGAATGTAGCGTTTGATCGGCACGCACTCGCCGCGCCCGACGTGCTCACCATCACGGATTGTAACAACCACAACCTGCGCTTCGATGCGGCTGCCACGCGAAATTCTGAACGGATGATGTAGCGGCCAGATTTCTTCGTTGGCTTCGATTTTCAAAGTGGTGAGTGATACCTGACCGGCGAGGAGATGCCAAACAATTTCGAGATTGAACGGGGATGCGACGGGGGCTGTCTCAGCTTCCACTATGACCAAAATCATTGCGATAGTGGCGGCGGGCGCATTCGCAGCGGGAACGATGTTCGCGGGTGAACACGGCGATTGCACGAAGAAGGCTGGGAACGACGGGAAGATGGCCTGCATGGCCTCTTTTGCGACGCTCAACCTTACAGCAGATCAAAAGACCAAAATGGAAACGGCGATGACCGAGCACCACAAAATGGGGTGCACGGAAGCCAGCGAGGCGAAGTTCATGACGGAAGTACAGGGCATCCTTACTCCGGACCAGTTCGCGAAATTCAAGGCGGAGTGCAATAAGCAGAAAGAAAAGGCGAAGGCCTAAACGCTTTGTTTCCCACGCGGCGGTCGCCGCGGTGGCTATCCGCTACAAATCATGGTCGCGCCCGCCACAACGGGCGCGACTTGCATAACGGAATAGGTCTCTCTTAACGCAGTACCTGATTTTTGCAGGCTTGTATGGCTGCCATTTGTCTTCAGCCGGTTCCCACTGCGTGATTTTGCCAGAATCCCAGTACACCCGGTAACGGTCAATCGCTAGACTCGTTTCAGGGTCGCACGCGCATTTGGCGTTGTGGATCTCACGGAGAACAAATCCAAAATAAGCCTGCGTCGTCTCTTCGGTTCCGTACGAAATACAGTCCCACAAAATTCGTTTCGCATATACACGATCGCGCTTGAGCGTGCGCTAGAGTAAATCCAGGCCAGCATCCTCATCCGTGGATGACTCTGCAAACCAGCGTGAGTCTCTGACCGGCAAAATCAGAATCACTGCGACGGCCACTGCCAAGACAGGCCAAAACACGTGCTTCATGGGGCAAAGGAAACTTTTGTCGGTCGCGAATTTTTTCATGAGTTGGCACTCAAAGGTTGTCTGCCGACGGAGCAGTCTACAAAATCCGGATTATGAAAATTACGAAAAACATCGGCATGCTTTTGCTCGCGGTTTACTTAATAATCGATGGTCTTTTAGGGTTCGGCTTGAATCTGGGTCCAGCCATCTTCCTACTTTACCTTGTCGCACTGGCGGCGGGCATTTTTATTCTCATCGGCAAATAAAGCGTAATCCCGTCCCCAACATCGACGGCGGGATTCAGCTACTTCAAATACTTGTCGAACCATGCGACGGTCTGTTCCAAGCGATCTACCTGGTGCGTGGGTTCGAGGAAGAGATGGCCTTCACCGGGATATATGATGAGCTTAGCCGGCACTCCTAGCGTCTTTAGCGCGTGCCAGAATTCGTAGGATTGCGACGCAGGGCATTCCGCATCGCGTTCGCCGACGATGAGGAGGGTGGGGGTCTTCACATTTTTGATGAAACGAATAGGGGAACTTTTCTCATAAACGTCAGGCTCGTCGTAAACGGATGCTCCGAAGAACGGGATCATCCATTGATCGATCAAGTTCTGGCCGTAGTAACTTTGCCAGTTCGCGATGCCAGCCCCGGCGACAGCGGCGTGAAAACGATTTGTTTGGGTGACAGTCCACATGGTCATGAACCCGCCGTAACTCCAACCGGTCACACCGAGACGGTCCGGATCAATCGGATATTTCTTTATCGCGGCATCGACTCCAGCGAGATCGTCGCGCAGATCGCCGCCACCAAAGTCTTGCACGTTCGCGCGTGTGAAATCTTCCCCTTGTCCATAACTTCCGCGGGGATTGGGAAGCAGAACGTAATAACCGCGAGCGGACAGCGCGGCGATAATCGCGCGAGACATTCCGAAGGAGGCCGGCCACTCTGACGTCGTCACACTGGACGGTCCGCCGTGGATGAGCACGACCATCGGATACTTCTTGCCGGACTCGATTTTTGCCGGCGGCACCAACCAACCTTCAACCTTAAGTCCCTCATTTGTCCATTCGATGCTTTCGGCTTTGCCCCAGCTCGCCTCGACGCCAGCATTGTTATTTGTGACCTGTCGCCATTCACCAATGGGCCCGGCAAAAACTTCTGGTGGCGAATTGCAGGTGCTTCGAACCGCTGCCGCGAATTTGCCATCGTTCGACAACGAGAAGTTCGGAAAATTCCCAAATGCATGAATACCCTCCGGGCCTTTCCAGATCGTCTGCGCTGAATTATCCGGCAACTTCAACTCGGATATCGCGCTGCCACCGCCCACGTAATCGATCAGCAGAATGCGATCGGGTGCCAGCCAGAAAAATGAATTAACCGACGTTTTTCGGCTCGGGGTGCGCTTCACGACATTGCGCCCATCGGCGGTCATCGTGAAAAGATCGCCACCATGAAATCCTTCGTCGCTCATTAAGCCTTCAATGAACGCGATCGATTTCCCATCCGGCGCCCAACGCGAAACGGCGATTTGAAACCAGGGTTTGTAGATCGATGTCGCGATACCTTTCACCGCGTTGACTGTGTAAATCTGCGCGATCCACCAATTGTTATCGCCCGGAGCCTGGTGCCGCCGTTGCGACGAACGTTTGATCATCTGGCGACCAATCGAAATCGTAAACGTGAAGATCCGGCGGCGAAACGTGGCGTAGCTCTCCGCTCGCCACGTTTAGAACAGCAATGCGCTGATTGTGAATGGCCATATCGATTACGCCGGTCGCTGCCGCCGCCGCCATCAGAGGGCCGCCGCCGCCCGCGGCTTCGATGTAGAGGAAGGCAATCTGCTTCCCATCGTGGGACCAGTGTGGACGCGCTGCGTAGCCGTTTAGATTTGTAATTTTTTTTGGATCGGAACCTTCAGCTTTCACCGTCCAGAGTTGCCGCTGCTCTTTCGCGCCAGCGCTTGAAAAAACCGCGAGCATTTTGGAATCGGGGGACCAGGTGGGATCGAAGTCTGCTCTTTCGCCAGCGATCGGAATTTTAACCAGCTTCGCTGGTGCGGTGCCTGATGTTTTACAGATATAGGTTTGACTGGATGGTGTGGCAGCAATGGACTGTACCCATGCCACGTGTGCGCCATCTGGAGAGAGAGCAACATCGCCATAGAGAACAGTTTTGCTTAACTGTTGCGTTAGCTGCTGCACGGTCTGAGCTGTTGATGTCATCGGAAACAAACCTGCCAGAAGAAAATGTTTCATGCTGCGATCCTGACAAAATGCGAACGAAGCGACAAGTGAGGTCTGAGAAGACAACTGTTAGACGAGCAGATTACGTTTAAGAGTTGCGGCCAGCAATTCGATCGCCTACCATCGCCATGGCTCGGCTCCAAATCCGGTTTGCAAAATCAGGTGATTGGAATGCGCTGGCCGAGATGCGCTATCGGTTCCGGATCGAGATCGCTCTATCGCCGGTGCGGCTTGGTTGAGTCTGCAGATATTTTCGAGCTGCGACGCCCGACAAAAAATTTAGCTGCGTAGCCCTTTGGTGAAACGGAGGAGTTCGTCAGCGACTTGTTCGATTCGCTGGGTGATGTCTTTATCGTGGATGAGCTCGCCGTTGAAGGCATTGGAGGTGGCAAACGCAAACCGCGGAATAATGACGCACCGAAAATCGAGCATGAGGCTGTTGGCGTAGGCCATGACCGACATGTAACTGCCGTGACCGCCAGCGGCGCAAAGGAAACCGACAATCTTGTCTTCCCACGCGCTGCCCGTGAGCTCAATCATGTTTTTCGTCGCCGCCGCGACATCGTAATTGTAAACCGGCGCGGCAATGAGAATTCCGTCGGCAGTTCAATCGCCCGGCCTAACTTCTTCGACCCGGGCATCCCATAACATTTGTCCGCGTCGCAAAGCGGCAGGTCCATTTCGCGAATGTCGACCCATTCGCAATGGGCTTTCTGTTTTTGCAAATGCGCGAAAGCGACGCGTCCCATGCGGCGGCTGTTGCTGTCTGGATTGCCACTGGTGCTGATCACAAGATGCTTATGCATCGCCTTGGAGAATCTCTTAGGAAAACAGGAAAGCAAGAAAGCCGAAATCTGAACGGGAACTCATTCAATCTGCCTTCGTTCGTGTTCCTGATTTCCTTAGCGATTCTGTGTCCTGTCGTAGGGAATAATGTTGTCCCATTCGCCGGCGGAAGAACGGGCGACGAATGCGACGACCGGCTCGGTGTCGCTCATGTTAAACACTTCGTGAGGCACGCCGGGCTTAATGTAAATGAAATCGCCGGCTTCGTTTTCGATCGACTGCTTGCAACCGGATCCGAATTCGTGGCGCACTTTTCCTTCGATGATGTAAAGGATCACTTCGAATCCAACATGAATGTGCGCGTAGGCCACACCGCCCGGCGGAATCGTGGCGACGTTTGCTGACAGACTCTTCGTGCCGACGTTTTTGGCAGACATGCCTTGCTTGTAATGAATGCCGTTCCAATTGCGTCGCGCGCCGCCGCCGCGAATGGTCAATATCCCGTCGTGATTTTCTACCGCGCCGGTGTCGATGTGATCTTTATTATCTTTCATAGCAATTGAGATGAGAGATCGACGTTCAGGATCAAGCAGGATTAACAAAATTGCTCGGCGGCAGCATACTTCAATTCATTTAACTCAGTAAACTCTGTCTGCCAGATACATGAAAATGGCAGCGGGGGAGTCTTCGATTAAAGTGAAGAATGAATCAGAACGGATTGCCGAATATTGTTGAACGCAAACGCCTCGGTTCGCCGACTGTCACACCGCAGGCGCTGGCGTATGAGAATGACTGTCTCTGGACAAGTTCGCGCGATCTGGGGACGCTTTACAAAATTCATACGGACACATGGAAGGTCGCGCAGGAAGTCGATCCGCCGGGAGTTGTGTGGGCTGCCGTTTCAGCGGGCAACGGCGAAATGTGTTTCACGATTGGTAAAGGCCTCAACGATGATCGTTACATCTATCGGTATGCTGCGAACCAGGGTTTCACGAAACTATTCGCCTGTCCCGATTTCACTGGCTCGTACGTTAGCTTCGACGGCAAACATCTCTACATGAGTCAATGGTACGAAGAGCGGATTCTGAAGTTCGACGCCCAGGGAAAAATACTCCGTGAGATTGATATCGGCGCGGAAATTTGCGGCCACACTTTCCTCAATGGCAGCATCTACGTGCTGCGAGGCCGCGAGAATAAGAACCAGCCCAACAAATCCGAAGAATGGCGAATCGCCCGGCTGGATCCAAAAGAGGACAGCCCGCAGGTGGAAGATCTCGCCGTGGTTCCGTTTGCTGCACGCTCACTCACGTTCGACGGTGAAAACTTCTGGTCCAATCATCGTGCGGCGAACGAGACAATGTCGTTTTCGCTGCCTCGTTAATCATCAACCGCTGTTAGCCGACCAGTTCTGCGTGTCGTGGACACGTGACGACGTGATCGTTGACCATACCTGTGGCTTGCATTAACGCGTAGCAAATCGTGGAACCGACAAATTTGAATCCGCGTCGCAAAAGATCGCGGCTCATGGCGTCGGACTCGGTGGTGCGCGCAGGTACATCAGCCAATTTTCGCCAATGATTCTGGATTGGCTTGCCGCCGACGAAGCTCCAGAGATAAGCGTCGAACGTTCCGAATTCTTCTTGCACGGCGAGAAACCTCTTCGCATTTGCGATTGCAGCCGCGATTTTGAGACGGTTCCGCACGATGCCAACGTTGCGCAGCAACTCGCGCACATCGCGCGCGCCGTAGCGGGCGATCTTTTCCGGGCGAAATCCGTCGAACGCTTTTCGATAGTTTTCCCGTTTTTTCAAAATAGTGTTCCAGCTCAGCCCTGCCTGTGCGCCTTCGAGAATAAGAAACTCGAAGAGCCCTTGATCGTCATGCACAGGAACGCCCCATTCCTCGTCGTGATACGTGATGTTCGGTTCGGTTGCAGCCCAGGGGCAACGTGGCATAGGATCAAGATCTACATCATAACGCGAGTTGTAGCCACGACGTGAATTCAATAATCTACCGCCAGATCGAGCCGTTTGAAACCGCAGCCGCGGCTGCGCTCGCCCGCGAAGTATTCGACCAATTTGTAGCACCGCAATATCAGCCAGACGGGGTTTCAGAGTTTCAGCGGTACGCGTCGGCCGATGCTCTTTCGCAGCGGCATGAATCGGATCACGTCACATTGATTGCCGAGCACTCGGGCGAGTTGGTCGGCATGCTGCATTTGCGCAAGCCTTCTCACGTTGCGATGCTTTTTGTGCGGTCTGCGTTCCAGCACAAAGGCATCGGCCGGAGACTGCTTGATGCAGCCGGTGCGCTTGTTAGTGACGCGGACTGCGAGTTCACCCTTAATTCGTCACCGAATGCCGTTTCTGCGTACGAACATTTAGGTTTTCACGCCATCGGCGCCGAGCAGTGTGTCCGCGGCATCCGTTTCCTCCCCATGCGAAAGCAGAAGCGGAGTAGTCGGAGAAGTAACAGGCAGGATGCCTAACGGCGCTTTAGGGGACTAGCGCAACGCGGACGACAAAATAGCCGGTGTTTACGCAGATGCGGGTAAACCGGTCACGGTTGCGGATCGCGCGGTGCTCCCGGCGAGCGCGAGGATCGGGGCGCCTCTTAGGAAAGCAGGAAGACAAGAAATGATTTCGGGTCGGTGGAATCAAAAGCAAAAATGTCTCTGTGTGCTCCATGACATCTGTGGTTACAGCCGGGACTATTCGCGCCAATCGACGGCGACATTTGCTACTGCCCAGGTGCTTCCTTCGTCGGACAAGCAGAGCCTCCATCAAAGAGGATTTTCCAGGAGCCGTCAGGCTGTCTCATCCATGTGGAAGTAAACGTGCCGATCCGTGCTCCCGCTTCATCGAAAACCGGACCGCTGGTGAATCCCAGATCGCCAGCGGCATTTGTTACGATCCGTTCCGGTTGCCAGCGGAAAGGTGCAACCGCTGGTTTAAAGAATTCCGACCAAGCCGCGATTACCTCCTGCTTCCCGTGCATGATGCTGCGCTGGCCGAGAAACTGAGCGTCGTCGGCCAGATACGAGAAAAACTTCTTTGCGTCGCGCTCGGTAAACGCTTTGGCGAACGCGATCTCGGTCGCGCGCACTTCTTCAGTTCGATCCGCAGCCGAAGCCGATGAAGCCAAAACGAGAAGGAGCAGGCAAAGATTGCGTCTCATACTTTTGGAATCAGTTTCAATGATGGCGTCATGGCGTGGAAGTCGGAGAACTCAGGTGGGCCCCCTAACATGGAGGGCAACCGAAAGCGCTTCATGGTCACATGCTGAACGAATCGTTTTCGTTCAGCAATAACGAATGAAGAGAAGCAAGCGACAGAGTCGGAAGTCCTTAGTTCGTATGGATCTTGGTTGAGAAAAGCAGACGCGGGAACCAGACTAGTGTGCCGTGATAGTAGTCGTTTTCGGAGTCTCAGGCGCTGGTAAGACCACGGTCGGGGAATTGCTCGCCCGAGAACTGGGCTGGCGCTTCCTTGAAGCCGATGATTTTCATCCGCCCGCAAATATCGAAAAGATGCGCAGTGGTCGGCCATTGAACGATGAAGACCGATGGCCGTGGCTGGAAGGTTTACGCGAGCAGATCAAACGGTCCCTTACTGCTGGAGAAAACACTGTGCTCGCCTGTTCGGCGTTGAAACAAGCTTATCGCGATCGTTTACGAGTGAATGAAAAAGTTAAATTTGTACTTCTTCACGGTGACTATGCGGTCGTGGAAAGACAACTCCGTAGCCGGCACGGTCATTTCATGAATCCGGGCTTGTTGCAGAGTCAGTTCGACGATCTGGAAGAACCGCAGCGGAATGAGGACGTCACAACAATTGAGCTGGGGCCGGCGCCGCAAGCAATCGTGGAGGAAATCGCGGCGAAATTGCATTTAGCAAGCCGGACTTAAGTCGCGATCGATTTCAGAGCACGCGGGTGGGCAGCTGGGATCAGCAGCATGAGCATCGCCGCAGCAACAGCACAAAATATCAACACTGTGAAGCCGGCGACGAACGATCCGGTTTCAGAACGCAGATACCCAAACGCGTCCAGTCCCGCGAAACCAGCGGCACTGGCAAGCGCGTAACAGCCGGGAAGACCCGGCTTCGGCGGCGCCTAACAAAAAGCGGGCGAGGTAAAGTTGTGCGGGAGTGTGCGCCAGTGCAGTGACCGCAGTCAGTGATCCTGCCACGATCATCGTCGCGGAAATCATCCCGCGTGCGCTCCAGCGGTGGGCCAGTATGGCGCCTGGAATCTGCGGGAAAAAATAGCTGATGAAGAAAACGCCGATCCCCAGACCAAACACGCGATTGTCAAATCCAAGGTCGCGAGCCATTCCAATCGCGGCGTAGGCCACGCTGGTGCGGTCGAGGTAGTTGGCGATGTAAAGAACAAAAAGAAATGGAAGCAACCGAACGGCAATCTGGCGCCGGGTGCGTTCCGCAGAGGAATCTGCAACAGACGCGATCGCGGGTATGGGAGTCCGGCCATTTTCAAGTGGGTACGAAATGCGTATGCAGCCAGGCGAGCATATCCGAGTTCCAAAGTTGACTTAGCAGAATATGGCAGAGTCCTAGGGTGATCTTTGGTCGCTATCCGGCTTGCGCGACCACGCCCCGATAAATCCTGCAGAAACAACCACACCTTTCAGGGCAACGACTTCATCTCGCATGCGTTGCGCGAGAGTTGAAATCTCTACTTCCATGGCACTGGCGATATTGAGTTTCTCCATCACCGGCAACAGACTCTGAACCACATCCGCGACGATTTCGTACGCTGGGCACTGCGGACCACCACCGATCCAAGCGTCGATCCGCATTGAAGGCCCAGGCAGAGCGGCCTCGACAAACGCTGGATATAATTCCAAACCCAACTGTGTTCGCGCGCCGGTCGCATTCAGCGTTTGTTTTATCCACGTCACAGAACGCTCGAACACCGGAGCAACGGGCAGGGAGCGTGCGTTCGCTATGTCCATTTCCTGAAATACGATCAATCCTTCCGGCCGAACGTGCCGCGTCAACTTGCGGATTGCGCCGACGGGATCTGGATAGTACATCAGCACTAGCCGACCCAAGATTGCATCAAACTTTTGATCAAACTCCATTTCCGCCGGATCGCCTTCGACGAAGTTCACATTGGTAGTCCCTTGCGAAGTCGCGCGCGCATTGGCCCAGTCGACAGCTCTTCGCTCGCGATCCACACCCATGACCTTACCGCTGGGCCCCACTAGATCAGCAGCTAGAAACGCAACATCTCCACTACCACAACCAACGTCGAGAACACGCATACCTTGGCTTATCCCAGCCTCTTCGAACAGCTGACGCGTAAACGCCCCAAGGGCTTGACCCTGACGACTAAGACGCTGGAGTTCCTGCTCGGAATGACCTAACGCATAGAAGGGCTGCCGACTTGCTGGCGTTTCCATCTCCACCTAGTGAATAAACGAACCGGTGACGACGAATCAAAGCAGATTATTGCAAGGATTAGATCGACATCGCGCAAGTCAGGCTGATCCTGATTCTTGCGATTTGTTTGGCTGCGGCGTGTATAAATTATCGCTCTCGACGTTGAAAATTCGGTTCCAGCGTGCGCGATAATTCTCGAATGCGATCTGCGCGCCCAATTCCATCAGTTGTTCTTCGGAAAATTGCTTTCGCAAACGCCCATACAAATCGTCAGAGACATTCGCGGGGGTATCGGTCATCGCGTCAGCCAGCTCAATGACGAGGCGTTCCGTGTCATTGAAAGGCGTCATGTCGTCGCCGCGCACGGCATGCAATTTTTCATCGGTCAGGCCGGCCTTTCTGCCCACGGCAGAATTAACGTCTATTCAAAAAGGGCAGCCGATAAGCGCCGCGGCGCGGATTCGCCCCAACTGAATGTAACGCAGTGAGACCAGCCGTTTGCGACCGAGCGCGGCTTCCATGATGGTGCCGCCCCACACCAGTCCGGGTAAACGCATCTGAATCTTGGCGGGCGTAAGGTCCTTCCCAAACATTTTGCGCATTACTCCGTAGAACCAACGCAGATGCCACGGTGCGTCGTTCTTCCAAACGTGAAACTCGAGCCGTGACGGATTCATAATCGTTTCCAAAAGTTCATTTGGCCTTGACCGTGGTAGTCAGATCCAGGGTGCATGGCTGCACGTCAGGCGTTGTGCTATGCTTCGAGCGATGAACGCAGCTGCTGCTAACAACGACAGCGTAGGCGATTTTATGCTCGATGTGGATCGCACGTTGTTGCGCGAAAACCTTAAATTGACCCCGGAGCAGCGACTCGAAAAATTTGCGAGTTTCATGCGATTCATAGCCGAACTTCGTCGCGCTGGCGAAAATATGCGGAGCAGCCGCAAGGCGAGGATTGAGTGACCCCGAACCTTGAGAAGCTTCTGCCGACGCTCGTTGGCGCTGGTGTCGAGTTCATCATTATCGGTGGCGTTGCGGGCATCTTGCACGGTTCGGCTCGCGCAACGTATGACGTCGATCTTGTTTACTCTCGCAACGGGCAAAATGTTCAGCGCTTGGCCAGTGTGCTTGCGCCGTATAACCCTTATTTACGTAACGCCCCAGTGGGTCTTCCGTTCGTATGGGATACCAAGACAATTCGCCACGGCCTGAATTTCACTCTGACGACGACGGTCGGTGACATCGATTTGCTAGGCGAGGTCGCCGGCGGCGAAACTTATCAGACGCTCCTGCCGCGTTCCTTCGAAGTTGAAGCATTCACGGTCCACTTCAAGTGTATCGATCTTCCAACACTGATTCGCATCAAAGAAGCAGCGGGCAGACCAAAAGATCGCGAAGCGATTGCTGAATTGCGGGTTCTATTGGAAGAAACCGAGCAGAGCCAATCCTAAACGCGCGCAGGTTTTTTCAGCGCCGCGAGTTTGTTCACCAGCGCGTTGGTTCCCTTTTCCAAGACCATGCCCCATGCACTGAGGACAGCGAGGGTGGGGATGCAAATCAATAAAAACGCCCAGATCGGCACTTCCCGAATACGAAGTCCGAGCCAGATCATGTACGGCTGGTGCGTCAGGTAAAGGCCTGTACGAATACAGTCCGACGAGACCGAACAATTTGGCGGGGGAGTTAAACAGCGAAATGAATCCGGCGATGCCAACGATTTCCAGCATGCAACACGCGCCCGTGGCGAAATCGACAAAGATGTAGTCGTAAAGTCCGTGGTAGAGTTGCAGTGCCGCAGGGTAGAGGATCAAGCCGGCTACGAATCCCGCGCCGCGAAGAAGGAACCACTCCAAGCGCGCGGGCGATTGCGCATACCACATGGCTAACGACATTCCGAGCGCAAATTCCGGCAATCGACAAATTGCGAAACCGCCGAGTACCCACAATCCGTTTTGCGGCCAGAGCACGAGCAAGACGTAGCGGGCGAAAAATCCTGCGGCGCATCCGATGAACAGAAACCACCATGGTCCAACACGCCGCCCTGTCCAGAAGAGCAGGGGAAAGATCAAATAGAACTGGATCAGCATGGCGAAATACCACCACGCCGCGTTTAGATACATGAAGTTCATCTCGATATCGATGAACCGCAGACCGAGCAGGCTGAGGATAATGCGGTCGTCCACCGGTTCGAGGCGGGCAACAAAAGGCGACACGAGATACACCAAGTGCGCGACCCAATACATCGGGTATAGCCGGACGAACCGCGCCCAATACCACGCGCCCCAGGCAATTTCTCCCTTTTCGGCACGACGCGCGGTCGATTGCATCAGCGTCCAACCGCTCAGGATGATGAACACACCAACCGCATGGAATCCGAGGCCGGATATTTTTAGCCAGGCCAATCCCAGGATTGTGAGTGCGCTCGTTGCGAGATTGCTCCAATCAGCCGGCGGTAGCACGCCATGCTCGAAGTAGGTGGTGAAAAAGTGAAAATAGACGACGAAGAGGATCGCCAGCGCCTTTGAGATGTCGATCCAAGGAAGCCGTTTCACCGCATCCGCTTAACAGTCGGAAACTACGTTGGTCAAGAACTAGAGCTCATTTTACAATTCGCGCTGTCATGTTGAGCGAAGCGAAACAGCTCTGGTCTATTTTCGTTGTGCGCCGATCCAGAATTCGATCAGAGATTGAAAGCCTGGCCTCGCGGACTTGGTCCGCTGCGTTGGAGTTTCGTTTCGCTCAGAATGACAGCATGAGACTGCACGCATGCTCATTTGGTCGAGCGTTTGACACAGAAGCCTAGCAGAGGTGGAAACCTGCAACGTGATTGACTCTTATCGCCTAACTCGCTAGAGCGGGATCATGTCGGCCGTAAACGCGCGCGACCCAAAGCGTGAACGCGACCGCCTGCTTGTTGTCATCGCAACCATCGCAATCAACGTTGTTGCGGTTTCGCTGTTCACGTTTGCACCATGGTCTGATTGGCGCACCGGGGCGGCACTAAATTTTGTAGACAACTGTTTGCTCATCGCGTTCACGGTCGTTAGGCGTGATGCATTGCTGGCGCGATTTCTTCTCTTCGGAATTGTCGTCGGACTGGCGGAACTTCCCGCTGACGCATGGCTGGTCGAATACACGCGCACGCTCGATTATTCGATCGGCGGCGGCCCCATGATTTGGCGTTCGCCGCTCTAAATGCCGCTGGCGTGGGAAGTCGTCGCGGTGCAGTTCGGATACATCGGACTGCGATTGTACGAGCGTTTCGGGAAAGTCGGCTTGGTCACAATTGGACTACTCGGCGCCTTAAACATCCCGTTTTATGAAGAGATGGCGCGGCGGATCCATTGGTGGCAATACAGCGGTTGCCGAATGATTTCTTTCACGCCTTGGTACATCGTTCTCGGCGAATTTGGGATTGCGTTGGCGTTGGCGTTGCTCGCGCAAACGTTGCGACGCGGTTCGTGGCGCGGGGCTGTGGTTGCTGGCGCTGGAGGTGGCCTGTCAATCTTTGTTTGCTACGCGGTAGCGTTCCTGATCACGGATCGCCTGATCAAGTGACGGAATGCGGTAAAATGAAGAGAAGTGCATCGGATCGTTTCTCTCTTGCCTGCTGGTACCGAGATCGCAAGTGCGCTTGGATTGATGGAGCAGGTCGTCGGCGTATCGCACGAGTGTGATTTTCCTGAAGAAGCAAATCAGCGGCCGCGTGTGACTCATTGTCCGATTCACAAGGCAAGCCTAACCAGTCGCGAAGTCGATGAATGGGTACGGCGCTCCCTACGTGAGAACGGCACAATTTACGCCATCGACGAACCGCTTCTACGCGAGCTCAGACCCGATGTAATCCTTACCCAGAAACTGTGCGACGTCTGCGCTGTCGGTTACGGCACAGTCATGAAGGTGGCGCAAACATTGCCGGGTCCGCCTCGAGTGGTGAACCTTGAACCTTCGAGTTTAAACGACATCTTCGACGACATTCGTCGTGTGGCTAGAATATGCGACATACCGGAGCGTGCTGAGAAATTGATCGTGAATTTGGCCAAACGCGTCGCGAACGTACGCGAACGGGCGGCAAAGCTTTCGAATCGTCCGAACTGTTTTCTGATGGAATGGGTTGATCCGCCGTTTTGTGCCGGTCATTGGGGACCGGAACTGGTTGAGATCGCTGGCGGGTGCGAGCCGTTAGGCCGGAAACACCAGCCATCGGCACAAATCGATTGGCAACGAGTGTTGGATGCGCGCCCGGAAGTCATTCGTACTCGCTCTTTGCGGGTACGCTCTCGATCGTGCACGGCGCGACTATAAATTGCTTCGGACATTTCCTGGTTTCGAATCACTTCCGGCTGCCCGCGGCGGTGAAATCTATCTCGTAAACGCAACTGCGTATTTCTCCCGCCCGGGCCCGCGCATTGTGGACAGTTTGGAAATTCTCGGGGGGATTTTGCACCGCGGCGAATTTCCCGAGTTCGTTTCACACGGGCCTGACGATTTGCGCGTGGTGCGCATTGACTAAAGCGCCAGCGCTAAAAGTGCGATTCATTTCCAGCTTATGTTTTCAAAGAGGGACGAATGTGGTACGGAAATTCTCGATTCGTTCCTTCGATGAAAAAAAAACCACAACTGATTCCGGCGCCAGAAATTAAGCGCCGTACTGATGAAAAGTTGATCCAGCGTTCCTGGGAATTCTTTCAAATGATGCAGAGAAGGCGAACGATCCGCGACTTTTCTGATCGACCGGTGCCACGGAAAGTGATCGAACATTGCATCCGTGCTGCGGGGACGGCGCCGAGTGGTGCAAATCTGCAACCTTGGCATTTTGTAGCAGTGAACGATCCGAAAGTGAAGCACGAGATCCGCGTCGCGGCCGAAGCAGAGGAGAAGGAGTTTTACGAGCATCGTGCACCCAAAGCGTGGCTGGATGCCCTGGCGGCATTGGGCACCGACTGGGAAAAAGCGTTCCTTGAAATTGCTCCGTGGCTGATCGCCGTGTTCGCCCAGCCATTTCGAACCCTTCCGGACGGAACACGGTCGCCGACATATTATGCGCTCGAGTCAGTCGGCATCGCCACCGGATTGCTCGTCACGGCGCTGCATTCCTGCGGCCTCGCCGCTTTGACACACACGCCCAGCCCGATGGGATTCCTCAATCGCATTCTCGGACGACCGTCGCATGAGAAGGCGTTTGTGCTTCTCGTTGTCGGCCATCCAGCTGAAGACGCACACGTGCCTGATATCGCGCGCAAACCCCTCGAAGAAATTAGTTCGTTTTGGCTCTAAAAGGGCCGCGTAACAAATGTGCGTGAATCTGCAGAATCTCTGGATGAACGTTGTGAATGCGAATCAGCGAAATGAACTGGATGATGGTGGAGGAATATCTCAAGCGTGACGATCGCGCGGTTTTGCCGTTGGGCAGCACCGAACAACATGCCTACCTGAGCTTGAGCACCGACAGCATTTTGGCGGAACGGCTCGCCGTCGAAGCAGCCGAACCACTGGGGGTTCCCGTATTTCCCGGGCTCTCCTACGGAATCACGCCCTATTTTCGCGCGTTTCCGGGAACGATCACGTTGCGGGTGGAAACCTACATGTCGGTTCTGCGCGATATTCTTGACTCGATCGCGGAGCACGGATTCAAACGAATGTTGATCGTCAACGGCCATGGCGGCAACACGCCTGCGCAAGGTTTGGTCGGCGAATGGATGGCCGATCATCCGGGCGTGCGAGTTAAGTTCCATAACTGGTGGAATGGCCCGAAAGTTTGGGCACAAATAGAAACAACTGATCCAGTCGCCTCGCACGCATCGTGGATGGAAAATTTTCCGTGGACGCGCCTGACAAAGGTCACGCTACCCTCGCATCAGAAGCCAATGAGCGATTTGGAGAAAGTGCGACGGCTCGATCCAAAATCGTTGCGGGAATTTCTCAAGGACGGCAACTATGGCGGGCTTTATCATCGTGATGATGAGGAGATGATGAAAATCTGGCGCACAGCCGTGGAAGAAACGCGGGCGTTACTAAGCGAAGGCTGGGATTAAATGGAAGGGTAGGGACGCCGCGCTGCGGCGTCCGGAGCGGTTGCCCTACAATTCTGTGTTTCTTCTAAGCACGAAATGGATCAGACCGCAGTGCCCATGCGCGTTGCATCGACGAATTCTTCCGTGCGATGATCGATCTGCCGGCCGCTGCGGCCACCGCTCGTGTGAATATAAAGCGCGCCTCGTTCGACTTTTGCCTTGGCCGGCGGCGGCAGGTTGATTTCGTATTTTGCCGGTTGCCGGTGATCGGCCAGTTGCAGGTCGGGACGATAGACGTTATTACGTCCATGCGCTGCAAAAAACGCAATCCCACGGGCAACCTCTGCTGAATTCAATTGAAGCCGCCGGGTCGAGCTGGCCGATAAAATATTTCCGACGATGCCGCGCCAGATGCCGCGCGGGCAACAGGTCATCGAGTGACTCTACGAACTTTGGTGGCGGTCCGCGATGATCGAGTGTCACACACCCGGGAACGTCCTTAAGGTCGCGTCCATTTTGCGCGAGCGCCGCGAGCAACCCCGTAATTGCCGTTTCGCCTTCTCCCGTCAACACGCAATCGATAGCGCCTGCGGCATGACTCAAAATTTCTTCAGGAATGAATGAGACGCTGTGGCCGCCAACGCAGATAATTGCTTCCGGCAGCGATTCTCGCGCAGCTCGCGCCAGATCAATTATTTCGGGAACGTTAGCAAGATAATTGCCGCAGAATGCGATCACATCCGGCCGCCAGAATTGAACCGAGCGGAAAAAATCCGGGTGCGATTCGCATTGCAGGTCGATCAATCGCACCGAGTGTCCGGCGCGTTCAGCAGCTGCCCCCACAAGCTCGAGTCCGAGCGGCTCCAACCGAAGGTAAATCTTCGAATACATCAAACAACTCGGATGGACCGCCAGGAATTTCATCTCTTCAGGGAAGGTACAGGTCTGTTTGATTCTTCGGAAGTTATTAAGAAACAGACACACCCTTTGATTCTTCGCAATATTGTTATGGACGCGCGCGTATTTTTCGCCGCGTTCAACCGACGAAGTGGTAGGGCGCGTCACTCCGTGCGCGCCGGCGGAAGTGCCGGATGCCGATTTGGCGGGCAGAGGACTGCCCGCCCTACCGTCGCGACCCATTCGCATGCGCAGTTAAGCAAAGTTCAAGACGGTTGCTGGATGGGTCCAGTGCGATTTATATATTACAGAGAGGAAAGATTTCCATGACTGAAGCGTCGGGTGAGCTTGAAGGACCTGATTTTGAAAAAGGTTGCGAGACCGAAAAGGTGTCGGATGCCGGAATGCTTTTGGGCCATGCGTTTGGAGAACCAGTTCTTGTCGCCAGGCGAGGCGAAGAACTCTTTGCCATCGGCGCAACGTGCACGCATTACGGCGGACCGCTCGCGAAAGGTTTGATGATCGATTGCGCGGTGCATTGCCCATGGCATCATGCGCGCTTCGATTTGCGCACGGGTGAAGCGATTGCGGCACCCGCTCTAAATGACGTCGCCTGCTATAGAATCGAGAATCGCGGCGAGCGATTTTTGGTGACCGGCAGGATCGATAAAAAAACGGATCGCAAACCGAAATCATCTCCGGCGAGTGTTGTAATTGTCGGCGCAGGGGCAGCGGGCGGCGCGGCGGCTGAAATGTTGCGTCGCGAAGGATATGACGGGCCGGTTACGATGATCGGCGCAGATCAATTTTTGCCCTACGATCGACCGAATCTTTCGAAGGATTATCTCGCAGGTAATGCGCCCGAAGAATGGATCCCTCTGCGGTCACCGGAATTTTATCGCGAGCAAAAGATCAAGACCCTTACTAATACGAGCGTCACGGCGATCGATCCAAAAGCAAAACAGCTAACGTTGTCAGATGGCCGCTCGTTAGGTTATGACGCCCTGTTGCTGGCGACCGGAGCTGAGCCTGTTCACCTCGACGTTCCGGGGGACGATTTGCCGCACGTTTGCTATCTGCGGACTCTGGGTGACAGCCGGCGCATTATTGAGAAAGCGAAGAACGCAAAACGCGCTGTGGTAATCGGCTCAGGTTTCATTGGACTGGAAGTGGCATGGTCGCTGCGCGAACGCAAACTGGAGGTCGCAGTCGTGGGAAAAGGATCGCTGCCGCTCGAGAAAGTGCTGGGACGCGAAATGGGCAATCTGGTTCGCGAAACGCACGAAGCGCATGGCGTGAAATTTCATCTCGGTCGAACGCCCTCAGCAATTCACGAGCGACGTGTGCAGCTTGATGACGGAACGAAATTGGACTGCGATTTGGTCGTAATCGGAATCGGCGTTCGCCCCAGCACATATCTTGCTGAGCAAGCGGGTATCGCGACTGAGGACGGTGTGTTGGTGAACGAGTTTCTGGAAACGAACGTGCCGGGAATTTTTGCCGCAGGCGACATTGCGCGCTGGCCCGACCCGCGCGTGGGCCGCATCCGCGTGGAGCATTGGGTTGTGGCGCAGCGCCAGGGTCAAACCGCTGCCCGGAATATGCTTAGCGCACGCGAGCCGTTCGTGGCGCCGCCATTTTTCTGGAGCAATCATTTCGATCTGCACATCCACTATGTCGGTCATGGCCGCGGCGATGATCGCTCGAGCGTGTCCGGCGATATGAAAGCAAAAGATGCTTCGGTGATTTTCCGAGCTGGTGACAAGCTTACTGCGGTGGCGAGCATCGGTCGCGACCGCGAAAATCTGCGGGCTGAGGTAGCGCTGGAACTCGGCGAAGAATTTCGACCAGAGTAGAGGCTTAGCCATCCGCAGGATGCGTCGTCACGAACTTGTTGGACATTTGCTTTTCCAGTCCCTCCTATGGCTCAGCGACTATGAGAGATCAGACGACATCGACGAAGCGCCATTAATTCAGACGACAGCAGCTCCCCAGTCTTCATGATTGCTTCGCGTATTACGTTTGCGATTTGCAAAATCGTGTTCAACGCACTTCAACCTATTCTTTGAATCGGCCGGTGCGATTGCGGGTGTCTGGCCGGGGTCAACGCCCCAGGCTACAGTCAGTCCTCAACGTGCTCCGAGCGCGTGGCCGGTATCGTTCCAGACCCGGATCGCTGGATCACACAAGTCGTGTTCGTAGGTCAGCGCGCTCAAGCTTGCTGTGTCTAGCATGAGATATTTGCCGATGAGCGGTTCGAGGCCCAGCCAGCGCGCGGCGAACACTCGCAGGAAATGGCCGCTCGAGAAAATCAAAACGTTCCCGTTGATCGCGCGAATATGGGCGACAACACCGTCCGCCCGCGCGGCTACCTCCGACGGCGATTCCCCATTCGGACAACCGTCACGAAACAATGCCCAATCGGGACGCTTCCTACGAATTTCCGCTGTGCGAATGCCTTCGTAATCGCCGTAGTTCCATTCGACCAGATCAGGATCTACCTCGGCCACCGCTCCGAACCCCGCCAGTTCACAGGTCCGTTTGGCGCGTTGCAATGGGCTCGTTAGGACTTTTGCGAAAGCCAATCCGGCCAGTCGGTCGCGGAGGTGGTGAGCATTGCGTTCGCCCTCCTCAGTCAGCGGCAAATCGGTCCGCCCCGTATGCCGGCCATCGCGGCTCCACACGGTCTCGCCGTGGCGGGCGAGATAAATCACCGGTAAAACGTTATTCATCGCTGGTGTCTTTAGGTTGGCTCGCTAAAGCTGTGCGCTACACGTCGCGATTCGGCGACCGACCACCTGTGCCGAAGGTACGGCGGCAGGCAAGTCGTCGTTTCTTGTTATCACAAAACGCTTATGTCCCAGTTGCGTTTTTCCCAGCGCTGCTCGCCCTTCCAAAAAAGCGTAAATGTGAATACTGAGCCGACTGCCCAGTCTGCCGTTGGAAAATCCGCATACCAAAGATTCAACTCCTCTTGATGAACGGTCTGCGATTCGTTAGTCCGCGCCCAATTGTCAGTTGACCAAACGATCGTCGCTTCCCCGGCCAGAATGATTCGCAAAATTTTACCGTGCGACACATTTCGCATTGAGTGACGCAGACTCCAGATTTCGTATCGGTTTTGCATTCGATTCGCGACGTAGCGTTGATACGCCGGCTCGACACGGTCGAAACAGACGCCGTCATGGCAACTGCGCACAAGTGAAACGTATTCGGCGTGCGACCAGCAAAGCGGCATCGCCGCGCCGGTTGGGCCCCCAGGTTTCATTCTCGCGTCTGGCAAGTCGTCACCGTCCCAAATCTGTTCGGTCAGCATCCCGCCCTGATTGGAAAAATGTTCCATCGTCTTGATGAACGGCTTTGGATCGCGTCCGGCAGCCAATTCGTAATGGCCGCGCTCTCCTGTCAAGATCGGCCAGCACCGGCCTACGCCCGTTCCGTCGTATGCGCTGCCGTCATCCTTTTGTCCATAGCCATCATGATTGTAACGATGCCAGCCCGGGCCCTGAGGTAAATCATGCTTGATCACGCGATCGATCACTTTGATCGAGTCGCGCACCAGCGGATCGTTAGGCTCTCGAATACCGTAGCGCACCAGATGCAGGAAATCCCCGCCCACGACATTGCGCACCGGATGCAAACCGCCGCCGTTGGCGATCTGAATCATTGTAATATTCGGATCGGGGTGGGGATCAGGCGCGTTAGGATCGGTCGTATTAATTCGGACGTAATGGCGAGGAATGCCTGCGACCAGCTCGCCCTCTGTTGTTACCGTCCAATCTTCAACATGCGCCGTGAGCCAGTCGGCATACGCGAAAATGAAATCGGCCGCGTCTGCTTTGCCATATTCTTTCGCCCAGTCCGCGGCGCACGCGAGAGCCGCGATCACCGAAGCGAGGGTGGAAGGCGAGTAGCCTGCATTTTCTTCCCAGCGGTCTTGCGCTGTCACCGGACCATGCAGAATCAGGCGCGTCGCCGCGCGCCTTACAATGGCGCGAGGATTGAACAAACCGAGCGCATCATGTTTATGCAAACGCCACGCCAGCAATATCGGCAGTGCAACCTGGTCGAGTTGCAACCCCGACCAATAAGCCGTTCCGTCGATCCAGCTGTTTTGCGGAAAACTGCCGTCCGGCCGCTGAATCGCCGCGAGCCAGATCAACGCGCGCAAAGGCGTGCCCATTTGACCGGTGGCGAGGAGCGCGGTGGCAGTATGCACAAGGTCGCGTGTCCACACGAGGTGATAGCCGCCCAGATCTTGATCGCCCTTGGTTTCGCCCCAGGGAATGCTCATCGACGCGACCGTTGCGCCTTGAAAAACTTTGTCCTCGTGCGTTAGCAGAACGCATCGGCTCAGCCGATACATTCCACCGTCGTCGCATGTATCGTTGCTGAAATCGAACTTGGGATCCACGACTGCTCGCTGCCACTGACGAACATATCCTTCGCGTTTTAACTCAAACGATTCGGCCAACGATTGGAACAACTTTGTGGCAGCGCTCTGGTAGCTCCGACCAAGCGCAACGGCGATCGTAAATTCACCGCTGTCCGGCAAATGGATTTCCCCGGTCAACGCGATGTTGCCATTCTCAGCGGAGTGAAATTCCCAATCCATCTTGAAATTGTCCATCAAGTCCTGCCAACCGTCGCTGAAACCGACATAACCGATCGATCGCCGCGAGAAACCACTGCTGCATGCCATAAGCAGATGCACGTTCTTCCGCTGCGCATGGAGCAGTTTGTCATCCCCGATTTCCGAACATGATCCCGAATTGCCGGCACCAAAGCCGCCGAGGTGCGGCGCCAGCAAAGCGTAAAGCCGCAGCTTGCCGCGCAAGGTTTCGTCCAGCACCTCGAGCTTTGTATGCACGAACAAGACCGACCGGTGCGGATCAGTGAGCACATGTTTAACCACACGATAACGGCCGCCCGGTTCGGAATTCGTTAATTGATAAAAGAGGCAATCGCGCTCGGGATATTCAATCTCGTGATCGAGGTCACGCTTTTCTTCGTGGCAGAACGTTTCGCCGTCGCTGATGAGGAACTGAAAGTCTCGCGTATTCGGTTTATCGACGTGCGGATAATAAATTTCGTTCACGATTCCGTGGCTCAGCGTGAACCATATGCGGCAACTGGTGTGATAGGCTGTGCCTACGCCCTCTTTGGCGCTCGAAGTCCAGCGCGGCTCAATTCCCGGAGCGCCAAAGGCAAATGAATTTTCACTCGAACTCATGCCCTAAGCGTTAGCCGATTCGAATGGGAACAGCAAGATCGTCAGGTCGGGGTATCGCGACAACACGCAACGCGTGTCTCTCGGGTAGGACCTTGGCTCGCCGTGGCTTGATGCGAGGGCTGGTCGGCAAAGGCGCTGCAACCAACAGGCGAGCCGCGTGTGCTCCGCAGAGATCCGTGTCATCCAGCAGCCGCCTGCGGTGGCGGACGCGCATTGCAACAATCGATCGGCGTGCAGAAGACTGCGCGTCCTACCTACAAAATCTGTTGTCGGCTTGATTCGGTCCTCGGCGCAGATTAAGCGTGGCTCTGGCATATGTCTCGATCGAGCACGAGTGAAGTGTTGCGCGCGCATTGCGCGGCGATTGCAGAAGAGGAAGCGATTCTGCGCGAAGGCGGCGGCAAGGCTGGCCATGAACGCCAGCGCAAGATGGGACGCTTGCCGGTGCGCGAACGGATACGTCACTTACTCGATACCGACTCGCCGTTTTTCGAGATTGAACTCTGGGCCGCTTACAAAATGTACGAGCAATGGGGAAAAATCCCGGCGGCAGGAGTCGTGACGGGCATCGGCAATGTCGAAGGCGTTTCGTGCATGATCGTCGCCAACGACGCAACGGTGAAAGCCGGCGCGTTTTTTCCCGCGACTACAAAAAAGGTCATTCGCGCGCAGCGAATCGCGTTCGAATGCGCGCTCCCGCTCGTTTACCTGGTCGATTCGGCGGGCGTGTTCCTGCCGATGCAGGATGAAATTTTTCCCGATGAAGACGATTTCGGCCGGATCTTTCGCAATAACTCTGTGATTTCAGCCGCCGGAATCCCGCAGTTTGCCGCGATCATGGGGAATTGCGTCGCCGGCGGAGCGTATCTCCCGGTGTTGTGCGACAAAATTTTGATGACACAGGGAAGCGGCCTTTATCTTGCGGGGCCGTCTCTGGTGAAAGCGGCAATTGGTCAAATCGTCGATGCCGAAGATCTGGGCGGAGCACAAATGCATTCAGAAATCAGCGGCACCGTGGACTTTTTTGAAAAAGACGATCCTTCGTGTCTCAAACGTCTTCGTGCGCTGGTTGCGATGCTGCCCGAAGCGACATCTGGCGGCGGGCGCGCCCTGCCAGATTCACCGAATCCCGGGAAAAATCCGGACACTGTTTATGATCTGATCAGTTTCGATGGCCGGAGAAATTATGATGCGCGCGATCTGCTGGCCACGATCGTTGACGCGAACTCAATGGATGAATACAAGGCCGATTACGGCAAGACGCTAGTGACGGCATATGCACGTGTTAACGGACGACCCGTGGGCATTGTCGCCAATCAGCGCGTGCAGGTCAGGACCAAAAAGGAAGGAATACAGATGGGCGGCGTCATTTATTCCGATAGTGCGGATAAAGCGGCGCGCTTCGTGATGGATTGTAATCAGACAAATTTGCCGATCTTTTTTTTCCAGGACGTCAGCGGGTTCATGGTCGGGCGCGATGCGGAAGAGAGCGGGATCATTCGCAGCGGCGCGAAACTGGTGAACGCTGTGAGCAATTCCATCGTGCCGAAGATCACAGTGGTGGTAGGCGGGTCTTTCGGAGCCGGTAATTACGCGCTGTGCGGCAAGGCATACGATCCGCGATTCATCCTTGCCTGGCCGAATGCGCGTTATGCTGTGATGGGCGCCGCGCAGGCTTCGGACACGGTGTTCTCAATTCTTGCCAGGGCGCACGAGCGAGGGGACAAGAAAGCATCGCCGGAGGAACTCGAAGAATTACGCCTGAAAGTGAAACAAAGCTACGAAGAGCAAACCGATATTCGCTACGGTGCCGCTCGCGGCTGGGTGGACGCGATCATCCAGCCACACGAAACACGCGACGTGCTGATTCGCCTTTTGCAGTACGTGTCGCGTCCGATGCCGAAAGCGCATTTTCACACCGGAGTAATTCAGGTGTAGCTCCATTTAGCGATTCATCGAATTTCCGATTTAACAGTGTAACGTTCTAACGATCCCATGCCCGTCGTCTTAGTCGAAAAACAATCGGCGCAGATTACTGTAATAACTCTCAACCGGCCTGAGCGTCGGAACGCTCTGACTCTGGAGTTGCTGACGGAATTGTGTGCAGCCGTCAATGTCGCATCCGAACAACCGGAGCAGCGCGTACTGATTTTGCGCGGAGCGGGCGCGGCGTTTTGCACCGGCTTGGATTTGAAAGAGGCGGCCGATCAAACGAAGGCGCATGCGACGGCGGAGATGGTGGCGAACACTTTGACCACCATCAGCCAAACACGCCTCGTTACGATTGCAGCGGTGCACGGCGCGGCGGTTGCAGGCGGGGCGGGCGTTATGTCGGCATGCGATTTTGTCGTCGCCGCAGAGAGAACGAAGATCGGATATCCTGAGGTACGCCGCGGTTTGGTCGCGGGGCTGGTTATGACATTTCTGCGGCGTCAGTCAGGCGAACGAAACGTGCGCGAACTGTTATTCGGCGCGGAACTGATCGACGCCGCACGCGCAAAGGAGATCGGGTTGGTGAATCGCGTCGTTCCGGCGAACGACGTGATGAGTGAAGCGCAGAAATTTGCCGCATCGGTGTTGCAAGGCGCGACTGGCGCGGTAGTGCAGACGAAACGATTAGTGGAGGAACTCTGGTGGCGCCCGGTGAAGGAAGATGTCGGTCTCGCGTTGAAATATCACATGCAAGCGCGCGAATCGGACGAAGCCCGCGAAGGCATCGCCGCGTTTAACGAAAAGCGCAAGCCAAACTGGACTGAATAGCTTTAGCCGGAATCGTTGACCCCATTGCATCGCCGATGCCGGCTACAACCCTTGATTGTGAAACGGCTACGCCGGCTGCGACGGTCGAGAAACCGTTGCCCCAGAACTCCCTGCGGATGGTCCCTGGTACTGAGCGCTGCCAAAACCGAGAATCGGGAAGAAAATAACCGCCAGCAAAAGCAAACCAATCCCAAAGCCCACTCCTTTCCCGAAACTCTTAGCCAGGTCGATGATAAGAATGATCAGGATGATGAAATTAACGAAAGGAATTAGCATCAAAAGAATCCACCACCACGGCCGCCCGACGATCTTGCACCAAACGTAGAGATTGTAGATCGGAATGATACATGCCCAGCCTGGCTGACCTGCCTTTGTAAAGATTTTCCACCAAGCTGCGATCATTAAGATCGTGAACGCCAGATAGAAAATCCAGAACAGCGGGCCCGGCGCCTGTCCCGGGCCTGAAGCAGAATATGAATACTCGGCCTGTGCGAACAAGCGAGCGGGCGTGAACAAAACGGTTTGCGTAACTTCGATGAGTGAATTCATAGAGTTACGTAACGGTTTAAGAGAGTGGTGATGACGCGGCAAGCAAAATCTTTCGTAGACGACGCGCTAGACGGAACTTACGGATCGTTAGTACCCTCGGCATGCGCCTTCCTCGGAGTGAGAAGGTGCGAATTCCGCGGCTTCAAAATGCGGCGGTTATTTTCCCGGCGCATCCGCTACTTATGAATTTTCTTTTTCTTCTTTTGTCCGTGCTTCTTCTTCACCGGCGTGCTCGATGGCGTCGGCGACGGCGTGCCAGAAACCTCTGGCGTCGGCGATGGTCGCACCCGGGGCTGGTCTAGTAAATCTTGGTGAGTTGTCTTCAGCGCTTGCAACGCCAGTTTGAGTTCCGGAGTCGTCGCCAGCGCAGACATCCGCTGATAATAAACCTCATAGTAGTCGTGGAGCCGGTTTCGCTTTTCCAAATCTGTCCGAGCATACTGCGCGTATTTCTTTGCCGCCTGCACCTGTGGATCGTTGACGGTGCGGTTTTTCAATTCCCGCCATAGCACATGCATCCGGAGCGCATCGGCATCTTTGCCCAGCGATTTGGGCTTAAAACTTTCGTCGAGCTGTTTCAGTTCTGGCAAGTCGGGGCCGTTGGGCGGAGGCGAGGGGCTGGTCTCCTCTTCTTCTGGCTGACCTTGATCGGGGAGGAGGTCCACCGATGGCGGTGCGGCTTCCTGTCCATGCATTACCAACGCGGCAATCAACAGCGCTGTAAAAACGATTAGCCCGTATATTTTCATCCAAGCTGAGCCAATGTACCTGAATTTTCCGATGCGGGAAGGTGCTAGCCGTGGTAAAGAATGGCGCCGCAATTCGGGGCGTAGCTTAGCTTGGTAGAGCGCGTGGTTTGGGACCACGAGGTCGGAGGTTCAAATCCTCTCGCCCCGATGTGAACTTCTACCCCAAATTCGGCGCGAGCCGTTTTTCGACTGCCGCAACTGGTTCGCCGTGCCGCAGCGCGTAATCCCTGACTTGATCGCGCCCGATTTGCCCGACTCCGAAATATTTTGCCCCCGGATGCGAAAAATAAAGTCCGCTTACACTGGCACCAGGATGCATGGCAAACGATTCCGTCAGTTTGATCCCGGCGTTTTCCTCCGCATCGAGCAGATCGAATAGGGTTCGTTTCTCGGCGTGATCGGGACAAGCGGGATAACCGGCAGCGGGCCGAATGCCGAGATATTTCTCACGAATGAGATCAGCATTCGATAATTGTTCGTCGCGCCCAAACCCCCAAGCGATGCGAGCTTGTTGGTGCAGGTATTCAGCGAACGCTTCAGCTAATCGATCTGCCAAAGCTTTGGCCATAATCGCGCTGTAGTCGTCGAGCTGACCCTTGAATTCCTCAGCGAGCTCATCCGCGCCATGAATCGAGACCGCAAATCCCCCGAGATAATCGCGAAGTAGCGCATGCGTCTCGCTTGCATTTGCAGAGCCTGCAAGCCGGAGGCTCGCACTACTCTGAGGCGCGACGTAATCGGCCAGACAGTGATTGGGTTGCCCCGATGGCTTTTGCATTTGCTGACGCAAAAAATAAAACGTTGCGATTTTTTCAGTGCCGGTGTCATCAGCGTAAACATCAACATCGTCGCCGACGGCATTTGCCCGCCAAAACGCATAGACGCCGCGCGGGAACAGGAGATTCTGCGCTACGATGCGTTCAAGGAGTTCCTGCGCGTCATCGAAAAGTTCACGCGCTTGTTTGCCGATCTTAGGATCGTCGAAGATCGCCGGATAGCGTCCGCGCAATTCCCACGTATGAAAGAACGGTGACCAATCGACGTATTCGACCAGATCACGAACAGTGATCGCGACTTTCTGGGGAGCGCACGCCGCCGGCGTGTCCATCCCAGGCGCTGGCCGGGATGTTTCCTTCCCAGCATACCAAACCCAGGGATAATCTTCACCGGGTTGGGCAACGCCTGCGTCCCACGGATTCCGCGCAATGTATTTGAATTTTTCCTGCAGATCGCTTTCGGAGCGAATCAATCGATCAAAGGATTCACGCTCCCACACTGGTCCGCTTTTTTCTTTGAGCTCATTAATCTTGTGAGCGGTGAAGGACTTAAGACTGTGCAGAATGTCGGTGAGCGAATAGAATTCCGTAGCGTCCGGAGTCTGACTCCTCACCCGTGGTTCAATCAGGATGTGAACGTGATCTGGCATCACACACGCTGCGTAGAGCTCGTATCGCCGCTCATTCCAATACAGGATGCAATCCAGGACGATTTTGCGAGCGGCGTCGCTTAATTTTTGTCGAGCGTTTGTGCTCCAAGTAATCGCGTACTTTGCCCACGGGCGTTCAAAGCGCGGGAGCCGCCTTTTGCTGTAATGAGTATCACTGAAAGTTTCCGGCGGGCCGCCGGAAACAGCACGCGAGCCGCGTGCGCTCCCCGGATCGCTGCCATAAACACGAAGTCCCAGAAATTCCGGGTTCGGCGGGACATAATTGTTCCAATCGATCGGCGTATGATTTGCGCGTGCTTCCTCGAGCGTCAGTAGTTTCTTTCTTTCGGTTTTTGCTGCGTGCTCCCGGCGCAACCGCTCGTAGTCTTCGCGCGTTTTTTTGTCGAACTCCGATTTGAGTTCCTCGTTAAGCAGCGAATTCACCACCCCGACGGCGCGTGACGCATCGAGCACGTGCACGGTGCTGGCGCGATAATGCGGAGCGATCTTGACTGCCGTATGCGTCCGGCTGGTTGTCGCTCCGCCAATCAGGAGCGGCACGCGGAATCCCTCGCGCTCCATCTCCTGCGCGACGTGCACCATCTCGTCGAGCGACGGCGTAATCAGCCCGCTTAGACCGATTACGTCGGCGTTT
The DNA here is from genome assembly GCA_963728955.1 of uncultured Verrucomicrobiae bacterium. Lineage (GTDB taxonomy): Bacteria > Verrucomicrobiota > Verrucomicrobiia > Chthoniobacterales > UBA10450 > Udaeobacter. The sequence goes on from CAVSMG010000019.1 coordinate 117,354, forward strand.
TTCTCGCGCGCTATGTCCAAAATCTTCGCTACCGGAACCATCACGCCAAGATCGATGACGTCGTAATTGTTACATTGCAGAACCACGCCCACGATATTTTTACCGATATCGTGCACGTCGCCTTTAACCGTGGCCATCACGATGCGACCCTGCGGTTTCGCATCAGCAGATTTTTCGGCTTCCATGAAGGGCATCAGGTATGCCACCGCTTTTTTCATTACCCGCGCACTCTTTACGACCTGCGGGAGAAACATTCTGCCCGACCCGAACAAGTCGCCTACCACACTCATCCCGGCCATGAGCGGACCCTCGATCACTTCGAGCGGTCGCTTGTATTCGCGGCGCGCTTCCTCTGTATCGTTGTCGATGTAATCGGTGACGCCTTTGATCAACGCGTGCTTCAGGCGCTCTTGCACAGGCTGCTTTCGCCACGTTTCATCGGCGACAGGTGTTTTTCCCTTCGCCTTTACGCGTTCCGCGAACTCGACGAGCCGTTCGGTTGCATCATCGCGGCGGTTTAACAGCACATCTTCGACACGTTCGCGCAGCTCGGGTTCGATTTCTTCATAAACTGCCAGTTGTCCGGCGTTCACGATCCCCATGTCGAGCCCGGCGCGGATAGCGTGAAAGAGAAAAGCGGCGTGCATTGCTTCGCGCACGGTGTTGTTGCCGCGAAACGAAAACGAAATGTTGCTCACCCCGCCGCTGACTCGCGCACCTGGAAGGTTTTGCTTGATCCAGCGCGTCGCTTCAATGAAATCGACCGCGTAATTGCGGTGCTCCTCCAGGCCGGTAGCGATGGTCAGAATGTTTGGATCAAAAATGATGTCGCTCGAGGGAAGCTCAGCCCTCCGGGTCAACAGATCGTACGCGCGCGCACAAATCTCGATTTTGCGCTGGAAATTGTCGGCCTGCCCTTTCTCATCGAACGCCATCACGATGGCGGCCGCGCCGTATCGTCGAATCAATTGCGCCTGGCGTAGAAATTCCTCTTCACCGTTTTTCAAACTGATGGAGTTCACGACGGCTTTCCCCTGCAAACATTTGAGTCCAGCCTCGATTACGCTCCACTTTGAGCTGTCGATCACGATAGGGATGCGCACGATTTCTGGTTCGCTACCTATCAAGTTCAGGAAGCGAGTCATGGCTGCTTCCGAATCGATCATCCCCTCATCCATGTTCACGTCGAGCAGGTTCGCGCCGCCCTGCACCTGCTGACGCGCGACGGCCAAAGCGCCTTCGAAATCGTCCGCGAGGATCAGCTTCGAAAATTTTGGCGAGCCCGTGATGTTGGTGCGCTCCCCGATCACGGCGAAACCGAATTCCGGCGTGATCTTTAGCGGTTCCAGCCCTGACAATTGCAGGGCGTTTTCGTCAAACGCCATTTCTTCGATCGGCATCTGACAAAGACGCCCTACTGTTTAGTTCGCGCGGTTTGCAATCCTGCACGGCCTTTGCGATTGCGCCGATGTGTTCCGGGGTTGTTCCGCAACAGCCGCCCACCAGGTTCAGCCAGCCGTTGGCCGCCCATGCGACAACTTTCGGCGCAAAGGTTGCCGCTGTTTCAGGAAATCCCGTCGGCGAAAGGGGATCGGGCAATCCCGCATTCGGATAGGCGCCCACGTAAAATGGCGCGACCCGCGAAACTTCTTCGATGAAGGGTTCCATTTCATCCGGACCCAGTGCGCAGTTCAAACCAAGGATGAGCGGTTGCGCGTGGGCGATGGAAATAATGAACGCTTCCACCGTTTGGCCGCTCAGGTTACGTCCGGATTTGTCGATCACAGTGCCCGAGATCATCAACGGCACGCTGCGTCCGGTTTTTCCCAATGCATCACTGATTGCGAACAGCGCGGCCTTTCCATTAAGCGTGTCGAAAATGGTTTCGACGATGAGAAGATCGACACCGCCTTCGAGCAGCGCTTTCGCTTGATCGAGGTAAGTTTGGCGAAGCTGATCGAACGAGACCGCACGAAAGGCAGAATCGTTTACGTCAGGTGAAATCGAACCCGCGACTGGAAGGGGACCCATTGATCCGCCAACAAATCGCTGTTGTCCGGTTTCATTCGCGGCGCGATCTGCCGCGGCGCGCGCGATACGCGCTGCTTCAAAATTGATTTCCTGAACGAGCGCTCGAAGACCGGCATCGTCCACCACGCGCTGAAAGAATTCCTGATCTTTGCGGTCACGAGTGGGTTCGCCTTGAAACAGGAAATCGTGCGAACCGATTGTTGTTCCGCTAAAGGTGTTGGTTTCGATAATGTCCGCGCCGGCGTCGAGGTACTTGGAATGAATCTCCTCAATGACCCGTGGTTGCGTCACGTTCAGCAGCTCAAGACTGCCTTTGAGATCTTTCCCTTTCCAATCGCGAAACCGTTTCCCACGATAGTCCGCCTCGGACAATCCGTAGCCCTGAATCATCGTGCCCATTGCGCCATCGAGCACGGCTATGCGTTCGCGCATCAGCGATTCCAGAGGATGAAGCCCATGAGTTGCCATGATGTCCGGCAACTAAAAAGGCGTTTCCCTAATGAATCAAGAAACAAATTGATGCATCATGATGCGTAGATGTGTTGATTAACCACGAATGGACACGAACGCACACGAATGTTGTGGAGGCGGTTGTTGTGTCAATCGCCTGAAGTGTAGGGCGTCTGTGTCAGACGCCGAGGTGTTTCAGAGAAACGCCCTACAATGGGAATCCCGCGCTACGGCGCTATGCGATCGGTGAGAGTATCGGTATGAAAATCGGTGTGATCGCGCAAACGCGACCAGGGACTGTCCTTTTTGGATGTATCCGCCACGCTGGTTTTCTCACCCTTTGCAAAGTCGTCCCAGGAATTGTACCGAGCGATGGCGAGAAACGTCCAGTTGGCACCCTCCAGGTGCTGCATCAGCACATTGCCCGCAGTGGTGTCATTGGATGCGTTCGGCAGTTCACCGAGCATCTTCTCCAGTTGCTCCCGATGACCCGGAGCAGGACGATAATAGGAAACGGAATAAACCGAGCCTACCGTGTTCGATTTCGAGTCTGCGTCAATGCCCATGGCCTTGGTAAACTCCTCCCACGATGGGCCGTTCACGAACGTGTCGGTGTGCCACTCGCTCAAGTTACGTTTGTCTGCAGGCACAGCCGTCCCCGCAGCTTCTACCGTCGCTTTCGGGCCGAGATGCGTGATGACCACGTAATCCCATGCGTCCCCATCCTGGTGACGAAGAACAATAAAATGATCCGGCATCGGATTAGTTTGATCGGGTGTTTTCAGCCAATCGCCCAATTGCGCGGCTTTGCCGAGCGCGGCCTTGGTGAAATGGACATGATAAACATCGGTTCGTTTGCTCGTCCCGGCGGGCGTGGCGCTCTTGCCAGCGGTACTCGTCTTTGATGTGCCCTGGGCCCGAACCAATGTCACAGGCAACAGGCTCAGTAATGTGACGGCGACAATAATCGTAACTGATTTCATGATTTTTTTCTGATTTAAGGTTGAACGAGAGCTCGTTCGAGATCCGTGCAGCCAGCTTTGGCGAGCAGCTTAGAGCGCGTGTGCTTCGTTAATTGTTTGGTTTGGTGACGGTTATCGTGGCCACGGTCTTAGCTGTCAACGCTTAAATGAAAGGTAAGCCAAAAGTCCTATGCATAGCGCAACTGATGTTGTATAAGAATAGATCAGGCGAATAACTGTTGCGGAGGACGTTTTAACCACTCTGGTACGGATGCCGATATCAAAAACCAAAACAGCGCGCGCGCCAGACGGTTCAGAAAAGAACGTCGCAAAGACGCGAATCCTAGTGTTGGACGAGCACACACTGCTTCGCTTTGGGCTCAACGCTTATCTCAATTCCCAGCCCAACATGATTGTCTGCGGCGAGGCGAACAGCATACCGGACGCGCGGAGTAAGATCGCCGAATGCCAGCCTCATCTGCTGTTGACGGCATTCCGGCTTGGCACCGGCGACACTTTGGAATTTGTCCAAGCGCTTAAGGCGGAAAAGCCCGGGTTGCTGATCCTGGTTTACGCCGCGTTGAAGGAAAGCATTTTTGCCGAGTGGGCGTTGCGCGCAGGCGCAAATGGCTATCTGGCAAAGACGGCAGCCAAGGAAGAGTTGCTGACCGCCATCCGCGAGGTTTTGCGCGGCCAGATTTATGTCAGCCGGGATTTAACCATGCCCGGGTTCCAAAAATCGCTGAGACCTTCGGCGAAAAACCGCGTTTCCGGAAATCTGCCAGTCGTCGATAACCTGTCTCACCGCGAGACGCATGTTTTTCTGTTGATCGGCTCCGGGCTGGGCACGAAGAAAATTGCCCACTCGTTGCGGCTGCGCGCGAAAACGATCGAAACGCACCGCGAGAACATCAAACACAAACTTGGCCTGAATTCCGGTCGGCAATTGGTTGAGCGCGCGATTAAATTCGTGGGAGGAGAACATGCTGCCGCAACAAGACGAGATCGCAGTCGGCAGGAAGAAAGTGGTTCTCTTCCCGGCCTCGTAATCGGCGATGCTTGAGCTTTGCTGTTCAATCGCCGCTCAGTATTCGGCAAAGGCTTCATCCGGGTAGCAGTAGAGCCAGCGTTCGCCCGGTTGAGCGGAAGCGATGACAGGATGTCCCGTGGCATGCGCGTGTTTGCTGGCATGTTGGTTCGGCGAGCTGTCGCAGCACAGCGTTACGCCGCACGTCTGGCATGTCCGCAGATGAACCCAGTAACTGCCGATTTTCACGCACTCTTCGCATTCACGGCGACCCGGTTGCTTGATTGATCCAACGGCATTCAAATGAGCACAGCCTCGGTCGGTCATGATTCGTTTACTGTTGTGATGTTTTGTTTGCCGACGCGTTCCGCCGTAATGCCAGGCTCATGTGGATGCCGGCGACGGCCATGCCGCCTTCGCCGACCGCCGCGGCGCAACGTTTCACCGATCCGGAGCGCACGTCGCCTGCTGCAAAAATTCCCGGTAGACTGGTTTCAAGAGGGGCGGGCCGCCGTTTCCTTGCGAGCCACGCTGGTGCTTCAGTGACGTCCGAGCCGGTTTTGATAAATCCCTTCTCGTCGCACTCAATTTCCGGCGGTAACCACTCGGTGCATGGACGAGCCCCGATCATGGAGAACACGGCCGGCGTTTTGACCGTGCGACGCTCGCCCGTGCGCGTATTTTCCAATTCCACCTGCTCGAGCTTTTGGTCCCCGGAAAATTTTCGAATCTCTGTTCGATAAAGAATTTCGATATTGGGCTGCACCTGCACGCGGCGCGAAAGGTAGGCAGACATTTTTTTGGTAATGTCATCGCCACGAATAACGAGCAACACTTTCGCGGCGCCATCAGAAAGAAACATCGCCGCTTGTCCGGCCGAGTTGCCGCTGCCAATCACGATAACGGTTTCGTTACGGCAAATCTGACCTTCGAGTGCCGTTGCCGCGTAATAAACTCCGACGCCTTCGAATCGCTCGCGATTGTCGGCGTCGATCCGGCGATAGTCGGCGCCCGTCGCGATCAGGACAGCTTTTGCGCGGAGTACCGCACCACAACCTTCTGTCTCGAGACACGCACGGTACTCGCCGTCAGGGTTGTATTGCAGGGAGAGGGCTGCGGCTGGTGTGGAAAATTTCGCGCCGAAGCGGTAGGCCTGCAGCTGAGCAAGCCAGGTTAATTCGCCGCCACCAATGCCGGTCGGGAATCCAAAGAAGTTTTCAATAAGCGACGAAGAACCGGCCTGCCCGCCAGGCGCATAACTTTCCAGAACAACTGTCTTCAATCCCTCGGACGCGGCGTACACCGCTGCGGCGAGGCCGGCGGGTCCAGCGCCAACGATTGCGAGGTCGCAAAAAACTTCTGTTTCATTTTCTTCCGCGAGCGACCGCAGCAAGCCGGCTTCCCGGGCAACTTCCCGCAACGACGGCTTGCGCAAGCGCGCACCGGCCGGGGTGATCAAGACCGGCAAATCGCGAGTCGTTAGGTGAAAACGTTCGCTCAACGCCTGCCCCTGTTCGCTCTCAAATTCTACCAGCCGGTGCGGAATGCGATTCTTGTCGAGGAAATCATCGAGCTGATGTCCGTCGCGCTCGAGGTGGCTGCCCAGAACACGCATGCCTGCAAATTCGCGATCGCGACGAAGTCGGCGTCGCCGCATGATCAACGCATCGACGATCGTCTTGCTTACGGCGGGAATCTCCGCCAGTGCGCGCCGAAGTTCGGCCGCAGGAATGTGAAGTATCTCGGCCTCATCCGATGTGACTCTGGACGAACCGAGGATCGACGTGCCCTGCAGCATCGATATGTCGCCCATGAAATCACGCTCGCGCGCGATAGCCAGGTTATATTCGCTTTCGTCGCGCGTCTCGAACGCTTCGAGTTCGCCGCGCAAAACAATTGCTAGTCCGAGATCACGTTGCCCGGCCTTGAACAACACGTCGCCGCGTTTCATCACGCGGCGTTCGCCCAAAGGCTCAAGTAGCGAAAGCTGATGATCGTTCAGTTTTGGAAATGCGATGCTTTCAGTATCGCGGTAGAACTGGTCGTCTTGCTCCTCGTCAGTCACATGGGCATTCTACTCGCCGGCTTGTAGACCTCAAAACCTGGATCGATACTACCGGCGTTTGAACGATTCGTGTCTCGGGAAATTGTTGTTTCGTCTTGGCGTTCTCGGGGACACATTGAAAAGTTCGATGCCGAGACGCACTTACGAATTTGTTCAGGTTGACGTATTCACGCAGACGCCGCTGACGGGTAATCCACTGGCTATCTTCAATGATGCTCGGGGATTAAATGATGCCGAGATGCAAGCGTTGGCGCGCGAGATGAATCTTTCGGAGACAACTTTCGTTTTTCCGCGCGATGCCGCCACTGAAACTCGGGACGGAAAAAAAGTCCGCATCTTCACGGTGGAGGAGGAGTTGCCGTTTGCAGGACATCCGACGCTTGGCACGGCGTTGGCCTTGTACGCGTCTGAGTCTGATTCAATCAAACCTGTCCAGATCACCCTTGACTTGAAAGCGGGGAAGATTCCGGTGCGCTTCAGTCCGAACCTGGACAATGCCGGCCGTAATCGCGTGGACGGACAGGTGTTCGGGGAAATGCGTCAACGCAATCCGGAAATTCGGAACTACGCTCTCACGAGAGGAGGTCGCTCGCGTCATTGGAATCGCCGTTGAGGAGATTCCTCCGGAATGGCCAATACAGTCTGTTTCGACAGGATTGACCTTTACGGTTGTGCCGTTCCGCAGTCAGCAGTCGCTCGGCGGTTTGAAGTTTACTTATGCGCAGGCGGCGGAATTTCTGAAGAAGACCGGTGCTAACTTCTTTTACTTTCTGTGTCCCGAACGGCGCGAAGACCACCTCGAAGTTCGAGCTCGAATGTTTTTCTATGGTGGGGAAGATCCTGCAACAGGCTCCGCGGCGGGCTGCGCAGCGAGTTGGATGGTCCGACACGGAGTCGCCAAGAGTGATGAGCAGGTAGTGATTCGTCAGGGCATCGAGTGCCATCGCGCAAGCGAGATGTATGTCCGGGCAAAGCGGGAAGGGGAGTGCATCACTGACGTCCGCGTAGGCGGCTATGCCGTTGAAATTCTGCGCGGAACCGTGGTGCTGTGAGGAAACGCCCTTGTCGCCCGACGCGAAGCTCGCATTAAACTGGCCGCGAAGAGTGAGCACCTTGCTAAGAGGTTTGGTTTTGCCGTATCCATAAAACATGGGGGCAGTTCTTCAAGAACCTTGTGACGAAAACGTAATTCGATCCGGGACGGCGACGGCGCCATGTTCGAAAGTTCGCGGTCGTTGGATTCTCGCCGCAACCGTTCTCGCGTCGAGCATGGCGTTTATCGATGGGACGGTCGTGAATGTGGCGCTGCCCGCGCTGCAAACGAATCTCAACGCCACGGCGGTGGATGTGCAATGGGTGATCGAGTCGTACGCGCTTTTTCTCTCTGCATTGCTGCTGGTCGGCGGCTCGTTAGGCGATCATTACGGACGTCGTCGCATCTTTTTGCTGGGTATTGTGATTTTTGCGGTTGCATCGGCGCATGCGGTCTTGCCGAAAATATTCGTCAATTGATCGTGGCCCGCGCGTTTCAGGGATGTGGCGCGGCACTTCTCGTTCCGGGGAGCCTTGCGATCATCAGTAATTCTTTCTCCGAGCAGGAACGTGGACGCGCAATTGGAGTATGGTCGGGCTTCAGCGCCATCACTACGGCAATTGGGCCCGTTCTCGGCGGATGGCTGATCGAGCACGTTTCATGGCGCGCTGTGTTTTTCATCAATCTTCCGCTGGCCCTTGTTGTGATATTGATCTCGCTCCGCTACGTCGCAGAAAACTCGAACAGAGAACGGACTCGCGTCGACTGGCTTGGCGCAATCTTGGCCGCACTCGGTTTGGGCGCACTGGTTTACGGATTGATCGAATCCTCCCAAGCCGGTTTTAAGAATCACACAGTGATTATCGTTCTCACGGCAGGCATTGTCGTTTTGATCCTGTTTTTGTTTGTCCAGTTTCGTTTGTCGCAACCAATGTTGCCGCTGGACATTGTTTCGGTCTCGAACATTCGCCGGAACGAATTTCTTAACGTTTCTGCTTTATGCTGCGCTCGGGGGAACGCTTTTTTTCCTGCCGTTGAATCTGATTCAGGTTCAGCGCTATTCGCCGACTGCAGCTGGCGCGGCGCTATTGCCGTTCATATTGATCATGTCTTTTCTTTCGCGTTGGTCTGGTGGACTCGTTGCGCATTACGGTCCCAAGACTTCCGCTTGTCGTTGGACCAGTGATAGCGGCGGTGGGGTATTCGCTTTTCCTGGTGCCTGGGAATCGGGGGCAGTTACTGGACACAATTTTTTCCAGAGGTGGTTGTTTTGGGCCTGGGCATGGCCATCACCGTAGCGCCACTCACCACGACCGTCATGAGTTCGATCGCGCAAGACCGCGCCGGGATCGCATCGGGCGTAAACAATGCCGTGGCGCGGACGGTCGAGCCTGATCGCGATTGCAGTGCTTGGAGTCGTGATGCTCCATGTGTTCAAAACAAATCTGGATCACAGATTGAGCACTACGAATTTGCCGGCGTCAGTCGCGCAATCGCTGCAAACTCAATCGATAAAGCTCGCGGCCATCGATATTCCGGAAAATCTTAGCGCGGGAACACAACAGCTAATCCGTCGGGCAATCAACGAATCATTCGTCTCCGGGTTTCGGTCGGTCATGCTCATTGGGGCCGCGCTCGCCGCTGTAAGCGGAGTTACTGCGCTGTTTTGGATTAGAGTAACACCGCGCGTGCGCGCTGCTGAGAAAAGCTAATATCGACGCCCGGAAGAAAATCCTCACGAACAGACCGGCAATTTCCTGAGCGGCTCATGTACGCCCGGAATTATTCGGACTTGAACGGTCCTTCGAAAAATACTCTCGGAAAGCGAACCTCCCCTCTTTGCTTCCGCCCCGGATGCGCAAACTGCAATGTGCTCGAGGGATGTTTGCCACCAGCAAAGCATTTCGTGGGTCGTGTTCTTCGCACTTTCTCATTTCGAACAGGGCGCGCTCCCATCTACCTTGGTGGTGATAAGTGCAAGTGAACGGCTCAAGAGCTTGCACATTGTTCGGTTGCAGTTCGAGGGCGCGTCGAAATTCTCTAAAGGCATCGTCATACTGCCGTTTTCCGAAATAGTAAAAACTACCAAGCGCGATGTGCTCCGCCGCGACTAATCCGGAGAACTCCGATCCGCAAAAGTCTGGGTTTATGGCCCGGTGCCATCCGCCACTGCCGGCGTTACGCAAACATTTCCGTTTTCTACATCGACGCGGACCCGTTTGGCTCCCGATTCCTTCGCGTCGATGAATTGGTTGGCAAAGAGATCGAACAGGATGCGTTCGAGTTCACGAATACCGAAGCGGCTCACTTTTTCATTTGCCATCAGCGCACGCATGATCAATTCAGGGGCGACGAATTGCACTTCCAGTCCATACTCGCGTGCGAGCTTGGAAATTTTTAGAAGTGCAATTTCCGCCACGACCATTCCCGCGAGCGGACGGAAGACATAGACCTTGTCGATGCGTCCGAGAATTTCGGGCCGGAACACTTTGGCTTCGGCGAGTTCACCTTTTACAGCGTTAAGCATTTCGTGGTAATCGGTCATCTCGGTCTGGATCTTGCCGATCGCTTCCGCGTGCGCATTACTCGTTAGGATAAAAAGGCATTGTGTGTAGTTCACGGCTTTACCGCTGCCTTGTTCGGTCAGGCGGCCTTCGCCGAGCAATTGCAGGAAAAGATCGAAGACGGGCGGATACGCCTTTTCAATTTCGTCGAAGAGAATGAGGCGGCGCGGGTTGGCCATGACAGGGCGCGTGAGTTGGCCGCCTTGTTCGCTGCCGATGTAACCGGTGGGCGTGCCGACGAGGCGTGTCTTCGCTTCTGGTCCGCTCAACTCCGAGCAATCGAAACGCAGCATTGCGTTTTCGTCCTTAAACAAATATTCCGCGACCGCTTTCGCCAGCTCCGTTTTGCCGGTGCCAGTTGGGCCGAGGAAAAGAAGATTTGCGATCGGCTTGTCCTTTTGTTTCTTGGCCGCTTGCAAACGAATCAGCTTCGCGACGTCTTCAAGGATCGCGTCCTGACCTTTGACTCGTGAGCGCAAATGTGCGAGCAGCGCCGCTTCATCGATTTTTGTGCCGGTGGTTTCGTCCGCCTTTTTCTCCAGCATCGCCTTGAGCTGGTTCCAGTCGGTCATGTTTTCGATTGGGTCCGCCATGGTCGTAAGGTTAATCCCACTTAAATCGTGAGCTAGCTCGAAATTTTCAGCTGTTGCTCTCAGCGCTCCAAGCGCACGGTTCCGCCCGATTCGTGCCAGGTGTTTTGCTTATTACCTCCTAGAAAGCCGCCTTTCATCACCAGCAGCGCACCGCGGCAGGCGCCCACACCGAAAACGGAATTCCCGCGGACGGTGCAGTTGCTCAGAAAAACCGATCCTCGTTTTTGCGGGTCGTTAGGCAAACCGGCCTGGGCGCCGCGCGTCGTTGCTTCCATCGTGCACCCGGATGCCGTGATCGTGGCGCCGAGGTTCGCGTCCAATCCCATGGACTTGCAGCCGGTAATCGTACTGTTCGTTATTTTTCCCTGAGACCCGCTGTCCTGCACTTCGACGCCGACGACGTCGCTATTGGCGACCTGGCAAGATTCCATGTCCAATTGGCTGCCGCTCCTAACGAAGATGGCGTCGCCATGGGCGCCGTTGATGTGTACATTATTCAATACCGCCTGGGCGGCAGAAGTATTGGCAAAGCCAAGTGAGAGCGCGCTGAGATTCGAGTTCGTGATCGTCGTCTCCACCATTTTTAGATTCGCGCCGCCGCTCACATTGAAAGCATCGTTGAGCGAATCCGAAATCGTGGAACCCATCACAGTTACGGTCGTGCCCTGATCGTTGGCGCCCACCGCGTTGCAGTAGGATTTTAATTTCTGATTCTCCGTCACGAGTCCTGTCCGGCGCATTTGGGCGCGCTCGAGAAGGAGACTGCTGCCGGCGAGCGCGACAAGCCCCTGGCGATTGTCTTCGAAAACGTTGTCCTTAAGGGAAACTCTCGAGCCATGCTGCGCGCAGATCATTCCCCAGCTTGTATTCTCTCCTTCGCCGGTAACGCCGTTGTTGCGAAAAGTGCTGCCGGTCAAATGCAGCGTGCCTCCTTCGTCGGCCATGATCGTTGCGGTATTGCCATCGAATTGACAGGCATCGAGCGTGAGCGACGCGCGACCGACCACGCCAAGCGTAAGACCGAGTCCGTTAACGAGTCCGATTTGCTGGAACGAGCAACTGCTTCCCTGCACTTGCGCCGCATTGATCACTTCCAATCCCCAACGGCCCGCGAGAAAACTACAATGATTGAGTGTGCCCTGCGCAGTGCCTTGATACTTCAAGCAACAGCCGGCGTTGACAGCGCGAAACTGCGTTCCTTGCGCGGTGAGCGACGCACTTTCGCTGACCAAAATCCCAAACTTGCTTTGCGTGGTCATTGCGCAATTCGTCATTTCAACGGCTGCCTCGCGCGAAATTTGCACGGCAGGAGAATCGCCCGCCGCTTCAAAACTCAGCGAGACGTTTTCGAATCCTACTTTCTTTCCGGAAATCGTAAGTCCGGCTCGCTGCGCATCGACTCCGCGAATAGTCGCAACGCCTTTTCCCGAAGCCGGTCCGACGAAACGTGCGCTGACGTTCACTTCGAAATTACCGGTGTAGGTTCCCGCTCGCAGATTCACCACATCGCCGTCGGACAAACTTGCCGCCACGGTTTCAATGTCACCGTTATCGGCATCGCGCGCGCCCGAAGAATCGACGATCCATTGTCCGCGCTTTTTCGCTTTTATTTTCGTGATTGCCTGCCGTGAAACACGTGCCAAAGGTGAAGGGCCTGGCATCGGCGTTCCGTTACCGCCGACAATATCCGAACCTGGTTTCTGCGTAATATTATAAATCATCACGCCGCCGGAGAGCGCCGCCACGAGCAGGCACAATTGAAACCACTGGTTTTGCAGCAGAGCGCGCCAGTTCATTATTCTGGCGCGACCGAAATTTCGAGATTGCCATTGGCGCCGACGATCAAATCTACTTTCTTCACGCCGCGCGCGCGTGCCTGGCCGATGGCCGCGCTTGTTTTCATCTGCACGTAAGCGCCGAGTTGGCGCACGCCGTATTGCTTAAATTCTTCATTGCGTTGCACGGCGTCGAGGATCAACTCCGGCGCCGCGTGTTTGATCTCGATTCCGTAAGTGCGCCAATGACGCGCGAGTTGCAGGCACGCAACCTCCGCAACGTGTAGCGGCGAAAGTTCGTCCATGAAATAAATCGCCGACCAGCGTGCCAGAAACGCGCGGTCGAATCCGGCTGCGTCCACGAGAGCATCGCGACTTTGTCCGAGCCAACTAACAGGATCGGGTTTTCCATCGCGGCGCAATGCGCGCAAAGCTTCAACACCAGCGTTGCAGGTCGCAAAAAAAACGCAGCCGCTAAAATCCACGGTGCGTCCCGAACTTTTTTCGCGGCAACTCGCTGTGTCCAGAATGTCATAAAGACAATGCTGCAAATCGCGGTGCGCTTTTTCCAATTCGTCGAAAATAATGACGCGCCGCGGATTTTCCAGCACCGGCCGCGTGAGCGTGCCGCCAACTTCATATCCCGGAGTGCCCGGCGGCGGACCGATCAACGTGAAAACATCGTCGCCATGTTTGTATTGATTCATCCGCAGAATGATCGGCTCCGATTCGGGATAAACCGCCTCAGCGATGAGCTGGCCGAGAAAAGTTTTTCCGGTGCCTGTTGGCCCAACGAGAAAAAAAGCGCCCAGGGTTCGTCCCGGAGTTGCGAGCGCAAGATTGGCCTGCAACTCAGCCAGAATCGAATCGACCGTTTCATCCTGACCGCGCACATTTTCCTTCAACCACGGTGCGAACGAACTGAGATTGGTCGTCGCAAGTTGCGTGTAATCGAGTGCCTTCGCTTCTGCTTTCTCGGCGTTCCACTGCTGCCACGCCAGCCAGCCCATTCCGGCTAGCGCCGCGAAGAAAAATAACGGCGCGAAAGCATGACTCGCTTTGTTCAGTCCGAAAATGGCGCCGGCGATGGTGATCGCGAGCATCACCAGCAAATAAGGGTTTTTCAAAATCTCTTCGTGGCTTTCGCGCTTCACGATCTTGATCACGCGGCCCGGTTGCATATTTATCGCGCGATTACCTCCAGGTCGGCGCTGTCACCCGCGGCCATTGGTCGCGTCGTAACAACGCCGCCGTTGACCGATTTCACCCAGCAACTCACCACACCGTTCGGTCCCGCTTGTTCGGCTGTGAAATGAAAATGAGTCGGCGCGCCCGGTCCGGCCGGAAACGTCGTGCCCTGCGGCCGTTCCGCTGTTAGCAAATCTTCGCCCAGAAAAACGCCGCCACTCGAAACGCGTGCGTGCACAAGAATGCCGCTCTGGTTTTGTTGGAGGAGACGTTTTGTGTAGAGACTCTCTTTGCCGGAAAGAATGTTCTGACGCGTCGCGGCGTCCGCATTTGCCAGTACCGGCGGAATTTCTCCACGTGCCAATGCTGCGCGCGCAGCATCGGTCGCGGCGTAGTCGATATCGGCTGGAGTCAAAGTCAGGATCTGCTCCTGCTGCACCGCAGTCCACGGGTGCATCCAATGGGGCAGCACTTCTTGCTTCCAAACAAATCCGGAAACAAGCGCCGCCGCAATGAATGCAACCGCCAGTAAACGCATGCGCCTTTTCTTTCTGCTGCTCGTTACCGGCGGTGTGGCGCCGATCTGCGGTTTTTCCGTATAAGCTTTTCCGCGCGTCCTGACTCCGGAATCTGCAATTCCGCGTGCACGCGTGCCCGGATCCAGATGCGCCCCGCGCCGTATTTCCGGTTCCAACGGATCAGGATTCGACTCCATCATTTGGAGCCAATGGAATATCCTGTGCAGGATTGGATTTCAATAAAAAACCCGAGCATCTCCATGATTCAAAGATTCAATGTTGTTCGCGAGGGCGAATATCTTTTACGCCGAGCTTGTCAGGACTAAGATGGTTGGCGGAGTTCAGCGGTTAGATGCACGATAAGAAACGGCTCAATAGGAGTACTGCCTTTCGAACTTCACTGCCATTGATCATTGTAATCTCATCAGCCATTCTCGCGCATTTGCAACGTCGGCCGTCGTTAGCTCGACTGTTCTTTCTCCTGCGTTTCAACAAGAAATGAGCGTGCTGGTCTTCAGATGCCAAACTGATCCATGAAACAGAGCCACGCATCGCCGCAAAGGACGGCAGACTCGGAGTTAATGGTGCGACAGATTTTTAAAGAGCGGGTTTTGTCAGCGCAAACCCGTGGCCTTGCGGACGCGATCCATGACTTGATCGGCAATTTCATTGGCGCGCTTTGCACCGCGCGCGAGGACATCGTCAATATACGATTTGTCCCTCAGAATCTCTTCGCGGCGTCTGCGCATCGGCGCGAAATATTCCCAGAGTTTCTCGAAGAGCTCCTTCTTAAAATCGCCGTAGCCGGTCCCGCCTTTTGAAAACCGTTCGCGCATGTCTGCGATCTCGTCCTTCGACGCGACCAGCGAATAGATCTTAAAGATGGTCGATTGCGTTGGGTCCTTCGGCGCCTCGACCGTCGCGGAATCGGTGACGATGCTCATCACGCGGTTACGCATCTCCTTCTCGTCGCCGAAAATGTCGATGTTGTTGCCGTAGCTCTTGCTCATTTTCTGGCCGTCGTTGCCGGGTACGGTTTCTGTCGCGCCCCGAATACGCGGTTCCGGCAACTTGAAGACCCGACCGTCCGGTTCGGACCGGCCGAACGTTTCGTTCATTTTCACCGCCAGATCGCGCGTGATTTCGACGTGCTGTTTCTGATCTTTGCCGACCGGCACGACATCGCTGTCGTAAATCAAAATGTCCGCCGCCATTAGAATTGGGTAACTGAAAAGTCCGACCGTGGGGTTCATCCCGCGGGCGAGCTTGTCCTTGTATGAGTGTGCGCGTTCGAGCAAACCCATCGGCGCCACCGTTGATAAGATCCACGCCAACTCGGTTACCTGCGGCACATCGGAATGTCGAAAGAGTGTGGCTCGTTCGGGATCAAGGCCGCATGCCAGGAAATCGAGTGCAATACGCCGGCTGTTTGCGCGCAGCGCTCCAGGCTCGCGCAGACTGGTGAGCGCATGATAATCCGCGATAAAGTAAAGTGCTTCGCCCTCGGCTTGAAGCGCGATCGCAGGCTGCATCATCCCGAAATAATTGCCAATGTGCAGAGCACCGCTGGGCTGGAGACCGGAAAGAATGCGCATGGGACTAACTAAGTGACCAATACCGAATGTCGAATGCCGAATCAATTCATCGCCTGAATTGCCCTTGTCATTCGGAATTTACGGTTCGTCATTTCGCTGAGTTCCCGCTGGTAAACCGTAACAAGACCGATTAAAAGACATCCGCGATGGCAAAACATTCTCAGCCCGTTTCGGTTGTCACCGGAGGCGCAGGCTTTCTCGGCTCACACTTGGTGGACCGGCTTTTGGCAGAAGGCCACCGTGTGATCGCTATCGACAATCTGATCACCGGGAACACGGCAAACATTGCCCATCTTGCCGGAAACGAGAATTTCGAGTTCGCGAAACATAACGTCTCGAATTTCATTTTTGTGCCGGAACAAAGGATCGATTATGTCTTTCATTTCGCGTCGCCGGCCAGCCCCATCGACTATTTGGAACTACCGATCCCGACGCTCAAAGTTGGCGCGCTGGGCACGCACAACGCGCTCGGATTGGCCAAGGACAAACGTGCTGCCTTTATTCTCGCTTCCACATCGGAGGTGTACGGCGATCCTCTGGAACATCCCCAGAAGGAGGATTACTGGGGCAATGTTAATCCGATCGGGCCGCGCGGCGTTTACGATGAAGCGAAACGTTTCGCCGAGGCGATTACCATGGCATATCATCGCTCTCACCGCGTCGACACCAGAATCGTCCGCATCTTCAATACTTACGGCCCGCGGATGCGCTTGCGCGACGGCCGCGCAGTGCCTGCATTTATTGGGCAGGCGTTGAGCGGGCAACCCCTGAGCGTGTTCGGCGACGGCTCTCAGACGCGCTCGTTCTGTTACGTATCCGATTTGATCGACGGAATCTTCAGGCTTGCGATGAGCGATTTCCACGAACCAGTCAACATCGGCAACCCGCGGGAGATGACGATCAAACAGTTTGCCGACAAAATCATCCGGATCACGGGAGCGAAATCCACGATCGAATACAAACCGTTGCCGGTGGATGATCCGAGAGTGCGCCAACCCGATATTAGCCGCGCTAAGGAAATCCTCGGGTGGGAACCACGAGTGAGATTCGAGCAGGGGATCAAACAGACGATCGACTATTTTCGGGAATGGCTAAAGGTTGAGAAGTAACATCGCCGTCGACACAGCGAGCGAAATCAGCGCGCTCGGGCTGCAATTCAATCACTTACCTGCCATTGCGAAAATTTTTACTGGCGTTTGGGGCGATTTGGTTTTGAGTTCTCGCATGTTAAAGGGTGCGCTCGTCTCCGCGCTGGGGCTGCTCGGAATTTGTCTCCCGGTTGCAGCGCAGCAGACCAAACATTCTGGGTCGGCGCACCATCGTGTCGCAGCCTCCACTTTGACGCCGCTTAACGCGGTTTCCGGTCTCAGCCTTTACAGTCCGAAGATTCTCAGCGCGTCCAATAGTTCCCTTCTCTTGCAAAACGGGCCAGTGCGAGCCTGGTCGGACGGCGCGCAGTTGATGAACGAGAGTGCATTCGTTCAAATCGGAATAGCGCCGCTCGGCCTGTTTCCTGTCGCGTATTTGGCTCCGACCGACGTCGGACTTGCGCCAACAAGGAAGCCAGGCGCGGTTCCCGATTCTCGATCGCCCAATTTTGGGACGGATGGAAAGGATTTATCCGGGGAAATGGTTGGTTCGCCGTTGAATCAGGTGTATTGCACGGGAGAAGTTGGTTTCATGTACGGGCAATGGAGCGGCAAAGGCAGCGGCGACTATGTTGGGAGTTATGTTTGGGGCCAGGCCGGCAACGATAAATTCCAGATCACAGCCGGTGCTTCGTTCGAGAATTGGGATGCACGCGGGACAAAATTGCGGGCTTCCCCTTATTTCCGATAGGTCGATCTGGAAAGGCGCCGCTCAGGAAGCGAATGCCATTCATTTCGCGGAAAGCCGCGGCTGCTTCAGCACTCTATTGTCAGATCGCGCCATGCCATTTAGCGCGTCGGCTCTGTCCGCCGGAGGCGCTAGTGCAGCTTCACATTCTCCCAATGGATCTGAATCGCGTTCCAGGCCGTCCCACAAAAATCCAGTTCTTGGTATTGATAGTTGAAGGCCACGTTACCCTGGGCATCGAGGCCAACGAGGCCGGTATAAACATACGGGCCGCCAAGGGTGTAATCGATGAGGTAGTTATCCGCCGCATCTTCATACACGCTACTGCAGAACGGGCTATAAACACTCGGGTCAGGGTAATAATGCCAGGTCTCAGTCGCCTCAAAAGCATTGAGATCGATCTGATATTTGCGAGGCGCGCTGTAGGTGCGTGTTTCTCCCGGCGGTTGCTGGAAATTACTGCCAGCGCCATCATCGAAAAGGAGTAATTGATCGCCTGGCATAGACACAGCATGCTGCCCGATCGGCGGCAATGTGCCCGGGGCCAGGGTGAGAGAGAATGCACGCAGCGACGGAAACTCATACCAGTGCTTTGTCGGATCCCCCAGGATCCACTTAATGTTTCCAGAGTCGTAATCAATTGCGATGACGAAATTTTCCCGGCTGGAAACGATGAGTGAGTTATCAGAGCTGCGGTAGGCAGTGGCGTTGTTGTGGAACCAATCGGTGGGCGCGGGATAGACGAACAGGCTTGGATCATCCCCCCCAGCAATCATGGCGGCACTGATGATGTCTGCAAGCTTCCAGGTCCGGAGCACATTGCCGGCGGCGTCGACCTCCAGATTGACGCTCTCAGTCTGATCGACGGTATCGACATCGAGAATCATTCCCTCGCGGCCCGGGTCGATGTTGTGATGGAAGCCGGTGACACCAATACCGCTGTAGTCAGCAACAGGTGTTGTCACCCCATCGAACTCAGTGCGAAGAAGGGAGGTGCCGGAAGTGACGTAGAATGCATTGTCGAAGAGGATGCAGTTCTGCGCGCCTACTCCCGCCGTGCCGACCCATCGGATTTCGGCGTCACTGTCAATAATGATGGGCGTGTTAGGATCGGCGTAGCTCTTCAGCAGGATGAAGTCGTAGCTCAGGGTAGTGCCTGGTAACCGTGATTGAACGACGGTTGGATTGGAATACGTACCTCCGTCATAGGCTGGCGTCGTGATGGCGACGCCGAACCGGTCAATTCGACTGCTAAAATCTAAACTGATCTTTATGCGGTTTTGGCGGCCGGCGTAGAGACCGAAAACCGGGATGGTGAGATTGCCATTCTGAGAATTGAAATAGCCCCGTGATTCCAAATACGATCGCGCATAGCGGGCCTTGACTGGCCGTGCAGCTGACCCCGTTTTCGGCTGAATTCGGAACTGGGCGAACTGGAAGCCCGCAACATCACTGACCTGGGTATTGACAAAGCGGATGAATGGCGTTGGACCTTCGGACACCTGAATATTTCCAACTACCCGGTCGGGCTGAGCCGCAATTGAAAGCACGGACAGGAGAGCGACTACGGGGGTAATCAATCGTGAGTTCATGCCGTCTTTTTGTCGAACGACACGAGGGAAGTCGAGCTAATTCAGCAATGAAGAGAATGACGCCTTACTGGTGGGAAGGTGGAATCATTCCGTATGGCAATAAATTAAAACAGGCATCGCTCGGCATTCGGGGGTGATCCATCGTGGACGGAGTTTGAACTCCTCCTTCCGGTAGCGTGCAGCAAAGATTAAGGCGCGGGTTTTTTACGACTGAAACGGCCTGATCGCCAACGCGCCGAAAGTCCCTTCGGATTAAAAAAATTCTGTCGACTTTCCCGTTGAACCGCCGCTACCCTCGCTGGCATGTTCAGTTTGTCGATGTTTTCGCCCTCGGATTGCACAGCTCAGGCCTTAGCCGATTTCGAAAAGCTCGTCACTGAAGGCGGCGCTGTTAATCCAGAAGGCTTGGCAGAACGCATCCGAAACGCCTCGCGCCTGTTGTTCCTGCGGACGCCAGATAATCAACTCATTGCAGCAGGCGCGTTGAAACATCCCGGACCAGAATATCGGAATAAGGTGTTCGCCGATGCGAGAGCAACCGTCTCAGCAGACAAATACCCTATTGAGCTGGGTTGGGTCGTTGTGGCCAAATCGCACCAGGGTCGACGGCTCTCGACTCGCATCGTCGGTGAGTTACTCAGTTTCGCGAGGAACGAGAACATTTTCGCGACAACCCGGGCAGACGAACGCGTTCTGAGTTTCGCGTTCGACTGTGGATTCAAAATCAACGGGAAACCATTTCCGAGCGGTCGCGGCTACGATCTAGTTCTCTATCTTCGCAACGCGCATGAATACCTTGTGTGACGGTAGCGAGAGCCTGCTCGCCGCCGCGATGCGTTGGCATTTAACGCGAGGGAAGAAAGTAGTAGCGAGCGGGCTTTCTTGAGTTTGGCAGTGACTTGTGGCGCAGACGAAGTGGCTATGAAACCGTCGGAAATTCTTACGCTAAGAGTGGCCGAGACATTACCTTGATAACTCGGGTCTTACGCGTGCGCCCGCCGTGACTTGGTCCCACAGGTGTCGGCATTCTTGTCATTCGGCGTGTCGGATGGAGCACTGTTGCCGAGCAATACTAACCTTTGGTACCCCTCTAATGAGACAGGCATTTATGCGAATTTCGTGTAGTTGGCATCGCGATTGCATTCAATTTCCAAGGTAGGAGAAATCAACATGACACGAACATCTAAGTCTACCTTGGTTTGCATCGCTCTTTTTGGCGCGTTGCTGGCATTCGCCGACACTGCGCGCGCAGTGACGATCGGGAGCTCTAATGAGCTGGGTTTTGTTTTTCCCGGAATACCATCCAGCAATCAAGACAAAGAAAACTACGTCAACCATCTCATTGGCATGGCCCTTGGTGCGATCGATCTCGCCAATGGGCAAGTCTACCAACGCTCAACCAATGCCTTTGGTGGGTTACCGAATGCCGTGTGGGCTCTCAATGGCGCTGGCACCAAAGTCAACCTTGGCGCCGGTAACTTGTACTCATATCTTTTGGTTACTTATATTGGCGTGGGCTCTAAAGTCTGGTACGTCGGTAATTTAAGTGGGACGATGACCATCCCGGGAGCGTCGTTCCTGACTCAATGGACGCTCTTCGGACCAGGCGCGCCTGGCGTTCCAGACGGCGGCTCCGCCGCGATGCTACTCGGTGCGAGCCTTGCCGTGCTTGCCTTGGCGCAGCGCTTCCTGAAACGACGAGCAGTCGATACGTAATTGATAATCGGGAAGACGGCCTTCGCACCGCCAGCTTTTCTCGCGCCTGGTTCTGCGGTTGTCGAAGCCAAACGAAGGAAAGACAGACTCGTGCTGCGATGGCTTGCTGGCCATTAGGCTGACGCTCACTCGAAGGGCAACCGCTCGGCAAAAACCAGAGTGCTGAGCACGAGCGGGGACGAATGTACCGCTTACCAGGGCTTGGCTCTGCGGAGACTTGAGGCGCGCAGTCGTGTTGTCAATCAGGCGCTCCTTTGAGCTTTAGGGTTGAAATTTGCTTCCGGATTTGCGAATGGGCATTAGAGGTTTAAACCAATGCCCGCCCCAGCACGCCTGATTTCTCTCAATCTCGGATCTCAAACAATTGGTCTCGCGGAATTCCGAGTGGCCCATGGCAGTCTGGTCCTCGTAAATTATCGGTTACGCGAAACGCCGTTTGATCCCGAGACTGGCCAGCGGCGTGACCCGCACCTCGCTGTGACCGACACGGTCGCCGTGTTGCGCGACATGATGCGCGAAATGCAAATTCATGGCGGCCAGGTGAACTATGCAGTGCCTTCGCAATCCGTTTTTGCGCGCTTTGTAAAACTGCCGGCAATCGACGCGGCAAAGGTCGACAAGATCGTTGGATTCGAGGCGCAGCAAAATGTTCCCTTCCCAATCGACGAAGTTGTCTGGGATTACCAACTCGTCGGCGGCGGACTAGACGAACAAATTCAAGTGGTAATCGTCGCGATCAAGCGCGACTTGCTCGACGACATCAATAACGCCGTCGAAGAGACCGGATTGAGAACCCGAATCGTCAGTGTGGCGTCTGTCAGCCTCTACAACGCATTTCGTTACAACTATCCTGACATTGGCAACTGCTCGCTGCTGCTGGATATCGGCGCGCGCACCACCAACATTCTCTTCATCGAGCCGGGAAGATTTTTCCTGCGCAGCATTCCTCTTGGCGGCAGCACGATCACCGCGGGCGTTGCCAGGGAATTTAACGAATCATTCGCAGCAGCCGAAGAGCGCAAGAAACGGGACGGATTCGTCGGTTTAGGCGGCGCTTACGCCGAGCCTGCGGACCCAAATGTCGGACGCGTGTCGAAGATAGCGCGCAGCACCATGACTCGGTTGCATGCGGAATTGATGCGCTCTGTCACGCACTACCAGGCGCAACAGCGGGGAAATCGTCCGGCCCGCATTTTTCTTTGCGGTGGCGGCGCGGGCATGCCCTACATGCGCGAGTTCTTTCACGAGAAATTTCAGGTGCCGATTGAGATTTTTAATCCGTTGCAAAACGTGACCGTGTCGAAGTCGGCGCCAAACCAGGATGTCGCGGCTTCTGCGCATTTGCTTGGTGAATTGGTTGGACTGGCATTGCGCAGCGTGACCGTTTGTCCGGTCGAATTGAATCTGCGTCCGGCGATCGTCGTTCGCAGGCACGACTTGGAAAAGCGCCGGACATTTTTTATCGCCGCCGCCGCGTGCATTCTGGTCGCACTACTGGGGTGGTCGGCGTATTACACGCGCGCGGCGCAGGTCGCTCAGCAAACTGCACAAATAATTCGCCAGAAGAACGACACCCTGCATCTGGCGGAAACGCAGTTGGACAAACTTAAAAAGCAAATTACGGCATTGGATAACGCAGCCACGCCACTTATCGCAGCCGTAAACGATCGCAATTTTTGGCCGCAGATTTTGGACGAACTAAATTCGCGCCTGCCGGAATCAGATATTTGGATCACGGAACTTGCCGCGACTTCCGGCGGAAAACTGCTTGGCGCTCCGGAAAAACGCGCCGGGGAAATTGCATCCACTCCTTCACCTCCGCCTGCCGGCAGCATAGCAAAGAGCGCGACTGCCGGGCCGAAGGCCATTGACGGCATCAATGCGCACGGGCTTTACCTGTACAATCCGAAACAGCAGGAGATCGTGGTTGATTACCTGCGCAATCTCGCCCAGTCGCCGCTCTTTGCTGTCGATGCGAGGACCCCCGAACGCTTCATCAGATCCAATTCTGTCCCTAACGACACCGAATGGGCCTTTCCGTACGAGCTTCAGCTCACTCTGCGCAAACCGGCGAAAATGCCATGAAAGAGTCAACCACGGATAACACGGATGGATCGTTCACGAAGAGTAACCACGAATGGACACCAATGGACACGAATAGCGAAAAGCTTCTGCTCAAGGAGGAGGTGTTTCAGGTTGTCGGGTGCGCCATCGAGATTCTCAACACGCTTTGGCATGGTCTTCTTGAGAAGCCGTACGAAAATGCGTTGGTCGCAGAGTTTTCGCTACGAAAAATTCCATTTACGCAGTCCCGAAAGCTTTCGGGATTGAACTATCTCCGGGTCACAGGTCTCCGAGTTGGCGTGATCCTTAACTTCAGGCACCGGAAATTGGAATGGGAGAGGATCGCCTTAAAAAATTCGTGTCTATTCGTGTCCCTTCGTGGTTAATAAGATGAAATGGTTTCAGCAAAACCGCGCGCTCGGAACCATTCTGCTCATTTCGGGAAGTTGCATCATCCTCGGCGCAGGTCTGCTTTACTGGAGGTGGAGTGTTTGGAGCGATGCCAAACAGACGTTCGACCAGGCCACAGGCGAGCGCGACAGATTGCAGCGTCTCGATCCCTTTCCAAACGACGCGAACTACCGGAAATTGCAAGGCTACCTCGAGAGGTACAAAGTCGCACTCGACAAGTTTAAAGACGAGCTAAAAGGCGAAATGGCGCCGGAGCCGGCGACTTGCGCCTAACGAATTCCAATCGCGTTTGCGCCAGGCTACCCTCGCAACACAGGACCGGGCGCGCACGAACAATGTCAAATTGCCGGACAAATTTCAGCTCGGGTTCGACGAGTTCACCCGGACAATGCCTGGCACAGCCGTGACGCCGTTGCTTGGACAGGAACTCTCGCAAGTTCAAATGCTCATTAACATTTTGCTGGACGCGAAGGTGGACGGCATCCTGTCTTTCCACCGCCATCCGTTGCCGCAGGAACATGGAGTATCCCCGACGCCGAAACCGCACCATCTCCAGGCCCGGCAGAAGAGTGGTGGCGGCGCGAAAACCTGGCGGGACGCCCGCGCCTGATTTGATCGAGCGCAATGTGGTCGATGTCACGTTCAAGGCTGCGCCCGGTGCAGCGCGAAGAGTGTTGAACGAAATCACAGGTTCCCGCGGGCAATTTTTCATCATCCGCACGCTGTACGTGCACGACGAAAAAGACAAAGGGCCGCCCCGCGAGAGAAACGCAAGCCCGACGCCGACGCCAGCCGCCGGGGCGAGTCCCGGTCAGTCACCCGCAGGCGCGCTGAACTTCATCGTTGGTAACGAGCACATCGAAGTCTCCGCCACGATCGAAATGCTGCGCTTTACCTTCTAACCACGAATGGACACGAATGCACACCAATAAAGGGGTGCTCTTGTTCAAAGACGAGGTGTTCCAAATTGTCGGGTGTGCCATCGAAGTTCTGAATACGCTTGGGCATGGACTGTAGAGAAGCCTGTACCAAAACGCATTAGCAGTGGAGTTTGGGCTGAGGAAAATTCCTTTTCGGCAGCAACCGTCTTTCGACGTCGTTTACAAAGGACAAAAGGTTGGGCTGTTCATTCCTGACGTAATTGCTTTCGATTCGATCGTTGTCGACACAAAGGTAATTGATCGAATCACCGATCACGAACGAGGTCTGATATTGAACTACCTACGCATCACGGGTCTTCGTGTTGGCGTAATCCTAAACTTCAAGCACAGGAAATTAGAGTGGGAGAGGATTGCCTTATAAAATTCGTGTCTATTCGTGTTCATTCGTGGTTAATCATTACCCATGGCGAAAGCAATGGACTGGCTTAAGGCGAATTACGATCGCGCGCTGTTGATTGCCGCCGCGGCTTTTCTTTTTGTTACTGCGGTGGCCATTTGGTGGAGCGCCATCCAGTTCGGTAACCGACTGGTCGCTCCTCCGGCGGTTGCAGCCGAAGACGGCGTCGCAGCCGCCTGTGGCGGTCGAGCTGGATGACGCTGCGGAGCAACTCCATAAGCCGCTGCAATGGAAATCCACCACGCACTCCGGTCTGTTCGTTCCGGAAAAACATTTCATCGGGGCCGACGGCATGCCGGCTACGCTGCAAAACACGCAGGTGCATGCGCCGGTGCCTAACGAGTGGTTCGAAAAATACGCCTTGCCCATCGAAGACGCCGACGCTCTCGAGCAGGACCCGGACAAGGACGGCTTCACTAATCTCGACGAATGGCAGGGCAACACCGATCCGACCAACGCCGGGTCGCACCCGGATTACACCACGAAATTACGTTTAGTGTCCGCCAACGAGGAACCGTTCGCGTACATGTTTGCGTCGCGCACAAGAGACAACTTCGGCATCAACAGCATCGACGAGACTGAACCGACCCAATTCCTGAAAGTCGGCGGCGTCATCCGCGGCACCGATTTCAAGATCGTCAGGTTTACGGAGAAAAAGGAACCCAATCAGTACGGAATTAAGATGGACGTATCGGAGTTGCTGCTCGAACACCAGAGCAGTCACGTGCAGGTCACATTGGTGAAAGGAAAACTCGCCACCTCGCCGCAATCCGTAGCCACGTTCGTTTACACCTGGGGCGGCCGGAAGGAATTCGAAGTGCGCAAAGACCAGGAGTTTCCTCTTGCCACCGCTGAAGGCAATCGGACGTACAAGCTCATCGACGTGCGCCCGGACAGGGCCGGGATCGTAAACACCCAAAACCCGGGTACGCCGATCGAGATTGGCTTCGCGAACCCGTGAGGATCTCTAACCACGAATTTACACGAATGGACACGAATTACAGGGAGGACCACGGATTACACGGATATCACGGATGGCCTGACAGAATGTACAAAATTAACAAAATCCATTGAAACTCGCTCGGCTCCCGCCTTACTCGGCGCTACCCATCGCGCCTTTACCTTCCATCTCGGAAACCCCATTTCCTCGATTCTGAGAATTCTGTTCATTCTGTCGAAAAAATCTGCGCCATCCCCCGCCTCCGCTGCGTCCTTCACGGTGTAAGAGGGAGTGCGTTTCGGCGAGGGCGCCGAAACCAACTCGTGTCATCCGGTGGTTCCGCATCTTCCTTAGGCCAAAAATCTTAAGAAATTTTCCTTGAACCTCGTAGAAGAGATCGAGTAAAAGCGCCTCAAATGTGCATAGTTGCGAGCCGGAAACTACGGATTTGAAACTCGCTCATTTCCCAGTTGCTCGCTGCTACCCCTCGCGGCTCTGCCTTGTATCTCGCTGATCCCATCAGCTCGGTCCACGCATGCACACACTCAGAAGGACCAAGTGAGCCATATGAAAACCACCCGGAACGTAATAATCGTTGCAGTAGCGCGCGCTCCTGTAGGGCGTCTGTGCCAGACGCCATGGCGTTTCACAGAAACGCCCTACAAGAGAATGCATGCCGCGTTCGCGGTTTGCGCCGCGCTCTTTGCTCATCATCTTCTTCCTCCGCGGTCGCGCAGAACGCCGACAGCATCGCCGATCGCGAAGTGCAGCGGCGTCAGGCTGCTATGCCGGAAGGCGAAGCTGCGCTGGCGCGCGGCAAGTCCGCACTGAGATCGAAAAATTACACCGTCGCGTACCAGGAATTTAAGACTGCCATCGGCTATCTGCCGGATGCAGTCGTGTCCGGGAAAGCGCACGACGAAGCGGCGGAAGGGGTTTGCAAAAGCGGCACCGTTTTGGCCGAAGCACGGATTGCTCAGGGCGATTACCCCGGGGCCGAAGCGATCCTGAACGAAATCTTAACCCGTTACGATCCCAATTGCCGCAAGGCGCAGGACCTTTTCGCGCATTTGCGCACGCCGGGTTACTTCAACAAAACGGTGGACCCCGGCTTCACCAACAAAGTCGAGGAAGTGAAACGTCTGCTCGCCGAAGCCGACGGCTTTTATCAATCCGGGCAGTACGATAAGGCGATGAAAAGCTATGACAAGGTGCTGGCGCTCGATCCGTACAACACCGCGGCGCGCAAAGGCCAGGAAAAAATCGACAACACCAAATACCAGTACGGCGAGGAAGCGTACAACGAGACGCGGGCGCGCAAGCTATGGAAAGTCGAAGAAGCATGGCAACAACCGGTCAGGAAATATGGCGCTGTGGGCCCGGTCGCTGACAACAAAGGGCGAGGGGAAGTGCGCGGTACCGCGCAGATGACCAACAAACTGAATAGCATCATCATCCCGCACCTGGAATTTCGCGATACCACGTATTCGCGAGGCGATCGATTTTCTTCGGGAGCAGGCAGCCGAGAACGATCCTTCGGGACAGGGCGTAAACATTGTGCTGCGGCTCGTTCCTCTCGGACAAGTTGCGCCGCCTTCAATGCCAGTCGTGCTGCCGACCGGTACCGGCACGCCCGGAGCAGGTGCCCGCCGGTAACCACACCGCCCGCAGGGGCGCCCGCGCAGGGCGCTCCTGGCGCGTCGCCAGGGCGCAGCGCCCGTTCCGGCCCGGCCGGGTGCGCGCATCACCGTGACGCTGGATAACATTCCACTCGGTGAAGCGTTGCGGTACGTCGCTGCCCAAGCCGGATTAAAAGTGAAAGTCGAACCGTATGCGGTTACACTTATTCCTCTCAGCGAGCAAAGCAACGATCTGATCACAAAGCGATATCACGTGCCGCCGGAATTTTTCGGCGGGCCACTTGATGTCGGTTACTACATCGGAAGCAGTGTGGCCGGTGGTGGCGGCAGGGCGCTGGCACGACGACCGGAATTCGGAGGAGCCACCCGTGGCGACCAGCGTTATTGAGAAGGAAGCAGTAAGCTTTCAGACCGCTTCCGGAATCGGCACCGGCGCTGGTGCTTCGAGCCAGTGCAAACCAATTGCAAGGCACTGCCAGCTACTCGCCAGACGTTGCAGAACGATCGTCAACTCGTCGGGCGAGCCGACGCGATAACGATGTTGAAGAGCATGGGCGTCTCGTTTCCTGCCGGCGCGAGCGCAACCTTCTGGCCGCATAGCGGGACGCTGATCGTGCGCAACACACAGGACAATCTGGACATGGTGGACGCGTTGGTTGATCAGGCGAATTCGTCGGCGCCCAACAGGTCGAGATCGAATCGAAGTTTGTCGAGATTAATCAAAACAATCTTAAGGAACTTGGCTTCGACTGGTTATTGGGTCCGTTTAGCACTAATGGCAAAGTTTTCGGTGCAGGTGGAACCGCTGGCAACGGCGCCCCTGTCAACCGCGGCGAATTTTCCGTTCAATGATGCGAACGGGAATCCGATTGGACAAAACCCGGTCACGTCCGGAAATCGCAGCGGTAATTTCGCGATCAGCGCCAACGCGCTCGATGCGCTTTTGATGCCAGGTCTTGGGCAAGTTGCTGGCGTCGCTCCGGGAATCTTTGGATTGGCCGGGGTTTTCACCAATCCACAATTTCAGGTCGTGATTCGCGCGCTCAATCAAAAGAAAGGCATCGACCTTCTTTCCGCGCCCAGTGTGACCACAAAGAGCGGCCAGCGCGCCATTATCGAAGTCATTCAGAGAGTTGCGTTATCCTAGGACATACACTCAGCCGCAGGTTCCATCCGATGTAGCTAGCCACTCTGGTGGGCGCCGACGACCGTTCCTGTGGTGGTTACTCCGACGACGCCTCAAGACTGGGAGACGCGAAACACTGGTGTGACGCTGGAAGTCGAGCCAGTAGTTGGCGGGGATGCACGACGATCGATCTCAACTTGGTTCCGCAGGTCGTCGAGTTCGAGGGGTTCATCAATTACGGCAGCCCGATTTTTGCAGTCGGCGTCAATACTGCGGCTGGGATATCGATTTCCAACCGGTTCTGCTCACTCCAATGCAATAAATCAGCCGGTCTTCAGCACTCGCAAGGTGACCACAAGCGTGAGCGTTTATGACGGGCAAACGGTCGTATTGGGTGGGTTGATGCGTGAAGACGTTCAGAAAACTGAGGATAAGGTTCCCATCATTGGCGACATTCCATTTGTCGGCAGGGCGTTTCGCACTAACACGGAGCAGCATACCAAAAAGAATTTGGTCATTTTCGTCACCGCGCACATCATCACGCCCGCAGGTGTGCCGTTGAACGAGGAAGAAGAGGAAGGCCTGCTGCCGCCCGAGCTGCCGGAAGTGCCGGCGTATAAGAAATAGCCCATAGTCTATAGTTGATAGTTGAGAGTCTCAGCAGAGAGGCGCGACGTGAAAAAAACAAATTAACCCTTCAGTTAAGGCGCACCTTTTCCGGAGCGCGCTGGTTCTGCTTTCACTGGTGACTTTCAGCCAGGATATCTTCTGTCAGACGCCGAAGCTCCACGCCACTCCCACGGCGACGGCAGAGTGCTTTAGGCCCCCACCGGGAGCGTGTGTATGGTATGAAGCGGAGTCGCCTATTTGCCCCCCAAATCCCCAAGCCGGAGACCGATGTAACATCCTGGAGGGAAGCGCCATCGTTCTAAGCTGCCCGACATGCTCCGAACGGAAAAAAGGTAAGTTACGTGGGCAGCAACGATGGTAATCTGCAGTTCAATGCTGTCGGTGTTGTCGCAACGGGCAATTACACCGTGACGATCTGCTACCTCAACGGAGACGCGGTGCGCTACGCCTATCTGAGCGTGAACGGCGGTCCAGGAATGCCTGTGACCTTTCCCTCCACTGGCTCGTTTGAGACTCTGGGGTCAATACAGGTAACCGTCACTTTAAACACGGGTTGCAACACGCTTAAGTTCTACAATCCGATCGTTGGTAGCTGGGCGCCGGATTTCGATCGGATTCAATTCAACTGCCCGACCTGCGCGCTGCCTGCACCCACGCCCACGCCTACGCCTACATCCACGCCAGCACCAACCCCTACACCAGACGGGTGCTATCCCAATTTCACGACAGCGGAAGGATGCGATGCGCTTAGTCTCCTCGCCACAGGCGCCGGAAATGCAGGGCTTGGTTGGCGTTCGCTCTTTTTGGATACGACCGGCGGCTTCAACACCGGTGTTGGCGGCGGAGCGCTGGCGCTCAACAACGGGGATTCCAATACGGCGGTGGGCGCTGCAGCGTTGTTGCTCAATACCAGCGGCACAAACAACACCGGCGTTGGAACCGACGCGCTCGTCTTTAACGACAGCGGTGACTCCAACACTGCCACCGGTTACTTTACGCTCATGAACAATACCACCGGCGGCTTCAACACGGCCATCGGTTCGGAAGCGCTCACTGCCAACACCAGCGGGAACAACAACACAGCCACCGGTGATCTCGCGCTCACAGAACACCGAAACCACGAGCCACCATGTTGCATAGGCAAAATGGCCGGGTCTGGTATCACCACCGCCAATAACAACATCATCATCGGTCACCACTCTGGCGTGCACACTGTTTTTGGCCAGGAAAGCGACAGGTGCTTTATCGACAACATCCCCGGTGCGCCGGTTTCCGCCGCGACGGCAATGCCGTGATGGTCGATTCCGATGGAAGATTGGGCACTGTCACCGCCGAAGGACCGGCCCGGGTGGATTTTCGCTCAAAGGCATCCGGCCCCAAGCCATTCCCGATGCCGCCAAGCAAGCGATGCTCAATCTCGAAGTTCAAAAGTTGCGGACAACGATCTCGCAACAACAGAACCAAATAGAAATGCTCACCGCCCGGCTGAAAGAGCAAACCGCACAAATCCAGAAAGTGAATGCCCAGCTCGAAATGCGTAAGCCGGCAGCCAAAGTGATTGTGAACAAACTGTAAAACTGTTCAAAACAATGAAACGAAATCAAAAAAGATGAAAAATCGAAGTACGATATTGATGGTCATCCTGCCGGTGTTAGCCTGCTTCGCGCTTTTGCCAGCAGCGCGGGCGGTCAGTCCGGCACCGGATGGATGCTATCCCAATTTCACGACAGCCGAAGGGTGCGATGCGCTTAGTTTCCTCACCACCGGCGCTGGAAATACAGCGCTTGGTTGGCGATCGCTCTTTTCAGATACCACCGGCAGCTTCAACACCGGCGTTGGCGCTGGGGCGCTGGTCCTCAACAACGGGAGCTCCAATACCGCAGTGGGCGCTGCAGCGTTGTTGCTCAACACCACGGCCTCAAATAATACGGCCGTTGGAACTGACACACTCGTCTTTAATGACAGCGGTGCCTCTAACACTGCCACTGGTTACTTTGCGCTCATGAACAATACCATCGGCGGCTCTAACACAGCCATCGGTTCGGAAGCGCTCACTGCTAATACCAGCGGAAACAACAACACGGCCATCGGCAATCTGGCGCTTAAGAACAGCGAAACCACGAGCGATAACGTTGTCGTAGGCACAAGGCCGGGTCTGGCATCACCACCGCTAATAACAATATCATCATCGGCCACCACTCTGGTGTGCACAGTGTTTTCGGCCAGGAAAGTGACAGATGCTTTATCGACAATATCTCCGGTGCACCGGTTTCCGCCGCGACGGCCGCTATAGTGATGGTCGATTCCGATGGACGACTGGGCACGGTCACCGCCGATGGACCTGAGCTGGGTGGATTTTCGCCCAAAGGCATCCGGCCCCCAGCCATTCCCGATGCCGCCAAGCAAGCCATGCTCAATCTCGAAGTTCAAAAGTTGCGGGCAACGGTCACGCAGCAACAGCAACAAATAGAGAAGCTCACAGTCCAACTGAAAGAGCAGGCTGCGCGAATCCAGAAAGCGAATGCCCAGCTCGAAATGCGCCAGCCGGAGACAAAAGTGGTCGACAAACCTTAAAGCTGTTCCTTGAGGAGAGTCACGGAGGAAACTGATGAAAACTCTGCGGACCCTTTTTTTGGGAATTCTTGATGTTGTGGCGCTGGTAACATTCGTCTACTCACGTGGCGGCAAAGCAGCAGCGGATTCGAACGTTGAGAGGCCCGGGCGACCACGGATTACACTTTTGTCTTCGTTATTTCCGAACATCCGTGTCATCCGTGGTAAAACTCTCTCGGCGTCCGCCGCGGCGGACGCCCTACAACATTCGTGTCTATTCCAGTTTACCCGCCGCGTGCGGGTGCCGATTACTGGTTAAATCTGCCGTGATTGGTCACATTCCGAACCATCCGTGATATCCGCGCCATCCGTGGTTCTCTCTGCTTCCCGTGCCAGTCCATTCGCCTGCCGCGCCGTAGTCCTGCGACTGCGGGACGAAGGCGGGTGGTTAAATCTGCCCCAAAAAAAAGTTAAAAATAGTTATTGACTTCCTTAGCGAATATTGCGATAAGCGCGCCTCAATCTTAGGAGAAAGCTCCTAGGAGCAAACCAAAACCCCCAACCCCAACCCCCCAAGAAAAGGACCCCAGAACATCGGTCCGCCGAAGCAAAGGCGGACCCTCAGACCAAACACCCTCTGAGAAAACCCTCAGAACAACCGCAGAATAAAAAAACCAAAAAATGAAAATAAAAATAAATAAATCCCCCTCAGCATTCACCCTTATTGAGTTGCTGGTCGTGATTGCGATTATCGCAATTCTGGCCGCACTGGCAGTGCCCGCATTAACGTCGGCGCTCGCCAAGGCTCAACAGACCGGCACCATGAACAACGCCCGCCAGCTTTACTTGGCACAATTCCAAATGTCGAATGACGGCGCAGCAACCGGCGACGCCACTTCAGCGTGGCCTGGCGACCTTCCTGCGCGTTCCAGCGACCGTTAGTGGATTATCTTAACGTGCTGTGTTGGAAAAGGTTACCTAAAAGGTGGCGACGCTATCAAGCTCTTCAACGCTCCTGGTGCCTCGTTCACCGCCACGGTGACGACCACAAATGGTATCGACCAGCTAACCGTTGCTGCTGGGACAGCGCCGCCCTGAAAGTTTGGCCAACCAGAGACGTGGATCCTGCGACGACGATTTTTTCCACCAGCAAAAACTACGTCTATGACACCGCCATAGTGGCAGGATCTGTTCCGTACGGTACCAAAGGGTTTCATCACGATGCAGAAAGGCGGCGACGCGAGCTGTCTTTAGGGTAGGCCAGGCCACTAGCTGGCGGTTGGGCGCGGTGCGGTGAGGTAACATTCCAGAATGCAGTCGGCTCTAAGCACCGGAGATCCTCTGGAGCACCGTCAGTCCTGGCGATCCTACCTCTGCCCTTCGCTGACCTCTCACCTTCTAAAGCGACCCTGGCTCGTTTAGTTTGGTTAACTCAAAGCGCCCCGCCTCGGCGGGGCGCTTTTGTTTTCTGGGGAGCGCGAGCGCCCTCGCCGAAACGAACTTTTGCTCTTAGTTTCGTCCGCAGATTGATTCGCACTCTCCGAGTGCCTTATTAGCGAATCTCAACCCCGGGAAGATTGGCCACGGGAATATTGGCTTTCCAGTTGTAATGCGCTACCAAGTTTCCGTGCAATTCGAGTTCGATCCGTGGAAGAGCGAGAACAAGAAGGCAAAACACACGGAATCGATTTTGTCGAAGCGCAGGCGCTCTGGAAATCGAAGCACGTACTTCTCGACGCCAAAGACGTTTTAGAAAAGCGATATATGGTCATCGGGAGAATCGGCAGCGAACATTGGTCGGCGATTATCACCTATCGCGGCGCGGCAATTCGGATTATTAGTGTAAGGAGATCCACCGCAGTGGAGATCGAGACGTATGAAAAAATCGCAGGATAACCAGACAACAGCGAAGAACCTCGAAGAGAAATTCGACCGAGGCGAAGATGTGCTCGATTATTTTGATCTACGCAAAGCGCGCCTTGTCGATCCACAACCCAATAAGAACGGTAAAGAAAAATTTCCTCATCCGATAAAGCGAAGCTCCAAGCGTACAGCGGTCGTTCGAGAAAAACCGGCGCGCTATCCGAAAAAGAAATAGGGAACGCGCCAAATCATGAGCAAAACGTCTGATCGGATTGCGACGTTCATGCTCGCAGCCGGCAAGGCTGCCTCTGCAGCAGAAAATCGCGCCTGATCTATAGCCGCTCGGTTTGAACGTTTATGTGAGGTTGCGGTACAGTTCGCGTTGCAGGAGCCGGACTGTCGGGAATCGGTTTCACCATCCACTCCCAGCCAATATGGCCCTCTTTGTCGAAGGTCCACGCTGCGCCGCCGCGTTTCCAGATCTCAGATCGCCAGTAATTACTGTTAGCCGGAATTGCGAACGCATACGTGACCCCGGCTGTGATCATCACTCCGCACAACATTCCAATCAAAAACATGCGACGCCTTCTCATATTAGTAACCTCCGATCTGTTACCGCTTCACTGCTACTGCGCTTCCAGCAGACACTTCCTTATCTGTCCTTCGCAATTCGCCGTCAAGCTGGTTTCCCCCAAAACCACGAATTCACCAGCCTTCACATCGTTACGGCTTGGCAAGCACGAATGGGACATCAATGTTTACGGAAAGTGGACGACCAAGTTCTGCCCGTGATATCCCGTTTTGTAACCACGAATTCACCAGCCTTCACATCGTTACGGCTTGGCAAGCACGAATGGACACCAATTGGCAGACAATCAGACAACCACGGATGATACGGATTTCACGGATGGTCGAAGAATGACGAAGCAGGACTCTGGCTGCTTGTAACCACGAATTCACCAGCCTTCACATCGTTACGGCTTGGCAAGCACGAATGGACACCAATTGGCAGACAATCAGACAACCACGGATGATACGGATTTTGAAATTCGCTCTTTCCCAAGTCGCTCTTCGCTACCCTCGCCGTGATCGGCAAAGCGGATCGGCGCTTCTGGAGATCCTTCGAAAAATTACCCGTGCCTGTGAGAAGTTGGCGCGTGAAAAATACGCGCTCTGGAAGCGCGACCCCTATCACTCGTCGCTCCATTTTGAAGAGCGCCGCAACGGCGTCTGTGTTGTTCGTATCGGAGAACATTACCGTGCGCCAGGGCTGCGTGAACAGGAAGTCGTCGCCTGGTTCTGGATCGGCACGCATGAGGAATATAACCGATTCCGGTTTTGAAATAGCTGAGCTGTATTCAAGGATGGGGCGTTATCTGTGAAACGCCATTTCGAACAGGTCGGCGTCTGACACAGACGCCCTACAATGTTAGCGTCCATTGGCGTCCATTAGTGGTTGAGTTTTTTGGCGGATGAAGTGGGTGAACACACGCGAGGCGGATGGAGTTTTCGAATCAGACGTTGAATAAATCCGGGGGTGGGAAAGTCGAAGGCCTCGTAAACCTTTTCACGATTATGAAAAAAATTCTCTTTGCATTAAGCATGCTGGCGTTTGCTGTGTCTGCTCTTCCGCAGGCGCGGGGAGCGGATGTATCGACCGATTTCTTTTACGACAATCTTTCCGGGGGTAACTGGATCGACGTTGAAGGCTACGGATACGGCTGGCAACCGGACCTCGCGGTGAGCGATCCAAACTGGCGCCCTTACGCAGATGGATACTGGGCGTACACCGATTACGGTTGGACGTGGATCAGCTATGAGGATTTTGGCTGGGCCACGTATCACTACGGTCGCTGGGCCAATCTCGGAGACTACGGCTGGGTCTGGTTCCCGGGAAGCGATCTGGACTGGGGACCGGCGTGGGTCTCATGGCGAACCGGTGGCGATTACATCGGCTGGGCGCCTTTGCCTCCGCGCGGACCGGGCGTTGTCTATGAAGGGCAACCGATCGGTGCAAACGTGGACATCACGTTCGGTATCGGCCCGGAATATTACAACTTTTGCGACGTGCGGTTTATCGGCGAACCGGTTCTGCGCGATCGCATTTTTCCGCCGGTGCAAAACATCACCTACATCACCAACACGGTGAACGTGACCAACATCACCGTGCAGAACAACGTGGTGTACAATTACGGCCCGAATTTCAACGTCGTTAACCAATACTCGAGCCGGCCGATTCAGCGGCTTACCATCGAGCGGGAGACGCCGAATAATCTATCCGCCGCGGTTAAATCCGGAACCCTCACCAAGGTGCAGGGTAACAAGCTCCTGATTGCTGCGCCGACTAAGATCGCGAAGGCGCCGCCTACCGCGAAGCCACCGGCCGTAAAGGCGAAAGTTGCAGAGCCAAAACTTGAGCGCGGCTGGAAGGGTGTTCCTAACAGAGCGGAACTGGAACAAAAGATTAAGAACCAAAATCCAAAGAACATTCCGCCGCCGACTCGCGCGGCTGCGCGCGAAGCGGGCAGCCCCGCGCCGGGCGTCGGGACAAGTCCAGCTGGCACGAGTGGCGGGGCCGAAGCTTCACCCGGCCCTCGCGGAAAGCGGGGACGCGTGATGCCTGGTGCGACGGGAGCGCCCTCGTTAGGCGGGTCACCATTTGACCGCGGAAAAGGCAAGCCCGGCGCGCGGCCCGGAGCAAAGGCGATGCCGGAGGAAGGCGAAGGACGCGTTGCGCCTTCGCCATTTGAACGCGGCAAAGCTAGACCCGCCGTGCCCGGTGCATCGCCAAAGCCAGCCGTAAACCCCAGGCAGATCATGAGGCAGGACACAAATGTGCAAGGTTCTCCCGCTGAAAAAGAGCGCGGTAAGCCAGGAAGCGAAAGGCTCCGATCTACACCGTTTTCTGGACAAGGAGGTGCCGGTTTGGACAAATCAACCTTTGGCGAGAGGGCGAAACCTGCCCCGACAAGTCAAGCAAACACGGAGCGCGAACTCATGGACAAATTAAGCGAAGGAAGAAGAAACACTAAGAAAGGACAAGATGGCTATGCTCAACCTCGCATGGCGCCAAATGGTGGAGGACCCCGCGAACCGCAAGGCGAAAAAGAACGCGGCCAACCCGGAATCAACAAACCTCCCACCACATCGCCTCCCGGTGCAGGTGAACATGGGCAACGCGGCGGAGGTCAGCCAACTGGATTTCGTCAACCTGGCACTCAGGCAGGTGGTGCAGGATCTGCGGATGCGCGCGGACAAAAAGAAAGAACGCAGGGCGCTCATGTTCAACCGCCACCGCCGCAACGAGGTGGGGTCCCTGGCAAAGCCGAGCGTGGCCAGGCACAGGAACAGCCGGAAGGCGGAAAGAGAAAACCGGAAAAAGGAACACCACCGCCAAGGCCACAATAATCTCGGCGAAATTATATCAGCGGCTCCGGAAGGAATTAATTCCGGAGCCGTTCTTTTATTATTATGAACGTGCGGCACTGCTCCGGAGTAGGTTTTCTCCGGTGCCGCTGTAGTCACGGAACGCACCGATGGACTCGAAAACGCAAGCGCGAAATGGACGCTCGATTTGTCGGCCACGTTTTGGAGTGCGGCGTTGCTGCGCCGCTTTTCAACAACGATTCGCAACAGAAAAACGCGTTGTCTTTTTACGTCGACCCGAGCAGTCTTGATCCCGATGCCTCAGCCTGCAATGCCGTGGCCGCACGCACCCACGCATCAGCTCGCGGAAAGCGGCGCGTACTTCGTCACGGCTGGCACTTATCTTAAAGCACACCACTTCCACACAGCGCCGCGGCTCGAAACTTTGCAAGTCGAGTTGCTCAGTGTGACACGGGATTTTTCCTGGCAACTTGTAGCTTGGGCGGTTTTCTCGAATCATTACCACTTCGTTGCCCATTCTCCGACAAATTCCGCAGACGCACGCAGTCTGTCACGAATGTTAGGCGTGCTTCACACGCGCACCGCTACATGGATCAATCAAGTGGATAACGCACCGGGGCGCAAGGTGTGGCACAACTTTTGGGACACCAAACTAACGTATCAGAAATCTTATCTGGCGCGGTTGAATTATGTGCATCAGAACGCAGTCAAGCATGGTCTCGTGCCGGTGGCGAATCAATATCGATGGTGTTCAGGTAGATGGTTCGAGCAAATCGCGTCACCCGCAACCGTGCGCTCGATTTATCGATTTAAGATCGATCGGTTGAGCATGCGGGATAACTTCGCACCGATCCTAGAGTAGCAGCACTTAACCTAAAGCGCTCGCCACAGCGAGCGCACTCCAAAACGCAAGCGCAAATGGGCGCTCGATTTGCCGGCCACGTTTTGGAGTGCGGCGCTGCTGCACCGCTTTGTGACCGCGTGGGCCGCGGCATTAAATGCTAGCTACAACAATTCCGCAATCTGCACCGCGTTTAACGCGGCGCCTTTGAGCAGTTGATCGCCTGATACCCAAAACGAAAGGCCGTTCTCAAAAGCACAATCCAAACGCACACGGCCGACCTGACAATCGTCTTTACCAGCCACGCTGAGGGGCATGGGATAATGATTGTTGTGCGGTTGGTCCACCAATTCCAATCCGGGCGTTTTGGACAAAACTTCGCGCGCTTGTTCCACCGATACGGGCCACTCGAACTCAGCGCTTACGGCGACGGAATGCGCCCGGTAAACCGGCACCCGCACGCAGGTCGCCGAGACACGGAGTCTGGCAAATGCATGATCTTGCGCGTCTCGTCTTGCATTTTCACTTCTTCCTTCGTGTACCCGCTCTCGAGAAATGAATCGACATGGGGCAGCAGATTAAACGCGATCGGATGAGGAAAAACCGTGGGTGGCGCCGGACCTGTAGCCGGGGGCGCTGA
The DNA here is from genome assembly GCA_963728955.1 of uncultured Verrucomicrobiae bacterium. Taxonomy (GTDB): domain Bacteria; phylum Verrucomicrobiota; class Verrucomicrobiia; order Chthoniobacterales; family UBA10450; genus Udaeobacter. The sequence goes on from CAVSMG010000019.1 coordinate 155,732, forward strand.
CCCCGGCTCGTCCGAATTTCCGGCCGCCTCTCTCACTTGCCGGCTCAACTCTTCAACACCTCGCGTGCCGCTTCCGGAGACAGCTTGATAGCTCGCAACGAAAACCCGGCGCACGCGGAAAATATTATGTAATGGATACAGCGCCATCAGCATCACGGTCGTGGTGCAATTCGGGTTGGCAATGACTCCACGATGCAGCTGGAGGTCTTGTGCATTGATCTCGGGAATCACCAATGGCACGTGCGGATCCATTCGGAATGCCGAAGATTTATCGATCGCGATCGCGTCCGCCTGGCAAGCAATCGGGACATACTCTCGCGAAACGTCGCCGCCCGCGCTGAAGAAGCCGATGTCGATCTTTTCGAAAGATCCGCGACCGAGCCTTTCTATCGGAAGCGATTCACCATGAAACTGAACCGATTTTCCGGCTGACCGCGTTGAACCAATCGGACGCAAAGTTGCTACTGGGAATTTTCGCCGCTCCAGCACGCGCAACAGCTCGGTCCCGGCGGCACCGGTCGCGCCGACAACGGCGATATGATAACCTCCCATGAGCATCGCGATTGTAATGCTGTCACAGAATTTTGTCGCGAGCGGAAAACACTGGAATGAAAACGATCCACGTATCGATAGGGCGTCAGCAGCTCACCGTAAATGAGGACGAGCAGCCGATCCGCACTTATCCGGTGTCCACTTCGCGATTCGGAATTGGCACGGAGGAGGGAAGCTTGAAAACCCCGACCGGCCGCTTTCGAGTGGTCGGGAAGATCGGCGGCGACATGCCGCGAGACACTATTTTTGTCGGCCGCGTCCCGCTTGAGCTTGGCGAAGCGTCACCTCCAACCGAGGACCTGATTATGTCGCGTATCTTATGGCTGGACGGATTGGAAGAGCACAATGCGAATACGCGTGACCGGTACATCTACATTCACGGCACAAAACATGAGAAGAAGATCGGGAGCCCTGCGAGTCATGGCTGCGTGCGTATGCGTAATGCAGACGTAATCGAGCTGTTCGAATTAGTGGACGAGGGGACACCAGTTGTCATCGAGGGGTGACTCGAATGGCTCCAAGGACCAAGATCCAGGTTCAAGGAGCATTCGGGGCAATACATCCAAAAAACTTGACAAAAACGTTGTTGTCCGTGTGATCTTACACGGGCAGTGCAGCTTGCAACGAAAGGAGGCGATATAATTGAAACTACTAAAGGCGATCCTGATTGTGGCCGTTTTGGCCACTGCTTTGAGCTTTGGTGCTTGTGCTCAAAAGAAAGAGACAGTTACCACAAGCGCAGGGACAACGGGCTACTCGAAATAACGCGTCGGTCAGTTTTTGACGGCTCAAAAAACTGAAGAAAAGCATTGCTTCCCCTCGCTTCCCTGCCTAAACAGACCGGAGCAACCTGCGACGAAAGGAGGCGAGATGGATTGAAATTTTTGAAAATGATTATGATCGTGGCCGTTTTGGTCACGGCGTTGGGACTAGGGGCTTGTGCACAACACAAGGAGGTCGCTGCTCCGCCGATGGGGAAAACCTCGTCAAAATAGATCCGGTGCCCGCCTATTTATTGTTGGCCATTTCGCCCTAAAGGCCAGGTCGTGTTTCGGCCTGGCCTTTTTTTTGAACCGATGAGTTCTGTGTAACTCGCTTCCCAACGAATTTTTTTCCACTAGACTGCGCAAGTGGAGCTGACCGGCAAGACGCTCACTCTGGAGCAAGTGGCTGACGTCGCAATTCGTGGCGAGCACGTCACAATCTCGCCCCCGGCGCGCCCGCGCATTTCTGCCTCTCGCGAATTGATTGAGCAAATCGTGGCGCGGGATGCGGTTGTTTACGGCGTCAACACTGGTTTCGGCAAGCTGTCTGACGTCCGAGTGCCAGGGAACGAACTGCGCCAACTTCAGCTGAACCTCGTTCGCAGTCACGCCTGCGGAATTGGCCAGCCACTTTCGGAATCCGAAGTCCGCGCCATGATGCTGCTGCGAGCAAACGTGCTGACCCTCGGTTTTAGCGGAATTCGTTGGGAGGTGATCGAGTTGCTTTCCGAAATGCTAAACCGGGGCGTGCATCCGATTGTTCCCGAAAAAGGCTCTGTAGGGGCCAGCGGCGATCTGGCGCCGCTCGCACATCTGGCATTGAGCGTTATCGGCGAGGGCGAGGCATTTTTTAAAGGCCAACGGATGCCGAGTGAAGAAGCGCTGCGAGGCGCCAAATTGGCGCCTCTGCGACTCGAAGCGAAGGAAGGCCTCGCTCTGCTCAATGGCACGCAAGCAATGCACGCGGTAGGGGGGCTGGCCCTCCTGCGCGCAAAACAGGTGGCGCACGTGGCAGATGTGTCCGGCGCGATGAGTCTTGAAGCGCTCAAAGGCACGCCGGTCGCATTCGATCCACGTTTGCAGGATGCGCGGCCGCACCCGGGACAGAAGGCGGTGGCCGAACATCTTTTGTCGCTCATGGAGGGCAGCGAAATCCGAGTGTCACATCTTACGGACGATCCACGCGTACAGGATGCGTATAGTCTCCGTTGCATGCCGCAGGTGCACGGCGCGGTTCGCGGCGCGCTTGCCCATTGCGAAGATATTTTGCTGATCGAATCCGCCTCGGCGACCGATAATCCCCTTGTTTTCGCTGTAGCCGGGGGCGGTGACCCCGGCCAGGGCGAAGTAATTTCCGGCGGGAATTTCCACGGAGCACCCCTCGCGTTTGGGTTCGATTATGCGGCGATCGCGATCACGGATCTCATGAGCATCAGCGAACGCCGGACGGACCGCCTCGTTAATCCTGACAAGAGCGAGGGTCTTCCGGCATTTCTTGCGCGGCGGCCCGGGGTGGAATCGGGCTTCATGATTGCACATGTTGCGGCTGCCTCGCTGGTCAATGAGGCACGGGTTCTCGCGCATCCGGCCAGCGTTGATAACATCACGACTTCAGGCGGAAAAGAAGATCACGTTTCCATGGGTATGACGAGCGCGCTAAAACTGCGATCCATCGTCGATCTTGCCGAAAACCTGGTTGCCATCGAGACTCCTGGCTGCCGCTGAAGGTTTGGAACATCGCAGGCCGTTGAAAGCCGGTCGCGGTGTCGAAAGCGCATTTGGTGTGGTGCGGAAAAGCGCGCCGCCGCTCACGCAAGACCGCGCGCTCTCTGGCGATATTGCGCGTGTTGCTGAAGCGATTCGCCGGGGCGATTTTGATTGAGAAGGGAATAAGCATGAGTGGAAAGCGAATTATTCACGCGCCGCGCGGCACGGATCGAACGTGCAAAGGCTGGCATCAGGAGGCGGCCATGCGGATGTTGATGAACAATCTCGATCCCGAAGTCGCGGAGAATCCCGATCGACTCGTAGTTTACGGCGGAACAGGTCGAGCAGCGAGAAGCTGGGAAGCGTTCGACGCAATTGTCCTGTGGCTGCGCGAACTGGAAGACGATGAAACGCTTCTCGTGCAATCGGGAAAACCGGTCGGCAAATTCCGGACGCACGATGAATCACCGCGGGTTCTCATTGCAAACTCGAATCTGGTCGGTCAGTGGAACAACTATGCCGAGTTCAATCGCCTCGAACGAATGGGACTCACGATGTACGGACAGATGACTGCCGGTTCCTGGATTTACATCGGCAGCCAGGGCATCGTGCAGGGCACATTTGAAACATTTGCAGCGGCAGGAAGAAAACATTGCGGCGGCTCGCTCGACGGCAAGTTCGTTCTAACCGGCGGCCTCGGCGGCATGGGCGGCGCACAACCGCTTGCCGCGACCATGAACGGCGCAGTTTTTCTTGGGGTCGAGGTCGATCCGGCGCGAATCGAAAAGCGATTGAAAAGCGGCTACTGCGATAACATCGCGTGGTCGCTCGATGAAGCGCTCCAGTTGATCGATCAGGCGCGCGAAGATCGAAGATCGGTTTCAGTGGGTCTGGTTGGCAATTGCGCTGACGTCCTGCCTGAAATTGTAAAACGCGGGATTATTCCAGACGTGGTCACCGATCAAACCAGCGCGCACGATTCGTTGAACGGTTACATTCCACATGGGATGCCGCTGGAAGACGCGCTCGCGTTACGCCGGAAAAATCCTGACGAATACATCGAACGGGCCATGCAATCCATGGCGGTGCACGTGGAGGCCATGCTTGAACTGCGAAAGAAGGGAGCAGTGACCTTCGACTATGGAAACAATATTCGCGCCCAGGCGCAAAAAGCGGGAGTAAAAGACGCGTTCGACATTCCGGGTTTCGTTCCCGAATACATTCGGCCGTTGTTTTGCGAAGGCCGTGGTCCGTTTCGGTGGGTTGCGTTGAGTGGCGATCCCGCTGACATCGCGCGCACAGACAAGCTGGCGCTTGAATTATTTCCTAAAAACCAAACGCTGGCGCGCTGGATGAAACTCGCGAAGGAGCGAATTCAATATCAGGGGTTACCTGCCCGTATTTGCTGGCTCGGCTACGGCGAACGCGCTGAGTTTGGCGTTGCGATGAACGAATTAGTGAAGCGCGGCGAAATCAAAGCGCCCATCGTGATCGGCCGCGATCATCTCGACACCGGCTCAGTCGCATCTCCCAACCGCGAAACCGAAGGCATGCTCGACGGCAGCGATGCCATCGCAGACTGGCCACTCCTAAATGCGCTTATCAACACCGCAGGCGGCGCCTCGTGGGTGTCGATCCACAACGGCGGTGGTGTAGGCATCGGTTTTTCCCAACACGCCGGCATGGTCGTCGTAGCCGACGGCACCGACAATTCCAAGCGCCGCCTCGAACGCGTGCTTACGAGCGATCCCGGCATGGGCATTCTTCGCCACGCCGATGCGGGCTATTCTCGCGCCTTCGAATTCGCCTCCGCGCACGACATCGATATTCCAATGAAGCCGCCCGCGCGCGATTGAAAGAGACGGCCGAGATACGGATACTTGCTCGCCCAGACGTCACTGATTACACTGTCATTTGTGGCTACCGTTACTGAAGTAGAGAAACTCGCCCTTGATTTACCCGAGAATCAGCGCGCTGTTCTTGCGGCGCACCTGCGTGGATCGCTTCCGTCCGTTCTTCACGACGAAGACGAAGGCATTGCTGAAGCTCTACGGCGCGATTCCGAGCTTAGCGCGCACACGTCGCCAACAATTTCACTCGAAGAACTCGATGCTCAAATCGAACGCCGGCGCGGGAGCTGATGCGGCTCGTCCTTCATCCGGAGGTTTATTCGGATATTGACCAGATAGTGGCTTATTACGAGTAAATCGCTACCATGGATCTCGCGAACGACTTCGACGCCGAGTTGCGGCACCTCATGAAGGCAGCGGCTGCCCGACCCAACTCTTTCGCAATTCGCAAACGCGATGTCCGGCGAGCGAACCTCCATCGATTCCCTTATCATTTTCTTTTCAGAGTCGTTGGCGATGAGGTTCGTATTCTTGTGGTTCGTCACCACAGCCGACGTCCATCTCTGGGAATCCGGCGCCGATGAAAAAACTGATCGAATGCGTGCCGAATTTCTCTGAGGGACGCGACGAGAATGTGATTCGGCAGATCACGGGTGCGATTGAATCCGTGGACGGCGTTTCGCTGCTTGATGTTGATCCCGGAGCGAGCACGAACCGGACGGTAGTGACCTTTGTCGGAAATCCCGATGCCGCAGTGGAGGCTGCGTTTCGGGCGATCAAGAAAGCGGCGGAGTTAATCGATATGCGCAAACACAAAGGCGCACACCCTCGGATGGGCGCCACGGACGTTTGCCCGTTCATTCCGGTGAGCAACGTGAGTTGGGAAGAAGCGGTGGAATGCACGAGCCGCCTCGGGAAACGAGTCGGCGAGGAATTAAAAATCCCGGTCTATCTCTACGAAAAAGCTGCGAGGCATAAATCACGGGCAAACCTTGCCGTGATTCGGGCGGGTGAATACGAAGCGTTCTTCGAAAAAATAAAACAACCCGAATGGAAACCGGATTTCGGTCTCGCTGTTTTCAACGAGAGATCGGGCGCGACGGTGATCGGTGTTCGTGATTTCCTGATTGCGTACAACGCGAACCTGAACACTAAATCAGTGCGGCGCGCGAACTCGGTCGCATTTGATGTGCGGGAGCAGGGAAGAGTGAAGACCGCGGACGGCACGCCATCGGGAAAACCGGTGCTGGACACCAACGGTGAGCCGGTCCGCATTCCCGGGATATTGAAACACGTGAAAGCAATTGGCTGGTTCGTGAAGGAATACGGGATCGCACAGGTCTCGATGAATCTGACGAACATCGAGGAGACGCCTCTACATGCGGCGTTCGGCGCGTGCGTTGAGTCAGCCGCGAGTCGTGGGTTGCGTGTAACGGGCTCCGAGGTTGTCGGCATGGTGCCGAAAAAATCCTTGCTCGATGCCGGCCGTTATTTTCTCCGTAAACAACGATGGTCGGAGGGCATTTCGGAACAAGAACTAATCGACATTGCTGTTCGCTCCATGGGCCTGGGCGAACTGAAGCCTTTCGATCCCAAGGAGAAGGTGATCGAATTAAAGATCGAATCAGCTGAAATTACGCCGTCGCTCGCCAAATTGAAGGTGCGTGACTTTTGTAATGAAACCTTGAGCGATTCGCCCGCGCCGGGAGGCGGTTCGGTAGCAGCGTTGATGGGCGCTCTCGGCGCATCGTTAGGCGGAATGGTGGCCAATCTCTCCGCTGGCAAACGCGGCTGGGACGATCAACTCGCGTATTTCAGCAATTGGGCGGTCAGGGCGCAACAACTCAAGGATGAATTGTTGTCGCTCGTCGATGAGGATACGGCCGCGTTCAATAAAGTGATGGACGCATTCGGGCTGGCGAAAGAGTCACCGGAAGAAAAAGCAGCGCGCGCGGCGGCGATCGAAGAGGCCACAACACATGCAGCCGAGGTTCCGTTGAAAGTAATGGGAACCGCGTCCAAGTCTTACGAGTTGCTTGCCGAGATGGCCGGCAAAGGGAATCCCGCATCGGTTTCGGACGTGGGCGTCGGTGCACTTGCCACACGCGCATGCATTGAAGGAGCAGCGTTGAACGTGCGGATTAATCTCGGGCAACTGAAAGACAAAAACTTCAAAACACTGCTCGCCAACAAAGTCAAAACAATCAGCGCAGACTCCGAGGCGGAGTTCAAAAAGATCAACCAGGTCATGGAAGATAAACTGGGTTGAAGCGTCAAACGGGCGTAATTCCTCCTAGTCATGTTGAGCAAAGCGAAACAACTCTGGTTATCACGGCTTGCCGGAGAACTACTCAGAGATTCTTTATTTCGGTCAAAATGACAACGGTAACTTCTGCCGTGGCGCCTCAGTGCTGGAATGCTCAATGAGTTCACTTGCTGTCCTTCACGCCTCGCAGCTTGTTACTTTGGCCGGACCAACGCGCCCGCGTACCGAGACGGAGATGTCCGAACTCAGGATCATTCCTGATGGCGGGCTGCTTATCCACAACGGCAAGATCGAGCTTGTCGGGCCGAGCGATGAGATCGAGAGAAACTTGACTGCTTTAAGCAGTCAAGTTTCAACCGAGCGGGGCGCGCCGGAAATTGTCGACGCGGGTGGTCGCGTTGTTCTTCCGGGATTTGTCGATGCTCATACGCATTTGGTTTTCGCGGGCAATCGGCTCGACGACTTTGAGCGACGCGCGATAGGCGAAACTTACGAGCAGATCGCAAAAGCGGGCGGCGGAATTTGGTCAACCGTTCAAAAGACGCGCGCTGCCAGCGAAGCCGATCTTTTCGCGTACGGAAAGAAACACGCGAAGTGGCTCCTGCGCTGTGGGACCACGACGGCCGAAGCGAAGTCGGGGTACGGACTGACTCTTGAAGATGAGTTGAAGATTCTGCGTGTAATGCGGCAATTGAAGAAGGAACTACCGTTGGAAATCGTGCCGACCTTTCTCGGGGCGCACGCCGTTCCGCGGGAAGTCTTGCAGAAGGAATACGTCGATCTTGTGATCACGGAAATGTTGCCTCGAGTCGCGGCGGAAAATTTGGCGGAATTTTGCGACGTTTTTTGCGATCGGGGCTACTTCGATATCGATCAGTCGCGCAAAATTTTGTGGGCAGCCAAAGAGCTCGGGTTGCAATTGCGCGGGCACGTCGATCAATTAACAGATTCCGGCGGTGCGCAATTGATGGCGGAAGTGGGGGCGACGACAGCGGATCACCTCGAGCAAACGGACCGGCAGGGGATCGCCGCATTGAAGAAGGCAAATGTGCAACCGGTTTTGCTGCCGGGTTCGGTTTACGCGCTTGCGGCCAGGCGCTATCCGGCTGCACGAGAGATGATCGACGCCGGGCTCGCAATTGTGATCGCGACCGATTTCAATCCTGGATCCTCACCCACGCCAAGCATGCCGATGGTTCTATCGCTCGCTTGCACACAAATGAAAATGTCGCCCGCGGAAGCGATCATCGCGTCAACGATCAACGCAGCATACAGCCTTAATCGCGGCAACAGGATTGGCTCGCTTGAGCCGGGCAAACTTGCCAACCTCGCAATCTTTGACTGTGAAGATTATCGTGAGTTGGCCTATTGGTTTGGTTTCCCGCAGACACATTCGGTGTATGTCCGTGGTAAGTGTGTTTCGACAAGCGATCTCTAGTTCGTTAGAAGGAACTATCAAAGAATGTCGGCAGACGAAGAAATCTCGAACCTGGAAAAGGAATTCGCCGAAGCAATCGTGAAAAACGATGCAGAAAGCATTGGACGATTTGTTGCAGATGACTGGATCATCATTGATCCCGATGGAGGAATTGCTGACAAGGCCCGTTTCCTCAGCGTGGTGAAGTCGGGCGCCTTGACCCACGAGATGATGGAGTCCGACGATATCCGGGTGCGCGTTTATGGAGATAGCGCAGTTGTTACGGCATTGACCAGGACGAAAGGGAAATTCATGGGACAAGACTTTAGCACGCAGGAGCGGGCGACCGATGTTTTTGTAAAGCGAGATGGCCGCTGGCAGTGTGTTGTGTCGCATCTCACCCGGTTTACAAAGAAATAATCCCAGCGGCCAGCCTGCCTTCGCGAAGGCCAAGACGTGCCGCGGAGACCGCCGCTGCCCGGCAAATTGCGGCACGCATTGAGCGCCGCTACACTCATTACAATGAAAGTTGAAGTCGAAAAACAGCCGGGCTCCGTCTCGAAGCTGCAGATTGAATTACGCGCCGAGGAGGTGTCGAGAGAATGGGACGCCATCGCAAACAGCTTTGCGCGTTTCGCCAAAATTCCAGGGTACCGCCGGGTAAGGCCCCCCGCGCAGTGATCGATAAAAGGTTTCGCAAGGAAATCCAGGACGAACTCACGAAGAAATTGATCTCGAAAAGTTATCACGAAGCGGTCGAACAAGAGCAACTGCGCGTGGCTTCGGTGACGAATATTGATGATATCCATTTTGGCGAGGATAAGTCGATGCGCTTCAGGGCGACGGTCGTCACTGCGCCGGAATTCGAGGTTCCGGATTACAAGAATATTGCCGTGCAACTCCCGCCTAGAAAGGTTTCGGAAGGGGAAGTCGACGGGGCGCTGGAACGTCTGCGTGATCAATCGGCTGATTTTGTGGATGTGCCGGAGCGCGCGTTGCAAATGAGCGATTTTGCCGTCCTCGATTTCGAGGGATCGGTGGATGACAAGCCGATTAGTGAAATCGCGCCGCAAGCGAGCAAGAATTTGCAGGGCGGCAAAAAATTCTGGCTACATTTGGCTCCCGAAAACTTTCTGCCGAAATTTTGCGAGCAATTGATCGGACTAAAACCAGGTGAAACGCGGCTGGTGATCGTCAATTTCCCAGATGATTTTCCGGCGAAAGAACTTGCCGGAAAGAAAGCGGATTACGCCGTTACGTTGCGCGAGATCAAGGAAAAAGTGTTGCCTGCGATCGACGACGCGCTTGCAGGCAAGCTGGTCCCCGGCAAAACGCTTGCCGATCTTCGCCAGATGATCGAGCACGACCTGGAGCACGCGAAAGAGAATGATGCCGAACGGGCGAAGGAAGCTCAAATTGTGAAGTATCTTGCACGAGCGAATCCAGTTCGACCTGCCTCCGCCGCTTTTGCAAAATGAAACTCGCCACGCGCTCGCCGAATTAGTTCAACGGAATCGGGAACGAGGGGTCACCGACGACATGCTCAAGGAAAAAGAAAAAGAATTGATTGATGCCGCCGCGAGCATGGCGGTGCACCGGTTGAAAACAAATTTCATTCTGCAGCGCATCGCGGAGAGCGAAAAGATTCAGGTCACAAAGGAAGATCTCGATTCGCATATCAAGCAGGAGGCGGCGCGTTACGACATTTCGCCGGAGAAAATGCGCAAAGAATTGCAACAACGAAACGCGCTGGACGATGTCTCCGAACAGCTTCTACTGGGCAAGACTCTTGATTTCTTAAAGTCGAATGTTAGCATCGAATTAACGAAAGAACCCACCGTCAAAGAAGAGAAATCATGAGAGTGTCGAACGAAAATGTCTCGCAAGTGCTGGTTCCGATGGTCGTGGAACAGACTGGCCGGGGCGAACGCAGCTACGATATTTACTCGCGGTTGCTGAAGGACCGCATCGTTTTCGTCGGCCAGGTCGACGATCACATTGCAAATCTCGTGATCGCGCAGTTACTCTTTCTTCAAATGGAGAACGGCAAAAAGGACATCAATCTCTATATCAACTCACCCGGTGGCGTGGTGACGGCGGGGCTGGCGATTTACGACACGATGCAGTTTCTGACGTGCGACGTGGTGACGTATTGCATCGGTATGGCGGCCAGCATGGGTGCGGTGTTGCTGTGTGCTGGGACCAAAGGCAAACGGTTCGCTTTACCGAATTCCGACATCATGATTCATCAGGTACACGGCGGCGCACAAGGACAGGCCAGCGATGTGGAGCGCCAGGTCGATTACATGTTTAAGCTCAAAAAGCGTATCATTCGCATCATCTCGCAGCACACCGGCAAATCGGAAGAGCAAGTCCGAGTCGATTCGGATCGCGATTACTACATGTCTGCGGATGAAGCCAAGGCATACGGTTTGGTGGACGAAGTGATTAAATCGCGGAAGGAAGTAAAGTTGCTGGACGGCAGCACGCCCCCGGGTGGTCGACTGGTGGAAGTGCCCGACGCAGTCGTATCTCGGAAGACGACGGGGTAACCGGCACAATAAAAGCACGCATATGGCCCGCGCTTCCAACCTCACCATGTGCTCTTTCTGTGGCAAAAGCCATGCCGAGGTGCGAAAGCTCATCGCCGGGCCCGGCGTTTACATCTGCGATAGCTGCATCAACGTTTGCAAGAGCATCCTCGATAAGGAACTGAACGAAGACGCCCGGCGTCAGTCGTCAAATATTCGTGTGCCAAAGCCGGCGGAAATACGGCACGGGCTCGATCAATATGTTGTCGGCCAGGACACCGCGAAGAAGACGCTTTCGGTGGCGGTGCACAATCACTATAAGCGCGTCCTACAAATTGCCGTACCGGCGGACTCGTCAGCTGCGTTCCAAACCGATCCGTTCGCGGACGTTGAAATCGAGAAGAGCAATATTTTGCTTATCGGCCCGACTGGCTCCGGCAAGACGTTGCTTGCCAAAACGCTCGCCAGAGTCCTCGACGTCCCGTTCTGCATTGCTGATGCGACGACGCTGACCGAAGCCGGTTATGTCGGCGAAGACGTTGAGAACATCATTCTGCGATTGCTGCAAAACGCCGATTACGATGTGAAGCGTGCTGAGATCGGGATCGTTTACATCGACGAGATCGATAAAATCGGACGCAAAACCGACAACGTGAGCATCACCCGCGATGTATCCGGTGAGGGCGTGCAGCAGGCGCTATTGAAAATTTTGGAAGGCAGCACCTGTAATGTTCCGCCTCAGGGAGGCCGCAAGCACCCGCATCAGGAATACATTCAGGTCAACACCGAAAAGATTCTGTTTATTTGCGGTGGGGCATTTATTGGCCTGGACAAGATCATCCAAAAGCGCATCGGCCAAAAGGTCATGGGTTTCGGCAGCCCGACCCTCGAAGTGGAGGAAGCGATGCGAAAAGAGTCGATCCGCCACGTGGAACCGGAAGACTTGCTCGCGTTCGGCATGATACCTGAATTCATCGGGCGCCTCCCGGTTGTGAGTTCGCTGGACGCGCTTACCGAGGATGAAATGGTGGCGATATTGACCGAAACAAAAAACGCGATGGTCAAGCAGTACACCAAGCTTTTCTCAATGGAAGGAGTCCGGCTCACAGTGACCAAAGACGCACTGCGCGCTCTCGCGGCCCAGGCGGTGACAAAAGGCACAGGTGCTCGCGCGCTTCGTTCGATGCTCGAACGCATCATGCTCGATATCATGTACGATGTGCCGAGCCGGGAAGACATCGCCGAAGTCACGATCAACCGCGCGGTCGTCGAGGGCAAAAGAGTTCCGCTGATTCGAAAGAAACAGGACAAGAGCGCTGCCTGATTCGGCAGAAAACGCCGAACGCCGAAGCTCGAACGCTGAAGGTCGAATTACATAATGGCGTTGGCCATTTCGCCGGCGTGGTGATCATCTGAATTCGGCATTGGACGTTGGGCGTTGGGCGTTGGACGTTTACCTTTCGATCTTCCATGCACGCCGCTCTCATCAACACCGGCACTGAGCTTTTGCTTGGCGACGTTCACGACGCGCATCTGGCTTTTATCGCGCGCGAGATTCTTTCACTCGGTTTGCGGATCGATGAACGGCGCACGGTTCCTGACACTGACGCGATCCTGCGCACGCTCGCGGAATTATTTCCGCGTTGCGAAATTCTTTTTGTTACCGGCGGTCTCGGCCCAACCACGGACGATATCACCCGTGAGATGGTTTCGGAATCGCTGAAACTGGAACTGCTTCAGGATCCTGAACTACTGAGGTCGCTTCAGAAGAGACTTCAGTTGCGCGGAATCAAATGGGGTCCGGGAATTGCCCGTCAGGCCGATGTCCCGGCAGGCGCGCAGGTGCTGCCGAACGAACACGGAAGCGCGCCCGGTTTCTATTTGAAATCGAATATTAATCCAGGCATTTCGTCCCCACACGTTTTCGTTCTCCCTGGACCGCCACGTGAACTTCAGCCGATGTTCAAGAAATTCGTGATGCCGATTTTGCAGTCGATCCTTCAGGCGCCGCTTTCAATTGAGCGGCGGTCCTATCTCATTGCAGGGATAGGCGAGTCGCTCGTTGAGGAGGCGATTGGCGAGAAAGTTCTGGCAATCCCGGGAATCGAGTTGGGTTATTGTGCGCGGCCAGGCGAAGTGGAGGTGCGCATTATCGGCGAACCGGAGGCGATTCAAATGGCCGATACTATCATTCGCGGAGAATTGGGCTCGTCGATTTTCTCCGATAACGATGAATCACTTGAATCAGTGGTGCTGAAACTGCTGAAGCAACGAAAAGAAACCTTGGCAACAGCCGAATCGTGTACTGGCGGTTTCATCGCCAACTCGATCACAAACGTGCCGGGCGCGTCAGAAGTTTTTCTGGCCGGCTACATCACCTACGCAAACGAATCGAAGAGCGACATCTTAAATCTCGATCCAAAATTGATTGAAAAACACGGCGCGGTCAGTGAACCGGTTGCGCGGGCAATGGCCGAGGGTGCGCGGATACGCGCAGGCTCGTCATACGGGCTCGCGACGACCGGAATCGCCGGGCCGGGCGGCGGCTCGGACGAAAAGCCGATCGGGACAGTTTACGTTGCCCTCGCTTCGGCACAGTCAGATACGGTCGTAAGAAAATTCTTTTTCCCAACCGATCGCGAGACGTTCAAGCAATTGGCTGCGCGAGCCGCGCTCGATCTTTTGCGGAGAAAGTTACTTAACAGCGGAATGGTCTTCCAGCGCGTCAGACCCCGTTGCATCGCCTTTTGTTTACAGGCAGGATGTCTGTGCTAAGATTTTAGTAATCCCCCACGGCCACTGGGGTCCCGACTTTTACATGATCGTAAAATAACTTCGCTCCGTCCGCCGACATCCGAATGCAACCATGAGATGCGGGATATCCCGGCAAAATCCCGACATGCATTCCGACCCCTTCGCCTGTTAACCGCATAAACCACGTCATCGGCGCACCGACATAATGTGTTCCGCTGGGGGCGGAATCGATCTTGGCGCTGATTCCGGCGCGAACAACCCGGCCCGAGCTGTCAACGAAGTCACCATAAATGCTGGAGCGATGGTCGGGATCCTTTTCCATAACAGAGAAATGACCGGAGGGCGTGCTGTGCCCGGCCTTGCCAGAAGAGATCGGACTGTCGGCCACGATTTGTTCGCCTATCATCAAATAGGCGCGCTGCTTGGGTAGAGACACGACGACGTGCACGTTGTCCGGGGTGGCTTGATTTAGCAGTGATTGATTTACCTTCAACGGTTCCTGCCGGCTGATGTAAGCCGACGCTTTGCGCATCGGTTTGGGCGTCGGCCTTTGCCGCGGTCCGAAAAGACGGAACTGCGCGCTAATTGAAGAGGCAAGGACCGTCAACAAGACGGCGTAAACAAGTATACGAAGTCTTCCCGGCATAAGATTAGCCGCCACTGTAGCTATTTATGCGCCGAAGCCAACCCGTTAACCATTGTGATTCATGGCGTTCAGGCGGAGCATTGTGAACGCGACGCGTTAAGACCGTTTTGGCGCCGCGCGCGAATTCGTCAACCGCGCCTGCGTCCGAGTTACCGTGCATGGTCTCGAGCACCTGCAGCAAACCCCATCCCTGATCGTGGTAACGCTCCGTGTGCAAAACACCTTCTCCCTTGAAGTTTACGTAATCGACCAGGGCGTAGCGTCCCTGTGGAGTTTTCATGAGGCGTTCAAATTGTTGTTGCACGTTCGTTCGGTCGGCAGGCGCCGTTTCGGCCAGCATCTTAGGCAGAGCGGCCTCCAATCTGGCAACAAGAAATTCTGCCTGCAGGTCAATCGTGTCGGCAAGGAACCGGCGTAGCTGATTCATCTCAGGTGTGTGTTCTGCCCGAAGAAATTCGGCACGCGAGTTCCAGGGACAGGGCCCTCCAGGGCCGACTCCGAGAAGTATTGTTGGCAATTTGGCGCCCCGTTTTGAGATGAAGCTTACAACCTTCGGAAAACTTTCGTCGAATGGGCCACGTTGTCCTTTCGGGTACCAGATGAAGTGGCCGATGCCGAGTGACGCAAAATTTTCGCCTTTGTTCCATGCAGTAAGTCCGGAAATAGCTCCATTGCACTCATTTTGCCAGACTCTTTTTCCGATTTTCAAAGCTTCGTCGTGCGAGAGAGTGATCGAAGCAACAATATTGGGCCAGAGCGCAATTACGCCCATCGCGATCAGGGCACCAGCAATATCACGGCGTCCAAAAAGGCGGCAACGCTGTTTTCTTGACGGGCGGGATTTATCCATTAGCGTGCGAGTTTCTGCGGCGAGTAATCTTAAACCAATGCGGCGCAGAAACACGATCTTATGAAACGTTTTATTGTCATTGTTAGCGCATCCTTAATTGCATTCCCGTTATTCGGGCAAGAGAAATCACCACAACTCAAAGACCAAAAGGACAAGGTCAGCTACAGCATCGGCATGCAGATCGGGTTCAATCTGGCCCGGCAAAAAGTGGATGTTAATCCGGACATCCTCGTCGCCGGTATCAAAGATTCACTTGCCAATAAACCGCAACTAACGCCCGACCAGGTGAAAGAGGTCATGGCACAATTCGAGAAAGATATGGAACAGAAACAGAAAGAACTCGGCGAAAAAAACAAGACCGAAGGGACGAAGTTTCTTGAGGAAAACAAAAAGAAGCCCGGAGTAAAAACTACTGCCAGCGGTTTGGAATACAAGGTCGAGAAAGAAGGAACAGGGCCGCAGCCCAAACCCACCGACATGGTGACCGTAAATTACCGCGGCACTCTGATCGATGGCACGGAGTTTGACAGTTCATATAAACGCGGCCAACCGGCCACCTTTCCGGTTAATGGCGTGATCAAGGGATGGACGGAAGCGCTTCAGTTGATGAAGAAGGGGGCAAAATATCAGTTGTTCATTCCATCGAATCTTGCCTATGGCGAGCGTGCAATGGGCCCCGATATTGGTCCGAACTCGACGCTGATCTTTGAAGTCGAACTGATGGATGTGAAACCGCCTCCGACGCCTGCTCCACAAGGGGCTCGCGAAGGTTCCTCCTCCACCGTCGCCTGCGCCCACGAAAAAGTAGGAATAAAGAGCAATCATCCGACGTGCGGATGAAGCCCTGATTGCACGGGGTTCGCGACGGTGGAGCAATTGGCGTGCAGAACACTGCCCGCCTTTTACCTATGTAAAGGAGTTTGGTGGGGCACACCGCTCCTGTGCGCGCCGAGTCTCTCTAAAGAGTTGACGCCGACTCCCATAGCACCCGGGGTGCGTCGCCCCACAGATCCTCCAGACTATAGAAGGCGCGCTTGTCGCGATGGAAAATGTGGACGACCACTTGAAGGTAATCGAGCACCATCCATTGGCTGGCGGGAAATCCGTCAACCGCTACCGGGCGCAGCGAATGGTCCTCACGCAACCGCGTTTCGATTTCGTTCGCGATGGCTTTGAGTTGAGGCTCGGACGCACCCGAGCAGATCACAAAGAAATCTGTGAAGGTCGAAATGCCGCGCAAATCCAGCACAACGATGTCCTCGGCCTTTTTGCTCGAGGCGAGTTCGGCGCAGCTCTTTGCTAAATTTTCCGGCGTTATTTCGAATGCTCCTGATAAAGTTTTTCGCGCTGTATAATTTCCTCGACCGATTCGGGTACGAGATAACGAATTGATTCGTTTTGCGCAACTCTTCGTCTGATCTCAGTGGCGGAAATGTCGATACGCCGATGAATCAACGGATAAGAATGTGTGGGTTGTTTCCCGCTGCGATCCAGCACAACAAAACGAACCAGGTTCTCGCAGTTCATTGAAGCGACGCCACTGCGGCAGTTGCTCCACATTGTCTTCACCGATTAAGCAGTAGATCGCTGCCTCAGGTTCACGTCGCCGGATCTCCTCCACCGTATTGATTGTGTACGAAGGAGGCGGGCGTCGCAGCTCGCATTCATCCACTTCAAACTCCGGATCGTTCTTTGTCGCCGCCCGCAACATCGCTAATCGTAGTTCGCCGCTGGCAACCGGTGCGGCCTTTTTGAGAGGCGAAATCGCCGCTGGCACAAGAATAACTTTTTCGAAACCGAGTGTCTCAATCACTTCACGAGCAAGAATTAAATGCGCGTGATGGACGGGGTCGAACGTGCCGCCATAGATCGCGATTTTTTTCAACGCCAAACGGTTAAACGCTAATCCTTCGGCAGTCTACGTTCAACTACTATCCTGTCATTCTGAGCGAAGCGAAAGAATCTCCGGACGACTTTCCCTTCCCACACAATGACATCATTGTTAAATGTTGAGGCGCTCCTGAACGCTTACTTTTACGGCTCCCAATGAAGGTCGATTCCCTTGGTCAACTGATCATGACCGGCGTTCCCGGCAAAGAACTCGATGCGGAAACCGCCAGCTTGTTTCGGCGGGTGCAACCCGGTGCGTTCATTCTTTTCGGACGCAATATCGAGAGCGCAACGCAACTCCGAAAGCTCATCGATGATTTGCGCGACCTTAGCGAGATCGAGCCCATCATTACGATCGACCAGGAAGGGGGCCGCGTCTCGCGGTTGCGCCTGATTGGCAACGAGCCGCCAAACGCACAACAATTGCGCGACAAAGACGATGTCGATCTGATCAGACGTCACGGCGATATCACCGGGCGTTTGCTGCGTCTTTTCGGGTTCAATTTGGATTTATGCCCCGTGCTCGACATTTCATTTGACGACGATGCCGACAACTCGCTGCGTGGCCGGTGCTACGGAAAAACCGTCGAGCAAGTCGTGCGCAATGCCGGGCGCATTCAATGAGGCAATGAGAGGGCAGGGGATCACGAGTTGCGGCAAACATTTTCCCGGTTACTCCGCTGCGCCTTCAGATGCTCATTACCAGTTGCCGCGAATCGATCGCAGCCGCGAAGAACTTGAGCAGAACGAACTGGCTGTGTTTCGGCAATTTGACGTTTCGAACATCCCTGTCGTGGACAGCATGATGATTTGCCACGGCTGGTATCCATGCTTCGAACCGGAACGCAAGCCCGCCACGTTATCGCGCCGGATCACCACAGATTTGTTGCGCAACGAACTTGGTTTCGATGGTCTGGTCATGACTGACGATCTCGACATGGGCGCGATCCTGACCGGATATCGATTAGAGGACACCATTCGCCTCGCTATCAACGCCGGAAACGACGTCGTGATGATTTGCCATCGTATTCCTGAAATCGAAACCATCTCGGGAATTCTCGGCAAGCTGCCATCAGATCAAATCAATCGCGCCGTCGGCAACGTTGCCCGTTTTAAGAAGAAGCTAACTTCGCCGGACGAATTTTCTGAAAACGCTTTTCGCAACATCGACAACGAAATCTGGGATCTTCGTGTGTCCGTTCTCGGGGAAGAGCGCGCAGCTCAAATCAGTTCCCAGAACGTTCAACGCTCGCCTGTGGAGATGTTCTGATCTGGCGAGCGGTCGCCTCGTCATCGCGAACCTTCGGCGGCCGAGGCGAACGGCCTGCTTCTCGTACCGTCGGCGTGGAACGCGGATTGAGTCCTAGCGCGGGCCGAAGCAAACGGGGATCCACGCGCCCGGTAAACGACAACGTCTTGACCCATTCTGCGATTCCAGACTATCCTCCGCTCGCGTTGGTCAGGCATGGAACCCGGCTACGTGATTCGAGAATTGGAAATCGCGTCGTGAAAGCTAATCAACAAATGCGCGCGAACAGCCCAGCGGAACTTACTATTCGCGGCTTGATAATCGGCATCATCATCACACTGGTGTTCACTGCAGCCAACGTGTACTTCGGCCTTAAGGCCGGGCTAACTTTCTCGACATCGATTCCGGCGGCGGTGATTTCGATGGCGATCCTGCGTGGTTTCCGCGACGCGACAATTCAGGAAAACAACATCGTGCAAACCGTCGCGTCGGCTGCGGGCACGCTGTCGGCGATCATTTTCGTGCTGCCGGGGTTGATCATGATCGGCTAGTGGACTGGGTTTCCATTTTGGACCTCGTTTTGGATCTGCGCACTCGGCGGCATTCTCGGCGTGATGTATTCGATTCCCGCTGCGGCGGGCGTTGGTGACAGATTCCGATTTGCCGTATCCGGAAGGCGTCGCATGCGCTGAAGTGCTCAAGGTCGGAAGCAGTGGCGACTCAGAACATGCTTCCGATGTTGAACATGGTCGGGCCGGTCTGCTCGCGGTGTTGTGGGGATCGATCGTGTCCGCCGTTTTTGCAGTGATTGTCGCTACGCAAATTTTCGCCGCGGATGTCGCGCAAACCTTCCGAATTGGCAGACGTGGCGCAGTCAGCGGCTATGACTTTGCTCTTTCGTTCGCGCTGTTGGCGATTGGCCATTTGGTTGGTCTCTCTGTTGGGATCGCGATGTTGATTGGCACAGTGATTGGTTGGGGTTGGGGCGTCCCGCATTTTTCGGAAATCGCCGGCGATATGACGACTGCCGCCGCCGCGCTCGCGCAAAAGACGTGGAGCACGAAAGTGCGTTTCGTCGGCGCTGGGGCGATCGGCGTTTCGGCGATCTGGACACTGCTGAAGTTGGTAAAGCCGGTTGCGAGCGGCCTGCCGGTGCGATGGCTGCCTCGCGTGCGCGTAAAGCCGGCAAAGCCGACACGCTGCCAATCACGGAGCGCGACATTCCGATCGGCATCGTCGGTATTATCACGCTGGTGTGCATGCTGCCGATCGGCTGGTTGCTCGGCTATTTCGGCAATACAAGCGGCCTCGGTGCGCATCTCCCAACGCTCATCATTGGCGGGGTCGCCTATGTCGTGTTGATGAGCTTCTTCGTCTCGGCGGTCTGCGGTTACATGGCTGGGCTTGATCGGTTCGTCCAACAGCCCGTTGTCTGGCATTGGGATTTTAGTGGTGATCGGCGCTGCTTTACTGCTTGTGATCGGCGTAAAACCATACGTGTCGCCAGATGCGGGCAAATCACTGATGGCCTTCGCTCTTTTCACTACTGCGGTCATTTTCAACGTCGCTGCGATTGCGAACAACAATCTTCAGGATCTCAAGACCGGCCAACTGGTTGATGCCACGCCGTGGAAACAGCAGGTGGCACTGGTCATCGGTGTCATTGCGGGCGCATTTGTGATTCCGCCGGTGCTCGATCTGGTGAATCACGCCTACGGGTTTGTCGGCGCACCGGGAGCAGAGCTTCGACCGCATCCATTGCCTGCACCGCAGGCGGGACTGATTTCCTCTTTGGCTCAAGGCGTCATAGCCGCGGACATTGACTGGAGCTTGATCCGAATCGGCGGATTGATAGGCATCGGCATCATCCTCCTCGACGAAATTCTCGGACGCACGACAAAACACATGCGTGTTCCGCCACTGGCGGTGGGACTCGGAATTTATCTACCAACGCAAAGCACGTTGATGATCGTTGTCGGCGCAATTGTCGGCTGGTTTTTCGACCAACGAGCGAATCGCACACCCAAGCCCGAAGCGACCAAACAGCTTGGCGTGCTTCTCGCGTCGGGCTTGATCGTTGGCGAGAGCATCATCGGCGTTATCCTTTCCGCAATCGTTGTGTTCTCCGGCAAAGCGGCGCCGTTGGCCCTGGTGGGTCCCGGATTTGAAACGGCCGGCATTTTTATCGGCGGCGTTGCGTTCGTGGTTATCGCTTTCGTGCTCTACCGCTGGATCTTGCGAATGGGCACGACAAGATCGGCATGAAGCGGAAGTGGAACTGGCCGATCTGGGTCGGCTTCGTTGTCGTAGTCGCCGGGTTGTTTTCGTACGCGTTCTTCGCTCAATTTCCAATCACGCGGGATTTTCCATGGGCGAATCTTTTGCTCTTTGGAATTGGGGCTGCGTTGTTGCTGGTCGGCATGTTCCGCGCGTTCGGCAGGCCGCAAGTTTACCGCGGAAAGATTTTCGGATCGATCTTCACAGTGATTGCTGTACTTGTTGTCGCGTTTTTCAGTTACGAAATTTTCTACGTCCTGCGGCAGGTGCCGGCCTCAACCGGCGCCCCGCGCGTTGGGCAAAAGGCGCCAGACTTTCTATTACTTGATCAAAATGGCAAACCTCTCGGCCTCGGGGATTTGCTCTCCGGTTCGAAAGCCGTCGTGCTGATTTTTTATCGCGGATTTTGGTGACCGCTATGCAACTCCGAGTTGCGGAGTTTTCAGCAAAGGCTGGCGGAGTTCGAGACGCGTGACATTCGCGTTGTCGGCATCAGCGTTGATTCGCCGGATATTAACCAGCGGCAATCGCAAAAGCTCGGCTATACGCTTCCGCTGCTTTCCGATCCGAAAGCGAAGGTTATTCGCCGATACGATGTGTTGCATCCCGGGGCCGGTCCGAAAAGCGCGGACATTGCGCGTCCCGCCGAATTTCTAATTGATTCCAACGGCGTGGTTCGCTGGGTCAATCTCACGGAAAACATCGCCGTGCGCGCGCGGCCAGAGCAAGTCCTCAGAGCTTTCAGTGAACTTCAGTCCACTGGCCAATGATTGACGCCGCTTCGCCGAATCAATAGGTTGAGCGCTCGTGCACCCGGACCTGGAACAACTGCTCGTCCTCCAAGATCGACAACAAAAGATCCGACAGATCCAAACTGAGATCAAAACGCTGCCGTTGGAACGCAGCCATCTCGAATCGCAACTGGCGGCGAGCGCGGCGGGCGTTGACGCGCTGAAACAAAAAAACCGCCATCTTGAAGTTGAGCGAAAAAAGCTGGAGCTCGATGTAGGCACGCGCACCGAAAGCATCGCACGGCTCAAGACGCAGCAGTATCAAACCAGGAAAAACGACGAGTTTCAGGCAATCGGCCACGAGATTGAGCGATACGAAAATGAGATCCGCAAACTCGAGGATCGAGGAGCTCGAGTTGATGATCGAGGCCGACAAGGTAAAAGGTGAATTCGAAGCGGCGGAGAAAGCTGCGCGGGCGACTAAAGACAGCATCTCGCGGCAGTTGGTTGATCTCGAAAGCAAATCAAAAGCGCTGGAAACGCGTCAGCAAGAACTCGAAAAGGAGCGGGAAGCGCTCGCGTCCCAGATCGATGCCGATTTGCTCGACAAGTTCGAGCGCCTCTTCAACAGCAAGGGCGACGCTGCGATCGTCGCTGTCGAGCACGGAGTTTGCACCGGCTGCCACATGAAAGTAACGACTGCGACCGCAGCAGGAGTCAAAGCCGGAAAAGAAATCGTCAGCTGCGAGCAATGCGGCCGGATTTTATACGATGCGCCTGCATAGGGGTCGTATCGCGGCGCTTATTT
The DNA here is from genome assembly GCA_963728955.1 of uncultured Verrucomicrobiae bacterium. Classification (GTDB taxonomy): domain Bacteria; phylum Verrucomicrobiota; class Verrucomicrobiia; order Chthoniobacterales; family UBA10450; genus Udaeobacter. The sequence continues at coordinate 178,024 of CAVSMG010000019.1, forward strand.
CGAGCGCCCCTCGCATGCAGCTGACACAGCTGCCTCTACAACTCAGACATTGAATCGAAACAAAATTACGTCGCCGTCGCGGACTTCGTAATCTTTTCCCTCCAACCGGAGTTTGCCTGCTTCTCGTGCTTTGGCGAACGAACCGGCTGCGATCAGGTCGTTGCAGTGGATCGTTTCCGCCGCGATAAAACCACGCTCAAAATCCGAGTGAATCGCTCCCGCAGCGGCTGGCGCTTTATCGCCGGTATGAATGGTCCAGGCGCGGGTCTCCTTTTCGCCAGTGGTAAAAAACGTGCGCAACCCGAGCAGATGATAGACCGCCCGAATAAGCTCGTGGACGCCACTGTCGTCCACGCCGAGGCCGCGCAAATATTCCACTGCCTCCTGCTCGGTCAGATCGACGAGCTCGCTCTCGATTTGAGCGCTGATCACGATTGCTTCGGTGGAGAAATGGTGTTCGGCATAGTCTCGAACAAGATCCACATAGCCCGTGGCAGGATTTCCGGCATCGCCGCTGGCAATTGCTGCCAGATCCGACTCCGCCACGTTGCAGGCAAAAATCGTCGGCTTTGACGTAAGAAGAAAGAAACCTGCCGCGATCACCTTTTCTTCGGGAGTCAACGCCGCGGTGATCGCCGGTTTCGCGCGGTCGAGATGCGGAAGCAGTTTTTCGACGATCGAATTTTCACTCTGGGCTGTCTTTTCGCCGGCGTGCAGTTGTTTTTGTAATCGCTCCTGTCGCTTGCGTAAGGACGCCAGGTCAGCGAGCACGAGTTCGGTATTGATGATCTCAATGTCACGGATTGGATCAATCGTAGCATCGACGTGATGAATGTCCGGATTCTCGAAACAACGTACCACCTGTACGATCGCTTCCACTTCGCGAATGTGATGGAGGAACTGATTACCAAGGCCCTCGCCGGCGCTCGCGCCTTTGACCAGACCGGCGATATCCACAAACTCGATTGCTGTTGCTGTGATTTTTTTTGAGCGGGAAATCTCTGTGATCTTTTCCAGCCGCGGGTCGGGCACGATTACCACGCCGACGTTCGGATCAATCGTGCAGAACGGGTAATTTTCCGCCGGCGCCTTATGTGTGCGTGTGACCGCATTGAACAGGGTTGACTTCCCAACGTTCGGCAGCCCGACAATTCCAGCGCTTAGCATTCAGCCAAAGATGAACACAGATTTAACAGAATTTTTTTCCTGGCCACGAACAATCCGCGTTTATGTGTGTCAATCCGTGGCTAAACATTCTATCGGGCCGGCGGGATTTGAACCCGCGACCTGTCGCCGCGGCGATCGCACTACAACTGCAATCGATCCAGTTCTTCACGACCTCGACCTGATTTGTAATATTGCTCCTTTCTTACCGCATCGGCACGATTAGAAAAGCACTCACTGTGAACCAGATTCCATGGAATGCCATGACGCGTAGCTTTGGAATGACCCAAATTGTGGCGGCGAAAACGTTCGTCCAAATTTTCGCACGATCCTACGTAGCGTCGGTTAGTCTTGCCGCTGCGCAGAACATAAACGTAAAACATACTGACCGGACATTTGCAAGATCGGGCCGGCGGGATTTGAACCCGCGACCTCTTGAACCCCATTCAAGCGCACTACCAAGCTGTGCTACGGCCCGCTAAGGCGAATACTGTTGCCATTTCTGGGCGTGAGGCAAACGTTTCGGCTTGCGAGAATGAAAGCAGCCATCAGCAAGTTTAATTGTGTAGCGTGGATCGGACTGATCGTTTGTCTCAACGCGATCATTGGTGCCCGGGCGCAGTCGGGTGGCAGCATGAAGGTCAACCAAAATGGCGCCGCGTTTGCGTCTCAACTTATCCAGAAAGGACATCTGATCGCTGACCGCAAAGGCGCGTGGCACGAGCACAAACCTTCGCCTGATATGGAAAATGAGTTCATCCGCGCGCACGGCTTTGCCGAGTACGCGAAGTGGCATCTTGGCGTGGACGAACGTTACGCTGTGAATACGAAACGCAGATACAAGTTTCCTTACGGTGACTTCACAAACGTTCACCGGTGTGGCCTCCTCGCGGTGAAAACCAGAGCGGCTGAGCACAAATATCACGACATTGAAGATGCGGCTGCACTGTTGATCGGAATGACTTTGCGCGCGCATTGGTGAGATAGAATAACTCTAATGGCGTTTTATGACGGCCGATAGCCGCTGCAATTCAGCCATTCCAAGCGGTTAAGAACGCGTCGATTAACTCGGGCAAGTCATCGCTGTAGCCGCCTTCCAGGACAACTGCTACAGGAATATCGATTTGTTTTAACCACTCGCCGAACGTAGCGAAGTCTTCGCGCTCAAGCGTTAACTGCAACAGTGGATCGCGCGCGTATCCGTCGAACCCTGCTGAAACCAAAAGCAAATCAGGTTCGAAACCGACCAGTCGATTGAGAGAACGGCGCGCCACGCTAACAACTCCAGCGCGCCGTGTAAAAGGCGCGATGGGATAGTTCTCAATGTTCGCAAACGATTTCGTGCCGGTCCCGGGATACGCCGGGAACTGATGGATCGATGCAAATCGAATCCGCTCATGGTGGGCTACAATCGCTTCCGTTCCGTTGCCGTGGTGGCCGTCAAAATCCCAAATCGCAACGCGTTTAGCGTCGCTTTCGAGCGCATCCAGCGCGGCGATAGCGGCATTGCTGAAGTAACAGAAACCCATTGCGCGGTCTCGCGTGGCGTGATGGCCAGGCGGTCGCATCAAGCTAAATGCGCACCCGCCTTTCAATGCCACGCAGGCCGACTCAACCGCAGCGCGAGCCGAGCAGCGGGCATGCATCGCGATATGTGGATAAAACGGCGTGTCGCGATCAAAATCGCCCCGCGCGTGGATAACGCGCTCGATGTGCCGACGCGAGTGCGCTGGCAACAATTGATCATCTGTGGCTGCGAGAGGCTCACGCCATTCCCACTCAGGGTGACGCTCTTTTAGCAATGGGACGGTGCGAGCGATGCGCTCCGGCCGTTCTGGATGGCCCGGGCTGGAATATTCGAGGCAGCGTGGATCATAAAAAATAGTCATCAAGCTTGCAAGGTAGCCATTCAACGCATATTCGACGATCACGATGCTAAACGGCCAGACAATTGTCGTAGTGATGCCCGCCTATAACGCCGCGCGCACATTGCGCCAGACTTATGACGAAGCCATGGCACATGGCATTGTGGATTTGGTCATTGTTGTCGACGACGCCAGTCGCGATGAAACGGTCGCAATCGCCCGCGCTTTGCCAAAGGTGCAGATAGAGGTGCATCCGGAGAATCGCGGTTACGGCGCCAACCAAAAAACCTGTTACCGGCTCGCGCTGGCCGCGGGCGCGGACATCATCATCATGATTCATCCTGATTATCAATACACGCCCAAACTGATTCCGGCGATGGCAGCTCTGGTGGCCAGCGGCTTGTATCCGTGCGTTCTCGCTTCACGCATACTTGGCGGAGGTGCGCTCCGCGGCGGTATGCCATGGTGGAAATACGTTTCCAATCGGTTTCTCACGCTCGTGGAGAATCTTCTTATCGGTGCGAAACTGTCGGAATATCATACCGGCTACCGCGCCTTTTCGCGGCAGTTGCTGGAGCGATTGCCATTGCAAACGAACTCGAACGATTTCGTTTTCGACAATCAAATCCTCGCGCAAATCGTCGCCTTGGGCTGCGCCATCGGTGAAGTGACCTGTCCAGCTCGATACATGCCGGAAGCTTCGTCGATCAATTTTCGCAGAAGCGTGTGGTATGGATTGGGCTGCCTGGCGACGGCGATGCGTTTCCGCCTGGCGGCTTGGGGCCTCGCCCAACCGATCATTTGACGGCTGTTCGCTCAGCAGTTCGCTGGATTAGTATACTCGAATGACGTAGTGACCGCGGATCCAAACCTGTTGGCCGTTCCGCCAGCGCCAGTGTCCCGGCTTCCAGACGTAATACCTTCCGCTGTACCAATACCCGGAACCTCGATAATAAGGTCGATCCCCGACAGCGACCACCACCGAGCCTCCCCCGTAATACGGCCCCGGGCCATAGTAGGAACCATAACCGGGATAACCAGCGTAGTAGTCCGCGCAGCCCCCGACGCCAAGCGCTGCGCAAATTAAAACAAACAGCACGAAGTATCTCATTTTCATCATATGACTATTCGGATGCGAGAGATGGCTTACGTGCGTCTGTCACGCGGCGCACTCAATCCCACTACCATGTCCTAAACAACACCCTGATCGAGCATGGCATCGGCGACTTTCACGAATCCGGCGATGTTTGCGCCGACCACGAGATTGCCGGGTTGCCCGTAATCTTCAGCGGTGTCCCAGGCGTTTTTGAAGATTGTCGACATAATGTGGCGTAATCGCGAATCGACTTCTTCGCGAGGCCATGGCAAGCGCATGGAGTTTTGGCTCATTTCCAGGCCGGATGTCGCCACGCCTCCGGCATTTGCCGCTTTTCCTGGGCCGAACAAAATCTTCTCTTCAAGGAACAGATCGACCGCTGCCGGCACGCTCGGCATGTTCGCCGCTTCAGAGACAAGGTAACAACCGTTGGCGAGCAATTTCTTTGCGTCTTCGGCTGTAATCTCGTTTTCCGTCGCGCATGGAAACGCGCAATCGCACTTTATACTCCAGGGCCGCTGGCCGGCTACATATTTGGAGCCACGGAATTTTTTGGCGTACTCTCTGATGCGTCCGCGCCGGACGTTCTTGATGCTTTTGACCCATGCGAGCTTTTCTTCATCGACGCCGTTCTTGTCGTAAATGAAGCCGCTAGAGTCGGACATCGTGACCGGTTTTGCACCGCAGTGGATCAATTTCTCCACAGTAAACTGCGCGGCATTGCCGGCACCTGAAACGCTGCAAACTTTGCCTTCAATTGTTTCATCGCGTGTTTTGAGCATTTCTTGCGCGAAATAAACAGCGCCGTAGCCAGTCGCCTCCGGACGTATCAGCGAGCCGCCCCAACTGAGGCCTTTTCCGGTTAGCACACCTGTAAATTCGTTCGCCAGCCGTTTGTACCTGGCCGAAGAGATACCCGATCTCGCGCCCTCCTACGCCGATGTCGCCGGCAGGCACATCGGTATTCGGACCGACATGGCGGAACAGTTCAGTCATGAACGATTGACAAAATCGCATGACCTCTCTGTCGGATTTCCCCTTGGGATCGAAGTCTGAGCCGCCCTTTCCGCCGCCCATTGGCAGGCCCGTGAGCGAGTTCTTAAAGACTTGTTCGAACGCAAGGAATTTGATGATGCTGGCACAAACAGTTGGATGAAAACGCAAGCCGCCCTTGTAAGGGCCGAGCGCGCTATTCATCTGGACACGGAACCCGCGGTTCACCTGAATCTGTCCTTTGTCGTCGATCCACGGAACACGAAACTGAATCATTCGCTCCGGTTCGACCAGACGCTCGAGAATTTTGGCGTCGCGACACTTTTTGCTGCGGTCGATCACCGGCCGGATCGATTCCAGCACCTCTGTCACAGCCTGAAGAAACTCAGGCTCGTTAGGATTACGTTTTTTAACAATTTCAAGAACTTCTTGTATCAGGGCCATAGAATTGGGGATCTAAGTTTGCGGCGCGCTTGGTAAAAGAATGCGCTTTTGACCTGTGCGATAGAGGGTTTGAACCTGTAACGTGTCGCCGCGGCGACCGCTTTGCCATAAGAGCGCGCGTCACGTTTTGAGCGAGCAATGATGACGTGCGCGATGCAGGGTTCGAACCTGCGACTTCTTGCGTGTGAAGCAAGCGCTCTACCACTGAGCTAATCGCGCAGATTTTCAGAAGCCGAGATAATAAGTCGGGCGTCCCGGAGCGCAAGCCCGCTGTAGCGTCCGCTATCCTCGGCGGACTCTTGAGCACAATTCATGGCTTCCCATGATGCGCTGACGACAGCGCACGCTACAGCATGGTTATACTGCCTCCCCGAGCGCTTGCCTTGCAGCGTGTCGCGATCTATCTAAACGCATGTCAGAACATAAAGTCACTCTTACTTGGAATCGCGGCGACAAGCCGTTCGAATATCAGAAATATTCACGCGATCACACCTGGAAATTTGACGGCAAACACGAGATGCAGGCCTCGTCGGCTCCGGCTTATTTGGGTAATCCGAACCTGGTCGATCCGGAACAAGCCTTCGTGGCTTCGCTTTCGAGCTGTCACATGCTGACGTTCCTCGCTATTGCGTGCAAAAAGAAGTTCGTGCTCGAGGAATATGTCGATGACGCGGTTGGCATCATGGAGAAAAATGCCGAAGGCAGGCTAGCCATTACACGCGTCACACTCCGGCAGCGGCTGAAATTCTCCGGCGAGCAGCAACCGACGTCGCAAGAGATCGAGGAGATGAATCATGCTGCGCACGAGCAATGCTTCATCGCGAATTCGGTTAAGACCGAGGTCAAAGTCGAAACACAAACGTAGGTGCATCGTTCTAGCGGCATCCGTGTCAGTCGTCGAACGAACGAAAAGGCGTTTGGCACAAACGCCTCTACAACATTCTTGGATTTGTCTAAACTGCGATAACTATGAACGCGGCGAACGACTCCCAGCGGATGGAGAAGATTGTCAGCCTGTGTAAACGGCGCGGCTTCATTTTTCAGTCGAGCGAAATTTACGGCGGGCTCAATGGCGCCTGGGATTACGGTCCGCTCGGAGTGGAGCTAAAGCGTAATCTAAAAAATTACTGGTGGCGCGTCATGGTGCATGAGCGCGATGACGTGGTCGGAATGGACGGTGCGATCTTGACGCATCCCGCTATTCTCAAGGCGTCTGGGCACGTCGAAGGATTCTCCGATCCGATGATTGATTGCCGTACCTGCAAGGCTCACCTCCGCACCGATCAACTCGTGGAGAAAAACGGCGTCAAGCAATGCCCAAATTGTGGCGGGAAAGACTTTACCGAAGCGCGCCAATTTAACCTGATGTTTGAAACGCATGTTGGCGCCGCTGCCGACGAAAGCTCCATCGCATATCTACGTCCTGAAACTGCGCAATCTATTTTCGTCCAATTTAAGAACATCCTCGAAGTGTCGCGCAAGAAGTTGCCATTCGGGATCGCGCAGATCGGCAAAGCATTTCGCAACGAAATCAATCCGCGCAATTTCACATTCCGTTCACGCGAGTTTGAACAGATGGAACTGGAATATTTTTGCCGACCGGAGCAAGGGATGGAGCTTCTCGAATATTGGAAGGAGGAACGGCTCAAGTTTTACGAGAATATCGGGATTCCGCGCAGCAAACTTCACGTGCTGACAGTTCCAGACGAAGAGCGGGCGTTCTATTCAAAAGGGACTTATGACATTGAATACGATTTTCCGTTTGGACGACAGGAGCTCGAAGGTGTTGCGTATCGCACCGACTACGATTTGCTACAGCACCAGAAAGGAAGCGGTAAATCGCTCGAGTATTTCGATGAAGAAGCTAAACAACGATTTATTCCGCACGTCGTTGAGCCAAGCGCGGGTGTGGATCGCACTATCCTCGCCTTGATCTGCAGTGCTTATACAGAAGACCAGGCACCTAACGATAAGGGCGAAATGGAATCACGCATAGTCTTACGTTTTCATTCGCGGATGGCGCCGATTAAGTGCGCGGTGTTTCCCTTGCTAAAAAATAAGGAGCCACTCGTGGCGAAAGCGAAGGATATCATCGCTCTTCTGCGCCCACACATGACTGTGTTTTACGACGAAAGCGGCGCGGTCGGACGCCGCTATCGGCGTCAGGATGAAATTGGCACCCCGTTTGCAGTAACTGTTGATTTTGAGACGCTCGGAGAAAAGGATGCTGCACTACGCGACACGGTGACGCTACGAGATCGCGATTCGATGAAACAAGAGCGGGTCCCGATCGGCGATCTGGTGAGAATTTTGAGCTCGCGTATTTGTTGATTTTAGGGTTATGCACCTGTACCGGCGCGACGTCGCCTGAATTATGAAGGTCGAGATCTTTACGTTGTGCGATGCTGCTACAGTAGATGCTGCGGGAAAGTTGAATGTTCTTGGTTCGTTTGATCGTCTGAATGCTACAAAAGCCCCCCTTGTGCATCCGCAATGCGCATTGGCGATCAAAATACGATTTCAACGTATCGAAGAGGGACAAAAGCGACTTCGCGTCACGTTTATTGATCAAGATGGCATCGCGGTCATGCCGAGCATTGAGGCCACTACTGACGTGAAGTTTCCTGGAAACGACTCCTCTGCCACTATAACATTGGCTGTAAATATTCAGCAACTAAAGCTACCTAGAGTTGATGAGGAATACTCGATTGATCTGGCAGTTGACGATCGGCACGAGGCGTCTGTTCCTCTGTTTGTGAAACGGCCGTGAATGGACGCAGTGGATTTTCGCAAATACTGCCTCCACAAGGACGGTGCCACTGAGGGCACGCCATTCGGACCTGATGTTCTGGTGTTCAAGGTCGGCGGTAAGATGTTTGCGTTGGCAGCTCTCTACGAAATTCCAGCTGCCGTAAATTTGAAGTGCGACCCTGATTTAGCGCTCGACCTGCGTGACCGCTACGAGCAAGTCACACCCGGCTATCACATGAACAAGAAACATTGGAACACCGTCGAGATTGATACCGGCATTCCTGATGCTGAGCTGCGACAAATGATCGACCATTCCTATGATCTTGTAGCCAAAAGCCTGCCGAAATCTAAGCCAACGGTTGGAGCTCGATCTCGCCGAAATTCAACTGCAACGCGTCGCGGGCGACGTTGAGAAAATTATCCGCCGCGTCAGTGAGCGTTACGCGTAACTCCCCTCGATCCGACTGTCCTGCTCGTAACGATTGCTCGTCCAGTAATTGCCTGACGGCGAGAGCGCAATTGATAGCCGAATCAACCAGCCTGATCCCGTCCCCGAGCGTACGCGAAATCGCAGGAGAGAGCAGCGGATAGTGTGTACAGCCCAGAACCAGCGTGTCGATCCCATCGGAAAGAAGCGGGTCAAGATAGCGCGCGATGATTCGGTCCGTCACGTCGTCCTCGAGCAAACCTTCTTCAATCAAAGGTACAAGTAACGGACACGCACGACTGCTGACGCGCACGTTGTTGTCGGTTGCGCGCAGTGCGTTGTCGTACGCGCCGCTGCGAATCGTTGCACGGGTCCCAATCACACCGACGTGGCGGTTACGAGTCGCGACCAATGCAGCGCGCGCTCCCGGTTCGATCACTCCGATAACTGGCACGGAAAATTTGTTTGTTAACAGTGGGAGCGCGACTGATGAAACCGTGTTACATGCAACAACCAGCGCTTTCGCATTTTTCCGCACCAGCATTTCTGCCAGCTCCATTGCATAGCGCTGGACGGTTTCTGGACTTTTCGGTCCATACGGAACGCGCGCCGTGTCGCCAACATAAAAAATGCTTTCATTGGGCAATAACTCACGCAACGCCTTCACGACGGTTAGACCACCGATGCCGGAATCGAAAACACCAATCGGATGGGAGTTACTCATGCAGATGGAAAAGTGGCGGCGTAGCAGAGTACCCGCAACTCGGATTGTCTTCTTGGAGGGTAGAAGAAGCGACCGGTGTCGCACTCCGTCGAGAAAAGACTTGTCATTGCGCAATTTGCCGATGCATCCTTAGGACATGGCTGACGGGACAAATAGGTCCGTCATCTTGTGGAGAGTAAAGGACTTCTCTTCATGCAGCGCATTCTTGGAGTTTCCGTGAAACAGAGATCGAAGCGAACCGATCGAATTGCTTGATGAAACAGCAGCGCCCGAGTGTGCCCTTGTTCCTTCTGATTGGTTTCTGCATGTTAACTTTTGGGCTTTCGTCCGAAACACTGCGAGCAGACGAAACACCCGCGCCTCCGGCGACATCCGCAGCGCAGGCTACTGCTGGAGTTTCACCCACACCAACCCCCGTGCCTCCTTCTGTGCGTTGGGTGGGAGTGCGAAACCGGAAGCACGAAGAGCGTTCGTCTAAGCAAACTTATGCGCAACGCGGCGACGAGATTTGGGTCGATGTTATCAATTTCAAAGACTGGATAAAGGATCACGGGAAGAACCTTGACAAGCCCGGATGGCAAAACCTCGTACTTTACCTCGATGGTATTCCACTCGAAGGCCTTACCCCCTTTTACTCGCATGAATCGCCGTTTCCATATTACACAAAGGATTCCATTCCATATACAATCACGACTTTTTGGTTTTCGCTTGTCCACGATGAAAAATCGAAGGTGGGGTGGTCGCATGTGCTCAACCAACCAGTCTTTAACCGCAAGGTGGCGGTATCAGTTGGCTTTCCCAAAACGGGCGAGGAAATTCCTTCGGAGCTCAAACCTGATGAACAGGGGTCCAAAGAGGAGTTCGATCAGCAGTTTTATCTAACAATCATACCGCCATTTCGGACCGCTTTCGGCTTGATGGTTATTCTCGGAGCGCTGGTCGCCTTTTTTGCACTGGCCCGGTATACGCACATCATTCGCGATGCGAATTCACCACGCCGGCCAGATGGTCAGAGGCCTTACAGTCTCGCTCGCGGACAGATGGCGTTTTGGTTTTTTCTCGTAATCGCATCTTATTTTTTTCTTTGGGTCGTGACAGGCGATATGAATACGCTTAACTCCTCGGTGCTGGCGTTAATTGGGATTAGCGCGGGCACGGCATTGGGTTCTGCTTTTGTCGATGCGGCCAAACCGGTCCCCGGCAGGCTCTTCCGGCAATCAACCCGTTGTCGATGTGACCCGACCCCACCTTGAAGTGCTCGCGGAGTTGAACCAACTGCGAGCCGATACCCAGAAAGAGTTGGAAGCTCTGCAGAAAGCCCGCACGACAATATCTCCTTCGAACAAGCAAGCGCTAGACGACAACGAACAGAGACAGAATGAGGTACGGGAACGATTGGCAAACTATCGCTGGCAAAGCGCCTACTTCGCGTGGCCAACTTGGAAGGGCGTGATGTACGACCTCCTCGCGGAAAACAATCTAATCAGCTTTCATCGATTCCAGATCTTTGTCTGGACTCTCATCCTGGGGATCATGTTTGTGGCAAATGTTTACAACGAACTGGCGATGCCGGCGTTTAGCGCGACGCTGCTCGGCCTGCTTGGGATCAGCGCGGGGACTTACGTCGGTTTCAAACTCCCGGAGACAAAAGCGCAGTAAAAAACAGCGGAAATTTCAAATCGAGCATGGCGTTGCTGATTTGCATTAGTGAATAAAACGATCGCTGCTGACATGTCTTCCGCGCTTCTTGCAATTACTGCTCACTCTTGGATGCTTGGTCGATGGCTGAGCTTCACAAGAGATACGATCCGAAAGCGGTTGAACCGAAATGGTATCAGCGCTGGATCGAGCATGGCGATTTCATAGCGAATCCGGCGTCGTCGAAACCGGCGTTTTCGATCGTGATGCCGCCACCCAACATCACTGGGGTGCTCACGCTTGGGCATGTTTTGAACGATACGATTCAGGACATCCTCGCGCGGCGTGCGCGGATGCGGGGATTCGAAGTCCTTTGGTTGCCAGGAATGGATCACGCGGGCATCGGCACGCAGACGGCGGTGGAAAAACATCTGCGCCGGACTGAAAACAAGACGCGCCACGATCTTGGCCGGGAAGAATTTTTGCGGCGGGTCCTGGAATGGCAGGACAAACACGGCGGCATCATCATTGAGCAACTCCAGCGACTTGGTTGTTCATGCGATTGGTCGCGCCAGCGCTATACCCTTGATCCCGCTTATGCCGCAGCTGTCCAGAAGGTTTTTGTCGACCTCTATAACAAAGGCCTGATCTATCGCGGTCGCCGCATGATCAATTGGGATCCTGCAGCACAGACTGCGCTCTCCGACGAGGAGGTAATTAGCAAGCCGCAGAAGGGATATTTGTATTTCGTTCGTTACGAAATTGTGGAAGAACCGGGGCGCTTTTCGAGGTGGCAACGACGCGGCCGGAAACGATCATGGCCGACACGGCGATGGCTTTTCATCCTGGCGACAAACGATACCTCGATTTGTTAGGCAAACACGCATGGCGCCCGCTGGCCCGCGGCAAAATTCCAGTCATCGCCGACGAAGCAATCGATCCGGAGTTTGGAACCGGAGTACTAAAGGTCACACCTGCGCACGACGCGCTGGATTTTGAGATAGGCCAGCGTCATGACTTACCGGTCATCGACGTTTTGGATCCGGGCGGGCGCATCAATTGCCTGGCGGTTCCTGAGCTGCATGGCTTGGATCGATTCGAAGCCCGAAAGAGGGCCGCGGAGTTATTGCAGGTGAGGGGACTACTGGCGAAACAGGAACATTATGAAAACAATGTCGGCTTCAGCGACCGGAGCGATGTGCCTATCGAGCCGCGCATCAGCGAGCAGTGGTTCCTTCGTTATCCGAAAACCAAAGAAGCGCTGGCGGTTGTCCGCGATCATTTGATCCGATTTTTTCCGGCCCACTGGGAGAAGGTTTACGCGCAATGGCTGGAAAACATCCGCGACTGGTGCATCAGCCGGCAGGTTTGGTGGGGACACCGAATACCAGCATGGTACCGGAAATCTGAAGTCGCGAATTCCAGATCTCAAACCGCAGGGGAAATTTACGTCGGCATCGAACCGCCGCCTGACCCGGAGAAGTGGATTCAGGATGACGACACCCTCGATACCTGGTTTTCATCGTGGCTCTGGGCGTACGAAACGATGGATCAGGAGACGCGAAAGAAGTTTTATCCGACTAGCGCGCTCGTAACTGCGGCGGACATTATTTTCTTCTGGGTCGCGCGCATGATCATCGCCGGGCTCGAGTTCAAGCCTGGCAAATCCGGCAAAACTGAAGACAACATTCCGTTTCAGCACGTTTTCTTCACCAGCATTGTTCGCGATCAACAAAGCCGCAAAATGTCGAAATCGCTGGGCAATTCGCCTGATCCGCTCGACTTGATCGACAAGTACGGCGCCGACGGCTTGCGATTTGGTCTGATGCGCATTGCGCCGACAGGCCAGGACATTCGCTTCGATGAAAAACAAATCGAGGAAGGCCGTAATTTTGCGACCAAGCTCTGGAACGTCGCGCGTTTTCGTCAGATGCACGGCCCCAGCGATGCTGCACCAAAAATTGAAGTAGAGGCGTTATCGATCTTTGCCGTAGAAGTTCTCGGGCGGTTGAATGAGACAATCGACGCAATCGACAGCGCGTATCGCGAATACCAATTCAACATGGTCGCGCAACGTCTGTATGATTTTGTTTGGAGCGATTATTGCGACTGGTTCGTTGAAGCGGCGAAGACTGACATTTTCAGCGAGGACGAGGCCAAAAAGAAATCCGCATTGGCGGTGATGGATTTTGTGCTCTCGGCGATATTGCGGCTGCTTCATCCTTTCATGCCGCACCTGACTGAGGAGCTTTGGTCTTTGCTCGGTCTCGGAAAGGGATCGATTCAGTTCGTAGCGCCGCCCGAAAGGCTGCCGCTAGATAATGTTGATCTCCCAAGAATTAGGCAAAAAGTCGCCGCGTTGTACGATGCTGTTCAGGTGGGGCGAAATCTACGCTCCGAAGCTGGCATTCCATCGAAGACGAAATCGGATTTCCCGATAAAACCTGCGATTCCGGGCGTCAAGGAAGAAATTCCAACGCTTTCTCGACTTCTTGGTGCTGATACGGTTGAAACCGTTCAACTCGAATGGCCCATCGGAACAATAGTAGGGATAAGCAAGATGGGAGAGATTGGAATTAGAGTTGCCTCTCGCGAGCCGGATCTAGAGCGTGCTCGTCTCGACAAGGAAATCGCAAAAGTCGAAAATCAAGATCGCAGACAGTTGAGGCGAAATTGAACAATAAATCGTTTGTCGATAGAGCCCCCGAGGGCGTTGTGGAGGAGCACCGACAACGCTTAACAGATCTCACCGCGCGATTGTCAAAATTGAGACAGTCTCGGAACGTCATTTGACCTGCGCAAAGCACTAATAAAGTGAAATATATGCGTGATGTTACGCATGAAAGAGAAAACAGTTTTCAACACATTCGAGTTCTAATTTGCTTCTTCAACGCAACGGAACTAGCGATCTCAACGCGTAACTGGCGAAGTTGAAACAGGCGCGCGAAGGCCTGAGTTAAAAACGATTTTGTGTTCGTCTATTTCGGCGCCGCGTTTTTGGAAGAATTCCTTTAGTTCTGGCGTGTAGAAGGTGCCGTCGTATTCCTGATTCAATTCAAGCCAGACCCGCCCTCGCGGTTTGAGATGCTTCGCCAAATCGTCGAGAAAGAAATCCCACTCCGCTACGCCCCAAAGTCGAGGCATCTTGTGATCGTTAAAGCACACCATGAAAGCGGTAACGACATCGAACTTTTGCCCAAAGCCCGGTAGAGGACGAAACGCCTGGATTCGCTGAACAACGCGACGAACACCAAGCAGGCGCGTGATTTCGCGAAACATCGGCAAACGATCCATGTCGAGACCGATGCCGGAATGACCGAGCAGTTGAGCGATGTAGAGAAAATATCCCGCGCCGCAGCCAAGATCGAGAATCCGCTTCGGACGCGATAAATCGAGTTCCACCTGGCGAATGCGGCGAATGTTAACTCCAATCCAACGCTTAAGATCGAGATACTTTGGCCAGTCCGCTCCGGGATCTGCCACGGCATATCGCCGGCGAATCTCCTCGAATGCGACCGGGTCAATGGTGTCGATAACGCGCTTCGTGTCCAGATGAAATCCGTTCGCTCGCAGCAGCCTCAGCGTATGTTTTCTCGCGCTGGCCAGGCTCTTGCCGTCGACCAGTTTTCGGATTTTATGGCGAAATCTCACAAGTCACACCTTGTAGCGAAGCGCAACAATTTCAATTAAGCTTTCGGAAGAAGTGAGCATCTGGAAGAAACTGCTGTGGTTTGGCGTCGCCGCGCTAGGCACGTGGGCTGTCGCCGTTCTCGCAATGTCGCGCGGAGAACAAATTAGCGCGCTCTGGATCGTCATTGCCGGATTTTGCGCCTTATCCGTTAGCTATCGTTTCTACAGCAAATGGCTCGCGACGAAGGTGCTCGTGCTGAACGAAGAGCGCGCCACTCCGGCGATTCTTCGAAACGACGACAAGGATTACGTGCCGACGAATCGGTGGATGGTGTTCGGGCATCATTTTGCCGCGATTGCCGGGCCGGGACCGCTGGTTGGACCGGTGTTGGCGGCGCAGTTTGGTTTTCTACCCGGCACCCTCTGGATCTTGATCGGCGCGACCCTCGGCGGCGGCGTGCATGACATGATTGTTTTGTTCGCCTCGATTCGGCGGGGCGGAAAAACGCTGGGTCAAATGGTGAAGGAAGAAATCGGGCCGGGCGTTGGTCTACTCGCTCTCGTCAGCGTGCTGGCAATCATGATCATTTTACTGGCTGTCCTTGCACTCGTCGTGGTGCAAGCGCTGGCGCAAAGTCCGTGGGGTGTTTTCACAATTGCGGTGACAATTCCTCTGGCGCTGATCATGGGTATAGGGCTGCGGACAGGAAAAGTGAGCGTCCTCGCAGTGACAATTTTTGGATTGCTCGGTCTGGCGTTTGGAGTGTGGGGCGGCCAATTTCTTGGTCATTTTCCCGCGATTGAAGCGTGGTTCCGTCACGACCAGAAGTGGCTGGCATGGGCAATCATGATTTATGGGCTGGCCGCGTCGGTTTTGCCCGTCTGGATGTTACTTACGCCGCGCGATTATCTCAGCACGTTTTTAAAGCTCGGCACGGTCGCAATGCTCGCGGTCGCGGTCGTGCTGATCAATCCAACATTGCAAATGCCGGCGATTACAAAATTCGTCGACGGCACCGGTCTGGTGTTCGCGGGTCCGGTATTTCCCTTTGTCTGTATCACCATCGCCTGCGGTGCCGTCTCAGGTTTTCATTCGCTCATCGCTTCAGGTACGACTCCGAAAATGATAGGACGCGAGTCACGAATACGAAGCATCGGTTACGGAGCGATGGTGACCGAGATGGTGGTCGCCTTGATGGCGATGATAGCCGCGTGCGTTTTGGAACCGGGAGAATATTTTGCTATCAATACAAAGGGGGCACCCACCGAAGTGGTCGCAACGGTTTCTGCAGCGGGATTTCCTGTGACGGAACAAGAGATGCAGACGCTCGCCACAAATTTGGGAGAATCCACCATGTTTAATCGCGCCGGTGGGGCGCCGACTTTTGCAGTCGGCATGGCGCACATGTTTGCGCGAATTTCAACCAAGTCAACGGCGCTGGCGTTGTGGTATCACTTCGCCATTATGTTCGAAGCCCTTTTCATTCTGACAACGATTGATGCCGGAACGCGGGTCGGACGGTTTTTGCTTCAGGACGTGCTAAAGACTATCTGGCGTCCGCTGGGCAATACGCGTTCCTGGGGCGCGAATTTTCTTTCGAGCGTGTTGCTCGTGGCGGCATGGGGTTGGTTTCTTTATCAAGGCGTGATCGATCCTCTCGGCGGAATCAATTCCCTTTGGCCACTGTTTGGCCTCGCGAATCAACTACTTTCAGTCGTGGCGCTGTGCCTCGGCACAACTCTCCTGATCAAGATGCGTAAAGCCAAATATCTGTTTGTAACGCTCGTGCCGCTATGCTTCATGTGCGCCGTCACCTTCTCCGCCGGGTATCTGAAGGTTTTTTCGTTCGACCCGAGACTTGGTTTCTTGAGCGGTGCGCGCTCACTCCTAAGCCAAGCCTCGACACTTCCCGATGCAGCTAAGGCCGCTGAATTGGTACGCCAGGCAAGCGTGTGGCGATTTGACGCGCTCGTGGCGGCGTTCTTTCTGGTGCTCGTGGCGGCGATCATCTTAGGCTCCGCGCGGCAATGGTGGCAGCTGATTCGCGGGACAAAGCGAATCGTTTTGCACGAAAACGAGTTTGTAGCGATTACCCCTGCGCAACTCGCACAATTTTAGACCATTATCCGGGTCTTGTAGGAATCACCGAGATTAATCATCACGGCTTGATTTCATCGCAAGTTTTTAATTGGATAACAACGTGCCTACAGATGATCAGGTAACGTCACTGACTGGAGTTGGTGAAAGCGCGCGGAACGGGGGCGTCGCGTTTACGACAACGCGTTGGAGCGTTGTGCTGCAAGCGCAAGGGCAATCGCCGGCAGCACAAGAGGCGCTCGAAAAACTCTGCCGCACCTACTGGCGACCTGTTTATAGCTTCATCCGGCGAGAAGGCACTGGACCGGAGGAAGCGGAAGATCTAACCCAGAGTTTTTTCGCGCTGCTGCTGGAGCGCCGGAACTTCGATGCAGTTCGTAAAGAGAAAGGACGACTGCGTTCTTATCTACTGACATCGCTCAAACATTTCCTCGTCAGCGAACACCGGCGCGCAGTGACCCTAAAGCGAGGCAAAGGACAACAGCCGGTGCCGTTGGACGAACTTAGCGGCGCCGAGCGAAGCGAAATGGAACCAGCCGATCATCTGACGGCCGAACGCGTTTATGAGCGGCGCTGGGCGTTGACGCTTATGGAGCAGGTGCTACGGCGCTTGAAAAACGAATACGAGACCTCAGGTAATACCGAGTTGTTTGATTCATTGAAGCAATTGCTCGCCGATGAAGTGGAAGCGCCGTCCCGTGGGGAGATCGCGTTACGGTTAGGCATGACTGATAATGCCGTCCGGCAAGCTTTGCATCGATTTCGCCATCGTTATCAGCTTTTGTTGCGCGAAGAGATCAGTCACACAGTCGCCATTGCCAGCGATGTTGAAGATGAGCTGCGTCATTTGATCACTGTCTTGCGAGCGTAAAGACACGAATTGCACGAATTATCACGAATGTTAAAAGCTTATGAAAAGGAGTAGTCCAAGTTCGTCCAACTGGCCTCTGAATCGGTGCGGATTCGGGAAATTCGTGTCTCAGTCATAGAGTCGCCGTAACTCCTCTAATTCGTGTCTGAACTGCTTTACAAGGAAGAAATTTTTCAACTGGTGGGTCTTTGCATGGAAATTCATCGTGAGTTGGGAAAGGGCCACGACGAAGTGATCTACAAGGACGCTCTCGTTGTTGAACTGATGCGTGGTGGAGTTCCGTTTTCGCGCGAGAAAAATTACGAAATCACCTACAAAGGAGTTATCTTGCCTCACTATTACTACGCGGACTTCGTTGTCTGGGATAAGATTCTTTTCGAGGCCAAAGCCGTCGAAAAACTGACCGATTCGCACATCAAACAAGTCTTGAACTATCTGGCTGCCTCGAAGCTTCGCGTCGGTCTGTTAGTCAATTTCGGCGGCGATGTGTTGGAATGGAAACGGGTCATTTTATAGAGAGAAATTGATGTCTGAAGAGTCACCAGCTTCGTGTAAATTCGTGAAATTCGTGTCTCATAAATACAGGCGAACGTAACGTATGCCAGAAATCCGCGCAGTACATGATGAGGAGCGCGCTGGCGATTCTCGCATCATGAGTAGCGCACCCAAGGTTTGTCGAAAGTGCGGCGCGGAAATCTTTGCCGACGCACCGGAAGGTCTTTGTACCGCCTGCCTGTTTGAGACCGGTCTTAATCTGCTCACCGATATATCTGTAGCCGGGGGCGATGACCCCGGCCGCGATGATGGTATGGTTGCACCGGACAGAAAAAAAGCTCCGCGTCCGCCGAAGACGTTCGCCGACTTTGGCGACTACGAATTGTTGGAGGAAATCGGCCGTGGCGGTCAAGGTGTGGTGTATCGCGCGCACCAAAAGAGTCTGAATCGCATCGTCGCGCTCAAAGTGATCGGCCTGGGCCATTGGGCCACCGAAGCGCATCTGAAACGCTTTCGTCGTGAAGCGGAAGCCGCCGCCAGCCTCGAACATCCATCTATAGTTCCCATTTATGAAGTCGGCGAGCGCGACGGCTCATGCTACTTCAGCATGAAGTTCGTCGAAGGCGGTCAACTAGATGCGGTCACGAAGCGCGAGCCGATGCCAATCCGGCACGCAGCGGAACTCGTCGCCAAGGTAGCGCGCACTGTGCACTACGCGCACGAGCACGGCATTCTGCACCGAGACATTAAACCTGGAAACATTTTGCTCGATCAAAAAGGTGAACCGCATCTCACCGACTTCGGCCTTGCACGACTTGTGGAGACAGAAAGCACCGTCACACGCACGCTCGAGGTTTTAGGCACGCCCAGTTACATGGCGCCGGAACAAGCTATTGGTAATAACACACACGTCAGTAGCGCAACTGATGTGTACGGGCTTGGTGCTGTACTCTACCAATTGCTAACAGGTCATCCGCCGTTTGCCGGTGGAACAACCTACGAGACGATCAAGTTAGTGTTGGAAACCGAGCCGCGGCAACCGCGTCAGTTGAATCCGAAAATCGATCGCGACCTCTCCACAATCTGCCTCAAATCTCTCGAGAAAGATCCAAAGCGGCGTTATCCTTCCGCTCTCGCGCTGGCCGAAGATCTCGAACGTTGGCTAAAGCATGAACCGATCCGGGCGCGGCACACTGGAATTTTCGCGCGAGGAAGGAAATGGGTCCAGCGGAATCCAGCCAAAGCGCTTTCAGCAGGGTCTCTGGTGGCACTAGCATCGGTAAGCGGCTGGGTCATTTGGAAAAGTGAATTAATCCATCGTCCCGTAACAACTGGAATCGCCGTTCTGCCGTTTGAAAATCTGAACGACGAAAAGGAACACACGGCGTTCGCCGATGGTGTGCAGGACGACATTCTGACCAAGCTGGCGAAGATCGGCGATCTCAAGGTCATCAGCCGGACCAGCGTAATGGAATATCGCGGTAAACGAAATGTGCGCCAGATCGGCGATGCGCTTCGCGTGTCTCACGTCCTGGAGGGAAGCGCACGCAGGAGCGGTGACCGGATTCACTTAAATGCGCAGTTGATCGACACGCGCGCCGACACGCACGTCTGGGCTGAGGAATACGACCGCGATTTGAATGATTTGTTCGCAGTCCAGAGTGAGATCGCGAAAAAAGTTGCCCAGCAGCTTCACGCCAAGCTGTCAGCCGCGGAGAAGGCGTCTGTCGAAGAAAGACCAACTGAGGACCTGGTGGCTTACGATTTTTATGTGCGTGCTATCTCTATGATTTACAACGCCCAGGTACCCTTGGGGCCGACCGCGGAGACGCCTTCAGATGCAAGGAAAACTCTTTCCGAGGCTGTGGAGCTGCTTAACAAGGCAGTTGCTCGTGATCCTAACTTCCTTCTCGCCTATTGCCAGCTGGCCTTTGCGCACGATTTGATTGGAGACACCGTGCACTTCGCTCTGGCACAATCGGCCATAGATTCTGCATTTCGGTTGAGACCGGATTCGGGGGAAGCGCATCTCGCGCTGGGCTGGCATCTCCAATATTCCGAGTACGACCGCGCTCGCGCCGAACTTGCTCTTGCTCAACAGAGTTTACCCAATGACCCGCGAGTTTACGAGTTAGCTGGAAAAATTGACCGCCGTCAGGGTCGCTGGGATGATGCCACGCACAATCTCCAGCGAGCCAGTGAGCTCGATCCTCGAAATCTCCCTTACCTGCTTAACCTCGCAGCGACCTACAATTTGTGGTTACACGACTATGAACAATACGCTAAATTCATGGATCGTATCCTCGCCCTTCACCCAGACAGTAAGCCAACGCGGATTTGGCGCGCTTTCATCGAAGTAGACCAGCGCGCGGACACAGGACCTTGGCGCGTCGCAATTGAAAAGATCCTGGCCGAAGACCCTGCCTCAGCGAAAGATCCGTTTCTGACGGGCCATCGCTTCACCCTTGCTTTACTCGATCGTGACTTCGACGCCGCTGGTGACCTTGCGGCCGCCCTTTCCCCGAAGGATTCTGAAGTTGCGGTGTATCCGGATTTTGGCCGTGACTTTTGGATGGGTGTAGTCGCCCGTTTGAAAGGAGATGAAACTTCTTCGCGCGCGGCCTTGATGAGAGCGCGCGCAGAACAGGAGCAAGAGATACGCGACCCTGACGATGTGTGGCTGCTTTCATACCTCGGGCTCATCGATGCACTCTTGGGAAAAAAAGAACAGGCGCTGAGCGAAGGCCGACGCGCGATCGAAAGGCTGCCGATCGTTAAAAACTTAACAACTGATGGATATGTGAAAAGGTACTTTGCCATGATCTGTGCGTGGGCGGGCGAACGTGAGCTGGCGCTTGAGCACCTTGAGTTGGTCGCCCGAATCCCAGGCGGTCCAAGCTATGGCGACCTGCGCTTGAATCCGCTGTGGGATCCGATCCGTGGCGACCCGCGCTTCGAAAAAATCGTTAATTCGCTTGCCCTAAGGTGATCGATTCGTCTTCTAACCACGCCGTAGCCTCGGTGAAGGCGGGTCGCCTCCTTAGCGCCGAAAGAAATGGTTTCCAAATAACGCCGCTCGTTCTCGGAGTAGAGAAGAGTGGTGGAACGCGTTGTCTTCAACGCGTTGGAAATGCGGCTTTGCTGCGGATTCTACGTCCTTGGCCGTGAATCATCTTGAGGACAAGACGATAGACCTTTGACCAGCACGACCGACCAAGGCTGGTTAGTCTCGATTGAGCTTGCCATTAATCGGTTGGTCAATCCAGACTCGGGAACCAAAGGGACAGCTGTCAATGAAAGTCAGCGCAATCCTTCCCCCAATACGGGAAACGGCCTTCGCCGCGGTTGTCGGCGTTAGCCTGTTGATCGGTCCCAAGGTTTCCGCTCAAACGATTGCGCCTCCGGCCCAAGTAACAACCGGCGCAATAGCCGAAGTGGAACGAGTCATCGTCACTGGTTCGAACATTCCGACTGCCGAAGAGACCGGTCCTAATCCGGTGGATACCTATCGTCCGGCAGATCTCGAAAAACTGGGCATTCGTAATGCAACGGACCTGACAACTTTTCTGCCACAGCAGTCGGGCGCAACCGTCAACCTGAACATCGCTAACGGCGGGGACGGCACCGTCCAATTCAATCTGCGCGGCTTGTTGGCCAAAGAAACCCTCGTGCTGGTCGATGGGAAACGTGTTGCGTTTGGCTCGTTGAACGCAGTCGGGTTTAGCGGTGGTGTGGACATTAACCTGATTCCGTTCCCGATGATCGATCACATCGACATTTTGAAGGATGGCGCCTCGGCGGTGTACGGCTCCGATGCGATCACCGGCGTGGTTAACTTCTTCTTGGTCCACAAATTCCGTGGGCTGGAGATCGGGGGCAGTTACGGAAACACAAACCTGGGAGCGTCGAACGATATGGGCGAGTGGGAAGCATGGATCAAAGCCGGCACGGGAGATGATAAGACCGAAATCGTGGTGATTGCGGATTTCTGGCAGCGCACCGGCGGCCTCTTCAGCGCCGATCGGGACTTGTCCAGTAACGCCTTTCAAATCCCGTGGGGCGGATTTGACGCTCGCAGCCCCAATTTCCCTGGCCGCGTTCAATTCGGCCCGCTTGCGGCCGGGTATGTTTTTCGGTCCTGGCGGCACACCGCTAGCCGGCGTGAACACGCCGCTTCCGCACTCGGCTCCGAACGCTGCGACTTCGCCATTTTATAAGATCCCCTTTATTCCGGGCTTCGGCATTCCTCCGGGGACGCCGGGCTTTATCAATCCCAATGCGTATCCAGGCGCGCCCGGTATCATCGGCCCAAATGCATTCCAGCACTTTCCACAGTTCGGCACTGACTATAAAGGCGGCGGTGATTACTTCTTCTACAACTTCGCAGCTGGAACGCCGGCGCTTCCACCGGCTGATCGCCAGGCCTTTTACGGTTCGTTCACGCGCGATGTGTGTGACAAATATCTGACGGTATTTGGCGACTTTAAATATGTCCGCTCATTTTACGATACGTCGCTGGCACCGGTGCCGTTTGCGCTCGATCCATTCAAGATCCCAGGCACTAACATAGGCTTTAGTCTCGGCGGCATCAGTGTGCCAATCTCGAATCCGTTCAATCCGTTTACTGTTGCAGACGCAACGATTCAAAACTTCTTTCCCGACGGAAGCGGCCTCCCGGTGACTACCGGAGTTGGGTTCCGTGGCATTAACGACACCGGGCCGAGGCATGAAAAGATCACCTACTGGGATCAGCTCTTTGACGTTGGCCTGCGCGGTGAGATGGGGCAATTTGGCGATTATTTCAAGACGTGGAACTGGGAGTTGGGCTTTCGTTATTCCCGGAACGAGGGACAGGTCTTGGCCGTCGGCGAAGCCAGCCAGCCTGGGCTGCGCGACGCACTATTGGACACAAACCCAGCTACAGCGTTTGACCCGTTCCTCAACTTCAATGCCCACAACACGGCTGCAGCGAGATCCAGAGTTTACGTCACCTTACATAACTCGGGCGAGTATGAGTTACCCATAGGTTATGCCACGGTTAATGGCGACCTGTTCAACCTTCCCGCGGGGCCGGTCTCCTTTGCTATCGGCGGTGAGTATGACGCGCCAAGGTGGACCCGCGACCGTGACACGCTCAACACAACGTTTCAAAGCATTGGCTCGGCGGATGGGGGAAGCGCGCGGGTGAACCGTGATGTTTGGTCAATCTATCAGGAAGTGCGGGTACCCTTTACTAGTCCAACGTGGAACTTTCCCGGTTTCTATAGCTTCGAGGTTGACTTTGCCGAACGCGAGGAATGGTACAGCCAGAACACCTCTGCAGCTCTACCCTCTGAAGCCTTTCCATTTCAGCCGGCGACGCACAGCCAATACAACACGCAGAAGCCAAAAGTTTCGGTTCGCTGGCAGCCGCTTGATCCAAAGTACATCGGCGGACTTACTTTGCGTGGGAGTTACACCGAAGCATTTCATGCTCCGGCTCTACCGGAAATATCACCCGCTTCCACGCAAGACTTCTTTGGGGATGTCGACCAATTCACAGATCAGTTCTATATTTTCGAGGTTCGCGTTAGAGGAAATCCCAACCTACAGCCGGAAGTGGCCTATGAGTGGTCTTACGGGGCCGTTTATAGCCCGAAATGGATCAAGGGCCTGACTGTCAGCGCGGATTGGTGGCATATTGATATGCGATCGATCGCATCGCTCCTCGGCGTGGGATTCATCAGGGACAATGAAATCCCCGGTCTGGTTTTCCGTGGTCCTCCCAGAATAA
Organism: uncultured Verrucomicrobiae bacterium; assembly: GCA_963728955.1. Taxonomy (GTDB): domain Bacteria; phylum Verrucomicrobiota; class Verrucomicrobiia; order Chthoniobacterales; family UBA10450; genus Udaeobacter. Next base: position 201,993 of record CAVSMG010000019.1, read on the forward strand.
TTAACGGCAGGCTGGTGCCTGGGCTGATCAACCTGATCATTGATCCCAACGAAAATCTTACAGGCGCGATTTTTGAAGGTCTCGACTACGAAGCGATTTATATTTTGGACTCTTCAATCTTTGGCCACGGGGATTTTGGCAGACTGACGGCCACGCTTAACGGCACGTGGCTATCCCGGGCTGAGCTTCAGATTGCGCCCGATACAAAACGTTTCGGGATCGCAGGGGAAGTTATACCGCCGGGGTTCACCCTGACTGGCTCGCTGCCATGGAATCGCGCTAATTTCAGTCTTTTTTATGATGGCCCGGCTGATACATGGATGCAGGGTCTGGATGTCGGCACAGTAGTCCACTACACCGGCCAATACGAAGATGACAATCTCAGTCTGACCACAAATATAGGCTTCGCGGGATTCACCAAGCCGCAAACGCCGAGGAGTGGGCCTTTGCCTTGGCGCGCGCGGAAAGTACGCGAATGGATTACGCTGGATTTAATTGCGTCTTATACGTTCAACCTGCCACCTCCTGCTCCAGCCGAGGTGCCTGGCTTCGCCAAAGATGGTGGTAAGAATTTCCAGATGAAGGACGGCAAAGAGAAAAATGTCATACCTGTATCTACAGCTGAGTACAATCCATGTGGATGGCGCGCCTGGTTGAATAACACCACTGTTACGCTAGGCATGCAGAACGTGTTTGATTCGGATCCGCCTTTTTCGGGCGGTGGTGTCGAGAACGGCTACGACGAATCGCTTGCCACCATCAAAGGCCGGTTCTGGTACGTCCAGCTAAAGAAAAGATTCTAACTGAGCTGGAACAACTCACATGGATTCCCAAATCAGGCAGCATCTGTTACCCGGCTATCCCCGCTTCGAAAAAATCCTCGCCTCCCTCGCGCCGAAGTAAGAGTGCACCACGGACCACACGAATAACACGGATAGCTAGGGCGCGACCTAAGCTTGTCCTAGGCGAAGTCGAAGGAGGCGCGCCGCAGGCAATTGGCCGGGAAGCAGTCGCCACGGCGACTTGGTTTCGGCGGCTGGGCCGAAACATTCTTCTCTCTCAGAAGACAAGGAGGAAGACGTAGGCTCTTCGTTCTCTTCGTTTTCGTTGCTTCCTTGTTCTTTGTCGTCTGGTCTCATTCGAGCCATCCGCGTAATTCGTGGTTCTTAAAAAAATTCCCAAGCTTTTCGCGTAACAACTGGCCAAATCTCGCGCAGTACATGGGTGAACGGCCAGAAATAACAACTCAATAACGAGAAGCCAAAGAAGGCCAAAACAACGGAAAGAAAATTAAATTATGAACAAGGCAAATATTCTAAGACTTACCGTCGCGTTTGCGACGCTGGTTACCGTAATAACCGCCTCCGGGCAAGGCAGGCCGGGCGCAGTCAAAGCGCCACAATTGCCACGGGCGGCACCGCAGGTGCAATACACGGTAATTGACCTCGGCACGGATGGAGTTGGAAATCAGATAACTAACTCCGGCCGAATTGTCGGCTCAATAAACTTTGGTGGGCCGGACAGGGATGCCGCCTTTTGGCCCACTCCCCAGAGCCCGCCGATTGATCTCGGCACATTGCCAGGTTTCACTGGGAGCAGAGGCTTTGGCATCAACCCGCGAGGTCAGATGGTGGGATATGGCTTCCTTCCGGATTTTTCGGAAGCTCGGCCATTATTTTGGGCAAGCAGTCAAAGTGCGCCTATGGAACTGCCCGGTCTGCCGGTCGGGTTTGCAGGTTTGGCATCCGCCATCAGTCCAGTCGGCCAGATTATCGGGACGTTCTTTGCCTCGGACTTTTCAGCGCCCCAGCCGGTCGTTTGGCCGAGGAGCAACGCAGCGCCCATTTACCTTCCCGAGTTGAGCGAAACGCTTCGGTTCGGGGGCGCCATCAGCATCAATGCTGTGGGCAACATCCTCGGCGACGGCTTCGACGAAGACTTTGTCGAATCTCGTGCGGTGTTCTGGGCCAACAGCGCAAGCGCCCCAGTGGCGCTGGCTTCGCCCGGAGGGGAATTCATTTACACAGATGTCGCCTTAACCGGGGGGTCTGTTGCCCCTGCGCTTAACAACGCGGGCAGCATGGTTGGGTTCGCTCACAACGCGGACTTCTCCGCGACTCGTGCCGTGTTCTGGGCCAGCAGCTCAAGCCCCGCGGTCATTCTGAGCACGACCGGCGAGTTCACCAACGGAGGGGCGGAGGGCATCAACGATAAACGCCAGATCGTCGGCACCGCATTCAACAGCGACTTTTCGGATGCGCATGCCTTCCTCTGGGCCAGTCACACCAGCCAGGGCGTCGATCTGAACACGGTAATCCGCCGGGGCTCAGGCTGGGAACTGCAAGTGGCTCGCAGCATTAATAATCGCGGCGAGATCAGCGGTGCGGGATTGCTCAATGGAGAAGAGCATGGCTTCGCGCTGATCCCGGTGCATGGCGGTTCAGCGAATGCGCTTCGATAGCCCCATCAACGGCACAGACTCTGTTGCCGTTGAAAAGGCCGCAGCTACGCAAACGGCCGCCACGCCTCACCTGCGTGGCGGCTGACTCTGTTGGATTTTTTTGAGAATGGCGGCTCGCATTGGCGGGAGCGTACGAAAGAAATGCACTCCGTGACCGACCAGCCCGGGGCTGTTTGAATTCACCGGAGTAAAACTCCGCAGGCCGCAAAAATTAAAAATCTGTCTTCCGAGTATCCGCGCCCGTGGCTCTTTATTAGCGTTTATTCGCGTCATTCGCGGGCTAAACCTCTTCAGTTGCGGTGGAGCCGCGCTGCACTGCAATAGTCCAAAGTCGGCCCAAAAGATGAAACTTAAAAAGCAAATAGCAGTTATCGTTCTTGCCTTGGTAGCGAGCAATGGCGACCCAGATATCGATCTTGCAAAAGTTGTGATATAATTCGCTTCATGGAAACCGCAACGAACTATCGTTACATCGTGAAGACCGAGGGAGTCCGCGGCGGAAATGCACGGATCGAAGGCACACGAATCGGTGTGCACGATGTCGTTGCGTACTTTCTTCTTGGTCGGGATGTGGACGGCATTCGCGCCGCGTTTCCTGATCTGAGCCGTGCGCAAATCTTCGAGTGCCTCGCTTACTACGAGGATCATCAGGCTGAAATCGAGCGACTGGCTCTCCCACAAATCGAAGAACCCACGGGGTGAAATTTTTCCTCGACCACGACGTGCCGGCCGCGGTCAAGGACGCTCTGGAGCGGCACGAACACGACGTTATCCGGCTCACTGATCTTCTCCCACGCACCGCTCCCAATGAGGACGTTTTTGCGGCCGCACAGAGCAATCGATGCGTGATGATCACTTGCAATCGCAACGATTTTCTGAAGCTCGCTGCGAGAGGGCCTCATCTAGGGCTGATTATTTTGATTCGCCGCCGCAGCCCGCAAGCAGAATGCACGAATCTCCTGCGGCTCGTTCGCAAGGCTGGTGAGGAAGGGTTGCACGGCAATATTAATTTCGCCTAGAGCAGCAGCAGCGACTGCCAGATCGCGCGTACCATCTGGGTGCAATCTTCGCGCGCGGAATTTTTTTTAGCGACTTCGATTTCTTCCTTCACTAGCGACACGCCTGTCGTCTGCAAATTCTGCTCGTATCCGTGACATCCGCGCAATCTGCGGTCGCTCCGCTTCAACTCCGAACATTTTCGCGAGCGGGCGCTTCAACGGGTCAACGATTTCACCATTTAGCTTGGCGAAGCCATTTTTCGCGTAACAGGCCGCGAAAGTTCGCGCTGTACTCCAGTGAACGGCCTGAAATAACTTCTCACGACGAGTAGCCAAACAAGGCCAAAACAAGAAAAACAAATCAACCAAAGGAACAAAACGTGAAACTTAAAACAAAAATAGTAATTATCGCTCTCGGCCTGGGCGTGAGCACTTCCCTGGTCTCGAGCCAGGACCGGCAGTCGCCGCAATTACCAACGGTCCAACCGACCATTGAAGGTGTGTGGCAAGATCCCAGAAACGGGGTCAACTGTGATGATCCCAATCAGGTGTTGAGCGGGCCTTTTCCAGCGATAGTGACGTTTCATCGCGACGGCACGATGACTGACGACACAGGCGCCCTCGAGGGCACGTCGAACGGGTATGGCACCTGGCGGCGTGAGCCAGGCAGGCAGAATTACTCGTACCGGTATACGGCCTTCAGCACTGACGAGAACGGCGCCCTTGCCATCTCGGGCTTAATCAGCGTCAACCTCCATCTCACCGACGCCAACAGCTACACCTCTCGCGACTCGATCCAGCTCTTCGACGCTGACGGGAATCTAATCGCCACCTTTTGTGGCAGGTCTACTGGAACCCGGTTTGAATAATCCTGGCAAAACAAGATTCGACCTCTGACCAATTAACGGGTTTGGCGCGTTCTATCCGCGCCAAACTCCATCACGCTTAAGAGCGCGGGTTTGGAAGTGCTGAGGACTCCAAGGGATCGTACGGACTGACGAAAACCTAATCAGGAATTACTAAGACCGCGTACCAGATTATTCATCGTTCGAGCTTCGTCATTTTCTCATCTGTATAAATCCTCTCGGCGATGAGCCAACGATTCCACGCGCTGCCGAACAGAGTCTACCAGCTCTTGAGACAGGTCGGCGTGAATCAATTCTTCGCGGTCTGGTGATGCCGCTGCGATCACGACTCCACGAGGGTCGATAATTGCGGAGTTGCCACAGAACCATAAGTCGTCGTCTTTTCCGACGCGGTTCGATGCAACGACGTAGCTTTGGTTTTCGATGGCGCGCGCCTGCGCAAGCACACGCCAATGTTCGACTCGCGGGAATGGCCACGCGGAAGAAATAACAAAGGCGTCGACGTTCTTTTCGGTGACTAACTTTCGATACAGCTCGGGAAACCGGAGGTCATAGCAGATGCTGAAACCAAAGCGCAGATCGCCGAGCGCAAAGCTCGCGAATGAATCGCCCGGTGCGAAGCAGGTTTGTTCTTCTAAGGGTGCAACCGCATACAGATGAGTCTTGCGATATTTCGCAACGATGTCGCCCTTCGCATCAACCAGAACTTGAGAATTGTAGATTGATGATCCATCGCGTTCGGAGACGCCACTAACGATCGCGATCGAAAGCTGGCTGGCGATCTCGCGAAGGCCGGGAACAAATCCGCCGTTCCACTTATCGGCGTGCTTCCGGATTACCGGCATCGAGTAACCGGTGTCAGTCATCTCTGGGAAAACGATAAGCTCGGCGCTGACGTCTTTTGCCCGGCGAGAAAAATCGTGAACCTTGGACAAATTCGCTTCCGGATCACCGAGCGAACACGAGATCTGGGCAACGGAAATTTTCATACAACCTTCGCCTGGTAGGGCACGCAGTCCTCTGCGCGCCATTTGCAGCGAACAACGGCGCGCACGGAGTGACACGCCCTACCAAAAGTTCCACCCAGCGAGAACATGCAGGATGTCGTCACGCTGCAATTGGTGTGCGGTAGCCGAAAAACTCGCGTTTCTTAATGATGTGCGCGACTTCCGGTGGAACCATTTGCTCCCATCTGTTGTCGCCGGACTGTAACTTTGCCAGCACGTCGGGCGGCTGAATCTGCAAATACTCGGGATGGTAGTCGATAATTTCCTGAACGTATTGATTGTCGATCAAGTATTGAAACAGCGAGCGCAAATTTGGCGCGACTTCGATTTGCGTCGCCGTGACGATCTGTCCGCTCGCTTCGTCAATCATCGGGTAGACGTAAAGTTTTAGTCCTCCTTTAAACATTCTGCCAAGCGCCTCGAGAATTCCGCCTTCGAGATTTGTGTAATACTTTTCGTTGAAGATCTCGATCAAGCTGGGCACGCCCATTACGAGCCCAATGGCCTTGTTCGTGTAGCGAAAGAGATAGCCGGCGAGCCGAAAATATTCGCGGAACCTTGAGATTAGCACTGTGCGTCCGAGGGCGCCGAGAATGTCTACGCGTGCGAGAAAATCGTCGTGATCGACCCGGCCATCGGCGAGCAAATTCTCGAGTGTCATCTCCATCAGCACGACAACGTCCTCTTCAGAACAATCGCAGTGTTTCAGAAAAATCCCCCGCGCACCGTCCAGCATATCGTTGGTGGCGTAGGTAACCGGCCGGAAATTGCCACGCTCGACCAGGATCGCTTTCTTGTAGAAAACTTCGGCCGGCTGAACCGTTTCACCGTCGGCCTTAAACATAACCGCATCTGTCAAACGCCGGCTGACCAACTGCAAGCTCATCAGTCGGTTATCCACGTGTTGAAAAACCGGTCCTGAAAATTTGATCATGTCCACTTCGATCCGTCCTGGCGCCAGATTTTCCGGCAGCGAAGCGATCAATTCCTCCGGCTGCCGATGGTAGAACGCGCCGTGTAGTAAATTAATACCGATCACCCCGAGCGCTTCCTGTTGTTCCACGTGAGTTACGTCCAGGAGCCGCACGTGGATGATGATCTGGCTCGGCTGCCCTCGAGGTTCGGACTGAAAACGAACACCGAGCCAGCCGTGTGATTCATTCCGCTCCTTGAAACTGCGCGCCGCAACCGTGTCGGCAAAAACGAAGAATGTTTTTTCCGCTCCGAATTTTTGGTCAAGGCGCTCGATGAGAAGATCGAATTCGTGATCGAGCATTGTCTTGAGACGAGCACGGCTGACATAGCGTTGCGCGGGTCCGTAAATGGCGTCGCTGAATATCATGTCATAGGCGGACATGGTCTTGGCGATCGTGCCCGCTGCACCACCGACACGAAAGAATCTCCGCGCTACTTCCTGCCCGGCGCCGATCTCGGCGAAAGTCCCATACTTCGTCGGATCCAGATTCATTTCGAGCGCCTTCTCGTCGGTGCCGATCTCCATCTCGGGATTCATACAATTTTTCTAAGGGTGATTTTCGACCGGTGCAAATCGTGGTGCCCTGTAGAATTGTAGGGCGTCTGTGCCAGACGCCACATCGACGCGTAACGAACAGAGAGGCGTCTGACACAGACACCCTATAGAAACTGTTACAGCCGCACTTGCTCAGCGTTCTTCGCCTGAACCCAGCCGCGCAAGTCATTCGGCAGCGCGGCGTACATCCAATCGCCGCGCGTGCTCAAGATTTTGATCTCGCTGCCCGGCGGTAGCGCGAGAACACTGTTAGCTGTGTCCGCTGTAGCGAGGCGGGCCTGCACATCGTTGCCCGTGACGATAGCGAGCGCGGGCCCGTTGCTGCTGTGCTCCAGTGCGTAAGTTGCCCACAGAGCCACGGCGCACACCAGGAGGCAGGCAATCGACAACGCCGCCAGCGCAGCGGAGCGGCGTCGCGCAAAAATTAGCGCGATCAATCCAAAAATCCCGAGCCAAAACGCAGTGGCGGCAGCGACGCGGTCCTGATTAGCGGTCGCAAATTGGAGGTAACGTTCGAGTCGGCTTGGTTGCAGCTCCAGCGCGCGAGATTCGTCCCGCGCAATCTGTAAATTAGCCATGGCTTCTGGATGATGTCGGTCCAATGCAAGCACGCGCTCGTAATTCAAAATCGCGCGCCCAAAATCGCCGGTGCGAAAATAGGCGTTGCCGAGATCGTAGAACAGATTCGCGTTCCATTGCCCTGTGCGAACCAGCCCTTCATAGCCGTCGATCGCTTCCTTGAAATGTCCCTGGGCGTATTTGTTGTTCGCTTTTGCAAAGTCAGCACCCGCTTGCGCGAACGCCGATAAAGCCCAGCCAACAGTGAAGAGAAATCCAATAAAATAAGACAGGCGCTTCATTTTAGGTGGTCAATTAGCTCCAGCACGGCGCGCCGGCTTTCGGGCGAGATTTTTGCAGGGCCGTTATGCGTTCCGCTGTACTGCCACTCGTCATTTTTCTCGAACAAACGGCGGAGCCGGTCACGCGAATCCGTATCCAGCTTGAAAGTGTTGGCTGCGGTCTCCACGTCTACCACGTTTGGATCAATGCCGCGGTTACCGGAGGCAAGGGCGGCCTTCAATCGAACAATTCGCGACGCTTCAGCATAATATTCCCTGGGAGACGCATCGTCACGGCGCAATCTGTGCATCAATTCGGCTGCTTCGTGTTGCAGCACAGCGATGCGACGCGCATGGCGATTGTCGAGTCTCGCGCGCCGGATTTTCCACCCCGCGAAGATGAGCAACGCAGCGAGCGGAATTGATTGCGCCTCCCAGAAAATGCGACGCGTGTAAATCGACTTGAACGATTCCACGGTACGGGATGGCTCTGTTAGTTGATAAAGAATATCCTGTGGCTTGGTTGCAGTCGAAGCCGGCGGACGTGCGGGAGATGCGCCAGCCGGTGGGGATGACGGCGCCTGAGCGGCCACGTTCGGTGCAACTGGTCCGCCCTGAACAGTGATCGCCATCGGTTCACTGCGCAGTGTCATATATTGCTCTTTGGCCGGTTCAAAATAGGAAAAAGCGAGCACCGGCAGAGTTTGCTTTTTCTCGTTAGGCGAAAGCACCATCTCAAAAGTCTTTGTCCCGCTAATGCCGACCTCATCGTCCTGCTTGAACTTTGAAGAGGGCGGATATTTATGCCAGCCGCGCTCATCCTCGATCATCGGTGCATTGACTCGATCGAAATTGCCGCGCCCTGAGATCGTCGTTGTGACGGTAATCGGATCACCCACTTGCACACTCTTCGGCTTCGCGTCGCTTGCCATGGTAAAGCTCCCAATGGCTCCTGTGAAACTCGCTGGCGCGTTCGGTGGCAACGGTTTCACCTCAAGCGCCACGGGCTCGCTGCTGATCTGCACGTCCCGACGTTCGCCGAATTGGCTAAACGGATTCGAAAAGAACGGATCCGAAAAGGGATCATCCAGATCGAATAAATCGAATGGCGAACGGGAACGCGGCGCGCTCCGCCTTCGCGGAACGACAACCTGCGCTTTCGCTGTGACTGGGCCGAGTTCAAACTTTCCCGCGCGCGCCGCTGCAATCGCGGTTTTAAACGTCACGACTTCGAAAGCTCTGCCGTTGATGGTCTCCAGGTTTTGACCGGACTGCTGCAATTTCTGCGAGGTGAATCCTTGTCCGGCGATTTCAGGCGGCTCGACCAGTCTTGGATGAATACGCGCATCGAATCCCATCCGGATTTGGACGGGAACGATTTCGCCCACGTAGGCAGTTTTCTTTGGCACGATCAATTCAGCGAAAACCAGATCGCTTGCAGTGGCCGACGGGCGTTGTGCATTGCGACTTGGTTGAGTGGTCGTCGGCCGCCGGGCGAATCGGCGACGTTCAGCACCAGCTCCGGAGTCCTGAGGACCTGGCCGCCGGCCCGAACAGTCTGCGGCGGAATCCTGAATCGTCCGGCTTTGAGCGGAAGGACCGTGTAATTGTAAGTCACACTCGAGCTGGTCGCGAAGTTATGGATTTCGAATTGTCGCGATGTTCCAGTGGAGTGAATCTCCAGACCGTCGATTGAAATCTCTTCAGGCGGTTGCGCATCGCCGGGGCCGGTTACCTTGATTTGCAACTCAACTGTTTCACCCACAGCTGCCTCTGCATTGCTTAAAACAGCAGTGACATTGGGTGAATCGGCAAATGCAAAACCCGTAGCGAGAATTGCAGCTGTAATTCCAATTACGAATGCACGTCCCATGTTCAATCAAACATCAACCATCCAGTCTCAAACTCCAGCCTACCAATCGTTATAGACATGGCGCTTTACTTTGCGTTCATCAAGTCGGACCCGCGCCTCTTCGTCTTTCATCGATTCAAGCAGTGCCAGGGCCTGGCGTTCACTCATCTGGCCGTCTTTCTCCTGTTCGGCCTCGGCGACTTCCTCGTTTTTCTCGGGCGCCTTTTGTGAGGTCTCTCCTCCAGCGCCTTTCACTTCGCCTGCGAATTTCTTTTGCGGCGATTCCGCCGGGGTAGGGGAGGCGGTTTGCCCATCGCCTTCGCCCGGCGACGGCGATGGCGTCTCGTTTTCTCCTTCGCCGGGAGTAGGTGACTGCCCAGCTTGCCGTTCTCCCGGAGTTGGCGAGGGCTTACTTTCCTGTTGATCTTGCCCACCAGGCGAAGGAGAGGGAGTTTGACCGGGTTGTTGCTGCTGTTTCTTTTGGGGCTCGTTCTTCGCCTGAGCCTGATTCTTATCTTTTTGCGGTTGTTCTTTTTGTTCTTTGTCGGTGCGCGACTGGTTTTGCTGCTGCTGATCTTTTGACTGCTGCTGCTGATCCTTTTGGTCTTGCTGGCTTTGGCTTTGCTGCTGTTGCTGTTGCTGCTTGTCTTGCTGTTGCTGATTTTTCTGCTGTTGCTGTTGATCCTGATTCTGCTGTTTTTGCTGCTGATCTTGCTTGTTCTGTTTATCCTTTTGCGGTGGGGTTGGGGAAGGAGAGGGCTGTTGTTCTTGCTTCTTGTTTTTTAACTCCTCGATTTTCCTTTTGACGTATTCGTAGTTGTCCTTGGCCTCTTTGTTTTGGGGATAAAGTTTGAGAGTTTGCTCATAGTGGTCGAGGGCGTTTGTCCAGTCGCTTAGTTTCTTGTCCTCACTCTTCTGCATCTCGCCGCGCTGATACAGAGTATTGCCGAGATTGTAATGGCCCTTACTCTGTAACCCTGTATCAGGGGTGAGTAACGCCTGACTGAACGATTCAAGCGCCTTGTTGTAATCCTTCAATTTGTAAGCCGCGGTACCCGAATCAAACTGGAGCTCGTCTTCGGCATGGGATTGCGGGTGGGACTTCAACGTTTCCTGAAATTCTTTGTAAGCATCTTCAAATTTGCCCTGCTGATACGCGTCGACTCCCGGCGCAGTCGCAAAAGCGGATGCGCATATGAAAACGAGGAGAGCTACGGCTGCAGTTGTAGCCGTGGCTGGAGCAGGAATATACGCTCGTTCATGCACGCGTTGGGCCCGGCGAATCCGTCCGGTAGCCGATTTCCGCTCCCGAATCAAGATTGAAAAACCGAGAACAATCAACGCCGCGCTTAGCGGCCACTCATAGCGTTCAATCGGCCGCCGCGACAATCGCACGTCCATCTCCGCGGCCTGCATTTTTGCCAAACCTTCATTTTGAATTTGCTGCATTGTGCGCGGTCCGCTCTCCAGGTGCGCATAGAACCCTCCCGTCGCCTCAGCGATCTCGCGAAGACGTTTGTCATCCAGCTTGGATTTGACGACCTGACCGGCCGAATCCTTTACGAAGCTTGTTTCGCCGCTGTCTCCGGCGATCGGAATGAGCGAACCTTGCGGTGTGCCGACACCGACAGTGAAGATTCTCACCCCGGCGTCAGCCGCAGCTTTGGCCGTTTTCACCGCATCGCCGCTCAATTCCTCACCGTCAGTGAAGATGATTAACGCGCGATTCCCCATTGCGCTTTTGCCGAAGCTTTGAGTAGCAAGCGTGATAGCACTGGAAATGTTGGTGCCGCCTTCAGGAATCGTTTTCGTATCGAGATCATTGATCGCCTCGATAACGGCGTCGTAATCAATCGTCAGCGGTGCTTGCAAGAAAGCCCGTCCGGCAAACGCAATCAGGCCAACGCGGTCGCCTTGCAGTTCGTTGATCAAATCCTGGATCGCCAGTTTGACGCGCTCGAGCCGGTTTGGCTGAACGTCATTGGACAGCATGCTACGCGATGTGTCCACGGCGATAAGCAAATCGAGTCCTTTACGCTTTACGTCTTGAAACGTGTAACCCCAGCGAGGCTGCGCGAGACTAACGATCGCCAGCGAAAGCCCAAGCAACTGCAAACCAAATCTTATCAGGCGTCGCGGCCGATTGACCGTTCCCGCGAGCTGCGGGAGAAGGCGCGCGGAAACGAATTCCTGCAGCCGCTGGAGTCCGCGATGCTCCGCGCGCAGAAATAGAGCAATCAAGAGCGGGATCGCCAAGAATCCCCAAAGCCATTCTGGTGCGCCAAACGTCATGGCAATTTTTTCCAAATCGTTTGCGATAGGAGAATCTGCGCCAGCAACAGGCCGCAACCGCCCATGAGACACAGCGGAAATAGATCGCGGTATTGCTGATATTTTTTCACGCTGACCGTCGATTTTTCCAGCTTGTCGATATCGTCAAAAATCTGCTCCAGTGATTTCGTGTCCGTAGCCCGAAAAAATTTGCCGTCGGCAATTTTCGTGACTTCCCTCAGTCCGGCCTCGTTAAACTGCACGGGCTGATTTTCATAGAGGATGTTTCCCAATGCGTTGGTCAACGGACCTCGACTGGTGAAAATGGGCGCGGGCGCAATTCCGTTGATTCCTGCGCCGATGGAATAGAAGTGAATCTTGAGCGCCTTCACTGCTTCGGCAGCGGTCTTCGGCGGAATTTTGCCGGCGTTGTTTTCACCATCGGTTAACAGAACAAGCACGCGGCTTTTGGAACGTTTGTCGTTCATGCGATTAGCCGCCGCGGCCATTGCCGACCCAATCGCGGTGCCGTCTTCGACGAGGCCAATCTTCACCCGGTCCAGGTTTTGCAAGAGCCAATCATGATCCAATGTCATGGGACTCACTACATAAGGACGACCGGCGAATGCAATGATCCCGATGCGATCGTTTGGCCGGGCTTCAATAAACTTTCGTGTGACCTCGCGAATCGCGTCCACGCGCGTGGCTTCCTGGCCGCCAATGGTAAAATCTTTCGTCAGCATCGAACCGGAGACGTCGAGCACAAGAATGATGTCGATCCCGCTTGCCTCGATTTGCGTGAGGCTCTTGCCGAGTTGCGGTCGCGCAAGAGCGATGACGAAAATCGCAAGCGAAGCGAGCATTAGTGTTCGTAAAAGTTTTCCGACGCGCGCTGCACTTTTTTTTCCGATCGCCCGGAGATTCGCTGTGGACGAATAGGTCAGCGCCGCGGCCGGGCCGCTCTTTCCGCGTAACCACGCAAGCAACGGGATCGCCAGCAGCAGCAAGAGCAGCCAGGGATGCGCAAACGTCAATGCGCTGTTTGACCACGAATCGAATAGATTTGTCATGGCGATCGAAGTTGAGACCTCTCTCGATTAAACGGTCGCAAGCTGCCCTCCTTTGACGAAGCGGATCGCTTCTTCCAGCAACAATTCGCTGTCGGACACCGTCGCTTCGTACCTGGCGAATTTAATCAGGTCGCAACGGTTCAAGAAATCCTCGAGCAACGACTTATCATCAGTAGAAAATGAAGGCGCCTTGGCAGCCGCCGTCAGAAATTCTATGGAAGTCTGTCGGGTTGCCGGCAGCCCGTACTGCTGCGTCACATAACGCCGCAAAATATCGGACACCCGAATGCTGAACTGGTACGGGCTCACTCTCTCAATCTCGCGCCGAATTTGTTCGAGCTCATCCAGCGCGATTTCTCGGGGCAACTTCGGTGGCGATTCCGGTTTTGGCCGGCGCACAAACCACCACACCACCAAGCCGAGCAGTGACAGCACCGCAAATGCGATCACAAATACGAGCCAGGGAGGAATCAGCGAATAATCCACAGGCGGCGCGATGTCGTGGAACTCTTCCGCCAGCACGAATAACGCAGGCGTAATCGAGTAGTAAAATAATGGCTCTTTCAAAGGAGAAGTAGTTTCATTTTCCAATGCTTGACGCCGCTTATCGAACCCCGAGCCGACGCTCGCGTTGTTTGAAAAACGAACGCAACGCCGGCAGATAATCCCCGCCGGTTCGCAGCGTAATCGCATCAATATTGTTCTTCCGGAGCGTGCGCGAAAGCTCTGTTTCGTGCTCGTTGGCGGCGTCCGTGAACAAGGCCCGCATTTTGCGATCCGCCGTATTGATCTCGATCTGGTCTCCGGTTTCGGCGTCCTCCAAGGTAATGATTCCGACGTTTGGCAACGATCTTTCGCGTTCGTCCTGGATCTGAATCGCAACGAAATCATGCCGCCGTCCACTAACCGCGAGCGCTCGCGAGAAATCCGGTGCTTGAAAATCCGAAATGAAAAAAACAACCGCTCGCCGGGTGACGATTTTGTTCAGGTAATCGAGGGCCAGCCCGGGTTCGGTGCCGCGGCCCTCTGGTCCGAAAAACAAAATCTCGCGAATGATACGCAGCGTATGCGAGCGACCCTTCTTGGGCGGAATGAAAAGCTCAACTCGATCCGTGAAGAGCAGCAGTCCTACTTTGTCGTTATTTCGAATCGCGCTGAAGGCGAGCAGGCAGGCGACCTCAGCAGCCAGCTCGCGTTTCGATTGCGTAGTACTACCAAAACTTCCTGACGCGCTCACATCGACCACCAGCATTACGGTCAGCTCGCGTTCTTCGGTAAATTTTTTGATGAACGCGTTCCCCATGCGCGCGGTGACGTTCCAATCGATCGCGCGAATTTCATCTCCCGGCTGATATTCGCGCACCTCATCAAAATTCATACCGCGACCCTTGAAAACGCTGTGGTAATCGCCAGCAAACGCGGTTTCGACCAGGCCGCGGGTCTTGATCTCAAGTGTCCTGATCTTCTTGAGGATCTCGCCGGTTTTTTCAGCTCGCTCGTCATCGCGAGCGGAGCGCAGCACAGTCGAAGGATCCCGCTGAACTGCTTTTCGCTTAAGCCACGGGATTCCTCGACCTCGCTCGGAACTACGGGAGGACGACATCACGGCACAGGCAGCCCGGCAAAGATTCGCTCGATAATCGTCTCACTGGTCACGGTTTCCGCCTCGGCTTCGTAACTGACAATGATGCGATGCCGTAACACGTCCGGGCCGATGCTTTTTACGTCCTGCGGCGTGACGTAACCGCGCCCGTTGAGGAACGCGTGAGCGCGCGCGCCCAGCGCAAGATAAATTGTTGCTCGAGGCGAAGCGCCATACCGAATTAATCCTTCAAGCCGCAGATTGTACGCGGACGGTTCGCGCGTCGCCCAAACTACATCCACAATGTAGTCTTTCACACGGTCGTCGATGTAGATATTGTTGACGACGTTGCGCGCGGCGATGATTTGCTGCGGATCAACAACAGGATTGACTCGCAAGTCAGGTGTCGAAGTCGCCATTAGGTCGAGGATGCTTCGTTCCTCACGTTTTTGCGGGTAACCGATATTCAACTTGAACATAAAACGATCGAGCTGCGCCTCTGGTAGTTGGTATGTGCCTTCCTGTTCGATGGGGTTTTGTGTGGCAAGAACCAGGAAGGGATCGGGGAGCGGATAAGTCTGGTCGCCGATGGTGACCTGGCGTTCCTGCATCGCTTCGAGCAACGCGCTTTGAACTTTGGCCGGCGCGCGATTGATTTCGTCGGCCAGGATTAAATTAGAAAAGATCGGCCCGAGCTTGGTGGTGAATTCGCCAGTGCGCGGATTGTAAATGAGGGTTCCGAGTAAGTCTGCTGGCAACAAATCGGGCGTGAATTGCAACCGCTGAAAACCGGTCTGGATGCCTGCGGCCATTGTTTTTACTGTGAGCGTCTTGGCAAGACCGGGAACGCCTTCGAGCAGGAGATGACCATTGGCCAAAAGTCCGAGCAGAAGACGATCCACCAGATACTTCTGCCCTACTACAACGTGGCCGACCTCTTGCCGGAGCGTCGGAATCCACTGGCCCAGCTCTCGTACTTCCTGCGTAATTTCCTGCGTCGATTTCATACGGTCTGGTCAGACACGTTTGGCGGGGAGAATGTTCGATCAAACCGGGACTAACTTCGGCGCTGCTACCTTCTGGTTTTGGCGGGCGTTCGGGGTGCAGCCTGATTGTTGCTCTTTTGAGTCCGGGCGCGCAACCTTAGGATGAGCGGCAAACCGGGATAGGGCTCTGCTTTGCGAATGCGACCTTCGAGATAGCGACGATATGCTTCATTGACCAAATCGGGATCATTCACGAAGAGGACGAATTCCGGGGGTGAGAAGAGCGAGTTCCGGCGAGCCCGTGACGACGTTTGCATGGCGCGCGGGAGCGCGAAGGTCACAGGAGTTCCGTCCCCCGTGGAAGAAGGGTGCCCAGCGCCCGTGGATTGCGCTGCGTAAAATAATTTCAACCGTTTCCCTTTCACCAGTGGAGGTGGATTCGCTTCGAATGCCTGGCGCAACAGGCGGTTAAGGACGCCCGTGCCGATGCGTTTCCGTGCCGCGTGTTGGATTCGTTCGACGAATGCAAATAGGTGATCGACGTTTTCGCCCGTCGACGCAGAGGTGATCAACACCGGTGCGTATTCGAGAAAGAAAATTCTGGCGCGCGTTTCATCGGCAAGTTGTCTCGTGCTCTGTTTTTCTCTGCGCGCCGGCTTAACCAAATCCCATTTGTTCAATACGATGATTGCCGCTTTTCGCGCTTTTTGGATCAATCCCGCGATCCGTTTATCCTGCGCAGTCACGCCCATGGTGAGATCGACAGTCAGAATGCAAAGATCCGCCCGGCGTATGCTGCGTTCGGCGCGCATCACACTGAAGACCTCCGCTGAGCTGGAATGCTTGCCGCGCCGGCGAATTCCGGCAGTGTCGATAAAAACGAAGGTCCGTCCGTCGCGCTGGTAAACAACGTCGACGGCGTCCCGTGTTGTGCCGGGCAACTCGCTAACAATCGCGCGTTCGCTGCGGACGATGGAATTGATCAGCGAAGATTTACCCACGTTCGGTCGACCGACGATGGCAATCGCGGTTGGATGTTGGATGTTCCCGTCGCGCGGGGGAAACTCTGTTTGACTTTCCAGGTTGGCGGGCGAGGGGAGCAATCGCTCGATCGCGCTTAACAATTCCAAAATCCCGCGGCCATGTTCTGCGCTGACGGAAATTGTTTGCCCGAAGCCTAACGAATCAAACTCCGGCGCCAATGGCTCGTGCTTGTCGGTATCAATCTTGTTAATCACGAGCACCACTGGTTTTCGTGCTTTGCGCAGCATTCGCCCCAGTTCCTGATCGATCGGCGACAAGCCTTCCTTCGCGTCCACGAGAAAAAGGATAACGTCGCTTTGGCGCAGCCCCTCATCCGCAGCGCGCTGCACTTGCTCTGTCAGTTCGGCTTCGCCAGCGCCGACAATGCCGCCGGTGTCCCACAATGCGAACGGACGCTTACCCCGTGTGCAGATTGCCGAAAGCCGATCCCGTGTAATCCCCGGTTGATCATGGACGATCGAAATCTTTCGGCCAATGAGGCGATTAAACAGCGCGGACTTGCCTACGTTCGGCCGGCCCACAATTGCGACGCTTGGGGCCGTATCCCGCTCATCTACTAAAGCAGCGCGCATTTACGGTTTCGCCGGATGCGCGTGTCCGGCAGCCTGCAACTGCCGGACGCCGTCGGTGACGTAAATGATCCCTGAAACCAACGTGAAGGCTCCGGCAGCAAGCACAACGTAAAACAGCGGAATGACATGCACCTGTACCATTACCCATCCGATGGCGAACATCTGTAACACGGTCGCGATTTTTCCCGTCCAGTGTGGTTTCACGTTCACTTTTCCGTTGAGCAAATACAGGATGAGTGTCCCGACCAGAAGAATGGCATCGCGCGAAATGACGAGCACCGGGAACCAGACAGGGAACTTTCCGGCCTCCGTCCCGAGCTCGCTCCAATTTGTCAGGCTCAAGGTGATGATGCCACTCAGCAACAATCCCTTATCGGCAACGGGATCGAGAATGACCCCGAGTGTGCTGTGCTGGTTGTATCGGCGTGCGACGTAACCATCCAAGCCGTCGCTGAGAGCAGCGATAATAAAGATCGCGATCGCAGCGAAGCGTTGCCATTCAAGAGGTTGGCCGCGTTTGATGCTCTCACCATAATAAATCGCCATTGTGACGAAAGCGGGAATCATCAAGATCCGGACAACAGTGATTTTGTTGGCGGTCGTCATACAGCGCGGTCGCAGAAAATTGTAGGGCGTTTAATTCGTTTGCGCCAGCAAACTCACCCTTCGGGCTTCCCGTCTACGTGACCCGGCGCCGCCGGCTCCATTCTGCCAAACGCCAATGCCCGCGCCGCCAATTCTTGACGCGAAGCGCTCTACGCCGCTGCCACGTCTTATGTACCAAACCTCAGGGCTTGGCCGCGGAAGCAGCGAGCGTTTTTTTAGATGGGATTTTGAAGCCTTCGATTTGGTCTTTGATCTCGTTAGCGAAAGCGGCCGCGCCGGCGCCGTTTACGACTCGATGATCGAAGGTGAGCGAGAGCGTGATGACCTCTGCGCTATGGTTGCCGTTTTTGTTTGGCATCAATTCGCGGTGCGCCGTGCCGACAAACAGCGTCCCTACGGACGGCGGCACAACAATCGGCGCGCCGGCCTTTACTCCAAACGCGCCGAGACTTGTGATCACAACTGGCGCGTTCATGGCATCAACGCGACCCGCGCGTGTCGCGGCGACTGTGTCGTCATAGGCTTTAACGAATTCCCGCCAGTTTTTTTGATTTGCATTTGTAATTACGGCCGTAGCCAGGCGATCCCCTTCCAGCGCGACTGCAACGCCCAAATCAAAATCGTCACGCTGCACGATCTGGTCGTCCTCGAGAATCAACCGGCGGAATGGCGCATGTTTTTCCATCGCCCGCACGACTGACCACGCGATCATGACAGAGGGGGAGGGAGCATGCGCAGGGTCTTTCTTTCTCGTCGCCGCGCGCGCTTGCCGGATTGCTTCCCAACGCGCGTCGATTTGCAGATTCGCGGGAATGGCGCGGTTCAACCTTCGCGTGATCGTGGGCGAAAGCGCAGGCTCGATGACGTTCGCTGTAGCCGGGGGCGGTGACCCCGGTTCTTTTACAGATGCTTCAGTTGCTGCACGGCCGCGGTCAACGCCCGCGGCTACAGCCACAGTTGTCGATTTTTTTGCTGCTGCGTCAAACTGTTCTGCGAACGCCGGTTCGCTCGTAACAATCGTGCCCAATTCATGACCGATCTCGACTGTATCGCCGATCCCGGTTTTCCATTCGCCCATCACTCCGGCGAACGAGGATTGAATTGGGTAAACGGCTTTATCGGTTTCGACTTCGCACAATTCGTCATCGAGTTCGACAGGTTCTCCAGGTTTTTTAAGAAGCGAAACAATCTTCGCGTTCCGAATGCCTTCTCCCATCACAGGAACGGTGATGGCTTGCACATGGCCTTTGCCGGTGTGGGCTGTAGCCGGGGGCGTTGACCCCGGTTCGGTAAACCGTTGCTCTGTTAAATCGTGGCCGCGGTCGACGCCCGCGGCTACAGCTGCGCGCTCACGCTTCGTTGAGACGGAGCGTCTGATCGCGGCCACGATCCGCTCTACGTCCGGCAACGCTGCATACTCGTAGATTGGATTATAACCGATCATCACGTTCGGTTTGCTGACGAGAATGGGTGGACTGACCAATTCATGCCAAAGGTCAGGCGTGCCGGTGATGTGTGAAATAATCATCTGCCCTACGCTGCAATTGACCGTGTCTTCCTGGACGACAACGAGCCGGCCTGTTTTGCGCACGGATTCCTCGATAGTCGCCGTATCCCAGGGCACGATTGAGCGGAGATCAATCAGTTCGACGCTGATTTCATTGCCGATCTTATCGAGCGCTTCCAGCGATTTCTCTGTCGTGTTTCCCCAAGCGACGAGCGTGACGTCGGAGCCTTCGCGCAGCTTGTTCGCCTTGCCGATCGGTACCGCACGGATTGGCTCGGTATATTCGTGCTCAGCCCAAAGCAGATGTTTTGGAATCAGGAAGATCACCGGGTCCTCCGCATGCATCGCCGTCCAGAGCAAACCGGCGGCGTCGGCAGGCGAGCTGGGGATGACGACGCTTAATCCCGGGTAATGGGCGAGCGCAGACTCATTGGCCTGGCTGTGCCACAAACTGCCGCCGGGAAGGTACGCGCCGTACGGCGCATAAATCACAGCCGGACACTTCCAATTGCCGAATGATCGCCAGCGCAGCGTCGAGATATTGGTCACAAGCTGATTGAAGCCGGGATAAATGAAATCGATGAATTGCATCTCGAACACAGGGCGTTTCCCGTACGCAGCCAGTCCACATGCGACACCGAGAATGGTCGATTCGGCGAGGGGTGAATTGAAAACCTGTTCCGGGAACTCAGTTGAAAGCTTCTGCGTCAGACGGAACACGCCGCCTTTTGGATCTTCGATGTCCTCGCCAAAGACCACCCGACGCTGATCTTCTTCGAGACCGGCACGCAAGGTTTTATTCACGGTATCCCCAATGCGGTATTTACCGGCGGGAAGGATTTCGTCCTCAATCCTTGGCGGCGGCTTTGTTACATTTGCAACCAACTCGTTAGGCGACGGATCGTCAGCTTTCTCCGCCTCGGCATATTCGCGGCGAACGCGCTCCTTAATTTCGTTGTCGAGCTCAGCGTATTGTTGCTGGCTGATCAGGCCATCCTTGATCAGCTGGTCTTTCCAGCACGTAAGCGGATCGAATTTCTCAAGCTCCCGCAATTCCTCGACAGCGCGGTAAAGTTTTTGATCGTCGGAACTGGTGTGGCTCGACAGACGTTCCATTCGGACCCAGAAAAAGAATGGTCCCCCACCGGCGCGAATTTTTTCGAACGCTTCGGCCGTAGCGTCGTAAATCTGCTGGACGTCTTGTCCTTCGACTTCGCGCCAGTTTTCTCGCTCAAGGATCTTTAGAGCGAGCGGGTTCGTTTCGCGCGTGGGCATGCTGATGCCATAGGCATTGTCTTCGACCAGAAAAAGCATTGGAAGTTTCTTCTCTTTCGCGAAGCAGATCGCTTCAAAAAAATCTCCCTGACGCGTCGCGGCGTCGCCGACCGTTGTGACGACAAGATTTTTCTTTCGGTCGAGTTTGATGCCCCAGGCAATGCCACATGCGGGAAGGAGTTGTGCGCCGGTTGGCGTAGGCACACTCCAGATGTGGAGGTCTGCATCGCTATAATGGGAAGGCATCTGGCGCCCGCCGCTGCCTGTGTTGCGCTTGGCAAAATATTCCAGGCCAAGTTGACGCGTGGTCATCCCGCGCCCAAGAACAAGGCCGCGGTCGCGATAGTAAGAAAGGATGTAATCATCCGGCTCCATCTGAATGGACACTGCGGCCAGCGCTTCGTGGCCCATCCCCGAAACGTGAAAATGTCCCTTGCCCTGACGAATCAAATTCTGCTCACGCAAATCCGCGTGTCGGCTCTCCAGAATATGCGTCAGGAGTCGCAGCTTATCGTCTTTGCTAAGGGCAGGCATACGGTTGAGTTTACATATCGCTTCCCCAACGACAATCGCGAGGACTTGCCTCGCATAAGAAAATTGGATGGTTTCGACAATAACAAAATCACAGCGGAGCAGGGGAGTGATCGAATGCTACCGCGAATTTCTCCCAATCTCTGCTTCGACGCCGGTTGTTTCTCTCGGCGAGGGGAACACTCCGCTGATTTTTTGTTCTCGACTAAGCGAACTCGTCGGCCACGGCTGCGAAGTTTTCGTGAAGAACGAGGGGGTCAACCCGACAGGGTCGTTCAAGGACCGTGGGATGACGGTAGCGGTTTCGAAAGCTATCGAACACGGCACGAAGGCGCTTATCTGCGCTTCGACCGGGAACACTTCAGCGTCGGCGGCGGCGTACGCTTCGCGGGCCGGAATTTCATGCGTGGTGATTTTGCCGGCGGGAAAAATCGCCACCGGGAAATTGATCCAGGCTTACGCCTACGGAGCGAAAATCGTCGCGATTGACGGCAATTTCGATGACGCGCTGCGAATTGTGCGGGAGCTCGGAGACACCGGCGATTTTACGATCGTGAATTCGATTAATCCGGACCGGATCGCGGGCCAAAAGACCGCTGCGTTTGAGATTGTCGATGAAATGGGTAACGCGCCAGATTTTCATTTGCTCCCGGTGGGCAACGCCGGAAACATCACTGCCTACTGGGCGGGTTACCGGGAATTTTTCGCACAGGAAAAATCAACGCAATTGCCGGCGATGATCGGGTTCCAGGCAACCGGCGCTGCCCCAATCTTTCATCAATGCGTAATCGAGAGACCCGAAACAATCGCCTCAGCGATTCGGATTGGAAATCCAGCCAGCTGGGAGCGGGCCCGGGCGGCCATCGCGGAATCGCACGGCGCGATCGACGTGGTGAGCGATGAGGACATTCTGGCAGCGCAGAGCTGGCTTGCGCAGCACGAGGGAATTTTTGTCGAGCCGGCTAGCGCGGCGTCAATTGCGGGGCTTTTCAAATGCTGCGATTCACGTGAGGCAGCATATCCGTTCCAGGAAATTCCGGAAGGCAGCCGGATCGTCTGCACGGTCACTGGACATGGATTGAAAGATCCTGATGTGATTCTCCAGCGAATGACAGAATTAAGGCCGGTCGCCGCGACGCTGACCGATGTGCGACGCGCAATTGGACTGTAGGTCAAATTCGAAAAGGATCGCCGTTCGTCTTTTGTTCGGCGTAGTCTCCATCTGAACATGCGCCTGGTGGTCCAAAAATATGGTGGCACGTCAGTTGGCACGCCGGAACGAATCCGTAACGTGGCACTGCGAATTATTGAGACGCAGCGCCAGGGTTGCCGGGTCGTTGCAGTAATATCCGCCATGGCGGGAGTGACTGATGAATTGCTTCGGCTCGCAACCGCGGTTTCGCCGCATCCGAGCAAGCGGGAGCTCGACCTTCTGCTTTCAACCGGCGAGTGGGCAGCTGCGGCTTTGACCGCCATGGCGGTGAACGTGCTGGGCGGAACAGCAATTTCCCTGACCGGTGCGGAAGCCGGGATTTTAACCGACCGCAATCACACGAGGGCGCGAATCGCGAACATCAGTCCAAAGCGAATTCACGAGCTGCTTGCGGACGATTACATCGTTATAGTCGCTGGCTTTCAGGGCCAGACTCCGGAAGGAGAAACCTCCACACTTGGCCGGGGCGGCTCGGATCTGACGGCGATTGCGCTTGCCGGCGCGCTGAACGCGGATGCCTGCCAGATTTTCACAGATGTTGATGGCGTTTTTACATGCGATCCGAGAATTGTTAATAACGCAGAAAAACTCGACGAAGTAGCTTACGATGAGCTACTTGAGATGGCAGGCAGTGGCGCGAAAGTGATGCAGTCGCGCGCAGTAGAGTTCGCGAAGAAATTCGGGGTCGAATTCGAGGTCCGATCGAGCTTTACGCAAGCTGGCGGGACAGTCGCCCGGGAAGAGACTCCGAGCATGGAAGACATTCTTATTCGCGGAATCAGCGTCGACCGGCATCAGGCAAAGCTCAGTATAGCCGGTGCACGGGATCAGCCAGGAATCGTGGCCCGGATTTTCTCCGATATCGGCGCAGCACACATCATCGTTGATATGATTGTGCAAAACGCCTCGATCGACGGGACCACCGACATTTCTTTCACAATTCACGAAGACGAGCTGGAGAACGCGCGCACGATCCTGATGCCAGTGTTGGGCAAACTCGGCGCAAAACGGCTAAACACCGCGAGCGGCGTAGCCAAATTGAGCGTGGTCGGCATCGGAATGCGATCGCATTCAGGCGTCGCGGCGCGAATGTTCGAATGCCTCGGACGCGCCGGAATCAATATTCAAATGGTTTCGACCTCGGAGATAAAGATTGCCGTCATTATCGACGAAAAAGAAGCAGAGCGCGCGGCAGGACTTATCCACGCAGAATTCGGTCTCGGGCGGTTGCTGGCAGCGCCGGCCGCGACGCAGCCGCTGACCTGATCGGCTAGGGATTGCGCACCGGATCGACGTAGAATTCCTGCGTGCCCTCGATGCGCATTCTGTAACCGAAAACGCCGTGAATGACCGCAGCGCCCGGGTGGTCTGTCACCTTCGACCGATACCGGTCATCAGCGTTTGCCTGTTTCCACGCAGTGCCGTCCTCCAAACGGATTATCGTCCTGCCAGTCAGTCCGTAGAAGGTGCCATCTACGCGGCTCACAAGTACATCCATCTTAGTGCGCTCGACCTTCGCGGCTCGCGCCGAGGCTTTCTTTTCGGCCGCTTGTTCGGTGACCTCACGGTAACCCTGGAGCCAGGCATTGAGCTTTGCCAGTTCATCGGGCGAGAGCTTGCTTAACCCCGCAGCCTTGAATTCCTGCGGGGTCATTATCTGCTGGATGTCACCGGAAACCGGTTCTCGCGCTGGGCGCGCCGATTGCAAAGGGCCGAAACTCACACAAAGGCCGAGGACCAAACAGTAGATTAAAAAATTCCGTGACGTGTTCATCGAGAGTGAAATGCAGACTCGGCGACGCTATCCGTCGAGCGGTATGCCGTCAAGAGCAGGGAATACCCGCGAAGAATCCACGCAGGTTTGCATTGGCCTCAATCATATCCAACAATAACATCAGACAATATATGTCATATAAAATCATAGGGGGTTGGGTCCCATTGGTCCAGACTAAATTGCCCCGTCAAATATTCCCCAGAAGGGTCGGTTATATTGGGCTTCAGGTGCTTTAAGTACTTGACGAACTACAAATAAAACCTCCAGCCTCTCCGGGACAACAATGCCCTCTGAAGAGGAATCCCCAGACCAAAAAACAGACGGATACCACGGAACCTATTTGGAGAACGCGGTAAAGATAATTAAAGAAGGGTTTAAAATCACTCCGAATGAAAACCACTACTGGGGTGACGGTGTCTATTATTACGAATCCGAATCCGCCGAAAAGGAAGCAATCAAATGGGCTAAAGATAGACAGTTCCAGGAGAAGGCAGGGAAATTGCGGTGATATTATCGGAAATCAGTGTTGGGGACTGCCTTAATTTGAATAAGCAATCCCACAGGGACCTTGTCCTCGAAACAAGGGACAAGCTTGTCGCAAGCGGCATACCGGAGCAAACAGTTTCGACCCCTTTCGCCATAAATGCCCTTTCTGACATCCTTAGAATTGACACCGTGCGAATTACCTATGAGTCCAAAGCCGAGGGCAAACTTTTTAGTGGCTCTCGACTATATCGACGCGTATCATCCATCCTCTGTGTCCGGAATTTACAAAATATATTGGGCAGCGTAATCTGTTATCAGGAAGCATGAATATCGATCAGGAGACCATGAAAATGAAGGCGAAATTGAATGCGTTCTTCGACACAGCAACGCCAGAGGACATCTCTGCCTTGCTTGAGCGCACGAATTACGAATTCTACAAGAATGCGACAATTCCTGAGGATGGGGACTGGTTTGAGTGCGCCTTCGCCTCAACGCAGCAAGAACAGATCTTGACCGTTGAAATTCCGGCCCCCACATCGCAGCGACGAGTGCCACATCGTCCGCTAGTCTATATCGGTCGCGGCTCGCCTGGAGACCACGAACGTTTGACGCGTGCGGCTGACAACCAAGGTCTGGCCCTAGCAGCCTAGCTTGAGGGCCTAAATGTCGGAACAAGCGCCCGAATCGAAAGGGCCACCGGAATATCCGATCCAGGCGAATTTTGTCTCAGTCCGGGAACTGTACATAAAAATCTCACATCCCACCGAACCAGAGAGTTCAGGCCGACTCAGCTAGTTTCATATTAAAGACGGCTCACAGTTTGTACGATGAAGTGCGGCACGTAATTGAGGTTGGTGTAATCATCGAATACGGTATCGAGACGAAACCAGATGAAGTTGTTCCCTTCGCTCTGCGGGTCCACATCATGGGCCAGTTCAAAGTAGACGAATCGACATTTGATAAAGCGAAAATTGATAAATGGGCCCGAATAAACGCTCCGTACATTCTCTATCCGTATCTTCGCGAGCACGTCTTCGCATTAACGGCCCGCAGCGGTTTCGATCCTGTGCTGCTCCCTTTGGTGGAGTTGCCAACGATAAAAATCGAGCGCAAACCTCCGGTAGTAGAGACGCCAATCGTTGCTGAGACCGACGAAAACACCGAAGCAGTTCGCAACATCGAAAAGGCGACCGATTCAGAGCCGATCAAAGGCGAAGAGCTCCTCGAATCCGAGGAACTGAAGCGGCAGCTTCGCGAAGCCAAAAAACAAGAGCCCATTAAATAAGCGGCGTCGTGCCGAATCTTGCTGGGGGATGCCCCGCCATGTACCAGTCACCTTCTACAACCTAATAAGATTGCGGAACCTGTCCTTCACTCGGGCGTTCCACCGATGTTAGAGTGCGCTGGTGCTGCTTCGTGGTAGACGGGCGTCGTTGGCCCAGTAGCTCGGAAAGGATCAACGTCGGAATCGCTCGCGCAAGAAACCAGCGCCATCACCACTACAGAGAGCGCTGAAACAAGAATAATCGACTTTTTCATGGCAGGAACTATCGTTGACGCCGCCGGGCAATTCAATCGCAGAACGCCGTGAGCCGTAAAAGCCCGCAACCACTTTCTGATGCGTGAAATGCGCACACAAGATTCGGTAAAAAACTATATGTCACGCAAAATCGAGGGCCGCCCAACGACAAAGAGGTAAGCCACGGCGAGTGTCGTGGCAAACACAATGGACTTCATTTCGCGAAGCGGCGATGGCAGAATCACCTATTGCTTCTTCGGCATGTCCTGAGTCTGTTTCGCCTCTGCTTCCTTTCGAACATTAATTTGCTGTTCCTTTACGTGGAAGCGAGGATGCGCTCATGCTGTAGGAAGCATTTAACTTGCGCACTTATGATTGACATTTCCTTCACACCCTTCCCAT
The DNA here is from genome assembly GCA_963728955.1 of uncultured Verrucomicrobiae bacterium. Lineage (GTDB taxonomy): Bacteria > Verrucomicrobiota > Verrucomicrobiia > Chthoniobacterales > UBA10450 > Udaeobacter. The sequence goes on from CAVSMG010000019.1 coordinate 228,385, forward strand.
TTCTCACGACGGAGAATTATGCATTGCGGAATCTCAAGCCAGAAGATGAGCAGGAAATTTTCGCTTTGCGATCCAGTGATGAGATCAACAAATATCTTGATCGCCCGAAAGCAAATACGCTCGACGATGCGCAAAGCTTCATAACCAAAATCATAAACGGCATTGCGGAGAACGAAGCGATATTTTGGGTAGTGACGCCAAAAGGTGGAACGAGATTTCTTGGATCAATTTGTCTCTGGAAAATTTCAAGAGAGGATGCGACGGCAGAAATCGGCTATGAGCTACTTCCTGAAAACCACGGCAAAGGAATTATGCAGGAAGTAATTCCGAGAGTGATTCAATTTGGGTTTGAAGAAATGAAACTGCAAACAATCGAGGCTGAACTTAGTCCGCGGAATCTGAAATCGGTTCGGCTCCTTGAGAAAAGTAATTTCAAATTGGCTGAAGTGAATGAAGAGAATCCTGATTCGGTAGTGTATGTGCTGAGGAGGTGACAGAAACAAATCAGAGCGCACACCAAGTCACGCTCTGATTTCTTATCAAGAGATTCCGAATCGCTGTTATCTTCTTACATCGCCGGGCTTCCTGTTCACCACTTCATTCCTGACAAGCGCATAGTCGATACCATTGAAAGTGTAGGTTGAAAGGCGCGGCACACTGCGTAACCGATAACGGCCATTCCCGTCATCACAGAGAGCATGAAGACAACTCCAAGAGTGATCAGCACAACCCTGGCGAAAAAGTCCACTACTTGCACTGCGGCCTCCTCATCTAACGAGCAAGCTCAGCGACCGTCGCCGGAAACGCCCGATCGGCTGCGACAGTCGCGAGCAAATTCAAGTGAACCGTCCGATTGTCCAACCGGGCGGCGGTTCGCTTCAGTGCTCTGGTTGGGCTCTTTCTTTCTTAACTCAAAGACGACTGCTGGCCGATCTACGCCCTGAAGGCGCATCAGCTTCTCCTCTTTTCGGCTGAACCCGCAACGGATCAGCACTCGCTGCGAAGCCACATCCACCTCGTCCGTCACTCCCACGATAGCGGAGAGTGAGAATCGTTCCAGCCCCTAGGCACAAACCCTCGCAACGCCCTCCGTCGCGTAACCCTTCCTCTGCTCGGATGTGGCCAATGCCAAAACCCACCTCAACGGTGTCGAAGAGAGGACTCAGGCCGACATGTCCGATCAGCCGACCGGTCACCTTCTCCTCAACCCCAAAGACGAACGCATTCGTTGTCGGGCTGGCGTCCAAGTTGAACTGACCGATCAGATACTCGATCGCTGAGCCGGCATGTCGCTCGTCTCGGTAAATCTGACTCGGCAGCCACTGACGCGCACAGTCCTCTTGGCTCATTTCGAGCATGCGCTGAGTGTCGCCAGGCACGAGCGGCCGCAGCACCAACGACGGTGTCTCAATGCGAAAGACCGTTCTCATTCGTAACCTAACGAGATATGGATAAAATTATTCCGTCTAATCCACTTCCTCACCTCGAGAAGGATCCGAAAAACCGGAATCACGCAAATGAGATTTAGTCCACCCAAACCCGCGCCCGAAAAATTTCTGAAAATATTATATGTCATCTGAACAAATCACCCAGGAGGCAGCAGCAACGACGCAAACAAGAAAGAGGTAAGGGATTTGTGTAGGGCAGCCGTTCTGCTTAGGTTCGGTTACTAAATCCCTGAATACGAACTCGAAATCAACATTCAAAGCTCCTAATGGTGCTGTTTAGTAAACGTTTGAACTCAATGGTAGCTGCGGTCTTTGGCCTTGCCCTGTGCGCGCATGGTGCGCAGGCTCCGCAGCACGTCAATATTAACCAATTGTCCACGACTGTAGAAGATGTCGTGGTGCCGTTACCGAACGAACTTTTCGGGGCACTGAACAAGCTGGGTGCGGTAAACTGGAAGGAACATGTCCGCAGCGAGGAAGAACCCAATTTCGCCGAGCGACCGCGTATCGCTCTCTTGCTTGGGACAGTGATTGCCGATGGCTTTATCGCGGTGCAAGCGGAGAATGCGCCTGCAGTAAAAGATATTGGCCAGCGCGTCCTGGCACTGGCCAAGGGGATCGGCGTAGGAAATTCAATCACGCCACACGCCAAGGCGATCATCGATGCGGCAGACAAGCGCAATTGGGCAAATGTGCGGCAGGAACTGGATCGCACTCAAAACAGCGTTCAACAGGCAATGAACGAAGTGCACGATGAAAAGCTGTCGCAGCTCGTTAGTCTGGGCGGGTGGCTTAGGGGCACGGAAGTGTTGACCTCCGTGGTGAAACAGCATTTCTCCAACGACGGCGCTGAGCTTCTGCATCAGCCGGATCTGCTGACCTATTTTCAAACAAGACTGCAGGCGATGTCCGAGTTTAACCTTCCGATCGTTCATCAAATTCAGGACGCCTTGGTGGAGGTAAAGCCCCTAATCAATATCGGCAATGCTCGCATTTCTGCCGAATCAGTTAAGAAGGTCAACGAGATCACTACGCGGCTCGGCAGCGACATCATCAAAAAAGACTGAGAAATTTCGGGTGAACCCTTTCGCAAAGGTCCTTCTCTGCACGACCTCCCTGTTGGCGGCCATCGTTGTGCTACCGTCTGCGATTTTGGCCTCGGTGGACCCCACCACAGTGTACGCGCGGGCATTTGCTCTTCTGGCGGCAGAACCCTATGTAAAACAAGGATTTCAGGTGCGCGAGGATTACTGGGCAGGCGACCTCGCTTCGGGTGAAAGGAAAGCGGTGCGGCAACAATTGTTTAAAGGGAATGAATATTGGTTCTGGCTGGGAACAGAAGTCGATCATGCAAAGGTGTCCGTTCATATTTATAATTCGGACGGAGAACTCGCGGAACAACCAGACAGTTGGGCGAAAGGCCACTTTGCGGCTGCGCACATCATTCCGAAAACCACAGGCAGTTACTTTATCATCGTTAGCGTGGAGGCATCGCCAGCAGCCCGCACGCATTGGGCGCTGGCGTATGGTTTCCGATAAAGTTGACTTCGTAGCGGGTAACTGTATGGGCGCGATGCCCGATACTACGAATTGATCATGCTTGGAACTCGGACCCCACAGTTTGAGAGGTACCGCGCTTTCTAGCCGCTTAGTCTAAGTAACCGAGAGGGTGTTCAGTGACCTAACTAGAATTAGACTGCGACTTGCATTCATTTCTGCCTCCATAGAGGGCAGATTGCCGGAAAACACCGCAGGACAGTCAACCGCGATTCGGGGCAAAACCTGTGCCCAAAAATTTCCGTAAAAAACTATATGTCGCATAAAAGCCGTTTCAAGCCGCATCGCATCGTTAAGGCGACGAACACGACGCCATTATTGCGGTTTGGCTTCACGGATTGCGCCAGAACGAAGGGGGAGAGTGAAGTGAAACGTGCTGCCTTCTCCGAGCTTCGACTCAACCCATATTCTTCCCGGATGTTCTTCGATCATCATTTTTGCAATGTAGAGTCCAAGTCCTATACCGCGACGATCTTGCTTATGTATCTGTGAGAAACGCTCGAAGATGGTTTTAATCTTCTCCGGGGCGATTCCCTCCCCGGTATCGCTGACTGAAACTTGCACTTCTTTGCCTTCAGGACCGGTTCTCTGGCAGCTTACACAAATCTTGCCTTTAGCCGGTGTGAACTTAACCGCGTTCCCAATCAGATTTGACAATACCTGCATGGCGCGGCTTCGGTCGCATACAACATGGCCACACACGTCTTGAGGCTCTGCCTCCAGGGTTACTCCTTTGGAAGCGGCGGCTCCTTGTAGTTGCTCTACGGCTTGTTTTATTATTTCGCTAACGTCATGCTCCTCGATGTGCAGTGTCAATTTGCCCAAGGCCATTCTTTCTACGTCTAACAAATCTTGAATTAGCGAGAGCATTTCGCCGGCGCTTCTATTTATTGACGCGGCCATCTCTTTTACATCCCTCGGATCTTCTAAAAGATTCTGGGCTGCCATTGATATATTATTGAGAGGGTTCCTCAAATCGTGGCTTACGATAGCGAGGAACTCTTCCCGTGTAGTAAGAGTCGCCCTGGTTCTTTGGTGGCTCTCTTGTTCCTGCGATAATAATTCAGCGGAAGACCGGGCGGATGCCTGATGATGGCTCCGTCCCTTTTCTGTAGCAGCATCAGTTCGGAGTCGTTCCCCTTTGATTGCCTGGTCCGACGTTTGTCTTTCTAATCGCAGCCTTTCATCTCCTTCAGCCTGGCGTTTTGCGCCGCTTCTTCCCACATCCGCTCTCCCAAGGTCACGGGAAGCGTCTGAGTCGCTTCGACTTTGCAACTTGGCCTTATCTGCTTCTGCTCGTTCAGCATCGCGATCAAAGTCCGCTTGATGCTCAGAAGCCGAATCTGAGTCACGTTGCGTCTCGTCGCTCTTTTCGCGCTCGCTTTGCCTTGAAGGGTCTTTCCCGGGTGCCATTTCCTTTGCCGATGATAGTCGCGAGAGAAAGATCAATTATGCCACAAATTGTCGGCTCATCCAGCGTATTAAGCCACGAGTAGTGTCCTAATTTGAAAGCACGATCCACGCCGTGAGAACAAAACAGACAAAATTATATGTGATGCAAAATCGGCGCAAAGACTAAGTCGTTCGCATTGGACGGTTTCTTAGTATAATCATAAGCCCCAATTTAATGAATCCAGAACACAGCGATTCCCTTAGTAACACCGAAGTCGACCCCAAAGCGCACACCCCCGCTTACGACAACAGCTTTGGGCCCAACACCGATAAACTAAGTCATATCCTCCGATTTAGCAGCATGGCGGTACAAGGCTACTTGGCTGATCTGAAGGCCGCTTTGAGTGGTCTCCATGTAGCCGCTCAAACCAATCCGGAAAACGTTCGGAATCTAACTGACATAGCCAAGCGCGTCTCCAGCAACACGTCAGAACTTACGGGTGGCATTCTAGCCAGCCATGAATTTCTGCCGGTGCTGATGGTCGCGATCACAGAAGCGTATTTAAAAGATGTTCTCGTCTATGCCGCTGGGATGGACCCAACCTTAATGGAACGTTCCGAACAATCCGCCTCATACAACGACGTGCTTAATGCCACATCCCTCGCAGATGTGATAGAACAGCTCAGACGTCAATGGGCCAAAACGTTCATTGATAGCGGAGGACCGGCTGCCTGGATCAAGAGCCTTCAGAAAATTGGCGCGCGCGGTTACCGAACCGAAACGAGCGGAGCGATGGAGGCCCTGTGGGGCGTTCGCCACTTGATCATACATTCATCTAGTCTAGTCACACACGAGTTTGCTCGCCGACATCCCAATTTCCCCATAGCGGTTGGATCTCGATTCATCGTCAATGCTAATCATTTAAAGCAGTGGTTTGCTGCCATGTGTGACTTTGTCGAAGTGACTGATCGTTACTTCCTTAGTCGGTGCGGATCAGGGAGGCAGAGCTGAATCACGCAATGAGATTTAATCCACCAAAACCCGCGCCCAAAAATTTCCGTAAAAAACTATATGTCATATAAAATCGGTTAGATGAACTTCTATCGTTCCTCAGCATCATTTTATCGGACGAAGCATAACGACCGAGTCTTTGTCCCCAACTTCCCGCTCGTAGACCTTCCAGCCGTTCTTTTCGTAAACCGGCGCGGTTGCGCCGAGACAGTCGATATACAAGCCTTTCACATCAGCCCTTCTGGCGATGGCTGCCGCCTCCTGGAGCATGGCCGAAGCGATGCCACGGTGGCGCATCTCCGGTTCAACAAACACCGCGGCTACCCATGGTGAATATTGCGGTCGGTGCACACAGTCGTTCTGGATGACGGAGCAGCTACCCACAGGAATCCCCTCGACAAGTGCAACTACTGTATACGGAACCTTGTCCTTTTGCGTGTGGGTGCGCAGCCAGGCTAATACTACTTCAGCGGAGTCACAGCGCCGACTCCACCACTGATAGAAGATCCAGTTTCCAACTGTTTCCAGGTGCTGCAGGCACTCCGAGAGTTGTTGCACTTGGCATGTCATCGCCGGTCGCTCTAGTTTGCCGAACTAGAATTAGACCGCAAATTGTCATCTATTTCTGCCGCTATACAGGCAGTTGTCGGAAAGACGGCGGGACGTCAACGCGATTCTGGGCAAACCGGTGCCCGAAAATTTCCGTAAAAAACTATATGTCAGACAAGATCGGCGCCGAATCGGGCTAAGAAGCGGATGGCTATCTTCTCGGCTCATACCGCATCGCCACCGCCTCTGAGCCGAACTCCAGCCGGTTAACGAGCTTCAAGTCGATATGCTTCGATAGCCCCGCGAACAACATCGGCCCGTGGCCTACCAGCCTGGGCTGCACTACGAACTCGTACTCGTCGATCAATCCCAGCTCCGCCAACGCCAGCGGGAGCTTCACGCCTCCCACGAACAGTCCCCTACCCGATTCCTGCTTGAGCTGCTGAACGGCCTTCCCCACATCCCCGCGCACGAGCTCCGCGTTCCAATCGACCCGGTCCAGGGTGCTCGACACGACGTACTTCTTTGCCGCGTCGATCGTCCGGGCGAAGGGTTCCATCCAATCAGTCATCCAATCAGGCCTCGCTCCCGGCCGCGGTCGCCACCCTGCCTCCATCATTTCGTACGTCACGCGGCCAAAGAGGAGAGCATCGGCCTGGGCGAGGTTCTGCGCGTGGTGACGATGCAAGTCTTCGTCCGCCGAGATTTCACGATGATCGCAGCAGCCGTCCAATGTGACGTTGATGGAATACCGAAGGGGTCGCATTACGTAAGAGTACCGATAGCAATAAGGCAGGGCAGCCTAACTAAAAATAGACTGCAACCTGCAATCCATTTCTGCCTCCAAAAGCCATTTTGCCGCAAGACACTGTAGAACGTCAACCGTGATTCGAGACGAAAGCGGTGCCCAAGAATTTAAAAACTATATGTCATCCGAAATCGCAATTAAGCCGCTCCACTCGAGCTATCTCGCGGTTCGCTGCATCGTCTGGTCAGGTCCTCTTCACTACTGCGAGGTCACTCCGATGGAGGCGGTGCTGAGGGAACAAGAACAACACTATCCGGGTTCTGCCGTATTGCCGTGAATACGTACGTTTGTCCGCGCCGCACGTTCAGCACCATCGACGTCGGCTGATAGTTCGGCACGGCCGACACGGTCAGCATATGACGCCCCGCGGGGACGAATTGATCGTAGCGGCGTCCCTGCACAATGTTGTCAACCGCTCTCCCATCGATCTTAAGATTGAGAGCCATATTCCATCCAAAGTTCGGGGCCCTTAAAACAATAAGACGTCCACCCGGCTGAGCGACGGCATTTTCGGCAGAAGGGCCCGGCTCTGCTGGATCCGCGCCAGTTGCAGGAGAAGATACTTCTGATGCAGTTGAAGTGGGCAGTGGCGGGACTTGGTCGATCTCATGTTCGCGCGGCTTTATGGCGTACTTTGCAAAATCAGCAGCGGTTCCATACGGCGAAATGCTTACCTCACGCGATGAAGAATCCGGAGCCGTCGGCATCGGCGCTGCGGCTGGAGTCGGCACCCCGAGCTTCAGCCGTCGATCGGCTAGCTCATATGCCGCACCAGCCGAGGGGCCCATTTCCTGAAGTTTGCGCCAAATTTCATTCGCGCGGTCGTTAAGCTGCATGAGATCGTAAGCCTTCGCTAGTTCGGCGAGTACGGCGGCGTTATTCGGGTCGCTATCCAACGCTTCCTGCAAGCGTTCGATCGCATTTGACGTGTCACCGCGATCGCGCAGCTCGATGCCTTCTCGCAGCAACTGATCTACCAGCGACGGCCGGGATACAGGGGTTTTATCTACCAGCGACGGCCAGAATGCAGGAGTCTGGGCCATTGCTTCCACCGAGGACTCCGTTAGCGTCAAAGGACTAGGTGATGGTGACGGAGAGGGTATAGTCCGCGTCAACTCACCATGCCAGCGCGGCAGGCGAGCGGATATTGCATCCTTGTGCCACCCCGCCCACAAGCCCACTGCAAACACGAGAGATACAATGGTCGCGGCTGCCAACCGTTTTTTGAGCAAGTTGTTTTTGCTTAGCAAAAGCAACCTTGGGCGCCATCTTCTCCACAGCGGAACGATTAGAAAGACCCACGTGGCAATGGCAAGTGCTGCGACTGCCACATGGCTTGCGAACGGGTCCAATTCTCGAAAAACACGCATGGGATGACGCCTCGTCCTAGGGTGCTGGAATCGTAAGAAAATCGGATGCCAATCGCAAGCGCATTCCGGCTTTGCAAACCAGCCGAGTCAGCGCGTCCAGTGACATTTTATCTCGAATCGATTCACCCTGATTCGTGCCGGCGACCAATAACGTTGATTGAAATTGGACCGCGCTGCTGCGGCGGGAAACCCCCTTGAAGCTCCCTGCGCGAGCCATTTCGAGCAAGTGCCCACCCCAAGCCACTCATGAGGCGGAAATTCGTCGATGATGCACATCTCATCGCTGCAGGAGGCCAGCAGGCTCTTAGTGTCGCCCTTGCTGAAGCTTCTACGAGTTGGTTCACGGTCGCCATCATATCAGTCTGCTCCGATGCGCCCAACGTTGCCGTCGTCAAGAAGGCTACGGCCAAGGTAATCATAATCTTGTGCATATGCGTTTTCTCCTTTTGGCTAAGTTCTAATCGATATCCCATTGCCTAACTAGAACTCGACTGAAACTGCAATCTATTCCCGCCTCCATAAAGGCAGTTTGCCCGAAAACACTGCAAGACGCCGACAGCGATTCCGGGGGCAAAATCCGCGTCCAAAGAATTCTGAGAAAATTGTATGTCATGTAAAAAACTGGCATGTCTGACAAATCAGTACTTGCATATGATTTCGTAGAAAAGAGTCTATGGCTATGCTGGAACAGGGTACAGTGAAGTGGTTCAACGACGCTAAGGGCTACGGCTTCATTGCGCGCGAGATGGGCGCGGACGTTTTCGTTCACGAAGCGTCAATCGTCGCAGAGGGTTTTAGAACTCTAAATGAAGGAGACCGCGTCTCCTTCGACGTAGTCGAAGGCCCGAAGGGGCTAATGGCGAAGAACGTGGTCAAAATCTCCTGAAGCGCCGCGCCTAACAGCGGCATGCACCTCACGCCCCATCAGCGTGCCTCGTATGTTCGCTGTGCGCCGGTTATGTAGGATTTCGTCTTACGAATCTTATTGACATCCTTAGGTCATTTGACCTAAGCACTGTGGAACAACACTTCAGACCGCCCCCCAAAGGTCAAATAGAAGTGCTCAGGGCGGTGTGCCGGGGCGCAAATCCAACACACCGCCCGATCCTGAGCTCACTCCCTCAGTTCCGCTATCGAAATGCAAAGCCAGATACTCGCCAGCGTGTTCGGCGTAAGTGAGATGGTTCGGGGTTGAATGATGCAGCGATCTGGCTAAGCCCAACAGATTCATGACAGTGGTTATTGTCAGCCTCGAGAGGCGACACAAGAACGCCGCTAACGTTAGCCCTGATCGGTTGGTCCAATTGCGCCGCAACCGAGCTAGAGTTTGCGAATGCGATCGCGCGATCGCCAGCACGCGAGGCGTGTACGCTCCCCAGAAACGGGCCGAATCAAACGTTGCTGCCGCTCCATTTGAGCTTTTGCCGGACCACGCTGAAGAATGACGTGTCGGGCAGGGAAGCCAGTGGAAGCGTTTTCTTTGCCTTGCGCACAGTGATGAGCGAACTACGCTCAACGTGAATCGGCCTGCGGCCATCCAGCGTCAGGTACACCGGATAATCCGGATCGCTCGCTTCGATTTCAATGATCGAACTATTCGCAACGATAATTGAGCGGTTTGTCAGGACGTGCGGACAAATCGGCGTGATTACGAAAACGCCTGACTCAGGGTCCAGAATCGGTCCTCCTGCCGACAAGGAGTAAGCAGTGGAGCCCGTTGGCGTCGCCACCACCAAACCATCGGCGTTGAACTCGGTCAGCGGTTCGCCATTGACTCGAGTGCACAGCATCACGAGCCGCGAAAGTTCGCCACGGCTCAACACGGCATCGTTTAAAGCGAGCATTTTGCTTGTTCTCTTGTCGCCGAGGCTAACCCTGGCTTCGAGCAGCGCGCGGTGGCTGAAATTAATCCGATCTTTTGCGATGCATTCCACAGCTTCGCGATAATTTGCCGAACTCACGCACGTCAGGAAGCCCAGCGAGCCGACGTTGATGCCGAAGATCGGCTTGATCATCTCACCAAGTTGACCAATCACGCGTAGAATTGAGCCGTCACCGCCGGCTACAACCAATAGATCCGTCGCAGCTCCGAGTTCCGGCACCAGATATCCTGATTGTTTTCCAGCAAGGCGCGCCGTTTCCTTTTCGAACAGCGTGGAAATCGAGAAGCGCTCGAATTCCTCGGCAATGGCGTTAATCAACTTCGCGACGCCACGCTTTCCGGTGTGAGCTATTAACCCGATCGTTTTCGTATGCATGCGAAGAATTCCTGGTTGCCGTCCGCGCCTTTGATCGCGGCTGGTGCGATACCGGCCACAACATGACCCAGTCCGTTCACAAACGCGACGATCTTGTCTTGTGCCTTCTGGTGCAAACCAGGATCGCGAACAATTCCGCCTTTTCCCACCTCGGAGCGTTGCAGCTCAAACTGCGGTTTGATCAGCGCAAGAATCACTCCGGCTGGTTTCAGTAACGCTAATGCGTTCGGAAAAATGAGAGTCAGGGAAATGAAAGAAACATCAATCACAGAAATATCGACAAACTCTGGCACGTGCTCGTTTGTGAGAAACCGCGCATTCATTTTTTCGAGAACAATCACGCGCCGATCCGTCCGAAGTTTCCAGTCCAGTTGGCCATAACCAACATCAACCGCGTAGACCTTTTCGGCGCCCCGCTGTAAGAGGCAGTCGGTAAAACCCCCGGTCGACGCACCAATATCCAGAGCAGTCTTTCTCTGCACATTGATGTGAAAATGGTCGAGCGCCGGTTCCAACTTCAGCGCGCCCCGCCCGACGTAGCGCCGCGCCGGCTTTACGGCGATCGCTATTCCCTCATTAAGCAGTTCCGAGGGCTTCGCCGCAGTCCTGGTGCCAATCCTGATGTCGCCGGCCAATATGGCGCGCCGCGCCTGCTCCCGACTGGGAAACAGACCGTTGGCGACGAGGAGGTGATCAAGCCGTAACTTTTTCGGCATATTTACCTGTTAGATGACTGAACAGGCTGCAAAACGCCAGCAATCGAACACTCAAATTATTTTTGTAAATCAAAGTAATAACAGTGTTAATTTACTTAACATTAATATGTTACTCGTTAGTAGACAGGCGCCCATCCATCGTTGTGTTCATTTCGTGAACACCAGCCGGCTTTTGTAGGTCGCCTGCATCCACTCTGTCTGGGTTCCGGTTGATCATGGGTTATTGGCCGCTTGGTTTCAGTATCGCGGCATCGCTGCGTCTGCTTGCTCGGCGATGAGTTTCTCTACAGATGCAACATCCTCACTCGAAGCACGCCGCCGTTGATATTTTCGTGCCAGGATTTCCTTTAGAGCGAACAGGTCCTCCAACAATGGGCGTTTGTAATAGGTCCAGTCGAGATCCCCTGCCCTTTTCGCTTGTAAGCGCCACGCGCCGCCAAACTTTGTGGCCCGCACTTCGCGTTTCGTCCCGTCGGAGGTCCTCTCCGTCCATATGTGTTGACTCGCCATTGCGGTAGGACCTTACATTAGCAGGCTTGAAAGACGCAGCTAGATTGGCGGCCTATTTTGTCGCAACCGTTGTTCTCGGAGCCCTCCTTGCTCCCGTACTTTTCTGGTCAGCACACTGGCTTGTAGCGAATGGTGCGTTTTCGTTTCTGGCGAAATACGAGTTCGACACATTCTTTCATCGTGCAGTCTTGATCGCTGCTGTGCTCTTGCTTTGGCCGTTTCTAGCCGCAAGTCGCGTGCGACGGATGACCGATCTGGCCCTTGCGCCCAATCCACATTGGAGCCGCGATGCTGGCATCGGCCTTCTGCTGTCGATCACTCCCCTGCTCGTTTGCTGCGCCGCGCTTATCGAAACGCACGTTTACTCATTTCGACACGTCTTTGTCTGGTCGCGCTTAGTGAAGGTGCTCCTGGCTGCAATCGCCGTTCCATTAATCGAAGAGACGTTCTTCCGCGGGATCGTTTTGGGCCGTTTACTCAGAAAAGGCCGGAAATTTCTGCCGATTATTTCCGTCTCCGCGCTATTTGCGGCAGTCCATTTTTTGAAGGGATCGGAACGCGAACCCGCAATTGCAACGTGGACTTCTGGTTTCCAATCGATTGCCCAGGCACTCTCGGGTTTCGGAGATCTGGCCATGGTCGCGTCTGCGTTTGCCACGTTATTTCTAATCGGATGCATCCTTGCTGATGCACGCGTCCTCACGAATTCATTATGGCTGCCGATTGGTCTCCATGCCGGATGGATTTTTGCGAGCGGCACGTTCAATTGGCTGGCGCGCCGGCAAATTGTTGTCTTTCCATGGCTGGGCAAAAACATTCTTGTTGGGGTTGTACCGCTGTGCCTGGCGGCAGTGACATGGATACTGATGCGGTTCTGGTTGAAACATGATCGCACTTCACGCGTCTGAGTTGCTCCAGGCAACCATATCGCTGTTGTATCCAGCGACGTGCACGATCTGTGGGAAAAATCTCCGGGCCGGCAAGTATCTCTGCGACGTATGCGAAACCAGGGCGCTGCGCATTGTGGCGCCGTTTTGTGACAGATGTTCGGAGCCATTTGAAGGCTCTATCGCCGACACCTTTACCTGCGCCAACTGCGCGCATCGCACGATCTACTTCGACGCAGCAGTGGCCGCTTATCGCGGACGGGGTATCGTTCGCGAAATCATCCACGAATTCAAATACGCCCGGCAGACTCACCTCCGTCATCTTATAGCGCGGTGGCTACGGGCTGCCCTCGATGATAAACGGTTACGCGATATTTCTTTCGACCTCATTGTGCCCGTGCCATTACATCCGGCGCGACAACGCGAACGGGGCTTTAATCAGGCCATCCTGCTTGCGGAATCGCTTAGCGCGGAGATTTCACTGCCGTCCAGAGCGGTGCTTGAGCGGATTCGTTACACCACCACACAAACCGCGCTCGATCGTACCGAGCGCATGGAAAATTTGCGCAACGCATTTCGTTTACGAAAAAAGGCGGACGTGCGAGGTTTGCGCGTGTTGTTAATCGATGATGTGCTCACAACCGGCTCCACCTTGAGCGAGTGCGCGCGGATCTTAAAACGCGCCGGCGCGATCTCGGTTCACGCCGCCACCGCAGCCCGCGCATAAACCATGGCAATTTTCAAAAAACCGGCAATCAAGGCCGAAGGTAAAAAGCGTGAAATGCCACGCGGGGTTTTTCAGAAATGTCCTGGTTGCGGACAGGTCGTGCCCGAAATTGAGCTCGCCCAAAACCAACGTGTCTGTCCGCGTTGCGACTATTACCACGCGCAGCCTGCCATGGAGCGAATCCAGAGTCTGCTCGATACGGACACCTTTGTAGAAATGGATGCAGAACTTAGGTCACTGGATGTGCTGCGGTTTCAGGGCATGGCGACATACAAGGATCGCCTCAAAAAGTATCAGGAGAACACCGGCTTGATCGATGCAGTGATCAGCGGACATGGCATTCTTGACGGCTACAAGGTCGCCATCGCGGTAATGGACTTCGGCTTCCTCGCTGCCACCATGGGTTCCGTCGTCGGGGAGAAAATCACGCGAATGATTGAATACGGCACCGCACAGCGCTGCGCAGTCATTATCGTCGCTGCATCCGGCGGCGCGCGCATGTATGAAGGTATGTTAAGCCTGATGCAGATGGCTAAAACCAGTGGGGCGCTGGCACGTCACGCAGGAGAGAAGGTGCCATACATTTCGGTTCTCACGAACCCGACCACCGCGGGCGTGATGGCCAGCTTTGCTTCGTTAGGCGATGTGATTATCGCCGAACCAAAAAGTATGGTTGGTTTCGCCGGGCCGCGCGTGATCAAGGAAACCACTCATCAGGATTTGCCGGAGAGATTTCAAACCGCTGAATTTCTTCAGGAACATGGCTTAATCGATATGATCGTGCCGCGGAGAAAACTGCGTGACGAAATCAGTCGATTGCTATCCTATTTCGCCGCCGGACGGTGAACGTGGGACCGCGTTCTCACTTCAATTATAAAGAGGCGCTCGTCTGGCTTTACAGCCTCCAGCGCTTCGGCATTAAGCTCGGCTTGGAAAACATTCAGCGGCTGCTCGACGCGCTATCAAGGAACGGCGGCTTTGCAGCCGCCGTCGGCGATCTGAAGATTGCCCTTCCCTGCAAAGTCATCCACGTAGCGGGCACAAACGGCAAAGGCTCCGTCTGCGCCATGATCGATTCCATCTGTCGTGCGCAAGGCTGTTGCACGGGCCTGTTCACATCCCCTCACCTTGTCACCTTTCGCGAGCGCATCCGCGTAAACGGTGAGATGATTTCTGAGGAGGCGGTCGCGAATGGCCTAACGATTATTCGCAATCTCATCGCAAATTGGGATCCACATCCGACATTTTTCGAGGTTGTAACCGCGCTCGCTCTCAAGCACTTCTCGGATACGAAGGTCGCGATCGCTATCTTTGAAACCGGTCTCGGTGGCCGACTCGACGCCACGAACGCTATTCAATCAGACGTTTCGGTGATCACACCAATCGATTTCGATCACGAAAAATGGCTGGGCGAAACAATTTCCGAAATCGCAGGCGAGAAGGCGGGAATTATCAAGTCACGCGTCCCGTTAGTTTCTGCTCCGCAGGGTGCTGAAGCTGAAAACGTAATTCGTACGCGAGCCGCTGAATGCGGCGCGCCATTGCAATTTGTAACCGACGTTTACCAGGGGTCTTCGGTGGCGTTGTTTGGGGAGTATCAAAAACAGAATGCTGCAGTAGCAATTGCCGCGATTCACGCCGCGGATATCGACGTGGATGAAAAGGCGATTGTTCGCGCTCTTGCGTCGATCGAATGGCCCGGCCGCTTTCACAAATGGGATGAGCGCATAATCATCGACGGTGCGCATAATCCAGGCGCCGCGTGTGTGCTGGCACAAACGTGGCGCGAAGTTTTTGGCGACCAAAAGGCGACGCTCGTTCTCGCAATTCTTGCCGATAAAGATTTGCGCGGCATCTGCGAAGCGCTCGCACCGATTGCCGGCTCGGCGATCCTTCCCAAAATCCGCAGCGATCGCGCAGCCGCACCGGAAGAATTGGGAAAAGTTTTATCCACTATTAATCGATCACTCCCCTACTCCATCAGTCCTTCTGTCAGCAAAACGCTCGACCTTGCACGCGCCCATCCAAATCCCATCCTGATCACCGGCTCACTTCATTTCGCCGGCGAAGTCCTTGCGCACTTGCGTGGCGAACCCGCGGCGTTTGAAGAATGCGCGCAGTGATTGCGCGGACGCACACGTCTGGAAACCGCACGAGGATGCCAGACTCGCAGGGTCGCGAATGATTTCACACGGAATAAACCCGGTCCCTCAACGCTCATATTTTTTAAACGCGGCTGAAGTTTCCTCGCGAGCGAACCCGATCTCGGAGGCGACCAACAGTTCGCGCAACGCAAACTTAACATGCGATTTATGGAGGTACTACTATGAAGCTGAGATCATTTATCTACTACGCGGGGTTAGCCTTAACTTTAGTTTTCACGTTGCCTGTTTCCCGGGCGGAGGTTCAACATCGTGCGGGCGCATTGTTTACCATGGATAATGCCACGACTGGTAATCACGTGCTGGCCTACCGCCGCGCTGGGGACGGCAATCTTTCGTTTCTTGGCCAGTTTGCCACAGGTGGCATTGGTACTGGTGGTGGCTTGGGAAACCAGGGCGCACTCATCCTCACGAGACATGGCAATTGGCTTTTCGCATGCAACGCCGGCAGCGACGAAATTTCCGTTTTCAAAGTTACGCCTCACGGATTGCAACTCACCGACGAGGTCGCCTCTGGAGGAAGACGCCCGATCAGCCTGGCGGTGCATGGAAACGTGGTTTACGTACTCAACGCCGGAGGCTTGGTGGGAGACGCCGACAACGTAAGCGGATTTCTCTTCTTCAATGGTAAATTGTCTCCGATTCCCGGTTCCACGCAACCTTTGAGCACAGCCAACACAGACCCAGCGGAAATCAATTTTTTGCCGAACGGCAACGTTCTGGTAGTCACTGAGAAAGCCACAAATATTATCGATACCTACAACGTGGATGACGATGGCGTGATTGCTCAACACCAGCAATTCGCGTCGGCAGGTGAAACGCCGTTCGGATTCGCGTTCCGTGGCAATACATTGATTGTGTCCGAAGCCTTTGGCGGCGGGGTGGACGCAAGCGCAGTCTCCTCGTACGACCTCGCGAACGACGGCAGTATTCAGGTCATCAGTCCGAGCGTACCTACAACCGAAACTGCGGCCTGTTGGATCGTCGTAACAGGTGATGGCCGCTTCGCTTACGCGTCGAACACAGGCAGTGGCACACTGTCCGGATACAGGGTCTCTCCCGACGGCAGCATGAGTCTGCTTGATTCCGACGGAGTGACTGCTGTAACCGGTCCTGGTCCGATCGATATGGCATTGAGCGTGAACAGTCGCTTCTTATACGCTTTGAATTCCGGCGACGGAACGATCAGCGCCTTTCGCTTGAATCCCGACGGATCGCTTTCGACGGTTGCCGGCGTTGCCGGAGTCCCTTCCGGGGCAACCGGGTTGGCGGTACGATGACAATCATTTTCAGCAGCGCCGCCCTGCAACCTGGGCGGCCGCGCTCGCGGGTGCCGGCAGCACGCCGGCGCACCGCAGATCGCCATTGAACAAAATACACGCAGCTCCATTTTCTTTTCCGTGGACGAATCGGACTACGAAAAAATCGTGGCGCTGTATCACGACGATCTCTACCGGTTCGCGTACAGCCTTGCGGGCAATGCAGATGATGCTTGTGAACTGAGCCAGGAATCGGTACTACCGATTACTCTCTAATGACGGGCAGCTTCGCGATCCGACAAAAATAAAGGCCTGGCTGTTCACCACGCTTTACCGAGTATTTCTGGGCCAGAAACACCGTACCGCTCGCTTTCCGCACCTTACGATTTCCTCCGTCGAACATGAGCTGCCAGTCTTGACTCCAGAAATGGTCAGTAAGATGGACGGCCTGCTTGTGATGGAGGCGCTGTTCGAAATCGACGAACGCCATCGGGCACCGTTGGTACTATTCTATCTCCAAGACCTTTCGTATCGAGAGATCGCCGAGATCCTCGACGTCCCGGTCGGGACGATCATGTCCCGGCTTTCGCGCAGCAAGGCCGCTCTTCGCGATCATTTGGTCGACCGTGCTGCGCGACGCAATGCGTCGAACCGTATCCCCTTTAATTCTCGCTATTCCGAATCGAAGTAATATGACCCGCGACGAAGCCCAATTTATCCTCCACGCTTACCGTGCGACCGGGGACGACGCCGATGACCCGCAGTTCGCAGAGGCGCTTGCGCTGGTTCGGAGCGATCCCGAACTGGCCCGCTGGTTTGCCGGCGAACAGGCGCTGGATGCAGCGATTGCTGGGCGAATTCAATCCGTACAGCCGCCGCCGGATTTGAGAACCCAACTGCTATTGGGCCGCAAAGTGATTCGTCCCAGGCCCTGGTGGCGCAGGCCGGCATGGATCGCCGCCGCAGCAGTAGTCGCACTGCTGATTTCCGTGGTTAGCGTGTTGTTGCTGCGCAGGAGCAGCGAGGCAGAGTTCGCATCATTTCGCGGGAGAATGATTGAGGCATCCCTCGATATGAGAAAGCACATCGACGTGGTGGGGCTTGATGCCAACGAGCTCGAGGAGTGGCTAATCGAAAATCGCGGACATCCAGGATTCGTCTTGCCTCGCGGCTTGACCGCTGAAGGAATCATGGGATGCAAGGTCCTCGACTGGCATGGACACCGGGTGACGTTGCTGTGCCTGAAATTCGGCGGCAAACATGTCGACGTATTTGTGGTCAATGAATCTGATTTGCCTAGATTGCCACTGCGTGCCGCTCCAGTTTTCGGGTCTGAGGGTGGTTTTACAACCGCGACGTGGCGTCGCGAGGGCAAGATCTATTTCCTTGCGGGGAATATTCCTGAGCCCGACCTGAAACAGTTCCTTTGATCAGATCTGTCTCGGGTGATGACATTGCACGTGCCGATCAAGCATTTGGTTAGCAAATCCGATATGATGATAGATCGTTCGTAATGGAGCAGCGTAGGTTTCTTTCTCGTTAACGACGGACAAATTTTCGCTCCCATCGCTTGCCGCGCCGGAGCTTCCCTGACACGCAGTAGCTTCAGCGAAGCAGGTTAGCGGAACTGGCTGTAGTTACTTGCTAATGGCCGGACCAATACGGAAATCGCCGGCCGAGTTGCAGCTCAACGTTTCCGAAGTGGGGACCCATAGGATCGCTGCGATGGGTAAACTCAAACTGCGAGGCAGCGCCGAATTCGCCCGTCGCTGCTACGCGTCAGTAGCTAGACACCTGAATGGGACGTCGGTCTTCCCAGAATCGAGTCCTGCTTCGCCTAGAAGGGCACCGTTAGGGGAGCTTGCGAAGACGCGAACAAGAGACATCCCCAATTTTCGGGAAAGACGGCCGGTGCGCCGCATCCAGTAGTGGAATGACCCGAGTGACGCGTCGGAAAGAAGCTCCGCGCGCACGACTTCGGGACAAAGATTAAGCAATGTACAAACGTTCATGAACGAGTACGGCCAGGAAAAATCGTTCGCTGTAATCCAACTGTGCGCGTCGAGATACAGTTCGCGATCGGCTCCTTTGGCGGCTCCACGAAACCGGCGCAAATCGTAGGCTGCCTGGTTTAGTACGCCGCCAGCCAGAGTTTTCTCAGGCGGCGGTGATAACGGTTCGGGTGGAGGAACAGAGAAGTGTGCGTTGCGAGCATTGTCGGATTCTGCATCCAAAACTGCTGCGAGGTGGTCGCGGGACAATCGCGACGGTGAGTTATTTGCCGGGTGTTGTCTTCCGAAATCGCGAGGAAACACGAATTGTTTGTTCAGATTGCCAGTCTCAGTTATGCGGTCGTCTGCGACAAGATTCATCATTGGGGGGAATGGTTGATTTGATTGGGTTCATTCCTTTATAAGGATTTTGAAGGCGAACATTTCAAAAAAAATGAAATTTTTTTTAATTTCGGTGGAATCCGGTCGAGTGCAGGACTTGGATGCCGGCCCAGACTCAGACTTGATGGCTTTTGTTGTAGGCGCCTGTGTCAGACCCATGTATTCGGAGAAAGCGGCTGCTTCCCGGGCAAGATCGACGAAGACGCGGTTCCCTACCGCCCTTCCTCGACCTTGTAAACTACCAGCCCGCGTGCCTGATAGTTCGCGAGCGCCTCCGGGTGATCGCGGTTGCAGGTGTGCACCCACACGCGAACGGGTGCAATCCCGCCACTGCGAGACCAGGCTTCTTCGATCGCGCTCGTGAGCAATGCACCGCCTAACCCCCGGCCGATAAATTCGGGAAGCAAACCAAAGTACGCGATCTCGATTCCGCCTTCCGCGTCCCGACGCAATTCGTAATAGCCGACAAGGACCTCGCCATAGTATCCTGCGTACGTTCGTAACTCTGGCGCCGTCGCGTATTCTTTCCATTGATCATCTGTCCACGATCGTTTGTCTATCCAGAGCCACTGCTCCCCGACACGAAAATAAAGGTCACGATTGAAGCGCCAATTGCGTTCCGTCTCTTCGCGAACCTGAAATCGCGCATCCGCCCGCTTCGGTCGGAGCTCATCCTGCGATCGCATTTCAAGATACGTAGTGATCAGGGGTTCTCCTGGCATCACACAAGCATTTCCGGAATCATTCGCTACAATTCAAGAACGGACTTACTTCAACTTCGCCGTGGTGTGCCCTGGCGAGCACACGTCAAACTCTTGAGAATACAACCGTAAATGGAAGAATAATCAGCAGTAAATTAGCGCATTAGCATGCCGACTAGAAAATCGCGTCAACAGAAGCGGCGCCGTAGTTCGATCATAGCCTTTGAGATGATTCGGCTTGACCGGACGTCAACGGAACCGCTCCACGAGCAGCTTTACCGCCAGATTCGCGATGAGTTGAAATCGGGCAGGTTCAGCGAGGGCTCATCGCGACTTCCCTCCTCGCGGGCTCTCGCGACAGACCGGGGAATCTCAAGATCGACTGTCCGACTCGCGCTTTCAAAACTTCATGCTGAAGGTTACCTCCGCTCAAAGCCGGGGTCTGGAACTTTCGTTGTGAACCTTCTTCCCGAGACATTTTTGACCGCGGACCAACCGAAAACGTACCGACCAATCCAGCGTCCAGTTCGCATTTCCGATCGCGTACGAGCAATTCCCGACGAACGCATTGGAAATCAGTTTGACTTCGGGGCCACAGGCGCAGGAGCAGGCGTCTCGCTGGTCGCAAGCATTCCGGCAGTTGATGAATTTCCGATAGCAGCATGGGAACGTCTAAGAGCACAGGTACTGGCGAAAAAAGGCGTTAACCTGTTACGCTATGCGTCGAATCGCGGCGACGCCGACCTGCGCAAGGCAATTGCAGCGTACTTGTGCGATTTCAGAGCAGCGCGGTGCCATGCGGATCAAATCGTCATCGTGGCTGGTATGCAGCAGGCAATGCTGATCAGCGCAATGGCCGTACTAGATCCCGGAGAAGTGGCGTGGATAGAAGACCCCTGTTATCAGCAGACCCGACGGGTCCTTACTTTGGCTGGCGTTAAGATAGTTCCCAAGCGTATCGACGACCAGGGAATCGTGATTGCTAGATCGCCAAGAGCACCGTTGCCAAGGATCATTTACGTAACGCCCTCCCATCAATTTCCTCTCGGTGTTACGATGAGTTTCCAGCGTAGGACCGCCCTGCTCGATTTTGCGCGCGCTAACAACGCATTTGTTTTCGAGGACGACTATGATGCGGAGTTCCGCTTTGCCGGGCCGCCGCTCCCTTCGTTGCAGGGAATCGATAACGCCAGTCGAGTGATTTACGCAGGCACGGTAAGCAAGATTCTTTGTCCCTCTCTGCGTCTCGGCTACATCGTTGCGCCAGAGACGCTGGTCGATTCGTTGGTTAAGATCCGCAGCGCAATGGATCAACATTCGTCTCCGATCGACCAGGCGACACTGGCCCGTTTCATTACCGAGGGTTTTTTCCTCAGTCACATCAAACGAATGCGAAAAATCTACGCAGAGAGACGCGATTTCTTCATCAGGCAATTCAATGACCTGCTTCGCGACTATTTTACTTTGCAGGTTCCGGAAGCCGGATTGAACATCGTCGCATGGCTGAAACGCGAAGAAGACTTCCCCGCGATCATGCGCATCACACGGGAAATTCGGGTGAGGCCCTCAGCCCTTTCATTTTTTTGCATCGAGGCAAAGCTAAAGCCGGCGTTCCTTTTCGGTTTCGCAGCATGGACACCGACACAGATTCGCGAAAGTCTTGTTAAACTCGCATCCGCACTCAGGCATAACGGAAAGAATCTAAATTACGGTCGCCAGTCGCGGTAAGCCTCATGCGCACCGAGGGTGAGACTGGTTCGGGCTTTGCTATGTCGGTCGACCTGTTCGGCGAGCCACTGAAACCACTCCCAATTTTTTTGCGAACCTGCGCGCTCGCGTTCGTAATCGACATAGCCGCGCAATTTGCGCCAGGCGACGCGCACTGTACCGCCCAGGAGTTCGTCGACGACGTTCAACGGAAGCATGCGCGCAAATACCGCGTACCCAAGCGACTCCAGAATGCACGCTATCGACTGGACCGCTTGAAAAAGACGCGGATCAGCCTCGATTTGTAAAGGCGTCGTCCCGTCGGAAATTGCCTGCACCAGGGTCATCGATTGCATCCATGCTGGGGTCAAAATCGCCCGGACAGCTACGAAGGCCGCGCGTTCCTCTCGCTCCTTGCGCGCGCGCCGCATTTCAATCAACCCAAAAACGACAGCCGTGAGTACCGTGAGGGCCGTTGCAATGTTCGCAACGGTCGAAAGATTCACCGCAGCAATTTGCTCAAACGCTCCGTTTGATGTCACGCAAATTTTGTCTTACGCGCAATGTGAGTTAAATCAGATAAGAAAGGCCGCAGGGTTACCGGAACCCTGCGGCTTATCTTAAGATTCCACGTGGGCCTTAGTCTACAACGACCACGTGATCAATCATGCGCAAATCGCCCATGTTTGCGTAATAAACACGCACCCGAGTTCCGGGTTTGACCGCCGTTTGGATGATTTCCCCTGCCTTGTTCACAACGTGACCACGCCCGTTGAGAACGTAACGACCCGGGTTATTCGAACGGTCCTCGCGAACAACGAGCGTTTTGAACGGCTGATAACTGGCAGCCGCGCCTTCTGTCGTCGCTGTGATGATCGCTCCGGTTACGCTGACCGGCTCCGTTGTAGTTGTTCCTTGTTTTTTATCCGTCGAACTCGGCTGGGCGAATGCCAGCGGCGCAATCAGCAAGCAGCCGAGCGTAACAATTATTTTTTTCATGTTTGCCTCCTGTTTTGATGCTTATCTGCTGGGTCACTTTCTGGACCCGCTGAGCATCGAACAAGAGCCACTTCGGGCATTTCCCGCAGCCCACTTTCCCATTGGCCTGGAATTCCAAACGCCTCTCGGGATTCCAATGGTTCACTAACTACCCGGTCTGGAAAGCGTTGCCTAACGACCGCGCCTTCCAAGCGTTGATTACTAAGTCCAGCCGCAGGGACGATTGGTGACGCGCGTCGCTTCCAGAGGTTCTCCCCGCTTAAATATCAGTCGACGCCCGGCAAGAACTCTTCCCGGACGATCTTTCCGTCCTTCACCGTATAAACGCCGACTTCGGACAATTGTCTGCGCTCTTTGGTATTTTTGTCCGAAACGTCAACGTCGAATTGAACGACGAATCGATCGTGGCCGACGAAAGGTCCCTGCACATTGAAGCTGTGCACTTCCATCGCGTTGACCCACCAATCGACTTTGCCGCGAACGCCTTCTTTTCCGCGCGTCTCCGGCGAGCCGCCGCCCATGCTGTATGCTTCCACGCTGACAACGTCGTCATCGTAAAGTGTGTCGAGCGCTTCGTACCACGCTTGTTTACGGGTCAATTCCACCACTTTTTTTCCTACTTCTTCCGTACTCATTTTTCCTCCTGTTTTTAGATTGGCGATTTACTTTGCTCATGCACTGTAGGCGCCATGCGCTTCACAGAAACGCCCTACAGCAAAAATTGTTCAAGTCGATCGAGAACGCTGTTCCAGCCTTGGTTGTGGCGGTCGCGCGATTCTTCACTCGGCAGTTGTTCGTGCGTTAATTTCAACTCCGTGCCGCCATCGCGCTCGAAAAGCTCAACGGTAACAATACTGTTTCGATCTTTCCACGCTTCGTCGTCATCCCATTGCCAGGTGAAAACAATTTTCCGCCCGGCGATCAATTCGCGGTATTCGCCTAGGAGTGTCATCTCTTCGCCTTCATCATTAATAAGATCCCAGCGAAACTTTCCGCCAACGTGCGGTTCCGCCAGAATGTCACGAGTGCGAACGTTCGCGGGGCCGAACCATTGTTTCAGTTGCGTGGGATCCGTCCAGGCGGCATAAACGCGATCACGCGGGGCCTGGATCACGCGTTTGATTACCAATTTGATGTTCTCTTCTGTTTTCATATCGACTCATCAAGACGGTGGATACTCCGCGAATTTCGGTAGTTCCGGATCCATGATATCCCATGGCTGCGCATCCGAGACGAAAATGTCCATCTGTGGTTGAAACAACGTTGGATCATCGAGCGTTCCAGCAGTGACACCGACAACGCCTGTTGGCCGCTCAGTATTTTCGCCTCCAGTCACCAACGAGCCGCATTGCGGGCAGAAGCCGCGCCGGTGTCGGCCGCCGGCGGAACTGTCTGTGAAATGGTAACGTAACTCTCCGCGCGTGACTCGAAACGCCTCTGACGCAACCAACACCGCGGGAGAAAATCCGCTGCCGGTCAATTGTTGGCAATTGCGACAGTGACATTTCAGCATCATGACCGGCTCGGCGCTGCATTCGTAGCGAATCGCGCCGCACGCGCATCCGCCGGAAAATGCAGTCTTCACCTTCGACATTGCCATCAATCTGGAATCTCCGCCTCGACAAGTTTCGCTAGCAAAATGAGCGATTCCTGCCAGCCGAGATAACACGCTTCGGCGGGAATCGCGGTGGGGACGCCTTCCTGCAAAATGCTCACTTCGGTTCCACACGAAACTTTTTTCAACGTAATCGTGGTTTGTATTTCGCCGGCCATGTTCGGATCGTCGAACTTGTCGGTATAACGGATACGCTCATACGGCTTCAGTTCGAGATACGTTCCACCGAAAGAATGGCTCTTGCCGGTCGTAAAATTCGTGAACGACATTTTGTAACTCCGGCCGACTTTCGCCTCCACGTGATGCACTTTGCACGTGAATCCATTTGGCGGTAGCCATTTCGCCAGCGCGTCGGCGTCAAGGAATGCTTTGTAAACTTTCTCCGCCGGCGCGCGAATTACCCGATGAAGCTTGATAGTGTTCGCCATGGTTTTTCCTTTCAATTTGCAACCCTCATTTTCCTTCCACGAATTGTTTGAGTTCCGTGTCGATGATCGTCGTCCAACCGGTCTCGAAATTCTTTCGCGCATACGCCGGCGTCTTCGGGAATGTTTCGATTCCGCAGTGCGTCAGCCTCAGTCGCGTCTTATTACCATCGGGAAATATTTCAAAAGTCACCAGTGAATCTCCCGGCTCGTCTTTGTATCGCCAGGTGTATGCGATTTTCTTTTGCGGAATCACTTCGGTGATTTTGCAAAGGTGATGATAATTCTTGCCTTCGTGTTCGACCATAAACTCGAATTCATATCCGATTTGCGGTTTAAATTCCTTAAGGTTGAAATACCACTGTCGCATTTCGTTCACATCGGTGAGCGCGGTCCAAACTCGCCCGATCGGAGCATCTAAAATACGCTCCACAACAATCGCTTCCGCCAAATCATCTCTGTTAGTCATAACGTTTAATCACTTTGCATTTGTGTCCGGCTGGATAATTCCAAAGACATTGCCGTCCGGATCTTCGGCATAAGCGAGCCAGCCCACGCTTGGAATCGCCATCTTCGGGACGCAAATTTTTCCGCCTCGCTCTTCGATTTTTCTTATTGTCGCATCGAGCGACTCAACGGCGACTGTGTTTAGTGTGCCGGGACTTTGGCCTTCGCGTGGATGCGTCAAGCCGCCGTTGATACCCGGTTCCTCATCGTTGCCGGTCGTGACCAGCCAGTATTCGATTGGTCCGCCTTCGAATTTTTTGAACTCCCATCCGAACACATCGCGATAGAACGGCTGAACGGCTTCGGGATTGGCCGTATAAATTTCAAAGTGGTTAACGCGCGGCATTTTTAATCCTTCCCCTTTCGCTCTGTTCTTGCGTCGCCGCCCGCTTGCCCGGCCGCGCGGCCCCGGCGGACCTGTTCGAGGACCTTGGCAGAGGCTTCGTCGTTACCGTACTCGTCATGCCAATTCCACCACTCGTACGGCGGCGTCTGAGGGTAGTTCTCCGGGGAATCCTCCCACTCCTCCTGGCGCCCGAGCGCAGTAATGTCGAGGTAGCTCCAGGTGCCGCCCATCTGCTCGTCACCGCGGCTGTTGATGAAGTAGGTGCGGAATACGCGGTCGCCGTCCCGTATAAAGGCGTTCGTGCCGTGCCATTCATCCACGCCGAAATCGCGATCGAAGTCGTCCGTGATCGTGTACCAAGGGATGAGCTCCCAGCCCATCCGCGCCTTGATGCGCTGAACGTCCGGTTGCGACCCCCGCGAGACGAAGGCCAGCATCGTGTCGCGCGCGTTCAAATGCGCGGGATGCGCAACTTGGTCGGCCACCATGGAGCACCCAACACAACCGTGATCCGGCCAGCCGGATACTCCAGGATCGAGAAACGCGCGGTAAACGATCAACTGACGCCGGTCGTCGAACAAATCCAGAAGGGTCGCCCTGCCCTGAGGCCCGTCGAACACGTACTTCTTCTCCACGCTCACCCATGGCATTCGCCGACGCTCGGCGGACAACGCGTCACGAGCGTGGGTCAACTCCTTCTCCTTCACGAGTAGCGTCTGACGCGCCGCTTCCCACTCGTCCGGTGAGACGATGCTGGGATTCAATTTCATTTTTGCAGTTTTCATCTTGTTTTTTCTTTTTCGTTTGTTTGTTCTTTAAAAATTTTCCGAGAGCGAATGCGGTTAAACCGCCGCTCGAGCTCGCGCCTGCGACCACCAACGCCATGTTTTCGATGCAAGCCGGACACATGACTCAGGCCTTTCCCTTTTTCCCGATGGCCTTGTTTGTTTTTTCCAAATAAGCCGCCAAGCGATCGAGCGACCCCTCCCAGTACTTTCGATACTCCTCGACCCATTGCGCGGCCTTTTTTAACGGTTCGGCGTCCAACCGCATTTCGTGGACACGCCCGTAACGCCGCCGTCGCAGTAGTCCCGCTTTCTCCAGCACGCGCAAATGTTTCGAGACCGCCGGCAACGACATGGCGTGTGGCCGCGCGAGATCGGTAACGCGCCGGTCGCCACGTGCCAGATGCGCCAGGATGCGCCGCCGAGTTGGATCGGCCAGGGCGGCGAAAGTTCGGTTCAGCGTTCTCGAAGAATATTTAACCACCTGGTTAACTATGTAGCAGAGTTGTTGCAACATGCAAACATTTTTTTTGCTACAATTTTCAGAAGCCGCCAGTTCGCGGCGATCTCAAGTAGCGAACGCTTCTTTATTCACCACGTACGGCATTCTGCTGGGATCGCCGCCGTATTTTCCTTCGAGGACATCGATGAGTCCCTGGACACAGCGCCCAGCCATGCCTTTATCGGGGTCGACATCCAGACGTGTGATCTGTGCTCCGCTGGCAAAATGATGGAATAAGCGGCAGCGGTCGGCTATCTCGGGATCGAGGAGCGGCGAACCGGGCGGAAGCGGCTCTTTCTCAAATACGTCTAGCGCTGCGCCCGCGATGATTCTTTCTTTCAACGCGTTCGCCAGCGCGTTTTCGTCCACAACAGGACCGCGCGAGGTGTTCACCAAGTAGGCAGTGGGTTTCATCAGCTTAAGTGTGTTCGCGTTAATGAGGTGATAGGTCGGTTTATCCGCCTCGCCTTCCCTTAACAGCGGCACGTGCAGACTAACGTAATCGGCATGGCGCAAGGCGTCCTCAAACTCGACGTATTTGATCCAGGTCTTCTCTTTCTGAATGCCGCGTGCCTGGCGCAGGTCCATCACCTCCTGAATCGCTTTGATGAACTCATGATTCTGATACGCCGGATCGTAGCAAAGAATGTTCATGTCGAACCCGGCGCATTTCTTGATCATCGCCAGACCAATGCGGCCCGTACCGATGACAGCGATCGTTTTGCCGGTAACCTCATCGCCCAGGAACGGCAGGAATGGGTGCCATGACGGCCACTTCTGTTCCCGCACCAGCCGTTCGCTCTTCCACATCTTCCGGGCAAGCATACCCATCATGAAAAACGCAAACTCAGCAGTCGCTTCAGTGAGTACATCGGCTGTGTTCGTGAATGGGATTTTGTACTCATTCGCATCGGCGCGATTGATGTTGTCGAATCCTACGGCGATCTGCGCGACCACCTTCAGCGTCCCCTTTCCTGCTTCAAACACTTCCGCGTCAATCGGATCGCGCAGCGTGGTAATCAATCCGTCAACGCCGTTTTCCACTTTCTCCATAATCAATTTCTTCGGCGGCGCCTCGGGTCCTTCGAAAACTTCCAGGTCGTAGCCGCGCGCGCGCAAAAGGTTCTCCGCCGCAGAGCCAATGCGCGATGTGGCAAACACTCGGAACTGCTTTTGTTCGGTCATAGCTGAAAAATCTAGACAAGAATTTCTCTACTGTA
Organism: uncultured Verrucomicrobiae bacterium; assembly: GCA_963728955.1. GTDB lineage: Bacteria > Verrucomicrobiota > Verrucomicrobiia > Chthoniobacterales > UBA10450 > Udaeobacter. The sequence goes on from CAVSMG010000019.1 coordinate 256,240, forward strand.
GGGCAGGCGCGTCGCCTGCCAAATGCTCTCGGCGCATCAGTTCCGGACGCGACGGATAAGCGCCGGAATTTCTGAAAGACTTCCCAGCACATAATCGGCTTCTTTCTGGTAGTCGCGCGGATCCACAAAACGCGTGTCAGGAACCGCAGCGACGCGCATGTTTGCAGCTTTGGCCGCTGCGACACCTGATAGAGAATCTTCGATCACCAGGCAGGCAGCAGCAGGAACGTCGAGTTTCTCCGCTGTGAACAAATAAATATCCGGATGTGGCTTACCACGTTGCACTTCGTCACCGGTGACAATCACCTCAAACAAACTTCTAATTCCCGTCCTATCGAGGAAGGGACGCGCGGATGCGCTCACCGAACTTGTTGCCACTGCGAGGCGCAGTTTGAGCTGCCGCAATTCTTTCAGCGTCGTTTCTGCGGAAGGAAACAGGTCTATCCGGTTTGCGAAAAATTCGGTCGCGATCTCGCCGCGACGCCACATCAGTTCCTCATCAGAGGCGGAGATAGGAAAAGCATTTTTGTAAAACTCGACCGCGAGCCGATAGCTCACGCCGAGCACATTCTCATGGTATTGGCCGCGATAGGTGACGCCATGTTCGGCCAGTAGTTTCGTATCGATTTGATTCCACCACGGTTCGGAATCGGCTAGAACGCCATCAAGATCGAAGATCACCGCGCTTATCGGTTGAGACATGATGTGCTGCACCTGTTATCGACGTTAAGCCGATTAGCAACTAGTTCGCAGCACGAAGGAGCACCGTCTTTCCTGGAAGCAAATCCAACGTATTTTTAAACGGTTCAATCATCCAGCAGTCTTAAACTTAGTGCTGATACAACCGAACGGGGGAATGCGAGCAACTGCGCTCCAGTTACAGCAACAAGTCAATTCGCACCACGACACGCGACAACAGTTTGCCGACGCACATACATCGCTTCGCGTGATTTTCGATTTCCTGTGCTCACCCACGGCAGCGGTATTCGCGTCCGCCTTGCTAATGATGCTGATTGGCTGGATTGATTACAAGACTACCGACTTCGCCCGCAACTCATCCACCGTCGCCTCGATGTCATCGCACATAATCGCGATCGAGTGCTGCCGCGGGTGATCATAAGTCTTGCCTTCCCACACGCAGTGCGTCGGGTGCGC
>CAVSMG010000020.1:0-5439 GCA_963728955.1 uncultured Verrucomicrobiae bacterium
GGTCCTGATCGTGATGCTCGCGCTCGTCGTGATCGCCTTCGTCGGATACGAACGACGCGTTCACCACGCTCCGATTCAGCAAACATCAGCTACGGAATCGAAACCATCTCCGAGTCCCCTGGAAACCAAGCAATAAGAGTCCGACCTTTGCCAGTGACCGTTGTGTCAATAGTGAGGACTAGGGTTGCATTGATTTGACGGACAGTGGGCAAAGGGTCAAAACCCCAAAGGAAGCCCACATGAAGACACAGTTATCGAAGCCGGCTCGCAGCAAGGCGAGATACACCGATCAATATAAACAGGAGGCGTTGGAGTTGTGGCGTGCCAGTGGACGCAGTGCAGCCAAGGTAGCGGCCGAGCTGGGGATCCGTCCGCCGCTGCTCTATCGTTGGGCGCACGCGGAACGCGTGCCTGACGCACCAAAAGCCGGACGCAAGCAGAAGCGCAGCTTGGGAAAACTGGAGGCGGAGAACCGACGCTTGCGCCAGGAGAACGCCAAGCTCTTGGAGCAGCGTGAAGTGCTAAAAAAATCACTGGGCATCCTCTCCGAAGCGCCGCCGAGAGATATGCCCGAATCCAACAGATGAGCGGCCAATACAAAGTCGCCTGGTTATGCGAGGCTCTTCTGGTCTCGCGCAGCGGTTATTACGACTGGAAAGAACGGTGTCACTTGCCTGGCTCACGCCAACTGGAGAACATCTGCTTGCGCCAGCGTATCCGGGAGGAATTTGCTCGCAGTCGTCAGACTTACGGCAGTCCGCGCCTGGCTCACGCGCTGGGCTGTCCGGGACGGCGCAATCGCATTGCTCGTCTGATGCGCTTGGAGCGAATCTTTGCCCGGCAGCGCTCCAAATATCGACACGCCACCACCGACAGCCGCCACGGCGGACCCATCGCGCCTAACCGATTGCGGAACCTTGCCGTTGGACGCTCCAATCAAGTCTGGGTCAGCGATGCCACCGCAGTGTTGACCGGTCAGGGTTGGCTGTATCTAGTCGCGGTCCTTGATGTCTTCACTAGGCGCGTAGTCGGTTGAGCCATGAGCCAAATCCTCGATGCTCCACTGGTCAGCGCCGCTCTGCGCATGGCCTTAGCCCAACGCCGGCCCGCTCAGTCGCTCATCCTCCACTCCGATCGCGGCAGCCAGTTCGCCAGCGCCGCTTATCGGCAACTCTTAGCCGAACATGGCTTTGTCGCTTCCATGAGTCGCCCAGGCAACTGCTACGATAATGCCTTCATCGAATCCTTCTGGAGCACCCTCAAATACGAACTGGTCTATCACCACAGCTTCGCCACCCGTGCCGAGGCCCGTACCGCCATCTTTGATTACATCGAGACCTTCTACAACCGCACCAGACTCCACTCCAGTTTTGACTACCAGAGCCCGATCAACTTTGAATCCAAACCAAACTAGTTGATCCCTTCCTCACTGTCCGAGAAAATGGGGCAAGCCCACGGCTTACCGATTCAGTCTTTGACGAGATCAGTTTAGATTGCACGCTGAGTTTCAGAAAGGATGTTGAAAATATGAACTTGATTTTAAAACGTTCGGTTGTCGTCGCGTTCTCCGTTGTGCTTGCATGCGCAGCGCCTGGTCTAGCGCATGCGAGGTCTCGGGGGTCCGATCCGGGTGGACATACAAATCGCGGAGTCAGATATGCGCGACACAAACAATACGACAAAGCGATCGCCGAATTCACCAAGGCGATTAAAGCGCAACCGAATGACACTAAGAATTACGAAAATCGTGCCATGGCTTACAGGTTGGGTGGCAAACCAGCCCAAGCGCTAGGCGATTTGTCCAAGATAATCGAGATGCGCCCGAAAGACGCCGACGCATATGCGGCCAAAGGTCAGATTGAAGTCGAGCAAAAGAAATTCGCTCCAGCGATCCAGGACCTGACAAAGGCGATTGAGCTCGACCCAAAGAATAAAAGTGCGCAACGGTACCGCGCTTATGCTTATCTCTCCAAAAAGGATTGGAACAAGGCAATAGAGGATTACTCGAAGGTGATCAAGAGGTCGCCGGATGACATTGGCGCGTATGAGCGCCGAGCCTACGCGTACCGGAGCCTTGGCAAAAATAATGAGGCGATTGCCGATCTCACAAAAGTGATCCAGGCGCGTCCGAAGGATGCGGAAACATATCGCCAGCGCGGTCTCACCTACCGGTTGACAAAGGAGTACGGCAAAGCGGCCGATGATTTTCGCAAGGTTCTCCAACTAAAGCCAAACGACGCCGATGCCAAATCGCGGCTAAAGTACGCGGAACAAAGATATACGGAGCAAAAGCTTCGGCGGCAGCTTGAGCGGCAGCTTCCAGCGAACTCGTCGAAGGTTCCGAAGAAAACGGCCGCAACAGCGCGAACAAAAAAATCGGCGTCGCCAGCTCCATCCCCGAACCGGTAAGGGGGTTCCAGAAGTAATAACGGCGAATTAAAACGGGCTCTATCTCAACCCGCAGTGACCACGGCGAAAAAGACATTTGATGATGCCGCTTCGCTCTACGCAATCCTCCCGCAATCCGACTTCGGAGTCTTCAGCTTTAGTCCCGATAACAGTAGCAGCCGGATTGCGACAGCAGTGACTTAATATTTTTCGGTTTTTACTTTTTCGGGATGCGTGCCCAGGAACTTGCCATCGGGACCTACCCTGATGGCGATTTCCTTTCCGTTGCGGTTCACGATTGCATCGTAACATTCCTTACCCTTGCGTGTCTCTTTCGCCACTCGGAGAATCTGGTCGTTGCCGGCTTTTTCTTTGATGGTGGTTTGCGCCGTGGCGGGCAGATCGTTCATCTGCATGGGAGTTTCCTCCTGCGCCTGCCAGCTACTCCAAGCATAAGACTCGCGCTCACCGCCGTTGCGGTGATTAATTTTGTTATATTCATGGTGCAGTTTCCTTTTGATTAATACCCAACAACATGGTTCGAACGGGATTGACGGGTTGCGCGTAAAAACAGGAATTTAATTGCCGGCACAATTGGATCGATTGGCACTGCTGCACGCTTTGTCTTAATGAGTCTTATGAAATCGAAATTGCTGCACGACGAAAATGGTCTGAAAACTTTCGCGCTCGTATTCGATAAAGATGAGCAAATCAAAGAATCGCTGATGCGGTTCGCTGCGCAAAATCGACTCGAAGGAGCGCAGGTCGCCGCCATTGGCGCTTTCAGTGAAGTCACGCTTGGTTACTTCGATCGTGAATCGAAAAGTTACCGAGAGATTCCCGTAAATGAGCAGGTTGAAGTGGTTTCTTTCACGGGCAATATCGTGGAAAAAGATGGCGAACCAATGCTTCATGCGCATGTGGTGATTGCCAAATCCGACGGCACTGCGCACGGCGGTCATTTCCTTCGAGGACGAGTCTGGCCCACGTTGGAGATGATCATCTTTGAAATGCCTGTTCACCTCCATCGTAAACACGACGAAGAAACGGGTCTGTCGCTGATCGATTTGTCCTCCTGACGAGGGAACGCAGCTTGAGGGGGATACGGATTTATCCGATGCCTTAATCTGGCTTCAGCCCGATTGTCGAACCGACCGACTCAATGCATAAATCGATGTATCGACACCCACTTTGATAGTTCGAAAAAAGCATTGAAGTCCATCAGGATGATGGCAGCGATGCAGCGAATGGAGCTCTATTTCATGGCACATCCAGGCAGCCCCTCTGCGGTTCGGCGGCCGCGGTTGTCGTTGCGCGGAGGAGTATGGACAGCTCTTTTGGGCTCAAATCGGAGAAATGGCATTACTGGCTTCGGCACAACAGTCGAAGAAGCATTGGGCGATTTCGATATCAGCTATCTGCGCGCCTTGCGCCCGCCGGAAGCGTCTAACAAAACTGCGAACACCGAATCCTTCGCACACTCTGGCTTGCAGGCCGGTGGCACTGCGGCGTGTCTCTAACCGCTCTGTTCGTGCAGACTTCCTACTGGAATGAAACGTGAAAATATGTGCTGCGAAGTACAGTTGCGCGGAAGATTTTCAACCCTTCCCAAAAACTTCATGCAATGCGGCGCGCGCAGCGTGATAACCGCACATGCCATGGACGACGCCGCCTGGCGGAGTGGATGCGGAACATAAGTATACACCGCGCAGAGGCGTGCGGTAAGGCGTTGGACTCAGAACCGGGCGCGCAATTAGCTGCATTAGGTTCGCCGCGCCGCCGTTGATGTCGCCACCGATCAAGTTCGGATTCGATCTCCCAAGATCAGCCGGACCCATTTTGTGGCAGGCGAGAACGCAATCGCGAAAACCAGGCGCGAATCGTTCGATCTGGGATTCGATTCGATCGGAGACGTCCAACTTGCAATCGAATGGAACGTGGCAGTAGGCCCAAAGTGTGTGCTGACCCTGCGGTGCGCGTGTTTCATCGAACAAACTTTGTTGTGCAACGAGGACAAACGGGCGATCGGGAATTTTTCCGAGCGAAACATCGCGTTCTGCTGCTGCTACTTCGTTCATTGTGCCGCCGAGATGAATTGTGCCTGCCCGATGGCAGAGCTCTGCTTTCCACGGAATCGGTTCGCGTAACGCATAATCAATTTTGAAAACTCCGGGCCCGTGTCGAAACCGTTCTAATCGGTGACGATATGCCGGGGGCAATTGTTCATCGGCGATCCGCAAAAATTCCCACAGAGAAACGTCAAGAAGAACGGCGCGCGATTTCGGCAGGTCATTTAAGCTTTCCACCCGGCGGTTGACCTCGATTTTGCCACCGAGTTCACGCAAATAATTCGCCAACGCGTTTGCAATTTGTTGCGCGCCGCCGCGCGGGATTGGCCAGCCTACCGCATGCCCTGCGATTCCAAGCACCAGTGCAAACGCGGAAGAAACCGGCGCTTCGAGGGGAAGAAACGAATGCGCGGCGATTCCGCCAAAAAGCGCGCGGGCTGGTTCGTGTTTGAACAAATATTTCGTCAGTAAAGTCGCGGGACAAATCGCCGGGATGCCGAGGCGCGCCATGGCGAATGGATGCCTCGGCAGATGCAGCATTGGTTGCAGGAACTCTACAGCCAATTTCTGCCAGTTGCGCGCCAGCGGCTTCATCAGGCGCAAATACGCGCGCGAATCGTCGCCCAATTCTTCAGCCGTAAAATCGACATTTTTATACAAGCACGCGGCCGAGCCGTTATCGAGCGGATGCGCGAGTGGAATTTCTGGTTGAATCCATGTGAGGCCATGCTTTTCGAGCGGAAGTGTCTTGAAAAATGGTGAAGCTGCTGCGAGGGGATGGACTGCCGAGCAGATGTCATGCAGAAATCCCGGGCGGCTGAGTAGGGTCAGTCCTGGGGTCAGTCCTGACTATTGACACAAGTCATGGGCAGATTTTTCGCGAGTACTTTAATCTTCGCTTAAGCCGGGAATTCGCCCGTAGCCGACAAAGACTGGGCTAATTTTGGCGTCGCCGCTTTTGGGTGGTGGCGGCATTTTAAAA
>CAVSMG010000021.1:0-40388 GCA_963728955.1 uncultured Verrucomicrobiae bacterium
GAACCCGCATGGCCAGCTTGGAAGGCTGGAACTTTACCATTAAGCTATGCCCGCATCGCGTTGTAAATAGTGACAAACGACAGATGGGTAGTCAAAGCGATTGCCGGGTTGACCGGCGTGGATCGAGTGGCGAAACCTATCCTCCAAAGGCGGTGGTGACGAGCGTGGCGTTGTGGCCGCCGAAACCGAACGAATTGTTGAGCGCGACACGGACCTTCTTTTCGCGGGCCACGTTGGGCGTGTAATCGAGGTCGCATTCTTCGTCTGGATTTTCTAGATTGATCGTGGGCGGAATGACGGAATCACGGATGGCCAGTGCACAAGCAGCCATTTCGATTCCGCCCGCTCCGCCTAACAAGTGACCCGTCATCGATTTCGTTGCACTGATTGAAACGTTATACGCCTGTTCGCCAAAGACCTGCTTGATCGCGCGCGTCTCGCAAAGGTCGCCGATATCGGTGGAGGTGGCGTGCGCGTTGATGTAATCGACCTGTTCGGGTGAAATGCGGCCGTGTTCGAGCGCCAGCTTCATGGCGCGCGCCGCACCTTCGCCATCAGGCGGCGGCGCAGTCATGTGGTATGCATCGGCAGAAACACCATATCCGGTGATCTCACAATAAATTTTCGCGCCGCGCGCTCTGGCGTGTTCCAGTTCCTCTACGACCACGATTCCTGCGCCTTCGCTCATGACAAATCCGTCGCGATCCCGATCGAACGGTCTCGAAGCGCGCTCGGGCTGATCGTTGCGTGTACTCAGTGCCTTCATGGCCGAAAATCCTGCGACACCGATTTCGACAATGGACGCCTCCGCGCCACCTGCGAGGAAAATATCGGCGTCGCCGAATTTAATAATTCTCCAGGATTCACCGATCGCGTTGTTGGATGTAGCGCAAGCTGTAACGATACAGAGATTAGGACCGCGCAGGCCGAACTCCATGGAAATCACGCCCCCAGCCATGTTGCTGATCAACATTGGAATCGTAAACGGTGAGTTTCGCCCGGGTCCTTTCGTCAACAAGGTCCGCAACTGCTCCTGCAACGTTTTGAGTCCGCCGATTCCGGTGCTAACGATCACGCCAAAACGGTCGCGTTGCTTCAGATTGGCAATGTCGATCCCGCTGTCCGTAATCGCCATTTTTGCCGCAGCCATTGCAAGGTGCGTGAATCGATCGGTACGGCGCACATCCTTGGGATTTTTGAAGAACGGCTTTGGATCGAAATCGCGTACTTGTCCCCCGATCCGGCAATCGTATCCGGTAGTATCGAAAGCGTCGATAGTGCTAATTCCGCTCACGCCGTTCTTCAGATTCGACCAAAACGTCTCGAGATCGTTGCCAACCGGCGTGACAACACCCATACCCGTGATAACTACTCTGCGCTCGGCCATGACGTTATAGCGTTAAAGCGTTGAAGCGTGGAACCGTCAACTGGTTCCCATTCCGACATTTTGCACGGTCTGGAAAAGCTTTCCTTCGGTCCGGATCGAAGGCGCGATAATAATTTCGGTTTGCTGGAACTCGGGAATATTGCGCGCGCCTACGTTGCCCATGCAAGTAGTGATTGCGCCGACGAGATTTTGGCTGCCGTCGTCCACCTCGGCCGGGCCGAAGAGAATTTGTTTCAGCGAACCCGTGGTGCCCACCTTTATGCGTGTGCCGCGCGGAAGATTGGCGTGCGGAGTGGCCATCCCCCAATGATAGCCGCATCCGGGCGCTTCCTGCGCCTTGGCAAATGCACTGCCGACCATTACGGCATCTGCGCCGCAAGCCAGTGCTTTGCAAACATCACCGCCCCGGTTCATTCCGCCATCGGTGATGATCGGCACGTACCGGGACGTTTTCTTGAAATAAGCATCACGCGCGGCCGCGCAATCAACCGTGGCAGTAACCTGCGGCACACCGAGCCCAAGCACGCCACGCGACGTGCAGGCGGCTCCCGGCCCAACACCGACTAACACCGCAGCCGGCCCGCACTCCATGATCTCGAGAGTCACATCATAGCCAACTGTATTTCCCACGATCACCGGAATTCGCATCTCGCGACAAAATTTTTCCAGATCGAGCGATCTGTACTCCGACGAAATATGGCGGACCGTTGAAACTGTGCTCTGCACAACGAAAACATCCGCGCCAGCTTCTTGCGCGATCTTTCCGAATTCCGCAGCGCGCTGAGGAATTGAACTGACCGCAGCTACAACACCGGCGTCTTTGATCTGGCGCACACGCGCGGCAATCAGATCCTCTTGGACCGGTTCTTGGTAAATTCGCTGAAGCAATGCCGTGATTTCGGATTTATTCGCTTCAACAATTTTTTGCAGGACTTCCCGCGGGTTCTTATAGCGCGTTTGCACTCCTTCAAGATTCAAAACAGCAAGCCCGCCGAGCTTATTCATCGCGCTGGCAAAGATCACATCGACAACTCCGTCCATGGCGCTGGCGAGGATGGGTATAGTCATCTCGAGCGGTGCCGCCTCCCTACGAGGCAAACGAAACGTGATATCGACTTCGTTTGGGTTAATGGTCACGCGCCCGGGTACGAGCGCGATCTCGTCGAAACCATAGGTGACGCGCGCTTTGCGGTTTCGGCCTATCCACATTCCCATGTTAAATGTTCTCCATTCTGAATCGTTCGTTTAAACTTCCGCAGTGCGGGCACCGGGGAAGCAGCGCATCAGTTCGATCTTCAAATTCGAACGCGCAAATCACGCAACGCAACCGGTGCTCTAGAGCCCGTCGCTCGCGGCGCCGGCGGTTCCATTCTCCAACTATCCAAAATAGAAAGACCGCCGCAAGAAAAAGCAGCAGATAAATCGTAACCAGAGTAGCAAGACTGACGCGAATCACGGCGTAACGCTGGCTGAAGACGCTTGCTGCGGGCGTACGACGTCATTACCCCATTGAACCGTGGCGATGCCCCAGACCAGAGGCGAGCCTGGGTTTCCACCCGTTCCGCTGTTCGGCGTGAAACGGCTACGGATAACCTGCAAACGGGCTTGTTCGTCCAGCGCTGGATCACCCGACGAATCGATCGGGAAGCAATACCGAATTTCTCCAAGTTCATTCACGGCCACACGAAACCGAAGCGTCTCAGGTGTTTCTTTGTTGGACGCGATGAAGCGCGTCGGTGGCAGACTCGGAGCGCCGAACGAATCGAGGTCCTTGGAAAAACCAATCAATGTTCTGCCACCGGGTGTCGCTGTGGCTACTTTCCGCAAAAGAGAGCTTACGGCCCCCGGCGGCCGGGAACTCGGAATGCGTAGATCGGGCTTTAGCGCCGGAATATCCTTGAGGATTGGCTCTAACGCAGAATAGGATGGTACATGCTCCGCCGTTGCGAGAGCGCGCAGCGTTGCTCCCGGTGGTGGAAGCGTCGTAAAAGCCAATGCAGGATCTTCTGCATCGATCCAACGAAGAAGTGTCCGGCCTTCATCGGAATCCGCGCCGATGAATGTGACTCGGGCTGGCGGCGGCAGCACTGCTACCGGCGTCGGATAAACAATTTGGAAAACGTAAAAGCAAAACGCGTGCACAATCAGCGACAGCACCAAGAACCATGCAAGCATTGCCCTCTTGCCCCGAGGCGAATCCCAACTGAAAAGAAGTGGTTCGACTGCAATGTCAGAACCAACGCTGTTCATCGTGGCGGAGTCGCAGCAAGGGCGACGGAGGTAATGCCGTGTTCAAGCGCAGCGTTTGTTACTTCGGCAACCGTTTCGTATGAAGCAGAACGGTCAGCCTTGATAATGATCGTTTGGTCCCTGCGTTTGGCCGAGTCAAGCAACTGCCCGAGTTGCTCCATCGTCACTCGCTGGTCTTGGAAATAAATCGCGGAAACCGCGCCGCCGGTAATACTAATGATTTGCTGGTTGCTTTTTGGACCGAGCGTGAAGCGCGAAAAAGGCATCGAAACCGAGATGCCTTGTTGCAGGAGAAAATTCGAACTCAGCAAGAGAAAAAAAGCGAGCAGGAAAGCGAGATTGACAAGCCCGATAAGTAAAAGCCATCCGAAGTTATAAGTTGTTGTTCGCCCGAGTTTCATTTTGACGCTTCACTGCCATACCTTGAACCGATTCCACGCGACGAAGCGATTAGTCGTCAAACGTCCTTCCCTGCTTCACTCTCCCGCAGCGTTTCATCGGGTTGTTGGAAACTGATGATGCCACTGATCGGACGACTTTCGGTTAACATGTGGACGATCTCAATGCCTGCGCGTTCCATATCATGCATCATGGTATTTATGCGGGAAGAGAGGTAACTGTAGGCGACAAATGTAGGTGTTGCTACTACCAGCCCGGCGGCAGTCGTCAGTAGGCTCTTGTAAACGCCACCGGAAAGCTCCGTAACTGTGGCATAACCACCGCTCGAGGCGATCGTCCCGAACGCATCAATCATCCCTGCAACGGTCCCAAGCAGTCCCAGCAACGGAGTGAGGAAGGCAATGGTAGCAAGCACCGGAAGAAAGCGTTCCAACTTGGGTATTTCGAGCTGGGCGGCTTCCTGCACAATCTCGCGCAACTCCGCTCGAGGCGCATCGTGCCGGATAATTGCAGCATGAATCACTCGCGCTACCGGGCCAGGCGTGCCGGCAGACTCGTGCAGTGCCTCGGCGAAGTTGCGACGAAGAATCAAATTTGACAATCCCTTCAAGAATTCGGCCACGTGAATCGTCGCGCGATGGAAATAGAAGAGCCGCTCCGCAAACACAGCAATGGAGATAATGCTGCAAGCCAGAATCGGCCACATCAATAATCCGCCCTTTTGGATGTAATCAATCACACCGAGTTTTTTGTAGCTCTCTTTCAGTGTCGTGGCAAGCCAGTTTCCCTGTTCCTACGGTTTTGTACAGGTGTAAATTGTGACGATCCCTCCCGTCAAAGGTTCAAAGGTTGGCGAAACATAACCGTTCGCCCGCATCAATTCGCACATCGCATTGCCACTCGGAAATTCCTCGATCGAATCGCCCAGGTAATCGTAGGCGCTTTTCTTTTGTGTTAGAAACGACCCGAGGAAAGGCAGGCATCGATGCAGATAAAAGCGATATGCCTCGCGTACGATCGGCTTTGTCGGCAATGAAAATTCTAGCACCAACAACCGACCGCTGCTGTTAAGGACACGCGCAATTTCAGTAAGTGCTATTGAGCAGTCTTCGAGGTTGCGCAAGCCGAACGCAATAGTGATGCAGTCGAATGAGCCGTCGGCAAATGGAAGTTTCATTGCATCCGCCAATAGCACGTGTCGCAAACCTTTTTGACGCGCAAGCTCCAGCATTTCCGGCAGATAGTCGACACCAGTAATATCGGCGTCAGGCACCTTCTTTTGAAGGGCAAGCGCTAAATCGCCGGTGCCCGTTGCAAGATCAGCGATGTTACGTGGCCGCCAGTTAGCGACGATGTTAGCCGCCCTCGCGCGCCAGTAGAAATCGATCCCGCAGCTCAGCACGTGATTTGCGAGATCGTAGCGCCTCGCGATCGAGCCAAACATTTCCCGAACGTACGCACGTTTAGCGATCATGTCGTCTCCGATCAAACCCCAACTGGCATCTGTTAATGCTCCGTCTTATGACCCGTCGCATAACTAACGAGCTAATAGCGAAAAACAAAGCCGAAACTCGTTACAAAAATTACTGATTGCCATTCTTGGCAACTACGGCTATCTAGCGGCATGGACATATCTGTTAAAGATCTACAGGAAGCGATCTCAATTCGCCAGCAAATCGATAGCCTTCAACGACGACTTTCCTCGATTTTGCGAGGTGCACCTCAAAGGGAAGCCGCTCCTACGGCTGCCGGACGCTACTTCTCGCCTGCGACCAGAGCGAAGCTTGCGGCAGCCGCTAGAGCTCGTTGGGCAAAGAAGCGTGGCACCGGAGGAGCAGCTCCTTCGAAGCGAAAAGGGCAGCTGACATCGGCCGGTCGAAGGAGGCTTTCTCAACTAATGAAAGCTCGTTGGGCGGCAAGAAGGAAAACAGGAGGAGTACAAAAAGGCTCTGCTCGAAAGAAAGGCGCACTTACTCCTGCTGGTCGAAAGAGGCTTTCGGAGCTGATGAAGGCCCGCTGGGCAGCCAGAAGGAAATCCGGGAAATAGCCACGGCCCCCGACTAGCATCGAACAGCTGCTGGTGCACCGGGGAAGATTGAGTGGCGAGAATAGCTGCTCGCGAGAGGACTCGAACCTCCACGGGTTTCCCCATACGGTCCTGAGCCGTACGCGTCTGCCAGTTCCGCCACGCGAGCAAAAGCGAGGCTTTATAATGCGCGCGTGGCTGGATGCCCGCAAGGTGAAATCGGAGCGAACGCTGGGTTAAGTCAACCCGATCGTTTCTTGCGGGCGCGTACCTCCAATTGGTGTGCTTTGCGCACTTGACCAAGAGAACGCAAGAGATCGGCGTAATTGGACACGACAATTTCGTAGTCCTTAGAAGGCTTCTCCTGCACTTGTTCCCAACTCTTGATCGAGGATTGATAGAGCTCCGCCGCCTTCGTGTAATCGCCACGTGAATGATAGACTACCGCCAGGTTGCATTTCGACTGCGCAATATCCGCGATCGGATGCGGTTGCAATTTCTCCCGAATGGCCAATGCGCGAAGATGGAGTTTCTCAGCCTCGGTGTATCGGCGTTCGTTGGTGTAAAACACGGCCAGATTGTTTAGCACCGATGCTACATCGGCGTGGTCGGGTCCGAGTTGTTTCTCATAGATGTCCAAAGCGCGCAGGTAACACGGCTCCGCTGCTTTTTGTCGGCCCGACTTACGCAAAATGAGCGCGACATTGTTCAACATCGTCCCAATATCTGAATAAGGAACATTCTCAACGTCGGTCCCCGCAGCTATTGCTTTCTGGTAGAAATCGATTGCTTCTTGGGATTGACCAAGACTATCAAAGAGCAGCGCGAGCCGTCGTGCCGAGCGGTAGATGGCGCGCTGATCCGGCGGGTTGCCCTTCTCCAGGATGACGTGCGACTTCAGCAAGTATGCCTCGGCCCCAGCATGATCTCCTTTTTGGTCGAGCAGTTGCCCTAGCTTTTCAAAACTGGAGGCAAGCGCAGTCTGGTTGCCTTTGAATGCACGCCTGGCAACTTCAAGTGCCGTTTCGGCGACCCGAATTGCCTCGGGCAAGCGATTCGTGGCACGCAGATTGTCAAGCTTGTCGTTGAGAATTGCCCAAAGCTTCTCCTCACCCTTCATCTCCTCACCATCCCTCGCTTAGTTGAGCAACTAATCGGGTGGCGAGATCTTCCGTGGCGAGCGGCAGAGCCTGTCTTTCGTCAGTCGTCACGTCGCCGGTGACGAAGAAGCTGGTGGTTCCGACTGCTTCTCCAGGGCCGGCCAACTGTTTGCCGTCTCGCGTAGTCAGCGAGTATTTAATGCTCAGCGCCAGATTAAACTCGGTTGTAGCCAGCACGTTGCCACGGACTGAGCGTGCCGGAGACCGAGTAATACGAGATATCTCCCCGCTCAAGGTAGCATCCGCCTTGTCGTCGCTTGTAATCTGAAAGGTACCATCCTGTTGGAATTGTTTGATCACCGTATCCGTGACCAAAACCTCTATGCGCGGTAACAACGTGCGATTTTTAAACGTCGGCACCGCAATCGTGTGAACCTCTCGGAGATAGTATGGCTTTACGGGCCCGACGTGATAGCCAAGGCACCCAGAGACCGCGAGGCAAAAAATTATCGCAAATGAGGCTTTCAAGGCGCCGGAGAGGCGGACGCTTCGGGGGCAGCCGACGCTCCGGGAGGATTGAAAGGATCGGAGCTTGTGCTGGTGCCCGGCAGAGGTAACGGAGGCTCCGGCGCAGTAGTCGTATCCGGCGCAAGCGAAGCTGGCGGTGGAAGTGAGTTGTCCGACTCCGATGAAGGCAAAGGTGCCTCGTTATTCGGTGCGCCCGGCCTGGCGGATCCAGTTCCGACGGTCCGCGATCCTTGCGCGTCGGCCTTTTTCTTGGCGTTCTGTGACACGTGTATGGCAGGCTGAAGCGCCGCATCACCGAATTTCGCACGCAATTGATCGATCCGTTTCTTTGCCTCGTTGCTTTCTTTTGAGCCTGGCTGCTGCCGAATCACTTCGTTGTAGTAGATGACGGCGGCGCGATAATATTTTTGTTTGTCGTAAAATTTCGCGACATTGTAAGAATTGCTTGTCTGTTTGTGCTCGAGAATATCGAGATTCTTGCGGGCCTGCGATGCTTTTTCGCTCTTGGGATAGTGGAAGAGAAAATCTTGGAACCCTGTTTTCGCGTTGCCTGCTGCAGCAGCGTCATTTGTGCCTAACTGGGCGGCTGTAAACCAGATGTAACCGATTTGATATTGCGCATCCACGGCTATCGGTTCGTTCGGAAACTTGTCCACCACCGCCTGGTAAGCTTGGATTGCCGCGTCATTCGCCCCCTGCTTTTCCCGCGCAAGGCCAATATCGAACTGTGCCCGCGCCGTGTATTTTCCAAATGGCGCGGTGCGGACAACATTCGCGAAGATCGTCACCGCGCGATCCAATGCCGAGGCAAGTGGAATTCCCATAAACTTCAATTTCTTGCCGTGCAGATAAATTTCGCCGACGCGGAATTGCCCCTCGATCGCATCGTCAAAATGCGGGCTGCTCGCATATCTTTCGACCAACAGAAGATATAAATCCGCCGCCGGAGTGTAGTCGTGAGTCTGTTCCTGTAATTGAGCCGCGCGATAAAGTGCGGTAGGAGCAAGAGCATCTTTGGGGTGACGTTTCACCAAGGTTTTATACGCTCTGATCGCGCGCTTAGGGTTGTTTTCTTTTTCCGCGGTCTGTCCGATCTGATACAACTCCGCCGCATTCCCGCTCATCTCTTCCTCGCCGGGAGGTACGTACTTCGCCTTTTCACCTGGTTTGAAGATGATTGAGGCGAAACTAGGTTGGGGTAAAAGGAAGAGTGTGGCAGTGAGAACCAAAAAGGCGCGGATAAACGGTTGCATCCTAGTGTGGCAGGGTAATTAACTTATCCTACCCGTCAAGTTTTCCGCGCGGTCTTCTCCTCTGATGTGACGTCTTTTCCGACGGACAAAACCGAATACCTTTTGATTCCATTTGAAACTCTTCGACCAGCAGAAAATACGCCTCGGCTCATGCGCATGGAGCTTTGAGGACTGGCGCGGTGCGTTTTACCCACACGATTTGCCAGAGTCTCACTGGCTCGAATTTTACGCCAATTATTTCCCCGCAGTTGAAGTGGACTCGACGTTTCACGCTGCGCCGGCGGAAAATACCGTTCGTCGATGGGCCGAAACGACTCCCGCCGGTTTTCGGTTTGCCTGCAAGCTTCCCCGCCAGATCACGCACATCTGCCGCCTGCGCGACTGCGCAGCAGAGCTAAATTCGTTTTTACGCGCCATCGAACCCCTCGGGCCAAAGCTCCAGGTGATTCTCATTCAGCTTCCGCCTTCTCTGACGCCTGCGGATGGTAAGCAGGCGCTGCGGAAATTTCTGGTGCAACTGCCACGCGAATTCCGGTTTGCGATTGAATTTCGCCATGCCGGCTGGCATCGGCCGCAGTTTATCCGCCTGATAGAAAAGTACCGCATCTGCTGGATCTGGGCGGATACCACCCCGCTCAACGAGCGAAATCTTGCGCCTTTTGAATTTCTGCCATGTACCACCGATTTTCTTTACCTGCGTTTGCTTGGCGATTACGCAACAAAATATGATGTCGATGGGGACCACATACATCGTTATCAAAAATTACTTTGGAAACGCGAAGCCGCGTTGGAAAGCTGGTCGCTGAAGATTAAGCGGCATCTTTCGGACGTACGCAGTGTCTCGGCGTTTGCCGGCAATCATTTCGAAGGCTTTGCGCCCGAGACTTGCCAGCGTCTCGCGCAGCGTTTGGGTTTTGTTTTGCCGCTTCCGTCGGAAACCGAACAGGCGTTTTCGACAGAGAGACCATCGCAGCTCGATCTACAGCTGTAATGGCCGTGCAGCACGCCTGTGCTTCTCGAAAATAGATATCTGGCGAATGCCTAGATCGGCCATTTTGTGCGCGAGGCTGGGGAAATTCTCGCCGAGTTGCACGTGCGAGTGCGCGTCAGAAGCAGTCGTAAACGAAATCCCTTTCGCCAGCGCCAGCTCGATGATGGCGTCTTGAGGATAAAGTTCATTCACTGGCTTGCGCCAGCCGGCAGTGGAAAGCTCAATCGCCAGGTCGCGAGCCCGAATAAATTCGAGCGTTTCCTCGATCAAACTGGCGATATCTGCAGTCGGTCGATGACCATGGATTTTGATGAGATCCAGATGTGCAAGGCAATCGACCAAGCCGGTGCCGGCCATGTCGCGGACGCGGCGCAAATAATCGAGGTAAATGGCGTCGATGTTCCGCTTTTCGAATTGCACAGCGCCATCCGGCACGCTGTCGAACATCTGGTCGGCGCGATCCAGGAAATGCACTGAGCCGAGGACAAAATCCAGCTTGTCCCAGTGCTTTTCGACCCATTTTCGCCCGGTCGCTGAATGAACTGGATCATTGTCCAGTTCGATACCGACGCGGAATTGCAGATCGGCGTTTTTTTCCTGCAAACGATCGACTTCACCAAAATCGATTCCTGCGTGGTAACGGTCATGATCCGTGAAAGCAATCTCTTTCAGCCCTAATCTGCGGGCCGAGTTCGCCCACGGCTCAAGTAACGCCTGCGTGTACCGTTGTACCCGGTGCCCCTGCGGATGGGTGTGGTAGTCAGAGAAGACGATTAGTGGAGTGTTGGTGTGTTCCAGGCGCTTCAGAAGACATCACTCTATTGCCTTTGTTCAAGGCACCGCGAGGAATTTTTGCCGAATGCGCAGCTCCAGATATTGCGGGAAGAAAACTTCGGCGATAAAAACTTTGTTGGGCGTTAGCTCGCGGGTCGAGATCGTTTCGTTGTATTCGATCTGCTCGGACGGGTTAATCAAAATTGTCGCAGGCTTTTCGACGATCGCGTGATTCTCAGACCACTTTGTCAGAATATCGCCCGCGGAATTCTTCAGATAAATCTCGATGCGCTGACTCGTTGCAAAATCGAGCGTGACCGGACGCTTCGAGAGATTTGCCAGCGTCACTTTCACCGCGAGTTGGCGGACCTCGGAGAGCTTCACAGTTTGCGGTGTGATTTGCAGGTCCAGAGCGAGTCCACGCAGACGCGCGTCTTTGTATTGCGGGACTACGCTGGGAGAAAACGGATGTAGAACGCGGCTCAACCAGCCTCGTTTCCGCGCGGGCGTTGACGCAGGCGTGACGCCTTGGCCGAACACGGGCCCGGCGACAAAAACTAGCAGGACGAGCAAAACAACGCGGTAATTCATGGAGGCCCTGGACAGCGCCAAAACTTTTCTGAGTTGCAAAATTCCTGTCAAACCCTTTATGAACTCGCAAATGGTTTCGGAGTCAACGGGCAGGAAGGTTCTATGTGTGCTGACACTTGGCCTGGTTTTTGTGCTTACCGATGGGTTCGGGAAACAACGACACTGCACATTTCGCGTACACGCCCAGGCAAACCCTCATGATACGGATGCATTCTCAATGTTCGCACCCGCGACATCTCCCGGCAAAGACATTGCCATCCAAAAAATGCCATGGATCACGGAACACGACGTCGTCGGATTTTCGCCGTATCAGTCTCCGAACGGAACATACGGCGCTTTATTTCAACTCGACGACCACGGGCGCGTGGTGCTTGATACTCTAAGCATTGAGCATCGAGGCGGCTTCCTTTTCATATTCGTCAACGGACGGCTAGTCACTGAACTGCAAGTCGACAAGCGTGTTTCGGACGGCAAGATTTATGTACCTTCCGGTCTGTCCGCCGCGGACATCGAGGTGATGAAGAAAGACTGGCGACTGATCGGACAAAGAAAACACTAACCGCTTCTAAATTTGTCCATGCGATTTTTGTGCACGGCAGTTGTTTTCGCTGGTGTCTTATCAGCCTCAATAGCAGCCCGGACTGCGCAAGATCGCGCTGTCGATTTTGTTCTCCCAACGGACAATGACGCGCTCTTTTCCGGGGACGGTCCCACGTTTTACCAACATATCGACCGCGACTACAAAGGCGTGAAATCGACGCCATGGGAGGGCGGTCAATACGGATTTGTGCGTGATCCCAAGGACACGGATGGCGGCGTCGTTTACACTCGCTTTCACGAAGGAATCGATATTCGCCCGGTGCGCCGCGATGCAAACGGCGAACCGCTCGACGAAGTGCGCGCCATTGCCGACGGCAAGATCGTGCACGTCAATCCTGTGCCCGGCTACTCAAATTACGGCAAATACATCATTATCGAGCATCGCTGGGACGGATCGAGTTATTACAGTCTTTACGGACATCTCAGCTCGATCGCCGTGCAGCCCGGCGAGACAGTGAGAGGCGGCCAGCGTATCGCCGTGATGGGTTATACCGGAACGGGCATCAACCGGGAGCGCGCGCACCTCCATTTGGAACTGGACCTGATGTTCAGCCGTCAATTTGAAGCGTGGTACAACACATTTTTTAAAAACGATCCGAATCGTCACGGCGTCTACAACGGCATGAATCTCGCCGGTCTGGATATCGCCCGTCTCTATTTGGCGCTCCGAAAAAATCCGGCGCTCACGATTTCCGAGTTTCTCAACGATGAGGAGGCATTCTACAAGGTCGCCCTGCCAAAGGCGCGGCACTTCGATTTGCCACAGCTTTATCCCTGGATGGTCCCAGGCGGGAAGCGAAACAACGCATCGTCATGGGAAGTCTCGTTCGCCCGTTCCGGTGTCCCCTTGAGAATTGAACCCAGCGACAAACATGTGACGCAGCCCGAGCTAAGCTACGCAAAGAAGGCCTCGACCGAATATTCTTATCTGACTCGCGACATCGTTTCCGGCCACCAGGGAAACGCGCATCTCACAAATTATGGTGCGCAGTTGATGCGATTGCTGATTTGGCCCGACTAAGTCGCGCCAAAAGGTTCAGCATGACGTCGGTGTGCCTTGCGCAACCGCGACGCCATGGGGAATTGCGCCTTGCACGAAACTCAGACATTCCACAGCGCCGCTCGGTTTCCCGGGAAGCGCGATCACCAAAGCATGATCAACAACCGCCGCGAGATTCCGTGAGAGAATCGCGTTGGGCGTGATCTTCATTGACTCGGCACGCATCACTTCTCCAAACCCGGGCAACTCTACGCGCATGATCGAGCGAATTGCTTCCGGCGTAAGATCGCACGGTCCGATGCCCGTGCCACCAGTGGTGAGCACCAAGCCGCAGCCTTGTTTGGCAAACGAGCGAATCGTCTCTTGAATCCTGGCCGCCTCATCCGGCACAATCGCTTCCGCCAACACCTGCCAGCCAGCATTGTGCGCCGCTTCTTTTAGCGCCGGCCCGCCAAGATCGTCGTAATCCCCCGCGCTGGCGCGATCGGATATGGTGATGATACCAACTTGTATTTGCATGCTTATGGGGACTTCTGTATCAGCGCTGCGTCTTTTCGTTCCGGCGGTTATAGCCCGCCGCTATGGCGCTTTTCGTCTTCTCAATTAGATGCACTTCGTGGATACACATGCGCCTGTCCACGGCTTTGCACATGTCGTAAATCGTCAGCAGGGCGACGGTAACGCCCACCAGCGCTTCTATCTCGACTCCGGTCTGAGCGATTGTCTGCGCAGTGCATTTTACCTCCGCGCCGTCCTTGGAAGTTACAATGTCAATCCTCACTTCACTGAGCGGCAGAGTGTGGCAAAGCGGAATCAAATGCGCGGTTTGCTTGGCGGCTTGAATCCCGGCAATGCGCGCGGTCGCGAACACGTTTCCTTTGGCGATTTGATCTTTTGCGATCAAGTCGAGCGTCTCGCGCTGGAGATGAATGTTTCCGCTGGCAACAGCCCTTCGTTTGCTCAGCGGTTTCGCCGAAACATCGACCATCTGCGCCCGACCATCACGAGCGACATGAGTGAGTCGCTTCATTTTCTTTTGTCTATCAGACCAAGCAAAGTCGAGGAATTCCGTGAATCGCGCGGAGAATCATGCAGTGCCGTGTCACCCCCCGATGGCGATCATTTTGCGGTTCGGTTGGTAATTATCTCCGAAATCATGCTGCTCGCGGCTTCCGTTCGACCACATCGAGAAAGAATTGCTTCAGCTGTTCATCACTTGCGCCGGCCCGCAGCGGTTTCATGATGTCGAACTCCAGGTAACTGCCAAGACATGGGCGCAATTTTCCATCACATGTGAGCCGCAGTTTGTTGCAGTTCTCGCAGAAATGCAGATTCGTCATCGCGCCTATAAAACCGATGCGCTGTGCGCGCCCCGGGATTTGATAATAAGTGGCCGGACCATTTGTTCGAAATTCCGTCTCTGGAATCAAACTCCCGTAAGCCGATTCTATTACGGCGCTTCGCCTCCAGAATCGACATGAAATTGCACTCGTCTAAGACTTCCGTAGTGCTCACTGGCATCATTTCGATGAATCGAAGGATAAGGCCTCGCGCACCGGCAAATTCGATCAACGGCAGCAGTTGATCTTCGTTGCGGCCCCGCATAAGAACAGTGTTCAATTTGATCTGATCGAATCCACCGGCAATCGCCGCGTCGATTCCATCAAGCACTTGTGCATGGAAATCCCGGCCGGTGATCTGCGAATAAACCGCCGGATCAAGCGTATCGAGTGAAACATTAATCGATTGCACACCAGAATCGCGCAGCGCTTTCGCCATGCTACGACCTAACGTGATTTCCCGTGCGAGCAATGTCCCGTTGGTCGATAGACCGATATCCATGATCCCGGGGATCTCAGGGATTTGTCTAATGAAATGCACCACGTCGCGGCGCGTCAGCGGTTCACCACCGGTGATTCGCACTTTTGAGACGCCCAACTCAGCCGCGATGCGGATCAGCCGCAGCGTTTCTTCATAGCTCAAGATTTCCCCGCGCGGCACCCACTCCTGCAATTCCTGCGGCATGCAATAGGTGCAGCGCTCGTTGCAACGGTCGGTGATCGACACGCGCAGATACGAAATCCGATGGCCGTAATGGTCCTGCATCCCGGTGACACGTTACTGGGAAGGTAACGGTGAATCAAACAGCGTTGACTGAACATGACGAAGGTACGATCGTCCCGTATGCAGCGTCGAATCCTCTCCATCGCGCTGACAATCGGGAATATTGGCCGGGACATTGATTTTCGCTGGTTGTGCAACCACGGAGACGCGCATTTCTCAACATCCCGAAATTTATCAGCGCCTTTCGGCGAGAGACCAGGCATTGGTAAGTCAGGGACAGATTCGCGCAGGGATGACCATGGACGCAGTGTGGCTGGCCTGGGGCACACCTGATGAAAAAATTCCAGACAACATGGGTGATCGTCCCACCGAAACGTGGCTCTATTTACGCTACCAAACACCTCCTTCCTACGGTGGCCCCTATTATTACGGACCATTTGATTGGTCGTATATCCCGCCAAAGTTCCCTTACGCCTCCAAAGGCGCCACGTTCTCAAACGGCAGAGTTGTATTCTTTCAATACGTGCGGCCGCCACCGCCGCTGTAACGCCACACAGCTCATTAGTTCGGTCCGGCGTTGCCATGACGTTGCGGTTCAATGCACGGTTTGACTTGCCAAATTGCTGGGCGGTATGATTTCCTCACAGCATGAAGCGTCGGTTTTTTGTTCATGCATTGACGCTCGGCCTCGCGACCGCCGCGTTCGTTCTCACCAGTTGCTCGACACCGCAAACCCGAATTTCTGAGCATCCAGACCTTTACCAGAGTCTTTCACACAAAGACCAGGCACTGATAAGTGCGGAACAAATTCGCATCGGCATGTCACGAACAGCCACGTGGCTGGCGTGGGGTTGGCCTGATCGAAGAATTATCGGCAACATGGGCGACGGTCGTACGGAGACTTGGGTTTACGTTTATTACGCCACCTGTCCGTACTATCCATTCGAGCCCTTGGATGAATATTTCGGGGCGCCTTTCTACGATCCGTTTTGTTATTCGTGGTTCCCGCCAAGTGTCCCTTATCCCGGCAAACTCGTCACTTTCGCCCACGGCAAAGTGGTGTCGTACCAATACGTCACATCGCACTAGGGCCGATCAAAAATTCTGTCGCGTTCCGGCAAGTGACAGATGAATATTCTGGCGGTCTGATCCATGGCTTACCATTCATTTCGACAGTTCGTCGATGCTCTGGACAAAGCGGGCGAAGTGAAACGCGTCGCAGTCCCGGTCGACACCGATCTGCTCATTGCCGAATGGGCCGACCGCGAGATGAAATCGCCCGGAGGCGGAAAAGCTCTGTTGTTCGAGCAACCAATGGTGGACGGAAAAAAATCGAAATTTCCCGTCGCCATCAATACCATGGGATCGCGCCACCGCATGGCGATGGCGTTGCAGGTTTCCGATGTTGAAGATATCGCCCGCGAAATCCAGCTCATCCTGAAGGCAAAACCGCCTACCGATCTGCGAGAAGGCTGGAATTTACTGAAGCAGGGAATCCATCTTCTCCATGCGCGTCCGAAATCAGTGCGTGATGCGCCGTGCCAGGAAGCAGTGCATAAGATCGAAAATGGCGACGGTTTTTCGCTACGTGATCTCCCGGTCCTGAAATGTTGGCCAAAAGATGGCGGGCGTTTTATCACGCTGCCAAACGTCCACACGCGCGATCCGGAAACCGGAGCGCGCAACGTGGGAATTTACCGGATGCAAGTCTATGACGAGCGCACGACTGGAATGCATTGGCAAGTTCACAAGGTTGGCGCGCGCCACGGAAAACGCTACTACGAACGCGGTGAACGCATGCCTGTAGCTGTTACACTGGGCGGCGATCCAGTTTACACATTCGCGGCTACTGCGCCTTTGCCGGACGGTTTGGACGAACTGCTTTTTGCCGGCTTCTTGCGAAGAAAATCTGTCGAACTGGTTCGGTGCAAAACCATCGATCTTGAGGTGCCGGCAGACGTTGATTTCGTTCTGGAAGGTTATGTGCAGCCAGGCGAGATGCTCCCGGAAGGGCCGTTTGGTGATCACACCGGATTTTACACCGCCATCGAAGACTACCCCGTTTTCCATTTGACTGCGGTCACGCATCGACGTGATGCGATTTATCCGACAACGATTGTCGGCAAACCGCCGATGGAAGATTTCTATATCGGCGATGCCTCCGTTCGAATTCTTCTGCCGGTATTCAAAATGAATTTCCCGGAAATCGTGGACATGACGTTGCCGCCCGAAGGCGTATTTCACAATCTGGTTTTCGTGAGCATCCGGAAGCAATACCCCTATCAAGCTTTCAAAGTGATGCATGGCCTCTGGGGCATGGGCCAGATGATGTTCAGCAAATACATCATCGCGGTGGACGAAGATTGCGACGTGCACAATACGAGCGACGTGCTTTTCCGATTGTGCGCGAACACCGACCCTGCGCGGGATACAACGATCATCAAGAATCCGAGCGATTCGCTCGATCACGCGCCTGGCGAACAGAACATCGGCTCCCACATGGGATTTGACGCTACGCGTAAATTACCCGGCGAAAATTATCACCGGCCGTGGCCGGAATTAATCAAGATGACAGACGAAGCGCGAGCGACTTGTGGACGCGCTGCAAGCCAAAGCGCGCTGAAGCGCGATCGGCCACGGGCCTGTGGCTACAGAATCGTTGTCAATCAGGGTCTGCGGAAAAGTCGACCCGTATCAACGTCGCGAGTAAGCCCACCGGGCGGCACACCGCGCAAATCGTAAACGCGCCCAGTGTAAGGGCTGTAGTAAAAGCCCGGTCTTCCCGCCCAGCGCGCATATGGATAACCGCCCGGCGGCGGTGGCCCGTACCCCGCAGCTTGATTCTCCTGGATAATTTTGCCTGTTAAAGCGCCAGCGGCGGCTCCTGCGGCTGCGCCGATCGATGCGGCGCGCACATTACCAGTCGCAGCGCCGCCGATGATCGCGCCAGTGGCGGCGCCCCATGCTGCACCCTGCCCAACCGGGGTGTCACATGACGTCAGCAATGCAGCAACTCAATGCAATTACCGAGCTTACCGTGAGAATCGTCGTTCGCATAATTTCCTTTTATTCTACGACATTGAACCCCCAGTGCGGCGGATGTCGCGAACCGGCCTCAACGCAGTCTTCGTTCGGCCCAACCGATATCAGGGATACACAAATACGTGCCTCGCACGTATGTCGAGGACCAACCCGCCGTGGTTAATCTTTGAGCAGTCATACTTCTGGTAGGGCGGATACGGACTAGTAACAAGTCCGGACGCATCATGCGGATCTCGGCTCCCAGGCGGATAGTTGCCGCCATGTAATGGCGGATACTTTTTCTCAGCGTCTGCTTTCGTGATTCCCGTTGCTTCGATCACGCTATGGCCCTGACCTATCCGTGAGTCGACGCCTTGGGCATAAAGAGTTGTGCCTATTGCAAAAAGCCCGGCCACAACTGCAGCGATTATTTTCATGAATTTTGTTTTCATATTTTATCCTCGGTAAAGACTTCGCAGCCGGGAATTCAGACGGATGTTCGGTGTGGCAAATTCAAAAAAGATTTGAACCAGTGCGCCGTGATCCGACCTGCCTTCTCCAGGTTGCTCAAGCGGTACTCTTTTTCGAAAATTCGGAACTTGTCCAGTTCAATCCGTCGAAGCAGGGCGCGATAAATCGACCCCATGAGTTCTGCGGGCGCCATTGCACGGCGATCTTCGGTCGGCAGCGCAGCCGCCGCACGGGTGAAAAATTCGCGCGCTCGTGCCGCTTCGAACTGCATCAACTGGATGAAGGGCGCGTTGTATTGTCGGTTCGCCAGCTCCGCCTCAGAGTAGTGGAACCGTGCCAGATCTTCCTGCGGCAGATAAACACGCCCGGCCTGAAAATCCTTCCAGACGTCGCGAATGATGTTTGTCATTTGCAGCGCAAGTCCGAGGTCGATCGCGTACTGCCGGCAGCGTGGATTTCGATACCCGAAAATCTCGATACTGACCAACCCGACCGCGCTGGCGACCCGGTAACAATAGACGCGAAGCTCTTCGAAGGTGGGGTATCGCAGAATACTCAAATCCATCTCCACTCCGGCAACAATTTCCTCCAGCATCTCGGGCGGGAGCGAATACTTTTGAATTAATCGCCTTACATCGACAGCAAGCGGAGGTTCATCTGGAGCGTCGGCGCGAATTATTTGACGCCATTTCGCCAGACGCACTTGTTTCTCTATCGCGCTCAGCTCCGGTGAGTCGGCGATGTCGTCGACCACACGGCAGAACGCATAAAAAATGGTGATGTCTCGCTTGCGCTCACGATCTAATGAAATAAATGCCAGGGCTAGATTCGAGTGGCTCTGGCGCGTGATGGTCGCCGCATTCACATTCGCCTTCCCACTGGCTGCCTGATCAATATTGAATCCATTTCTCCTGGTGAATGCGACCGGTTTCACATTGCCG
This sequence comes from uncultured Verrucomicrobiae bacterium, assembly GCA_963728955.1. Lineage (GTDB taxonomy): Bacteria > Verrucomicrobiota > Verrucomicrobiia > Chthoniobacterales > UBA10450 > Udaeobacter. Next base: position 19,397 of record CAVSMG010000021.1, read on the forward strand.
AAACAGGCAGACCCACGAAGCCAACATCCAGCCGGTAACCAGTCCTCGGAGGCAAGCAAAACTGAATTTCCACACGAAGAGCGCGCCTAATCGATTGGCAATCGCGCCACGCAAAATGCCGTCGCAAAGTATGAGGCCATAAAAGTGTACGCCGCAAATCATGAGGAACCATGCGAGCCGGACGGCATTTTTTTGGACGAAATGCACGTGGGCTCGCATTGCTTCGATCAATGTTTCGTTGTGCAGCGCCAGTGAGATTTGGACCGAACAAAACGCGATGATCAACCCACTCATGAGAATCCGCGCAATCGGCAGGTAATCGAGCACTCCGGGAATGTTTGTGAAGTAGGCAAGAACGAGCGGCAGACGGACGATCAACGCGCTGACTGCAACCACAATGCCAGCCCATTCCAAAACGTAACTGAACCGACGCATGGCGAACCGGAACAGCTCGCCTTCTTCGAAACTGACGCCCTTTGTCCACGCCAGGCAAACAGTAATGAGATAGACTTGGATATACACCCCAAGAAGGTATTCGAAGATGAATGCGGTCGCGTCCACTGTAGCCGAAATCCGCAGCAGACCGGCTACAGGGAAAAGCCCACTCCATTCCGGTAATCTCCAGAACACGATCGGCTTTAGGAGCGACGCAACCGCGCTCAACAACAGAATCAAATAAGCGAGATAGCCCCAGAAACCATACCGTTTCCGCAGGGCGCGCACCAACGCACCGTGCAGCCCACGCCAGTTCATAATCATCAGTACTGCGGCAACCACCGATAGCGGATACGTCGTGGTGGCGTTGTCGAAAATTCCTGCCACGCCTTCTAACGCGGGCAACAGGGTTTCCTCCCAGATGTCACTCATTCGCGGCCAGGACCACTGCGGAAATGAGGTGATCTGGCTCAACTCCAAATCCGCCCAGCTTCGGATTGGCGTGAAAGTGACAAACTGAAAAACGAAATACCCAAACCCCAGGACGGCAAAAGTGATCCAAATGCGTTGGTACCGCCGGAGACAGTGAAGACCGTCATCGAGCGCCTGCCGAACCGGGGCAAAAAGCATTACCAGCGCATACCCGCCGCAAAGCCCCAGCCAGCCGTAAACACCTGGCGCGGGTTGCCACACCTCAGCAATAATTTGTGCGGGAATAATGGAGTATTGGGGCAATGGAGTAATGCGAGTCAGAACATCACTCCAATACTCCATGAATTCATTACTCCATCATTGGCCTAACGAATGCGTCCCCAATGTGGGTAAAATGGCCAATAAACGAACAAGCCGCGGCCAACCAGATTTTCCAGGGGAACTACTCCCCAGTACCGGCTGTCGAAGCTGTTGTAACTGTTATCGCCGAGGGCGAAATAGCCGTTGATCGGGTACTGTGAACGTTTGATCAGGTTTCGACAAAAATTCACGACCCAATGCATAACCATGATAAGGCGGTTTCGCTGACATCACCCGCTCGAAGCCGTATCCCTGTGCTTTCTTGCCGTTGATGTAAAGAAACGGCGGATCAATGCGCAACCGATCGCCAGGTAGACCGCCCAACCGCTTAATGTAAAAAGGGGCGCCTGCTACCGGATCCTCCCGAATCGCGGAGATATGATTTGTCCTGAAGACAAAAACGTCCCCGTTATGCGGTTTAACAAAGTTGTAGCTGAATTTATCCACAAATACCTGGTCGCCCGTGTCGATTGCCCCTCTGGCTATGACTTCGCCGCGATGACAAAGCCGACCAGGGAAGACGTTGAAATCCTGACGGAGTGTATCGGGCGAGGCATATACGAGAAGGCTTTGCCGCTGGCAGACTAATCGCGAAAAAGTAAAAAAGAAGGCGATTTTCCTGGGCACGATTTCAAAAATCTGATCGTCCTCCCGTGAGACCACGTTGACGTAATTGCGGCCCAGAACAACGAATTCCACTATCTGTCGCAGAATATTTGGCGGCGGATCGTTGCTCGGATGACCAATAATCCCGTTTAACGTCGGTTGCATCGAACCGGTGGGAATTTTGAACGGCTGCAGAAAATAAGAACGGATCCCGACTGCGATCACGATCGCCACCAGGATCACTTCACAGTTCTCTCGCCAATGCGACTCCCACGTTACGGGCGTTAATTTGTGCAGCGTCTTATCAAGTGTCTCCGCTGCGCTGTGGATCTTCTGCCGATCTCTTCCACGTAATACGGTGCGGAGCGCCTGCATTTCAGCGACAATTTGTTCCCGGTCTGCAGCGCTGAGCAGATCGTGCTTGTAACGCAAATACTTCCGGGCGTGCCGCAGAAGGAGCCGACTGTGTTTAATGTGGCGGGACGTGAACATGGGTTGAATGGTTAAATCTGCAAACCGATCTAACGTCGTGACAGTCTAACGAATCGTAACTCTTCATTGCGCTTTTAGCACCTCGATAAACGCTTCCTGTGGGATATTGACCTTCCCAATGCTTTTCATCCGTTTTTTTCCTTCCTTTTGTTTCTCCAGCAATTTTCGTTTACGGGTGATATCGCCGCCGTAGCATTTCGCGGTCACATTTTTTCGTAAAGCGGAAACCGTCTCGCGCGCAATAATTTTGCCGCCAATGGCCGCCTGAATTGCCACCGCGTAAAGCTGGCGCGGTATGACTTCTTTCAGTTTGGCCGCTAACTGCCGTCCGCGCGCCTCAGCGCGATCCTTGTGAACGATCGTCGAAAACGCATCGACCGGTTCACCATTGACGAGCAGATCGAGTTTTACCAGTTTCGCCGCCCGATATCCAGCGTGCTCGTAATCCATCGAGCCGTATCCGCGCGAGATGCTTTTAATCTTATCGTTGAAATCAACCAGGATTTCGTTGAGCGGCAATTCGCAATGCAACATCACACGGCGCGTATCAAGCGATTCGGTCCGCTCCATCTGCCCGCGCTTTTCCAGGATCAATTGCAGGATGTCACCGATATTCTCATTTGGACAAAGCACGTAGGCCTTTACAATCGGCTCTCGAATTTCCTGAATCATGCTCGGGTCCGGCAGATGCGCTGGATTATCGATCGCCAGTTTTTCTCCGCGCGTGGTCAGCACCTCATAAATCACGCTCGGACTCGTCGCGATGATATCCATATTGTACTCGCGCCGCAGGCGTTCCTGGATGATTTCCATGTGAAGCAAACCGAGAAACCCGCAGCGAAAACCGAATCCCAGCGCAACCGAGCTCTCGGGTTGATAGACAAACGCCGAATCATTGAGGCGGAGCTTCCCGATTGCAGTTTTCAAATGTTCGAAGTCGCCGGTGTTAATCGGATAAATCCCGCTGAACACCATTGGATGAATTTCCTGAAAGCCAGAAAGTGACTCGCGCGAGGGGTGACGCTGGTCGGTGATCGTGTCGCCGATTTTTATGTCGGCGGTTGATTTGATGTTCGCGATGAAATAACCGACGTCCCCGGGATTCAGCCGTTCCTGGACACGCATTTTGGGCGTAAATACGCCCACCTCCTTGATCTCGTAGCGCGCGTTGTTGCTCATTAACATGATCGCGTGATTCGCTTCCATTGTTCCGGAAACAACGCGCACGTAGCCGATGACGCCGCGATAAATGTCAAACACCGAATCAAATACCAGCGCACGCAGCGTCTCGTCCGCCGGCCGTTCCGGCGGTGGAATGCGCGCGACGATTGCCTCGAGAATTTCCTCGATACCAATCCCAAGCTTTGCGCTTGCTTGAACGGCTTCCTCCGCAGGGATGGCAAGAATTTCTTCCAACTGACGTAACACCGAAGCGACGTCGGCATTCGACAGATCGATCTTGTTGATGATGGGAATAATCGTGAGCCCCTGTTTGTGTGCGAGATGAACGTTTGCGACGGTTTGCGCTTCCACGCCCTGTGCCGCATCAATCACCAGCAGCGCGCCTTCGCACGCGGCGAGACTGCGCGACACTTCATAAGCGAAATCGACGTGGCCGGGCGTATCGAGCAGGTTCAGCCGGTAGACTTCGCCCGAGTTAGCCGTGTAGCGCATCGCCACCGGATGCGCTTTAATTGTGATCCCACGCTCCCGCTCCAAGTCCATTGAATCAAGAAGCTGGTCCTGCCTCTCTCGATCCTGAATCGTCCCCGTGCGCTCGAGCAACCGGTCCGACAAAGTCGTCTTGCCGTGATCGATGTGCGCGATGATGCAAAAATTGCGCGTCAACTCGATCGCCATGAGAGCGCCACTATCCGAGTGCGCCACGATTCGGTCAATCCTCGCAGCCTTGTCCATCCGAGCGAAGTCGCTTGCCTCGCCGTAGCTTTAAGGTCTCCTGCTGTTGACAATCCTGAGTGTCCCGACTTGGCTCGACAGGACAGTTCACGTTTGAGATATGCTAAAGCTGATTATTTCGGGCGTTACACATAAGTTGGTGGATGAGGCGATCACGATCGGTCGCGCACCGGATAACATGATCGTCGTCAACGATCCGTCCATTTCGACGCACCACGCCCAGTTACTGCTGGAAGGCCAGACGTACCGATTGAAGGATCTCGATTCGACAAATGGCACCCACGTTAATGGTAAACCGGTCAGAGAAACGGTGCTGCACTTTGATGATCGGATTCGATTCGGTGCAGCGGAGGCACGGTATGAATCGTCGGAAATCGGCGGATCAAAGCCGCTGCCCGCTTCGGAGGAAATCAACGGTCAACTCGCGGCAGACAGCCCCGCACTGCCGCATTTCACCCGCACGTCTCCATTCCGCCACCAGAAACCGCAGAAAGACCCCGTGCGTACTAGAATTTTTATCGGGCTGGCGATCGCGCTGCTCGTGTTTCTCGCCAGCATGATCGCGGTGCTCATGATGCACGCGCCACGCCTTTAAATCGTTGTTCTAGATCACGTCGCAGGCTCTCCTCCGCCGCTCCTCTTGCTCAAAGGGGAGAGGATTCCAGTAAAGGGTAATATAGAAAGCACTCAACGTCCGAAGAACGTTTACGCTCCCTCCCCCTTGCAAAAGAGAGAAGCGTCCGATTCATGCCCGGCTGCGAACTCGCGGTTTTGAATGCGGAATCGGGAAAATTGCACCACGTTACCACGGCGCTCAGAGAGCGCCGCCACAGACATGCAGAACCAATCCGCAAAAAGTTTATCGGCCATAGCGGGCGATCCACAATCCGCAACTACAAAGCGCCTGCTATTGTTCGACATCGACGGCACGTTGATTCACTCGGGCGGCGCGGGCATTCAGGCGCTCATACGCGCCTTTAAGGAGCGCTTCGGCATTGATGATGATTTGCACGACATCGAGATCGCAGGCATGACGGATTCAGGCATTGTCCTGAGTATCCTCGACAAACACAAAATTCCTGCGACTCACGAAAACGTGAGCGCGCTTCTGGACAGCTACGTGCATTTTCTTTCACTGGAATTGCCCCGCCGGAAAGGCAACCTGCTTCCCGGCGTGCTCGACTTGCTCGAGCAGCTAAAGTCGCGGCCGCACGTGGTGCTGGCACTACTCACGGGAAATGTTTCCCGCGGCGCGCGGTTGAAGCTGGAGCACTATGGCGTTTGGCATTTTTTCGAGTTTGGTGCGTTTGCCGACGATCATCGCGACCGGAACGAGCTCGGACGGTTCGCCCGCGCTCGCGCAAAAGAGAAGCACGGGCGCGAGTTTGCGGCGTCCGAGATCGACGTCATTGGCGACACGCCGCGCGATATCGCCTGCGGGAAAGCCCTCGGAGCCCGCACGGTGGCGGTCGCTACGGGCAGATGGAGCCGGGAAGAGCTTGCGAAGCATCAGCCTGATTTTTTGATTGATGACCTGTCCGATGTGGAAACAATCATGGACACGCTCGGATGGTGATCCATTAACGAATTGCACGGTGAAATGAACGAAGAACTCGCCTCATCGAATACGACGCCCCGTCAAAACCGCACCAAGGTTCTGCCGCTGAAGGGCGAAGTCGATCTGCACGTCTCCCCTACGGTCACGGCGTCGCTAAACGAAATGATCGACAAAAAGCCGCAGCGGTTGGTAGTCGATCTTTCCGAGGTCAGCTACATCGATAGCGCCGGACTCGCCGCGTTGATTGAGGCGATGCAAAAGGTGGAAGGGTACGGTGGTAAATTCATGCTGGCCGGGTTACAGGAAACGTTGCGCTCGATTTTCGAAATCTCGCGTCTCGACCAGGTTTTTCAGATTTTTCCGGACACGGATGCCGCACTGGTGGAGTAAACACGCGAGAGGCGTGCGCTACCCAGATGCGCGTGTCAAAATCTCAAGGGCTTGCGCGACGTTTTTCGACATATCGAATTGTGACGCGCGCTTGGTGTTCGCCACACGTGCTGCGTCGCGCCGGGAGGGATCGGACCAAAAACGGATAGAATCACGAAGTCCGATTAGATTTGAAGGATCATCAATGGTGGATCCATGGACGCTGTCTTCGATGATTTCGGTAAACCCGTTGGAACGCGTTGTGATAACCGGTAAACCGCAGGCCAGCGCTTCGAGGCATGCGTTGGAAAACGGATCGTAAATCGTCGGCAAAATGAAAATATCCGCAGCCGCGAAAACAGGCATAAGATCTGCAACTTCGCCCAGAAATTGAACCGGATCTTCGCGCCAAAAACGCCAGTGCGTCGTCTTATACGGCCGTGCGTCCCCGCGACCTGCCACAAGCAGGCGCAATTTCCGATCTTTAGAGAGTGCCATCGCTTCGACTGCGAACAGCAAGCCTTTGCGTTCCCAGCCGGAGCCGGCGAACAAAAGCGCAATGTCGTCGGGCTTCAGATTTAAATCGGTGCGACATTTTTCGCGGAGCCCGGGATCGAAGCGGAATTTATCGAGCGGAACGCCGTTACGTACGAGTTCAATCTTGTCCGCAGGGTAGCCGTAAACATCGGTGATCTCGTTCGCGACCATTTGCGAAGCGGCGATCACTCGCCTCGCGTTGCGCTTGGCAAAAAGCGATTCCTCCAACTGCAACAAATCTCGATGTTTTCGGCTGGCCGCGCGGATAAACTGCTTCAGCGGAATCTCGAATTTGCTCCTCCGCGCGAGCCACGCGCGATGCACTCCATCGCCGGCCCGATACACATCGCAACTCCAGAGCCGCTCGAGACTGAATAGAACGTCGCAATGAAGCTGCGGTCGCATGTGTTCCAACTCATCGGCAAAACCAATTACTGTTTTTCCGCGCAGGCGCCCGACTGATCCAAATGGCCATTGGCTGTCCGGCCAATCTTCGCCGGTGATAAGTCGCACTTCGTGTCCGGCTTCCGCTATGCCACGCCCAAGTCGCTGCAAATAAGCTTCTGCGCCGCCGCTTCGCGAGTAGCCGCGGCGAACGAAAACGATCCTCAATTTCTTCACCGTACTTTAGTCCATCTATTTGGTTCCATCCGCTTGGAGGGCGTTTCTGTGAAACGCCAACCCAAGGGCGGCGTCTGACACAGACGCCCTACAAAGTGCCGCTCCTGTAGCGAAAACTTTAAGGTAATTCCATGGGATCCTTCGACTTCGCTCAGGATGACTCTGTGCGTGCTTCGTTCCTCGTCATTGGACGGCGTATCCTCTTGGGTCGAATCGGTACCGCATACAACGTCACTTTACACGCTCCACGTTCGCCAGAATACTTGTAACCCGATGCGGGGTGAAACCCTAAATGCTCTTGCGCCAGTGGTCTGCCCTGCGCCTGCGGTGCGTACGTTGCCGAGGCATTTACTCTATTCGATCTTTGCTCGCATCGGCGGACCCGGCCTGGACACCGATGCGTTTGAAACGCTGCGCGCGTCGTATAGCGGAGGCTTTCTCGGCAAGGCAATCGCGTATGATAACCGGCAAACGGAAATCCCTTCTGCGTTGATCCATTCCCTGCGCTGGCATCCAGTGCGCCTGATATCGTTCCTCGATCGGCCTTACTATTACGGCGCGAAAAAGAAATATCTCGACTGGATTGTTTCCCGGCACCTTGAGACCGGGCGTTACGATCTCTTTCACAGCTGGTCGGGCGATTGTTTGCGCTCGTTGAAGGTTGCAAAAAAACGCGGCATCCCGTCCATCGTTGAGATCCCAACCTGGCACCGCGACGGCGGCAAAGAGAAGGTCGTACGGCCGAAAGCGGCAGCATCACCACCAGAGCGTGGTTTCAGGTTTGAGAGGTGGAAAAACAGACTACTGCTCCAGCGGAAGCGTTTCATACAGGAGTACGAACTCGCCGATCTTTTGCTCGTGTTATCCGAGAGGGCGGCCAAGACCTTTCGCGTGCGCGGTTTCCCAGAGAAAAAAATGTTTTATCTCCCGCGCGGAGTGGATGTGGCACGCTTCAAGCCGGGCCGGCGACCGGAAAAATTTCGCGCCGTGTTTGCGGGCGCGTTGATCAAGCGAAAAGGGATTCAACACGTTCTCGAAGCGTGGCATCGCCTGAATCTGCCCAATGCAGAGTTATGGCTAGTCGGCTTTGTGCACGAGGAAGCGAAGCCATTTCTGAATGAATTCTGGTGCGACAACATTCGCGTTGTGGGGTTCGTGCGAGATCCCGAGAACTATCTCAACCAGGGAACGATCCACGTTTTTCCATCGCAGTGGGAAGGGAGTGCGAAGGTCACATACGAAGCGGCAGCGTGCGCGCTGCCGCAAATCACCACGCGCGAGGCGGGCGACGTGGTCCGGGATGGTCTCGAGGGCATCATCGTGAAGCCAGGAGACGTGAACGCGATCGCAGCAGCGCTGGAGCATTTACACCGGCACTCCGAGATCGTGGACAAAATGGGCGCTGCGGCGCGCCGTCGCGTGGTCGAGAACTTCACTTGGAACCATTTCCGGACACGCTTACTGGATGCGTACGAAACCGCGATGCGAATGGCGCGATGATTTTTCAAGGAGGGCCGGTCTCCAGATCGCCCCAGGGCGGCTGGAAAGCTGCGGCTCCTTGTAAAGCCCTGTGAAAATTCTTCTTCTGCAACTCAAGCGAATCGGTGATCTGATTCTGACCACGCCAGCGATTGCTGCGTTGCGTGAGAGTTTTCCGGACGCGCATCTTACGCTCGTTGTCTCGAACGAATGCGCCGAGCTGTTGCCGGCCATCTCCGATGTCGATCGAATTTTGATCGCACGACGTAATTTGCGTGACATGGCACCCTTTTCGTCTGTCGCCACGACGAGATTCGACTGCTGCATCGACTTTACGCGAAATGACCGCTCTGCTCTCCTCACACTCATATCAGGCGCGCAGAGGCGTGTTACTTCTTGCCGGATACGCGACCAATCTAAGACCCGCGCCCGCGTTTACACCGATCTGGTTGGCGTCCGTGTGCGGGACATGCACACGATCGACTACAATCTGGCATTGCTTGAACCGCTCGAAATTCGCGCTGCTTCCTCCGGTCCGTATCTGAACCTCCCTCGAACAGCACATGAAAAAGCCGATGCGCTTCGGCGCGAATGGAAAATTGCGAGCCCTTACGTCATTTTACAACCCGGCTCCGCCCGCCGGGAAAAAATGTGGGACCCTGCGCGCTGGGTGGAAGTCATCAACCGTTTCGGTGTGGATAACGATGTCGATCTTGTCATGACGAGCGGACCATCCGACGATGAGCGAGCGCACATCAAGGCCATTATGACCGGCCTCCGACAAAAGATCGTTAACCTCTCTGGAGAAACGGATCTGCTTACACTGGCAGCGTTAATTGCGCAGGCGCAACTGCTTGTGACCGTCGATTCGGCTCCCGTACATTTGTCAGCAGCGATGCATACCCCGCAGGTGATCCTGTTCGGCCCAACCAATCCATTTCATTGGCGGCCGAGGGAGAGTCCCGCACTGATTTTACAGGGAAAATCAGGTGTACCGATTACAGATTTCGTGCCCGTTCGGCCGCGCTTTGCGATGAGCGAAATCTCGACGGAAGCGGTGATCAGTGCTATGAATTCGCTGCTGCCGTGTCGTGCGGTAGCCCAAACTTCATGAGCGGCGCAAAACCGGCCAGGAAAAAGCAGTCCCTCTGGCAAACGTTACACGCGGCTTCCGGTTCGTACCGGAGGCTCTACGGTTACGTTAAGCCTTACCGGGGGCGGTTTATACTGGGATTGGCGATGGGTCTTGCTTACGGCGGAGTGAATTCCCTTTTTCCTCTGGCGATTTCCCGCGTTACCAGCACGATTTTCCAGGGTGGTGGGCCTAAAATGATGGGCATAAGGTCGAATCTTCACGCCCTGGATACAGGACCAAAGATCAATTCCATTCTTCTGATCTGTCTGGCCATTCCGGCGATCATGACCGTGCGCAGCCTTTGTTCTTACGGAAGCACCTACTGTATGCAGTGGGTCAGCAACAAGGTGGTCTCAGATATTCGCGTCCAGCTCTTCAGCAAGATGGTGCGGCATTCCATGGATTTCTTTAACAAGATGCGATCGGGATTTTTAATGTCACGCATCACCAACGACACCCGCATCATGCAGATGGCTTTGACCAGTGTCAGCAGCGACGTCTTTAAACAACCTATAACCATAATCGGCGCGATCAGCGTGTTGCTTCTGATGGATTGGAAATTCACGCTCGTGACGCTGATTCTTTTTCCAACCTGTTTGTTGCCGCTCCGCATTTACGGGCGACGCGCTAAGAAAGCAGTGCAAAACGAACAGCAGGGCATGGCGGAGATGGTTGTAACTATGCAGGAAACTTTTGCCGGCATTCGGGTGATCAAATCCTTTGCGCGCGAAGCATACCAGGAAAAGGAGTTCAAGCGCAGCAATCAAATGCAGTTTTCGCAGATGATGCGCATGATCCGATCGATGGAAGCTGTCGGCCCGCTGGTAGAAATTATTGCCGCCATTGGCGTTGGAATGGCGTTGCTTTACGTTTACGCAGCAAACCTGAGCGTTGGCCGTTTCTTCGGCTTGATCTCAGGAATTTTCATTCTCTACGATCCGATCAAAACATTGAGCAGGATCCATATCGTGATGCAGCGATCCATCGCTGCGACGGGTGCAATTTTCGCACTCCTCGATTCAAAGCCCACAGTGCAGGACGCGCCAGATGCAGTCGCGCTCAAATCATCTGAGGGGCGAATTGATTTGGAAAATGTCACGTTCCGCTATGCAAATACGAACAGAGACGCGATCAGAAACGTGGCCCTGCATGTTGAGCGTGGAAAAACGTTCGCACTGGTTGGTGCCAGCGGCGCGGGCAAAAGCACCATTTTATCATTAATCCTGCGCTTGTACGATCCGACATCCGGCGCAGTGAAGATCGACGGTCGGGACCTCCGCTCGATTACCCAAAAATCCCTGCGCGACCACATCGGGCTCGTCACCCAGGAGACATTCCTGTTCCACGACACGATCTTCAATAACATCCTGTTCGGCCAACTGGATGCCACGCAGGAGCAAATTTACGAAGCGGCGCAAGCCGCGTACGCGCACGAGTTCATCATGGCGCAGCCAAAGGGCTATGAGACTGTCATTGGCGACAAAGGATGCCTGCTCTCTGGCGGCCAGCAGCAGCGGCTCGCCATCGCGCGCGCTATTCTGAAGAACGCGCCAATTCTTTTGCTCGACGAAGCCACTTCATCACTTGATTCCGAATCCGAACTGCAAATTCAAAAGGCGCTGCTTAAACTCGCCGCGGGCCGCACAGTGATCGCCATCGCCCACCGGCTCTCGACTGTGTTGTCCGCCGATCAAATCATTGTAATGGACTCCGGCCGGATCAAGGAGATCGGGACACACGCGGAGTTGCTGGATAAATCCGGATACTATCGCCGCCTTTACGATCACCAGTTCAATCGCATTCACAAGGAGAGCGAAACCGGAGCGGGCATTCTCGTTGAAGAGCTCGTGTAGCGATTTCCAAATCTGTCTCCATGGCGCTTAACATCGATCTCCACACCCACTCTTTCTTTTCCGGCGACGGCGTTTCCAGCCCGGAAGACATGATTGCCGCCGCGCGCGCCAAGGGTTTGAACGGCATCGCTATTACCGATCACAACACCTGCGACGCTATCACTTATCTGCTCGAAAAAGGTTTGATGCGGCTCGATGGCCAACCGGTCGATAATTTTTTGGTCCTGCCCGGGGTCGAGGTCACCACCGCTGATGGCCATCTGCTTTGTATCGGCGCCGAGTTGCCCTACCTGAAGGGAAAACCAGCGCGCGAAGTCTGTGACGTCATTCACGAGCGCGGCGGTCTGGCCATCCCTCCGCATCCGTATGATTTGTTCCGCGCCGGAATCCGTTTTGCGCTTTTGGAAACATTACCAGTGGACGCCATCGAGGTCTTTAACGCGGCAACCACGCTCCGCCGCTACAACCGTTACGCTTTTAAGTACGCGCAGATCCGCGGTCTGCCCATGACGGCCGCCAGCGACGCGCATCATGCCGCCGCTGTTGGGACAGCGTACACCATCGTCAACACCGAGGACTTTTCGGTGAAAGGAATTCTCGCGCAGATCGTCAAGAGCAACGAACTAAATCAGCAATATCAGACCCCGCGAGATAGCTTGCGCAAAACCTGGAATAACTGGCTGCGACTTCGCCGGCGAAGGAAGATTCCCGAACTAGCCGCAAAAGACCGCAGCCACAACGGCCACTAGTTTTTTTCAACCAAACCCAATGGCCGCTTACATCATTGTTGAAATCGAGATCCTCGACCCCGTTGGCTACGAGGAATACAAGCAACTCGCCGGCTCAACCGTAGAGAAATACGGCGGCAAATACATCGTGCGCGGCGGCAAAACCGAAGTACTCGAAGGCGACTGGCAGCCAAAGCGTATCGTGGTGCTTGAGTTTGAATCAGCCCAGCGCGCCAAAGAGTGGCTTAATTGCGAAGAATACCGCGAGCCGCGCAAGATGCGACATCGCACGGCCAGGACGAATATGATCTTGCTTGAAGGTATGTAATTTGCACCTTTCACGAGCGAACGATAGCGAAGGAATGAAATTGTAGGGCGTTTCTGTGAAACGCCGATTCTGCCAATTAGCGTCTGACACAGACGCCCTACAACCGAACGGTGGGGTTGACGGGCCGCTTCCTTAGTTCGCGCTCCTTCAACACAATCATCCGCTCGTAGCCGGCGAGCAGACGGCAAAGCAGCCACCCGCGGTAGCCATCGCGAAAGCCCTGTCTCCAGACGTAATGATAAACGAATCGCAAACCGGGGCGGAATGGAGCTGACGTCGCCTGTTTTCTTAGCCAGCGCTTGCGCTCCAGCGCTGTTCCAAAAGGTGTGGGTCGCAATGATTTTCCAACTGTCGCGTTCAGTTTTGCGGAAGCGGCCGCTTCCCACGAAGAATAGCGATCATGCTTCTCGATGAAAGTCGCCATATCTGGAAACGCGTAATGCTCCATCGGCGAGGACAGATATTCGGCGCGTCCGTTGAGCAATACGTGTTCGTGCACTTCGTTATCTCCGGACGAAATATTGTCGCCGATTTCAATTTGTTCGTATCGACCGAACCGATGCCGGAACAGGCGCAGGTTCCAACTGGGGAAATAACCACAATGATTTATCCAACCGTCCAGAAACCAAAACCGCCGGTTGAGATAAAAGCCGTCAACATCGGGACGGCGAATTGCCTCGCGGATTTCGGCTTCCAGTTCAGGTGTAATGCGTTCGTCTGCGTCGACGATCAGCACCCATTCATGTCGCCAGGGGACATTCTCCAACGCCCAATTCTTCTTGCGCGGGAGTTTTCCGTTCCAAGCGAACCGCACCACCCGCGCTCCGGCGGCATCGGCGATTGCTTGAGTGGCGTCTGTGCTTTCTGAATCTACCACCACAATTTCACGGGCGAAGGAAACGCTGGCGAGACAGCCGGCCAGGTTTGCCGCTTCGTTCTTGACCGGGACAAGCACCGACAGCGGCGCGTGCGCATCGGACCGCTCACTCATTGAGTAATCTCGCGTTTCTTGCTTTCCCGCGCGGGATTCCCAACAACGATGCTCCAGGCTTCTATATCTTTCATCGCCACTGCTCTTGCACCAACGATCGCTCCCTCGCCGATCGTCACACCCGGCCCCACGAACGCATCCGCACAAATCCACGCGTCGGAGCCAATAACAATTGGCGGACGCAATAGCGGAAAATCCCGCCTGGTATGATCGTGTGTTCCCGCACACAGATGCACGCGATGCGAGATCGTTACACGGGGACCCAGCTTCACGCGCCCCAGATTATAAACAAACGCGTGTTCGCCGATAGCGCTTTCATCTCCCGCTTCAAGGTTCCATGGAAAATAGATTGTCGTCGATGGGTACACGTGAACGCTTCGACCAATTTTCGCCCCGAAACAGCGAAGCAGAAATCGCCTCCAACCAAAACACGGCCTCGGACTAAGCCGGAAAAGCGGCTGCGCCATTTTCCACAGCACGCGGCGCGTCATCTCCCCCGATGAGTACTTCGTAGCGCGACGATTTTCTTTTACATCCAGCATTTCAATAAGAACGGTCGATGGTCGGCGACCAGGTGTCGGACGACATTAGCTATCATAAAGAGATCTTAGAACGCATCTCATAAATCACGCTGTCATGTTGAGCGAAACGAAACGTCTAAGGTCCGTTCCGTCCAAAATCGGATCTGGATGATCCGAGATTCTTCGCTCCGCTCAGAATGACATCATGAGCTGCGGTGTTCGCGCAATCTCACAGTCTCCGGTGGCGCGCCGCCGCCCAGCACCCATTCATAAACTGAGCGCATCTGGTGGCCAATTCGTGGCCACGAAAATTCCGTTGCGACCAGATTGCGGCCACGAGCCCCCATTGCTCTCCGATCAGCGTCGCTCATTTCAGTCAGTTGTTTCAAACCGCCGACAATTTGCTCCGGAGTCGAGCCAATTCGTACCGCTGCGTCGGCTGAGAAACCTTCCGACAGATTACACTCCGGTGTTATAACTACCGGTTTCGCATGCGCCCATGCTTCAAGCACGGTCATCGGCAGGCCTTCGCTCAATGAAGGCAGGATGAATGCGTCGCACGCGCGATAGCATTCGCTTTTTTCGGCACCGAATTGCGGGCCGAGGAAAACGATGGAAGCGGAAGCTGCGATGCGTTTGAGTTTGCTTTCGTATTCGCCCTGATCCCATCCCGCGATCGCAAGGATCCAGGAGTTGCTCCTCGATCGCTGAGAACTAAACGTGTCGTTCCACGCGCGAATCAAGTTCGCCACGTTCTTCTTTGGATGTAGTCTGCCGAGGTAAAGCAGGACTTTTCGGTCCTTAGTGAATTCTCCAAATGGACGCCTGTCGGCTTTCGTCCCTGAACTGTCGGCCTGCTCCGGCAAATCAACGCCATTGGGAATCACACAAATCGGGTTGCGCAGTCCACAGGCCCGGATCGATTGCGCTTCCGCTTCGGACAAGGCGCGCAGGCACGCCGCCCGTCGCAGATTTTCGTTTTCGTAAAGGAGCGCAGCGATGCGTTTCTTCCACCTCCCATTTTGCAATGCCCACGACTCCAGCATCCCCTCCGGATGCACGACGTAGGGCCGTCCTGCCCGCCGATGCCATCGGCGGGAGGCAACGGAGCAATATTTCCACAAACCGTGCAGGGACAAGATGTCGAGATCAGCGGCAAGCAAAGCCGGCGCGAGTTGGTTTGAGTAACCCCATGCGCGGAACTGAGGCTGAAATGTTTGAACAGAAAGAGGCCGCCATTCCAGCGAATCGACTGCACTCCTTGCGTCGCTGATACCAAATACGCTCGATGTCGCGTCCTCGGACATTATCGATTTAGCAAGCCCGCGCACGCTCTGAAACAAGCCGCCTGCTTCGCGCGAAACGCTGCTGACCAGAAAACCGACTTTCATGTTTTAGAAGCAGAGGCTGCAGTCCTCCATCGCCGTTCAGGTGGATCTCTGCGCGGGACGCGCGTTTTCTATGGCAATTATCAACGCGCGACCAATCAGCGAGGCTTTTCGGGGATGATTCAATGCGAGTAGCGTGGCTTGCTCCAAGCCCTCCCCGAAACGCTCTGGCGCAAAGTTCGCTGAAATTCTGTAGCTCGCATCGCTGAGGCTTTTTCGTTCGTCCTCCGACAAAGAAGCCATTTTTAACAGTCGCTCGGCCAGCTCGTGTTCATCGAATGGATCAAAAGTAAAGCCGTTGCTATTCACGAGCTCCGGCACGCATCCGCATCGGCTCGACACAATCACCGGCAACCCGGACGCGATCGCTTCGTTAACCACCAGTCCCCATTGTTCAGTCGGTACTCGCGTGCACGAACGCCTTCGCCAGTCCGTAGTAAATCGGCAATTCATTGTATGATTTAAAGCCGGGAAGATGCACGTGGCGATCCAAGTTCAGAGTTGAGACTTGCGAGTTGAGAGTTTCCCGAACAGGGCCACCGCCTAAAAGCACGAGATCCCACGACGCGCCCGCGTTGTAGCCGGGGTCGGTGACCCCGGTCCCTTGCGACCTGTCTCGATATTCGGCGTAGGCTCTGATGAGCCTCGGTAGATTTTTCTTCGCGATGAACCGCGCCGAAGCAAGAAAGTAATTCTCCGGTAACTGATACTTCCGGCTGACCTCCGACCTCTGACTTCTGATTTCCTCTGCTTTTTCACGGAAGTAATGATTGTCCACGACATCGTACGCAGTGAAAATCCGCTCCGCCGGCATCCCAAGTTCCACCATATACTCGACGTGTCGCTGACCACCGACCAGGGCAGCCGAAAAAAAGGAGATGATCCGCCGCTTGATCATTTCCTTCCACCTTGTACGCGGTTCATCCTGTCTGGCACTCTCGGACATGACAATCATTGGTCTCCCGCGACGCAGACAACAATTCGCGGCAATCAGTGATCCGAAATTGTTCCAACCGTTGACCGCCACCACATCAGGATTCGTCTGGTCCAAGGCCCACAAAAACCCTCGCTGAAGCGCGGCCTTTCTCGGGTAGTGGTCTGTTGCTTCTGAAAACAGCGAAACTTTGTGGTAGCGCGCAGGCAAATCCGCTGTGCCCCACGGGTCGCACGCCTTAGCCGACCACTCCACACCGGTCACTGTTAACCTATCAGCTGCCGCGTTCAGGCGCGCGTGGTGATAGGGACCAATGTGATGAAAAACAACCGCGACAGCAGGCTTGCGCTCTATTGTCGCCAACTCGCAGACCTGTCTTTGGCGGCGGCCGCCAGATTGAGTAGCAGAGTGAATGAGTCTGCCGCTCATTCAACTCGCTCCGCCTTTCCTGCAGCGATGACTTGATCGTCAAACGCACAGCGCAACCATTCTTCGTCGCCCGTGATTCTAATGAGTAACTCAGCAAATCCAGTAAGCGTAGCAAAGTGGAGATGCGAAAAAACATAGGGTTCAGTCGAGTCGCCAAGCTCCACCGGAGGTGAAGCTTTGTGAGCAACAAAAAATTCAACCTCGTTTGCGCGTTGCGGACCCTGAATGCTTTTCCCGTTAACGTCGTACTCAACCTTCCATAAACTGCCGTCCGGCAATACAACCACTGGAAGAACGAACGTAAACACGTGTTGGTTCGTAGCTACAGTCGCGTTACGGCCCGCGGCATCGACCAAATCGACAGCGGAAGCCAAAGCTTGGGACCATTTTTCATAAATTTCAGTGTCCCGCGTACGGCTATATTTGCCGTCCTTCTTTTTTAGCTGAAGTAAGCTTTTGCCTACGAATGCCTCTGGAAAATAGACAGAAGCATTGCCAGTGATGCGCCGAATTGCACGGGCAGCCGGCACATCCAAAAAAATGTTTCCTCTATTTGTTCGAAAGCAGCCTCCTTTACGCGACTCAACCAATTCGTGGAACGCTTCCGATTCGCTCCGCTTGCGACCTGATACTATAACGGGTGAATCGGGATTTACGTTTTTACATTCGATGGACAGATTTAATCCATGCTCCGCTAATTGGTGTCGCCAACGGAAGTCAAACTGTCGCGCTTTACCGGAAACCGGATCAATGTACGTGCCACCCTGTAATGTCTGGCTGCCGAAATATCCACGCAGTACACGGCCAACTCGCATCTCGTGGCCAAAGTCATCCTCCGTTGCGATGACTTCCTCAATGTCTTTGGATGTGATTGCCATTACAGCCCAGGCGCTTGGATACAATCCTCCGACACAAACTTCTGCTGTTCGTTAGACGGCAGGGGCAAACCCGGCGGCGTGATTTTCTCGCTGGCTTTTTCTTTTGCGGCGCAGGCGAGATTGAGTTCGAGCAGGAACGCGAGTGGGTCGGCATCAGCGGGCATGCCGTAGGCGGCGCGAACGGCGGCGTCGAGCCGCGCGTGCGCGTCGCGCAACGGATTGTCGCCGGGTTGTTCGAGCGTGCGGTAAAGATCGCGCAGCGAGTAGTTCAACTTCTGCATCGTCTCGCGCCGCAACGCACGCAACGCCACCGCCGCTTCGGCCACCGCTTTGATCTGCGCCCGCGTCGACTCCTGCGGCCACGGGAAGGTGTCAAACACCGTATCGGAAGTGTACCGAAACGTGCCACCGAGCGTGGAGCAGCGTGCGTTAAACCAACGCCAATGAGTATCCGACTGAAGAACGCCAAACGAATAATCGTCTGCAAAGGAGAAAGCGATCACCGTGTTATCGGGGTGAATCTCGCTACTGACGAATTCGAAGATCGGGCGCTTCGTTACGCGTGAGCATGCGACGTAGCGAGTCAGTTTGCTAATCGCGGCGATTGTACCGGGCTGTTGATCTCGCAGTTGCCACCAGCGCTCCGCCAAACGCGTCCACCGCGTGCTGCTCTTACCAGTCGCTGCCTTCTCTCGCGCTGCATGGGCAATTACATCCGGCATGACGCGCTCTTGTATCGCTCAAACGCAGTCACAAAGGTACGTGCCTCAAATTGGTCGCGCTTACCGAAATCAATTATCCAACGGGTCGGACCGCGTTCTTCAACAAGATCTCGACCGATCAGATATGGAAACAAGACGTCGCGCGTCGCAGGATCGCGGCGCAGCAATTCCGCTGCTTCCGCGAGAGTCAGCAGAAAGCCTTCGTTGAATGGATATTGACCGACGTAAACGACTTTCGGTTGTTGATTGCCATGTAATCGCGCGGCTGTCGCAACGTCCGTCGTTGACGCTAACGAAGGTGCAATGTGATCAATCTCCTCAATCTTCCATGGGTCGCCGACGTTCTCGCCGAGCTGTGATACCAGCGTCTTCGTGCCTACCGCCTCGCCTTTCACCCAGTTTACAATGGAAACGTGTACCTGTGCTTCGCCGCTCCACACTTGGGTGGAAACTGCTTCAGTTATCGTTCCCCCGTTCTTCACAACGTAATCAAGACTTGCTAAGCGAGTCTCACCTTGCCGAATCGTATTAGTCCCAACGAGACCGGCACGACCGCCGTGAGGTAATGAGTCGTGAGCCAAACGAAACCAGTGCGTGCAGAAGTCCGCCATCTTCGGAGTGCCAGGAAATCGTGCCTGAAGTTTTCGCGCGTACTCGTAGCCATGTTCTTGTGCAATGTAGCGTGAGCCGAGATACGGCGGGTTGCCGATGATGGCGTTAACTTTGGGCCATTCGGTGAAGAGCGCATCGGCGCAGATGATGTTTTTGTCGAGGTTATCGAGCGGGAGCGGGTTTTCTTCGATGAGGAGTTGATCGGTCTCGGCGAGTTTTTGCGCTTCGATCAGTTCGAGTTCCTTCGCCAGCATGAGGGTGACTTTCGCCAACTCAACCGCGAACGGGATGATGTCGATGCCGAAGAATTGATGAAGAGAGATGGCGCTTTCGAGTGGCTCGCGTTTGCTCACTTCGCGCACCCGTAAAAGAATGTCGCGCTCCAGTCGTTTCATCTCGCGATACGCGATGAAGAGAAAATTTCCCGAGCCGCAGGCCGGATCGAGGACGCGAAACGTGCGAAGATCGACAAGTGCTTTTCGCAGTTCGCCGACGTTCTTTCCCGCGGCATCAATGCGCTCACGCCATGGCCTGACGATTGTCGGTCCGACTACTTTGCGAATGTCGAACTCGCTCGTGAAATGCGCGCCGAAGGCATGGCGTTCTTTCTTGTCCATGCTGTCTTGAAAGAGCGTGCCGAAAATCTCTGGACGTACATGCGCCCAATTCTCCGCAGCTGATTCGCAAAGGCGATATGCTTCGGCGCGCTTGAGTTCAATCGGTTCAACAACAGCGAACAAGCCGCCATTAAAATACTGAACGCCTTGGTAGCGTCCGCCCGGTGCTGGTTTTTCGCTCGCCATCTGGCGAAATAACCCACCGATCAGATCATACGAACTTCCAGCTTCGTCTGCGCACTCGTGCAGCAATTCGCTAACGAGTTGCTCGGGAAGCAAACCGATGTCCTCGGCGACGAGTGCGACTAACAGTTGAAGAATAAACCGCTGCGCGCGGTCCGCGGCGCGGCGAGGGAAGTAACATCGACCCAGTTGTTTCCAAAGATGGGCTTCTTCCAAATCGGAAGAAGGAAGTTGAGCGCAGAAATGTTCTCCGGCAGTTCGGTGATCTTGATGCGATCAACCGGATCGAAGAGCTGAGTGTTGAAATCGTAAATCCAGAACTCGTCGAAGTTGCAGAGGATAACAAACGGTGGACGCTTCGGAACAATGTGCGTCCAGTAATCGAACGTCTGATCGTAGTGTTTTTCGAGGTTCTCGCCGCGCGATTTCATCTCGATTAGCACGCGATCAGGCCAGAGAAGATCGGCGAACTTTTTTCCGCCTTTGGGTCTGGTGCCATTGCCTTTGATCAGTTCCAGCTGAGGTGAGCCGGGCTTCTTGGCTACTCGAAACTCGAACGTCGCACCTGCTTCAATCACACCATCATGCCCGAGCGCTCGGAAGAAATGATCTAGAAAGGGTTGTGACTCACTCTTTTCATCTCCGCGCAACGTTTGCGCGAAACGAACGAAGTCGTTCAGCGCGTGCTTAAGATCGTCTGCCATCTTTGCGGCTCAGAAGCTACTGGAAACGTTTTCGCATGAAAAGACGCTTCTCAGCCCGAGCGGCGCGCCAGGTGGTCGAGCTCTACCGTCCGGACTAGTACGAAAGACGAAAGTCCGCTGGAACAAAACCGGCCGCCACTGTCGCGCCAATCGAACCACTCGC